>JAIRPN010000019.1 GCA_031256975.1 Verrucomicrobiales bacterium | reverse complement strand
TGTCTGGTAGGCGGGCAGGTTGGCGAAGTAATTGTCGAACCACTTGACCAGTCCGTCTTCGCTGACCGGCATATAGTCGGGCACTCCGTGTCCATTGCTTCTTTTCATAGGGGGTAGTACTGCTTTCCTTTTATTGTTTTTGGGGTTTAAACGGGTGAGGCTGGCGACCAGACTGGGGCAGGCTGCTTCCAAGCCTGCGGGGGTCTGCCAACCAGACTGCCCGAGGCTGCCTGCAAGCCCCGGTGAGGCTGGGAACAAAACTGGCCAAGGCTGGTTGACAGACCGAGCAAGGCTGGCAGGCAGACTGGGTGGGGCTGGGAATCAGCCTGTGCGGATATCAAATATAATTTTAGCGTGGTGTATCCGCATGCATATTCCTTTTGTGCAAAAATGTATACGCGAGAAAGCGAGTTTTTGGAAGGAAGGGAGAGAACTCTACGCTTGGAGCGCGCGAGCGCGCGAGCGCGAACAACAGACGAATGTGTCAAGGTCTCTCATGTTCAAGGGCTTGTGAGGTTTTGTTCTTCGCTTAACCAGCCCTCTTTTAGAGAGGCTTTAAAGAACGGTTTCCCTAACAAGTGCGAGGAACATACCGCATCCCCCGTCTCCCTGTCAAGCACTATGTATGAAGATTTATACGAAACGAAGAAATTCTTTATCGCAGTGGAAGTTTTTTAACCACGGGAAAAGATCCGAACACACTGAAAGGATAAAACAACAATAACTGATCTTCCTTACTAGTCTGTGATTTCTATATTTTTCCCCCTTGTGATTAAAGTCATCCGCTTCTTCTCACAAATCCATTTCCACCCTTTTAAGTTTGCTATGGCGTCTTTCGGTTTTTTATTCTTGTTATGCTTAGGACACCATTCATTAATAAGCGCCCCCTCCACCTTACGACTTCTCTTATCCCAATTTGCTTTGCCCGCAATTTTGGATGAAATGTACAAATCATGCTCAGACTCTAGTAATAGGGTGACTAAATACCTATAACCACCCGCATATCTAACACCAAAATTCTTGGCTCTCCCCACGTAAAGCAATCTCCCCTTTTTGATCCAAGCATAAATGCATAATTTACATCCTTTTGCTGAGTCGTAATCAGCGTATGACTTCCAAGCTACTTGCATTCTCTTCTGTTTCATAGATCAGGTCTTATCAGTTTTTCTCAAAATTACTATTAACAGCTGTCTAACAATCAAAACATCCGTATTTTTTTGGCTTGAACTTACTAGTCTCTATCTCATCCTTACGCATATGTTTCGCCAACTGGAGATAAAAGATTTCTCTCCGTTTCAAGATCAGACCATTCATTTTCCTGAAAAAACTAAGGAAGCTGAAGATCTAGCAGAGATTCATATTCTCACTGGCATTAATGGTACGGGGAAAACTCGCTTACTCTCCATTCTTGCTGCCGTTTTGGGAGAGGATGCACATCTGATTAAAAGATTAACAAAAGCCACAGAAACAGTACTCATCGAAGTAAATTCTCCTGGCAACTCTATTACATCACGTGATGGGAGAGGATACTATTTACAAATACATGGTGATTTTGCATCTTCCTCACAAAATATACCTGCCTTTTCATACAATGGAGCCGCTTATGTCCAAGATGCTAAAATTGGATTAATGTCTGCATCTCAAATACCCAATCCAAAGATTAATCTATCCTTTTCTAGACCTCCTGACCAATCACAAGAACTTCTGCAATCGATCGCCAATCTAAAAATTCGCGCTGCTATGGAGAATCTTAATGCAGGCTCAACTACAACCATCGAACTGCCTAGGGCAGTACGATTAATAAAGCGATTGGAATCTACATTAAGCAGTATCACGGGACAAAATTTAACATTTCATATAGAGTCTTATGGCGAACCCAACATCATGGTCAATTGGGGTAATAATGAAAAACTGCTATTTAGCCTGTTGCCGGATGGTCTACGTTCTATTATTGGTTGGCTTGCTCATGCTGTTGTCATGATGGATGCAACCCTTCAAGGCAAAGAAGATCCGATAGATTCATCCGCTATTTTTTTGTTAGACGAAATTGAAAGTCATCTACACCCAAGTTGGCAAAGAAAAATTCTTCCTGCATTTCAAAAGCTTTTTCCTAAAGCTCAAATTTTTGTTGCAACACATTCTCCGTTTGTTATTTCCTCGATCAATCACGGTTGGATACACTGTTTAGTAAACGAAAATGAAGGCGTCTTTGTAAAGAACGCCATTCCTGCAAGTAGGGGAGATAGTTATATGTCCGTTCTTGAAGACATTATGGGACTGAATGAACTTCAATCTTACGATCCTGAAACCGAACAACTTCTGATTCAGTTTAAAAAATATCGTGATGATGCTTACAACGGAAATACCGACTCCTATAAAAGTGCCCATGAACTAGCCTTACAAATTGCGGAAAGAGGTAATGAATTACGCTTTATGATGGGTTGCGAAATCGCACAAATGAAAAAACGACTCCCTCTCGCTTAATCCATTTATTTTGATCTCACAACCACCATGTCAATGCGAGCGTTTAAACGTGGAACCACACCCGGTATTCTTGAAACAAACTGGGAAACTTGGGGACAAGCATGGGAAGAACGAAAAAACCATAACCCAGCAGCTTGTTTTCATTGGCATCAGCATGAAAACACTCCGGTAAACCAACTTTTGCTTCCTCCACTCAAAGAACAAACCCAGGCACATTGTTCTTTTTGCGACATATTTCCAGTTTCTCCGCCCGGCCAAGAAACTATCGAACATTTCAAACCCAAACAAACATTCCCCCGATTTGCTTATAAGTGGGACAATTTGTATTATTGCTGTTCCTTTTGCCAAGGTAAAAAGTTGGAAAAATTTGATGGAAATCTTTTATCACCAGACACTATAAATTATGAATTTGATCGTTATTTCCGTTGGGATTTCACTAACGGCTACCTCCTAGTGAATGAACAAGCTTCTCTCGAAGATAAAAAGCGGGCAAGCATTACGATAGAGATTTACGGATTAAACGAAGGACACCCCTTTTTACGCATGCGCGAGTTAAGAAGGCGGGTCAAAGATCAACAAGACTCATTAGATAATTTTGCTTATCGAAATTTTTTATCTACCGATGATCTAACATCGGATATGACCTTCTTGTAATATCATCAATATTAAATGATATCATTTCTTGATTTCCAGCCATGCTGATGGTCTTGAATATATAGATAATGATTTGATGTCATCAGCAGGTACAACAACCACCTCAAGACTACCATCATCCTTTTGGGGTTGTTTCAAAAATACATAGTCTCCTTTTCCATAAGCCACATAATGCAAATTCTCAGGGAGAATACGTGATGATTTTGTAGTTACTGATACTGACGGTAATTTGTACATATTCTTTGATGCCGCCCTTGTTGCAAGATGTCCGACCCATAAAAGCGGCCCAATAAACAGGACTCCTATTACCAAAGAGCTTAGCATCCATTTTGACCAAACTTCATTTAGACTAAATGCATTTATTGCTTTGATTTTAAAAGAAGAACTTTTTCCTATTAAAAAAATAATTCCCATTATACCCATCACATAAATCACAACCGTAAAACCATACATACTCCCTATGGTCATAAGTTGCAGGGGATTCAAATCGATCAAATCTTGAGGAATCCCCATACAATCATAATAATAGGAATTATAAACTGAGCCCAATAAATACAAATACCCCGAAGCAATCGTAACCAATAGAGCTCCATCAATAATTTTTCTCCAAGACTCAACCATGTCCTATTTAGTGCATAACTACTTATTTTGACAATTTGAATTACAGAAATTCCACCTAATCAATAGTTAAACTCCTTTCTTCCTCTTGCTTCGAACCGCAAACAGGCGTAGATTCGCCCTGTTACTTCCCGAATATGAAGGATTATTACTATTGTCTCGATGGGGTGACAGTCAATGGCCCATTGTCTGCCGCAGAAATTCGTGAATTGCTGGAAAGCAAAACCCTGACCGCCGAGACCTTGGTGTGTTCGGCGGGGGAGAAGGATTGGGTGCCCCTGAACGCGATCTCCCTGCCCCAGGTGGAAACGTTGAAGGCTCCGTCAACGGAAACCGCCGAGGAAACTGCGGACAAGGACAATGATACCACGGTTGACCTGAAGGCCATCGCCTCCGCCGGGAATGACGAGGATGACGACCATGATGACCACAATGAAGAACAAGGCATCACCAAGTCGAAGTTGATTTCCGCCATCCGCAAGGACCTCGACCTACTCTGGAAAGCGCAACGGGAGTCGATTATTGCCGAGATCAAGAACGTGCATTTGTCCGAGGAATATGAAACCACCCGCAAGGAGGCCAAGCTGACCAAGCAGCGCGTGCGCGAGGCGGTGTTTGCCTACTGGCAAAAGAGCAAAATGTACCACATCTGGATTGATGAGCTGGTATGGAAGGAATGCGACATCCAGCGCAAGCTGAAGGGCGACGATTGCGAATCGAAATACGAGGACGCCTGCAACTGGCTGGAAAAGGCCAGGCTGATCGACAAGGCGGGTTGTTATTGCTTCAAGAAGGACAAGGAATATCTATACATCGGCAAGGCGGGCGGCGGGGATTCCAACCTCGGCAAACGGCTCACCAATCACAAGCGCAGTGTTTACTTTGAACAGGCCACGCATTTGCGCGTAATCATTCCCCGGCACAAGACCTGGATCAGCAAATTGGAACGCCTGCTCCTGCTGGCCTATCCGGAAACCCGTTACAACGAGGCCACGCCGAACCGAGGCAACAATCCCGCCGACAACATTCTGGACTTCATCGAAAAAGAGATGAACGACCTGCTGGCGGACGGATAAAGTATCTGCCATGTCTGCTTGGGTTCCAGTATTGATCGGGGTAATTATCCTCGTCGCAGCAAGCCAAGCCTTGCGCAGGCTACCCGTAAAAGGCAAATCCGGTTCCTTTGAAAAGCGAGATTTACTGAGTCCGGCGGAGGCCAAGTTTTTCCACGAATTGCGGGGCATCCTCGACCCGGACGCCCTCATCTTCGTCAAGGTGCGCATCGCCGACCTGTTACAACATTCCGATTTCGGCGACTTCCGCAGGATCGCGCAGAAGCATGTGAATTTCGTGCTGGCTCGCGCCGACACCCTGCAAGTCTTCGGTGTGATTGAACTGGACGATAAATCCCACCAGCTCAGCCGCAGAAAAGAACGCGACGCGTTTGTCGATGATTCCTTGAAGTCAGCGGGCATCCCCATCTGCCATGTCAAAGTCGGCAGAACCTACGACCTGCAAAAACTCTCCGACCAGATCATACGGGATATTTATAATACCGGGGCAAATTGATATATCTCAAAGCCCTGACTTACTCATCTTCCCACTAAGCTGCTTGTGCGAGCCGTCGCAAGAGGGCGGTCTTTTGGTCAGGCCGCAGGTGCAATCGTTGATTCCCAGTCCCTTGAGGATGCGCGGGGTGTGTTGTTCGATCCTCGACTGGCGGGTCTTGGCTTGCTTGGGCGCGGAGAAGTAAAGGTTGTAGGCCCGCTGCCGTCCCGGCGTGAGTGCCGTGAAGGCGGTTTTGAAGGTCTTGTCTTCCGCCAGTTTGTCCCGCAGTTCCTGGACGAAATCAAGTTCGCTGTGTTTTTTAAACTCCACTTTCAACCCGGCTTGTTCCGCCCCGACGGCTTCCCGGATGTAGGCTTTCAGGACCGGCTTCAATGCGGTGATTTCGCGGAGGGAGGTGAAGCGCGCCTGTCGCACCGATTGCGAGTTCTTCCCCGGCGCGGTCAGAATACCCTTGGGGTCCTTGAGCAAAACCCCCTTGAGAAAGGCAAGCGCGCAATAGTCCTTTAAAGCGCCCAGCATGACCAGGTTGCTGCCCTGCAAGGTGTAGCAGGGAGCGTCCCATTTCAATTCCTCGGCCAGCCCGCAGCCGAGGATGATCTTTCTCAGGGCCTGCAATTCTTCCCGCCATTTCGGGGTCTCGCTTAGATAGGCGTCAACCTTGGGGTTCATGCTGTTCATGGAGCGATACTACGAAATCCGGCGGCCTCACTTCAATCCCAACAACTCCCGCGGTGTGACGGTCAGGTTAAATTTCTCGGTATACCGGATAACAGTGAGCCTGGTCGGCACGCCGATGACGGCGGCAACCAGCTGGCGGTGCAGGTCGTCGATGCCGGCAACGGGCTGGCCGTTGAAGGCGATGACGATGTCCCCTTCTGTCAGTCCCGCAGTGCGGGCGGGACTGTCCGGTTCGAGGCCGACCACCAGGACTCCCTGCGACAGGGGCAGCTGGTGGAAGCGCACCACGCGCTGGTGGATGGGCACGTTCTGCCCGGCGATACCGATCCAGCTGCGGCGGATGCGGCCTTCCTTGATCAGCCAGGCGGCGACAAATTTGGCGATGTTGCTGGCGATGGCAAAGCAGATGCCCTGCGCGGGCAGGATCACGGCGGTGTTGACGCCGATGACTTCGCCGCGCGAGTTGACCAGCGGGCCGCCGGAGTTGCCAGGGTTGAGGGCGGCGTCGGTCTGGATGATGTTGTCGATCAGGCGGCCCGACTCGGAGCGCATGGAGCGGCCGAGGGCGCTGACCACGCCGGCGGTGACGGTCTGCTGGAACCCGAAGGGGCTGCCGATGGCGACGGCGATCTGGCCGACGCGCAGCTGTTGCGAGTCCGCGAGGGGCACGTGCACCAAGTCGGGCGCGTGGATGCGGATGACGGCAAGGTCGGTCTCGGGGTCGTCGCCGACCAGTTGGGCGTCGAGCAAACGGCCGTCAGCCAGCGCGACTTGCATGTGGCTGGCGCCGTGCACGACATGGCTGTTGGTCAAAATATAGCCGTCCGGGGTGATGACAAAGCCGGAACCGCTGCCGCCGTTCTGCGAACCCGGTCCGCCCTTGTGCACGCGGATGTTGACCACGGCGGGGCGGACTTTCTCGACCACGCCGCTGATGGTGGCGGAATAGCCGTCCAGCAGGGCGCCGTCGTCAACGGGCGAAGCCGTTGGCGTCCCGGCCGTGGCCGTGCCGTTCCTGTTGTCAAACGCGCGGATTAATTCGGGCTTCCGCCGTCCCTGATATTCGGATGCAATCTTCATGTTACCCCCGCTGTTTCCTGTCCAAAAACAGTAACACAAAACTTCGATTTCTCACGCGGGAGAGAAAAGAGTGAGTAGTGAAAAGTGAAGAGTGAAATGGAGGCGGCAACTACTCGCCGCCACAGATGACCTTAGCGTAGCGAATCAAATAAGATCCGGCTGACGCGGGAGCGGTATTCATCTCACTTTTCACTCTTCACTTTTCACCCTTCCCCTTGGCTTGTTACAAATTCATGTATCGTTATTTTTGCGGTGGCATTTTTCGCGAATTCGCTAATAATTCACCCCCAATCATCTATCAGAAGCAGCAAACAATTTATCTATGAAAACCATCCAACTGGGGAAAAGTGACTTGAAGGTGCCGGTCGTGGCGGTCGGGTGCATGCGCATCAACAGCATCGACAAGGCGGAGGCGGGGAAACTGATCAAGGGCGCATTGGACGAGGGGGCGAATTTCTTCGACCACGCGGACATCTACGGCAACGGCGATTGCGAGAAGATCTTCGCCGAGGTGCTGGGGATGAATCCCAGCGTGCGCGGCAGGTTGATCCTGCAATCCAAGTGCGGCATCGTGCGCGGCAAGCGCTTTGATTTTTCCAAGGAGCACATTCTCGATTCGGTGGACGGCATTCTCGATCGCCTGAAGACCGATTACCTCGACGTGCTGCTGCTGCACCGTCCCGACGCGCTGGTGGAGCCAGAGGAAGTGGCGGCGGCCTTCGACCAGTTGCATGCGGGCGGCAAGGTGCGGCACTTCGGCGTGTCGAACCAGAACCCGATGCAGATCCAGTTGCTGCAACGCCATGTGAAGCAGCCGCTGCTGGCCAACCAGCTGCAGCTCAGCATCACCAACGCGACGATGATTTCCCAGGGCCTGCACGTGAACATGCTCGACGGCAATGCGGTGAACCGCGACGGCGGCATCCTGGATTTCTGCCGCCTGCACGACATCACCATCCAGCCCTGGTCGCCGTTCCAGTACGGCTTCTTCGAGGGCGTGTTCCTCGGCAACGAGAAGTTCCCGAAGCTGAACGCCAAGATCGACGAACTGGCCGCCAAGTATGGTGTCAGCAATGTCACCATCGCCATGGCCTGGCTATTGCGCCATCCGGCCAAGATGCAGCCGGTCACCGGCACGACCAACCTGCAACGCCTGAAGGATTGCTTCAAGGCCGCCGAGATTCACCTCACCCGCCAGGAGTGGTATGATGTCTATCTCGCGGCAGGGAATATTCTGCCGTAAAAGAGTGCATTATTTTCACCCAGAGGCGCGGAATCTTGGATTTTTGATGCGTTCCGGTAAAAACGGAGTATGGATGGAGGGCGTGGGGAATCCCCGCGCAAAACAACCCATAGGAGTTACATGAAAAAAATAACGCTCACCGTCAGCGTGTTGATGTTGGCCGCAAGCTTCGCGTTTGCGGGTGTGAAAACCTACCAGGTTACCGGCCCGGTGCTCGAGCTGACCCCGACCACCATCGTGGTGCAAAAGGGCACGGAAAAATGGGAAATCGCCCGCGATGCCAATACCAAGGTGTCCGGCGACTTGAAGGTCGGCTCCAAGGTGACGATCCAGTACATCATGACCGCCGCCTCGGTGGAAGTAAAACCCGCCAAGTAAGTTTACCGTTCATTTAATAAACCAGGCAGGGCTCCGGCGACCCCGGGGCCTTGTTCTGTTTCCGGGCTGGTTTTGCGGGCGTTTTTATGTTAGGGTATCCTGTCTTCCGGGACTTTGTTGATGAACAACCTGGCCGCCGGAAGGACGGAGCAAACTTGAACAAACAAGGAGCATCATGAAAGAATTCCCCCTCTCCAAGGCGTTTCAACTGCTGGAACCCGGCCCGGTGGTGCTGGTCACCACGGTCCTCAACGGCAAACCCAATGTGATGACCATGAGCTGGCACATGGTGCTGGATTTCTCACCCCGCATCGGCTGCGTGATCGGCCCCTGGGATTACAGTTATGCCGCGTTGCGCAAGACCCGCGAATGCGTGATTGCGATTCCCACCGTAGACCTGGCGGGCAAGGTCGTGGATATCGGCAACTGCTCGGGACACGATGTGGATAAATTCGCCCAGTTCGGCCTGACCCGCAAACCGGCGCGGGAGGTAAAGGCGCCGCTGGTCAACGAATGCCTCGCGCATATCGAATGCCGGGTGATGGACGAGATCAAGAAATACAACATCTTCATCCTCGACGCGGTGCGCGCCTGGATTGATCCCAAGCGCAAGGAGCGCCGCACCTTTCACGCCAATGGCGACGGCACCTTCCGCGTGGACGGCCGCACGATCAATCTCAAGAAGAAGATGGTCAAGTGGGCGGCTTACACGGGGGATTAAGGCCTGCACAATTCACCGCAGAGGCGCAGAGGACGCGGAGTTTTTTTGGTTTTCGCATTAGCTTCAAAACCCAACAAATTGCATTTACTCTGCGCTCTCCGCGCCTCTGCGGTGAATGTTATTTCTTAAAGTCGTTTTCCAGCACGATTCGGTAACGCGCCTTGCCTGCGCGCAGATGCTCGATGGCGTCGTTCACCTTGGACATCGGGAAGTGCTCGGTGACCGGGGCAATGTCATGGCGGGCACAGAAGTCCAGCATCCTGGCGGTGGTGGCGGGACTGCCGAGCGGGGTGCCGGAAATGGCCTTTTGTCCGCCGATCAGGGTGAAGGCCGGAACCGGAATCGGCTCCAACACAGCACCAACCAAATGGAGTCGCCCGCGCGGGGCCAGCGCACCGAGGATGGCGTTCCAGTCGAGCGAGACGTTGACCGTGGAGATGATGAAGTCCAGCGATCCGGCAATTTTCTGCAACTGCGCGGAGTCGCGCGAGTTGACCACCTGATGCGCGCCGAGCTTTAGCGCTTCCTCGCGCTTTGATTCGCTGGAAGTAAAGGCATAAACCTCGCAGCCCCATTTGTTGAGAAAGCTTAGGGCCATGTGACCGAGACCACCAATGCCGATGACACCGACGCGATCGGTGGGTTTGACCCCGCATTGCACAATCGGGTTGAACACGGTGATGCCGCCGCAGAACAAGGGGCCGGCCTTGGTGAAATCAAGCTGCTCCGGCAACGGGATGGCCCAGGACCAATGACAGCGGACACGGTCGGCAAAACCGCCATGGCGGTGCACAATGGTGGATTCGGCATGGGTGCAAAGATTATGATTGCCGGACATGCATTCGCTGCAGGCCATGCAGGAACCGGAGAACCAGCCAAGCCCGACGCGCTGGCCGACCTTGACATTCTTGGCGTGGCTGCCAACCGCCGACACTGTGCCGATGATCTCGTGGCCGGGAACCAACGGGTAGGCGCTCATCCCCCAATCGTTGTCGATCATTGACAAGTCAGAGTGACAGATGCCGCAATGACTGATTTTGATTTCAACCTGTTCGTCCTGCAACTCGCCGGGCGAGTATTCGATGGGTTGGAGCGGCTGACCCTTGCCGGACGTTGCGTAAGCCCTGATGCTGGAGTTCATCCCGCTATTTAAGCACAAAAGCCGGAAAACGCTAATGGTGATCGGGGGATTGAATTATGAAGAGTGAAAAGTGAATGGTGAAACAAACCCCGGCTGACACAGGGTGGTGTTTATTTCGCTCTTCACTTCTCACTTTTCACTCTTCAGAAGGCAAAGCATTCGCAACCGCCGCCCCAAAACCCGGAATAGCGGGACTCTTCGGCAGCCGACAACAACTGGTGCCAGGCATGGCTGCAACCGTGCGCATGGCAGGAGCAGTTGTGTTCATGCGGCACCGGTACGCCCGCGCGCGCGGCCTTGCGTATATCCAATGGAGCGCCGTAACCACCGAACACTTTGACCGGTGACCACTCCGGCAACACCGGAATGGGCGGCGGCGCTAATGGCGAGAATTCCTCCACCGCATGTACTACTTTGCCGCCAACAATGGTCAACACGGATTCGATGTCCTTGATTTGTTCGTCGGCAACCGAGAAATAATCGTCGGTCAACACCACCAGATCGGCAAGCTGCCCCGCCCTTAGCGCCCCCTTCTTGCCGCTTTCGCTGGAAAACCAGCTGCTGCCCTGGGTGTAAAGCCGCAAGGCTTCCTCACGGCTGAGACAATTTTTGTCGGGATACAGGGAGACGCCGCCAACGGTCTTCCCAGTGCTCAACCAGTACAACGAAACCCAAGGGTTATAACTCGCCACGCGGGTGGCGTCGGTGCCCGCGCCAACCGGGATGCCAAGGTCGAGCATCTTGCGGATCGGCGGCGTGCGTTCGGCGGCCTGTTTGCCGTAACGCTCGATGAAGTATTCTCCTTGGTACGCCATGCGATGCTGCACCGCAATGCCGCCGCCCAGCGCCTTGATACGCTCCATGTTTTTGTCGGACACGGTTTCGCAATGGTCGAAGAACCAGTTGAGCCCCTTCAACGGCGTGTCCTTGTTGACCTCCTCGAAAACATTAAGGAAACGGGTGATGCTTTCGTCATAAGTGGCATGCAGGCGAAAAGGCCAACGGTTAGCCGCCAATAGCGAAACCACTTCCTTCAATTCGGCTTCCAGGCCGGACGGCAAATCAGGCCGTGGCTCAAGGAAATCCTCGAAATCGGCGGCGCTAAACACCAGCATTTCCCCCGCACCGTTGCAGCGGAAATAATCATCCCCCTTGCCCGGCCCAGTCATCTTGATCCAGCGCGCAAAATCCTGCTTCTCCTCCTTGGGTTTCTGGGTGAACAGGTTGTAGGCGATACGCAGAGTCAGTTCGCCGCGTTGGTGCAATTCGTCAATGATCGCATAGTCCTCGGGATAATTTTGGAAACCTCCTCCCGCGTCAATAATGCTGGTCAGGCCGAGGCGATTAAGTTCGCGCATGAAATGCCGGGTGGAATTCATCTGGTGCTCGGGCGGCAACTTCGGTCCCTTCGCCAGCGTGGCATACAAAATCGTGGCGTTGGGCCGCGCGATCAGCAACCCGGTCGGTTCGCCGTTAGCGCCGCGCTGGATCTCACCACCGGGCGGATTCGGCGTATCTTTGGTGTAACCGCAGGCACGCAAGGCGGCCTGGTTCAACAAGGCACGGCAATACAGGTGCAGGATAAACACCGGCGTGTCGGGGGCGGCGGTGTTGATCTCCTCCAAGGTCGGCATGCGACGCTCGGCAAACTGGAATTCGCTCCAGCCGCCAACCACCCGCACCCATTGTCCGGGCGGGGTGCGTTGCGCCTGTTCCTTGAGCATGCGCAAAGCGTCCGCTAACGACGGTACACCGTCCCAGCGTAACTCCATGTTGTAATTCAAGCCGCCACGGATGACGTGCAAGTGCGAATCATTCAGGCCGGGAATCACCCGGCGCCCCTGCAGGTCGATGACCCTGGTGTTGGGACCACGGCGGTACTCCTCCGCGTCGTCCACGCCGACGATTTTTCCCCCGCTAATGGCGAGGTTGCTGGCGTTGGGATATTGCGGATCGAGGGTGCTGATTTTGCCGTTGAACAAAATCAAGTCTGCTGGCTCATGAATCTTCATGACGATTTACTTTCCGCTGCTGGAGTAAGGACTTTTGTCGCGCTTGGCCAGTTCGGCGCTAACCGTGGTGATCCCCTCGCCAACTTCTTTCACTGCACTGTCAAAGTAAGAAGGTCCGGCCTCGATGACAAATTGTTCGATGCTGAATTCCGGCGCCAGACCCTGCGCCTGCAGGCGCTTCTCGGTGTCATAGGCCGACAGCATTTGCTCGGCGAAGGCGCGGTCGCCCGCACCAACTTCGATCGCAGAATTGCCTTCGTCGCGGATCACCGGCGCCCAGGCCACATTCTTCGCCTTCAGACGAACGGCCTCGCGGGCGGCAATGCGGCCAACCGTCTTGAGCGTGTCGAGCGACAGGTCTTTCTCCTCGCCAAGACCGATCACCATGAAACGCCTGGCCGGAATGGAACCCTTTGGCGGGGTGAACAGGATGGTTTCACCCAGCTCGCCGACAAACTCTCCGCGATTGCGCAGCGAGGACAACAAACCGCCAAGATGCTTGTCCGTATCCAGCGCGGCACCCTGATAGGTGTCGCCACCCGCCTTGTGTTTGAACAAACAGATGATCTGCAGGTCGGCGTCCTGCATGTAGGGACCGACCATCTTGACCGACAGCTTGATGCCAAGCGGTTTGCTGTCAAAGACATGCTCCTTCGGCGCGTCCGCCGCGCGCGTGACCCAAGCGGAACACGCTAACAGCGAACCCAACAACAGAATCTTGATTTTCATAGGCTTGGATCTTGCCGTTGTTTAATGGGATTTCGACGGCACCACCTGCGGTTTCTGCGCCGACTGCGGGGCGTGATGCACCATGGTGTAGGCGTATTCGACCCCAACGCCATAGGCTCCGCCCTGTTGTTTCAACAAACCCATCAGGTTGTCGTAATGTTCGCGCTTGGCCCAATCACGCTGGAATTCCAGCAAGGCGGCGATGGTGGTGAGGCGCACGGCACCCGCCTGCACCATGCGTGACAAAGCGGCTTCCTGTGCCGCGGGCGAGGTGGCACCGCAACAGTCCTCGACGACATACACATTATAACCCGCGCCCAGCATCTCGATGGTCGGCCAGGTCACACAAACCTCGGTCCACAAACCGGTCATGACGATATTCTTGCGACCGGTGGCCTCAATGGCCTTGCGGAACTCCATGGAATCCCAGGAATTCATCGAGGTGCGTTCAATCACTTTCTGGCCTGGAAACACGTCGAGCAATTGCGGCCAGACGTAACCGCTGAAGGATTCGGTTTCCACCGAGGTCAGGACCGCCGGAACGTTGAACTCCTTGGCGACCTTGGCGAACAACGTGACGTTGTTGATCAGTGTGGCGCGGTCGGCATTGGCAACGCCGAACAGCATTTGCGGTTGATGGTCGATGAACACCACGGCGGCATCCTCCGCCGTGTAGAGCTTGTGGTATTGATTCATATATTTTCTTTCTGTTTGGGTTAATGGTTCAGGCGAGATCGAACAGCAGGAAATGCGCCCCCTTGCCGGAAGCCAGCTGCAAGGCGGTTTCCTCGCTAACAGCCGCGCCATCCCCGGCGTTTAGCGTCGTGCCATTCACGGACAAATCGCCTTCGATCAATTGCGCCCAAGCGTGGCGGCTCGTCGTTAGCGGGTAATCGATGGATTTTCCGGCTTCGAGTTTACCGATGAACAATTTGGCATCCTGGTTGAGGCGGATGGATTTGCCTTCGCCATCGGGGGAGCAAACCAAGGTCAGCTTGTTCTGCGGCGCGGCGGCAAAAGACTGCTGCGCATAATCCGGCGCGGCGCCCTTGTGCGCGGGAACCAGCCAGATCTGCAGGAAATGCACCGGCTCGGACGGCGAGTTGTTGTACTCGCTGTGTGAAATGCCCGTGCCTGCCGAGATGCGCTGCACCTCGCCCGCGCGCATGACCGCCTGGTGACCCATGCTGTCCTGATGTTTCAAGGCACCGTTCAATACATAGCTGATGATCTCAAAATCGCGGTGCGGGTGCGTGTCAAAGCCCATGCCGCCCTGCACACGATCCTCGTTGATCACCCGCAGGCTGCGGAAACCCATGCGCTGGGGATTATAATAATCCGCAAAGGAAAAACTGTGGTACGTGTTCAGCCAGCCATGATCGGCATGGCCGCGATCGTCCGCTTTAATAATTTGTATCATGGCAAGAAAGTAATCCCTTTTAAGGAATTAGGCTAATACCTTGTTCCTTTTACTCTCATACCTTCAAGGTATGGGATAACCACAACTTATCCGTTTACAAAAAACCCGCTTCCCTGCGGCCGAAGTCTGCGGTTTTTGCTGACGTCAAGCCAGCGTAATACTCTTGTCGAGATACACGTCCTGGATGGCCTGCAGCAACTCAACGCCGTCTTTCATCGGTTTCTGGAAAGCCTTACGGCCGCTGATCAGGCCGGTACCGCCCGCGCGCTTGTTGACCACCGCGGTCACCACCGCATCATGCAGGTCCGATTCTCCCCTGGATTCGCCGCCGGAATTGATCAATCCGGCACGGCCCATGTAGCCGTTGGCGACCTGGTAACGGCACAAATCAATCGGATGCTCGCTGGTCAGCCGGTCGTAAACGCGCGCATCGGTCTTGGCGAACTTGATGGCATTGAAGCCGCCGTTGTTGACCGGCAATTTTTGCTTCACAATGTCGGCCTTGATGGTGACCCCGAGGTGGTTGGCCTGCCCGGTGAGATCGGCGGCGGCATGGTAATCAACGCCGTCCTTCTTGAATCCGTCATTGCGCAAATAACACCACAGGATGGTGGCCATGCCCAGTTCATGCGCCTGTTCGAAAGCCTCGGCTATCTCGATGATCTGCCGGCGGCTTTCCCCGGAACCAAAATAAATCGTCGCGCCGACGGCCGCCGCACCCAGGTTCCAGGCCTCGCGAATGTTGCCGAATAAAATCTGGTTGTAAGTGTTCGGATAGCTCAGCAGCTCGTTATGGTTGATTTTGACAATGAACGGAATCTTGTGGGCATACTTGCGCGCCACCGCGCCGAGCACGCCATAGGTGGAAGCCACCGCGTTGCAACCGGCCTCAAGGGCCAGTTTGACAATGTTCTCGGGATCAAAGTACAACGGGTTCGGCGCAAACGAGGCGCCGGCAGTGTGTTCAATGCCCTGGTCAACCGGCAGGATCGACAGGTAGCCGGTTCCCGCCAGACGGCCGTGATTAAACAGGGCGCGCAGGCTGTTCAGGGTCGGGATATTGCGGTCGGAGGGCATCCAGACCTTGTCGATGAAATCCGGCGAGGGCGCATGGATCAATGATTGGTCGATGGTCTTGGATACATGGTTCAGATAATAGTCCGCCTGCACACCCAGTAAATTCCTGATCTTGTCAGCACTCATCATCAGCCTTCCGTTAATTTTTCATATAACAATAAAATCAACTTTCATCCACCAACGGGCGTTGGTGCAATCAAACCACAAATCCGGCAAGGCGGCAATTGTCAATGACGCGCTCAGGCGCGTTTGATCAGGCGAATCAGGCAGATAAAAATCACCGCGCCGACCACCGCGAACAGCAGCTGGCCCAGCAGGCCGAAGGCGGTGATACCCAGCAGGCCGAACACGAAGCCGCCAACCACCGAGCCGATGATGCCGACAATGATGTCGCCAATCAGCCCGAATCCGCCGCCCCGGACCAATATTCCGGCGAGCCAGCCTGCCACCGCACCCAGAATCAACCAATAGATGAAGTTTGCCAGTGTCATGACCAAAACCTAACCCCGCATCACGATTGCGCAAACCCGGCAAAGCACTTTTGCCGGGTTATTCACCGTTAGCGGGCTTCGATGACGGCAATTTCTCCACGTACAGCGACTGGCTCGGGAACGCAAAACTCACCCCGACCTGTTGCGCCAGCTGCATGATCTCCAGGTAAATCTTCTGTTTCTCCTCGGCCTCGCTGGCCACATCCGGCACATCGAGGAAAAAGTTCACCAGAATATCGAGACTGGAGCTGTTGAACTCGGTAAAGTTTACCAGGCAATTCGGTGTGCACTTCGGGTTGGCGCCAATGATGCGCTTGATGCCCTCGACGAACTCGGTGATTTGCCGCGGGGTCGCGTCGTAGGTGATGCCCAGGGTGGTGCGCACGCGGCGGAATTGGCGCATGCCGAGATTGTCCACCGAGGCCAGCGACAGCTCGGAACTGGGGATCGACACCAGTGAATTGTAAGGGGTGCGAATCTTGGTGGAACGGAACCCGATCGCCTCGACGGTGCCTTCCTGGTCCTTGACCTTGATGTAATGACCGACACGGAACGGGCGGTCAACCATGATCATGATCGAGCCGAAGAAATTCGCCAGCGTATCCTTGGCCGCCAGCGCCACGGCCAAGCCGCCAATCCCCAGACCCGCCAATACCGAGAACACCTGCACGCCCATGTTTTGCAGGGCCATCAGGACACCGGTGACCAGCACCACCACCTTCAACGTGCGGGTGATCAGGTTCACCAATTGCTCGTCGAAATTATTGTCGGTGCGCTTGGCATATTCCACCAGATACAAATGCAGCACGTGCGTCAGGCGGTACAGGGTCCAGATCAACGCGTAACAGATCAGCACAAAAATGGTGTTGTGGAAAAACGATTGCAAGCGGTCGCTGAAGCGCAGGCCGTAAACCGCCACCAGCCAGAAAACCGACGCCCCCAGCAGGGCCAGCGGCGCGGTCAGCTCCTGAATCAACACGCTGTTCCACTTCATCGACGAACGGCTGGAAATCCGCAGGCAAAGGCCCAGCACCCCGCGCATGATGCTGCGAAAAACCAAGCCCAGCAATAAAATGACCGCCAGCCCGATCCATTGCCAGTAGGCCAGGCCAACCCCGCGATTGAACGCCCAGGCAGGGATGTACTGGTCGATCCACGGGGCACGATAACCCGCCCCGCCACCACCGCCCTTGACGTAAGGATGATTCTTCAGCATTTCAAAAGTTTCCGGCAAATGACTCAGGCTTTCCGCGGTGATCAGGTATTCGCCGTCCTGGTCGCCACCGTCCTTGCGCTTGATGACAAAGGTGCCGCTGCGCGATTTCCAGTTGGTTGCAGTGTCGGGCAATTTGCCGTAATCCATCACCACGCTGCGGTCGATGATCTCCTTGAGGTAAATCGCCGACTGCTGCGCCGCGAGACGGCGGCCCACCGGAGGCAACTGGCTCAGGTCGAAGCACCGGATGGCATCGTTGATGCGGTCCTTCAATTTTTCATCACTGGTATCGAGACCCTGCTTGTAATCCTGCATCGCGGTGTAAAAACTGCGCATGGTGGCGCGCGGCGAGGAAGTGTCGACCGGGTCGTCGTGAAACTGGCTGGACACCGGGGATATTGCCGGCGACGGCGGGACAGTTGCCGGGGCGGCTTGCGGCGCCGCCTGCAAATTGGGCAACCATAACAAACCGAGCAAGGACAAGCTGAAAATCTTCATGGGACACCACTTTGCCAAAGCCGACCCTCCGGTAAATGCAAAAAATCAAGAGGCGACAGCGTAAACCGGGGTCGGCTGGTCCCGTCGTCAGCCGACAACAACGAGAACCGGAGTCGGTTTATCTCGTCGTCAGCCGACAACAGCGTGTCCGGGGGGTCGGTTTATCTCGTTGTCAGCTGACAACAGCGCGTCCAAGTTGCGGTTGATCCCGTCGTCAGCCGACGACAGTGAGAACCGGAATCGGGTTGCCTCGTCGTCGGCTGACGACGAGGGGAAATGAAGCCTGTTCTCGGGGTTAAAGCCCGGGACGGCGAGCACACTACGCTCTTCGCCGGAATCCGGCCGGAAAAGAGAAGTTGCCATCGGCTCCCCCGCGGTTATCTTAGTTGCGGCAATGGATTCTGCCCTCCGGTCCCGACCGGAAAACCGCCCGCCAACCGCGAGCTGATGACTCCTACATAATTAGAAAGACAAAATAGTTATGTTCATGAGTTATGCAGTGGTCATGTTGGGAGGCGGGATCGGCTCCGTGTTGCGCTTCGCGCTGTCCAACTTTATCGCCTCCCGCTATGGCGATTCCTTCCCGCTCGGCACGCTAATCGTCAACATCAGCGGCTGTTTCGCCATCGGCCTGGTCGCCGCGTTGTCCGACCCGGACGGCCGCCTGTTCCTCAGCTCCACCACCCGCCAGTTCCTGATGATCGGCGTGATGGGCGGTTACACCACCTTTTCCTCGTTCAGCCTGCAAACCCTCAATCTCGCCCGCGACGGCGAATGGGTTCCCGCCGGGATGAACATCCTGCTTTCCGTGGTGCTGTGCCTGATTGGCGTCTGGCTCGGCAACACCCTGGCGCAATTGTTAAACAACTGGAGGTAATATGACCCTGCCCACCGACTCCGCACTGCTGCGAATCTTCATCGGCGAAAGCGACCGTTTCGACCACAAACCACTCTACGAAGCGCTGGTGTTCAAGGCGCGGGAATTCCATCTTTCCGGCGCGACCGTGTTGCGCGGCCCGATGGGTTTCGGCAAAACCAGCACCCTGCACACTTCCAAGATTCTGCAATTGTCCATGGACTTGCCGATCGTGGTCGAGATCGTCGACACCGAGGAAAAACTCAACTCCTTCCTCGATACGGTCAAGGACATGCTCGGCGGCTGCCTGGTCACCATCGAGAAAGTCCGCGTGCTGCATTACAACGCGCAGGAATAACCGCTAATCATGAACTGGTTTTATTGGGCCCTGGGCTCGGCTGTGTTCGCGGCACTAACCGCGATCCTCGCCAAAGTCGGCGTCAAAGACGCCAACCCCAATCTCGCCACCGCCATCCGCACCACGGTGATCCTGCTGTTCACCTGGGGCATCGTGTTTTTCACCCAGGGGGCCGCGCAGCTTGGCACGCTCGGCAAAAAGTCCTGGCTGTTCCTGGTCTTGTCGGGATTGGCGACCGGCGCGTCGTGGATCTGTTACTTTCACGCGCTGCAACTCGGCGACGCGTCGCGCGTCGCGCCGGTGGACAAGCTCAGCCTGGTGTTCGTGCTGATCCTCGCGGCGCTATTCCTCAAGGAAAAACTCTCGCTGCAGGATTATTGCGGCATCGCACTGATGCTCGGCGGCCTGCTGTTGCTCACCGGTAAAAAATTCTTTTGATGCATTTCACCGTTGGCGCCACCGTTTAATTCAACGGCGGCATGGCCTTGGGCAACGCGCTGAGAAACGGGTCTTCCTTCAACCTCGCCTTTAGCGAAGGCTCCAGCTTGATCGCCCTCTGCACATGGCGCCGCGCCGCGGCCAGGTTGCCCAGCCGCATTTCGCAACGGGCAATGTTGAAGTGACAGAAACCGCCGTCGCGCACTTCCTCCGGCGAGGACTCCCAGACATCGATGGCGCGTTGCGGTTCGCCCATTTGCTCGTAGGCCAGCGCCCGTTGCACATAAAAGTCCGCCACTTCCGGATAACGCCGGAAACCCGTCTCCGCTATGTTGATGGCGTGCGACCAATCCTCGCGCAACATGAAGGTTTGCGCCATGAAGCTCATCACTTCCGGCAGTGCTTGCAGCTCCGCCGGCAGGGCTGCCAACTCCCGCTCCGCTTCCTCCGGCATGTCGAGATTCATATACCCCAGGGCAAATTGCATCGCCCGGTACACTCGCTTATCCATACGCTCACTCATGGCATTATTCTCCCGAACTTAAGAAAGCTTATCCCGTGCCAAGTGCAACCACCGGAACCAAATTAGGGAAGTGAGGGTGGCAAATCGCGCGCCGGAAAAAGTCAGGAAGTATAGGCCGGAGCCTCGATCAACTGGTCAAGCAGATCGACCAGTTGCTGGATGCGAAACGGTTTGTTCAGCGCGGCCTGGAAGCCGTAGCGCTGGAAATTGACAATCACGTCGCCCTCGGAAAACCCGGTGCTGGCCACCGCCTTGAGCTGCGGGTCGATCTCGCGCAAGCGCGCCAGCGTTTCCACGCCGCCCATGCCGCCCGGCACCTTCAGGTCGAGGATGCAGACATCCACCCGCTTGCCGTCGGCCTGCAGTTCACGCAGGCGCTCCACACAGTCCGTGCCACCGGAGGCAACCGCCACTTCGTAGCCGAGCCCGCTGAGGATTTTGAACAGGGAAACCTGCAGCGACTCATTGTCGTCCATCAACAGGATGCTGCCGTGGCGGCCGTTGGCCGTCAATCGGCCGCTGCCCGAAGTCAGGGCAGAGGAGCCGCGTTCGCCTGCCGCCGGGACATCGACCGCGCCGTCCGGCAATTTTCCCAGCAGCTCGGTGGCGCGCTCGCAACCCTTCTCGATTTCCTCCAGCGCCTCGATCACATCGGGGGACAAGCCGTCGGCATGAATCCGGGCCAGCACCGCCTGCAAGCGGATCGCCGCCAGCACATTATTGAAATCATGCAGCCACTGCGCCCGCGGATTGCGCGGCGCTACAGGAACGGTGCTGCGTTTGTTCGGAACGACCATATTTTCAAATGTCAGTATTTTTGGCTGCTTGATTGTACAGATAACCCACTTTGCATAACTCTCAACCCTGCAATACGGATAATCCCGAGTTACTCACAGGCAAATTTTGCCGCAGAACCGGGCAAAGAACCACAGCCAATGGTAATTTCAGGTTTGGAATTTGCGGGTTCCGCTTTAACCTCAGGCATGTCCCGGAAACTTTACCTGCTCGACGGCATGGCCCTGCTGTACCGCGCCCATTTCGCCTTCATCACCCGACCCATCATCAACTCCAAGGGCGTGAACACTTCCGCGGTAATGGGCTTCGCCAACACCCTGCTCGATTTGCTCAACAACCAGCAGCCCACGCACCTCGCCGTCGCCCTCGACACTGCCGCGCCGACCGAGCGGCACGAGATGTTCCCCGAATACAAGGCGCAGCGCGACGAAATCCCGGAAGACCTGGCCATCGCGATTCCCAAGGCCATCGAATTGCTCAAGGCGATGAACATCCCGTTGTTGGCGCTGGACGGCTATGAAGCCGACGACATCATCGGCACCCTCGCCCGTCAGGCCACCAAGCAAGGATTCCAAACTTACATGGTCACCAGCGACAAGGATTTCGGCCAGCTGGTTGACGACAACACCTTCATCTATCAACCCGCCAAGGGCGGCACCGAGGCGCAAATCCTCGGCGTTGGCGAGGTCTGCACCAAGTGGGGCATCGTCCGTCCCGACCAGGTCATCGACACACTGGCCTTGATGGGCGACAGTGCCGACAACATTCCCGGCGTCCCCGGCATCGGCCCGAAGACCGCGCAAAAGCTGATCACCGAGTACGACAACCTGGAAAATCTGCTCGCCAACAGCGAACAGCTCAAGGGCAAGACCAAGGAATTGCTTGCCCAGTACGCCGACCAGGCCCGGCTGTGCAAAAAGCTGGCGACCATTAATTGTGCAGTGCCGCTAACCGTGAAACCGGATGAACTGGTGCTGCGCGACAAAGATGAACCTGCGCTAATCAAGTTATTGGACGAGTTAGAATTCAACGCTCTTGGCAAACGGCTGCTGGGCAAGGATTTTAAAGTACAACGCAGTGCCAAGGAGGAACTGTTCTCGCTCGAGTCCGAACCTGCCAATAAAAAGCGCGCCAAGGCCAAGGTTGAGGAAGTTGAGGAAACTCCGGTTGAACGTCCGAATTACCAAACCGCCAAGGACGTGTCACACGATTACGAATCCGTCGTTAGCGCCGAGCAGCGCGCCAAGTGGCTGAAAAAATTGGGCAACGCCGAGGCTTTCGCTTTCGATACCGAAACCTCCTCGCTCGATCCACGCGAAGCCGTCTTGCTTGGCATGTCTTTCTGCTGCAAGACTGGTGAGGCTTGCTTCGTTCATCTGCCCGAGGACAAAAAGGCCGCGCAGAAAATCCTCGCCGAGTTCGCCGGACTATTCGCCAACGACCAAATTGAAAAAATCGGTCATAATTTGAAATTCGACCTGAGCATGTTGTCCGCCTACGGCCTCACCGTTAGCGGCCCCTTCTTCGATACCATGATCGCCCACGCGCTGGTCGAGCCGGAGCAGCGGCACAACCTCAACATCCTGTCGGAGATTTATCTCAACTATTCGCCGATCGCCATCGAGACCCTGATCGGCGAGGAGGGCCCCGAACAAAAAACCATGCTCGCCGCCGACAAGGACGCGTTGACCGAATATGCCGCCGAGGACGCCGATGTGGCCTGGCAATTGCGCGAAAAATTCGCCCCGCTGTTAGCGGCGCAGAACCAGGAAAAAGTGTTTTACGACATCGAAATGCCGCTGGTCCCGACGCTCATGGCGATGGAAGCCGAGGGGGTTTACATCGACATCTTCGCGCTGGAAAGTTTTTCCGAGCAACTCGCCATCGAGATCGACAAGGCGGCGACGGAAATCCACCAGCTGGCCGGACACGAATTTAACATCAATTCGCCCAAGCAACTCGGTGTGGTACTGTTCGACGAATTGAAAATTGTCGACAAGCCCAAGAAAACCAAGACCGGCCAATACACCACCAACGAGCAAGTGCTGCAATCCCTGGCGGGTACCCACAAGATCGTCGAACGCCTGCTCGATTACCGCGAGGCCGCCAAACTCAAGTCCACCTACGTTGACGCCCTGCCCGCGCTAATCTCCAAAAAAACCGGCCGCATCCACACCACTTATAACCAGGCCGCCACCTCCACCGGACGCTTGGCATCGGTCAATCCGAACCTGCAAAACATCCCGATCCGCACCGAGATGGGCCGGGAAATCCGCAAGGCCTTCATCGCCGATCCGCGCCTGAAGGACACGCTAATCCTGAGCGCCGATTATTCGCAGATCGAATTGCGCATCATCGCCGCATTGAGCCATGACGAGGGCATGTTTGCCGCCTTTGCCGCTAAACACGACATCCACGCAGCCACCGCCGCCCGGGTATTCGGTGTCGCCATTGGCGACGTCACTGCCGACATGCGCCGCAAGGCCAAGATGGTCAACTTCGGCATCGCCTACGGCATCTCCGCCTTCGGCCTGTCGCAACGCCTCGGCATCCCGCGCAGCGAGGCCGCCGAAATCATCGCCCAATACAACCAGCAATTCAGCGGCATCAAGAGCTATATGGATGACACTCTGGAATTCTGCCGCAAACACGGGTATGTGGAAACCGTCACCGGTCGCCGCCGCACCATCCGCGACATCAACTCCGCCAACGCGACGATTCGC
The DNA here is from genome assembly GCA_031256975.1 of Verrucomicrobiales bacterium. Taxonomy (GTDB): domain Bacteria; phylum Verrucomicrobiota; class Verrucomicrobiia; order Methylacidiphilales; family JAAUTS01; genus JAIRPN01. The sequence continues at coordinate 66,204 of JAIRPN010000019.1, read as the reverse complement.
AATGCTGCCGAACGCAACGCCATCAACATGCCCATCCAAGGCAGCGCCGCCGACATGATCAAGATCGCCATGGCCCACATCCATCAGGCGCTAATCGCCAAGTCACTCAAGACCAAGCTCCTGCTGCAAGTCCACGACGAACTAGTGTTCGAATTGTACACGCCCGAGGAACAGGAAGTCCGTCAACTGGTGGAGGAAAAAATGAAATCCGCCATCAAGCTCCCCGTTCCGATCGAAGTCGAAATCGGCACCGGTAAAACCTGGCTTGATGCGCATTAGTCATTTCCTAAGGATATTTACATAAAATGTTGATTATAGCGACCTTATAAATTTTTTGTGTTATGTTAAGTTTATTTTGTTTTTGTTTGACAAACAAACCCTTGTTAACATTTTAACATGAATTTAGAACAACTCGAAAGATTGCTACTAACTAAAATAACTGATGCTGCTCAACAGGCAGATCTTGACCGTATTAAACGATTGAGTTCTTTATCCTCAGAATTAAAGGAAATTAAGGAATTACAAATAAATCTGATTTCCCGAGTAGATCATTTGGCCTCATCTGTGCAAGATGAAGCTCTCCAATTAGCACCTGTCTACACACCAACTTCAATCGATTATCCTTTAGAAAAAGGCATAATCATAACTATCCATTGGGAAAAATTAGGCATCAAAAAACATTCTGAAGTTATAAACGAACGCTTAGATTCAAAAACACTTGCTTATTTTTATCAACGTCTCAGGGAAGAACTTGGACTCGAAGTTTTAGAAAAAGCCTCCCGATTTAGGGTATCAAGAGGTCTTATTATATCAACCAATCCAAACACTGATTACGCATACCAAGATAAAGCCGGTCATTCAAAAGTTTATGCAAATCACAAAATAAATGGAACAGCCTATCATGTACTTACAAACACCACTTCAGATCAAAAAATAAATGATTTAAAAAATCTAATACGCTTTTTAAGTCTGCCCTTTGGTTCTATTGAGATTAAAAACAACAAATAACTAAGTTAAATCTTAATATTATTGTTGTAGTCATTACAGCACTTTCTTCAACTCAACCGCCATCTGATAAGCGACTTCGCTGTCGGGGCCGAAGACGCAGAAGTGGCCCATCTTGCGGCCGGGTTTGGGGTCGGTTTTGCCGTAGAGGTGGAGTTTAACGTTGCTGTTGGCGAGGAGTTGGTCGAAGTGCGGCGGGTGATTCTGCCAGGCGTCGCCGAGGATGTTGACCATGACGACCGGGCTGAGCAATTCGGTTGAGCCCAGAGGCAGGCCGCAGACGGCGCGCAGGTGTTGCTCGAACTGGCTGGTGACGCAGGCGTCGAAACTGTAGTGTCCGCTGTTGTGCGGGCGCGGGGCGAGTTCGTTGACGATGAGTTCACCATTAGCGCCCAAAAACATTTCCACGGCGAGCAAGCCGACAAGTTTCAGTTTCTCGGCGATTTCGATGGCGAGGCCGCGAGCTTGTTCCTGGATTTTTTCCTCGATGCGCGCGGGGACAATGCTGAAATCGAGGATGTGATTGGTGTGAATGTTTTCCGACACGGGGAACACGCTAACGGCGGCGTCACGCCCACGGGCGACGATGACCGAAAGTTCCTTGCTGAAATTCACCCAGCCTTCAAGCACTCCGGCAGGAGCGCCGAATTGTTTCCAGGTTTCTTCGACATTGGCGGGGCGTTCCTTGAATTTGACCTGGCCCTTGCCGTCATAGCCGAAGTCGGCGGTCTTGAGCACGCAGGGAAAACCGATCTTGTCAAAGGCGGAGGCCAGTTCGGCGGCGGAACGCACCACCTCGAACGGCGCGCAGGGAATGTTGCTAGCGCGCAGGAACAGCTTTTCTCGTTCGCGGTTCTGGCAAATATGCAAAATGCTGGCATCGGGGAACAACGGCGTGATCTTGCCCGCCTGATCGAGAACGCTAACGGGGATGTTTTCGAATTCGTAGGTGATGACATCGCAGTTGGCGGCGAATTTTTGCAGCGCGGCGATGTCGCTGTAAGGCGCGTTGAATTCGGCATCGGCGACCTGGCCGGTGGGGCAGTTCGGCGAAGGTTCAAACACCTGGATGCCGTAACCCATTTTGCGGGCGCTAATGGCGAACATGCGACCAAGCTGGCCGCCGCCTAATAATCCGATAGTCGAGCCTGGGGGAATCATAACATCTTTTTTATTCAACGCAGAGACGCGGAGAGCGCAGAGAAAGTTTAATTAAAATAAACTCAGCGTCCTCTGCGTCTCCGCGTTGAATTCATTTTGGTAGTTTGGTTTTTAAAACGGTGTTGGTTTGTTGCTTGCGGAAGGCGGTGAGTTTTTTGGCCAACTTTTCATCGTGCAACGCCAGTATCGAAACGGCTGCCAATGCCGAGTTGATGGCTCCGGCTTTGCCGACGGCGAAGGTGGCCACGGGAATTCCGGCGGGCATTTGGGCGATGGAGAGCAGCGAGTCCAATCCTTTCAGGGTTCTCGATTCGACCGGAACGCCGAGCACCGGCAACTCGCTAATGGCGGCGGTCATGCCGGGCAAATGGGCGGCGCCGCCCGCGCCCGCAATGATCAGCTTGAGGCCACGGTTGGCGGCGATGGCGGCATACTTAAACAATAACTCCGGTGTGCGGTGTGCGGAGACGATCTTTTTCTCGTAGGAAATGCCGAAGAAATCAAGCCGTTCGGCAGCATGTTGCATGGTTTCCCAGTCCGAGATGCTGCCCATGATGATGCCGACCACGGGTTTAGCGGATGAAGTTTTTTTCTTTGCCATTAACGGCAATATTCGCCAAGGCGCGGGCAATTTTCAACCTTCAATTCGCGACTCTTTCGTCCATCTGGCGGCAGGCGTCCATCAGGATGCCCATGGCGTCACCGCTGATGCTGGCGACCGGGCTGTTGATGTCGAACAGGAATTCGAATTCGCCCTCGCGCAGGCGCAGGAGTGACGGCAAGGCGTCGAGGCCGGCGGCGCCGTCCTGGGTCTCGGCATGGACTATCGAGCCGCAATACAGGTACAACGAACCAAGCACGGCCCGGTCCTTGTCGCGCAGGACCAGGCGGCCGGTCTTGGTTCCCTGCACCAGGATTTGCGCCAGATCAATGACGGAAAAATCGGCCAGTCTTCCCTGCAAGTGCTGGTGGTTGGCGGCGGCATGCTGGGCGGGCACGGATTGTATGGCGACTCCGCCATTGGAGGGCGCGGCGACGACGGCGGCATTCGGCTGCAATTTTTCCACCTGCTCGGCGACGCTAATGACGCGTTCCAGCTTGCGCATCAGCAGGTCGATCTCGCTCTCGCGGTCAATCAGGTTGGACGCCACGCTGCGGGCGAGGCCGACGGTGTTGGAGTTCGCCAGCTTCATCTTGATCGCCTGGGTGATGCGGCCGCGGCGCTTGCCGGAGCTTTCTTCCAGGATGTCCGGCGACGGCGCGACCAGTATCGCGGGCTGCGGCTCGGGCGCCAGCGGCGAAGTCTGCACAATGCTGATGATCATGTGCCGCGCGTCGGGCGTTAGGTCGGCGAGGATTTCCACCGGCAATTCACTGCCGCTTTGGGTCAGCAGTTCGGTTTGGTAGACGGAGGATTCATCCTTGGCCGCCGGGTCTTTCAATTTGACCAGCAATTCGCGCTGGATCGCCGCAAAATCGGCCTGGAAAAATTTGCGGTACGGCAGCTTGCCGTCGAGCCCGGCGGCGGTGTGGCCGGTGAGGTGGAGGAAACGGTTGTTGGCGGCGACGGCGATGCCGTTCTCGCTAAACACGATCATCGGCACGGCGGTGCGGTCGAAGATTTCGCGGAAACGGGTTTCCTGCTTGCCGAGGCGGAAGCTGTTGTCGAACAACTCGCGGTTCTTTTTCGCCAGCGCGGCAAGCTGGGTGTCCATGGCGGTGATGCGATGGGTCAGGCTCTCGATGTAATACAGGAACAAGTCGCGCACCGACACCAGGCCGACGAACTTGGTGCCGCGGCGCACGATGATGTCGTTGTAAAAGTCCTCGCTGTCGCCCTTGGTCTCGACCAGGTAATTGATGATGGTCTCAATCTCGCGGTTAGCGTCGGCAATCAAGGCGTTCGGCACCATCAATTCACTAATGGGAAGCTTCAAGGTTAGCGGGTCGCCATCCCGGTTCATCAGTTCCTGGGCCAGATGCGTGCGGGTGATCAGGCCGAACTGGCCATCGCCGATCACCACCCCGAGGCTGAAGGTGGATTGCTGCGTCTGGAACCAGCCCTTGACGTCCGCCACCTTCATTCCCCCGTCCACGTAATTGGTCGTATATACCAAATCCTGCGCCGTGATTTGTTTCGTTATCGCCACCACCGCAGCATAACCGCAGCGGAACCGGAAGCAACCACGCAGATCAAATTATTCTGAATAACCCGGAAATTGGCCGCTAATGGCGAAACCGCGCGTCAGGCGGCGAAAATGCCGGCGATAATGTTGATGCTAAGCGCCAGGATGGCGGTGTTGAACACGAAGGAAATCAGGCTTTGCAACAGCACCAGATAGCGCAGCCGCGTGGTGGTGACCTGCACGTCGGAAACCTGGAAAGTCATGCCGATCACGAAGGAAAAATACACGAAATCAAGGTAGTTCGGCTCCCGTCCGCCCGGAAAATCCAGGCCGCCGGAGCTCCCGTCCTTGTCACCGCGGTAATACAGATGCGCGTAACGCAACGCGTAGATGGTGTGGATCATCACCCATGACTCGACCACCGCCACCACCGACAGGCCGATGTGCAGACCGACCTTGCCCGGCGACATGTTCTTGTGCCAGAACAACAGGTAAATAATCGCCAACAAGCTCACGAACGCCGCCGCGACCACCACCGAGAAAATCAGCGTCTGCCCGGAATCCTGCAAGCGCGCGGTTTGCGAAACCTTGCGCGGGCTGGACTTGAGGATCGCCACCCAGGAAATGACCAGCACCACCGCGGCATACACGTCCCACGTGGCGATCACATGGGTGATCCACAAACTGCGGCCCCACAAGGCCGCGCAATAAAGCGCCGCGACCAGCAAGGCGGCCAACTGGCGGTGATGCACGTCCATGCGTGCCAGCCGGTTGAGCAACGACATGCTGAAAATTAAGCCGCTAACCGCCAAGTTGCCAGCGGAAACGGTTTTTCCTCTTTGCGTTTGACGCCGCCGCCCCTAAATTAACCCGGTCAATCATGGAACCGAGCCACAGAAAAATCCGCCGCGTATTGGGAGTCGCGTTGCTGGTGAATCTGGCGCTGGCCTTTGGCAAGCTCTATGCCGGCTGGCGGCTGGACAGCCTCGCCGTGCTGGCTGATGCGCTGCATTCGCTGTTCGGCGCGGCCACCTGCCTGATGTCGCTGGTGGCCCTGTTCCGCATCGCGCTGCCCGACCCCGATACCGTGCGACGACGCCAAAAGTTCGAATTCCTGGCATTGCTCGCCATCAACGGAGGCTTGTTGCTTGGTTGCTGGGAATTGTTCGGCGCGGCAATCCAAGACGGCCGCCAACCGCTGATGCTGCCGGTGTATTCGCCGGGCGGGATGTTGTTTTTGATTGCCGCACTGGGGGTGAATTTTGCCCTGTCACGATTGCAGCGCAGTTGGGCCGATGATTTTAAAACACACCTGTTCACCACCGGACTGACCTTGCTCAGCCTATATTCAAGCCGTCTCGGCTGGTTCCGTTGCGATGCGATCGCGGCGACGCTAATCGTGATCCTGATCGTGCTTGCCATTAGCGCCTTGGTTTACGAACAGGTCAGCCGCCTGACCGACGCTAATAACGAAACCTTGCCCTGCAATAAAACAAAATCATGAATTATCAAGAAATACTGAATCAGGTCATCGAACTGGCGAAACAGGTCGGAACTTTTCAAAAAAACAACATGTTCAAGGCCGACCTGTCCATCGATACCAAATCGACGGAGACAGACCTGGTCACGGAAATCGACAAAAAATCCGATGAAATGATCCTGAACCATATCCGGACCCACTTTCCCGGACATTCGGTATTAACCGAGGAGTCGGGGGAATCCGATCTGCATTCGGATTACCGGTGGGTGATCGATCCCTTGGACGGCACCACCAACTTCGCGCAGGGGCTGCCGATTTTCACGGTTTCAATCGCCTTGCAGCACAAAGGCCAAACCGTGCTTGGCGTGGTCTATAATCCGGTCGTTGGCGACCTGTTCACCGCCATCCAAGGAAACGGTGCCTACCGCAACGGCCAAAGAATAACGGTGTCGAAAAAGACCAGCTTGAAAAGCTCGGTATTGGCGACCGGATTCCCTTACGATATCGCGCAAAATCCGGTTAACAACCTGGCCTATTTCAATCACCTGTCCATCAAGGCCAGGGCCGTCCGGCGCTTCGGTTCAGCCGCCTACGACCTAGCCCTTGTCGCCGACGGCAGATTCGACGGGTATTGGGAAATGGCGCTAAACCCTTGGGATGTCGCAGCGGGCCTCCTGCTCGTGGAGGAGGCGGGTGGAAAAATTGTCCACTTCCGCAACGACAGAAAAATATCGCTCATTGCCGGCAACGAAACCCTGTGCGGCTTGATTTTGAGGGAACTTAGGGAAATGGCTTCCCAGGACGGCAGGCAGGCAAACTGATAATTGGCTGGTGTTGGATGTTTAGTCCTGTTATTACTCGCTAACCATGAAAGTATTTCCCCCGACTTTCCTCGGCAAACTCAGACTGTCCATCCTGCTGGTTCTGCTGTTGGTCGTAGCCATCACTTACCGTGTCGACGTCCACGCCTCCTATGCGCTTGCCGACAAACAGGAGGGTGACATTCTGTTCCAGACCCTGCCCCACGGACAATTGGCCGACGAAATCGGGAATATCACCCAATCGGAATGGACGCATTGCGGCATTCTGGTCCGGGAAAACGACCAATGGCAGGTGGCTGAGGCTATTGGCGATGTTCATTACACGCCGTTGCATCTGTGGATCGGTCGCGGTCGCAGCATCAAGGTTGCCGCACTGCGCGTGCCCAATCTTAATGAGGAACAGCGAGGGAAAATCACCGCGGAAATCAAAAAATTCCTCAATAAACCCTACGATTACCATTACGCGCCGGATGACACGGAAATCTATTGTTCCGAACTGGTTTACAAAGTGTACAACCACGCACTGGGCATCCAGCTGGGACAATGGCAAAAACTCGGGGATTTGAATTGGAAACCCAGCGAAAGTTTCATCCGTGGCATGGAAAACGGTCAGTTGCCACTGGATCGCGAGATGATCACCCCGGTCAGCGTTTTTAAAAGCGATAAGCTCAAGCGGGTGTTTTGACCCGCTAACGGCGAGCCACCGTTTCATCATTAGCGGCATTGCTGGCAAAAAATTTCCGCAATGGTTCTTGTCGGCGGCGATAGTGTCCCTATTGTCGGATTATGATTTCCCCGCTTGCCGGATTTCAAACCCAACGTAACTTCTAAATATGAGCGACCCGATTAAACACGAGTGTGGTGTCGCCTTCGTGCGCCTGCTCAAGCCGCTGTCCTACTACTACGAAAAATACAATTCGCCGCTCTGGGGTTTGTTCAAATTGTACCTGCTGATGGAAAAGCAGCACAACCGCGGCCAGGACGGCGCGGGCGTGGCGGCGGTCAAACTCAACACCTCCCCCGGTTATCCCTACATCTTCCGCGAGCGCGAAATGAAGCGCAATTCGTTGGACCGTATCTTCAAGAAACTGTTCGGCCAATATGACGCCATGGTCAAGGCTGGAACCGTGCATCCCGAATTCGCGCAAACGGTGAAGGACAATTTCGACTACGGTGCGGAAATCTACCTCGGCCACCTGCGTTACGGCACCTCGGGCGGCTACAACATCAGCGCCTGCCACCCGTATTTCCGCCGCAGCAATTGGCCGACCAAAAACCTGGTGCTGGCCGGTAATTTCAATATCACCAACAACGAGGAACTGAACAAGCGGCTGGTCAACCACGGCCAGCACCCGATTTTCAGCACCGATACCCAGACCCTGCTGGAAGAAATCGGTTTTTACCTCGATCAGGAACACGACGCGATTTACCGCAAGCTGCGCGACCAAGGCCTGGAAGGCACCGACATCGCCCAAGGCATCAGCGACCAGCTTAATCTGGTCGATATCATCAAGAACGCCTCACGTCCCTGGGACGGCGGCTATTCCCTGATCGGCGCGGTCGGCAACGGCGACGCCTTCGCGCTGCGCGACCCGGTGGGCATCCGTCCGCTGTTCTACTTCGCTAACGACGAAGTCGTTGCCTTCGCCTCCGAACGCGCGCCGCTCATGACGGTCTTTGACCAGGAATTCAAGGACATCCAGGAAGCCAAGCCCGGCCACGTTTACGTGATCAAGAAAACCGGCGAATTTTCGATCGGCGAATATCACGAACCCGCGCCGCAGAAATCCTGCTCCTTCGAGCGCATTTATTTTTCGCGCGGCAACGACCAGGAGATTTACCGCGAACGCAAACGCCTCGGCGCGTTGCTGAGCGAGCAAATACTGCAGGAAATCAACCACGATTTCGACCACTCGGTGTTCAGCTTCATCCCGAACACCGCGGAAATTGGTTATTACGGTCTGCTGGAATCCCTGCGCCTGCGCCGCCGCTTGGAAGTGCGCGACGACATCCTGAAAGCTTCGCGCCAAGGCACGCTGACCGAGGATTTCCTCGACAGCCTGATCCTACGCGGCTGGCCTCGCACCGACAAGGTCGCCAACAAGGACATCAAGCTGCGCACCTTCATCAGCCAGGAAAGCGACCGCAACCAGCTGGCCTCGCACGTGTACGACATCACCTACGGCACGCTCAACCCGGACGACACGCTGGTCTGCGTGGACGACTCCATCGTGCGCGGCACCACGCTGAAAAATTCGGTCATCAAGATTCTCGCCCGGTTGAATCCGAAAAAAATCCTGATCGCTTCAACCTCGCCGCAAATCCGCTACCCCGACTGTTACGGCATCGACATGTCGGAACTCGGCAAGTTCATCGCCTTCCAGGCTGTCGTTGCCCTGCTCAAAGATACCGGCCAGACCGAATTGTTGCAGGAAGTGTATCGCGACTGCGTGGCGCAATCCGGCAAACCTGACGTGCAATTGCAAAATCACGTCAAACGCATCTACGATCGCTTCACCACCCAGCAGATTTCGGAAAAAATTTCGCAGTTGGTAACCCCGAAGCTCGAAAACTGGCACGGCGAGGTCAAGCTGGTGTTCCAAACCGTGGAAAACCTGCACAAGGCCCTGCCCAATCACAGTGGCGACTGGTATTTCACCGGCAAATATCCAACCCCCGGCGGTTACAAAGTGCTGAATCGCGCCTACATCAACTACTACGAAAACTCCTCAGGCAAACGGAGTTATTGAATGAACCCGCTAATGGCGAAATTTGTCATTGGCGGAAGTCAGACTAACAAAGGAACCAAAGGTAACAAAAATCTTTGGCGCGCAAACAATACCGATCACCAATGCCAGGCAACCGGTAAAAAACTTCTCACTCCATCCGTGCCGCCTTGCGGGCAACGGACTGCACGGTATGGCGGTAATCAAGATGCGCCTTGGCAACCTTGATATATTTTTCCGCCCAGTGGCGGATGCCCTTTTGTTCTTCCTCGGTGAGCAGGCGTTTGACCACGGCGGGATTGCCAAAAACCATCGAGCCATCCGGCACTTTCATGCCCTTGGTGACCAGTGAACAAGCGCCAATGATACACCGGTCGCCTATCACCGCGCCATCGAGGATTGTCGCGCCCATGCCGATCAGGCATTCATTGCCGATCTTGCAGCCGTGGATCATCGCCCTGTGACCGACCGTGGTATAATTGCCGATTTCAACACCATAGTCATCGGACAAATGCACGATGGTGCCGTCCTGGATATTGCTCCCCTCGCCGATCTTGATCGAATTGATATCACCGCGCAGTACGCAGTGGTACCAGACGCTGGCGTCCTTGCCGAGCGTGACATCGCCCATCACACGTGAAGTGGAGGCGACGAAGGCGGCTTGGCAGATATCGGGGGTTTTGTAGAGATGCTTGGCGAGTCGTTCGGTAACATCAATGCTCATGCCGTTCATGCTAAACCCTGTAACCTTAAAAACCAGAAAAACTTATCACAATTTTTTTACATTTCGCCGCTTGCCAGCCTTTTGGCAATGAATTACAAGTAGCGCATGAAAACTCCCCGTCTCGCCGGTGCCGTTGCCCTGATTTTTTCCCTCACCGCTATTTCGCCGCTAATGGCGCAGGATGTGAAAAAACGCCTGTCCGTCTACGCCGGATCATTTTCCACAAGCGACAGTTCCGCGGCGCTGTATAATGTGCAACAAGTCTCGCAGTTGCAGGATTTCGTCGGCAACGACGACTGGGGCAACGCAATCCGCATCGCCAAGAACGGACTGGCGCAAAGCAAGAACGACACCGACAAAAAAACCTGGCAGAACATTTTGACCGAACTGGAGAAGGCGCGCGCCGCCAGCCTTGAGACGCTAACGGCGAAGACCAACCAATTCCTCGCCGAACTGGAAACCAAGGCGCTAACCGCGAAATCGTCGAAAGACCTGGATCCCCTTATCGACCAGTTGCAGGATCTGCAAAATTCCCCCGCCCTGCAACGGGGCGACCGCGAGCTGAACCGCCTGCGCCAGCGCTTGAACAACGCCAACAATTTCCTCAACCAGTGGGCCAATTACCTCGACGCCGGTACAGACGGCAACATTGGCCTGCAATTCAGCATCCTGAACAATCTCATTTCCGACCGCTATTCCCGCTTCGCCAATCCCGCCAAGCTGCGCGCCGTTCGTGACGAATTGCAAAAAAATTCCACCGCGCAATTCAACCAAGCGCTCCAGCCGCTAATGACGAAATTGTCGACGGCGAAAACCGCCCAGGAACTGGATGCCGTCAAGGATGATGTCGACCAGCTTTATTCCAACTTCAACAACGTCCGCTCGTTCTACCGCAAGATCGAAAGCCTCCGCCGCACTGTCGAGTACGCCGCCAACATCGCCGCCGCCGAGCAGCAGGGCAATTACAAGCAAATGGCGAATTACATCCGCAACCTGAACGAGAACTCGGACGCGGATCTTTCCTTATTGCCGAAAGGCTGGCTGGACGTGAAAACCGCGGTCGCACTGGACAAGGCGCCGGACGCCAATGACGAGGCCTTTGGCAAAATCGACACGCAAATCAACCGCTGGTTTGCCGATTACCAAAAGAACCGCGACATCAAAAAATTGCTCTCCCGCGTCAACGCCTACGCCAATCTGCTGCCCTACAACACCTATCGCGACGATGTGTCCAGCCTGCGTGACGCGGTGAAGCGGGTGCAGAATCTGCAGAACGCCGTCGACTCCAACAGCTTCACTTCCTTCAACAGCGAAGCCACCTTCCGCCTCTCGCCAAGCCCCTGGGCGGCGCAAGTCGACGACATTTACCAGCAGGCGCTAACGGCGGGCATCGTCAAATACTACGGCCTGAAAGACTTCCCCGGCCAAATTAAAAAGGGCGAGCGCGCCACCGACGCCGTCATCCGCCGCGTCGGCGAACTTGCCGGGAAACGGGATTGGAAAAACTGCCTGATTTACCTCAACGTCATCCACGACGCCACCCGCACCTGCAACGGCAAGGCCGATTTCGAAAGCCTTTGGAGCGCCTGCAATTACTACCAGCAAGGCATGCAGTTGAAGGACGCCGGTGAAAACGAACTGGCGATCCAATTCTTCCAAAAAGTGCTCGCCATTAGCGGCGATAACCTGCCGCGCAAGGAAGCCATCGACGCGATCAAGCAAGCCCGCGCCGCGTTGCCGAAATCCTGATTTCCCGATTCATAACTAAGCTCGCAAAACAATGCAGGGTTACGGATATTTTTACTGGCTAAAGCATAAAAATATTTGACTTCTTTCGCTGACATTCTTATTTTACGGACCTATGAATCGGGTCTTATGGGTGATTGCAATTTTTTGCGCGCTCTGGATTCGGCCGGCGCTGGCGGAACCCAAGGATTCCCCTACCCCCTATCTTACTCTCAAGGACATCACGCTGCATTCCGCGTATCCGGTCAAGCGCAACATCGTCACCACTTATTTTTGGATCGGCCAAGGTTCCACCAGTTATAGCGACACGACCAACTACGCCAGCGCCTGGGATCGCGCATGGACCCGCAATTACGGCGGCGTCGACCACCCGGAAAAACGCGTGGCCTCGGCACAGTTGACCACCTTGCCGAAAAAATTCGCGCCGACGCTGAATCCGTTCTACGTGGCGCTGCCTTTCAACGATATCAAATACCCCGAACTCGCCGCCAAGTATGTGCCGTGGTACAGCAAGCAAACCTACAGGGACAATCCGCTGCAATCCCAATGCCAGGGCCGCTGGATCATGATCGAGTTCAAGGGTCGCGTCTGCTTCGCCCAATGGGAGGATGTCGGCCCGCTGCGCTACGATCATGTGAAATATGTGTTTGGCACCGACCGCCCGTCGGACTTCAACAAGGCCGGGCTGGACGTTTCCCCGGCGGTGCGCGACTATCTCGGCCTGAGCGGCCTCGACAAGACTAACTGGCGATTCGTCGACAACGACGAGGTGCCCTACGGCCCGTGGATCGAATACGCCGAGCAGGCCATTTTGTTCTCCGCCATCAAGAACGAAGCCAGGCAGCGCGCGAATTAATCCGTGACGCTAACGGCAATCTTAAAATTCCTAAATCTCTCCCTTCTCCGCTCACCCTGAGCTTGTCGAAGCATGACTTTACTCAGGGGACAGGTTCACCCTTCGACAAGCTCAGGGTGAGCGGATGGGTTTATTTGGACTTCTTGTGCAAAGCCATTTGATTGTTAGTCAATGCCAACGCAACTCATGGTTAGCGTTCGTAGAGTTCAATCGGCAAACCGTCGGGATCGGAGAAAAAGGTGAATTTTTTCCCGGTGAATTCATCCATGCGCACTGATTCAACACTTATCTTGTTATCAATCAACGACTTAACTGATTTTTCCAGGTCGCCAACCGCGAATGCCAGATGCCGCAGTCCCCTCGCCTCCGGCTGGGTCGGACGCGGCGGCGGATTGGGAAAGGAAAACAGCTCGATCAAATATTGACCGTTGAGCGCCAGATCCAATTTGTAGGAATTCCGCTCGGCGCGGAAAGTCTCACGGATCACCGTTAGCCCCAAAATTTGGGTGTAAAATTTTTTGGATTTTTCATAATCCGAACAAATCACCGCGATGTGATGCAAGGCTTCGGCTTTGATCATACTTCACCATTAGCGGCCTTTTTTCCGCGTTTGACCCAGACGCTCAGGATGGCGATGTCGGCGGGATTGATGCCACTGACGCGTGCCGCCTGGCCAAAGCTGCGCGGGCGAACCTCGTTCAATTTCATGCGCGCCTCGGTTTTCAGGCCCTGGATCTTGGTGTAATCCACCCAGTCGGGAATCAGTTTTTCTTCCATCTCGCGGGCACGTTCAATTTGAACCAATTCACGCGCGACGTAACCGGCATATTTGATGTCAGTTTCGACTTGCGCCGCAACTTCGTCGTTAGCGTCCTGAAATTCGGCAGGCAGGTTCTCCCAAGTGATTTCCGGGCGTTTCAACCAATCCGCCAGCAACACACCATCCACACGAGTCTGGCGCAGACGGCTTTTCATTTCGTCGATCTGGCGTAATTTTTCATCGACCCGGGCGACCCGCTCGGGTTGCACCAAACCAATTTCCGCGCCACGCTTGGTGAGGCGGAGATCGGCATTATCCTGGCGGAGCAGGAGACGATATTCGGCACGGGAGGTAAACATGCGATAAGGCTCCTTGGTTCCCTTGGTCACCAAATCATCAATCAACACCCCGACGTAAGCCTCGTGACGGCCAAGGATGAAAGGGGTTTTCTGCTGCAACCACAGCGCGGCATTGGCGCCCGCCATCAAACCTTGCACGGCGGCTTCCTCATAACCGGAAGTGCCATTGATTTGCCCAGCGAAAAATAACCCTTCAACATTTTTCGTCATTAGCGTCGGGTGGAGCTGGGTAGGGGGACAAAAATCGTATTCCACCGCATAACCGGCACGCATGATCTCGGCATTTTCCAAGCCGCTAATGCTGCGGATAAAGGCATATTGCGCCTCGATGGGCAGGGAGGTGGAGCAACCATTAATGTAATATTCGTCCGTATGCCGCCCTTCCGGCTCCAGGAAAACCTGATGGGATTCCTTGTGGGCGAAACGGACAATTTTATCCTCAAGCGAAGGGCAATAACGCGGACCGATGCCTTGGATGATTCCGCAATAAAGGGGAGATTTATCCAAGTTAGCGCGGATGATTTCAGCGGTTTTTTGATTGGTATGAGTGATCCAGCAGGGGATTTGTTCCACGTGGAACATTCGCGGATTCCAGCTGTTCAGGGTGAAAATTTCGTGCTTGGTCAGTTCGTCATTAGCGTCCTGGGAGATCGTATCCGCCATGTAACTGAAGGCCGGAGGAGGGGTATCACCATCCTGACGCTGGCATTTGGAAAAGTCGATAGTCTTGCCGTTGAGGCGAGGGGGGGTTCCGGTTTTCAGTCGCTCGACGCTAAAGCCAAGACGGCGCAGGCAGTCGGAAAAATTGCTCACCCCGTCACCCATGCGACCCCCGGTGGCATTTTTCAATCCCACATGCATGAGGGCTTTCAAAAAGGTGCCGGTGGTGATGACCACGGTCTTGGTTCGGTAGCGTACCCCCATGGTCGTGGTTAGCGCCGTGATTTGGTCATTAGCGACTTCAAGGTCGGCGATGTCTCCCTGCTTAAGATCAAGATTCGGGGTGCGTTCCAGCACCGCTTTCATACGGAATTGATAAGCCTTCTTGTCACACTGGGCACGCGGCGCGCGAACACTCGGGCCTTTTTTGGTATTCAGCATGCGAAACTGAATGCCAGTGGCATCGGTATTCAACCCCATCGCGCCACCGAGGGCATCGATTTCACGAACAATATGGCCCTTGGCCAGTCCGCCAATCGCCGGATTACAACTCATCTGCGCCACCGTATCCAGATTCATGGTCAGCAGCAAAGTCCGACACCCCATCCGCGCCGCCGCCAAGGCCGCCTCGCAGCCTGCATGACCGGCACCCGCTACGACAACATCGTATTCCTTGGGGTAATCAAACATAAATTGTTTATTATCAATATATTATATCATTTTCATGTCTGTTTTAAACCCGCAAGGAACCAATATTCACGAATGCACAGCTTGCTTCCGCATAAACTGTATCCAATTCAAAACTGCATCTATTCGTGTTTTTCGCGTTCATCCACATCCTTCGTGTTAAAACCAGACTCCGCCCAAACGAACGGCTTGGAAACATAGCAAATAAGCCGCTAATAGCGAGTCGAATCACTTGCAAAGCCGCGGGAATCTTTCACGTTTAGTCATGGGTGGAGCAGAGCGGCCAGACGATATCAACCTCGTCGGCGAATGGGTCGGGCATTACACGGGCCATTACGACGAAACCATCCGCATTGTCGCCGTTGACGGCTTCTACGAAGCATGGAAAGTGACCGGTGATGATTTCGTGCCGGCGGGAGAACTGACCTGGCGCGTCAATCAAAACACCCTGCAAGGCATCGGCCAAGTCGCGGAGCAGGGGTTTCGCAATCCGCGAATGGTTCCCGGTGGTCTTGAAATTCTCGACGCCGACCACATCCGCTTCCATTGGAAAAATCACGCCCAGGTCGAGTTCCGCCGCGATGATTGAATTACAGGCGAGGGGATGAAACTTTGATTTGGCTTTATTTTAATTGTTAGACAAATCCGGCTGAATCCTCCCATGGTTCGTACGCAGCTAATAAGGCCATTCCTTGTTCTTATCACTAATCATGGTTGCAATAAATATCCATGATTGTAGATTTTGTTAACCCCATTATGAATAGTTTCGCTGCAGTTGAAAATCGTCCGGTCCTGTCGCTTGACTGGCGCAATAAAGAATTCTACCTGTGGAGCGCCGTCTTCATCCTTGGCAATCTCGCCCTGCCGCAGCTTTGCCACCTCGCCGCGCTGGGCGGAAAAATCTGGCTGCCGGTTTATTTCTGCACCCTGATCGCGGCCTCCCGCTTCGGTTGGAAAGTCGCAACGCTAACCGCCATCCTGTCGCCGTTACTGAACTACGCCTTCTTCGCCATGCCGCCCGCCGCAGTCTTGCACATCGTGCTGGTCAAATCCCTGTTGATCGCCGTCCTCGCGCCGCTAACCGCGAAACGTTTTGGCAGCGGTTCACTGCTCGCGCTGGCACTGGCCATCGTCGGTTACCAATTGTTCGGCGCCTTGTACGAGACGCTAACCGTCAGCTTCAACGCCGCGCTGGACGACTTCCGTCTCGGCTGGCCGGGTTTGCTGGTGCAACTGTTCGGCGGCTGGCTGGTCTTGAAATTGTGGCAACCCCGTAACTAATCTGTCCATGGCCAAGTCATTCGAAGAGATCCTGCGCCGCATCCGGGAAATCCAGATTCCCGCGGACTTCGACATGATCGTCGCCATCACCAACGGCGGCATCATCCCCGGCGCACTGCTCAACGAGCGACTGCATCTGCCCTTCAACCTGCTGCACATCAACTGGCGCGACGAGGACAACAACCCGCGCGGCCCGCAACCGGTGCTGATCCGCCCGCAAAGCTTCGACTGCTCCGGCAAGCGCATCCTGCTCGCCGACGACCGCATCAAGACCGGCACCACCATCGAGTTCGCCAAGAACCTGCTCAACGCCGCGCGCGACATCAAGACCTTCGCCATCAACGGCAACGCCGACTACGCCCTTTTCAACGAAGACTGTTTCACGATGCCCTGGCGCATCAACGACAGCTAATTACCAACCCCAATCCGACTACCCCTATGGATACCAGACGTGACTTCATCAAAAAAGGCTTCGCCCTCGGCGCCGCCTTCTCCTTAGCCGACCTCAGCGGCCTGTTCAACGGCGACGCTAACGCCCAAACAGACGCTAACGTCAAACACGAACTCCTCAAAGGCCCCGACGGCAAACCCTACCTCATCGCCGTCCGCGACGGCGACCGCGTCACCATGCTCAACCGCGCCATCGAGGCCTTGGGCGGCATCGGCGCCTTCGTCAAAGCCGGGCAAACCGTTCTCATCAAGCCCAACATCGGCTGGGACCGCACTCCCGACCTCTGCGCCAACACCCATCCCAGCATCGTCGGCCGCCTCACCGAAATGTGCCTCGCCGCCGGAGCCAAAGAAGTCAACGTCTTCGACCACACTTGCCACCCCTGGGAAAAAGCCTACGCCAACAGCGGCATCAAGGACGCCGTCGAAAAAGCCGGCGGCAAAATGATTCCCGGCAACGACGAAAAATATTACCGCGAAGTCGCCGTTAGCGGCGCCACCGGCAGCCTCAAAACTCTCAAAGTCCACCAACTCGTCCTCGACAGCGACGTCTGGTTCAACGTCCCCGTGCTCAAACACCACGGCGGCGCCACCATGACCTGCGCCATGAAAAACCACATGGGCATCATCTGGGACCGCGGCTTCTGGCACAAAAACGACCTGCACCAGTGCATCGCCGACTTCATCCGCTACACCAAGCGCCCCAACCTCAACATCGTCGACGCCTACGCCCCCATGATGCGCAACGGCCCGCAAGGCAAGGACACCAACGACCTGCTCGCCGGAGTTAACTCGCTGTTAGCGTCCCGTGACATCGTCGCCGTCGACGCCGCCGCCAGCAAAATCCTCGGCCACGCCAACGACGGCATCGGCTACGTCAAAATCGCCGCCGCCGCCAACCTCGGCCGCTGCGACCTCGACAAGCTGCAGATCGAACGCATCAAGATAGGATGAAACACCTGAACACCCTGCGGCGAATCAGGATTGCCTTTGCGGTTCTGCTCATCGTTAGCGTCTGCCTCGCGTTCTTTGATTTTCGCGACTGGCTGCCGGCGGTGTTCAAGCATACGGTGACGGGCATCCAATTTGTTCCGGCTTGGTTGAGCCTGACGCATGGGGTATTGCTTGGCACGGCCTGTTTGGTGATTCTCGCCGTTAGCGCCTGTTTTGGCCGCGTGTACTGCTCGATGATTTGCCCGCTGGGAATTTTGCAGGATATCATTCTGCGAATCGCCAACTTTCTACGGCGCAAAAAATTATTTCTCGGCTACAAAAAACCAAGCAACAAATTGCGTTACGGCATTCTCGCCGCGGTCATCATTAGCGTCGCGGCAGGCTGGGGCGGTTTCGTGCTGGCCTGGCTCGATCCCTACAGCAATTTCGGACGCATCGCCGGCAGCCTGTTCCGCCCGGTTGTCATTTTCGCCAACAACAGCATCGCCGACCTCTGCCAGTATTTCCAACTCGCCTCCATCCCACGCACCGGCATTCCATGGGCAGGCATCGGCCTGTTCCTGCCCATACTCGCCATCGCAACGCTAATCGTCATCCTGGCGGCGTGGCGCGGGCGTTTGTACTGCAACACCATCTGTCCGGTCGGTTCGTTGCTCGGATTGGTCTCAAAATTTTCGTTGTGGAAACTCGCCATTGATAAGTCTGTTTGTCAAAAATGCGGCGATTGTCTCCGTTCCTGCAAAGCCCAGTGCATCAACCTCAAGGCAGGGGACATCGACTTCTCCCGCTGCGTCGCCTGCTACAACTGCGTTTCGGTTTGTGACGAACAGGGCATCAAATACCGTTTCCAAAATCCCTTTAAATCTTTCCGGACAAAAAAAGCAGACGCTAACGACCATCCCAACCTCGACCGACGCAACTTCATAACCGCCACCGCCACCGGAATCCTCGCCATGAGCGGCGGCTCACTGTTAGCGTCCGTCGCCGATCCCAAAACCGACACCAAGCACGATTTCATCCACGCCGTCCTGCCGCCCGGCGCGCATCATCGCGACCGCTTCCTTTCGCACTGTACCGCTTGCCAACTCTGCATCAGCGCCTGCCCGAGCCACGTCATCGAATCTTCCTTCCTCGAATACGGCGCCATTAGCGGCCTCATGAAACCGAAGCTCAACTTCAACAAGAGTTTCTGTAATTTCAACTGCACCGTGTGCGGCGACGTTTGTCCCGACAACGCCCTGCTGCCGCTACCGCTCACGCAAAAACACGTCACCCGCATCGGCATTGCCCACACCGAGCACAAAGAATGCATTATCTACCGCGACGGCACCGCCTGCGGCGCCTGCGCCGAACACTGCCCCACCGCCGCGTTGCAAATGAAGAAAACGCCGGAATTCGGCGAACCCTTGCCGGTGGTCGACGAACAATACTGCATCGGCTGCGGCGCCTGCCAGTACGCCTGTCCAGCCTTGCCGAAACGAGCCATCACCATTAGCGGCTTGAAAAGCCACGAGACCGCTAAAATTCTCGTGCAAGAAAAAGTCAAAGCCCCCGCCGCTAACGGTGACTTCCCGTTTTAATTATTCCAGGCGCCGGAACTCATAATAATAACAACTCAGCTCCGGGTCATATCGCCCGCTGCCGATGATGCGGGTCCACAGCTCGGGGAAGGTGAAGGGGGCGTCGAGGCCGATTTCCTTGTAATACAAACGCTGGATTGCCTCCAGTTTCATCCGGCGGCGCCCGGTGCACAAATATTTTCCCTCGATTTTGACGTGGTTGCAATGCGCCTCAAACTCCTGCCCGGGCTTCGGATAAAAGGGATGTTGCAACCAGCGCGTGGTAGCGGTCGAATCGCCGCTAACGACGCGCTCGGCAATTTCGGGAATGAATGGCAGAAACGGCGTTGCCATTAGCGGCTTGCGTTGCTGCGGAAACTTCGCTTTGCCAATCATGCCGCTAATGACGAAATGGTCTTGTCTTACAGCAGCGGCTTGGCGCGCTTGACCAGTTGCACCGGCACACCCCATGGGTCGCGCAGCATGGCGAGCTGGTCGCCGCTGGCGATGGTGTTCGGCGCTTCGATCAACTTCGCGCCGTTAGCGACCAGGCGTTCGACATCCGCCGCGATATCGCTGGAGCTAAAGGCGATGTGCAGGTTGAACGGGCTCATGGTCGGGTAATCCGGCATCGGCGCGGCGGTACTTTGGTCGTAGATTTCGAGAATGGTCTTGCCGTTAGCCTCGGCTAAAAAGCGACACTTCGACGGCCCGCTGGATTCGCGGACCACTTTCATTTGGAAATTCTTGCCATACCAATCGGCAGCGCCAATCGGATCGGGGTGTTGGAAGGCGACGTGTTCGATCATCATCCCGGCATGCTAACAGACCCGGCGCTAACGGCGAACTATTTTCCCAGATGCTCGAAGGCCTGTTCGGCGGTTTCACCCAATGTTTGCGCGCGGCACAAGGCGGCGTACAAACCATCCTGCGCCAACAGTTCGTTGTGCGTGCCGCGCTCGATGATCTCGCCGTGCTTGACCACGCAGATCAGGTCGGCCTTTTGAATGGTCGACAAGCGGTGGGCGATCACGAACGACGTGCGGTTTTGCAGCAAATGTTCCAGCGCTTCCTGAATCAAGCGCTCGGTGGCGGTGTCCACGCTGGCAGTCGCTTCGTCGAGGATCAGAATTGGCGGATCTTTCAACAACGCGCGGGCAAAGGACAGACGCTGCTTTTCACCGACGCTAAGCTTGATGCCGTTCTCACCGACGCGGGTTTCCAGTTGCTGCGGCAGCTTTTCGACAAAGGCCAGCGCATTGGCCGCCGTTAGCGCCCGGCGCATGTCCTCATCATTAGCGTCCGGTTTGCCGAACAACAAATTCTCGCGCACCGTGGCGTTGAACAAAAAGGCTTCCTGGCTGACGATGCCGATCTGGTCGCGCAATTCTTCCAGCGCGATGTCGTTCACCGGCACGCCGTCGATGCGCAATTCGCCGCCGCTGGCGCGATAGAATCGCGGAATCAGGCCGACGATGGTGCTCTTACCCGCACCGGTCGGGCCAACCAGGGCAATGGTTTTGCCGGGCTCAACATCCAGGTTAATATCACGCAACACCGGACGGTTGGCCTCATAGGCAAAACCGACCCTGCAAAATTCCACCCGGCGCGCGGTACCCGCCAACGGCGGCAATTTGCGGATTTGGTTGCCCTTGGCATCGGGTTCCGCCGGGGTATCCAGAATTTTGAACACGCGCTCGGCGGCGGCGCGACCCGCCTGGAATAATTGATTGAGCTGGTGCAGGCGCTCGGTCGGACTATAGAACAAGTTGACCGAAAAAATGAAGGTCACCAGCTTGCCGGCGGTAAAATCCGGATTGCCGTGCAACACTTCGCGGCCACCGATCAACAGCACCAACACGATGCCCAGCGAGGAGAGGAACGACATGCCCGGCGAATAGTAACTCCAGGCCCAGATGCCATTCAGCGTGGCCACCTTCAAGTCCGTGGCCTTCTGGCGAAAATGTTCCAGCTCGCGCCGTTCGCGGCCGAACGACTTGATTTGCAGGATGCCCTGCAAATTGTCGAGCAACAGCGCATTCATCGCCGAGGTGGCGCGACGCACCACACGCTGGCGGCGGTAGGAGGTCTTGGTGTAGATGGTGGCGCAAATAATCAACAGGGGAATCGGCAACAGCACAAACGCGGCGAGCGAGGCGTTCAGATAAAACAGCACACCGCCCACGATGAGCATTTGCAGCACCGCGATGGTGCCCTGTTCGATGCCGTCGATCAGCACACGTTCCATGTTGGTGACATCCTCGCTGACCCGCGTCATCAGGTCACCGCTGGCCTGGTCGTCGTACCACGCTAACGGCAATCTTTGCAAATGGTCGTAAAGCTGCGTGCGGATGTCAAAAATCACGTTCTGCTCGAAGGTATTGTTAAAACGCAGGCGGACGAAATTAAGAAAATCACGCAGAAAAAACGAAGCCAGCACGATGCCGACCATCCACAGTAAATCGTCGGCCCGTCGGACGGAGAAGATTTCATCGACAATCTTGCCGGCATAAATCGGATAAATAATACCGAATGAGGTTGCCAGCACGGCGCAAATCATCATGCCCGACGCCAGTGACGGATAACGGCGGCAATAGGCAAAAACACGACGGATCTCTTTCATGGAGTTAACCAGTCTAGCGCAGGATCGCCAACAGGCAACGCCACAGCCGGTTTTTTCTCCTTAGCAGCAGCCCGAGGAAGCTAGGGCTTCCTTCTGCAGGTCATTCATGCAGGCTTTTTTCGGTTCCTGCGGATTGAGGCCGAGGGTCTGGAGCAATTCCATGTCGGCGTTTTCCTTCGGATTGGTGGCGGTCAGCAGCTTGCCGCCGTAGAAAATCGAATTGGCCCCGGCATAGAAGCACATGGCCTGGCCTTCCTTGCTCAGGTAGGCGCGGCCCGCGGACAGGCGCACCTTGGTCTTCGGCAGGGCGATGCGGGTGGTGGCGATCATGCGCAGCAAATCGAACACATCCACTGGCGCGGCGCTTTCCAGCGGCGTGCCTTCCATGCTCATCAGGCAATTGATCGGCACGCTTTCCGGCGCGGGATTGAAATTGGTCAGGATTTCCAGCATGCGCAGGCGGTCGGTCACGGTTTCGCCCATGCCGAGAATGCCGCCGCAGCACACGTCCATGCCGGCCCTCTGCGCGGAACGGATGGTGCGCAAACGGTCCTCGTAGGTGTGGGTGGTGACGATGTTCGGGTAAAATTCGGGGCTGGTGTCGAGGTTGTGGTTGTAAGCGGTCACGCCCGCCTCCTTCAACTCCTCGGCCGCCCGGTCAGTCAGGTCGCCGAGCGTGACGCAGACTTCCATCTCCAGTTTGGCCACCTCGCGGATAATCTCCTTCACCTGCTCAAACTTCGGCGTGTTCTCGCGCACGCCCTTCCAGGCGGCGCCCATGCAAAAACGGGTCGCCCCGCTTTCCTTGGCACGGTTGGCGTGCTCCATCACCTTGTCGATGCTAAGCAGCTCTTCCTTCTGCAAACCGGTGTGATAATGCGAACTTTGCGCGCAATAGGAACAGTCCTCGCTGCAACCGCCGGTCTTGATGCTCAACAACGTGCAAAGCTGCACCTCGTTGTCGATCCAGTTGTCCCGGTACACCGCGCGTGCCTGGTCGAGCAGCTGGAAAATCGGCTGGTTGTAGATGACATTCAGTTCTTCGAGAGTTTTGGCTGGCATGACTGTCCCCGTTAAGGTTGGATTAAGATTAGCAGCAACGCTTCCCTTGAGAAGAATAAATCTGGATAATTTATGAACTTAGAAGTTTCGGTGAAGAACTATCGGTGCTTTGGCGAGCAAAGCCCGGCGCGCCTCAAGCTCAATCGCGGCATCACCGCGCTGATCGGCAGCAACAACTCCGGCAAATCGACCTTACTGCGCCTGTTTTACGAATTCCGCCCGCTGTTCGATAAACTCAGCCACGACGTCGACACCACCGCCTCGCTGTTCCAGCCGGGACTGCCCCTGCCGCCGCTCAAGGCTGTGCAGGACCCGTGGAAAATTTTCCACCGCGAAAGCAAGGGCGACCTCGTCATTAGCGTCCGCATCCTGCGCGCCGAGGGTTTTGACGAAACCGCGGTTAGCGGCCCCGACGAAGTACAAATCGCCGTCTCGCACAAGAATTTCCAGTGCCATGGCCGCGCCAACGAACATCCCAACGATCATTTGACGGCCAATATCATTTTCCTCGAGAAATGGCGCAAGGTGTTCCAAAGCCTGTCACGCTCGTTGTACATCGGACCCTTTCGCGGCCTCGACGAAGGGCTGCTCTACGGCCAGGGCGGCGACCTTACCCCCGGCCCGGAGTTCAAGCGACAGGTCATCGAACTGATCGCCGCTAACAACGGCATCCATCGCGTCTGCGAAGAAATCCGCGCCCTGTTCCGCTTCAAAGCCTTCGACATCCGTGTCGCCAAGGACTCCGCCGAGCACCTTGAATTCTACGTCAACAACCAATTGGTTCCCATCGAGGAACTCGGCAGCGGCCTCGGCCAAACGCTGATGATCCTGCTGCGCGCGCAGATTCATCACCCCGACTACATCTTCATCGACGAACCCGAGGCACACCTGCACGCCAGCCTGCAGGCCGATTTCATCACCACACTTAGCGGCTTTGCCAGTGCCGCCATGGTGTTCGCCTCACACAACGTCGGTCTCACCAAAATCGCCGGCGACCGCACTTACAGCATTCGCCGCGACACCGACCACAACACCTCCATCATCAGCAAATTCAACCCCGACATTCGTTTGAGCGAAATGGTCGGCGAGGCCGGCTTCTCCGCGCAACAAATCGAGGGCTGCACCAAGGTGCTGCTGGTCGAGGGCCCCACCGAGATTCGCGCCATCCGCCAGATCCTGCGCAAGATGAACGCCGAGCACCAGATTGTCCTCATTCCGCTCGGCGGCGGCAGCATGATCACCGCCAACCGCGAGGACGAACTGCGCGAGATCACCCGCATTTGCAACGACGTCTATTGCCTCATCGACAGCGAAAAACCCTCGGCCCGCACCCCCATCGCCGCCGACCGCATCGCTTTCAAAAACTCCTGCGAGAAAGTCGGTATCGACTGTCACATCCTCGAGCGTCGCGCCTTTGAGAATTACCTCAGCGAAAAAGCCATCCAGCATTATTACGGCAAGGGCTTCCGCGCCCTCGGTCCCTATGACGAGCTGAAAAGCAAAAACCCTGCCTGGCAAAAAGTCTACAACTGGAAAATCGCCCGCGACATGCCCCTTAGCGATTTCGAACAAAACGACTTGGGCAAATTCCTGAAAAAAGTCGCCACCGCACCGTGCAGGATTCTGGTCCGCAACTCTTAGTCCAAGTTGTCCCAAAAAGCCCGCAAGTCCGCGGGCAGGGGAACGCTAATGGCGAAGGGTTCGTCGTTCCAGTCGAATGCCAATGACGAGGCGTGCAGGGCGTGGCGTTTGAGCAGCAAGGCCTGCTGCATTTCCTCCGTCCAGCCTTTTTCGATGAAATCCAGGTAGAACATTTCGTTCGGACCGTAGATTTTGTCACCGATTACCGGATGGCCGATGTGACTGAGATGGATGCGGATCTGGTGCAGACGGCCGGTTTCCAGTTCGACTTCGAGCAACGAGAAAACTTCACCGTTAGCGCCGCGTTTCATTTCCAATCGCTTGAAATGCGTGACCGCGTTGTAGGTTCCCTCGATGACAGCCTGTTTGACATGGATGACCGAAGGCCGGTGTTTGTTCTGGCGGTCAAGCGGCGCTAATACCGAGCCGCTTTCCGGCGCCTCGCCCCAGACGATGGCGAGATATTTTTTAGCAATCTGGCGGCGCATGGTCATTTTTCCCAGTGTGGAGGCCGCTAATGACGAGCGCGCCACCAGCACCAGGCCGCTGGTTTCACGGTCGAGGCGGTTGACAATGGCGAGCTGTTCCCCGGGAAATTTGCCTTTCACCCACTCAAGCAGGGTGAACTGGCCGTCGGGCCGCGTCGGGTGAATCAGCAAATGCGCGGGTTTGTTTACCACCAGCCAATCGGCGTGTTCACGCACGATTTCCGGTTCATAAGCAGGCATTTCCTTTTGCAATTGCACCAACGGATTTTAACCACGGAACACACGGAATACACGGAAGTTTTATTTCATCATTGGCGGCTGAAAAATTCCGTGTGTTCCGGATTTTCCGTGGTTAAAATAAGCATTACTCATGGCGGACTTGTTTCAACAGCAGCAGCCCCTGCGCCCTGACACCAGAAAAAACCTGGCGGCCCGGATGCGGCCGCGCAATCTGGAGGAGTTCGCCGGGCAGAAGCACATTCTCGCCGAGGGCAAGCTGCTGTACCGCCTGATCACCTCCAACCGTTTTTCCGCGCTGTTGTTTTTCGGCCCGCCCGGCACCGGCAAAACCTCGCTGGCTTATTTGATCGCGCAGATCACCGGCGAACGGTTCGTGGCGTTGAACGCGGTCGAGGCCGCGGTGGCCGACCTGCGCAAGGCGGTGCAGGAGGCCGAGCAGCATTGGCAGGTTTCGGGCAAGCGCACCATCCTGCTAGTCGACGAAATCCACCGCTTCAACAAATCGCAGCAGGACGCCTTGCTGCCGCACGTCGAGCACGGCACCATCCGGCTGATCGGCGCGACCACGCACAACCCGTTCTTCTATGTCAACCCGGCGCTGATCTCGAGAATGCAGGTGTTCGAGTTCCAGGCGCTGATGCCCGGCGACGTGCTGCCGGTGCTGCGACGGGCGCTGACCGATCACGAGCGCGGGCTGGCGGAATTCCACGTCGACGCCACCGACGAGGCGCTGATGCATCTGGCCAAGGTCTGCGACGGCGACGTGCGCAAGTCGCTCAACGCACTGGAGGTCGGGGTCCTGTCGACCCCGCCGACCAACGGCCTGGTGCTCTTCACCCACGCCGTGGCGCAGGAATCCATCCAGCGCAAGGCTGTCGTCTACGACAAGGACGAGGACGCGCACTACGACACCATCAGCGCCTTCATCAAGTGCGTGCGCGGCAGCGAGCCGGACGCGGCGGTCTATCTGCTGGCGAAAATGCTGCACGCGGGCGAGGACATCCGCTTCATCGCGCGGCGCCTGGTCATCAGCGCCGCCGAGGACATCGGCCTGGCCGATCCGCAGGCCCTGCCGCTGGCGGTGGCCTGCCAGCAGGCGGTGGAATTCATCGGCATGCCCGAGGCGCGCATCCCGCTGGCGGAAACCACCATCTACCTCGCCACCGCGCCGAAAAGCAACGCCGCCTACATGGCCGGGGAAGCGGCGGCAACCGCCATCAAGGAAAACCGCACCCTGGAAGTGCCGAACAACCTGAAAAACGCCACCTACGCCGGCGAAAAGGAACTGGGCCGCCACGTCGGCTACCAATACGCGCACGATTATGAGGGCGGCATCGCGCCCGACAAAATGATGGCGGAGGTGGAGCAGTTTTACCAGCCGACCGGCCGCGGCTACGAAAAGATCATCGCCGAGCGGCTGGCGCGCTGGAACGAGATCCGCAAGCAGCGGCAATCCGCAAAAAAATAATCCCGCGCCCAATTTATTGCCGGATTTTTGCGCATTCAGAGTGCGCAACGGCAAAAGCCTTGCTATAGTTCCGGGGTTCTCATGCACAACGGGGAGGGGGATAAAAAAAATTTGCTGGAGGCGCTGCATCCAATCTGGGTGCTCGACGCCCTGCTGTTCTGGGCGATTTTCACGGGCTTCACCGTGTTGATGATGTGGCTGCTGACCGGCACCACGCGGAATCTGCTGCATGACACCGCCGAGAGAATCACCACCAACGGCACCAACATGATCGCGGCGACGCTGACGCCGGAGGTGCACGGTTTCGCGCCCGGCTCCAGGATCGCGCACAAATTCGCGGAGATTTCGCTCAATCACCTGCAAAACATCCAGAATGAAACCCAGAACATCCGCTGCATCGCGCTGCTGCGGCTGGACGGTCCGGTTCCCAAGCAAGTCTACCAGACACATTCCGAGTTCGCCGTTAGCGACCTGTTTGGCACCCCGGAGTTCATCGACTGCCTGAAACAGGCGGAGGACGCCGACCAGCCAAACGTCCGCCACATGTTCAACGGCGACTTGCTGGTCTTCAAGGCCATCAAGGGCTGGCAGGATTCCGCCGGCAGCAACGAACAAAACCCGGTATTGGTCGTGGTGTTCAACGGCGCGGCGCTGAAAAAGCCGCTGCAGGAGCTCAACAACAACAACAGCGTCGCCATCCTCGTCGCCGTGCTGGTCGGCACCATCCTCGGCTGGTTCATCCTCAAGCGCAACATGCAGCGCAGCGTCATGCTGCAAAAGCTGCGCGAGAGCGGCAAGATGGAAGCGCTCGGCCGGATGGCCGGCGGCGTGGCGCACGAGTTCAACAACCTGCTGCACATCATCAGCGGCAACCTCGGGCTGATGCTGAAATCCGCCAACAGTCCGGACGACGCCAACAACCAGGCCATCGCCAAGCGCATCCTCGAGGCCACCGACCGCGGCAGCCGCATCGTCGACCAGCTGCTCAGCTCCACCCGCCAGAGCGCCACGCTCATGACCCCGGGCAGCCTCAACGAGCTGGCGGAAAAAACCGTCGCGCTGTTCCGCTCCGGCGTGCGCAAGGATTGCTTCTTCCATCTGGCGCTGCAACCCGGGCTGCCCGCCGTGTCGTTCGACGAGTCGCAAATCCAGCAGGTGATTCTCAACCTGTTGTTCAACGCCGCCGACGCCGTCGGCTCGCACGGCAACATCACCGTGCGCACCGGTTTGTACGAGGAGCGCCGCCCGCTGGCCAACCGGCAACTGGTGTTCTGCGAGGTGAGCGACGACGGGGCCGGCATCCCCGAGGAGCTTTTGGAAAAAATCTTCGACCCCTTCTTCACCACCAAGACGCAGGGCAAGGGCACCGGGCTCGGCCTGTCCATGTGCCGCGGCATTCTCGAGCAACATGGCGGCTGGATCAAGGCCGCCAACGGCGACGCCGGTGGCGCACGCTTTACGTTCTACCTGCCCGAGCCGGCGCACCACGGCGAGCCCCCTCCTGCCAGGGAAATTACGCACGCGACGGTCAAACCGCCGGTGCTCGGCCACGTTTTGCTGGCTGACGACGAGCCTTATTGCCTCGACATCATCCGTTCCTATCTCGAGGAAAAGGACTGCCGCCTGTACCTGGCGCGCGACGGTCGCGAGGCCCTGTTCTTCGCCGACAAATACCGCGAGGAGATCGACTGGGTGATCACCGACTGGACCATGCCCGGCATGGAAGGGCCCGAATTGGTGCGGGAACTGCGCAAGATCCTGCCGCGGGCAAAAATCCTGGTCGTTAGCGGCTTCGGACTGACCGCGGGCGATTCGCCCGAGGTTGACGGCTGGATTCAAAAGCCGTTCTCCCCAAGCGAACTGTACGAGACCCTGCAAAAGTTCGCGCGGAAGTGATCCGGCAAGGCCGGACTGGTCTACCCGGGTTGTTTAGTGCCGAGGTTTTGCACAAAAAGTCCAAATAAATTCATCCGCTCACCCTGAGCTTGTCGAAGGGCGAACCTGTCTCCTGAGTAAAGTCATGCTTCGACAAGCTCAGCATGAGTGGAGAAGGGAGAGATTTAGGACTTTTTTGCAAAGCCGTGGTAACTACAAAACCTCGCCTGAACCGTGGGAAAGCTCTGTAGTCACCACAAAACCCCGGCTGAAGCCAGCAAAGGCCTTGTAACGACCACAAGGTTTCGGCTGAAGCCAGCGAAGACTTTGTGACGACTACAAGGTTCCGGCTGAGGTCAGGGAAGACTTTGTAGTGACCACAAGGTTCCGGCTGAAGTCAGGGAAGACTTTGTGACGACCACAAGGCTTCGGCTGGAGTCAGGGAAGACTTTGTGGCGGCCCGGACGGTTCAAAAGCACTCGATTTGCCCGATCCGGAGCTTCGGATGAACCGGAAGGTGGGGCTGGGGGCGATGCGGGAGCCTTTAGGGTGTCACCGGGCTGAGGGGCTCGGCTTGCTGGGTGCCGCTGACGACGGGCGCGGGCGGTGCGGGAGCTTCCGGCGGGCGGTTGATTAGAAACTCGCTGCGGTTGAACCAATGGTCCTTCGGCAACGGCACGGGCGCGAAATCGAATTCATGGCCGATCTTGCTGACCACCGGGAAATAACCGCTGTCCTGCACCAGGCGCGCCTGCTGCGCGGGCGCCAACAGGCTGGCGATCAGATTTTGCGCCCTCTCGGCGTACGGGCTTTTGGCGCCAATCACCAACTGGTCGAGGTACACGATGGTGCCGCCGGCCGACTGGATATTGTTACCCAAACCGGGCTGCTGGATTTCGATGTCCTTCAATTTCTCGTCGTTGGCGCCCTGCTGCTTGTAGGCGGCGGGCAGGAAACTGAAATGAATTTTGCCATCGAGCAGGGCCTGCCAGCAATCGGCCTCGGGCGCGGTGACGGCGGCATATTTCTCCTTCAGCGCGGCGATCAGCCCGGCGTAATTATCAAGATGACGGTTGGCGGATTTTCCGGAGTAATGGATTTGCATGGCCAGCAACAGGTCCCAGTCGTCCGGCCACAGGCAACGCGCATCGTTGACCCATTCGCGGAAATAAAACACCTCGCGGTTTTTCTCCCACGGCAGTTCCTTGTCGTGGCGCAGGTAGAACACGTAGGGCATCCAGCGCCAGGGCACGCTGATTTCGTTGCTGGCGTCGAAGGGCTGCGAGGTGAAGGCCGGGTTCACCGCCTTGAGCGGCGAGCGGTCGGCCAGCGGGCTGAGGGCAACCTGGCTTTGCAATGACTGCAGCCAGCGCGGCGAGACGATGTAGAGGTCGCCGTCCTGCGGCCATTGGCCGTTGGCGTCCTGTTGCAGGCGGGTCTGCGTGACTTTCACCCGCTGCTGTGCCGCCCAATCCCTGGCCCATTGCTCCGGCAACGGGTCTTTTTCGTAGTAAATCCTGAAGGGTTGCGCTTGCGCGGGGCGGGGCTTGACCGGCTGCTGGGGCTGGGGTTTTTGCCCGCCGGCGACGGGTGCGGAACGCTGGCCGGATTCGTAAAACAGGAATCCGCCAAGTCCGGCGTAGAGCAGGATGAACAAAACAGCGAGCCAGCGTGTGATCATGAATTGGTAAGGAATACACCAGAAACTGCAAATTAAAAGCTTTGTGTTGCGGGCGGCGTTGGCGTTAACATTTTCGACGCATGGCTTCCGGCAAGAAACCCTTCTACCGCCGCAAACGCTGGTGGCTGGCCGCAATGGTCGCCATCGGCGCGCTGTTGTTGTTTCTTTTATCAAGCCAGGACCTGAAACCGCTGGTGGAGTGGGCCGGGCGCCGCGCCGGGGTCGCCGTTCATGTCGATTCGGCCCGGCTCGGCTGGCACCGGGTGCGGATACGCAATCTGGCCGTCGGGCAAGTTGGCAAGCCTGAACCTTTCGCGCGGGTGGAGTTCATCGAGCTGGCCTGGCACTGGTGGGACTTGTCGCGCGGACGGGTGGAATCGGTCAACCTGCAGGGCCCGCAACTTTCGCTCCAGCGTCTGCAGGAGTTTCAGCAATCCATGGCGAAAAAGGGCGCCGCCAACGACCAGGTTGTCACCACCAAGAAAAGCGGCGGCTCCTGGTTCTCGCTGTTGATCAAATCGGTAATCGTCAGGGACGGCTCGCTGATGCTCGACAATCTCGGGCCCGGAATGCCGGCGGTGCCGATTGACGTGGCAACGATTGACCCGATCGTGGTGAACAATTTGAAAATCGGCGGCGGCGGTGATGATGCGGGGTCGCAGGAAGACCAGACCATCTCGGTGCAGAACCTGGTGATTCATTCGCCCTACGATCCGCTGACCGACGTGATGAAGTTCGAGGAAATCTCGCTGACCTTCAGCTGGGCGGGCATCCAGCACCAGGAACTCAAGAAATTGCTGATCAAGAAGCCGACCGTGTACATCGGGCATGATCTGTTTTATTTCGCCGACCAATTGCAGGCCGCGCCAAAGGCCGCCAACAGCCAACCCGCCGCGCCAGTTGCCGCTAATGAACAAGTGCCGCCGCCGTGGAAGATCGGCCACTTCCATTTGTGGGGCGGGCGGCTGGTGGTGTATTCGTTCGGCAAGCCGGGCTTCCCGCTGCCGATGATTTTCATGGCCGAGACCGACAACATGGTGTTGGACAATTTCGCCAGCCTGCCGTTCAACAAGCTCGGCTTCGACATTCCGCCGACCGACCTGGAATACCAGCAAATCGGCCTGAAGCTCCGGCAATTGCAGGGGGAATTGTTCGTCGGCTTGCCCCTGTCCGACCCGAAGGCGCAGAACCTGACCCCGAACCTGAGCATCGAGGAAGTGGAGTGGAAGGGCATCAAGGCGACCGGCATCAAGACCTTCGTCACCTTCTCGCGCGACGGCATCATCACCAAGCTGTGGGCCAAAACAAAGGAGCATATGCGCCCGGAAGATTACGATTTGAGCGCCGGCGTGTATGTGGATTTGAACGACTTTTCCTGGGCGGGCTGGGGCGATGTCGACAAGATAGTCCTCGATCATCTGACACAGATGTTGTCGCCGGAGAATTTCCTGATGGGCGGCAAGGCGACCGGCCACTTCAGTGTGCGCGGGAAGTTAAGCGAGGTGACCGGAATGGGGGCCGTACTGAAGTTGAACGACACGGGAAAAATCCAAATCGTCTCGGTGGACGAGATGATGAACAAACTGCCCGGCGACTGGTGGCAGCCCAAGCGGGAAGCGGTGAGGGCGCTGCTCGAGGCGTTCCGCGACTACGATTACACGCTGGGCGAAACCGAATTCACTTACGCGCCGCCCGAGAGCTTCCTGAAGCTTTCGCTCGACGGGAAACAAGGGAAGCGTAATTTTGATTTGCGCTGGCACGACCTGCGCGAGAAACCCGGACTGGGATTTTGATTATGAAAAAATGGAGTTTGTTATTGGCGGCCGCCTGGCCCCTGGCGTCCTGCGCACCGACGGTGAATATCGGCACGCCCGAGCCGGTGAAGATCGACGTCAACATGCGGGCAGACATTTACACGCACGACGGCAAGGAACCGCAGGCCGCCGCGACCGCCAATAGCGGGAAGCCGACCCCCGCCCAGGCGCGCTACAATCGCCGCGCCGAGATTCAGGACTTGAAGAACAACCGCATTATCGGCGAGGGGAACGACGCCATGCTGTCGATCCGCGAACTGCCCGCCGACGAAAAATACGCCGAGTACGTGAAACAAACCGTGGCGGCGGAAAACGCTGACCGCAGCGCCGAATTCAAAACCAAGGCTGAGGAACTCAAAAAGCCGCTGGATATCTATATCAAAGATACCGCCAACACTTACACCCGCGCGGCCTTCCCCGGCGAATGGATTCAAGAGAGCGACGGCACCTGGAAAAAACGCTAACGACGAGAGACGCTAATGGCGAAGAATATTGTTTATTTCGATTTGGAAACCCAGAAAAGCGCGCAGGAAGTCGGGGGCTGGAGCAAGATCCGCGACATGTTGCTGTCGATCGGCGTAACCTACAGCACCAAGACCGGGCGTTATACTATTTACTCCGAGAACGAGGTCGACGACCTGATCAAGGAGCTGTTCCGTGCCGACCTGGTGGTCGGGTTCAACCACCAGCGCTTCGATTACACCGTGCTGGAACATTACACCATGCTGGATTTCTCACAGATCCCGACGCTTGACCTGATGCTCGACGTGGAAGCGAAGATCGGCCACCGCATCGGCCTGGACGCCATCGCCGAGGCTTCCTGCGGCACCAACAAAACCGCCGACGGCCTGCAGGCCCTGCAATGGTGGAAGGAAGGAAGGATCATGGAAATTGCCGAGTACTGCTGCTACGACGTCAAAACCACCAAGCTGGTGCATGAATATGGCGCCGTTAACGGCAAGATTTTCTTCAAAAGCAACCGCACCCAGTTGAAGCAGGAAGTGCCGGTCAGCTGGAGCCTGGAGTAACCGGTGGAATTCGCCGAACTGGTTCGCATGGCCCAGGCCGAGGTGGCGGCGCTAAACCGGAAGTTGCCGGAAGACATCTCGCCGTTGGCGGCGCGGGTGGCGGTGCATTTTGAGCGAACTCCGGACGAAACGCTGGTCGCGGAAGGCTTCGAGCCGGACCTGCTGGGACTGTTTGACGGCACGGCTTATCACGAGGAATTTTCCGCCGACCTGCCGTCGCCGCCGCAGATCTTTCTGTATTTGGAAAATCTGTTCGATTTTGCCGAAGGGGATGAAATCTTGTTTCGCGAGGAAGTCGGCCTGACCTACCTGCATGAACTGGGGCATTATCTCGGCTGGGATGAGGACGATCTTGCCGCGCGCGGGTTGGAATGAACTGCCGCCATTCGGCCAAAATTTGTCTGGACACCGGAAAAACGGGCGCTAACAGCCATTTAATAATTGTCAGAACGGCAATTTCTGCTATTGTCGAGCGCTTATGACTGACTCTCGCTTAGCACGGCAAACAGCAGAACGGCTCATCGGTTCCAGAGCTCAACTCCTCAAATACAACGGTCTCGTCGGCTTTGACGGTTTCGTCGATACCATCCTCGAGGTGGTCGAGCAACGGCAAAGCGCCACCAAGCACACCCCCTACAAGTCGATGAAGGATTTCTCCAAGAAAATCGGCGACGCGGCGGGCAAGAGCATGAATTTCGAAGTGGTGCCCACCTTGGAAAAAATCGGCGGCAACGGCCCGATCATGGCCTTCGCCCTCAGCACCCTCGGCGCCCCGGTGGAATACATCGGCATGGTCGGCAACACCAAGATTCACCCGGTGTTCAGCGAATTCCAAAAACGCGCCAAGATCCACGGCATCGCCGATCCCGGCCTGACCTCGGCCCTGGAATTTCCGGATGGCAAGCTGATGCTCGGCCAGCATTCCACCGTCAACGAAGTGAGCTGGGAAACCATCAAGAAGCGTTTCGGCGACAAGAATTTCGCCAAGCTCTGGCACCAGGCCAATTTCATCGCCATGGTCAACTGGACCATGCTGCCGCACATGTCGGCGCTGTGGAAAAAAATCCTGAGCGAATTCAAGCCCGGCAAGGACGAGAAGCGCAAGTTGTTGTTCTTCGACCTTTGCGATCCGGCCAAGCGCATCGACGCCGACCTGCTCGCCGCGTTGAAGATCATCGGCGAATTCCAGCAGTATCATGATGTCATTCTCGGCCTGAACGAAAGCGAGGGCATTCATGTCGCCAAGGTGCTGCGCCTGAAGAAATTCCCGTCCTCGCAAAAAGGCTATGCCGCCATGGCCGGCGCGATCCGCGAGAAACTCGGTTTGCACACCGTGGTGATTCACCCGACCCAATACGCCTGCGGCGCCGACGCCGAGGGTGAATTCTCGGTGGAAGGCCCGTACACCGCCAAGCCGAAGATCAGCACCGGCGCCGGCGACCACTTCAACACCGGCTTCCTCATCGGTCGCCTGCTCGGCCTGAGCCTGGCCCATTCGCTGCAGTTGGCAGTCGCTAACAGCGGTTTCTATGTGCGCCATGCGCAAAGCCCGAACCGCGAACAGCTGGTCCGTTTCTTGCAGACCCTGTAAGTTCACGGTTAGCGTTGTTTTTCAAAAAGGCGGAGCCACCCGGTTCCGCCTTTTTCGTGCCCAGAATCCTGCCGATTATTTTTGTACAAAAAAACGCGGGCTAGACAAGCCCGCGTTAAAGGAGGAAGAACAAAAATGAATTAACTTCTGTATTCTTAGACTTCCGTCGCTTGATTTTGTTCAAATTTTTTTCGGATTTTCTATATTTAATATACAAACCGTTTATTCTGAATATGTTATATATAAATAAAATAAATTTTCCGGGTCTTTTCTTAAAATCGACCTTCGAATTTTTGGGCACTTCCTTCTGAAAGATTGCTTAAATTAACCGGTTTAATCAGGAAAATGGCACATTCCCTGCTTGATTTCCCCGTTAGCGGCAACCGATAGTTGCCGCTGGCCGGGAGACTTATGGACAGGGGATCTGCTTGGGTGTTAATAATGCGTTGTTTTTATGTATTTCTATAAAACAACTGTTGACCACAAAAGGGTTGGGTGTATAAGTTTACCCAAGTGTGTGGGAGGTCTAAACCATCTTCCAGCTATGAATGAGGGGGTAGGACAATCACGGCTTAGTGGCCGCGCTGTATTATCTCCTTTTAATTGTTAGTTAAAATCTAGGAGGAATAAATAAAATGAATAAATGGATTACGGGTCTGTTCGCGACCGCGTTGATCTCCGGCTCGGCCTTTGCCGACACCGGCGCTCCCGCTCCGTCCGCCAAAGACCTTTCTAAGGCAGTTGAAAAAGTCAACTACGTCGAAACCGACGTCAGTGGCGTCAAGCTCAGCGGTTATGTCGATGCGGGTTATATCTATAACTTCACCGGCAACAACACCATCTCCACCCGCGCCGCCGCGGATGGCCAAAGCAGTGGCGATTTCAACCTCAATACGGTGAAGTTGACGCTTTCCAAGGACTTGACCGACAAGAACGAATGGCAGGCCGGTTTCCGCGCCGATGTCATGCTCGGCGAAGATGCCGGCTCCACCCTCGGTGGCAATGACAGCGGCAACGCGAATTCGTTCCTGTTGGAACAGGCTTATGTGACCTTCCGCGCTCCGGTTGGCAACGGTATCGACTTCAAGGTCGGTAAGTTCGTCACCTGGCTCGGCTATGAAGTCATCGAGCGTCCTTCCAACCTCAACATCACCTACGGCAATCTGTTCCAGAACATGATCCCGTTGTACCACACCGGCGTGTCGGCTGAATACAAAGTCAACGACAGCATCAGCACCGGTTTGGCCATCGTGAACGGTTATAACAGCGATTCCAATAACGGTTATGATAACAGCGGTGACGGTTACGGCATGGAA
The DNA here is from genome assembly GCA_031256975.1 of Verrucomicrobiales bacterium. Classification (GTDB taxonomy): domain Bacteria; phylum Verrucomicrobiota; class Verrucomicrobiia; order Methylacidiphilales; family JAAUTS01; genus JAIRPN01. The sequence continues at coordinate 30,022 of JAIRPN010000019.1, read as the reverse complement.
GCCAAGATCGCCTACACCAACCCCGGCGGCAATTTCACCGTCCAGGATGCGGTGTACTATAGCTGGGATTCGTCCGGTGAAGTTTATGGCACCTCGAGCTCCGGCCCCAACGGCAACGTGTTTATCAACGACGTGGTTGCCAACTGGACCCCGAAATTCGCCAATGGCAAACTGTTGCTCGGCTTGAACGGTGACTTCGGCTATGCTGATGTCTCCCAAACCACCACCAACAGCGACACCTGGTTCGGTGTTGCCGGTTATGCCAAGTATCAGTTCACTGATATCTTCAGCTTGGCCGGTCGCGTGGATTACATCCATGACAGCGACAGCGCCGCCTTCTTCAGCAAATTCCAGCCCTTTACCGGCAATGCTGACGTTTGGAGCGTGACCCTGACCGCCGGCTTTAACTTGGCGGAAAACCTGACTCTGCGTGCTGAATACCGCCTCGACCTGGGTGATGACATCCAAGTTGACGGCACCACTGGCGACTATGCCAGCAGCGACGTGGCCCACAGCGCCGTGTTTGAAGTGGTCTACACCTTCTAATTGGATCTGAACAAGGTTTGATTTAACAAACCGCTAATGATGAGCCAAAAGCTTGTCATTAGCGGTTTTTCTTTTCCGTAAAAAATATTGCCCGGCCAATAAATTTCGGTAACTTCGATGGCTCAGGTGGGGGAGTAGTTTCGGGCACAACAATTGTCTGCCCATTTCCCGCTTGTACTTAAAGGAAAGAACTCAAAGAAAATGAATAAATGGATTACAGGTCTGTTCGCGACCGCGTTGATCTCCGGCTCGGCTTTTGCCGACACCGGCGCTCCGACGCCGTCCGCCAAGGACCTTTCTAAGGCAGTCGAAAAAGTCAATTACGTCGAAACCGATGTCACTGGCGTCAAACTCAGCGGTTATGTGGATGTGGGTTACACTTACAACTTCTATAACGGCTACAACCTGTTCCGCAATGGTACCGATGTCAACCCCAAGGGTGACTTCAATGTCAATGCGGTCAAGTTGACCTTGGAAAAACAACTCAGCGACAAAAACGAATGGAACGCCGGGTTCCGCGTCGACGGCATGCTGGGTGAAGACGTTGATAACAGCTCCTCTTCCATCTACCTCGAACAAGCCTATGTCACCTTCAACGCGCCTGTCGGCAACGGCATCGTGTTCAAGGCCGGTAAGTTTGTCAGCTGGCTGGGTTACGAAGTTACCGAACGTCCGGCCAACCTGAACATCACCCACAGTGATATCTACGCCTTCATTCCGAACAACTTCACCGGCGTGTCGGCCGAATACAAGCTGAACAACATCGTTGATTTCGGTTTGGCGGTCGTCAACGGCTCCAACCTGGACAGCAACACCGGCTCCAACCCCAACTTCACCGGCCTGCTCGACAGCTCGAGCAACGACGGTTACGGCATCATGGCCAAGGTGAACTTCACCGTTCCCGGCGGCAATGCCAACTGGCAGCACAGCCTGTACTACAGCTGGGATGCCCGCGGCGAAGACTTCCTCGCCGGCAAGACCCTGCCCAGCCAGCTCAGCCCGTACAGCTCGCTCATCAGCAGCATCGGCCCGATCACCCTGCAGAAGCAAAACTATGTTGTCTATGACGGCGTGCTCAACTGGACGCCGAAATTCGCCAACAGCAAGCTCTTGCTCGGCGCCAACTACGATATCATCTACTCCGACCTCGCGTTGCAAAACGCCATCGGTGTCGGCAGCGCCACCCTGTTCGGCGGAGCTGGTTACGCCAAGTACCAGTTCAATGACATCTTCAGCCTGGCTGGTCGTGCCAGCTATCTGCACATGACCGCGGCCGGACTGAGCGACGACCTCTGGAGCCTGACCCTGACGGCCGGCTTCAATGTGGCGGAAAACCTAGTGATCCGAACGGAATACCGTTTCGATCTGGGTAACAACCGCATCGTCAACATCGACAGCGGCCTCGGCGGCATCTCCACGCATGACTCGGGCCACACGGTTGCGGTGGAAGCGGTTTACACCTTCTAAGCAATCGTTCGGTTAATCTCTTTAGCACAACCCCGGAAGGCAATCCTTCCGGGGTTTTTTATTCCCCATGATTCGTATTCGTATAAATCTAATGAAGATATTATATTGATTGATATTAAAAATAGGTTGCATCACTGAATATTTTCCTTAGCGTATTGCCAAATATACGAAGGCAGGTGGTGTAAAGGATACACTACGCCTACCCCTGTATATCAATAAACAAGAGGAAAAAATAAAATGAATAAATTGATTGCCGGTCTTTTCGGCGTCGCGTTGTTGTCCGGTTCGGCTTTTGCCGACACTGGCGCCCCCGCTCCGTCCGCCAAAGACCTTTCGAAGGCTGTTGAGAAAGTCAATTACGTCGAGACCGACGTGACTGGCGTCAAGCTCAGCGGTTATGTGGATGTGGGTTATGTCTATAACTTCACTTCCAGCCCGGTTACTAATCGTGTTGGCACTGATGGCGCCGCTGCTGGCGACTTCAGCGTGAACGCTGTCAAGTTGACCTTGGAAAAAGCCCTTAACAACAAGAACGAATGGCAGGCTGGTTTCCGCACTGACCTCATGGTTGGTGAAGATGCCGGTACCTTCAACGGCAGCGACAACTTCGGTTCCGCTTCCGAGTTCTTCCTGGAACAAGGCTATGTCATCTTCCGCGCGCCTTTCGGCAACGGCATTGACATCAAGGCTGGTAAATTCGCCAGCTGGCTGGGTTATGAAGTTACCGAACGTCCGGCCAACTTGAACATCACCTACAGCCAGATGTACGCGTTCCTGCCTGCCACCATGACCGGTGTTTCCTTCGAATATCCGGTTAACAACAACATTGACCTCGGCCTCGCCGTCGGCAATGGCGCTGGTGACAGCAACTTCGGTACCGCCAATAACAGCTCCTCCCCGTATACCGGTGGCGGCAGCAACGATGGTTATGCCATCATGGCCAAAATCAACCTGAAGAACAACGGCGGCAACCTCAACTGGCAAAACAGCGTGTACTACACCTGGGATTCGTCCTACGAGTTGAGCAATGATCCTACGTTCTATAATTACAATAACAACGCGTTCATTTATGACTCCGTTCTCAACTGGGCTCCGAAGTTTGCCAATGGCAAGCTCTTGCTCGGCGTGAATGGTGACTTGGCCTATGTCCAAGGTGACACTGCTTATGCTGGCGACAAATCCTCCACCCTCTTCGGTCTGGCAGGCTATGCCAAGTATCAGTTCACCGACCTCTTCAGCCTGGCTGGCCGTGTGGCTTATGTCCATGTTGATGATGCGGCTACCTCCTATGCCAATCGTCCGGGCTTCGGCACCAACTCCTGGGGCGGCAGCTTCTTGGCTCAGGACAACTGGAGCGCCACTCTCACTGCGGGCTTCAACGTGGCCGAAAACCTCGTGATCCGCGCTGAATATCGCGTTGATGTCGGCAATGAAACCACCTCCAACGGTGGCGACATCGCCCACACCGCTGCGGTGCAGGCTGTTTACACCTTCTAATCTGATTAGCTAGGTTATCCATTCAAAACCCCGGAGAGCAATCTCCGGGGTTTTTTGCCTCCCGGCGCGTCATTAGCGACAAGCAAGAATTATAATCCTATAATATAATCTTATCTAATGATAATTTATTTGTAACATTAGCTTTTCCTGATTTAATCGGCGGCTTCGCTGATGGGTCATTAGACGACTAAGACCGGGTGTCGGCGCAAAAATACAAGGAAGATTACTCAGATGAGCAAATGGATTATCGGGCTGTTTAGCGTGGTTTTGGCCTCGGGCGCAGCGCATGCGGATGTCGCGGCGCCGGCACCTTCCGCCAAGGACTTGACCAAGGCGGTGGAAAAAGTGAATTATGTCGAGACCGACCTCACGGGCGTGAAGTTGGGCGGCTATGTGGATGCGGGTTACACCTACAATTTCTACAACGGCGCCAACAAGAACCGCAGCATGAATGACAACCAGAACTTCGGTGATTTCAACGTCAATCAAATCAAACTGACCCTGCAAAAGGATCTTTCCGACAAGAACGAATGGCAGGCCGGTTTCCGCGCGGATTTGTTCCTTGGCGAAGATTTCGCCTTCGCCAACGGGAGTGAGGGCAGCTCAAGTGATTTCTTCCTGAAACAGGCCTATGTGACCTTCCGCGCCCCGGTTGGCAACGGCTTGGATTTCAAGGTTGGCAAGTTCGCCAGCTGGATCGGCTATGAAATGACCGACCGTCCCGGCAACCTGAACATCACCTGGAGCGACTTGTTCTACCTCACCCCTGGCGACTTCACCGGCGTTAGCGCCGAGTACAGGTTCAATGACATCGTCGACGGCGGCCTGGCGGTCGTCAACGGCATGTGCCTGGACAGCAACCCGGCGGGCCTGGGCGCGGAAAACGACGGCTACGGCGTCATGGCCAAGTTGAATTTCAAGGTTCCCGGCGGCAACGCCAACTGGCAGCACACCATTTATTACAGCTGGGATTCCGCCAACGAGTTCCTGTACAACGACCAGCGGGACAACTATCGCCCCGGCTTCAGCTCCAGCGGCAATGAGGCCATGTACGACGGCATCATGAACTGGGTGCCCAAGTTCGCCAACGGCAAGCTCTTGCTCGGCGCGACTTACGACCTCGGCGCCATTGACGGCTTGCGCGACCAGGAAGGCTTCACCTTCGCCGGCACCGGCTTGTATGCGAAGTACCAATTTACCGATCTGTTCAGCCTGGCGGGACGCGGCACTTATGTCCACACCACCGATGAACTGGCCAGCGACCTCTGGAGCATCACGCTAACCGCCGGCTTCAATGTGGCGGAAAACCTGACCATCCGCACGGAATACCGCTTTGACCTCGGTGATGACCGCATCATGGACTACAGCAACGGCATCACCCACAACAGCGGCCACACCGCCGCTGTCGAGGTTGTTTACGCATTCTAAGCCCCGCTGATTTCACAAAAGCCCTTGTTCGCGGTTAGCGGCAGGGGCTTTTTTATTTATGACTTGAGATGGAAGACTTGGGCAAGGCCATCGCTAATGACGAAGTTTCCTGCCTGTCGTTAGCGTTTTTCGCCCAAGCAACACCCCAAATCTTCCATCATCCATCTTAAATCTAAAATAATATCTGGCACGAGCCCTGCTTTTAAACTAATGTAAGAATTCTGTGCCCGGAAAAAGGGAGTCCGGCATGGAAAACGAATTTAAGACAAGGAGTCCAACATGGCAGTTAAAAAAATTGAAGCGATCATCAAACCTTTCAAGCTTGAAGAGGTCAAGGAAGCCCTCACGGAAATCGGCGTGGAAGGCCTGACTGTTACTGAAGTCAAGGGTTTTGGCCGCCAGAAGGGCCACACTGAAATCTATCGCGGCAGTGAATACACCGTGGACTTTCTGCCGAAGGTGAAAGTCGAGGTCGTTGTCATCGACAGCCTGATCGACAAGGCCATCGAAACCATCGTCAAAGCCGCCAAGACCGGCAAGATCGGCGACGGCAAAATCTTTGTCCTGCCTGTTGACGAAGCTGTCCGCATTCGCACCGAGGAAAAGGGCGAAAAGGCCGTCTAATAGTCCCGTCAAACATTTTATCCGCTAACGACGAGTTTTTTCATTCGTCGTTAGCGGCTTAATTAACTTTGTTTGCTAAACAATATTCATTCCCATTTTCATCAAGTAAAGTGGGAATAAATTTACTCTTTAGGCCGTTTTGTACTTGCTCCAAAATTTTAGCGGTTTCTAATGTACAACCTCCGACATGCAAGAAACGATGATCAGCGACCCGCACGAAATTTGGCAGAAGACCTGCCACGAATTGCAGAAACTTATCTCTCCCGATGCGTTTCGCCGCTGGTTTTCGCCGATCAAGCCCATTTCCTTCGAGTCCGGTCGTCTGGTGCTTGGTGTCGACAATTCCATTTACCCATTTTGGATCGAGGAAAACTATTCCACCCAACTCAAGGAATCCCTCGGTCTGGCATTTGGCCGTGACGTCGATGTCACATTCGAGGTAACCACCGGGCGGCAGCATGACACGGAAAACGCCGCTAACGACAATCCCGTGGATGAAAGCGCCGAGGAAGGGAAGGGAAGTATCAAGACCGCTCCCGCCGGCGACCTGATCCCGCGTTACGTGTTCGAGACTTTCGTGGTGGGCGCCAACAACGAGTTCGCCACCGCCGCGGCCAAGGCCGTCGCCGAGTCGCCCGCCAAGATTTACAACCCGTTGTTCGTCCACGGCGCCGTCGGCCTGGGCAAAACCCACCTGATGCACGCGATCGGCCACCAGATCGTCAAAAACAAAAAGGGCGGCAAGCCTCCCAAGGTGGTGTATGTCACTTCCGAGCAATTCACCAACGAGTTCATCACCGCCATCCAGCACGGCGAAATCATCAAGTTCCGCAAGCGTTTCCGCCAGGCTGATTTGTTATTGATCGACGATATCCAATTCTTCGCCGGCAAGGAGCGCTCACAGGAAGAATTCTTCCACACCTTCAATGCCCTGTTCGACGGCAACAAGCAGATCGTGCTGACCAGCGATTGTCCGCCCTCCGAGGTGAAAAATCTGGAGCAGCGCCTAGTTTCCCGCTTTGAATGGGGCTTGGCCGCCGAATTGGCGCCGCCCGATATCGAAACCCGCCTGGCCATTCTCAAGGCCAAGGCCGCCAAGATGGATGTCCGTCTTGGCGACGGCGTATTGACCTTCATTGCCGAACGCGTAAAGGCCAACATCCGCCGCCTGGAAGGCGCTCTGAACCGCGTTGCCGCCTGGGCCGCGTTGAATGACAAAAAGCTCACGCAGGCCCAAGTGGAGGAACTGCTGAAGGATTTCATCCAGCAGGAAGCCCGCAACGCACTGACCATCGAGACCATCCAGAAGCGCGTTGCGGAAACTTTCGATATTCGCATGACTGACATGACCAGCAAGCGCCGGCCGAATAACATCGCCATCCCGCGCATGATCGCCATGTACCTGTGTCGCAAGCTAACACCCAAGTCTCTGCAGGAAATCGGCGAGGCCTTTGGCGGTCGCGACCACGGCACGGTCCTGCACGCCTGCAAAAAGGTCGAGGCAGACATGGCCAAGGATGAAAACCTGCGGCAGCAAATCAACTTCCTGTTGCAAAAGCTGGAAGTCGCCAGATGACCGTTAGCGACATGCTAATTGTTAGTCACTATTTATATTCCGGTGCTTATAAAGCCGCGCAACCCGTTGATTTGAACGGAGATCCAACAAGTTTTGAATAATCTATGAATGGCCTGCCGATAAATTCACCAAAGCCCGGGTTATCCTTTTTCCGGTCGCCGCATGTCATTTCTTTCACATCTTATTTTTTGAACCAAGCCGCTAATGATGAAAAACTTACACGTTTTTTAGTGACTTATTGACAAGCTTATTGCTACTTTTTTTTATATCTATATAAAGAATTACTTAGAAAACACAGCGCATGAAAATCTCCATCCAACGCGATAAATTCCTTGCAGGACTCCAAGTGGTACAGAGCGTGGTCAGCACCCGCACCACCTTGCCGGTGCTCAGCAACGTCTTGATCAAGACCGGCAATGGCAATCTGACACTTTCAACCACAGACCTTGATACCGGTATTCGCACCACGGTGGAGGCGGTCATCGAAAAGGAAGGCAGCATCACCCTTCCGGCCCGCCGCTTGTTCAGCATCGTCAAGGAATTGCCGGCCTCGGAAATCGTCATTGATGTCGATTCGAAACTGCATGCCAGCATCCGTTCCGGTAACAGCTTTTTCAAGATCATGGGCTTGGCGGAAACCGATTTCCCGCCCTTCCCGAAAACCGACGGTGCGCATTTGTTTAAACTCGACCAGGCAGTCTTCAAGGACATGCTGAAAAAAACCGCCTACGCCATGTCTGCGGACGAAAGCCGCTATGTCCTGAACGGCGCCTTGTTGAGCTTCAAGGATAACAAATTGACCTTGGTGGCCACCGATGGCCGTCGCTTGGCGCTGGTCGACCATGAATTGGAAGTCCTGAAGGCCAATGAGATTGATATCATCCTGCCGACCAAGGCGGTCAATGAGCTGCAGCACATCCTGACCGACAAGGGCGAAGTCACCATTTCCATCGCCGACAACCAGATTTCCTTCACGGTTGGCGACACCTTCCTGGTGTCCAAGCTGGTCGAGGGCAATTATCCGAATTACCGGCAGGTTATTCCCAGCGAGACCAAGGAACGCATCACCCTGGAACGTGAATTGTTCCTCAATTCGGTGCGCCGCGTGGCCTTGCTTTCCAGTGAAAAATCGAACTCGGTCAAACTGAGCTTCGGCAAGAACATCTTGGAAATCACCGCTAATACCCCGGACGTGGGTGAAGCGCGTGAATCCCTGGCGATCAATTACAAGGGCAAGGAATTCGCCATTGCCTTCAATCCCGAGTATTTGTCGGATCCACTGCGCAGTCTCGACACCCCGGAAATCTCCTTTGATTTCACCGACGAACTCAGCCCCGGCGTGATCCGTTACAACAAGCCCTTTCTGTACGTGATCATGCCCATGCGCACGGCGTAAGCAGGGGTTTCATGAGAGCTGTCGTTTTAAGCATAAATTGTCGCCGGGTGACAATTTATGCTTATAATCGTTATGCGACATTTTATGCTTACAGACCAATTTTCTAATCTGTAAGATATTGATGACAAAGATATTGCGAATGCATCAGCTATAAAATCTGCGTAAATTTTAAAAATTCGCCTCCTCAAAATTCGCGAAAAACACGAAATAAATCATAAAGTGTCCGATCTTACAACATTTTACTCTGTAGAGACGGGTTTGGGAAAGCAGGCAGGATAGCGCGTAGAGGACTTTTTAAGCAGAACATTGGCGACTTGTGGGAAATGCCTCTTCAAGGTCACAGAGGAGGTGCCAAGGGCCAAGCAAGCGGCTCTGAGCGAGGGACAGCCTCTTTGTATCAAGGACTCAAGCTGCGGCCTGACGATTTCAATCCGATCTTCCAGACGGGTTCTGGTGGCTAGTCGCCACTGTGCTGTTTTGCGTGGAGTTTGAAAAAACCATCGGTTGGGAGATTGAAGCAGCAGGTTGGACACGGTAACCCCGGATAAAAATGAAATGCGGCACAGCAATTCCAGGGAAATGGTTTTGTTGCGGGATCTTAGTTGAGCCAGGGTGGCATCGTTGATTTTGAGCAGTCTGCAAATTTCCGATTGCGAGTAATCGGCCAAATTTCCGGTAAGACCGTTGGCAATTTGGTTGGGCATATTCAAGTTGGCGGTTCTGCCCGTATAGGCGAGCAAGTTGCCGATTTGTTCGGCGCAATGCATTTCCCAGGATGTGGGAGGGTCCGGATCGAAAGATGAATCGGTCAGCTTGCATGAACAATAAGGGCAACGATCGATGCAGGTTCCCAAGCGCAGGGCCGGAAACCTTCTGGTACAACGGGGACATTGGGATGCCAATCTGATGCGATGCCGTGGGCAACAGGTTGCCAGATTCAGGGTCCAGGCCAGACGTTCATAGGGAGCCTCACGCAGGCAATCTGGGCACCAAGCCCGGCGCTTGCGGATGAGGCAAAGGCGTGATACAGCGAAAAACCAGCGGTCAAGAGTCAACAATTTCAAATTGTCGCAGTGTGCCGCTTTTGCCAGCCAGGGCAAGATGCGCAGTGGATTGGCGAGAATATTGGTGCGCAGGCGCATTCGCCGGTCGGGAGTGATTTTCAGTTCTCTTTCGGGCAGGATTTGTAATAACAATATTCTGGTGCTAATCCGATGGGCTCGCGCCAAGCGTATCAACCAACTGTTCAGGCTTTCGACCTGTGGGCTTCCGGCGCCATAAGGCGGCAGATGAAAGAGCCTTGTTCGAGGAGGGATATCAAGGGTGAATTCCAGTTGGCAACTGCCAGCGGAGGCAGTTTTTCTGATACAAGAGATTTGGCGCATGGTTCACATGGTGTGAGGTCCGTATGTTAAGATTTTTTGGTACCTGCTTTTGTGCGGGAAGGCTTTCGGGTGCCGGGTTTGGGCTTTTTTGCCTTGCTGGTGGCGATGGGGTTTGCGTTGTGGAGTTGAACCAGGTCCGGGGTTCTCATCTGCAAGAAGGAAGTGAATCCCGTCGGCGGTCTGGACAACAGGCTGTGAATTCGGTTGACGATTTCTTCATCGTCATAAAACAACCGTTCTCCCTCGAGGATTTCCTGCAAGATGATTTCGCATTTTGCAGGGCTGAGCGCCGTTTTTTGCAGATGCTCAATGGTTACCGTGGCGCTATTCCCCTTGATGGCCAAATTTAGCGCCCGTACCAGGGTTTCCTTCAAGATGCCGACACAACCCAAGGTCCGTTCAAATAAGAACGGCAGGTGGGGGATGAGATCGGGCGCGGTTTTGACCGGCATATTGTCACTGAAAGTTTTCACCACCTGGGCGAATTGCCGGTGTTCAGCCGGCACATTGCTCCGGTAGCGGCGCATGTGGATGGGGGAGGAGCGCCTGGCAAGTTGTCCGTTCAGGGCGTGCTGTGACAATAAAGGATAGGTGCCCAATAACACAATCGGCACCCGGGTCTCGTCCGCCAGGGTTTTCAAAACATCCAATTGGTCCTGTAGCTTTTTCCCGCTGCCGGCTTTCAAAATGTGCTGCGCCTCATCCACGAAAAAGACCAGGGGCCTGCGGCGGTGTAAAATTTCCACCAGGGATTCGCGCAATCCGTCCACGGTTTCTCCCGATGACAATTGCCGGTAGAGCGGCTTACCGTTCAACAGGAAAATGGGAATTTTTCTGTTGCTGGCGATTTCTTCCACGGCGTTCAGTGCGCGGTGGTAAAACAGTTTCCATGAAAAAACCCCATTTTCGGGTGGCGCTGCCATGGTGGTGATGCAGGGGATGCGCTCCCGGTCCGTTTTTAATTCCTCAGTCATTTCCAGCACGATCTTTTTCACCACCGCATGCATCAGGGTGGTTTTGCCCACACCGGTCGGTCCGACGCCGATCCCCAATTTTCCGCAGTCTGCGCTGTGGATTAGGTCCATGGTGGCCGAATAGGATTCTTCCAGTAGTGGATGGGTGATTTTATATTTGAAGAAAAGGGCCTTTCGCTCGGCATCGGAAGACAAATAATTGACTAGGTTGCTCATAAAGGTTCCAGGGGGGTTAGATTATCCAGGTTGATTTCCTCCGCTATGGAGGCTTTTTGTTTTGGTTTGGCGGAGGATTTGGTTGGGGATGGGTTTGTCTTTTGGCCGGATTCACCCGGTTGTAATATGGATTTTAACGCCAAATCGCGGCGTTGTTGCAGGTGAAGTTCCTGATCGGTGACGTCTTTTAGAAATTCGGCATATTTTTCCAGGTGCAGATGCCGGTTGCGGTTGTGCAGCGGACGTTTTTTCCTAAAGAGAGTGGAAATCAGCTCCAGCTCCTTTTCGGTGGTGCCCTTGGTGATAAAACTGTTCCAAGCGCTGCATTTGACCCAGCGCTTGTCCACAAAGGCATAGACAGTTGAAATATCGTAGGGATCAAAGCGCACCTCAACTTTTGCGCCGTCCAGGTCACTGCGGCGAAACAGTTCATTCCAATAGTTGACGTAGTTGAGTTGAATGCCCTTGTTGGGATGAATTTTGCACGTGCCGCGCCGCGCGGCGGGCAGGGTCAGGATTTTAAAACCCTCGTCGTATGGCAGTAATTGCGGTGCTCCCGAGCCGGTGTTACGGATGCCGGCATTAAAGGCGGATTGCGGGGACTGCAACAGGGAAGGATGGGGAATTTGGTCGTAAATTTCATACAAATATTTTTCCAGGCAGGCATGGAGATCTTCCAGGGTCCAGACCGCCAGTCTTTTGGGATCGAAATTTTTAGTGACAGCCCGTGGAGTCCTGGTGAGCTTGGTGTTGCCGGCCAGGTTATGGAAAAAGCGCGTGTTGCTGGCGCCGAAATGGCGTTCCAACACGGCCCCGAACCTCGCTTCCGCCGGGGGCCTGGTTTTTTTGTGGCAATGGAACAGCCCCAGCAGGGAATCAAAGTAGATGCTTTCAAACTCCTTGCCGCCGTCAATGATCACATATTGTGGGAATCGGGAATAACGTTCCACACAGGTTCGCAACAGAAGCATGCAGGTTCGGTAGGAGGGTGGATCGAAAATCAGCACAAAGGCCAGCACCCGGCGTGAAAAGGAATCAATCAGCAGGGACAGCCAGGGACGTCCGAGGTTGAGGCCGGTTTCCTTGTCCACCAGTTCCACGTCCGCCTCGGTGTGGTCGATGTGGCAATAATGAAATGGCCAGCCACCGTGGCGTCGGCACTCGTCGGACAGATAGTAATAAAATTCCTTGCTCTCATAAGCGCCACGGTGCCCGGTTCTGGCGCGCGCCACCTCATAACGCGGCAGGGCTTTTATGGCCTTGTAAAAAGTCGGTTCACTGGGCGGGATAAGGTTGAGTCCCTTGCAGTGATTCCGGAACAGTTGGTAGGTGGCGGCGACGTTGATGGCCTTGTTGGTTTTGTAATGCTGCTCGATAAATTTGGCCATTTCCTCGCGGACCAGAGCCGGGAGTTTGGGATTCCGGTTCCCGCGCTGGCGTTTGCTGTGCGCCAAGCCGGCGATTTCCGGTTTTCCGCTTAGCCTGGCTTGCCTGATTTTGGCGCGGTAACGCTGAAGCGTGCGACTGGAATAGTTGGCCTCGATCTCGCCGGCCAGCATTTTTTGTTTCATGATGATTTCCTGTAATTCTTGGTTGGACAGTTGGGAAAACAGGCCGGCGGCAACATTGGCGGGCCGATCTTGGGTCATTGATTCCGGCGCCGGCAGCAGGCTGCCTTTGCGAATCAGTTTGACGAGCTCGGCCTCTGAAAGCTCGGTCACCGAGCCAGCGTCGGACTGAATGGCAACGTGTTGGTTGTTAATGTGGAGGATGGTATGACGTATGTTGTTCCAGAGAAAAGTGTTGCCTTCGACCAATTGGATGCCGGCATAAGAGGGGATTTCCACGGATGATTTGACGAATTTCGCCTGTCGCTCACTGGCGTAAACAGGGGCTTTGTGCGGTGTTGCCAAGCGGTATTTTGACAGGTCGCAGTAAATCAATCGCTTGGCAATCAGCCCCCAGACGTCATCAATAGGGCAGTCCAGCGCTTCCCGCAATTCGGCGGCGGACAGCCCCGGATATTCCCGCAGCAGGGATTCGGCTTTCCTGGGCAAGGCGGGGTCGGGGTTTTGCCAGGAAAAGTATGGCGACAACAACTCATAATTATTTGCCAATTTGGTGTCAATTTGCGCCTCGGTGACTAGTTCAAAACCCAGGCCATATCGTGCCGCATACTCATTGGCCGGGGGACAAATCCAATGACCGGAAGAGTTTCTGCTGATGCGCGCCGGATCTTTTTCGTGCATGGCCGCCAGCCGCGAGTCGGGCTTGATTTCCACCCACCCGGCGCAGTTCTGGCGCAAAACAAAAAAGTCGGGGGTGGAATAAAAGGAAATCCGTTTTCCGCCAATTCGCTGATAGTTAAGCGGGATTTGACTGGGTTGGCCGTAGTATTCAACCACCGCCGGGTCGTGTTCGAGCATGTGAATGTAAGGCAATTCCAGCGTGTGGCTTTCAAAGTCGATGCTGAAGCCCATCTTGTGGCTGACAAACGAGCCGGAGACGTTGCCTTGCCCGCTTTTGACGCGGCGCACGGGAGCGTTATTGCGGATGTCTTCAATGACGGCTCTGGCGGATTCCGGCAATTTTGTTTTTAAGAACCAGTTGTCAAACTTTTTCCCTACGGACAGTGGGCCCATGGGTATGTCTGCGTTATTGTTGCCACGGTCTCCCATGATTATTTCATATGCAAACAGAGCTTCCGATTTGGTCTATTGATTGATGAAGATGCAAGCCCTGACTTATTAATACTAGAAATAATAGCAACCATTGAGCGGGCCTTTTTGGATTAAGAAGGCATTTCGCTTGTTGGTTGTTTGCGAAATTTGTAACCACGCCATAGGACGTAAATCACCGGGTAAATCAATAATTCCAGAATTGCGGAGGTAATCACTCCACCGACCATGGGGGTGGCGATGCGTTTCATGACATCTGCACCGGTACCGGTACTCCACAAAATCGGCAGCAACCCGAACAGGATTGCGCAAACGGTCATCATCTTGGGACGGATGCGATGTACCGCACCTTCCTCGACCGCCAGGATCAAATCATGGACGTTATTCATCAAACCGCGTCTTTTGCGGTCATCATAAGCGTGGTCGAGGTACATCAGCATGACCACGCCGGTTTCGGCATCAATGCCCGCCAAGGCGATCAAACCGACTGCAACTGCAACACTCATATTATAACCAAGCAGGTATAACAGCCAGAAAGCTCCGACTAATGAAAACGGTACAGCCAGAAACACGATAACCGTGCGGATCAGCGATTTTGTGTTCATATAAATGAGCACAAAAATGATCAACAGTGTAAATGGCACAATGACTAGCAGGCGTTCCTTGGCGCGCAGAAAATATTCAAACGATCCGGCCCATTCCATGTAGTAACCGGTAGGGAAGACCACTTGCTCGCGGATTTGCTCAGCAGCTTTTTGTACAAATCCGACCATATCCGAGGCGGTCGTATCCACAAAAACAAAACTGACCAGTTGTCCGTTTTCGCTGCGTACCGAGGGAGGACCGAAAGTGTAATGAATGTCTGCCAACTCAGATAGTGGGACTTGTGCCCCCGTGCTGGTCGCGACCAGTACCCGCCCTAGGGCGGTGATGTCATCGCGGTAATCCCGCGCATAACGGACAGAGATGGGATAACGTTCCCGGCCCTCCACCGTCTGCGCAATGGTGCTGCCGCCCACAGCCATTTCAATGGCGTCGTTGACGTCTTCGACACGCAGTCCGTAACGTGCAAGTGCAGCCCGCTTGACCGAAATATCCAGATAACGGCCACCTGTCGCTCGTTCAGAAAATACGCTGCGTACATGCGGAAAGCCGGTAAGAGCCCGTTCGATATTCTCGCCGATCTTGTTGATTTCTTCCAAATTTTGGCCAAAAATTTTGATGCCAAGGTTGGAACGAAAGCCAGTGGTTAGCATCTGCGTGCGGGTTTGGATCGGCATCCAAAAAACATTTGCCATGCCCGGCATCTTGAGCCGGTCATTCATCTCCGCCAGCAGCTTGTCCCAAGTCATACCCGGGCGCCATTGCTCCTTTGGTTTGAGTTGAATCACCGTTTCAAACATGGAAAGTGGCGCAGGATCAGTGGCAGTGTCTGCTTGGCCCGCTTTGCCGAAGGCGGTTTCCACCTCGGGAAACTGCATGATTTGCCGGTCTTGGATATTAAGTACACGCGAAGCCTCGCTAATTGCGATGCCGGGGGTTGCCGTGGGCATGAACAGAATTGAGCCTTCATTCAGGGGCGGCATGAACTCGGCTCCGAGTTTCATGATCGGGTAAGCCATAGACCCCAAAATTAGCAAGGCCAGAAAAATGGATAACCAACGGAACTTCAGCACCAGATCGACCAATGGCTGGTAGAGCCAGATCAAGAATCGGTTAATGGGGTTCTTGATTTCCGGAGTAATCTTGCCCCGGATAAACCACAACATCAGTACCGGCACCAAAGTTACCGACAACAATGCGGCAAACAGCATGGAGAAGGTCTTGGTGAAGGCCAAAGGTTGGAACAAGCGGCCTTCCTGAGCTTCCAGGGTAAATACTGGAATGAAAGAGACCGTAATAACCAGCAGTGAGAAGAACAACGGGCGGCCCACGCTTTTGGCGGCATCCAAGATGACCTCGATGCGACGTTCGCCGGTAACATCAACCCCGCCGTTTGCCTCCCGTGCTTTTTCCAAATATTTGTGCGCATTTTCAATCATGATGATCGCGGCATCAATCATCGCGCCGATGGCGATGGCAATGCCACCCAGGGACATGATATTGGCTGTCAAATGCAAATGCTGGAACAGGATGAAGGACAAAATGATGGCTACCGGCAGCATAAGAATCGCCACCAGGGCACTTCGAACATGCCAGAGAAACACCAGACATACCAAACTGACAATGATGCTTTCCTCAATCAGCTTTTCCTGCAAGGTCTTGATGGAAGCCTTGATTAGCTCCGAACGGTCATACACAGGCACGATTTTTACACCCGGGGGCATGGCCGGTTCCAATTCCTTTAATTTCTTTTTGATGCCGTTGATCACGTCCAGGGCGTTTTCCCCATAGCGCATCACCACCACGCCGCCCACTGTTTCGCCCTTGCCGTTGAAATCAACCAATCCCTGACGCATGTCTCCGCCTAAAGTCACGGTGCCCAACTGTTTGATGAGAATCGGGTTGCCACTGGCATCGGTCTTGACTGCTACTTGTTCGATATCACTGATGTTTTTGAAATAACCGCGTCCGCGAATGTAGAACTCGGTTGTCGCCACTTCGAAGGTTTTGCCGCCCACGTCGCGGTTGCTCTTTTTCACTGCGTCTACCACGTCCTGCAAGGTCACGCCATAGGCCACCAATTTGTCCGGGTCCAGGTTGATTTGGTATTGGCGGGTATAACCGCCCATAGTGGCCACTTCGGCAACCCCTTTGACCGAACTTAACGCATAGCGCAAGGTCCAGTCCTGGAAGGTCCGCAACTGGGCAAGGTCGTTCTTGCCGGATTCATCCACCAGTGCATATTCGTAAACCCATCCCACTCCGGTTGCATCCGGTCCAATAGTCGGATTTACCCCCTCTGGCAGAGAACCGCGTACCGCATTCAGGTACTCGATGACCCGGGATCGCGCCCAATATATATCTGTGCCGTCCTCGAAGATCACATAGACAAAGGATTTGCCGAAGATCGATTCTCCACGCACAAATTTCACCTTTGGCGCGGAAATGAATTTGCTGGAAATAGGATAGGTTATCTGATCTTCGATCAGTGTCGGATTGCGCCCGTTCCATTCGGTGTAAACAATGACCTGCACATCCGAAAGGTCGGGAATGGCATCCAAAGGTGTTTTTTGCAGGGAATGAATGCCATAGGCGACTCCCAGCAGCACCAGGATGCAAATCAGGAAGGGGTTCCTTCCGCTCCAGATCGTAAGGCGTTCGATTAACGTGGATTCGTGTTCTGTCGACATGGGGACCTTTCTTATTTGGTTTCTATGCCTGGCATACCCGGCATTCCCTCATGACCCGCGGGCATCTTGGCGTTGCCGCCATCGCCGCTGTCTCCCCAATCCTTAAGAGCACCTTGAATCCGGCTTTCGGAATCGATGAGGAAGTTGGCGCTGACGATGATTTTGTCGCCTTCGTTGAGTCCCTTGAGAACTTCATAATTGTCACCAAGTTTTTCGCCCAATTCCACAAAGCGCGGTTCCAGGCGGCCGCCGCCATGGTCAAGGAACACCACAAAACGACTGCCGGTCGGAATGACCGCATCAAATGGCACCACCAGTTTTTCACCAAGTTGCGCGGCGGAATTCACATTGGCATACATGCCGGGGCGGATTGTTAAGTCGTCATTGGCCAGTACAAAGCGTACCTTCAACCGGCGCGTCTCGGTGTTGAATTGCGGATAAATGAACGACACTTTCGCCGGCAGTGTCAGGTTGGCAAGTGAGGGGAAACTGACCTGAAATTCCTCGCCAAGGGAAACATAAGGTGCTTGATCCTCGGGGAATTCGGCATCGACCCAGATCGGTGCCAATTGCGCCAGGCGGAAGAGTTGCTGTCCCTGCTCAAATTTCATTCCTTCCACGGCGGGTTTTTCCACCACGATGCCGTCTACCGGTGACTGCAATTCAAACAGACCGCTTAATCCCTGTCCCTGTCCGCGTCGCAATGTCAGGGACGTGTCATTGAGTGTCAATGCCAGGTCCTCAAGTTTTTTAAGTTGTTCCTCGGACAGGTCCCATACCCGTATTCGTGCGCGGAACCGCTCGAATTCCTGCGCCAACATTACCGGGTTTTCGTTTGCCATGAACTGCCGCGTCCGTTTCCAATCGCGGTAGGCGTTGATGTAATCCTGTTGTGCCTCGATCCAGCCTTCGCTGAGAATCAATGCCAGCGGTTCGCCTTTTTTTACAGTTTGACCGGTGGTGTTGGCGTAAAGTTTTTCGATGTAGCCGCTGGCGGCCTTGATATTGACATCACGCAGGGTGGATTCATCAATGGTTACAATGCCCGGCGCGCGCAGCAAGCGCTGGAGTTTTTCCTTGCGCACCTCACCGGTGCGCACGCCGATGGCTTGCAAACGCTCTGGGGCAATCTGAAATTCCGTGGTGGAATCATCACTGGCGGGAGTGGCCGGCATGGGGGCATGGGCGTCGCGGTCAGCGGCGCCCATGCTTGTTTTTGCGGCTTGGGATTGCGGGTTGGATTGTTGATCCTGGTGTGGATTGTGATTAACGCTGTCCTTTTTATAGACAGGCACCAGAGTCATGCCGCAAATTGGACAATTGCCGGGTTTTTTCTCCCGGACGCTCGGGTGCATCGGGCATGTGTAGTAGTCGATATCGGAATTAGTACCGGTGGTTTGATCTGCTGTTTTGCCGCAGGCTGCCAACCATGCACCCATTCCAACCAACAGCGGGAGAAGGAACCATCTTTTCATTCGTTGCATACTTTTCTTTAACGTGAAGAAAGATCAAAACCCTCAACAATATATATTTTTTATTTCTGAGTCTTTTGCCATTCGCATCCGTTGTAATTTTTGGAGACTGAAACAAATTCAGTCCCTTTAAACCAAGACATGAAACATATGAAACATAATAAATTCTTCAAACAGGTGGCAGTTGTGGCGGTGCTGAGTATCACCGGCATGGGCAGCCTCAACGCTGCCATCATTCAGACGACCAAGGGCGAACGAGTTGGGTTAGCCACTCCTTCTCTGGCGGTCAAATCCGAGCGGGTCGTTGGCATGACGACAGCCAATTGCCCTCACACTGTAAGCGAAAACGTCACCCGTGTCAGTTATCCTTATAGCAAGGAACGGGCACTTGATGCCAAAGTCAGCAAAGGGATTGAACAGCACATGGTACATTGCCGGCGGGAACTGGTGCGCAGTGGAGTTACCCGTGAAACCAAATACATCATGACCGGCGAAGGTTGCCATAAATAAAAGAGGCAACAAGACCTCAAAAAAACGCGGAACATAAAAAACCGCGTTTTTTTGAGGGATTCGCCAGTTTCCTTCGTTTTTCCTTATGAACCATAAATCAAATGCCATGAACAACAACGATCAACTCGATGAACTGCTGCGCAAGTTGTCGTCCCGGCCGGTACCGCCGCTGGGGGCCAATTTCCAATACGAGGTCTGGCGGCAGATCCGCCAGCGTCAAACGACGGCCAAGCCTTGGTCTTTCCGCCAAATATTCAATTGGCTGCTGAGTGATGGGGTGCGTCCGCAGCCGGTTATGGCAGCACTGACTTTGGCTTTGGTGTTAGGTGTGTTTACCGGATTGCCTTTGGCTAAAGCCTCCAATCATGCCGTGCGACTGGATGCTTTTTCGATGAATGCTCCCGGCATGTTTTCGTTGTCCATCAAGTGAAATTTATGAAGCGTACTTTGCCTTTGGTTTTATTGCTGATCGTGGTTGTTCTGGTATCGGCGGCCAGTTGCCTGGTTACCAGGCATTATTTTAACCTTAACCATGAACACTCTGTTGCTTCATCGGCCAAAACGGACATTTTCTCACAACTTAATCTTACTGCGGAACAGCAACATAAAATCAGCACCGTCTGCGCCCAATTTTCAGTACGACAGCACCAGAATATGGCGCTCATGCAACGCTATAACAGCGAACTGGCCGGGGCTATTCTAAGTGACAAAGACGACTCTTTGCGCGTGGAAGCGGCAGTACAGAAAGTCCATGAAGCCATGGGCGACATGCAAAAAACGACACTGGCCACCATTTTTGCCGCCAAGGAGGTGCTGACGCCGGAACAATATGACCGGTTGTTGCATCTGGTCGCCCAGCAGCTTGCCAATAATCCTTCCTTGAGTGATTCCTGCTGCCCCTGACTTATGCCGCAAGATGATCCCGATTTGGAGTTGGTGCAACGGCTACAATCAGGACATGACGATGCCCTGAATGATCTCATGACCCGGCATCAGGAACGTGTTCACCGGTTTATCTGGCATTATGTCCAGCATGAACATGACGCCCGGGAACTTACCCAGGAGGTTTTTGTGCGCGTCTATTTCAATATCAACAAATTCAACCCGCGCTCGTTCTTTGCTGCCTGGCTGTACACCATCGCCACCAACCTGTGCCGTGACCACGTGCGCAGCAGGGCTTACAAGCTTGCCCGCCAGAGTTTTTCTCTCTCGGCTGGCGTCGATGAAGACGAGGCGGCAGACATCGAGCTTGATTCCAATGAAGCGGCGCCATCGGAAATCCTGCGGCGCCAGGAAAAAATGCGCGCTGTGCAACTGGCCATAGATGAATTGCCGCCTGCCTTGAAGGAACCCTTTATCGCCACTATTCTCGAAGGCGCTTCCTACAAAGAGTGCGCCTTACGGCTTGGCCTGACCGAAAAAGCCGTGGAAATCAAGATTTATCGTGCTCGCAAGATTTTGGCGGAAAAAATCAGGGATTTTTGAGAAAACTATCCCAATGAAAAGGAGAGAGGCCGACAACAAATGAACCAAGATCAATCATCCTCTCATGAGGAACACGAACATTGCTGCCATGCCCATTCGGCAAAACAGCAAGCCAAAGCACACCCGGGAGCAAAGTATTTTTGCCCGATGCATCCGGAAGTTGTGTCGGATGTTCCCGGTGACTGTCCGAAATGTGGCATGATGCTTGAACCGCTGACACCGACAGGCGCGCAATCCGCCACGATTTACACCTGTCCGATGCATCCGGAGATCAAGCAGGATCATCCGGGTGATTGCCCGAAATGCGGCATGGCGCTTGAGCCTCGGGCAAGCACACACCAGCAGGAAGAAAATACCGAAGTGCGCAGTCTCTTTCGCAGATTTTGGCTGGCCCTTGTGCTTGCGTTGCCGGTGGTTGTCCTTGCCATGGGACGCGACATTCTTGGTTCCCATTTTCAATCCTTGGTCCCGGAAAATATTGCCAAATGGCTTGAATTTGCGCTGACCACTCCCGTGGTTTATTGGGCCGGCGGAATATTTTTTGTGAAGGCATGGAGATCGGTGACAAACCGCAGTCTGAATATGTATACCCTGATAGCGGTCGGCGTTGGTGCTGCCTATTTGTACAGTGTTGTCGCAGTGATCGCACCGGAGATTTTTCCGGAAACATTCCGGCGCGGCGGCAAGATTGGGCTTTATTTTGAAGCGGCCGCTGTCATCACGGTGTTCATCCTGCTTGGGCAATTGTTGGAGGCCAAAGCCCGAAGCCGCACAGGAAAAGCAATCCAGGCCCTGTTGGATCTGGCTGCAAAGACCGCGCACCGGCTTCGTGACGGTGTCGAGGAAGATGTGCCGGTCGATAGTGTCGAAAAGGATGATTTGCTGCGGGTAAAACCCGGTGAAAAAATCCCCTTGGATGGCACGATTGTCGAAGGCGGCAGCTATGTCGATGAATCCATGATTACTGGTGAAGCGATGCCGGTGTCCCGCCGCGAGGGAGATCGGGTTATAGGCGCAACTCTGAACCAGAATGGTGTTTTCGTCATGCGAACCGAAAGGGTGGGGGATCAGACATTGTTATCGCAGATCATTCACATGGTCGCGCAAGCGCAGCAGAGCCGTGCCCCTATTCAAAAATTGACCGATGCCATTGCCGGACGTTTTGTCCCCGCCGTGCTTGGGATCGCTGTTGTTACCTTTGTGGTCTGGTCCATTTTCGGTCCGGCCCCGGCGATGACCTACGCATTGGTCAATGCCGTGGCCGTGCTCATTATCGCATGTCCGTGCGCCCTGGGGCTTGCCACACCAATGTCGATTATGGTCGGCGTCGGGCGGGCCGCGCAGGAGGGAATTCTGATTAAAAATGCCGAGGCCATCGAAACAGTCGAAAAAATCACCCATTTGGTCACCGATAAGACCGGCACGCTTACCGCTGGAAAGCCGCGTTTAATGGGCTGCAAGGTTGCTTCCGGGGAAAGTGAGAGCCGTTTACTGCAAATGGCCGCATCTCTTGAGCAAAACAGCGAACATCCCCTGGCCAGGGCGGTGGTTGAAGGGGCTAGGGGAAAAAATCTGACGTTAGTGGCTGTACAGGACTTTGCATCGATTACCGGCGCTGGTGTTACTGGAACCATCGATGGAAAAACTGTTCGCGTGGGTCAGGAAAAGTTTTTAACGGAAGCTGGTATCGCCATCCCCGGTGATTTTAAATTGCAGGCCCAACACTGGCAGGAGGTCGCCCAGACCACGGTCTGGGTTGCGTATGAGAGTCAAATCATGGGAATCATGGGCGTGGCCGACCCCATTAAGAGCACAGCCAGTACGGCCATTCGAGCATTGCATGAAATGGGCGTCAAAATCACCATGTGCACCGGTGATAGTCGTAAAACCGCCGAAGCCGTGGCGAGTCAGTTGGGTATTGACGAGGTGATTCCTGAAGTGACACCCGGGAACAAGCATGAGGTTGTGGAACGGCTCAAACGCAACGGCGCGGTTGTGGCAATGGCAGGAGACGGTATCAACGATGCGCCCGCCTTGGCGGCAGCACATGTCGGGATTGCCATGGGTACCGGTACGGATGTGGCAATTGAAAGCGCCGGGATCACCTTGGTCAAAGGGGACTTGGACGGCATAGTTAAAGCAATTCGCATCAGCCGAGCCATGATGCGCAACATACGCCAGAATCTCTTCTTAGCTTTCATTTACAATATCATAGGCATTCCGCTCGCCGCCGGTGCGCTTTACCCGTTTTTCGGATTGTTGCTCAGTCCCATGGTCGCCGGTGCGGCAATGAGCATCAGTTCGCTTTCCGTTGTTGGCAATGCCCTGCGGCTGCGGAGAATTTCATGGTGAACTGTGGTTAAAATAATGCCGTCCAAAGGAGCATTGTCGTAGTCAAAACAGGAAGCGCGAGGAACAGTCGCCCTGCGCTTCCTGTCGGAGATGGTTCAGTTTATCGCCGCAGCGGCTTTCCAGCCGATAATTTTCCCGTCAGGAGTTTTTACCAGATGGTTGCCGGCATCCTTCGGTATATTCAGAATGGTGTCATCATCCAGGTTTACCACGGTTGTTTTTCCGTTTTCGATCACCACGGTGGCAACAGTTTGAAAGTCCGTTTTGATTTTGTAAGTGCCAGCCGGCAGGGCCACCTGTTGGGGTTGTTCATCGTGCACGCTGTCACGGTTGAGCACAGCCTTGATCTTGTTGCCGCTGACGGTGTAAACCGTGTAGCCGGTGTGCGGGTAATAATTGATTTGCCCGTCATCGACAGTGTCCGTTGGCGTGTACACCGTCAGATAACCCTGAGCGATGCGTGTTGCCAGGCCGGAGGGCTGCGGGCCGAGCGGTTCCTGGATAACAAAGTCCCCGTTCAGTCGAGCAGATGAGGCGTTGAGGACTCCGGCGGTCGAGAGGGAGAACAACGCCAGCGTGGCGGTTAGTTTGAGCGATTGGTTGAGTTTCATATCATGCCTTTCTTTTCATGGAGGTTGTTTTTGTGTGATTGAATCTTTTCAACCACACAAAAGGTTCAACGGGAACAAACATCGGCACTCTCAAAAATTAAAAATATTTATTTTTGAGTGGTTTGGAGAGACACGAAAAATTCACAGGAATGAGTTTCGGATCGAGCGAGGTGTGAACTTGTGACACCGACATATCAATCACGAGTTATTATTTCGTATTCAAAGGAACCGATAAAATCAACTGTGACTGTTAACTCTTTTGAGCGTTTTGTTGCTGCACATGGCGAGTTCCGGTGAAAAATGGAAGTTTTTTTGAGGGATATTATAAGTGTCTGCGTTCTATCTTTTACCATGAAAAAAATAATCAAGCTTTGTGCTTTGTGTTTAACTATTGTGAGCGCCTTGGCCTTTTCTGCCAAAGCTGAAACTGCTGATAGCAAAAAACAAATTGAGGAGCTCAAAAAGAGTTACCCTCTCGCCACTTGCGTGGTTTCGGGCCAAAAACTGGAAACTACTGCCATGGGTGAGCCCATTGATTACCTGTACCAGCAGAAGGATGCCAATGGCAAGGAGACCACCCGTCTAGTGCGATTCTGTTGCCCCGCCTGTGTCAAGAAATTCACCAAGTCACCGGACAAGTTCCTAAAGATGATCGACGAGGCCAGCAAACAATCGTCAACCATGCCTGCGGGCCACGACATGAGCCATATGTAATCGGAACGGCGAATGGCATCCTTACTTCGATTTATTGGTGCTTTCCATCCCATTGCGGTACATTTCCCCATAGCGTTGTTAACGGTGGCCGCACTGGCTGAAGCTGCGAAGTTGAAATACAAGGACAATCCTACGCTTGATTCGGTGGTTCTTTTCAATCTTCATCTTGGAGCGGTGGCGGCGGTGGCCGCTGCCGTGCTGGGTTGGGCAGATGCCGCGACCATGGGGGTGGAATCCGAACTCAGACCGATTTTGTTCTGGCATCGTTGGTTGGGAACAGGATCGGCTCTGTTGTTTTTAGTGGTCTTATGGTTATGGCACCGGCAACGTCATGCCGTCCCAAATAAAGGCAATCCTTGGTTATTTCGGGTTTTTCTGTGGCTGGGAACCTTTTTACTGGCTTTGACTGGGCACTTGGGTGGTACGTTGGTTTACGGTATTGGATATCTGTCCGGGCATCCGCAATTCTAAACCTGCATCTTGATGTTTTTACGATCATTTCTCATTTAGAGAAAATAATTATCAGAATTAATAATTAGAAATTAAAATATCTTATCATATTTCATCATGATTTTCTTATAAAAAACTCAAGATTCGTGAGGGGTTAAAACCCGTGTGCCGTTAATCATCTTGGGTAGCAAATACAACAACAAAGCATGAACGGGAAAACCCCCGTGCTTTTACAAATAAAACAGAAAGATTAAAAATGAAAACGACACATCTAAAAATCACGGCACTGAGCCTGGTACTTGGCTTGGGAGCAACACTGGGGACTGCCTCGGTGAAAGCTGATTTTTCGGATCTGACAGGCAGGAACAACCAGGCACAATGGGTTAACACCACGAAGGGTCCTCGTTTGACTGTGACCCAGGAAAAATCTCTTCGCACGGTCGAAGATTTCCAAAGCCTGAACAAGGGGGATAAAATCGCAGTCTACTGCCCTTTAATGAAGGAAACATTCGTTACCACCATTCGTGACGTGGACAGCAAGGGACATGCTAAAATCAAGCAAACCAGCAAGGGATACGAAGTGGAGGGCTGCAACATTATCCTGCAAAGAAAAGACAGCAGCAGGGAAACCGACACAGTAATGGTTTGCCCCGACGGTAAAGTTCGCCCGGTCGAATGCAGCAAGATGTAAATTGGCCAAATAGGTGTGCCGGAAGATGACTTTCATCTTCCGGCGTGATGCTGAGTGTTAATGAAAAATGGGGCATATCACAATTATTCCATGAAAAGTAAGGGTATGTTTGATGCTTTTTGGTGATTATGTGAGATGTTGGCTGACCAGATTCAAGTGAAACAATGAACCGCACTGACCTGATACATCACTTGATGGTTCTTTCTTATGGCATGACTTTGGTGTCGAGTTCCGTAATGGCTGAAACAACGATGCCTGTTTCTTCCACCCAGGATTTGTCAGCAGCAATAGAAAAAATTAATTATATCGCAACCAAAAATACAGACCTTCGCTTGAGCGGTTATGTCGATGCCGGTTACATTTATAATTTCACCGGCAATGATCAGGTTGCCAATCGATTTCCTACGGACGGACAGCGGGCTGGGGATTTCAATCTCAATGCTGTTAAGCTGACGTTCGACAAACCTCTGACCTACGATAACGAATTGCAAGCTGGCTTCCGCACGGATTTGATGTTGGGGGAGGATGCTGGCAAAGGTAACCAGGCATCAGCATTTTCCATGGAGCAAGCCTACGTGATATTTCGTTTACCATTGGGTAACGGTCTTGATGTCAGGATTGGCAAATTTGCCAGTTGGTTGGGTTATGAAACAATGGAACGCCCTGGTAATGTGAACATTACCTATAGCCAAATGTATACATTCCTGCCTGTTACCATGACCGGTGTTTCATTTACTTATCCAATAAACGATAGGGCTGATATGGGCTGGGCTGTTGGCAATGGGGTCAAAGCCGACAATGTCGGGTCTTTTGACAGCGATGACGGTTACGGCATCATGGCCATGGTGAAATATCGGCCTCCTGGTGACCGGTCTTACTGGCAGAACAGCGTTTATTACAGTTGGGATTCGGCTTATGAACTTGCCAATGGTCAAGGCCATAATAACAGCAACGCGGTGATTTACGACTCCCTGTTTAATTGGGTGCCGCAATTTGCCGGCAACATGCTGCTGCTTGGGGCCAGTGTTGACTTGGGTTATGCTGAAAACAGTGATTCTGGTGATGGGGTGTTGAACAATACCTCTTCTACATTATGGGGGTTGGCCGTCTATACCAAATACCAACTAACCGCCATTTTTAGTTTAGCTGGACGAATCGCTTATCTCCACACCAATGACCCGGGCGCCTTTTATGGCAACACCTCATCCGGTTGGCTTAACACCGGCACTCAGGACACCTGGAGCTTTACCTTAACCTCTAGATTCGACCTTGCTGAAAACCTTTCTCTGCGTGTCGAGTATCGTGCTGATCTTGGTAATGACAGCACTTATTATACGAACGGGGTTAATACTTATACTGGCAATGGTATGGCCCAGACCATTGCGTTAGAAGCTGTTTACTCCTTTTGATTTTAGCGATTCAAGCGACACCTGTTGAAAACGGCCGACGGCTGATTTCAGAATGGATGCTTGGGGCACTTTATAAGTATACATTTTAAATTCTCTAAGAAAATAAGCCTAGGACAGCAAATGTCCTATGGTTGGTGAGATAATTATCCTCAACAACGGAAAGATAATTATGAAATTCAACCCCCTTCTTGCTGGCATTGGCAAATTACGGCTCGGTTCCCACATCTGGATCAAAATGAATTTGCGTTATGGGGTTTATGATCTGGGAGTTCTGGTAAATGTTCCGCGGTTTGAAACTGTTTTAAAGGAAATTTGGGAGATCTCCGCCCTTTAAATCCATGAATTTTGTTTAACTCAATCAAAGAAAGAACCCATGAATACTGAAAATACCCCCGATACCCAATCCAAAATCCTGCAATACCCGTCAAAACACATTCTTTTTGCTTCGGATTTGCATTTGGAGTTCAGCCATCCCAACCGCTTTACCCGTCAACTAGCCGACTATAAATATGACGCATTGGTAATTAGCGGTGACGTCGCCAATGCGCCAAAGATCATCGATTACCTGGAGGAATTGCATTACTTGTTGGAAAAACCGATTTTCTTTGTGCTTGGAAATCATGATTTTTATATGTGTAGAAGTATTGCCCAGACTATCGCCGAAGTGGAACAGAAGTTCATTGACGGTCCGGTTGTCCGATTGAATGAACACAAAATTATCCAATTGTCTGAAACGACCGGCTTGATCGGCATCGATGGCATTGCGGACGGCCGTGGAGGACTGGGAAGAAAAACATCATTCCGCATCAATGACAGCGTCTATATCCGTGATTTGTGTGAGGCCGCCAACGAGGATCGCTTGTTTGAAAAAATGGAGGAACTTGGCGACCAATCAGCCCAAGCGCTGAGAAAAGTGCTAATCCCAGCCCTCGAACAGTTTAATACGGTTTTCGTGGTCACGCATGTGCCGCCGTTTCCCGAGGCGTGCAAATATAACGGCAAACCGAATCCAGACGATTCGTTGCCATTTTTCTGCAATCAGGTCTTTGGCGAGGAATTGCTGAAAATCGCCCATCAATACCCCTCCAAACGGATCATCGTCTTGAGTGGCCATACTCATGACCGGGCCTTCCATGTTATCGAAAATATCGAGGTTCATGTCGCCGGCGCGGAGTATCGCTATCCGACTATTGAAAAGCTGTTTGACGTGAATTGAGGGCTTACGAAACAATTGAAC
Source organism: Verrucomicrobiales bacterium (assembly GCA_031256975.1). GTDB lineage: Bacteria > Verrucomicrobiota > Verrucomicrobiia > Methylacidiphilales > JAAUTS01 > JAIRPN01. Next base: position 2,011 of record JAIRPN010000019.1, on the reverse strand, counting down.
AACAGGTCTATGAATTTTAATTGGTGAACGCAGTCTAACCAGCCAAGCAATAAAATTATGAATGTTCCACGCAAAGACAGAGTGCTGTTTCTTGATATTGATGGTGTCCTGAATACGCCCCAGGATCGTATGTACCCCGATCCGGATGAATGTCTGACTAAGGAGTTGCTTGCCCGGCTGGATGCTTTTGTAAGCGAGGTTCAGTGCTCCATTGTGATTTCTTCAAGTTGGCGCTACCGGCATACCGTATTCTCTTTGCGTCAAGTATTTGCCAGACATGGTTTCGCGAACGTGGAAGCCATTATTGATTTTACCCCGGATCTCCAAACCGGTGCGTGGAATAATCTTTTTGCTGAACGGGGATTGGAAATAGATGCTTGGCTCAAAGAACATTCCGAGGCGACCCATTACGCTATTTTGGATGATACGAATGACATGGTGCATTTAGTTTCTCATTTTGTGCAAGTAGACGATGTTACGGGAATAACCAATGCTGATTTGGTTAAGATAAAAGATATTTTGGAAAGCTGATGATATGAGTTTTGAAGGTCGATTCTGCCTGATACTAGTCTTGGATAGAAACGCCTTTAAATCCTTACGTCTGTAAGGCTGATTTTTAATCTGTCCTTACTGAACTTATCGAAAGTCATCGTGGACGGTTACGATTCCTTGATTACATAGGGGAGGTAATATTTGACCATTTCATTGAAGTGCTCAATCTTGGTTTGCTTTTCTCGCTTTTACACTAAATTCAGTGCTTTCAAATAATCTCTCAGCGTATGCAAAAGCGGGAACTTTAACCCAGTCTGATTTGATTACAAAAATCCACCATAACAGGAACAAGAGATTTACTGTTGAACAAACCCAAGGGGCTATTGAGGGATTGTCCATATGAATGAACCAGATTGCCGCAGAAACACTTGTCGTTAGTCCAAGAACAGTGATGGCGATACCTGTAATTTTCATTGCATAAAGATTGCGACAAAACCCATATTGCATATTTTCCTTAAAGAGTAGGTGGTATTTCTTGGTGTCGCGCGTTTTACCGATTTGCAATTTTGTCGCCGCCTCATAAATCGCATCTGCGTGCGCTGGATTTGCCGCTTCCTCATCAGCAGTTGGCAATGGTTTTCCCAATAGCCTTGAAAGACTCTTGTGCCAGCGTTCGCGCATGACTGGATTTGCTCGACCAGAATGACGAAGCATTTGCGTCGTGGGAGCACCGCCCCATGATTGCCAAAGTTTCGATTCAATGGCTTTACCAAAATTTCGAGCGAGAATTGCCAAAAAAATGTTCCCCCGGCAGTGCCAAAAATCGTCCAGAGTGCAGATTCCCATTTAATCCCTACTCCTGTCCACGCGAATAGCCCAAATGCAGCGGGCAATAAAGTCAGAAGCGCGGGCTGTAGCCGTGCTCGAAAGCTATATTGATCAAACAATTTCCAATTAGTCATTTTGATTTTGCATATCGAGTTTCGCTGGCTGTCCACTTCATGTTGCCATCATTATCGATCTCTAGTGCTAAATTTCCCCACCAACGTGTTGACCAAACATTAGTGCTGTAATTGCGGTATTTATTGCTGGCATCTGATTCAGGTTTTTTGCCGATAGATACAACCGTTACATTGGGACTCATGGCTTTGACCGTTTCTTGGTGATAACCAGAGTCGCGGCCATGGTGACTGGCTTTAAGCACATCACATTTCAAGTTTGCGCCATATTTTTTGAATATAGCATCCCATGCTGCTTGTTCAGCATCACCGCCAAATATCACCACACGATTTGCGGTTTTGTATTGTAGGACGTAGCTAATTTCGTTTCGCTTCCCATCCACATCATATTCTTTTAGTAATTCCGGCGTCGGTGAAAGTAGATGAAGCCCATTTCCCTTTTCACCATTTTCACCTTGATTCCAATACTTCCCCTGCGCCTCACGGTAAAGATTTAATACTTTCGGATTTGTTCCTGTCCTAAGTCGCTGATAGGCTTCCCAGTCAGCCTTATCATTTTT
>JAIRPN010000018.1 GCA_031256975.1 Verrucomicrobiales bacterium | reverse complement strand
TGTCTGGTAGGCGGGCAGGTTGGCGAAGTAATTGTCGAACCACTTGACCAGTCCGTCTTCGCTGACCGGCATATAGTCGGGCACTCCGTGTCCATTGCTTCTTTTCATAGGGGGTAGTATTGCTTTCCTTTCATTGTTTTTGGGGTTTAAACGGGTGAGGCTGGCGACCAGCCTGGGGCAGGCTGCTTCCAAGCCTGCGGGAGTCTGCCAACCAGACTGCCCGAGGCTGCCTGCAAGCCCCGGTGAGGCTGGGAACCAGACTGGCCCAGGCTGGTTGCCAGACCGGGCAAGGCTGGCAGGCAGACCGGGCGGGGCTGGGAATCAGCCTGTGCGGATATCAAATATAATTTTAGCGTGGTGTATCCACATGCATATTCCTTTTGTGCAAAAATGTATACGCGAGAAAGCGAGTTTTTGGAAGGAAGGGAGAGAACTCTACGCTTGGAGCGCGCGAGCGCGCGAGCGCGGAGAATGAATCAGGTTGTCAAGGTCTCTCATTTTCAAGGACTTGCAGGTTTTTGTTCTTCGCTTAACCAGTCCTCTTTTAGAGAGGCTTTAAAGAACGGTTTCCCTAACAAGCACGGGGAACATACCGCATCCCCCGTCTCCCTGTCAAGCACCATGTATGAGAATTTATACGAAATGAAAAGTTATTCTAGTGCTTTAAGAATACGTCTAACCGTACAAACTTCTTGTTTGCGGGTAAGAGCATGTTCCCAAATCCGCAATACCCGCCAGCCAGCTTTGCGGAGCGCACTTCCGACTTCCCGATCTCGTTTCCTATTACGGGTAATCTTGGCGCTCCAGTACTTAATATGAGTCGTTGGAAGGCGATAGTGTTTCGGGCAGCCATGCCAATAGCATCCGTCCACAAAGACAGCCAATTTTTCATTGGGAAAAACAAAGTCAGGCCTGCCAAATAGTTTGGAATTGCGCCGCCAGCCTTTGATGCGGTGGTTTTTGAATATTTCTATAAGGCGCAACTCGGTCTTTTTATTCCCTTTGCCGCGGATTGATGACATTACCTGTGAACGCTTGGCTTTTGTAAATATATCAGTCATGTTAATGTCCAATGCTTGCCTAAGGCTCGCAGCAAAAGACCGGGGGTCCATATTATTTTTGCTTCACTCCCTATTGCAGCTCTTGATACCATCTTCTTGTGGATAAATTTCACACAACCGAGTCAGCAGCGCAATATTTGGGAATAACTCCAAGCCGTGTGCGCCAATTGATTCTGACCAATCGGCTGGAATCGCAGAAAGTAGGCCGGGATCACCTGATCAAAGAAGCAGTGCTGAGGAAATTTAATGCCACTGGACGCATGAAAAGAGGAAGGCCGCAAAAATAAATGTTGCGCTTGCGTTATATTTTTGTTACGCTATTTTTCAGCGTAAGATCGCATTGAAAATGAAATGAATACGATGGAAGTTGCGTCCTTTTTTGCTGGCATTGGCGGTTTCGATTTGGCTTTTGAGCAAATCGGCATGAAGGTGGTGTTTCAATGCGAAATCAACAAATTTGCCCAAACAATATTAAAAAAACATTGGCCTGATTCCCTCTTGATGCCTGACATAAGAAAGGTTCAGGTTCAGGATATACCCAAGAATGCCAATTTGTGGTGTGCAGGATTTCCTTGCCAAGATTTGTCGTCTGCAAATCAAGGGAAGAGAAGAGGGTTTGATGGTGAAAGGAGCAGTTTATTTTATGAATTCGTCCGCTTGCTTAAAGAAAGAAAACCTAAATGGATTATCCTCGAAAATGTACCGGGGCTGCTTAACAGCCATCAAGGCGAAGATTTCCGATGTGTCATTAAAGAGCTGGATGAACTCGGGTATGGCCTATCGTGGAGAGTTCTCGATGCAAAATATTTTGGAACACCCCAAAGACGTCGAAGAGTCTACATTGTCGGAAGTCTTGGAAGCCTCAGCTCCGCCAGAGTACTTTTTGAAGAAGGAGCAACTAGAGTTGTGGCTCGACAGGGCTTGGGAGAAAAAGTTCCCGGTGCCGGAACAGCTGCGAACAGCAATAGAGAGACAGATTACTACGCTATCCAGCATGCAAGCATCGGAAGAAAAGCAAGCGCGGGGCCGCAGGCAAAAGGCTACCGGAACGACGGCGAAACCTACACGCTCGATTCAAGAGGGAGCTCGGATGTCGTTGTATGTCCGACGGATGCTCCCTTCAGAGTACGAAAGGCTTCAGGGATTTCCAAAAAACTGGACAGCAGCAGATACCGGGCAATAGGCAATGCCGTAAATGTTGAGGTTGTCAGGTGGATTGGACAAAGAATCCTAGATATTGAAAGATCAAGATGATATTTGAACTTTTTCGCCATCAAGCTTGTTGTATTCTCCGGTGAAAACTTGGGGCTGCGGAGAGCCTTGGTTTGTCAAAGCTTGAATAAAAGAAAAATAATTCGTGTATCGCGCTCTGCTTAAATCAATCTCAAATTGAATACTGTCAGGAGCGCAAGGGGGCGGAGTTCCGTCTGTGTCCTCGACAAAGGGAAGCAATGCCAAGCTCCAGTTTGCTTGGCTTAAATCCTGCAGCCTTACCGTAGTTAAACGTTGAATAAGATATTCGTATAACGACGAGCCGACGCAAAATACCATTTTTGCACCCGTTAGCGTGGCTACACTGCCTTTAACAAGAAATTGCTCCTGTTGTCTCCTCCATGCATTGGTAATCAAAGGAGTTGCTTTCGCTTCTTGCCTAAGATAGGCATTAGTTGGAGGCATTTTTTGGGACCATTTTTTTACATGGTCGGTTAATTTTTCTGTTCCGGCTGTTTCTCCACCGCCTTGCATTTCAACAATTGCAGGCCGATCGGAAGCAGCAGGATTTGTCCGCCACATGACGTAGTCCGCCTTATAGTCACTTGTATCCGTAATGGGAATTGGCACCTCTCTTTTAAAAAGGATATCGGTATCTGAAACTGTCCCATATATTGCTTGTGCAACTATGCGTAGAATCTTTTTCTGATGCTCATTGATTGCGGCTGCCTTGGGCGTTGTGGCGCAGAGGCGATGTTCGCAGACAATCCAGAGTTTGCCATTGGAATCACGTACCGAACATATAGGTTGTTGCCGCTTTTTTGCTTTTAAGCAATTGCCGCATCTGAAGGGACAAGCAATATCTGGTTTTTGTTCCAGATTTGGCACCGGGACTATATCATTGTCATTATCGGTTCTTTTCCCCAAATATTCTGCAACCGTAACAGCCATTTAAAAACCTCAGTAGTTATTGAGAGATATGTTTGATTCCCTTTATAGAAGAATGATTCATGACTAATAATCAAAAGACAAGCTGCAATTTACCTTTTACTCAGTGAAATAATAGATGCCATTCCAACCGCCCTCTCGCATTTCTGAAAATCCTCAACCAAGACTACATTCCTGACAATCTGAAGGGTGCCAGCTCAGTTGGATAGCGTGGAAGATACTTCGGGGGGGATAATGCTGACGATGCCGTCGGAGGAGCCGTTGGGATTGAAGGGTATCGTTCGGCCGGCTTGTCGTAGTGATCAAGTTAACACCTTTTCTTAATTTCCTTGTTGGTAGAAGTCAGCAATAGTCTACCATAAACGGACATCGACCTGTTGGTTGATCAGGCTGGAGGCATTGTTATAGATAACATGCTTTTCACACCAAAAAAATCAAGAAGCATACCCCCTAACTCTTAACCAAATGTCACCCACCTGACCAAATCCGCCAGACGCGGGCGGGTGTCGTGATGCCAAGCCAAAGGCGGGTTTTGCAGGTTGCCGGTGGGGCAGAAGCGGGAGACGCCGAGGTTGGTGAAGGTGGCGATAACTTCGGGCGCCAACGGCGAGCTGTGGGAGACGGCGGAAAGTTTGTTGTTCCAGGACACGGCGTCCGGAATTTCCCAAGAGGACAGGACGCTAACGGCGGCATGGGCGGGGCCGGTTTCCAATTGCCGGGCGCCGCTAATGACCAGGTATTCGCCATCGGCACCGGCGAGGACTTTTTCGCCACGGGCGGCGGCGCTTTGGTGGAAGTGCTGGCGCAGGGCGGCCTGGTCGAAATCCAGTTTGGGTAGCGGTTGGGTTTGACGTTGTTCGGCCAAGGCAGTCGCTAACAGCGCGGCGAATTTTTCACAGCTCTCCGGATTGCGGCACAGGTAGGCTTGCGGGGAGAGGCAGCCGAGTTGTTCGTAGGCCAGCACTTCGCGTGCGGCGGCGGCGGCAATCTCCGGGGTTTCGTCTCCCTGTTCAATCAGGCCGAGGCTGATTTTGTGACCGTAGCCGAGGAAACGTTGCCGCCAGTGGATCTGGCGGTGGATGGTGGCGATGGTTTCGTCGGAACCGTAGACCACCACGGCGGCGGCAGCGGCCATCAGGGCGGAATCGTGCTGCGACAGCAGGGTGACTTTCTCGCGCAAGGCTGCAGGCAGTCCCTCGACGGTTTTGACGAAGGCTTCGAGTCCGCCGGAGGGCAGCTTGAAATACAACTGGCTGCCGAGCAACAGGCCGAGCAGCAGGCTGGTCTCGGCGCTAACGGCGAGGTTGGAGGCGCAGAGGTGGTAGATGCTGTGCGGCGGTCTCGCCATTAGCGTGACGTTGCCGCGCAGGACCGGCTGGTCGAGGATGTCGGCGTGGCCGAGCTCGGTGACGATCAGGTTTTGCAGGTCCGCCTCGTTGGCAAAGCCGAGGTCGGCACGACCGCCAAAGGCGGCGGCAACGGCGTTGATGCGGGCGGCGGTGTTCATAGGAGAATAGTGAAGAGTGAAGGGTGAATTGTGAAATTAAAAATCGTCGCTTATTTCACTCTTCAATTTTCACTTTTCACACTTCGTAAGGCAGCGAACAGCCACGCAAGTCGGCGACGGCGACACGGCCGAGAAGGCGGATGCCGTCCTGTTCGTAGACGGCGGAGTCGAGGGTGCCGATGGCCATGACGCTGCCGACGTTGGCGAGGTCGTAGAGTTGCACGAGACCGCGTTCGCCCGGCCGGCAGATGTTCCCGGTTAGCGGGTCGCGGATGAGGACTTTCAGCCAGGGCGGGAAGCGGTGGATGCCCTCGCCCAGCTTGGCGTAGCCGGGGGTGGAGAGTTCGGTCATGCCGTACTCGTTGATGATATTGTCGACGCTAAAGCCGAACACGCTGACCAGCAGGGCGATCAATTCGTTGGTGGTGAGTTCGCGGCGACGGCCTTTGTAACCGCCGGTGTCGAAGATCACGCTGTTGTCCGCTAACCGCCAGTTTTGATGGCGTTCCTGAAAGACTTCGCCGATGGTGGCGAGGGCGAAGGAGGTGCCAAACAAGGCCACCGGAATGCCTTCGTCGTTAGCGTCGTCGAGCGCCTTGGCAAGGCGGTCGAAGTCGATTTCGTAGTTAGCGTTGCAGAACGACTGGCAACCGCCCCACGGGATCGACCGGCCCAGATAGTCGATCATGTAGCCGAGCGAGGAAATCGGTTTTTGTTCAAAGGTCGGCACCAGCGAAATCCAGCGGTGGTTGAGCAGATCGGGCATGAACAGTTTGAAACCCGCTAACAACGACTTTTCGTAGTAACGCAGATCCTTGAAATAGTGCCGTCCGGTCTTGTTCTCGGTGGTGCCGCTGGTCTCGAACACCGCCTTGGCCTGTTCCGACGGGAAACAGCAGACCGCCTGTTCGCGAAAGGCGCTAACGGGCAGCGCCGGAAAGTCCTGCCAGTTAGCCAATTTGAGGGGATCAAGTCCCAGCCCGGACAGGAAACGGCCGTAGACCGGATTGTCGGCAGCCTGTCGCCGGAGCTGGCGCAGGGCGCCAACGGCGAACTCCTCCTCACTGAGGTCAGGCCGGAATAACTGCAATATTTCGTCGCGCACGGCGAAGTTTAGCATTTTGATTGGCAAAATAGCAGCTATGTTTTTAGGTTTATAGAAACCCAGGTATGTCGCTGCTGAAAAAATTATTCAAACCGCGAAAAAAGGCCGCTGCCCCGGCGAGCAAGGCCCGGCTGGTACAACTGGCGTCGGCGGGCCCGCTGATCCGCGGCGAATTGTACACCAAGGCGGCGGGTTATTTCGGCTGCGAACTGGAAGGCGACCTGCGCGCCGACCAGGAAGTGTGGATCGAACCCAGCGGGGTGATCCGCGGCAATCTGCAGGGCAGCGAATTCCACATCGAGGGCTCGGTCCAGGGCCATGTCACCGCCGCCGAGGCGGTAACCCTCACCAAGCAGGCCCGGGTCACCGGCAACATCAACGCCCGCAGTCTCAGCCTGGAAGCCGGCGCGCGCTTCAACGGCTTGCTGGTTATCGGTGACGAGGAAAAAAACCTGTCGCTCAATCTCAAATCAAAATAAGACCATGCGACTTCCCTCCAACAAAGGTCCCCAGAAGATTTTGATCACCTGCCCGGCCTGCCAGCACCAGCAGCACGATTATCCGAACGCCAACGTGACCTATTGCCAGCGTTGTGGCGAGCGCATCCCGCTGAAGGTGACGGAAGCCCCGCGCAAGGCGCGCAAGAAAACCACCGTCGAGCGTCGCAAGATCGTCTGCATGCACTGCAACAACGAGCTGTACGTGCACTACGACGCGCAGTCCTGGCAATGCACGTTTTGCTCGACCTATCTCGACCTGCGCAACCACAAGATCAACAAGGAAGTCTCCACCGCGATCCGCACCTACGGCGACCTGGAAATCGGCCCGAAATGCCTGTTCAACGGAATCAAGGCCGAGGCGGAGAACATCAAGATTTCCGGTCGCAGCAACTGCAAGCTGCAAAGCCGCCAGGGCATCACCGTCAGCGGCAATGTGAAATTGTACGCCGGGGCCGAGGGTGAGCATTTGCATGTCAGCGAATCGGCCCAGCTGTACACCGAGGGGCCGCTAAGCTTCAGGAGCGCCGAGATTCACGGCAAGGTGGAGGCGAAACAGTTCACCGTTAGCGAACGCCTGCAGGTTCACGGCGAGGGACACTTGACCGCCAACAAGCTGGACGCCGCCGAGGTGATCGTGAACCGGGGCGGCAAATTGCTGGCGCGCTGCGAGACCAAGCTGGAAGAGCCTCCGCCAGCGGTCGAACCCGCTCCCCAACCGGCGTAGCCACGGGATTTGTCCCGCTTGGGCGACGACAAAATTTTTCCCAAAAAATAAGGGCAGGATAAACCCTGCCCTTACCATAATATCAAACCAACAAACTGATTATTTGCCGCCGTTGGCGGCGGAAGCGGACTTGCCGCCGAGACGGGTGAAGATGTTGGAGAAGTCGCTCACCGGCGGCTTGCCAACCAGGGTGTCGGTCTTACCGACGAAAATCGCGGTTTCCGCCAGGCTGAATTTCGGCGAGGTGACGTCGCCGTACAACTGGGCGTTGCCGACCACTTCGACCTTTTCCTTGGCGTTGATGTTGCCCTGCACCTTGCCGCGCACCACCACGTTGGCGTCGGACTTGATGGAGGCCTTGATGATGGCGGTCTCGCCGATCACCAGCGGGCCTTCCGCCAGGATTTCACCCTCGAAACGGCCGTTGATTTCCAGATGGCTGGCCGAGCTCAGCACACCCTTGAATTCCACGTCCTCGGAAATGACGGCGACGGATGATGATTTGCGATTTGGTTCCATAAATTGTACGGTTTTCGGTTCTACGTTCTTTTCCTGTGTGTCAGCAGGTTCGTTACTTTTTTTTCCAAACACATCGGATAGCATCCCATGATTCAAACTTAACAGCGCCCAATGTCCAGAATATTCCCATTTTCGCCCCATTTTTGTTGTGATTATGACAAAAAACGACGCCGCGCAACCGTGTAAGCATGCTTGACAGTCCGCCCTCTCGTCCCTGATATGGATAACGCTTGCCGCGTATAAGTTTATGGTTCATCACATTCGTTTTTTAAAGCTGAAAGCAAATACCAAGCCAGATCAGATTGAAAATCTGATGGTCGAGACACGCATCCGTTTGCTGAAGATTCCCGAAATCATGAACCTGTACGTCGGCAAGCGCATCGACAGCAAGGGCAACCCGCACGACGTGTTTTTCTCACTGAATGTGGAAAACATGGCCAAGCTGCGCATCGCCGAGGACGACGCGGTGTACATCAAGTTCAAGCACCAGATTCTCGACGAATTCGTCGAGCAGGAAACCGCGCTGAATTTCGAGATGGAACCCGGCAAGGACGTCACGTACTCCTGACCGCGCGGATCAGTTTTTCGATCTCCGCGCCCGCGAAGGCGATTTCCTCCGGCGTCAGTGCCACAGTCGGCGCCAATGACAAAACCTGACCGTCCTGTCCCGCGCCAAGCAACACCAAGCCGCGCTGCAAGCCTTTCGTCATTAGCGTGCCGGCAATGCCCGGCATCTTGAACTCCACGCCCCACAACAGGCCGCGACCCCGCACCTGCACCACTTCCGGCAGCGACGCCAAGGGCGACAGGGCTTGCTGCCACAATTCCTCCAGCTTGGCCAATTCCCGCTCGCGGTTAGCCTGTGACCAAAATTCAATCGACGCCAGGGCCAGCGCGCAACCGACCGGATTGCCGAGGAAAGTGCTGGTGTGCAAAGCCTCGCCCGCCGATTCCGGCCAAGCGTCCATGACCCCGGCCTTGCCGACACAGGCTGAAACCGGATAAGCGCCGCTCAAGGCCTTGCCCAAGCAGATCAAGTCCGGCACCACTTTTTCGTGGTCGCAGGCGAACCATTTTCCGGTGCGAAAAAATCCGGTGTAAATTTCATCGAACGCCAGCAGCGAGTCATGTTGATCCGCCAGTCGCCGCAACAATTGCAAAAATCCGTCCGGCGGAACCACCTCGCCGCCGCGACCCAGCACCGGCTCCACCAAAATCACCCCGGTTTCACCGCGCGACAAAATTTTCGTGATTAGCGGTTCCAGTTTTGCCAAATCCCCCGCCGTGCGCGGATAAGACACAAAATCGGCGAAGTCCGCCAGCATCGGACGGAACGGCGCTTTGAAAAACTCCCAGCCGTTCGCCGTTAGCGAACCGAATCCCAAGCCGTGATAAGCACCCTCGAAAGCCAGCACCCGCCGTTTGCCCGTCGCTAACCACGAAGTTTTCAACGCCGCCTCCACCGCTTCGAAGCCGGAATTGCCGAGAATCGCCTTCCCCGCTCCAACGCCCCAGCGTTCGAAGGTCACTTGGCTCAGGCGTTCGCACAATTCCACCTTCAGCGCCGACGGATGAACGTCGCCCATGCCGTGTTCCAGCAAGGCCCCCTGCCAGGCGAAGGTCTGGCGTTTGTAATCGCAGGCGAAGCCAGCGGTGGCCACGCCAAAGGCCGAGGTCAGGTCGAGAAAACAATTGCCGTCCACGTCCCACACGTTCGCCCCCTCGGCGCGCTCCCAGAACACGGGGAAATCGTCCGACAGATACGTGACATTGCGCGATTCATGCGCTTTCAGCCGCCGCGCCAGGTCGCGGGACTTTCTTCCCGGGATTTCGGTGGTCAATTTAGGAAGCATGGTTTCAGGTTACTCACGAAAAATACGGAACACACGGAAATTTGTGCGGTTTATGCACCGTCAATTTTCCGTGTGTTCATGCCGCTTCGCGGCTAAACTGAACGGCATGATCACCACGCTGACCGCCGAATTGAAAGCCGAGGCCCTGCGCCTGGGTTTCGACCTGTGTGGCATCGCGTCGGTGCAGCAGGCCGCCAATGGTGAGTATTTCCAGCAATGGCTCGACGACGGCAAAGCCGGCGACATGACTTCGTGGCTGTCGAAGGACCCGGTTGCCCGCGCCAACCCGGCGACGCTCATGCCGGAAGCCAGGAGCGTGATCGTGCTCGGGCTGAATTACTACCAGCCGCCAGCGGCCCGGCGCGGCCGGATTTCCATGTATGCGCTGGGCAGGGATTATCACGACATCATCCCGCCGAAACTCGATGCCCTCGACCTGTGGCTGCAACAGCACGGCGGCAGCCAGCGCCGCGCGGTCGACACCTCGGCGCTGATGGAAAAACCGCTGGCGGTTAGCGCCGGGCTCGGCTGGCTGGGCAAAAGCACCATGCTGATCCAGCAGAAATTCGGCACCTGGGTGTTCCTCGCCGAGTTGATTACTTCACTGGAGCTAACCGCCGACCAATCGGCCAAGGATCACTGCGGCAGTTGCACCCGCTGCATCGATGCTTGTCCCACCGGGGCCATCACCGCGCCGTACCAGATGGACGCGCGGCGCTGCATCGCCTACCTAACCATCGAGCACAAGGGCGGCATCCCGTTGGAACTGCGGGAAAAAATCGGCGACCACCTGTTCGGCTGCGACGATTGTCTGAGCGTTTGTCCGTGGAACCGCTGGGCGCAGCAAACCCGCGAGGCGGCGCTAACCGCCATCCCGCGCCCCGACCTGCGCGAAATGCTCTACTGGGATGACGCCCGTTTTCGCCGGGAATTCCGCGGCACCCCGGTATTCCGCCTCAAGTACAACCGCTGGCTGCGCAACATCTGCGTGGTGCTCGGCAACACCGGCACCCGTGACGACCTGCCCGCGCTCAACCATGCCGCCGCCGGCTCCGACCCGCTCATCGCCGAGCACGCCGCCTGGGCCATCGGGCAAATCAACAACCGCTAACCGTCAAGTCCGTCAATTTGTTTTAGCGACTTAAACTATTGTTAGCTGTAATGCATTGAACCTGAATCTTTCCCGCTTGTACATTGCAAGCGACGCAGTCGACGCAAATTATTTTTTCAGAGCCGCCCTCTTGACTTGGCAAAAAACTGCGGCATGATTACTACTCATTGTAGGAAATCTAGGATACTATTATGCACAATAAGCACTCACATTTACTAGGCATGCTGCTGGCCGCCGGCGCGTTGCTTTCACCCTTGGCGGCAAACGCTGATACCGGCGCGGGCAAGACCGGCAATATGGACGTCGACAAGGTTGTCGTCTCCGGCACCAAGGCTGCCTGCAGCGACAAGGACTGGTCGCTGGAATTCGGTTCCGGCGCGGCTTTCTCGAACGTGCGCGACTCGAAGCTCGACGGTTACACCTATGTGCCGATCGATTTGACCGCCTCGCTGAAGATCGACGACGTCAGCCTCGATGATTTCTGCGGCGGCATCTTCCGCGGTTACACCGAATTCTTCTTCCGCGGCTACTGGAACCAGATGGTACACTCCCCGGCCGGTGAAAATCACATGGTTGGCGCTTCCTTCGGTCCGCGCTACAACTTCGTGCAGCCCGGTTGGAAGATCGTTCCGTTCGCCGAGGCCGGTGTTGGCTTCGGGTTTCTGGACTCGAACCCGACCTATGGTCCCGGCGGCCACACGGATAACCCGCACGGCATGGGCCAGGACTTCAACTTCACCTTCTCGGTGGCGATTGGCGCCCGTTATGACATCGATGAAACCTGGTACCTGCGCGTTGCCGCCTTCTACCAGCACTTCTCGAACGCCGGATTGTCGGAACCTTACCACGACAATCGCGCGATCGATGCGGTCGGACCGGAATTGTCGGTCGGTGCCCGATTCTAATTGGGAAATTTAACTTTAACTGAAAGACGCTAACGGCGAGATTGCCATTAGCGTCTTTTTTTGCGCTTAGCGGGAGCCAAGCGACTTTTGGTATTGCTCGAAAATTTCCTCGTAGGAGGAACCCCGCACATTCAAGTCGTGCGCCAGGCCGTCCTTCAAGCCGTACACCCAGCTGTGTACGGTGAGTTCCTGGCCGTGTTTCCAGGCGTTCTGCACGATGGTGGTTTCGCCGACATGCAGGGCCTGCTCAATCGCGTTGAGTTCGCAGAGACGGTCGATTTTGACGTTCTGGTCGTCGATCTGCGCCAGTTCCCTGGCATGCTTCTGCTGCACATCCTGCACGTGGCGCAGCCAGTTGTCGGCCAAACCGACCTCAATGTCCTCCAGCGCGAATTTGACACCGCCGCAACCGTAATGGCCGCAGACGATGATGTGCTTGACCTGCAGCACCTCGACGGCGAACTGAATCACCGAAAGACAATTGAGGTCCGAGTGCACCACCACGTTGGCGACGTTGCGATGGACGAACAGTTCGCCCGGCAGCAGCCCGACGATTTCATTCGCCGGCACGCGGCTGTCGGAACAGCCGATCCAGAGATATTCCGGCGCCTGCTGCTGCGAAAGCTTGGTGAAGAAATCCGGCATCTGCGAACGGACGCTTTCCGACCAAACCCGGTTGTTTTCCAACAAATGAATCAATGAGGACATCCCGACCAATAAAGCACGGTTTTGGATTAATTCAAAAGGCAAAATACAGGTTCTCAGCGAACGTGTTTTTTGCGGTTTTTCCAGACTACTTTCGCGATATAGGCGATGATAATCAGGTTGACCGCCAACACCAGCAGATGCAGCCAGTCCGGATGATGCAGCAGGCCCATCACCTCAAACGGCACCAAAATGCCGGAATTGATGATCACCAGCCATTCCGCCCAGCGCTTTTCCCACCACAATCCGAGACCCTCGGCCGCGAACAGCAGGGCGCAGACCAAGGCGTCGAAACCGCCAAGCCGCAGCTCGTGCGGCGACAGGTCGGTGAATTTTTCCTGCAGATTCTGCACCAGATGGAACTCGGCCTTCACATGGAACAGCGCGATCACCCGGTCGGAGACGCTTTGCAAATCGGCATGCACCAGCCGGAACAATCCCCAGGCAATACCGATTGCCAGCACGGTCTTGCAGAACTTGTAAATGGCGATGACACGCAACCCGAACACGGGTTTGGATGAACCCTGGCCTTGCATGGAAATCAATTTAGCAGGGAATGCCGTTTGCGCCGCCATTGACGGCGCGGTCATTCACTCCGCGGCGCCCTCTCCGCCTTCCGGCACCAGGCCCGCGGGCATATTCACACGGAACACCATGCCGCCGTTCTGGTTCATCTCGTTGATCAACGAGTCCATGTCGGACAATTTGAAATCCACCTCGGGCACGATCAGCGTTTCCTGCGTCACCGCGTGTTCGTAAACCACGCACTTGTGCCCGTTGCTGTCGATTTTCTGCCGCGCCTTCAGGATGCGTTTGCGCTCCAGCAACAAGGCCAGCAGGTAGGCGCATTTTTCATCCTCGGGTTGCAAATTTTCCAGCAGGCGGCGCAGTTCGGATTCCGCATCCTCGCGGGTCACCGCCTCAACCGGCGCGGGCGGGTCGGGCTTGAACACCGATTTCCAGCACGACAGCATCCACTCCGGGGAAGGATTGTTTTGCCAGGCTTCCTCGGACCAGTCCAACCGCTCCAAACCCTCGGGCCTGTCCAGCAGGATGGTGTGGAACACCTCGTCCTCGACAAAAGGCCGCCCCGTCGCTTGGCAAACCGACGAACGCGTCTTGATATTCCATTCCGTATCAACTACCGCAGCCATAATGAAATTCTAAATCAAAGCGGCGCTTGTACAAGAGCGATTTTACGCCTGCCTGGCGGATTGTCCGCGCAAGTAGGACGCTAATGACCAGCCCACAAAAATCAACTCAAGCATCACAAATCCAAGCACATAGATAAACCCGCCGGTGCCGAAGCCGTAGCTGTGCAGCCCGGTGCCAAGCACGAAATTCACGCCGTACCACGCCATCAACACCGATAAAAAACAAATCACCGAGCCTGCCGCCAGACCAACCCCGCCCCACCAGCCGGCAATGCGGCCGTGCAAAATCACCAGATAACACAAAAAGGTGATCAGGGCCCAGGTCTCCTTCGGGTCCCAGTCCCAGAAACGGCCCCAGGAATAATTCGCCCACACGCCGCCGAGAATCGTTCCTGTACCAATCAGCAATACTCCGACCTGCAAGGCACGGTACAAATACTGGTACAAGGCCGGGGGAACCGGGCACTTGAACAACATCTTGCCCAGCACGATATGCCCGATGCCCAGCGCCAGCGCGAATGCGGCATAGCTGCTGGTGATGGTCAGCACATGGGTGCTCAGCCAGAAATTGCTGCGCAATACCGGTACTAACGGATGAATGGAACTATCCAGAATCTGGTTCTGCGTCTCCGCCAGCAACAACGACACGAACGCCACCGGCGTCGCGCCGAGCAGGAAATAGCGGCTGCGGTACACCAGCTCGAAGATCAGCGCGAACAACATCGCGCCAAAGCCGAGCCAGATCACCGTCTCGTACATGTTGGTCACCGGGGCGCGGTCGGAAATCACCACGCGCATCACGAAGCCCGCGCATTGGAACGCAAAACCCGCCAGCGCCAGCGCCACACCGAAACGGTAACCCGCCTGGCGCCACAACTGGGTGGTCAGCATCAGCACGATCGCCGACACCAGATAAGCCTTCCAGGCCCAACTGAACGGATCGAGTTTGGTATAAAAATTCTCCAGCTTGAGAATGTCCTCCGACGGATAAAGCGACGGGGCCAGCGAACGCAGCTGTTGCTTGAAGGCCAATGACGATCCGGCCACGCCAGCTTCATCATTAGCGTCATAATTCTTTAAAAATTGCTGGAACGACGCTAACAGCGAGGCAACCTGTTGCTCGGAATAGTGCGGCAGCTTCAGCGTGAGCGGCAGCCATTTGCCTTCCGCTTCATGCGGGTCGGGGACAAAATTAAAAGCTGTGCCATTGGCCAAATCCTTAAACAATTCCAGCCGCGTGCTGAGCTGTCGCGCACCCTCCTGCGCCGCGGAAAGTTTTTCCTTCAACACCTGCAAACGGGCCACTTCGCGCAACACGGAATCCAGCTGCGAATTGGCGGTTAGCGCCCGGTAGGAAAAATATTTCTGCTCCTTCGGCAACTTCAATTCTTCCTTCAACACCACATTGTCGACCAGCACCAGCGGGCGGTCTTCCCAGATTTCCGGCCGCAGCCAGACATCCACCACCACGTTCTCCGCCGGCCAGGTTTCGCCGTTGGCGTCCTTCCACGACTCCTTGCCGGAAATCGAGCGCAAGTGTTCAACCGCAAACACATAAAAGGGCTTCTTGCGGCCATGGTCCTGCACCGCCACATCGTCGAGGCCGGACAGATTCACCTGCTTCGCCATTAGTGTTGTCGCCCACAAAGAACCGCAGAGAAGCAGGGAACCGCAGAGTTTGCTAAAAAAATGACTGTTCATAAAATCTAAATTTTCTCCGTGGTTCTCTGCGGCCTGAAATAAAACATCAACACAATGCCGCTGCAAATCAGCAGCGACCCGATCCATTTGAACAGCCAGCCGGGATCGTACAACACCTGCAGCGTGGTCTGGTTCAAGTTGGCCGGATCCCAGCCCGCCTGCGAAAACTTGTAATTCAGCCCGGTCATCAACCGCCACCAACCGCCGGGAAAACTGGCCGGATGATTCATCTCGGCGCGGGCCTGCTTGGCTTCACCGTTGGCGTCGTTGAAAGTCAGTTCGCTGATGAAATTCGCCGGCTGGTCGGTGCCCTCGTCGCGCGGCACGCTGAAATTGTCCAGCGTCACGCCAAAGGGAATCGGAATCTGGCGCAGGCCGAAACCAACCTGGATGACCTTCTGGCCGATTTGCAACAACCGCGAGGTTCCCGCCGCGATCCATTCCGGGGTGCCTGCCCCGCCGTTGGCGTCCGCCAACCGGGCCTGGATGCCGGCCACGGTTTGTTGCTGCGGCGCCGGATTCTCCACCGCCACCACTTCCTGCGCAAAATGCGCCTTGGGATAAACCGCCTGCACCCGCACAATCCAGTCGAGCCAACCGGTGGAAAAGCCCTCGTCCGCCGCCACTTCACCGCTAACCGCGGGACGGCCTTCGTGCAACAGCTTGTAATCCAGCCCGCCGTCCTTGTTCGGCGCCAACAGCAACAACGGCACCTTGGACGGCGCAATCTTGATGGTTAGCGACGGCACCAGCCGCACCTGCGCCAGGCCGAACATGTCGAACGTCGCCGATTCCTGCGGGCTCATCAACAGCGACACCGGCAGGCTCTGCTTCATCTGCGCGCTGTTCAACGTTAGCGTCACGCCGGGCACGCCGTTCTCGTCGGGACGCAGCACCGTGCGGGTGGCCAGATATTCGCTGTAATCCAAGATTTGCAGCTTCAAGTCCGACTCCGGCACCGGCATCACGCGCGGTTTCCGCGGGGTCGGCCTGCGCACGTTCATGGTTAGCGGCGCCTGGTAAAATTCTCCCGAACGGAATCCCTGCACCATCAGCATCGTTTCGTTGACAATCAGTTTGCTGACCGGCGGCGCGCCTTTCTCCAGATTCACCGACGCCTCAAAGCCGAAGAAATGGCCGATCACCGCGCCCACCAGCATGGTGATGATGCCGCCATGCGTAATGACAAAACCCAGATGCTTCCGTTCCCAGGGCCAGCGGGTCAGTGCGGAACAAATCAGATTCAGGCACAGAAACAGCAACCACAGCATGAAAAACGGATTCTTGTAAATGTAGACCTCCGCCACCTGCCGGTTGAACTTCGACTCGCAAACCGTCGCCACCGCGCAGGCGATCGCCACGGTGAACAACAGCAGCATCGCCAGCCGCAGTGAACCCAACCGGTAAATCCAACGCCATTCCGCCGACCTCGCACAACGTTCGCGCTTCAATTTCTCGCTCTGCCCGCGTTCGCTCATGCCGTTTTCACCCTCCCCAACAATACCTGGAAATAAAATTTACAGCACAAAATCATCCCGATAAACATACCCAAAGTCATGGCCGAGTAACTCAAAAAAAAGCCCCCTTCCGCGCCGCTAATGGCGAGAATCCTCATCGACAACAGCATCCCCAGAACCATCCCGCCAATGCAGAACAAGGCATGAATCCACTTGCGGTTTAAAAACTCGCGCGCCGCACGCGCCGGCTGGACGCTAATGACGAACAACAACGGCAGCGACGCCAGCACCATCCCGCCGTTCATCCAGTTCAGCAGCGGCAGCGACATGCCGCCATCCATCGCGCAACAGCTTGGCATTGCCCGCATAAAACCGGCGTCGGCAAACCAGCCCGCCACCATGCCCAGATTCCCCACCGCCAACATGGCCGCGTACAACAGCCACACCGGGCGCCGTTGCCACGAGTTCGCCATGAACGCCATGACCGCGCCGGCAAGCGCGAAACCCAGCACCGTCAGGCTCGCCATTAGCGGCGAAATATTTGCCATATACGCCACCAGCAACCCCTGCAGCACCATGCAGACAAATAAGACCAGGCCCCAAGGCTTGAAACAAGGTAACATAGACATTCCTGTCTGTGTGTTTCCTACCTCGGGCACAGGCAGGAATGCCTGTGCTACACTGCCTTCCGATTCGCGCTCCGCCTCATCCTGCAACTTCTCGCCAAAACGAATCGCCCGCCAGGTCACCGTCGCGCTCGACAAGGTCATCAAAATCGCCGCCATCACCGGATGCAGCACACCGCTAACCGCCAGCAGAATGCCAATCGCATTGTAACAGGCGGCAAACCACAAATTGCCGCGTATTCCGCGAATCACCCGCCCGGCCTGACGTTTGGCCCAGGGAATCACCGACAAGTTCTCGCCGAACAATTGCACCGTCGCCACTTCGCGCGTCAGCTCCGCGCCGCTCACCAGCGCGATTGACGCCGTCGCGCAGGCCATCGCCGCCGAGTCGTTCATGCCGTCGCCGACAAACAACACCCTGCGGCCCGCCTGTTGCAATTCACGCACCAGTTCCGCCTTCTGCTCCGGCAACAAACCCGCCTTGGCATCCGGGAAACCCAGCTCGCGCAAACGCTGCGGCTGGTCGCCACTCATGATTTCCACCCGCAGGCCCATCGCCTTCAACTCGTCCAACGCCAACGACGAGCTATCGCGCAATCTCTCGCGCAGGCGCACCGTCGCCGCCAGGACACCGTCAACCGTCACAAAGATTGTCATTAGCGATGCGGAATCGGCAGAAACATTCGCGTTGTTTTGTTGCGGCAAAATCCCCGCGTTGCCAATCGTCAATTGATGACTCTCACCGTTAGCGTCTTGTATCTGGCCGCAAATCCCCGCGCCGGGAAGAACCCGGATTTCCCTGGCTTGCAAGGCGCCTTTTCCGCCAACCCAGTCGTGGAAGGCGCGGGCGATTGGATGACTGTTGCCCTCCTCCAACGCGCCGATCCACGTCCGCAACCGGTCACGCTCAAATCCTTCCGCCGTGACAAATTCCACCAATTGCAGCGACTCCTCGCTCAAGGTCCCGGTCTTGTCAAACACCACCGTGTCGATCTTCGATAAGGCCTCGATGAAATCCCCGTTCTTCGCCACCAGCCCACGCCGCGCGAAGGCGTTCAGCGCGCTCATGATGCCGATCGGCGTCGCCAATCCCATCGCGCAGGGACAGGCCACCACCAGCACCGCCAGCGCGTTGAACAAACCGACAATCCAGCCGGACGCCCAGGTCCAACCGGCGAAGGTCAGCACGCTAATGACCAACACCACCGGCAGGAACCAGGTGATGATGCGGTCGGCCTCCTGCTGGATCTTCGACGGCAAATCGCGCGCCCGATCGATCGAATCCAGCAACAAATCCAGCTTCCGCGACTTGCCGCCCACGGTGGATTCAATGATGATTTTCTGGTCGAGCACATAACTGCCCGCCAACACCGGATCGCCCTGTTCGCGCACCACCGGGAACGGCTCGCCGGTCATCGCCGTCTCGCGGATGAACGCCCTGCCTTCCCGGATGAAACCGTCAACCGGAATTCCGCTGTTGGCGTACACCACGATGCGGTCGCCAATCTTGATTTCGTCCGCGGCAATTTCCTGCGCTTCGCCGTTGGCGTCCAGCCGCAGGCACTTGTCATACTGCGAACGCAAGGACTGCGCCGAGCGCAACGCCGCGTTGCGGCGGTTTTGCATCACCAGCGTGCCCAGCGTGTAAATCGCCAGCAGGATCGCCACCAGTTCGTAATAAATCGAACCCTCGCCGGTAAGCGAGGAATGCACCGAGGCCGCATAGGCCCCGGCAATGCCCAGCAGGAACATCTGCTCGATCACCACCCGCCCGGCCAGCGCCTGCCGCCACGATTCCCGCAACAGCGGCAACCCTAATAACAAAAATACCGCTAACGACGAGGCCGCCAGCACCGCGTGGAGAATGGTCCGCTCGCTTCCCTCGGGCGGGGAGATGTTGGCACCGAGGCTGAAGGTCATGGTCTGCCCGGCGATCAGCGCCGCGAACACCAGCCGCATCCACGCCAGCGCCTGCGACCTGGTCGGCGCAGTGCCGCAACAGGCCAGATCCTCGTCGGTTGGACAACACCCCGCCATGACCGCCTCAGGCCTCCGCTGCCGCCGTGCGCGGACCGCTGAGATAAATCAAATACAGCAGCACCGACAGCAGGGCCACCGCTCCGGCCTGGTGCAACACCCCCAGCGTCACCGGCACATGGCCCGCGGAATTAACAATGGTCAGCACCCCGAGCAAAAATTGCAACAGCACGGCCGCCAACAGCAGGTTGCGGCCGAATACCAGCCGCTTGACCCCGGCCGAGCGCCGCCAATACAGCGCGACGCTAATCACCAGCAGGAAGGCCAGGCCGCGATGGATGAATTGCGTGGTGGTGTGGTTCTCAAAGAAATTTGACCACAGCGGAACCTGGCGCAGCAAACCTTCCGGAATCCATTGGCCATTCATGGTCGGGAAAGTCGGATAGGTCATCGCCGCGTGCAAGCCCGCCACAAAACCGCCGTAACTGATCTGGACCACCAGCAGGCCGAGCAACACCAGCGACCAGCCCTTCAGATTGCAGGCCACCTTGTCCTGGTTGGTGTCGCCAACCCCCCACAGGCGGAAAGCCTGCCATAACACATAGGCATACAGGAACAGGGCGGTCAGCAAATGCGCGGTCAGGCGATACGGGCTCACCCACGGCTTGTCGACCAGTCCGCTTTTCACCATGAACCAGCCCAGCGCGCCCTGCAGTCCGCCGAGCAGGAAAATCGCCACCAGATGCGGGACAAACTTGCGGGAAATCTGTTTGGTGAACAGGAAATACAAAAACGGGAAAAAGAAAATCACGCCGATCGCCCGGCCCAGCAGGCGGTGGAAATATTCCCAGTAAAAGATCCCCTTGAATTCGTCGAGCGACATGCCGGCATTGGTGATCTTGTATTGCGGCGACTGCTGGTACAAATCAAAGGCCTGCTGCCAGGCTTGCTGGCTGAACGGCGGCAAAGCGCCGATGATCGGGTCCCACACGGTGATCGACAAGCCGGAACCGGTCAGGCGCGTCGCCCCGCCGACGATGACCATGGCATAAATCGCCAGCGCGATGACAAACAGCCAGATGGCAATGCGTCGATTGGGTTCGGCAACTGTGCTCATAACCGGTAATTTTCGCCCAAAAACACAAAAACGCAATGCCCTTCCTTCAATTGCTGAAGGAAACAACCCGGTTTTCACTTTGCGAGACTTCCTGGAATCCCTCCTTGCGCAACTCCCACTCCACATACGGCATATGCAGGGCGCCCCACGGCACGATCACCAATGGCGATTGCGTCTGCCGGATTTCCGCCAGCAGGTGTTCATTGCGTTTGAACAGGATGTCCTGCATCACCAGCACCTGCATGCTGCGATCGCGGTTCAAGCGCAGGTAGATATTGGCAAATTCCCGCCAGTTTTTGCTGCCGTACAGGCTGGAGATTGTTCGCAGGAACTCGATGGTTTTCGGGTCAAAGGAACTGAGGTCAACATCCGCGCTGCGAAAGCGCAATTGCGGGTTTTCCAGCGACTGCTCCCTGCCCTCGCTTTCCGCCTGCAAATATTCCAGCGCCTTGTGCTCAAACGAACTTTTGTTCTGCGTGCTGATGCCGAGCACCGTGGCCATCTGCTTGTAGTCGAGGCTCAACGGGATTTTATTCCGGTTGGTAACCCCTTCCATCAACACCATTGCCGGTTTATCGGTCGGCAGGCTGGCGGTCAGCTGGTCGTAGAATTTTTTGTCCGCGACATGGCTCATGCCCACCAGCCGCACTTCCTGGCCATTTTTGGTGAAATGCTTTTCCTTCAGGTAAATCCCTTGGAAGGTAATGCGCGCGTAATGACCGCTCATCACGCCGACCAGGTTCACGGTTTGCCCGCCGATCAACGACGCCAGCAACAACAGCGCCAGCACCACGCTCAGTCCCGCCATGACCAGCAAATGCCGCCAGGCAAAGAATTCCCGCTGATAACGCCTCGAGTTCCAGACCA
This sequence comes from Verrucomicrobiales bacterium, assembly GCA_031256975.1. GTDB lineage: Bacteria > Verrucomicrobiota > Verrucomicrobiia > Methylacidiphilales > JAAUTS01 > JAIRPN01. The sequence goes on along the minus strand of JAIRPN010000018.1, from coordinate 81,808 downwards.
CCAGGCACAGCAACCCGATCAGGACTTGCACCCAGGCCAGCCAGCCGAATACCTGCGGCGACTCCAGCATGTTAAGCGGAAAAGCCAGGCAATAATTGGCCCACAGGGCGAACCAGACCGGCAACAGCAGCAACGGGGAAAATTTCGGCGTCAATATCAACGCACCCCACAACGGCAGGCTGGACAACGCCACCACTGCGGCCAACAGGATGTTCAACCAGTGCAACCACGGCCAATGGATCACCAGGACCGTGACCACGCCGTCAGCCAGAAACAAGCCAAGATAAACACGCTGCAATACCCGGGTCATAAACTCTCAGTTTAGGGCCGGCACGACGGAATTCACAACGCTAAACGCGAGCTTTCAATGAGCCGTCGCCGCGGCGACTTTTTGTTCCTTGAACTGTGCCGGGATCGACGGATTCTTCAGGATCCACTCGCTGAAATCCGCCGCCGGAATGACGCTAACCGTGCCCTTCATCAGGCCGTGCCCCGCACCGCAGAGCTGGCCGCAAATCACGTCATAGTCGCCTTCCTTGATTCCGGTGAACCAGATTTCGTTCGAGGAACCCGGGATCGCGTCACGCGCGACACGCAGGCTCGGCGCGGCGAAGTTGTGGATCACGTCCTTGGAAGTCAGCGTCAGCGCCACCTTCTGGTTGAGCGGCACGCGCATGGTGTTGAGCGCCACCACGTCGTCCTTGGACGACGGGTCGGTCCAGTCAATGCCCAGCGGATTGGTGCTGGAAACCAGCTTCGGGTCGTTGCGACCGAATTTGCCATCCGCCCCGGGATAATGGAAGGCCCAGCCGAACTGGTAAGCCACCACATGCACCTGCATGGCGTTGTCGTCATGAAAATCCTTCACGGTCTTTTTCCAGATCGGCACGGCAAAGCCGAGCAGCAATACCGCCTCGACCAGGATGACCGCCAGTTCCGCGTGGGTGGTCCACTTGGCGCGGAACCCGTGGTATTGCGCCTGCTTGTTCCTGCCGCGGCGGAACTTCCACAGGATGAACAGGAAGAACAGGGTCCAGCCCACGAACAAGATCACCATGAACCACAGGCAGAATTCCATCATGTGGTCGATCATGTACCCATCAGCCGAAACATCGTCCGGCATACCTAGCAATTTTAACAGAATCATACTTAGCCTATCCTAAAATTTCCTCGTCGTTATGCGTGGCGGAACTCCTCTTGTGGGCCCGCCAGGCCAGCACCACCACCGTGGTGAAAATCGAACCCAGCACCAGTACCAGCACCCCGAGCATGAACAGGATCGCATGCCCGGCGGCCTCGGTGTTCTGGTCCCCCGGCGCGCCGAAACAAACCGCGCAGGCATGCACGGGCTGCGACGCCAACAGCAGGATCGCCATTAGCGTGCCGGTCGTAAGCATGTTGCGCAGATGGTTCATATCACAGGGTCGGGTGCTTCTTCAATTTGCGGTAAAACACCACGCCGTAAACCGGCAGTGCCACCGCCAGCGCGGTCAGCGCCCAGCACAAATGCTGCAGGCCGCCCTGGTCCGCCCAGTACGCGCCGCCCGCCGCCATTAGCGTCGTGCTGACCACGAATATCACATGTGCCACTTTGATCGACATACTCGTTACCTCAGAATTTAAAGATCGTCGCCGAGCCCGCATAGTCGAAGTACGCCAGCAGGGTCAGCGCGATCAATATCACAAAGAAAAACGCCGCGGTGATCATCGTCCAGTGGACGAATTTTTTCTCGCCCTTCAAGTGCATGAAAAAGGCCATCACCAAAGTCGCCATCACCACCGCGATGCCCAGCCCGATCACCAGGTGCAGGGCGGTGTTGAAGGGAATCAGGGCGATGCCGATGGAAATCAGGATCAGCACGGTCAGCGCCACGCCGATGCGCAGGTGCATCTTCACCTCGTTGCGCGTTTGTTGCAAGTCTTGGTCTTCGCTCATAAAGATTCCTAGAGTAAATATAGGACCGGAAACAGGAAAATCCACACCAGCTCGACAAAGTGCCAGAACAGCCCGGCCACCTCGAGGCGGTTGACGAAATGCTTGCGGTCGGTGAAATACATCCTGCTGCCGGGTCCCCACAGGTAAAAGATCACCACCGCGCCGCCGATGACGTGCAGGGCGTGCAGGCCGGTCATGGTGAAGTAGACCGAGAAGAAGGTGCTGTAGGACGGCACGAAATTGGAAAACCACACCACGTCCTTGCGGTCAAAAGCCAGTTCTTGTTCCTCACCGCTTTTTTCAGCGCCCTCGCCCTGTTTCTTCAAATATTCACGGCCCAGTTCGGTGGACTGTTTGGCGTCCGGAATGAGGGTGATCTGCCGGTCGTTGGTCTTGTCCTTGACCAGCTCGCCGGTCACCTGGGTTTTGTCGGCCAGGATTACGCCGTAACGGTTGAAATCGCCGTGGTACTCGTAGCTCTTGATACCGACGAAGGCCAGCGCGCAGAGAACGGTGATGCCGGTGAAAATCTTGAACTTCTTGTACTCGCCGAGCTTGGCGCTGGCCCAGCCCATCACCATGGTCACGCTGGAAATGATCAGCACCATGGTGTTGGCGAAAGCCGGCCCGAGCTCCAGAATCTGGTGCGGCCACAGGCCGGGTTCCGCGCCGATGCGCAAAAAGATGTAGGCGCTGAACAGGCCGCCGAACAGCATCACTTCCGAGGCCAGAAACAGCCAGATGCCAAGCTTGGCATTGTACAACCCGGTATCGGGCCTCGCTTCAACTTCGTAAGGGATTTGCATAACTTATTTCGCTTCCTTCTGGTCCAATTTTTTGTCCTGCGGCAGGTAATCCTCGGGATAACCGGGCACGCTGTATTCGTAGGGACCGCGATAAACTTCCGGCTGCACCGTGAAGTTGCCATGCGGGGGCGGCGTCGGGGTCTGCCAGTCGAGGGTGGTGGCATGCCACGGATTGTCGCCGGACTTGTGGCCGTATTTCCACGCCAGGAAAAAATTCAGGATGAACGGAATTTGCGCCACCGCCAGCAGCCAGGACGCCCACGACATGAAGGTATTCCAGTGCAGCACATGCTGCGTCACCTCGAACAGCGCGTCGCCATTGACAATGCCGCCGCTGTACCAGCGACGGTGCACGCCGGCAAACCCTTGCAGGAACATCGGCATGAAAATGCAGTTCATCAGGATGAAGGTCGGCCAGAAATGCACATGGCCCCAGAATTCGCTCATCATGCGGCCGGTGGCTTTCGGATACCAGAAATACACCCCGGCAAACAAGGCGAACAAGGTGCCGGGCGCCACCACGTAATGGAAGTGGCCGATGATATAATAGGTGTCGTGCAGCGGCACGTCGGTGGCGTTGAACGCCAACGGGATGCCAGTCAGACCGCCAATGCCGAACATCGGCAGGAACGCGATGGCGAACAACATCGGCGTGTTGAAACGGATCGAACCGCCATACAGGGAGATGATCAGACAGGTCAGGATGATCACCGACGGGACGCTAATGATAATCGTCGTGGTTTGGAAGAAGGCGCTAACCTTGGTGTCCATACCGGTCAGGTACATGTGGTGCGCCCAAACCAGGAAGGACAGGAAGCCGAGCACCAGCACCGCCCAGACCATCGAACGATAACCCCACAGCGGTTTGCGCGCGTTGTTGGCGAGCACTTCCGCCACGATGCCCAAGCCGGGCAGGATCATCACGTACACCTCGGGATGGCCGAGAAACCAAAACAAATGCTGCCACAACAGGGGGCTGCCGCCGCCGCTGCCATGCCAACCCTGGCCATTGACCACCAGGCCGCTCGGCATGAAGAAACTGGTGCCTGCCACGCGGTCCATCAACTGCATCACGCCGGCCGCTTCCAGGGGAGGAAACGCCAGCAACAGCAGGAACGCGGTGACGAACTGCGCCCAGACAAAAAACGGCAGGCGCATCCAGGTCATGCCCTTGGCACGCAATTGCACCACGGTGGCGATCACGTTGACCGAGCCAAGCAACGACGAGGAAATCAGCAGCACCATGCCGATGATCCACAGGGTTTGGCCGTTGAAAATGATGTGAATGTTCGGGCCGACATCGGCAATGCCTGCCAGCGGAGGATAGGAGGTCCAGCCGGATTTGGCCGCGCCGCCGGGCACCACGAAACTGATCAGCATGACGATGCCGCCGGCCAGATACGACCAGTAACTCGCCATGTTCAGGCGCGGGAACGCCATGTCCGGCGCACCGACCTGCAAGGGCATGACAAAGTTGCCGAAGGCCGCGAAACCGAGCGGCACAATACCGAGGAACACCATGATCGTGCCGTGCATCGCGCCGAAGGAGTTGTACAAATCGGCCGACATCACGCCCTTCGGTGCCATGTGTTCGCCGAGCACCGCGGTCAGGATTTTGCCGAAGAACGGGATCGTGGTGTCGGGATACGCCAATTGCCAGCGCATCAATCCCATCAGGCTGAACCCGAACAACAGGAACAGCAACGCGGTGATCCCATACTGGATACCGATCATCTTGTGATCGGTGGAAAAAACATATTTGCGCCAGAAGCTCAATTCGTGATGGTCATGTCCGTGCTCGTGATGACCCTCGCCGTGAGTTTCCAACGCCTTTTCAACATTAGCGTTCATAACATCTCCCGTAGTTCAGCTTATACAGAAATCGATAGTTCTCCATTGCGATTTTTCAACCAATTTTTAATTACCCCTTAATTTAGCGCGGCTCTATTTTTTCGCTTCTCCGCCCGGCGCAGCCGTTCCCCCCGGAATCGGCGTGGTCGGCAAGGCTTCCACTTCTTCAATCTTGTAGGCCGCCGGATGCGAGGCGAATTCCTTGCGGGCCGCCGCCACCTGTTCGGGCGTGATCGGTCCGGCGCTATTGCCCCATTCCTGGCGAATGAAGGTCGACACCGCGGCAACCTGCTTGTCGTTCATGTTGCCGCCCCAAGCGGGCATCGCCCCGTTGTAGGCAACGCCCTGCGCGGTCAAATGGCCTTCCAAACCGTTCAATAACACCGCCAGCAAATGACGTTCAGGACCGATCACGATATCGGACTTGGCCAACGGCGGATACTGGCCGCTGACACCCATGCCGGTCGGCTGGTGACAGGAGGCGCAGTTGTTGGAATACTGGCGCTTGCCGAGCTTGATCGCTTCCTGCAAGGGATCGCCCGCCGCCACGGCCGTCTCGCCATTAGCGCCGCCGCCCTTGCCCTTTTCACCGCCGCTGGAGGCGATGCGGGTGTCCTCGTCATAAGCGGTCGCGCTGAATCCGCCCCAGAACAGGCCGAGATAAATGCCGCAGCCGAAAATAAAGCTAATGATGACCGCCAACAGCCACAGGGGCACCGGCTCCATCCCTTCGCGCGGTTCCTTGTTCTCACGCAGGATTGATTCGTGGATTTTTCCGACGTTAACGTCCTCGGAATAATCCAGATTGCGTAAATTCGGATCCGGCTTGTCGTCATCGGGCGACGGGATCGGAAAATCATTGTCGTATGTGTTGTTCGCCATATCAGTCCTTCGGTAGCGGCGCCTCGGGCAACGCGTAAGTATGATCCAAACTCTTCAAATAAGCCACCAGCGCGCGCGCGTCATCGGTCGGCACCACCTCGTAACCGGACGCCGGCGCATACGGTGCGGGCAAATCCAGCGCGTCGGGCGAACGGGCCCCCTCGATCTTGCGCACCGTGAACAAATACTGGTACGGCGGCATGATCGATTCCTTGGTGTAAATCTGCGGTTGGTACAAATGAATGTATTGCCACTGCTCGTTCGGCTGGCGCTTGCCGATGTTGGTCAGATCCGGTCCCGTGCGCATAGTGCCCAATAGCACCGGCTTGTCGTAAATGTAATCGCGCGCCACCGTACGGCGCGGACCCCAGCCACGGCTGTGATCGTCGTCGACATCGATCGGGCGCAACTGCTGGGTATGGCAGTACAGGCAGCCTTCCGCCTCATACACCACCTTGCCGCGCTCGGCCAGGCCGCTGCGCACCAGCGGATAGGATTCGCCGGTGTCCTCGTTGACCTGCGGCTTCAACTGGCCGATCTGGAAATAGGGAATGATCACCAAGCCCAGCCAGCCGGAGACAAAGGTCAGGAAAAAGCCGATAAACAATGTGGTCATCTTGTTCATATGGCCACGCCCTCCCGTTCCTCGCTGGCCTCAGTCAGCAGGGTGGCACCGGCGGTACGCCGTCCCATGCCGACCAGCATCAGCACAAAGTGCCAGGCGAACACCACGTGCCCGACGGTCAGCAGCAGTCCCGAGATACTGCGGGCGATCAAATAAGGTTTGGTCGCCTCGACAATGTCGGGGAAAGTATTGTGCGCCCCCTTCGGGTTGAGCAACATCTCGCCTTCCACCAGGCCGCCGATGCTCAGGGCCACGAACATCGCGATGATGCCGTAGGCGCAGAACCAGAAATGAATTTTGATCATCCGGGCCGACTTCCATTCCGAATTGGTCAGGCGCGGGACAATATAATAAACCGCACCGAACATGATCATGGTGAAAAACCCGTACAAGCCGAGATGCGCGTGACCAATGGTGTAATGGGTGAAATGGGTCAGGTAGTTCCAGCTGCGAATCGCCATCGAGCTTCCCTGGAAACTGACCAGTGTGTAGCACATTGCGCCAAATACTACAAAACGCAGGGTCGGGCTGTATTTCAACATGTGGAAATTGCCCTTCATGGTCATGTGGTGGTTGATCGCGGTCACCAGCACCGGGATAAACATCATGAAACTGGCCACCGAGCTGGCGGTGATCAGCCAGGCCGGCAACGGACCGCCGATCAAATGGTGCCCGCCGTTCCAGCTGTAAAACAACGCCAACGCCCAAAAACCGAATGCCGACAAATAATAGCTGTACACCGGGCGGCCGATCACCTTGGGAATGAAATAATACGCCGAAGCCAAACCAATCGGCGTAAACCACAGGCCGAGCACGTTATGTCCGTACCACCAAGTGATGATCCCCTGCACCGAACCGGCCACCGGCTGGATGTTGAGCAAAATATTTGCCGTGCCATACAGCCACGGGAACCAGAACAAGGCCGCCAGCAGGTACCACTGCGACACATAGACATGGCCTTTCTTGCGATGCACGAACATGTCCACCGCCCAGACCGACACCAGCGCATAGGCGAGGAACAGGATGAAAGTCACAAAGGGCGGAAATTCCAGGTATTCAATCGAATTGCCATAGCCAAGCAGGATGCTGAAGATGCCGGCGATCATGCCGACATTCCACAGCACACCCGCGGCGCAGACCAGCCAGGCATTGCGCAAAGGGGCGCGGCACAAACGCGCCATCAGCCAGATCGCCACGCCGATACCGACAACCGCCGCCCAGCCGTAGGCCACGATGTTGAGGTGAATCGGACGCAGGCGCCCGAATGACAACTCGCCGGCCGGCACGCCGAAGAACGTGGTCAAAAAATCCGGCACATGCATCTTGATCGAGGCAATCATGCCGAACAGGGTTCCCATCAGCAGCCAGAAAATCGCCACGCTGAAAAACAACAGCACCGGCACGCGGCAGGAACGGTCTATCGCCGCACGCTCCCGCGCATCACTGTCACTATCCGGCACTAACACTGCAGTCGTATCCATAAATTTAACGTTTCTTCGCCGCCCCCGGCTGTTTGATATCCTCGGGCTTCATGCCCGGGAACAGATCGGTCACCTTGCCAACCGGCTCATCCTTGCCAAAAATCACCTCGGCACCCTTTTTCATGTTCACGTACTGTCCGTCGCGCACCGCCCAGTAAATCCCGTACATGGCGCTGCCGCCGAGCACCACCATCGAGCCGACGATCAACAGATAAAAAATGAACATCTCGCTCATGGCTTCTTCTCCGGAGTAGCAGCAGGTGCGGCCTGGCCATTGGCGGCGGGCTTGGCCTCGGGCGCCGGTTTCTTCTCATCGTTGGCGGGCGGCTTTGCGGCAGCGGGTGCCGCCGGGGCTGGGGCAGGCACGGGATTCACCGCGACGGCACTCTTGGTCACCGGTTTGCTTTGCAGGTCCGCCAGCTCAAGCTTCATCGCGACTTCAACCGGGATATGCGTCACCCCGGCCTTCTGGTCGACCCAACCACTGCCGGTCAATGCCTTTTGCTCCTGCACCTGCAACTCATGCAAGGTCTTCAGGCGTTCCTGCACCACCGCGTCGGCATCCTCACGGTTCACATTCTTCTGCGAGATCGCCCAGGACAAAATCACCATCGACGCAAAACCAATGATGATCAGCGCTGCATAACCAACCAATTTTAATTCTTTTTTCATCGTTAGCGTCAGTTCTTGGTGTTCACCGATTCAAACAAGCGCGGGTCGCGAATCGGGAACAACGATTGCTTGCGCAAATTACGCAGGAAAACATAGGCAAAAAACGAGCCCAGGCCGATCATGCAGGTAAAATCCAGCGGATGGGGGGAAATATGCAGGTATTGCTGGTAATCCTCGGGATAACCCGTGCCCGGAACATGGCGCAACTGCATCGCCGGCATGATGAACCAGTACATTTCCACGGCGTGGATGATCAAGGTCCACAGGGCGATCAGGGTCAGGCGCCACGGCACGCGCTTGTTCTGGCGCGACAGCAGACAGCAGAACGGCAGGATGAAGCCGCCGATAAACAGCGCCCAGCTCATGATCCGCCAGCTGTTGGCGTTGCGCACTTGATAGAAAATCGTCTCCTCGGGAATGTTGCCGTAATAGTAAAGCATATATTGCACGAAGGCGACGTAGGACCAGAACATGGTGAAGGCCAGCATCAGCTTGCCCATGATGTGGTAGTGCTCGACGCTGGTCACTTCCCTCAGCAGGCCAACCGAACGCAGGCCGTTCACCGCCATCACCAGTGCCGACATCGCCATCAACAGCGAAGCCGCCCAGACATACACGCCAAGGATGGTCGAATACCAGCGGTAGCTGACACCGATCAGCCAATCCTGCGCCACCAAGGTGATGAAGATCGCGAACAGCACCGCGCCCGCGTAGGACCACTGGCGCATTCTGACCGACAAATTGACATCACCATTAGCGTCCTGTTGCAGCGACAGGGAACGCAGCTTCCACGAAAACAACCCGAAGAACAGGAAAAACACCACCGCGCGGATGATGAAAAATTCGTGGTTCAGGTAACCGGATTTCGCATCCAGCACATGATCCACGCCGGGCGCGATATCCCACCACTTGAACAATTCGCTGCGCAGCAGGAACAACGGAATCGCCGCCAGCAACAGCCACGGGAAGAACAGGGCCGCCATGTTTTCCAGCAGGCGGCGCACGCCCACCGACCAGTCGGCGTCGGTCATGTGGTGGATGAACAGCCAGAACAGGGCCCCGGCGCTGATAAAGAAATAAAACAGGAAGGAGAACATCCACGAATAGGCGAAGCGTGTCGGATTGAAAAAGCCCCACAGGACGCTAATGGCGAGAAACACCATGCCGGTGATCAACAAGGCCAGCGGGGTCAATTGCAGGCGGTGAAAGCGGAAATTCTCGGCCTTCGGCGCCTGCAATACCTGATGATGGTTAGCGTCGCTCATTTGCTTAATTCACTCCTTTGCTGTTCCGGCACATCATTCAGGGTGGCGTGCTGGCTGCGTTGCAGCACGCGGATGTACGCGATGATCGCCCAGCGGTCGTCGGCCGGAATGTTCGGCAGGCCGATCATGTTGCCCTTGCCGTCGGTGATGGTGTGGAAAATCTCGCCGTCCGGCATCTGGCGAATGCGGTCGCTGTGGTAGTTGGCGGCACCGGCCATGCCGTATTTCGAGGTGATGCCCTTGCCGTCACCCAGCGCGCCATGGCACGCCGCGCAATTGATGTTGTAACGCTCCTGGCCTCGCGCCAATAGCGACTCGCTCACCGTTAGCGGGATGCCATCGCCGTAAAATCCGTCGATGATGCCGGTTTCCCTGTAAGGATTTTTCACGTCAACCTGGGCCGGGATGGTGCCGGGCACCAACTGGCGGTCGGCACGGCCGTCAGCGAAAAAGTTCGATTCCGCCTGGGCCTTGTATTTGCCCTGCTGCTTCATATCGGGAATGATCTGGATCGGCGGCTTTTCAAACTTCTGGCCGCGGAAGCCCGCGATCATCACGACCGAGACTGCCAACACCAAGACTCCCCAGAAAAAATACCTGAACATAGTCGTTATTCCTCAATCAACTCCACGTTTTTGCCGCCGAGTTCCGATAAAAACTTCGCCGTTAGCGCCTCGTCAAACAACGGGTCGCCCGCATCAATCACCACGAAAAAGGCGTCGTCGGTCGCGCGCGCGAACTTGTCCCAGTTGAACACCGGATGATACAGGCGCGGCAGCAGGCAGAACAGGAACACCCCGCCAACGGTGATGAACGCCGAGGCGATGATGGTCACCTCGAACATGATCGGGAAGGTCGCCGCCAGCGAGAAATACGGCTTGCCCTGCACCACCAGCGGATAATTGATTTTGCTGGTGTACAAGATCAGGGCCAGGATGCCAATGAAGCCGCCAATGCCGCCCAACAGGCCGATGGCCGACACAAAACTCCGTTGCATGCCCAGCGACTGCTCGATGCCGTGCACCGGGAACGGCGAATGCGTGTCCCAGCGGCGGTAACCCGCCTCGCGAACCTTTTCCGCCGCCGCTAACAGCGAAGCCGCGCTGTCGAACTGGGCGCCGATACCGTAAAGCTTACTCATGGGAACCTCCCTTGGCTTCGTGGTTGGCGTCATGATGGGGATTTGCCTCCGGCAAGGTGTTCTTCACTTCCACCATGTTGAAAATCGGCAGGAAGCGCAGGAACAACAGGAACGCCGTGAAGAAGAACCCGATGGTGCCGATATAGAGCAGCACGTCATTGATGGTCGGCACAAAATAATGCCACGACGACGGCAGATAATCGCGTTGAATGCCGGTAACGATAATGACGAAACGCTCGTACCACATGCCGATGCTCGGGATGAACATCAGGAAGAACAAAAACAGCGTATTGCGCCGCACGGCCTTGAACCACAAAATTTGCGGCACAATGGCGTTGAACGACACCATGATCCAGAAACACCACCAGTACGGCGCGCCGCTCGGCGTGCTGCGGTTGAAGAACACCAGCCACCATTCATACGGATTGCCGCTGTAATAGGCGGTGAAATATTCCATCAGGTAGATGTAACCGATGCACAGCGACATGATGATGGTCACCTTGCACATGTTGTCGATGTGTTTCTCGGTAATCAGGTCGTGCAGCTTGAAGAAATGCCGGGTGGGAATGATCAGGATGAACAGCATGGCGAAACCGCCGTACACCGCGCCCACGCCGAAATACATCGGGAAAATGGTGGTGTGCCAACCGGGAATCACCGAGGTGGCGAAGTCCATCGACACGATGCCGCAAACCGAGAACACCAGCGCCGAGCAGATGCCCGCCAGCAGCACGTAGCCTTTTTCATAATAAAACCAATGCCGTCCGGAACCGCGCCAGCCCAGCGCCGCGATACCGTAGGCGATCTTGCGGACCTTGCCGGAAACCTTGTCACGTACCGACGCCAGGTCGGGGATCATGCCGTAGTACCAGAACAGGGCACTAACCGTCAAATAAGCAGTCACCGCGAATACGTCCCAGAACAACGGGCTCTTGAAGTTCTGCCAGATGTCGTTGTAATACGGCGCGGGATTGAGGAACCACACCATCCACACACGGCCGACGTGGAAGGCCGGGAACACGCCCGCGCAACCGATGGCGAAAATGGTCATCGCCTCGGCAATGCGGTTGATCGCGTTGGTCCATTTCTGCCGCGTCAGGAAAAAGATGGCGCTAATGGCGGTGCCGGCGTGGGCGATACCGACCCACCACACGAAATTGGTGATGTCCCAGGCCCAGGCCACGGTGTTGTTGGAACCCCAGATGCCGACCCCGGTGGAAACCAGATAAGTCAACTCTAACGGCAAAAACAACGCCAATGCTGAGGAGATGGTCAGCAAAATCCACCAGATGCGCAGCGGCTTGCCTTCAATCAGGCCAACCGTGTGCGCGGTGATCCATTTCGCCGAACGTGAGTTCGCGATCAGCGGTTTGCGCTCCATCACATTGCCGCGCGCGGGGCCGAATGTTGTCACTTCCTCATTCATGTTTCGCTCCCTCCCCGTGCGACTTGGCGTTGATCAAACCCATGCCGACACGCTCCGCGCCCGGCATTAGCGGGTTCGGATTGCGCAGGCGCGACAGGTAGCTCAAACGCGGTTGAGTGTTCAGTGCGGCGAGCAATTGATAATTCAACTCGCGCTTCTTCAACTTGCTTACGCGGCTGTTCGGGTCGGAAATGTCGCCGAACACAATGGCATCCGCCGGACACGATTGCTGGCAGGCAGTCTGGATCGCATCGCCGGGCATCTTGCCGCCTTCGCGCTTGGTGTCGATCTTCCAGGTAATCTTGGCCTTCTCGATGCGCTGGATGCAGAAGGTGCATTTTTCCATCACGCCGCGCATGCGCACGGTGACGTCCGGATTTTTCGACAACTTGATCGTCTCCGCAGTGCCCTTCGGACCGAGCGGCCCGAGATACAGCTTGTCGAGCTGACGCTGGTTGTAATCGAAGAAATTGAAGCGGCGGGTCTTGTACGGACAGTTGTTCGCGCAATAGCGAGTGCCAATGCAACGATTGTAAACCATCAAGTTCAAGCCTTCCTCGCTGTGCACGGTGGCGTTCACCGGGCAGACTGTTTCGCAAGGCGCGTTGTCGCACTGCATGCAGGTGACGGGCTGCATCACCACTTCGGGATCGTTCGGAATCGCCTCGATGCCGCGCTCGTTCTGCGTCTGCGAACCGGAATAATAGCGGTCGACGCGCATCCAGTGCATTTCGCGGCCGTTGCGCACCTGTTCCTTGCCGACGATCGGAATGTTGTTTTCCGCCTGGCAGGAAATGACGCAGGCGTTGCAACCCACGCAGGAGCTGAGGTCGATGACCATGCCCCACTGGTAGTCCTTCTTGAAATCAAAGCCCGGCGACTTGTAGAAATTCTCCAGGGGCGGCGCCTCGGCTTCCTCGCCGACTTCGCGGGTGAAATCCGGATGTTCCTTGTAGTAGGCCAACGGCGCCTCGCGCACCAAGTCGCGACCTTCCATGCTCCAGTGCTCCTGGGTGATCGAGAACGGGAAAGTCTTGCCGGTCTTGACCACCTGCGCGCCGGTCAGCACATAAGGCGCCAATGACGAGCGGATTTCATAGGCGCTAAAGCCGACATCTTTGCCGACTTTGCCGGAAATCTTGCGGCCGTAACCGAGCGGCAACGTGATGGTGTAATCCGCCTGGCCCAGTGCGATCAGCACCGGCGCCTCGACCGAACGACCATCAACCGTGATCTTGATCACGTCGCCATAATAAGTGCCGTCGTGCAACTTGCAGTCCAGGCCGAGCGACTTCGCGGTTAGCGGGCTGATCAACGCCGCATTGTCCCAAGTCAGCTTGGTCATGAAGTCCGGCAATTCCTGCAACCAGCCGTTGTTGGAGAAACGACCGTCGTCCACCTTGCTGTCCGGCACAAACACCAACTCCAAATTATTCGGGCCGAGTTCGCTGTTAGCGGCCTTCAACGAAGCAAGGCTGACGCCCATCGAAGCGGGGCTTGCGCCAATGGTGATCGGCGGAACAGTCGCGGTTAGCGGCACAAAACCGTCATGCACAAACTGCGGCCAGGTCGCGTCAGTACCGCCGCGCTGCTTGAAGGTTTCCTGCACCAATTCCGGTCCCGCTATTAGCGGCTGGCCGAGAATCTTGGCGACCAACTGGATTTCCGAAAGGCCGTTGTGCAAGGGCAGAATCAGCGGCTGGACACAACCATAGGAACCATCCTGCAAAATCGTGTCACCCCAGGCTTCGAGGTATTCCGCCAACGGCGCATGCCAGCCGCTAACCGCAGTCGTCTCGTCCTCGTGCGAACCAAGGCGGATGATGTTTTTAACCTTGCCCAGAACACTGGCGAAATCCAGATCGGCGGGCGCATTGTAAACCGGATTGCCGCCGAGAATCACCAGGTCGGTAACCAATCCCAAACCAATCGACTTGGCCAGTTCCTGAATTGCCAGCTTCGGCAATTTATCTTCCACCGGCAGCAATTCCACCGTATTGCCAATCGCGCCGAGCGCGGAGTTCAACATCAGCGCCGCCTGGTGCACTTCGGCAGGCTGGCCCGCGCCAACCACCACCAGCGCGTTCTTGCCGGCTTTCGCCAGATCACGCGCCGCTTCAGTAATCCATTTGGCATCGACGCCGGGCAGTTCCGGAGCCAGTGAACCTGGCTTGAGCTCGGCGAGCAAAGCCGACGCCAACAGCGAGATCTTACTGGCAGGCAAACGCAAGCGATGATCCGCCATGCCACCCGTATTGCTGTAACGACTTTCCACCACATACAGGCGATTCATCCTACCGTTGGGATTCTCGACCTTGCGGCCTTCGGTAAAATCACGGATCGAGGCCAGGGTGCCGTCGTCGCTGCCGAGGAAATCGCAATCGAGCGAGAGAATCACTTCCGCCTTGTCGTAGCGCGGGGAAATTTTCACCTCTTGGCCAAACACATTCTTCGCCGCCTGCCATTCATTATTATAAAGGCCGGGTTCGTAAGTGGTCCAAGTGGCTTGCGGGAATTTCTTCAACAACTCCGCGCGCAAGCGGTTCAGCGTTGGCGAATTTACTTCACCGCCGAGAAAGGCCAGACCTTTGCCACCATTGGCGGCCCAACCCGCCGTTAGCGTGTCGAGATCCTTGAAAAACTGGTCGGCGCTGATTTCGCTGTTAGCGTGCAGGAAACGCCAGGAACGGTCGGGATCGTACAGATTCAGCAACGAAGCCTGCGCGAAGGTATCGCTCTTGCCCTTGCTCAGCGGATGCAGCGGATTACCCTCGATCTTGATCGGGCGGCCCTGATAGCTGGTTACCAGCAGCGGCACACCGCCACGGCGGCGCGGCATCGAGGTGGCAAAATTCAAGGTCAGGCCGGTGGTCTGCAATTCGGAAGTCTTGGTGAACGGCACCAGATGCGCCTCGGGACGGCGGCAACTGGCCATGCCCAGGCCGGCCAGGGCCATCGACGCGCCCATCAGGCGGACGAAGCTGCGGCGGGAAACGCCATCACCCCAGAACTCGGAAGCGCCCTGCGGGAATTCGCGGTCAAGCCACTGCTGGAACTCGGCGGTCTTGGAATACTCCTCGACACCACGCCAGTAAACCTTCGGTTTGCCGTTGGCGGCTTCGTAACTATTTATCGGACGTTTCATCGATGACAGGCTCCACAGTTCTGCGGGGGATCAATCTTCTGTTCTTTGATCAATTGTTCGCCGATCGAGGCACGGCTCTCGCCGCTGGCGGGCTTCCAATCGAGGTCGGTGACCTTGTCCTTCGGCCGGATGTTCACGTCGGGATGGCGGTGGCAGTCCAGGCACCAGCCCATGCTCTGCGGCTGGTTCTGCGCCACGGCGCCCATATGATTCACATTGCCATGGCAGGTGACACAGCTGACACCCGAGTTGACGTGCGCGGCGTGGTTGAAATAGGCGAAATCGGGAACCTCATGGATGCGCACCCAGCGCAGCGCCGGGCCGTCGCCCTTGCCGCCGTTCCAGGCCGCGCGCAGCGGCTCGAGTTTCGGGCTGTCCTTCTTGATCTGCGAATGGCAGGTCATGCAGGTCTGCACCGAGGGAACCGAGGAATTGGCGCTAACCTCGACCGACTGGTGGCAGTAGCGGCAGTCGATGCCGAGCTGGTTGACGTGCAGGGAATGGTCGAACGGGATCGGCTGGATCGGCTGGTAGCCCACGCGGGAGTATTTCGGCGTAAAATAATAGGTCACGCCCAGAATCACTAACCCGCCAAGCACGCCGCCGCACACGATAAGCTTGATCGGCAGCGTAACCGTCCACTTCGGAAATATGTTAGCCATTATAAAATCCTACTAAACTAAATATTCAACCCGAGGCCGCGCAAAAAACCACACGCTTTCCGCAAAAGATCACCGTTAGCGTGATGGCCATCCACTTCCTTCAGGTTTTCCCATCAACTTAAAAAAATTCAGCAGGTAAAATAACGTAACGATTCGCCGCTGTCATTCACAACTTGATTAATTGTTATTAGTAGTAGTTTTGTTAAAATTAGCTGCGCTTCGCATATAAATTTCACTACTGCTTCGAAAACTCATTATTTATCGGTATCGCGTTATTGCCAAGACGAAATGCGAATGCCGAATCTTGTCATTAGCGAAATTTAGTTTAATGTTAGCTGTTCTTACACGTTAAACATGAAAGAAATCGCACTGGAACTGAAATCGCTGCCGCTGTGGCGCATCTGGCTCTCTGATTTGCTCGAGTTGACCAAGTTTCGCCTCAGCTTCATGGTGGTGGTTTCCACTTTCGCCGGTTTCTACATGGGCGCCAACGGCGAAATCAACACTTGGCTGCTGATTCACACCCTGCTCGGCACCGCCGGGGTGGCCTGCGGCGCCGCGGTGCTCAACCAAGTGCTGGAAGCCGCCGCCGACCGCCGGATGCACCGCACCCAGGACCGGCCGATTGCCGCGGGTCGCGTCAGCGAACAAAGCGCCCTCTGCTTTGGCTCGTCATTGGCGGCCCTCGGCTTGGTTTATCTGCTGCTCGCCGCCAATTTTGACGTCTTTTGCACCGCGTTGCTGACCCTGTTCAGTTACCTGTTCGTGTATACCCCGCTGAAAAAGTTGACCCCGCTCAACACCCTGATCGGCGCGATTCCCGGCGCGCTGCCGATTGTCATCGGCTACGTCGCCGCCAACCGCCAGCTCAATGCCACAGTGCTGACATTATTCCTAATTTTGTTCCTCTGGCAAATGCCCCACTTCCTCGCCATCGCCTGGCTCTATCGTGAAGATTATGCGCGCGGCGGTTTTAAAATGCTCACCCTCAATGACGCTAACGGCAAACTCACCGCCTGGAAGAGCGTACTGTATACCCTGTTGCTGATTCCCTGCAGCCTAGCCCCCTACTGGCTGGGCATGAGCGGCCCCTGGTATCTGGTTTCCGCCCTCATCGGCAACGCACTCTATCTGCTTGCCTCCCTTGGCTTCGCCTTCAACCCCTCGCCCGCAAGCGCGCGGAAATTGTTCCTGGCCTCGATTTTTTATCTGCCCTTCGTCCTCGCCACCCTGGCAATCTGCAAACTATAACCCTGCATTTTGCAAAGCGGCACAGCTTGTTTATATTTTGAACACATGCCCGCACTAACGGCCGGAGTCCCATGACTGTCGCGCACCTTAACCGCATCGCCACCGCCGTTCCCGATCATGACGTGCACAACTCCTTCATTGAGTATGCCGCACGTTCACTGGAAAACGAAACCGCGCGCAAACTCTTCCACCGCATGGCCCGCAAGGCGGAAATCCGGCACCGCTTCTCCTGCCTGCAGGCCGTCACCACCGCCGAAGGCTTCTGGGTGGATGCCGGGCCGTTCTACCTGCGCGGCAATTTTCCCGACACCGCCTGGCGGATGAAAAAATTCGAGCAGCTGGCTCCGCCGCTGGCCCACCGCACTTTGGAAAGACTGGCCCTCAGCGCGGATGAGCTCCGTCGCATCAGCCATGTGGTCGTCACCACCTGCACCGGACTCTACGCACCGGGGCTGGACTTTGAAATCGTGGACCACCTCGGACTCAACCCCGCAGTGGAACGCACCATGATCGGCTTCATGGGTTGTTATGCCGCGATCAACGCGCTGAAATTCGCCCGCCATGTGGTGCGTTCGCAACCCGACGCCTGTGTGCTGGTGCTGAACCTCGAACTTTGCACCCTGCATTTGCAGGAAACGCAGGATCTTGAACAAATGCTGTCGTTCCTGATTTTCGGCGACGGTTGCTCGGCCAGTCTGGTCAGTGCACAGCCAAGCGGTTTTGCGCTCGATAACTTTCACGCCGTGCAAATTCCAGGCACCCGCGAGTTGATCACCTGGAAAATCGGCGGACTCGGCTTTGACATGCTGCTGTCCGGACAAGTGCCCGGCGTGATCAACCGTTCACTGAAAAGCAAGAAGCGTGAAATCACCGGCGGGCAAGCCGCAACCGCCATCGACCTGTGGGCGGTGCATCCGGGCGGACGCTCCATTCTCGACGCGGTGGAACAAGGCCTGTCATTAGCGCCGGAAAACCTGGCTGCCTCGCGCTCCGTGCTGCGACAATTCGGCAACATGTCCTCCGCCACCGTGATGTTTGTCCTGCAACAACTGCTCGCTAACGCCCGCGCCGGACAGTCCGGTTGCGCCATGTCCTTCGGCCCCGGCCTGACCGCCGAAACCCTGCTGTTCCATGCCGTTTGATTTTCCAGACTTCTCCAAGCGTGCCCAACTCACCGAGTTGATGGACCAGCCCTGCAGTTATCAGGAATTTCGTGACTGCCTGCGCGATTTGTCCAAAGTCAACCGCAGCACCTTCGCCTATCGGCCGACCTTCCACTGGCTGGAACAAATCACCGCCGCTTATCACGCAGAGAAACCTTTGCACATCGTCGACGTCGGCTGCGGGTATGGAGATTGGTTGCGCCGCATCGCAACGTGGGCGGCTAGGCGCAACATCGCCGTCAAACTGACCGGCATCGACCTCAATCCCCACGCCGCACAAGCGGCACGTAAAGCCGCTAACGACAAACCCGGCAATATCGAATGGATCAGCGGCGATGTGTTTTCCTATCATCCCGAACAAAATATCGATCTGGTCATTAGCGCCCTGTTCACGCATCACCTCGACGATGACAACATTGTCCGCTTCCTGCGCTGGATGGAACAAAACGCCCGCCTTGGCTGGCTCATCAACGATTTGCACCGCGCGGCAATTCCCTATTACTCCTTCAAGCTGCTGGCAAAATGCGCGCGCTGGCACCGCTTTGTACAACACGACGGCCCGGTTTCCATCCGCCGCGGGTTTCGCCGTGCCGACTGGCTCACTTACGCGGCGCAGGCAGGATTAGCGCCGGAAAAAATCCAGCTCCGCTCCTTTTTTCCCGGACGACTTTGCGTTAGCCGTAGCAAAACAAAACTACCATGAGTGCAAGGCAGCATGAAGTTCTGGTGATTGGCGGCGGGCCTGCCGGTGCAGCACTGGCAATCCACCTCGCACGCGCCGGACGTGAAGTGTTGCTGGTGGAAAAAGAACCGGCCGCCCACGACAAGGTCTGTGGTGAATTCCTGAGCACGGAAGCGATCGGCTGCCTGCGCGAACTCGGCCTTGATCCCCTGCACTTGGGGGCCGTGGCCATCGGCCAAGTGCGCGTGATCCGGAAAAGCACCGTCGCGGAAAACCGCCTGCCGTTTAGCGCCCTGTCACTGACCCGGCGTGTGTTGGACGAGGCCCTGTTGACCCGCGCACAACAAAACGGCGTCAAAATCCTGCGCGGGCAAAGGGTGCAAAATCTCGCACAGCCTGAAAAGCTCTGGCAGGCGCAACTCGCCAACGGGGAAACGCTCCGTGCGGATAGCGTGTTTCTCGCCACTGGCAAGCATGACCTGCGCGGCTGGAAACGCCGGGGCGGATTGCAGAATGACCTGATTGCCTTCAAAATGCACTGGCGCTTGTCCCCGCGGCAGCAGGCGGAATTGACACGACAGGTTGAGTTAATCCTGTTTCCCGGCGGTTATTGCGGTCTCGAACCGGTGGAAACCGGCATCGCCAATCTTTGTTTGCTGATCCGGCAGGACACCTACCAGCGAATCGGATCGTCCTGGGACAAACTGTTGCGGCACTTGACCAGTTCGTCCCCGCATTTATCCCGCCGTTTGCAGCAGGCCGAACCGCTTTGGACGCGGCCCTTGGCGGCTTCCTCGATTCCCTATGGTTACGTGAACCGCCGTGCAGAACAACTCTGGCGTCTGGGCGACCAGGCCGCCGTGATTCCCTCCTTTTCTGGCGACGGCATTTCCATCGCACTGCACAGCGCACGGCTGGCGGCCGGTTGTCACCTGGCCGGAAAATCGCCGGCACAATTTCAATCCTTGTTCAACCGTTCCCTGTCGCACCGGATCAAAACCGCCGCCCTGCTTTCCCATGCCATGACCTCGCCGCTGGCGCAACCATGGTTGGCCCTTGGGGCGAGGCTATTTCCCGTGCTGCTGCGGCAAACCGCCGCCCTGACCCGCATCCCCTCCGATGCGTTAGATTTTCCTCCCACAAGCCCCCGAAATCCCGGTTCACCACAATTATCATAAATAAAATCGTTGCTTATTTAACATGAAGATAATACGTTTAATCTAACACCGCTATGAAACACCTTTGCTGCCTTGCCATTATCGCCATTGGCGCCCTCGGTTGCCGTGTGCAAGCCGACAACGCCACCTTCACCAACCCGATCATCACCGCCATCTACACCGCCGACCCCTCGGCACACGTGTGGGCGGACGGCCGCCTGTATGTCTATGCCTCGCACGACATGGACCCGCCTCGCGGTTGCGATTTGATGGACCGCTATCATGTGTTCTCCACCGACGACCTGGTGCATTGGACCGATCACGGCGAAATCCTGCGCTCCAGCGACGTGGAATGGGGCCGCAAGGAAGGCGGCTTCATGTGGGCGCCCGACTGCGCCTACAAGAACGGCACCTACTATTTTTATTTCCCGCATCCCAGCGAAACCAAATGGAACGACTCGTGGAAAATCGGCGTCGCCACCAGCAAGAATCCCGCCAGTGGTTTCAAGTCGCAGGGCTACATTCAGGGACTCGGCGGTTTCGCGCTGATCGATCCCTGCATCTTCGTCGACGACGACGGCCAAGCCTACATCTACATCGGTGGCGGCAGTAAATGCGTCGGTGCCAAGCTCAAGCCGAACATGACCGAACTCGACGGCGAGGTACAACTGATGACCGGACTGGAGGATTTCCACGAAGCCACCTGGGTGTTCAAACGCAATGGTCTCTATTATCTCACCTACGCCGACAACCACCAAAACGAAAAGAAAAAAGGCGCCAACCGCATGCGTTACGCCATCAGCAAAAACCCGCTCGGCCCCTGGGAATACAAGGGCGTCTATCTCGACCCGCAAAGCAGCGACACCAGCCACGGCTCCCTGGTTGAATTCAAAGGCCAGTGGTACCAGTTCTATCACTGTGCCGACATTAGCGGTCGCGGCAATCTGCGCTCGGTCTGTGTCGACAAAGTCGAATTCAACGACGACGGCACTATCAAGCCAATCGCGCAAACCCGTCCGGCGACGCTAACCGCGACACCCGCGCCCAAGGCAACCGCCGAGACCGTCAAGTACGAGGCCGAAACCGCCACCCTCAGCGGCAGTGCCACGGTCAACGAAGCCCCCGGCGCATCCGGTGGCAAGAGCGTGCAGAACCTGCACCTCGCCGATGCCTCCCTGCAATTCAACAAAGTCGACGGCAAGGACGGCGGCATGGCCACCATTAGCGTTTACTTCGCCGCGGAAAAAACCACCAAGCTGCGCCTGATTGTCAACGACGAGGATTGGTCCTTCATCAATGCGATTGCCACCGGCGGCTGGAACAACTACACCGGCTGCACCTTCCTGACCGTCCCGCTGAAACCCGGCAAGACCAACACCGTCAAACTCGCTGGCGAAAAGGGTAACGGCATCAACGTCGATTACATCACCGTCACGCCATTGCGCTGAAACGGCCTTATTGATTCATTTCACTGCCGTCGGACCGATTTTGCTGGCCCGATGGCACAGAAATGTTACTTGTTTGACAATTGGCGGTTGAAGCCGCCTGCCAAGCTAAGCAACAGCCTATGAATCATTTTGCCCGTTTGTTTGTCACCGCCTCGCTCGTTCAATTCATTTTTCCGCCGCTAACCGCGAAAGCTTGGGACGCGATCGGCCACATGCTGGTCACCAATGTCGCCGCCGAACACCTCACGCCATTGGCCCGGCAAAAGGCCGATGCGCTGGCACAACAAATTGATTTTCCGGGCCGCAGCTACGATTTCATCACGCTGGCCTGCTGGATGGATGACATCCGCACCAAGAGGGAAGACGTTCCCTTTCATGGTCAGTTCACCAACTGGCACTACATCGACATGGGCGTCGCCAATGACGATCCGCCCGCCGAGTTCACTGCCAAGGACTTGGGCAATCCGAAGGAAGGCAACGTGGTGCAGGCCCTGAACCGCGCCGTGGCAGTCCTGCGGGGCGGCACGGATCCCTTGATCAAAAGCCCCGCCATGGCCTTGGCAATGATCGAACACTTGGTCGGCGACATCCATCAACCGCTGCACTGCGCCAGTTACTATTTCCCCGACCCCTCATCCAAAGAAAAGTCAACTGACCAGGGAGGAAACCTGGTCATCATCACCAATTCGATCAAGGAACCGGCCCCGGGCCAGAAGCCGCGCAATTACCCGACGCATTATGTGTTGCATTATTTCTGGGACGCCGCCTATAAGGCGCGATTCAAGGACAGCAACGTGGTCATCGATCCGCCCAAGGATTACGATTCCCCGCACTTGCTCGATGACGTGAAACCGTACCTGTTTGGCATCAACGATTACCTGCCCGCTTCGCCGGTCGCCCAGCAGGCTGATTTCGCCGCTTGGGCCATGGAAACCAACAAGCTGGCCCGTGAAAAAATCTACGGCACCCTGCCGTTCGATCCGACCCACAAGAATACTTCGCTGTCGGCGGAATATGTTCACAGCTCACAGGAACTTGCCCGGCAACAAATCGTGCTGGCCGGATTGCGACTGGCGAATTTGTTGAACCAGCTGCTCGATCCGGAACACGCCGCGCCGGTTACTTCGGCGCAACCCAATTCGTGACATCCAGGAACAGCGCATTGTGATCGCTGGCCGCCTCGGGAACCTTGACAATCTTGAGCCACGGCGGATCGCCCGCCATTAGCGCCCGCAAGGACGAGGAAATCAGGATATGGTCAAAATCATTGTCGGGATATTTGCCCTTGCCCGGCAGGGTGGTCCGCTGCTCCGCCGGCAATCCCTGCGCCGCGCTGACAAAACCCGCTGACAGCAAACGGCGGATGGTTTTTTCCTCGGCGAATTTCGGGTCGTTCGGTGAAGTATTGAAATCGCCCATGATCACAATGTTGTCCTTGGCCGGGTCGAGCTGGCGGCGTTGCCAGTCCCATTCAATGTAATCAATCGCGCTTTCCCGCTCCATCCGGTCAGTTTCCGCGTCACCGCGGTTGCTTTTCAAGTGCACCCCGTAAACCGTCAGCTGCCGTCCGTTGGGCAATACGAACAAAGCGCCCAACACCCCGCGCGGCGGACGTTCCGGCGCCTCGGGCAATTCGCTGAAATCCAGCGTCCAGACTTCCTTCCACGGCACCTTGCTGAGCAAACCAATCCCCTGCATCGGCAAAGTTCCCGCACTTTGCTGCGCGGCTTCGGCAACGCGCGGAATATTGGTACAGGCCATGTAGGGATAATCCAGTTGCAACAACTTCAAGGCCCCAAGGCCGCGTATCTCACAGCACATGAAAATGGCAGGTTTTTCTTCGTCCAACACCTTCTCCACCGCGTCGATCTGTTTCTGGCTCTTCTCCACTTTCGGGCTGTGACCGGGAAACCATTCCATGTTCCACGAACCCAGCACGAACGATGACCCGCTTTCCACCGCCGCCGCATCCTGCGGCACCGATGTTTCCGGCGCGGAAATTTTCGGCGGCACCAGCGCGAAGGCCGGCAAGGCCAGTGACAACCAAGTTAAGACCAGGATTCTTCTTTTGATATTCATAAAACTACAGCTCTTTCACCCGCCCGTGATTGTGCGACGCGATCTGGCGGATCATCGTCGCCTGCGCGCTTTTCATCTGGAAGGTAATGAAATAAATCTTCGCCGGCTCCTCGCGTGCGGACTGCCACTGCTTGATTTCCTTGTCCAGGTTCTCCAGCGAAACATTTTCCCCCTCGCCACTTTGCAAGGTGCGTTGAAAGTCGCAGTCCGACACCACATAGATCACGTCCGGCTGCATCTTGAACGCCTGCTCCATCACCAATTCGATGCCGTTCGGCCGGGTGTAAACCACCCCGCTGCCGCCGAGCGAACCGGTGGTGCGAAATTCGGTCTGCAACCACTGCTGGGCCGCCTGCTTGTTCTCATCGGTCGGCGCCACCAGTTCCTTCTTGAAGGGCTGGTAATTGCGCGAGAACTGGATCAAACCGAACGAGGTGTTGATGCTGATCGCGTTGATCAGCTTGGAAGTCTCGTCGCGGATTTTCTCGATCGGCACGCCGGATTTCTGCGCCTTGGTCAGCACGCTCTGTGAAATATCGAACAGGATCACCACGCTCTTGCCCTTGGTCTCCAGTCCGAAAAAACTGATCGCGTTGAGCGCCAAGTCGATTTTCTCGGCGCCGTTGCCGCCACCGCCGCCGCGACCATTGCCCTGGCCGCCAAAACCATTCGCCGACATCATCGACGCGGTCGGGTCGAACTGCATGACCTGGTCGGTCGGGATGGTCGGCAGATCCGGCAGTGCGAAATCCGTGGGCCGGATGCTGGCGATTTTCTCGTTTAGCGCCGGCCTGGGTGACGACGCCTCCAGTTCGCCGGAGGCCATCTTCGGGTCGATGATCTTCGGCGGAATCGTGACGATTTTCTTGGCGCTAAACACCGCTTCCGGCGGCTGGAAATATTTCACCACCACCCACACCGCCGCGCCCAATCCGGCCAAGCCATGAACCGCCAGGCTGACCAGCAACACACTAACGACCAGCTTGCGCTTCCTGCCGCGCGTCGGCTTGTCGGGCGCCACCATCAACCCGCTGTTCATGGTGCAACCCCTTCCTCATCATCACCGGTCACGGCGAAACTCACGCCGTGAATCTCGGCCCTGGCGCAGGCGTTCAACACGTCGGCAATGCGCTGGTGCGGCACGGAATCCTCCGCCGCCAGCGTGATCAGCGCCTCGGTCTTGTTGGCGTCGCAGGTTTCCTTGAAACGCTTCAGGATCGTGACCAATTGCGGCAACGCCGAATCCCCCGGCTCGCCGACCGGCATGTCGTTGATCACGATCTTGCTGTCGCCCTGGATCTCAATCCGCTGCTCGTCCGGCAGGTTCAACGCCTCTTCCTGCTGCACCGTGCCGGGCAGGGTCATGCTCAGGTCGGCCTCGGGCTTGATCGGCTTGGAAGTGATGATGTAAAAGAACAGCAGCAGAAAGCAGACGTCGATCATCGGCGCGATCTGCAACTCAATTGCCGGGTGTTCTATCTTGCGGGGCGTGGCCATGTTTACCTCTGGTAGCTGCCGAAGATCACTTCCACCGCGCCCGCTCCGGCGGCAATGCGCATGATCTGCTTGATTTCACTGGCCGGGGTCTTGGCGTCAGCGCGCACATAAATACGCAGGGGCGGATATTCCTGCAGCCGTTTTTTCAGGTAAACCTGCAATTCCTTAGTGGTCATCGGCTGGTCGCCCGCGCTGATCTTGCCATGCTCGTCGATATTGATGATGTCGCGTCCGCTCACATCACCCGGGATCACCGCCGAGGTGGCATGCGGCAGGGCGATGGAACGCACCTTGTTGTTCTGCATCAACTTGCCGGTCAGCATGAAGAAAAACAGCAACAGCATGACCACGTCGATCATCGGCGCGATTTGCAGCCCGACCTCGTCCACGTGGGTCCGTTTCAACCTGCGGCGTGTTTCACTCATGATTGCAATCCGCTAACGGTCAACCGTTCACCCGTTCGCCAACGCGGTTGTTGGCGCCCTCGTTGCCCACCGAGATTTCACCGGTGAACATGTCGAGCATGTTGGACAAGGTCTTGTGCATATCCGCCATCTGCGCCTGCGCCATGCCGCGGAAATAGAAGTACAGGAACATCGACGGAATCGCCAGCAGCAAGCCGCCGGCGGTCGCGGTTAGCGCCTCGCCAATGCCGCCCGCCAGTTCCATCGCCTCGGTCCTGCCCGCCGTCAGCGCAGAGAAACTGGAAATCATGCCGATCACCGTGCCGAGCAGCCCGATCATCGGCGCCATCACCGCCAGGGTGTTCAGGTAGTTGATCACCACCATCATCTTGGTCTCCTCGCGGAAGCACTCGTCGGCAACGGCGTTCTCCATCGCGGTCTTGTTGTACATGTCACGCTCAAAATTGGCCTTCACCAGCGCCGACATCAGCGCATTGGTCAGCACCCCGCGATGCTGCTGGCACAATTGGAACGCGCCGGGCACATCACGCTGGCTCATCAACTGGTTCAGCGAATTGACCAAATGCTCGGGCATCAGCTTGCTTTTGCGGTAGCTTAGCCCGCAATAGGCGCTCAGGGCGATCATGCCCACCGAGCACAAGGCGATCAGGTGCATCACCGGTCCGCCGGAACGGTAGATATCCAGCAGGCTCTTGTCCTTGTTGTGCGCCTTTTCCTTGGCCGCCACGGTTTCCGCGGTGGTTGGCGGCGGCGTTGACTGCGACCAGACGTTTCCCGACCAGCCCAGCGCCGCCAGCGCCAGGCACATTACGATTACTTTCCACTTGTTCATGAGTTCTTCCCCTTGTTGTCCCCGCCCTTTGCCGGGAGGGTGAGTTGGTATTGTTTGATTAAATTTTCCGCCTTGGCCTTGAACTCGTCGTTGGCGTAATAAGTGATGATTTCCTGCACGTGGACCGCCGCGTTCGCCAGGCTGCCGGTCAGGCACTCGATCTCGGCGCTGCGATACAATCCCTCGGCGCAAAGGTTCCTGAGCTGGCTCTGGAACACCACCGGATACAAAAATCCATCCAGGGTTTTGTCCAGCAAATGCTGACGCTCGACCCGCTTGTCGGGCATGAGCGCCCACTTCGGCCAATCGCGTTCCAGTTGTTGCAATTTGGCCCAGGCCACTTCCGCACCGGTAAAACGCGCCTGCACCTGCGCTTGCAGCAGGGTGTCATCGTCCGCACCGGCTGCACTGCCGATCTTCTCCGCCTCGGCCAAAGCCTGGTCGGATTTGCCGCTCTTCACCAAGACCGCCAGTCGCAGGCGGGTCGCCTCGGGTTTTCTCGCAACCTGCCAGTCCCCCGATTCCACCTCGGCGCTAAGGGCCAGCACCTGGTTCAAGTCACCGCCGCTCTTCAGCAGCAACCTTGCGTAGGCCAATGCCACCGCACCGGCGTTGCTTTCCGGCTGGCCGAGAAAGACCTGCCGCGACTCCCATAATTTCGCCAGCTCCGGAAGATCTTTCGGGTCATTGCTGGCAAGCAGGGTTTTGGTGGCGTCATCATCGACAAACACCAGCTTGTCGACCAATGCCAGCGGATACTTCACCTGCGCACGCTGTCCCGCCACGTCCGACTCCACCGTCAGCGTCTTGCCATCGGTCCCGGCAATTTTGCCCTCCACATTCTGTCCGCTCTTGAGCGTGATCACATCCGCCCGCAATGACAGGCAGCCACCCAGCAACAATCCGCCAATGACCAGACAACGCGCGTTCATAAAGCCTTCAAGCGCTCCTGTGCCCTGGCGTATTCCGCCGTTTGTTTCAGATTGTCCTGGCCGATGAATTCCTGGTAGGTCTTGCGCGCTTCCTCGGTCATGTTCAATTTTTCAAAGGCCTGCCCGCTGCTCCAGTAAGCCTTGGCGGTGTAATCGCTCCAGCGCGAATACATCACATAGATGCGCTGGAAATAAGGTATCGCCTTCTTCGCATCGCCCAGCGACAGGCGGATGCTGCCGATCTGGTACAAGGCTTCCACCGCATTGCGGCCCTTGGTGATCGGCATGGCCAGCAAAGTCTCCAATTGTTCCAAGGCCAGCTCCGGCTTGTTCTGGTCCAGATAAATATCCGCCTTGGCGCGCAGCACCCGCGGCTTCTCCATCGACTGGAAATCATTCTTGTCGAACAACGCGAAGTACGACAAGGCCTCGTCGTTGTTACCCGCCGCCCTGGCCACCAAGCCCATGCCCACGTAGCCGCGATCCTTCAACATCGAGGTCGGATACCACGAAATCAGCGTCCGGTAACATTCCTTCGCGTCATCCGTCCTGCCAAGGCGCAACGCCGCATCGCCAACATCAACCAGCAGCAAGGGACTCAGCTTGCGCAAATCAAGGTTTTGCTTGATCGCCAGCAACTGCTGGTCCGCCGAGGCCGGGTTTTCCTTCTGTGCCAGTTGCGCCAGCATCCAGTGCACTCGCGCCGTCAGGGTTGGGCGCTTGGCCGCCTCCTGCTCCGCCATCGACTGCAGGCGGATGACAAACTTCTGTTTTTCATCCGGCTGGCGGTAATACTTCGCCAGCGTGCGCAGCATATCCTCCACGCCAGCAGCTTCCGGATCATCACCGTGGTCGCGGACCGCCTGCCAGTAAATCTCCGCCGCCTTGCCGGCATCACCCTTGGAACGGTAATACCACGCGATCTGCGACAAAGCCTCGGTCAGGCGCGGGCTATTGGGCCTATCGGTGAGAAACTTCTGGAACAGCGCCAGCAGCTTGTCGTACTCCTCGCGGGTCTTGTAGGCCTGTCCCTCGCGGAACACCGCGTAATCGTACAGGCCCGGATCCTTCAGCGAGGTGCTTTGATACACCGCCAGCCCGCGGTCGATTTCCCCCAGCGCAAAATAACAGTCGCCCAGTTGCGTTTTCAACTCGTCCAGCCGCTCGTATTTCGGAAACTGCTTCAGGCAGTTTTCCAGCTCCTTGTAGGCGTCGACAAAATTCTTCTGGTTGAAGAGGGCCTGCGCGCGGCGGAAATTGCTGTCCGCCACATATTGGCCCTTGGGGTAATGATCGAGGTAACTTTTCTGCGCCGCGCGGCTCTGCTCGTAATCCTTGTTATAATGGTACGACATCGCCAGCCAGTAATAAGCCTTCTCCAGCAACACCCCCTGCGGGTATTTCTTGATGTAATCCTGGAATTGCGCGGTCGCCTCGGGATTCCTGTCCTGCATCAGCAACACATAACCCGCCAGAAAGGCGCAACGCTCGGCATACTGGCTGTCGGGAAAATCCTTGCCGATGCGTGAGAACACTTCATAGGCGCCCGCGTAGTCCTCCATCTGGCGGCAGGATTCGCCGCGCAGGTACAACACCAGCGCCAGTTGCGAGGATTTCGGGAACCGCTTTTCAAATTCCGCCGCCGCTTTCACCACTTCGTCCCAGCGCTCCATGTACACCAGGCAATAGACCATGGTGTATTCCGCCTGCATCAGCATCTCGCTGTCCGGCAACTTATTGGCCATCTGCCGCAACACCAGATAGGACTCGCGGTAGCGATTGAGATGGATATAGGCTTGGGCGATGCGAAATTGCAGCGCGGTGTCATAATCGGGAATCTTGTTCAGCTGCTTGATCTCGCCCTGGATTTCCCCGATCACCTCCGCCAGGCGGCTTTGCTGGTAAAGATCGGCGTTCTTGTCATTGGCCTGTTGCTGCTGCCTGGCCTGCAACTCGGCCAGCTTCTGTTGCTGCCGCGACAAAATCTTGTCCTTGCCCCAGACCCGTTGCAAGGCCAGCAGCGACTTGCGGTCCTCGCCCTTCTGCAACAGGCGGCTGCCCAGGTTCAACGCCAGCAAATGATACACCGCCAATTTGTTGGCCTGCGGGCTGAGCGGGTCGATCTTCAGGACCAGTTCCAGCGCGCGGTCGCGGTCGTCGCCTTCCACGTAACCGTACAACGCGAGCACCAATGCCTCATAAGCCATGTCCGGTTTCAGTTGCGGCGCCAGGTTCACGAAATAATCCGCTCCCTCGCGATACTTGCCGTTCTTCAACAGGTCGAGGCCGATCGCGTAACGCGCATCGTCCGCCTTGCTGCTGCGCGGATATTTCTTCAGGAAGGCTTCCAGCGCGCTTTTCGATTCGTCAAATTTCTCCACCCGCAGCAGGGAGATGCCCTGCCAGAAGGACAGCGACTCCGCCTCGTCACCTTCCGGGTATTCCTGCAGATAACGGGCAATGGTTTCCAAGGCGTCGTCATATTTGCCCAGCCGGATTTGCGAAAAAGACAGCAGTTCCAGCACCTTCGACAAATACTGCTTGGCCTCGGCGCTCTTGCCGTAATCGCGCAGGAAATCATTGAGCACCGACTCCGCCTTCTTGTAATCGGCAGTCCGGAACGCCATGAAACCGGCTTCCAGAGTGTCGTGGGCGGTCATCGCCGCGGGCTGCTGTTGCGCCCGGCAACACGTCGCCATCGCCAGCAGACCTGACAACACGACGAGCCCCAGCGCTCCTTTGCAACAACCTCCCTTCATTCTGGAAAATCTGCCGGCCGATTGCGACAGCCCCGTGTCCATTCCGTCACGATTCTGCAAAGCGAAATCCGCGAAAGGGAAAAGCACACGAAAGCATTGCCGCTATTCTCATATTGGCGGCGAAAATGACACCGACTTGTTACACGACGTTGATACGAACGGAACACGGGCGTGTCACATTGCTGCCCATGAATAAAAACAAACAAGGTTTCACTCTGCTGGAAACGCTGACTGTCGTGTCGGTCATGGCCATCCTGATGGCCACCGCCCTGCCCGCCATCAATTCCATGTCGAACTCCACCGGCCGCCAGGGCGCGGTCAACACCTTGCTCAACGCCTTCGAGCAGGCGCGCATCGCCGCCCTCACCAACGGCGTCAATGCCTACGTCGGCTTTGCCGACCAGTCGCTCAGCCAGCTCGGCACCGACTTCCCCTATCACGCCTATATTATCTTCCGCGACCGCGTGGACA
Source organism: Verrucomicrobiales bacterium (assembly GCA_031256975.1). Lineage (GTDB taxonomy): Bacteria > Verrucomicrobiota > Verrucomicrobiia > Methylacidiphilales > JAAUTS01 > JAIRPN01. Next base: position 51,220 of record JAIRPN010000018.1, on the reverse strand, counting down.
GCGACCCCGCCGGGGTGCAATACGTCGCCGTGACCAAGTGGATGTTCCTGCCCAAGAATATTTCCTTCAAGCGCGACTGCACCTCGCTGTTCCAGGACGGCACCGCCGTGCTTTCGATTCCCTCCGGCAACCTGCCGCAGCTCAATTCCGGCGCCTCCCTGCCGTCCATCGTCTATACCCCCACCGGCGCCATCAGGACCCCGTCGAATCCCGCAAACCTCTGCCTGTATCTTTATGAAGGCGTGTTCGCCAACAACCGCGACACGCTGATGACCAAGAACTCCACCTACTTCGACCGCATCACCTTCCAGCGCTTCACCGGGCGCGCGGAAATGGACCTCGCCACGCTACAGTAATTATGACCGCCCGCAGTTCCGCACCCACCGGCCGTCATGGATTCAGTCTGATCGAAGTCGTTCTCGCCCTCTCCATCCTGACCTATGCCCTGGTGGCCATCCTGATGCTGTTCCCCTTGGCGCTCAATACCGCCAGCGACAGCAAGAGCGACACCCGCGCCACCTTCATCGCCCAGTCCCTGCTGGCGGAAATCCAGTCCCGTGCCGACACCGGCAACCGCAACAACCGTGAAATCCTCTCGCAGGTCACCTCCGAGCAAGCCAACACCGCCCTGGTCACCAGCTCCCGCTCCACCCAATTCAACCTTGCCGACACCAATGACGCGAACCCCTTGTATATCGTCTTTGACAACAACGGCACCCCCCTGCGCACCCTCAACGGCGCCGCCGATTACAACAACGGCACCAGCGTCGCCACCGCCTTTTATATCAGCCGCCTCAGCGCCGCTTACAACCCCGACAACAACCCCGCCACCGCCTACAACTACTCCCGCGTCACCCTCACCGTCGAATGGCCCGCCGCCGCCAAACCTGTCGACCGCAAAAAACAAGTGTTCGTCACCCTGATCGTTCCCGAGTTATGAATCCGGTCATTTTCTTTCGTACAATCATTTCACCAGGCTGGAATCCCGTCCTTGGAAGCACGTGTTCCCCTCACGGGAACCCCGCATTCCCGTCACCAAAACATGTTGTTCCCCTCACGGGAACCCCATATTCCCATCACCAGAAACACAGTCTTCCGCCATGCAAACCGGTTTCACCCTGATCGAACTGCTGGTTGCCACCAGCGTCCTGGCCATCCTGATCCTGCTGTTGTTCTCCTTTTTTTCGCAAGCCACCCACACCTGGAAAAGCAGCGAAAGCAAAGTCAACGCCTACAGCGAGGCGCGGGCTGCGCTGTATTACCTCAGCCACGACCTGCAAAACGCCAGGATCACCTCGCGCATTCCCTTCTACAAAAACCCGGCAATCGACAATAACGGAGACGGCAGCTTCGCCCCGCCGGAACATGGTGATAAAATCTTCTTCATCACCACTTCCGGCAGCGACGCCCAGGATCCCACGCTCAGCAACAGCGACCTTTGCGCCGTGGGCTACTACATCGCCTACACCAGTCCCAGCAACGGCATCAACCGCGGCGCCTACAACCTGCACCGCTACTTCAAGAGCAGCAACACCACCTGGAGCAACGCCACCGGGGGACTGCTCGCGCTGATGAGCGACCCCAACGCCCTGCTGTTCCCATCCGCCAACGCCACCCGCAGCACCGGCGGCGACGAAATCATCGCCCGCAACGTCATCGACTTCTTCATCCAGCGCTACACGGGCGACGCTGACCCGATCCAGCTCGACGACGGCGATTACCACACCCAGCCCGCCTTCTTTGACATCAGCCTGCGCGCCTACAACTACGACACCGCGCAGAAATTCACCAGCGCCCAGGACTGGACCAATTCCAATACGATGGAAACCGTAAAATCACAAAACGCGCAGCTGTTCCGCCTGCGCGTCAACCTCAACCCATGATGCCTGCCATCCATCGTCATCCTCACGCGCGCGCCTTCGCCCTCATCAGCACCCTGTTGGTCCTCACCATCCTCACCGTCATGGTGGTGGTGTTCCTGCAGTCCATGCGCACCGACCGCCTGACCTCGCGCGCCTACCTCAACAAACTGAAGGCAGACGCCATGGCCGAGGCCGCACAGCAATCCGCCATTTCCAAAATCCTGCAGGCCGTACCCACCGGCACCAACGCCGCCAAGGGTTTCGTCACCTGGGGATATTCCAACAACAACGACTTCCGCCCCTTCTACGTCGCAATTTCCCAGGACGTGCTCAACGGCGACTTCACCAACACCAGCGGCACCGCTCCCAACACCTACTGGCTGGTTTCCTCCAGTTCCAACTCCCTGCCCGCCAACCTCGGTCCCAACGAAATCATGGCCCTCTCCTCCACCGCCAGTGTGGACATGAATGCCAATAAACAAATCGACCCCGGTGGCGGCTCCTACCCGGCCGGCTGGATTTACCTCGGCAGCAACGCCCCCAATACCAGCGGCACTTACGGCCGCTACGCCTACTGGGTCGATGACGAATCCTCCAAACTCGATGTCAGCCGTGTCGGCAACGTCAGCGGCACCATCACCACTTCCACCACCTACACGCCGACCGTCGCGCAACCCAACGATCCCAACGCTCCGCTCGATGCCACCAATCTAAAAATTGAGGGGCTCTCTACCGAAGATGTAAAAACTCTGGTTACTTATCGCAGCAGCACCATATGGCCTTCGCCCAGTTCCCCGGCCCAAACGGTCGCCGCCCTAAGTGGCGGCACCAACCAAAACCTCTACACCGTCGACGTCACCCGCGAGGAAACCGTGCAAAGCACCGGTACCTATCCCGACCCGCAAAACCTCATCGCCTACGGCCCCAAGGTCGGCGAAGCCAGGATGAATGTGAATGTGGTAGCCACCACCCCCGCAACCCTTGCCGATGCCGCAACCACCGCAGTACCGTCGATCAGCCAATTTATCCAGAATGGTTTGCCTGACTTTTACAATCGCAAAGAAACCACTATCGGTGCCGCCAGCGGCGGCGTGCCGGGCACAACCAATCGCTTGGCCGCTTCGATTGTCAATTATATCCGCAGCGAACGCTACCCAATGCTCTCACCTTCCCTGCAAACTTATTTCAACAACATCCAGACCATGGGCAGCACCATTTGGGGAAATTACAGCAATCCCAATCTCTGGTACGGCATAGCCGCAACGCCCCGTGTGAATGAAATTCTTTACTACTTCGGCACCGCCAGCTCTGCCTCACCACAATATTTGGTCACCAATGTTGGCGGAGCAAATCCCTATAAAACCCAGGTTGGCTTGACTCGTATCATTGAGCTTTGGAATTCCGCCGATACGCCATCCACAGTACCCAATCTTTATATTCATTTCATTGCACAACAACATTCCACCGTTTCGGGTGTGCCACTTAACGGTTATGTGCCACAACTATCCTCTGAAGATATCGCCATTTCTTCCACGCCCATCACCCTTAGCCCGAACGAATTTCGCGCTTTTTCTCTTTCCAGGGTCTATACGGTATATTCTTCGCAGAACACCTCCTTTAATGCAGCCAACCAAAGTGGCAGTGGCACAGCCATGGGCTTTATACTGTTCTACATCGAGGGTGCCGCACCCACCATTATCACTAATGATGATGGCTCCACCACTATCCAGTCCATGAACGGCACGCCACGGATTCTTGATGCCTATTGGCCCTGTAATCTGGGCGGTTCTTATTCCACCGGAAAATCAGGATGCTCACCCGGTTATGGTTCGAGTGGCAATAGCGAAGATCTCCGCGAAACCTTGGGACGTTACCTTTCCAGTTGGGCAACCATGGCCAAAGAACGCCACACCCCCGGTGTTCCCAACAATACCACCGGCGGCAGCGGCGGTTCTCCCTATCAAGACATGACCACTTGGTTTGACCGGCCGCTCGTCGGTGCGGGCGGTGGTTATGTCAAGTCGCCCTATTCAGCCCCGACACACATTGCTCATGCGCCAATGCAAAATATTGTCGAACTTGGCAATATTTTTGATCCGACTTTCGATACGGTAACCGGTGACAGCCGGCCGCGCGGCACTAAAACCCTGGTCATCGGGCAATTTGATTCCTTCGTCAGAAGCAATTATACCAACTACCTGAAAAAAGCCGATGCGGCCTTGCTGGAAATTTTCACCATCGACAATAATAACGACCGTCTCCGGCTCAACGTCAATGTCCCGCGCCCCGGCACCCTCACGGATACCACCTACAGCTCATTAAATCCCTTGCAAACATTCTGGTCCTACCTGCGCAACCAATTTTTACAATTTTATCCCGTCGCCTATGCCAGCACGCCTCCCGCCGGCCAGCCTGTCCTCACCGGCAGCAAGTTAAAAATGACAGATAACCCGATCAATCCTGAAATTGCCAAACGTCTGGTTGCCGGTGCTTGGACCGACGCCAAACCCTTCCGCAATTTCAATGATTTCATCCTGCTCGGTTACACTCCCTCCCAGCTTAACAGCAGTGTGTTGATCGACAATCCCTCCCCCTCCATCTGGGGCAAGACCGGCAGCCTTTATAACAATGTCTCCGGGCTGGCCAATGTCTCACTTGCCGGCGGTACCGGCGCCGCCGTCACTCAACGACTGGACGGCAATGATCGCGTCCGTGAAGAGGCTTTTGGGCGGGTGGCTCATCTCATCACCTTCCGTTCCTACCGCTATCGCATTTACAGCCAGGGACAAGCCCTTGACCAAAATGGCCGGGTGCTGGCCCGCACTGCCAAAAATTGCATTGTCGACTTGATTCCCAATGTTCAGGTCAGCGGCAGCAGCGGGACCCCAACCAGTCCCAACCAAATCACCTATAGCATCAAGATTACCTCACAACCCTAAATATCATGAAATACCCGTTGTTTCTTCTTTTCTTCGGACTGACCTCCTTATTGCCCGCGCAAAATGTCCCCAGCAATAATCCAAGCCCCACCAATATCCGCATCGCTTATTTTCTTGTTTATGACCAGGAAGTCAGCATTACGGTTGGTGACCTGGGTACCATCAAAAGCTCCGTTCCAGGCAATGTCAGCGGTTTTTGTCCGGCAAAGGCAGGCCCGTTGGCCATTGACATCAAGGAAAGATTCAGCGGCAAGCCGGTCTATCATGATAACATCCCGGTCAGTTCCGGAGAAACCGTTACCATCGCCATCTACGGCAGTCCGGGAAGCAAGGACTTCCCCCCGCGCTGGGTCAAAATTCCCAATCCCAGCCATGCCGAAACACTGACCGCCAAGACCGCAGCCAAGCAAGGCGACAAAATTCCGCCCAGCACCTTTGCGTTTTTCAACTTCGATCTCCAAGGTCCGGTGGCATTGACCATGGCCAGCAAAGACAGCTTTATCAATGAAACCCTCCAACCGGGTGCGCAAAAAACCATCGATGATTTTATCCCATCGGCAGATGCCCCGGTTTTCAAGCTGGATACCTTTCGCGCTGAAAGCCAGACCGACCCCACCAAACTGGTCGCGCCATCTTCAATGACCACCCCGATCAGCACCCATTTCCTGATTTTCGTCTTTCGTCCCGGTCCTATTTCCGCCGCGCAAATGTATATCACCGAAACCGGCAAGGAAACCACTTATGTCAGGGAAGAATAACCTTATCCGGACTTATTCACCGCCGCATAAATTGTCACTTGCCGGTCACTGAATTGTACCTGAATGGTGTTGTACTCCGTTTCGCCATTTAAACTAACTGGGAGAGTAGTCATGAAAAAATCAACGGCGCAAGCCTTGGTAAAAACATCGCTCTTGGGTGTGGCCTTGGCGATGTCATTATGGGGATCGGGAACAACAACCTTGTCGGCGGCGACCACGGCCGTGGCCTATGCCTACAGCAACGCCACAGTTCAGCCCAGCGGCCCGCGCACTGGCGCCAACGGACTCAACTATTTCAACGTCGAGGGCCCGGACAAGGGCGGCGGCACCTTCAACAGTTTTGGCGTCGTGGACTTTTCCGCGCCGCAACTTGGATTGGATTCCAGCCAGAATTATTTGTTCAACCAAATCACGCTGAACTTTACCGAAGCCAACAGCAGCTTCAGCGCCGCCGGACCGATCAACTTTTACCTGGCAAGTGATACCAGCACCAGCATCCTAAACGACGGTTCATCACCACTGCGCAACGATGGAACCATGGAAGGCATCAGCAGCGGGGGACAGCTGGGCACATTATATTTCCTCGGACAAGGCAACTTCTCGCCGATCTCCAACGGCACGGTGGATACCTACACCTTCAACCTGACCGATCCCGCGACACAAGCCCTGCTGAATGACTTGATCGACAGCAACGGTACCCTGCGTATCGTGGCCACGGCCGCCGCCTCTTATTCGTCCGCCACCTGGTCAGGCTATACCTTTAATGCGGAAACCCTGATGCTGGACTACCAGTTGCTTGATATTCCCGAACCCTCGACTTATGCCTTGCTGGCATCCGGCATCGCCGGACTGATTTTCCTTGCACGATATCGCAGAAAGTCAGTCATTCTTTAAACACAAATCTACATTGCAATAAAAACTCCCTCACGCTTCGCGAGGGAGTTTTTATTTAAGGAGCAGATTTTTGAATATTTCACACAAAATCTGAACCAAACATGAAAATGTAACACGGCGGTCATCTGATTGTTGTTGCACCATGTTTTATTTATCCCGCCATTTAAGAAAACAAGGGAAAATAGTTATGAAAAATTGGGTGAAGGGTGCTGCATTAGGGGCAGTATTGATCGGATTAGCTTCTTTCGGGGCGCAAGCCCAAGTTGCATTGACGGGAACTGGTGGAACCGTCACTTATGATTTTAATAGTTACTTGGGCACTAGTGCTCCAACAGATTGGAGCATTGGCAGTATGTCTTTATATAATGGCAGAACTACTGGTTCTTCCTCCACAGGCGGTATTTACGCCATGGGAACCGGATCGGACTACGCACTCGGATTCTTAGGTAGCGGTGGTGCCGCCGGTTTGGTTGCTTCAGCTTCAATCAGTTTTGCAAATAATACCGGAGGGGTTCTTGACAGTATTACTCTTAGCTGGACCGCCGAAGATTGGAGAGTCCAAGGCAGGCAATCCACGCTCAGCTTTAATTCCAGCATCCCGGGTAATTATTCAAGCTATACTTTCACCTCTCCTGTGGGCAGCACCACTGGTGGCTCCATGGCTGCATCACAGAGTTATAGCATCACTTTTACAGGGTTAGACCTTCAAGTTGGTGATTCCTTTTCATTTACTTGGTCATACTCTGGAGATGGTGCGGGAGGTTCTGGATCTCGGTCCATGGTTGGTCTTGATGACGTTGTCCTAACTTATAGTACTCTCGCCATTCCTGAACCCTCTACCTACACCTTGATCGGCATGGGAGCTGGCATTCTTGTTCTAGCGCAACTTCGTCGCAAGAAAGCATAAAACTCCCATTTAATTTCCCTTGGGCCGTCAGCTGTGAAATTCACTGTTGACGGCCTGCTTTTGTTGAATGTTAAAATACGTATCGCAATACGAAACGTTCTCTGGGTGCCTGATTATTTGCTTTGTGCCCAGTCCGTCATGGGAAATCTTTGGGAACCATCAATCTCAGGCCAAAGGGAAAATTCCAACTCCAACAAACCATAAAAATGTAACACAGCAGTCATCTGATTGTTGTCGCATCATGTTCTACTTATCCCGCCATTTAAGAAAACAAGGGAGAAAATAGGTATGAAGAAAATAATTATGGGTGTAATGCTCACGGCTGCGATGGTGTTCGCGGGAGAGTTGAACGCGGCAACTATTACATGGGATGGTTCGTCCATAAATGGCACCTTGTCGTCACCAGCCGATATTTCAAGTGGAGGCGCGTTGGCCCTTTATGGAAGTACAATAACTAATGCAGGTAGTATTATTTACACCAATAGCACGAATAATATTGGTGGTAGCGGCGGCAATAACTATGGCGCGGCGGTGTCACCTGCCGGCACAAATGTGGGTTTCAGCTTCAGCCTGACGCTGAGCGATCCCACGGCTCAATTGCAACTGGATAGTCTCAGCTTCTATAGCAGGAGTACTGCTACGGGACCAACTGCTATCACTCTGCAAGTTAGTAATGATAACCTCAATTTCGTGACAATAGGTTCGTATGCTGCGAACACTGATGGTGTTTGGGCTGCTTTTAGTGGACTGGATCAGTCCTTTACTAGCACTGGCAACACACTGTATTTCAAAATCGACGGCCTCCGCACGTCAGGAAATACCTCTTCGTCAGCCAACTGGCGTCTTGATGATATTGTGCTTGGCTACACGGTTATCGCCACCATTCCGGAACCCTCCACCTATGCCTTGATGGGCTTGGGGGCAGGTATTCTGGTCTTGGCATAGTTGCGCCGCAAGAAAGCGTAATCAAGCAATCGTTTAAATTGTAAATCGGTTTCCCTTGGGCCGCTAACCGTGAACTTCACAGTTGGCGGCCTGTTGCCGTTGAAATGTCACCCGGCTGCCTGCAAATCGACACGGGCTACCGTTTTAGTTGATTCCCATCAAATCTTATGACTGCAAAAATCATCCGTTGCCTGGCCCTGTTGCTGTTCACCGCCTGCCTCGCCCCGCATGCCTGGGCTGATGGCAAATACCATTATGCCGACCCGGCGGCACTGCATTTTGAACAATTCCTGGTTCAGCCTCCGGCCAATGATTCCTCGATCACCAAATCGGAATTGATCGGCATGCTGGAACTCCAGCGCCTGCGTACCGATGCGGAAATCATGCGGGCAAAATCGGAAGAGCATCTGGCCATTGGCGCCTTTGCGTCAACCCTGGGCACTTGGTTTGATGAAAAGAAACTGCCGCTAACGGCGAAGTTACTCACCCAAGTGAAAGAAGACTGCAAACTCTCTTCCGAGCTGCAAAAGAATTACTGGAACCGCCCGCGTCCGTTTGCATTGGAACCCCGGCTTCACCCCTGCGTGGAAAAGCCAGACAATGCGTCCTATCCGAGCGGACATTCCGAACTGGCGGTGACCTGGGGCCTGGTGTTGGCGGAACTGGTTCCTGACGAGCGGCAGCAAATCCTCGCCCGTGCCTGGCAGGTGGGTGACGACCGGGTGTTGGCGGGCGTGCACTACCCGAGCGACGTGGCGGCAGGCCGATTGGCGGCGCAGGAATTATTCGAGCTGATGCAAAAGTCGCCAGAATTCCAAACCGACCTGGCCGCCGCCCAGCGCGAGGTCGCCGCGGCACATCCCGGCAAACTATCATTGGCTCAATGACCAACCCGATCAACGCATCATGACAGCAAACGCCTCGCCAACCCTGGCAGAAAAAATTGTTTACCTCAGCGGCAAAATTACCGATTGCGCGGAATACCTGCGCTATTTTGAACAGGCACGCGAGGAGGCCCTTAAACTCGGCGCGCGACAGGTCTTCAACCCGGCGGATTTCCCGCTCGGCTGGCAGTACGACCATTACATGGAACACTGCATGATCCTGGTGCGCCGCGCCGACGTGGTGCTGGCGCTGGCCAACGCCCATGACAGCAAGGGCGCGCAGGCGGAAATTTCCTACGCGAAGTCCTTGGGAAAACCCATCCTCAACCTGGAATCCCGCGCCGCCTGAACCGCCATGAGCATTTCCGCCTACCTGTTGCAAAACACCATTCCGCCGCAGGTCCCGAAACCCAGCCACCCCTTTGATAATTTCGGCTGGCCGGCGGTATTATACGGTTCGTTGCAGGAATACAAATATCCAGAGCATCTTGGCCCCTTCTCGGTGAATTTTTGTTTCAGCGGGGTAATGTCCATTCAATCAAAAGGGCATGAATATCTGGCCGATTCCGGTTCCTTTTGCATCACCAACCGCAACAATCCGACAATTGTCCGCACGCTAACCTCGCGCCGCTCCTCGCAACTGGCGTTCTTCTACGCACACAAGTTCATCGCGCGTATGCTGTCGCCAACCGGTATTTTCATCGAGGACGGCAAGGAAACCTATCCTTACGGATTGCTCGACCATCAGGACCATTCCGCCATCCCCCTGCTGCGCGACGGTAATTACCCGCTGGAAGGCGCCTTGCGGCAAAAGATTGTCCGTTTCCGCAAAACCCTGGCCAATCCGAATATCACCGACGAAACCATTGAGGAAATTCATACCGAGATGTTTGAGTCGCTGGCCGAGGATTTAAACCCTTCATTGTTCTGGTACCTCAACAGCGCAGTCCAGGAACAGGCCGACCACGCGGAAGTGGTCAAACGACTGGAACTTTCGCGCCTGCAGATCGAACTCGACCCGGTAACCCCGCAAAGCCTGGACCAGCGCGCCAAGGCGGTCGGATTGTCGCGCTTCCATTATCTGCGCTTGTTCAAGGCGCGATTCAAGACCTCCCCGGCCCGTTACTGCCTGGCGCGCAAATTGGACATCGCCCGCCTGCTCCTGACCAGCCGCCAGTTCTCGGTCAAGGAAATCTGTCAATTGCTGCACTACAAAAGCTGGAGCAATTTTTCCGCCGCGTTTCGTGAAGCCGTCGGCATCACGCCCAAGGAATACCAACTGTTGAATTTTACCGAAAAGACCCGCCACGAGGCCCTGCACAAGATCCGGCAATACGCCTTCTTGAACCTCTAAAATAAGCGGGGCAGACACCCGGTGTCTGCCCCTTCGCACAGCAGCCATTTGTTCATACCGTGCGAATTCTCTATTCATACGATGGACACAGAGAAAACGTTGGATACCCTCCCGCTGTATGCCTGTTAAATCAACAAAACACGCGCGATTGGTCAATGACCCGGTGCTTCAAGGGCAAAAATAATCCCGGATTGCTGCGCATTGGGGACTTCAACCGCCTTTGTCGTGACAATCAGGCGGCAACAGGCCCAAACTCCCGCGCTAATCTGTCACGGCCAGCGGCACGGCAGGGCTTTCCCGCAAAGGCAGTTGTTTCTTGCCGACCAGCACTTGCCACCATACCCGCAGGTTCGCCCCGACCACCAGCAGCACCAATACCAGAAACAATCCGGTCACCGCGGCATTCACATAATTATTGATCATCAGGTGTCGCCAGGTCTCCAGTTGTTCCACGGTTCCACCGTTGGCGACCTTGGCCGCCAAATCCCGCGCCGCGCTCAAAAAGCCCAATCGCGGACTGTCGGCAAAAATCTTCATCCAGCCCGCGCTCATAGTCACCGCTAACAACCAGCACAAGGGCAACACCGGAACCCACAGGTAGCGCAATCTGCCCATTTTCAGCAACACCGTGGTTCCCAGCGACAGCGCAATCACCGCCAGCAATTGGTTGGCCACGCCGAAAATCGGCCAGAAGGAATTAATGCCGCCCAACGGGTCAACCACGCCCTGGTACAAGAACCAGCCCCATGCGGCGACAAACAACACGCTGCCCGCCCAGTTGCCGAGCGACGACTCGGTATTCCCCAACGGTTTCCAGGCATAGCCCAGCAAATCCTGCACCAGGAAGCGTCCCACCCGCGTGCCCGCGTCAATGGTGGTCAGGATGAACAGGGCTTCGAACATGATGGCAAAGTGATACCAGATCGCCACCGCCAGCGGACTGTTCACCAGACGCGAAAACATTTGCGCCATGCCCACCGCGAAAGTCGGCGCCCCGCCGGTGCGGCCAATCATCGATTGTTCGCCCACCTGCGCCGCCAGTTGCGACATCTGCTGCTCGGTCACCGGGAAACCAAGCGCCGTCACCTGCGCCACCACCTCGTGCGCGGAACCTTTCATGTTGATGGCGAAATATTCACCCGGCAACATCACACAGGCCGCGATCAGCGCCATGATGCCCACCAGCATTTCCACAATCATCGCCCCGTACCCCACCAAGCGGATATCCCGTTCATGTGCCAGCAGCTTCGGCGTGGTTCCCGAGGAAATGATCGCATGGAACCCCGATACCGCCGCACAGGCAATGGTGATGAAACAGAACGGAAACACCGGACCCGCGAACACCGGACCCGAGCCATCGATGAATTTGGTCAACGCCGGCATCTGCAGGGACGGGGCAAGAAACACAATCGCCACGGCCAGAAAACCCACCGCGCCGATTTTTAAAAACGAGCTGAGGTAATCCCTCGGCGCCAATAACAGCCACACCGGCAGCACCGAGGCTAGCAAGCCGTAACCCATGATCATCCAAGCCAGGGTCGTTCCCTGCAAACGGAACCACGGTTCCAGAAAAGTTCCCTGAATCCAATGCCCGCCAAGAACCGCCAGCAACAGGCCTGCCACGCCAAAAATACTGATCGTTTTCATGCCCGACCAGCCCAAGCGCATGCCCATGCCCATTGCCAGAGCCAGCGGAATAGTCGCCGCGATGGTAAAAAATCCCCATGAACTTTCCGCCAGCGCCTTCACCACCACCAAGGCCAGCACCGCCAGCAGAATCACCAGGATCGCCGTCATGCTGATCAGGGAAATCAATCCGGCAAACGGCCCGACTTCCTCCCGTACCATTTGCCCGAGGGATTTGCCGCCGCGACGCACCGAGCAAAACAGAATAATGCAATCATGCACCGCACCGCCCAGCGTGGCACCGACCAGAATCCACAACATGCCCGGCAAGAAACCGAATTGCGCCGCCAACACCGGTCCCACCAGCGGACCGGGCCCGGCGATTGCCGCGAAATGATGCCCGAACACCACCCAGCGGTTGGTCGGCACATAATCCCGGCCATCCTCATGTACGATGGCCGGCGTCGCCCGCATTTCGTTCAGGGTTAATACCTTCGCCATTAGCCAGGCCGAATGAAAACGATAAGCAATGGCAAACACACATACGGATGCCACCACCATCCACAACGCGTTGACAGGCTCGCCGCGCTGGAAAGCCAGCACCATCAGGCAGCTTATGCCGATCAACCCGATTAAGACCCAGCCAACCAGCCCCCAGCTAACGCCAAAAATTTTGTGATTTTTCCGCTCCGTCATGTTTTGTCATAACTTATGCAGAAAAAACAACCGGGGACAATCCTCTAAAATCGGGCAAATTTTGCCCGTGCGGGCAGAAAAATAGTTGAAAATTGGTTGCGGGGGCAGGATTTGAACCTGCGGCCTTCAGGTTATGAGCCTGACGAGCTACCTGGCTGCTCCACCCCGCGATTGAAAGGGATAAATATTATGCCCATCCTTGGCGGTTCCGTCAATGTGAATTCGTTAAGATTCCAAATTAAATTGCCAAGCTGGTAGCAGCGGAGGGATTTGAACCCCCGACCAAAGGCTTATGAGTCCTCTGCTCTACCGACTGAGCTACGCTGCCATCAAAAAACGGAATTAAGATACTCCCTGATTTTTTTGATTTTTCAACCCCGAATTTCAATTTTACCGCCTTTGGAGTACCGCCAACCGCGGTTTTTGGTTGGATTCAATGCTTAATCGGTCCATCTTTACTTCAGACATGCTCGCGTCGAAAATTGAGAGAATCCTGCGCCTGCGCCTCTGGCTGATGGAGCGGTTCCGGCTCGGTGAAACCAGTATCACGCTGTTCTGGGCGGGCATTGTCGGATTGTGCGGCGGCCTGCTCTCGGTCGGGTTCCTGAACTGCGTCTATGCCCTGCAACGGGTGCTGACCGACCATTCGGAAACCAATTTGATCGTGATCGCCAACGATTTGAATTACTGGGAACGGGTCTTGATCCCGACCCTGGGCGGCCTGCTGGCCGGCGGCATTTTATACCTCGGCGGCCGGTTGCTGACCCGCGACAAAAAAACCACCGATTACATGGAGGCAGTATTGGTCGGCAACGGCATTATCCGGCTGCGCGACACCGCGATCAAGAGTTTGTCCTCGTTGTTTTCCATCGCCTCCGGCAGTTCCATCGGGCGCGAAGGCGCGATGGTGACCCTGTCGGCAACTTTCGCCTCCTGGCTGGGTCGCGCCCGCCAAGTCTCGACCCCCCGGCTCCGCTTGATGGTTGCCTGCGGCGCCGCGGCGGGCATCGCGGCGGCCTATAAAACCCCGGTAGCCGGGGCCTTGTTCGTGGCGGAAATCATTCTGGGCTCCATCGCGATGGAAACCTTCGGCCCGCTGGTGTTCAGTTCGTTTATTTCGACTTTGGTGGTGTATCAACTGATCGGCACCACCCCGACCTATTTGATGCCGACCGTTTTTCATGTCGGCTCCAACTGGGATTACCTGTTGTTTTTGTTGTTGGGAATCCTTGCCGGGGTCTTTTCGCCCATGTTCCTCAAGATGCTGCACGACGGCGAGGAACTGTTTCACAAGCTCAACCTGCCGCTAACCGTGAAGCTGGGAATCGGCGGATTGATTGTTGGCTTGGTTTCCATTTACGCGCCCGAAGTCTGGGGCAACGGCTATGGCGTGGTGGGCGACTTCCTGCGCAGCGACTCGCTGGTGTGGACGTGGGTACTGACGATATTCCTCTGCAAGATTTTCGCCACCAGCGCCAGTGTCGGTTCCGGGGCGGTCGGCGGCGTGTTCACCCCAACGCTGTTCATGGGCGCCGCCATTGGCTGGCTGTTCGGTTACGGGATGAACGCGATCTTCCCGTCCTTGGCGATCACTCCGGCGGGGTTCGCCTTGGTCGGCATGGGTTGCGTGCTGGCGGCCAGCACCCAGGCGGTATTGATGTCGATCATCATGATTTTCGAAATGTCGTTGCAATATGAAGTGGTGCTGCCGCTAATGCTGGGCTGCGTGACGGCCTATTTTGTCTCCAAGAGCCTGGGCCAGCAATCCATCTATGCCAAGCACCTGCAAAACAAACAGGACGCCAACGAATTGCTCAATAAACGGGCGCTAACGGTGAAGGACTTGCTGCGCCGCGACCCGCCCTGCGTGCCGGAAACCGCGTCGTTCGGGCAAACCGCGCAAATGTTCGTCGGCTACCGGCTCAACAACTTGTACGTGGTCGACAAGGACAAGAAATTCCTCGGCATTGTCTCGCTGCACGAGATGAAACCCTTCCTCAACGACCCCAACATCTCACAGGCTGTCATTGTCGCCGACATCATGCGCGACGACTTCCCGACGTTGAAAGTCGACCAGGACCTGACGCAAGCCCTGCAAGGCTTCGCCAAATTCGATGGCGAGCGCATCCCCGTGATCAATAACGACCTGGACCGCACCCTGCTCGGCTTCGTCTCCAAGACAGATTTACTGCTGACTTTGTCGGCAAAATAATTTAGTTAGACAAAAACCTCACCGTTAGCGTCTAATTCATAACGGATGATTTCGGCTCGCGACTTGGAACAGGTTTACACGGAACACGGCAACGCTGTTTTCGCCTACCTGCTGAACCTGTCCCGCTCCGAATCAGTCAGCCAGGATCTGTTGCATGAACTGTTCCTGAAGCTTTCCCAACGCTCGTCGTTAGCGTGGAGACTCGTGCGACACAAACGCCGTTATCTGCTGCGTTCCGCTTACTGCCTGTTCATCGACCACTGTCGCCGGGAAAAACTCCGGGCACAGACACTGGACGACTTCGGCAACCACTCCCACCTGTTCGAGTCGACACCCGCAAACGACGCTAATGGCGAACTGGTCACCGAATGGCTCGGCAAATTGCCAGCCGACCAGCGTAGCATCGTGCACCTGAAGATTTGGGAGGAGCTTACTTTCCGGGAAATCGCCAAATTGCTCGATATTCCGCCCGACACCGCGGCCAGCCGTTACCGCTATGCCTTAGACAAATTACGCGCCATGCAACGTCAATCCACTAAAGACCATGCTTGATCTCGAACAACAACTGCGCGATCTGAAGTTCCGCCCGCTACCTGCGGAATGGAAAAATCGTATTCTGCCCGCTAACGACCAACCCGACATTAGCGCCCGCAGATTTTCGTTTAATCCATGGCTTACCGCCCCCCTTGTCACACTTTGGCTGGCCATTCTCGCCCTTTACTGCAACACCCCTGATATTCCCGCTCCTTCCGGCCCTCCGGTCAGCTACACCGAATTCCGGCAAATCACGCTAATGACCCAGTTGCAAATCGCCATGCTGCAAAACGAAAACCGTCTGCCCGATTGCGACGGCCCGAGTTTTTCCGCACCGAAACATTTTTAAAATCCATATCCCATGAAAAAATTCCTAAAAATCACCCTCTGGTCCTTGACGTTCCTCATCACCTTAATTGTCTTATTCTATGCCGAGGAAAACTGGCGCGGCGCGCGGGAGTACAACGAAACCGTTGCCAGATTAAAAGCCGAAAAATATCCGCTAAGCATCGCCGAACTCATGCCGCCACCAATTCCCGACGAAGACAACATCGCCGCTGCGCCAATTTTCGCGGAAATATTTTTGTCTGGCGGCAACGAAAATCCAAACGCGCGGCTGAAGAAAATCCCCGTTATTTATCCGGCGGCAAACTCAAAATATTTCAAAAGCGCTTATTCCAACCAAGCCAAGGGCGAATTAGGTGATCTTCGTGCGTTCATCAAAGACGCGTCAACGACGCTAACTACGAAGGAAGCGGCACAGCAACTGTTATCTCAAATGGATCAGACATGGAGTCCACTCATGGAAGAGGCCTCTGAAGCATTGAAACTTCCAAATTGCCGCTGGCCATTAGCTTATGAAAAGGGATTGGGTATGACCTTTCCATTCATGAATTCCAGTTTGAATCTAAGTAAAATGTTCGCCTTGCGCGCTGCAATTTACTTGGAATTGGGACAAAGCGAAAAAGCGGCGGACGACATCATTAGCGGCTATCGCCTAGCTTGGGCCACCGAACAAAGTCCGGCTTTAATTTCCGTATTGGTATCCATCACCGAACAACGGCTGATTATCAATCCATTTTGGGCTGGCTGCGCCAAAAACCAATGGCAGGAAAAAGATCTGTCACGATTACAAAATATCTTCGTTAAAATGGAAAATATTTCGGCCTTCAAACAAAGCTTACAAGCTGAGTTAACGTTTTTTTACGTTATGACCCCCCAACTAAACAAAGAATTTCGTGATTTAAGAATTCTTAACAATTACATGAGTATTTTAGGGATAAGCAGAAGTCAGGCTCTTTTTCTTAGCTTGCGCCCGACTGGTTGGGATCAATTGGATTTTTTGCGATATGCAACCTTTATCACTGATTACAACAATACCATTGATGAACAAAACTTAGTCATTGCTTGTGGGAAAATCGATGCGCTTGACCGTGAAAAAAATAATTTCGATCATAACCAAATTAACAAAATTTTATACCCGTTCACATTATTGGCTTTACCTGCCATCTCAAAAGCATCGTCCGGTACTGCTCTTACAGAAGTCTTTAACCACCAAGCCATCCTCGCTTGCGGACTGGAACGATATAAAATTCACAACAAAAAACTACCACTGACATTAAACGAATTGATGCCTGAATATTTGAATAAAATCCCCAACCAAGGCGTCATTAGCGCCCCGATGATTTACAAGCGGGTTAACGACCAAGATTATATCCTATATTCCATTGGCTGGAATATGAGGGATGATGGAGGCGTCATTAGCGGCGGCAAACGCCAAACTGCTAACGGGTATTCCACCATCAGGTCAGACGAATTGGACTGGGTTTGGGCTTCCAAACCCGAACTGTACCGCGTCGTGCAACCGCAATAATTTTCACCGTTAGCGTTCGATTTTCTCGCTGCCGAAGACGATCTCAATCAGTTTGAACACCAGACTCAGGACGATGCCAATCACGGTCGCCAAGGCCATGCCCTTGAGCTCAACCGCGCCAAGCGGGAGTTTCGCGCCGCTAATGCCGATGATCAAAATCACGGAGGTAAGAATCAGGTTCTGCGGTTTGTTGTAATCCACTTTCGAGTCCACCAGCACGCGCACGCCGGAGGCGCCAATGACGCCGAACAGCAGCAGGCAGACACCGCCCATCACCGGGGTGGGAACCGCCGCAATGGCGGCGGCGAGCTTGCCGACGCAGGACAGGATGATGGCGATTAGCGCCGCGCCGCCAATCACCCAGGTGCTGAATACCTTGGTAATGGCCAGGACACCGATGTTTTCACCGTAGGTGGTGTTGGGGGTCGAACCAAAGAAACCGGAGAGGATGGTCGACAGGCCGTTCGACAACAATGAACGATGCAGGCCGGGATCCTTGACCAAGTCACGGCCAACGATATTGGAAGTGACCACCAAGTGCCCGGTATGTTCAACGATCACCACCAGGGCCGCGGGCAGAATCACCAGCATGACTTTCCAGTCGAACACCGGATGATAAAACTCCGGCAGGGCAAACCAATGCGCGGTGTTGAGCGGCCCCATGTTGACCACGCCCATCACGAAGGACAGCCCGTAACCGAACAACACACCGATCAGGATCGGGATGATGGCGAAGAAACCGCGGAACAACACCGAACCCAGCACGGTCACGGTTAGCGTCGCCAGCGAAATGGCAATCGCCTGCTGCGAACTCATGCCAAAATTCAACCCCGGCGCCAATCCTGCCATTTGCGCAGCCACGCCCGCCAATTCCAAACCGATTACCGCGACAATCGCCCCCATCGCGGCGGGCGGCATCACCACGTCGAGCCAGCGCGTGCCCACCCTGCCGATAATGAGCGCCACCACGCAAAACACCACACCGCAGGCGATGAACCCGCCGAGCGCCGCCTGGTATGCCGCGCCGGGAGGCGCGCCTTCCGGCACCCCTCTCATCGCGTAAACGGCAAACACCGGCGAAATAAACGCGAAGCTGGAACCGAGATACGCGGGGATTTTGCCACGACAAATCAGGATATACAACAAGGTGCCAAGACCGTTGAATAAAAGAATCGTCGCCGGGTTCACGCGAAACAACACCGGCACCAGCACCGTTGCCCCGAACATGGCGAACAGATGCTGCAAACTTAGCGGCAGGGTTTGCAAAATCGGCAGTTTTTCCTGAATATCGATTACACGGCGTGTCATAATTTTCTCGGATCGGGGGTTAAAATTCGGGAACAGTATTAGCGCAATCACTTTATCTAAAGCAAGAGCTTGTTTTGGATAATCAAAATTACTAGACGCTAACGGCGATTTCGTCATTAGCGGCTTGCCAGCCTGTCACGGCAACCTAAGCTGCCCTTAATTATGAGCATTCAGTTGTACAAGATGTTGCACTTCACCGGTTTGGTTTTGGCGTTCATGGGCCTGGCAGGCGTACTCGCGTTGCGCTGGGGAAAAAACGAGGAAACCGGCAAGCGACTGTTGTTCGCCCTGACCCACGGGTTGGGCATGTTGCTCGCCTTGATCAGCGGCTTCGGGCTGGCGGCCAAGCTGGGTTATACCAGCGGCCTGCCCTTTTGGGTGATCGGCCTGGTGATTGTCTGGATCCTGCTCGGCGCCTCGTTCGCGCTGGTCAAGCGCTTCAGCAACCTTGCGGCGCTGATCATCATCTGGCTCGGACTGCTGGCAATCGTCGGCTCATGGCTGGCGTTGATGAAGCCGTTCCAGGATTAATGGCGACGGCTTTGCAACGCTAATAGCCAAATTATACCTTCGAACCCGCACGGCGGCGCGCGGTGGTGCCCAGCAATTTCTTGCGCATGCGCAGGTTGGTCGGGGTGATTTCCAGGAATTCATCGGGACCAATGTATTCCAAACAACGCTCCAAGCTCATCTTGAGCGGAGGAGTCAATTGGGTCGCCTTGCCGTCACCTGTGGAACGCATATTGGTCAACGCCTTCGCTTTGCAAGGATTCGCCAGCATGTCGTCTGGGCGGGAGTTTTCCCCGAACACCATGCCCTCGTAAACCTGTTCGGCCGGGCCGACAAACATGCGGATGCGCTCTTGCAATTGGGCCAGTGAATAAGAAGTGGTTTCGCCCGCTTCCATGGCGATGGCCACGCCGTTCGCACGGCTGCGGATGTCGCCCTTATGCGGCCCGTATTCCTTGAACAAATGACTCATGATGCCCATGCCCTTGCTCAGGTTGAGCAGGTCGGTTTCAAAACCGATCAAGCCGCGGGTCGGAATCACCACTTCCAATAAAATGGTCTTGGCCTGGTGCTCCATGTTCACCGTCTCACCCTTGCGTTCGGCGAGGTTTTGCAGCACATCGCCCAGGTTTTCGCTCGGCAGATCGATATACATGGTCTCATACGGTTCCAACAGATTACCGTTGTCGTCCTTCTGGAAAATCACTTCGGGACGCGACACCATCAATTCAAAGCCTTCCCGGCGCATTTGCTCGACCAGGATGGCCACCTGCATTTCACCGCGGGCGCTAACGAGGAAGTTTCCCGCCGCTTCGGTTTCCTTCACGCTCAAGCTAACGTTCGTGCGGGTTTCACGCACCAAACGTTCCAGGATGTGCCGGGCGGTGAGGAATTTGCCTTCCTGACCCGCTAATGGCGAATCGTTCACCACGAACGACATTTGAATGGTCGGCGGGTCAATGGTCATGACCGGCAGCGGTTCGCAATTTTCATTCTCGGCAATTGTTTCACCGATAAATACGCTTTCCAATCCTGACAAACCAATAATTGTTCCGGCCTCGGCTTCCTCAACTTCAATTTGTTGCAGGCCGTTGTAGGAAAAAATCTTGGTGACCTTGCCCTTTTCCTTGCCGCCATTGACGTGAAAACAGACTACGGAATCGCCGACCCTGACTTTGCCGCCGTAAATCTTGCCGTAGGCGATACGGCCGACGTAATCGCTGTAATCCAAGTTGGCGACTGACATGCGGAACGGCGCGTTCAAGTCGGCATCCGGCGGCGGGACGTGTTTGACAATGGTTTCGTAAACCGGCTGCATGCCGTTGGCACGCATCTCGTCGGTGATCGAACCTCCCCATTCGCGCGCGGCAAAGCCTTCCTTGGCGGAACCATACAACACCGGGAAATCCAGTTGCTCGTCGGTGGCATTCAATTCCAGGAACAATTCGAACACCATGTCCAGCACCTTGTGCGGACGGGAATTTTCACGGTCGACTTTGTTGATGAACACCATCGGCCGCAAACCGGATTCCAGCGCCTTCTTCAACACAAACTTGGTCTGCGCCTGCGGGCCGTCGAACGCGTCCACCACCAGAAACACGCAGTCGATCATCTTCATGATGCGCTCAACCTCGCCGCCAAAGTCGGCGTGACCGGGAGTATCGACGATGTTGATGTGGTAATCCTTCCACTTGAAGCTGGCGTTCTTGGCGCGGATGGTGATGCCCTTTTCCTTTTCAAGGTCCATCGAGTCCATGACGCGCTCGGCGACGACCTGGTTGGAACGGAAAGTGCCGGCCTGACGGAGGATGGCGTCAACCAGGGTCGTTTTGCCGTGGTCGATGTGCGCGATAATCGCGATGTTGCGGATGTTCTGCATATCAATAAGGGAACGAAAATTAGCAGGACTTGCCGGTTCGGCAACCATTAATCATGGCGTCAATGCAAATACCGCCGATAATGGGCTTCACCATTAATTACAACCCCCTGCTTAATTCACAACGAACCCTGTCCAAGTCCAGATGACCGCCGACCAGGGCATCATATTTTTCCGGGTAAAAACGCGACAACGCATTGCTCGGGTAAAAAGTCAATTCATTGAAGTAAATTTGCCCGTCCTCGATAAAGAAATCCGCCCGCACATATGGGAAAGGGGCGGCCAAGCGCTCGGAAATCCGCAACAGTTCCTCAAGATGGGACGGCCGCTCCACCGCAAAATGCAGATTCGGATAATTCCAACGGAACGGCTGTAAATTCCAATCCCGGTCATAAATGTTCCGGCTGTAAACCTCGGATTGGTTGTTGCTGCCAAGTTCCACATAGCGGGCGACACCGTGAAAACAATGCACCTTGTAATTCAGCGGCCAGCCTCCTTCCCCGGGAATAAAATATTTTTCACAGACAATCCTGCGCGGGATGTCCTTGTACACCCATTCCCGGTTGCGGTGATTATACCAGCTTTGGTCCAGCCAGCCGTTTAACTGCGCATTGGCCTGCCGCCGGTCAAGCTGGCTTTTCGAGCGGCAAAAAATATTCCAGCCCGACCCGTGGTTTACTTTCAACGCGAATTGCTCCGGCAGTTGGTCGTAATTAATTTCCTCAGCCCTGCGATAAACGCCATACAAGGGGACCAGATAAGTTTCCGGCAGAAGGGAACCGACATATTCCCGCGCCAGGTATTTATCCGCGCAACGCACCATGAGTGGCTTGCGGTAGTTAGCCTTGATCCACTCGATCTTTTCGTTGAATGTAACGGCCTTTTTGATCCCGAAAAAGGCCCCTTTTAAGTCCCGCCGGTTCCTGATTTGCACCAGCGTGCGCCGCTTGATCGGCAGCAGCCTCAGACCCGCGGCCGCGATATCATCCACCCTCATCCCCCGTCTGTCCCTTCAATTAATAAACTATCGTTAGCGGCACGCCGTTCTTGGTTTTCAAAAAATCGGCTGCCGATTTTTGATTGAGCGACAACTCTAATTCTCCATCACTGTTAAACAAGACAAATAAGCGGTCGGCCGGCCCCTCGGCGTAGGATTTGACCACCGGCACGGAAATGGTTTTGCCGCCCAGCGTGATCTTTACCAGCCTCCCGCTGACGTCCTGGTCAAAATTCTCCGGCTTGATATTGGTGATCACGTTGCCGTAATGGTCAATGTACACCACGGCACCGGTGATTTTTCGCGCGATCCGCGAGGCGGGGTCGATCTTGAGCTTGGTCACCTGCTTGGTCGACGAGCCAATTTTCCCCAAGTCGACGCCTGACGCGAGATATGCCGCCACCGGCCCGAAAATGTCACGTCCGTGAAACGTGTTTGAAACATCCGGCGAGCGATAATACTTGGGATTGTCCAATTCGTACACCGCCGCCACTCCCTCACTGTCCATCACGTGGCTGAACACGCCGTTGTCCGGGCCGACAAAAATCTTGTCGTCGTTGGTCTTCAGCGCGATCGGCTTGCGCGAACCTCCCACGCCCGGATCGACCACCACAAAAATCGTGCCGGCGGGATAATAGCGCGCGGCCTTCGCCAAAAAGTAACTTGCCTGCCACAAATCAAAATTGCGCAGCTCATGATTGATGTCGATAATCCGGGCATCGGGGTTGATGGTAAGAATCGCCCCCTTCATCTGCGCCACATAGGGATCCTGCGAACTGAAATCGGTCACCAGCGCAATCATGTTTCCACCTTTGTCAGACGAGCCGCAGCCGCCAAGCACCAGGCATAGCAGCAGCGTCAGATTTCTTAATTTTTTACCGCACTTAATCATTGTCGCGATTAGCGTTTGTCGCTCTTGGATTATTAACACAAGTATAGGCGCAAAACAAAACTTTATCGCGCGCGGCAAAGGATAAAAAAAAATTCTTAATTTCGTGTTTTATTCTATACATTAGATAATGCGTGCTTTTGACTTCCAACAAACTCGCATGGTTATTCACGATGAACATGAAAAAAATGAAGATTGCTCTTTGCTCCGCTGGCAAAATGCTCTTTATTTATTACCTTGAGTTTTGATTTGGGGGGAAAGACGTGTCTCAGTTACCAGACTATTTGCAATTTCACAGCCAGTCGGGCAACACCGGCCGGCTGGTCGTAGAATGCACCGATGGAACTTCCGCCCGCATCTACCTGCTGGATGGTAATTTTGTCTACGCCGAAAGCGGCGAACACCATGGTTTGCTGGCCCTGTTCCTCAGCCTGAGCGACCAGAATGCGGCCGTTCGTTGGGAACCCAAGGTGGTGGCCCCGAAAGCGGAGCACAATATCACCATCGACGAACTCCTGTTCCAGTTCGGCCAGCTCGAGGATAACAAGCAGCTCGACAGGGAAACCCTCGTCAGCATGTTTGGCAACAAGCGCCAGACCTCCGGCATCAAGCTGATCAATTTAAGCCAGTACGACATCACCTTCACCGTCGAGAACACCAGTTTCAAGAATTTCGAATTTGTCCTGAAAAAAACCGACACCCTGGTGGGCCGCAAGGACGACTGCGATGTGATCCTGCCGGACGGCTCGGTATCCGGGCATCATTGCCGGATCATCCACGACGAACATTGCATCCGCGTCATCGACCTCGGCTCGACCAACGGCACCTCGATCAACGGCCAGCTCATCAGCAACCAGTTATTGCAACCCGGCGACAAGTTCCTGATCGGCTCCGTATCGCTCAACATGCAGCTGAAACTGCAGCGCAAGATCAGCGAACCGCCCAAAGCCGTCCACGCGGCGCCACCCGTTTCCGGGGTCACCACCACCCAGCACACCGACCGCATCGACCCGAAAATTTTGCGCCGCACCACGGAAAAACTGACCAAGCCGATTTCCTGGAAAAACCTGGTGCAGGAAAACAAAACCAAGACCTCCAGCCAGAGCATTTTCAGCAAAATGTTCGGCAAGAAATAAGCCGCCAACCGCCATCCGGCGATTTCGTCATTAGCGGCTTCAATTGTTTTTTCTCAAGCGCAGGTATTCACCGTTGGTGCCGCCGCTCAAGTCGCGCAATAATTGCTCCGGCACGCTGTTGGCCTCCAGATAAAATCCGACCGAACAAATCCTGACCGCCGGACAGAATTTTTTACGCAGCAAATCCGCCTGCGACTTGATTGATTCCGGGCCGCTGTCGGCCTCGCCGTCGGTCAGCAACAAAATCATCTCCGGTTTCATCGCCAGCGCCAGCGCCAATCCCTCGCCCATGTTGGTGGTGCCGCCGCAATCCACGTCGCTGTTCAGCCAGTCGCTGGCCCGTTGCTTGTTGTCCTCGGTGGCATTGATCGGCGTGGAAGCCAGCGGCACGGCCCTGGTGGCAAACAGCACGATATTGAATTTCTGGTCCGGGGCCAGCGACCAAACCGTCTGCTCCAGTTCGTGAAACACCCGCGCCATCCGTGTGGCGGTGCCGGTTTTTTCATACATGCTGCCGGACACGTCGATGATGAAGACAATCACCTTTCCCTCGGCGCGCAGGCCGAAAAACGAATTCTTGCCCACGACCGGCTTGCTGGTGGTCGCCCTGGACTGCGGCCCGCGCGGGCGCTCCGGCACATTGCCCGCATGCTCGCCGGCGGCCGATGACGCGGTGATTAGCGCCGTGTTGCCCGCCAATGACGAACTCTGCTCCATCCGGGTCGACACATGATACAATTTCTGGCCGCCGTTGTTCTCCACGCCGAAACTGCCCTCATAGGGCTGGAAACTGGCATTCACCAAATCCAGTCCGCGAATCCCCCCGAGATGCACGCCGGAAAACACCACCATGCGGCACAACACCGCGATCAAGATCACATGCCCGAGAATCGAACCGCCCCAGATCAGCCAGGTGCGGGGGGTAATTGCCACCTTGTCAGAAAGGTCAACCTCCAGCAGCCGTTCGGCGAATTTTTGGAGTTTGGGAGGAAGGGTTAATTTCAAAAAGCGAGTCCGGTTTTTAATCCGACTTCTTTTTCGACGAATCGATCAATGCCCAAAACGCCGGGTTGCTTTGCAATTCCTCATCCTCGGAAACCGGCAGCTTGGAACGGAACAGGAAGTCCTTCAGCGAATTCTTGTGCAACACGCGCTGGATGGTCAGTCCTTCGTCCGTTTTTTCAAAATAAATCCGGTAATCCCTGGTACGGTAACGGTACAACACGCGCTTCCCCTCGCGCACTTCGCCGAATTTTTCAGGATTATCTTTCACAAAATCCGGCGTCAGCACCTGGAACTCGCTGAGGATTTCCAGTTGCAGCACCTTGGGCAACGCGCTCATTTCCGCCGAACTGATCGGGGTAAAAATAATCTGAAACATCGGTTAATTATCTATCGCTTTCGGGAGGCTTGTAAAGCGAGTAAATTCCCTTACCCTTGACCGCCGACATGACCACCAACGCCAATGGCCAGCCCATCCTGATGGGCGTTCCCGGACCGACGCTGACCGCGGGACTGCGCTCCCTGATCCGCAAAATCCAGCCCGGCGGCTTCATCCTGTTCGGCCGCAACATCGAATCCCCGCAGCAACTCTTCGACCTGGTCACCGAGTTGTACCAGCTGAGCGACATCACCCCCATCATCACCATCGACCAGGAGGGCGGCCGCGTCTCGCGGCTCAAGCTGATCGGCGAGGAACCACCATCCGCGCTCATGTTGCGCCAGGCCGGCGACATCAATCTCATCCGTGAACATGGTACGCTAACCGGGAAACTGCTCGCCCAGTTCGGTTTCAACCTCGATCTCGCCCCGGTCGTCGACTATTCGCCAGACGAGAACGCCGACAATTCCCTGCGCGGACGCTGCTATGGCACCAATCCGCAGGAAGTCATCCGCAACGCCTCGGCCTTCCTCGACGGCATGAAATCCCAGGGCGTGCTCGGCACCGCCAAGCATTTCCCCGGCTACACCCATTGCGGCCTCGACCCGCACGGCGAACTCCCGCGCATTGACCGCAGTCTGGAACAAATCAACGCCGGGGAAATGTCAGCCTTCCGTCACTTCCTCGTTAGCGCCGATTCCTTCATGATCGGCCACGCCCACTTCCCCGCCTGGCATGCCGAACCCTTCCCCGCGTCGCTCTCGAAAAAAATCGTCGGTGATTTCCTCATTGGCGAACTGGGTTACCAAGGGCTCATCATGACCGACGACCTGGAAATGGGCGCCATTGCCATCCGCTACGGCGCGAAGAAAGCCACGCAACTGGCCCTTGGCGCCGGTGAACACATGGTCATGTTCTGCCACAATCCCGCCTGCGCCGAAATCGCCTGCGACACGCTAAACGCCATGTCCGCCGCAGAATTGCAACCGGCATTGACCGCACTGGCCAACATCAAACGGAAACTGGTGCGCATCCCGGAAAAATTCGACGGCGCACAATTCAAGGAAACCAACGCGCAAATCAAATCCCTGCGCGAAAGGACTGCGGCGTTAACTTAATTTTAACGCCAGCGCGTTCATCGCTAGCGCCAGCTTGAAATCGAGATCGGTAATCCCGTTCACATCGTGCGTCCACAGGTCGACGCTAACCGTGGCATAAATATTCCGCCAGTCGGGATGATGGCCGAGCTTCTCCGCCTGCAATGCGCTGGCAGTCATGAAGGCAAAAGCCTCGGTGAAATTCTTGAATTTGAACAGGCGGTGCAGCTTGCCATCCCGGAGCTCCCAACCGTGGAGTTCCGGCAGGCGTGCCGTCACTTCTTCCTCGCTTAGACGAATCCTGCTCATGGCTTGAGTTTGAAACTCTCGACGTTTTTCTTCAATTGATCCGCAATCTTCGCCCACTGGGAATCGCGGGCCGTGGCGGTGACCAAGTAAACCTTTTGGTTGCTCAAAAGCGCGCGTGCATACCAGTGCAATTGCAGGCTTTGCATCGCGCCGCTGTATTCAACCACCCATTCGCTGTCGCTCTTTTGCTGCTCGCTGACAAGCTTGAACTTCATCTCGTCGAACTGTTTTTTCGACAGCGCGGCATAATCCTTCAATGAACCGCTGAACGGCTGGATTTGCACGTTCACGTTCGGCGCGAAACCGTCGCTGACCGGCAGAAACATCATCACCGCCTGCGTCGGACTGGAACCCACCGTGCTGTCGAGGGTATCGATCTGAAAGCCGTACTGCGGAAAATCAGCCGTACCCGCCAGCAGGGGGGAATTCAGTAACAGGACTGTTGCGACACCACACGTCCACCGCGCAAAATTTTTGCTCATGCCTTCATCTTAGCGCAATTCGCGCCTTTTTCAAAAAGTATGTACAAACAGCCCGGAGCGCAGCTTCGGCTCGAACCAGGTGCTCTTCGGCGGCATGATCTGGCCCGCGTCGGCAATGTCCATCAACTGTTGCACGGTCACCGGATACATCGAGAACGCCACCGCGGCCTCGCCGCTATTGACGCGCTTGACCAATTCGCCAGTGCCACGGATGCCTCCGACAAAGTCGACGCGCTTGCTGGTGCGCGGGTCGTCGATGCCCAGCACCGGCGCCAGCAGCCGTTCCTGCAGGACGCTAACGTCGAGCTTGGAAACCGGATCGGCCTTCGGGTCGGTTTCCCAATGCAAGCCGTACCATTTGCCGCCCAGATACATGTTCACATGTGTCGGTGCAACGGGCTTGTCATTGGCGCCCTCGGTAACGGTAAAAATGGTGCGAACCTTCGCCAGCAATTGTTCCTCGGTCAGGCCGTTCAAATCAAACACCACGCGGTTGTAGGGCAGCACCTGCAATTGCGAGGCCGGGAAAATGGTGGCAAGGAACCAGTTGTAATCTTCGTTGCCGGTATGTTGGCTATTAGCGGCCTTGCGTTCAAGTCCGACGCGCGCGGCGCTGGCGCTGCGGTGATGACCGTCGGCAACGTAACCAAACGGCACCTTGGCAAAAGCCTTGATGTAAGCCTCGCTGTTAGCGGCGTTGACGCGCCAGACCGTGTGCTGGATGCCATCGGGCGCGGTGAAATCATAAAGCGGTTTTCCCTTCACCACAGCACTGACCAGCGTGTCGATTTCCGGCGAATCCTTGTAGGTCAAAAACACCGGCTCGGGATTGGCGCTCAAATCATGGGTGATGCGGGTGCGGTCGTCTTCCTTGTCCTTGCGGGTTTTTTCGTGTTTCTTGATGATGTCGTTGTTGTAATCGTCGGTGTGGAACACCGCGGTGATACCGATCTGCTCGTGACTGCCCATGCGCAGTTTGTACAAGAAAATGCAGGGTTCGGTTTCACGATTCAGGATGCCCCTGGCCTGAAAGGCCTTGAAATTCTCCACCGCCTTGGCGTAGACCGGCTCGGAATGCAGGTCAATGCCTTCGGGCAGGTCAATTTCCGGACGGATCACATGCAACAGGCTGACCGGGTTGCCCTCGGCGAGCTTGGCGGCTTCCTGGCTGTTGATCACATCATAGGGAACGCAGGCCACCTGGGCGGCCTGCTCGGGTTGGGGACGCAGCCCCTGAAAGGAACGGATACGCATCGGGAAAGACTAAGGCCCGGCACAAAAAGTGCAAAATGAAAAATCGTCCGCTAATCACGAAACCGGGATTTCACCGTTAGCGTCAGGCGTATTCGTCCACCTTCGGCGGATGGGTGCAAACCTCGGGATTGCCCGCCAGCAACTGCTCATAAAACCAGTTCAGGTGCGGCAAATCCTCCTCTTTGACCCTCTTTTGCGCGGTCTGCAGCAATTTTTTCACCGCGGGCGTGTCGCCCATGCCCATGGCGTAAATCATCACATAAAGCTGGCCCTCGTAGGCAATCGTCGCCTTCCTGTCGCGCTTGGTGATTTTCTGGTATTCCGCCAGCGATTCGCCGTAGCGCCCCTGCTCCGCCAGCCAGGCCGCCAGTTTGTACATCGGCGGCGCATCAGCCGCGCTGCCCTTGGCCCAGAACAGCGATTCGAAATAATAGCTGATGATACCGGCCAGCGGCCACAGCAGCACCGCCGCGCCCGCCACCAGGAACGCGCTGCCGAACATGGTGAACAGCAAGTCCTTCAACTTGTCGTCAGGCGGCGCGTCAATGGGCAAACGTTGGGTGAACTTGGCGAAGACAAAGCAACCGATACCAATCAATATGGCGGCGATTACGAGGGTTTTAATCAGCTTCCACATGCCCCCAGTTTTAGCCAAATCCGCGGAATAATTCCACAAAAATTAGCGCTATTGCCTTGCTCGACTATTTGGGTGCATTGTTGTTCAATCCGGTGATAATGCGGGCACCGCGCTTGTAGCGAATGTAGGAATACGACCATTGCAGCAGCACCGCAATCTTGTTGCGCAGCCCGATCAGGAAGATCAAGTGCACAAACAACCACGCCAGCCAGGCGAACAAACCGGTCATCTTGAATCCGGAAACCGCGGCCACCGCCGCGGAGCGCCCGATGGTTGCCATGCTGCCCTTGTCAAAATACTTGAACGGCTCGCGCTCGGCGGGCGACACTGCCCGACCACTTTTGATTTCATTCAAAATCAATTTCGCCACGTGACGTCCTTCCTGCATTGCCGCTGGAGAAACACCGGGAACCACCTTGCCCTTGGTGTCGGTCAACGT
This sequence comes from Verrucomicrobiales bacterium, assembly GCA_031256975.1. Classification (GTDB taxonomy): domain Bacteria; phylum Verrucomicrobiota; class Verrucomicrobiia; order Methylacidiphilales; family JAAUTS01; genus JAIRPN01. The sequence continues at coordinate 21,421 of JAIRPN010000018.1, read as the reverse complement.
TGTGATATCACCAACCGCAAACACTTCCGGATGCCCCGGCAAACTGCAATCCGGCAACACCTTGATGCGGCCCGCGCGATCAAGTTCCACGCCGAGCTTTTGCGTCAGCGGGTTGGCGCGCACACCGGCGGCCCAGATGATGTTTTCCGCCAGGATGGTTTCATTCGCCAGCACCACGGTGCCTTCGGTGATATCCTTCACCGGCGAGGAAACCCTCACTTCCACGCCGATTTTTTGCAAGGACTCCAGCGCACGCTGCGGCAGCGGATCGGGGAAATTGCCGAGCACCTTCGGCGCCGCCTCGATCAACACCACACGGGTTTGTTCCGGGTTGATGTTGCGAAAATCCTCCTTCAACACATGCTGCGTCAATTCCGCCAGCGCGCCGGCCATTTCCACGCCGGTCGGGCCGCCACCGATCACCACGATGGTCATCAAGCGGCGGCACTCCTCGGTGCTGGTCGAATTTTCCGCCTTCTCAAAGGCCAGCAACACCTGGCGGCGGATCTGCGAGGCCTCATCCAGCGACTTCAAGCCGAGTGTGTACTTCGACCAGTGGTCGTTGCCGAAATAACCCGTCACCGCGCCCAGCGCAATCACCAGATAATCATATTCCAGCGTGCGGCTGCCCAGCAGCACCTGTTTCTCGGACAACCTGATGTCCACCACCTCGTCCATGATGACCTGGATGTTTTCATTATCGACCACAATGTGCCGGATCGGTTGCGCGATTTCCGGCATGGACAAACCCGCGGTCGCCACCTGATACAACAGTGGCTGGAACAGGTGATGGTTCTGGCGGTCAACCAGGGTGATCTTCGCGTCCTCGCAATCGATCGACCGGCAAAATTTCAACCCGCCAAAACCGCCTCCTAATACAACAATGTGCTTTTTACGTGACATAGACTTGTGATGAATCCCACACATAAATTAAGGGCAAACGCAAAAATGCCAAACCCCTTTAAATCGGGAACACTAATCACGAAGTCTTGGCAAATTAATAAAAAAGACGCCAACGGCAAACTTCGCCGTTGGCGTCTTCCAAACCGACAATGGAAAATTTTTAACCCGGCAGCGGGTAATTCACCGTGAAGGCGTGCACCTTCTTTTGCAACTCAGCCAGCGCCTGTTCGTCGCCGCGCTTTTGGATGCCTTCATGGATGAAGTTGGCGATGTCGAACATTTCGTCTTCCTTCATGCCGCGGCTGGTCACCGCCGGGGAACCAATGCGGAAACCGCCCGCCTTGAACGGCGATTGCTTGTCGAACGGAATGGCGTTCTTGTTCACCGTGATACCGGCCTTGTCCAGGGTTTCCTGCACGTCCTTGCCGGTGATGCCCTGCGGCTGCACGTCGACCAGCATGACATGGTTCTCGGTGGTGCCGCTAACGATGCGGTAACCGTTCTTCTTCATGCCCTCGCACAGCGCCTTGGCGTTGCGCGCCACCTGTTGCTGGTAGGTCTTGAACTCGGGCTTCAGCGCCTCGCCGAAACAAACCGCCTTCGCCGCGATAACATGCATCAACGGTCCGCCCTGGAAGCCGGGGAACACATTGGCGTCGACGTCCTTGGCAAACTGCTCACGGCACATGATCAAGCCGCCGCGCGGGCCGCGCAGGGTCTTGTGCGTGGTGGTGGTCACGAAATCCGCATAACCGATCGGCGACGGGTGCATGCCGGTCGCCACCAAGCCCGCGATGTGGGCGATGTCGGCAAACAGATAGGCACCGACCGACTTGGCGATCTCGCCCATGCGCTTGAAATCGATGATGCGCGAATACGCCGAGGCCCCGACGGTGATCATCTTGGGCTTGAATTCCTCGGCCTTTTTCTGCAGGTCGTCGTAGTCAATCGCCTCGTCCTTCGGGCTGACACCGTAGTGCATCACCTCGAACAATTTGCCGGAGAAGTTCATCTTGTGACCGTGCGTCAGGTGGCCGCCGTGCGACAAGTCCATGGTCAGGATGCGGTCGCCGACCTTCAGCACCGAGAAATACACCGCGGTGTTGGCCTGCGAACCGGAATGCGGCTGCACGTTCACATGATCCGCGCCGAACAGCTGCTTGGCGCGGTCAATCGCCAGCTGCTCCACCACGTCGACATTCTCGCAACCGCCGTACCAGCGCTTGCCGGGATAACCCTCCGCGTACTTGTTGGTCAGGCAGGAGCCCTGCGCTTCCATCACCGCGCGGCTGACAAAGTTTTCCGAGGCGATCAGTTCGATATTCTTGAATTGCCGTTCCTTTTCCTCGGCTATCGCGTGGAAAATTTCGGGATCGGCTTGTTCGAGTGACGGGTTGTTGGAGCTCATATTGATTTGTGCTTTGATGTTTTCTAGTTTTCTGCGGCGTTTGCCGTTGCGGCCGCCCTCGGCGTCCGCGTTCAGCCATGTTTTCAAGATGGCATAGGCTTGCTTGAAATTCAACTCGTTGCCCGGCAGGCACACCACGTTGGCATTGGTGTACTCGCGGATCGCCCGCGCCTCGGCCTCGTCATGCAGGGTGGCAATGCGCAGGCCGGGAAAGTTCTTGGCGCTGATGGCGGACTTGGACTTGCCCACCCACACCGCCAAGCCGGCGCGGCCCGCGTCGATCTCCCCGGCCATCGCCGCGGTCTGGCTGGACGGCGACTGGGTGCCGGTCTCGGCGCTAACCGCCAGGTCGGCGACTTCGTGGCCGTTTTTCTTCAATTCCTTGGCCAGGGCTTCACGCAACTCCGCCACCGCCAGGTCGCCGCCGATCAGAATCCGCTCCTGCGGTGATTTGACGGCACCGCGGCGCTCCTCCAGCAACACATCCACCAGCGCCTTCACCGCGTTGCGAATCTGGTCGCGGCAACGGCGGTACACCGGCAAGGGCATGCCAATCGGATCGTCAATCTCGAGATAATCGTTGGCGGAATTCACCTCGAATTCCCGCAGCAGGAAAATCTTGTCGGCGGCGTCCGGGAACAACAATTGGAGCGTGTCGTGATGCCCGTAGGTCATCGCCAGGATCAGGTCGGCCTTGGCCACCATCTCCGGCGTGATCATCTTGCTGCGCAGGCCGCTGATGTCGATCTTCAGCTCGCGCATCGCCTCGGTGGAAAACGTGCTCGGCGGCTGCCCGTTAGCGGCGCCAATGCCGGCGGACGAGGCGGTGAAACCGGGTCTGGATTTCATCATGTCACGGAACAGTCCTTCCGCCATCGGGCTGCGGCAAACATTTCCGGTACAGACAAAAACAACGTGCATAGTGAGGAAAGGAAATACTAAAATTCAACGGGCAAAAGGACAACGCTAAATTCAAAGATTCTCCCCTTACAGGGAAAAGACCACCTCATTTACCCTGGCTCAGGACAATTCCGGCCAGCACGTCGTTGGCGGTATTCAGGATCATGTCGTGCGGGGTTTTGTCATCAATCAGGCTGTTGTCCAGCGGCAGATCCATCTCCTCGCGCTCCTTGACCAGCCCGCGGTCCATGGCCCTGGCAGAGGCGACATTCTGGATGCCGTAACGATACGCCCCGTAATAAGCTTCGTTATCGGCCTGCTTGGTCACCTCCACCTGGATATCCGGCACCAGCGGGGTGCCGAGCAGGTTGCTGCCGTCAAAGCCGCTGATCTGGGCGGTGGCCAAACGGATAAAACGCCCGCTTTTCAGGCGGGTCTCCGTGAACAAGCCACCCTCGCCCGCGGTGCGCCTGCCGATCACGATCGCGGTGCCCTTTTGTTTCAGCACAAAGGCCAGCGCCTCGGCCGCGCCACGGGTGTCGCCATTGACCAGCACGAGAATCGGGAAATTTTGCTTCAGGTCGAGCGGCTGGTGTTGCGAACGGAACAACTGCTGCGGGAAATTCAGGCCCTCGACACTGAACAGCACGTCCTGCGGGGAAGTGAACAGGCCGATTACCCAGGCCGCACCGGCCAGATTGTTGCCGTCGCGGAAATTGCGCACGTCAATGATCAGTCCCTTCGGATTGCCCGCCTTTAGCGTGTCCCATTGCTTGAGAAAATTGTCCTGTTCCTTCGATGAGAAATCAGCCGGACGCCAGTACACCACGTTGTTCTGCGACAATGTCTGCAGGATGGTTTTCGCCTTCGGATCGGCCGTCATCAACGCCGTCTCGCTGATCTTGGCCTTGTCGCCGTACTTGGCGAGCAGGTCGTTCAACGTGTCCGGCGACAATTGCTGGCTGATCAGCGCGGAGGCGTTGATGAACTGGGTCCTGAGCAGATCGATAATCTCACCCGCCTCCTCCGGCTGCGCCGTCAGGACTTTCTGGGGGTCGCTAACCGCGGGCGTCTGCGCGTAGGGATCCGGTTCCATCACCGTGCCGGGAACCTTCGGCGGCAGGACCGGCGCGCCGTTAGCGCCGCTGCCGGGCTTGCCGGTGATGCTTTTCACAATCGCCTCGCCCTGCTTCAGCTTGGGATATTCGACAAAGAAAAAATAGGTGACCATCGTTCCCGAAATGAACGAGACGCTAACCAGCAAAAATACGTTCAAAACCGTCCGCATGCGATGTGTCAACCTGCCAAAGCTTATTTGCCGCTCTCGATCAAATCCAGCGCTTTCTTGCCGATGTCCAAGCGGTACTGCTTGCCGTCGAAACGGATGTCCGCGGCAATCTTGTAAGCCTGGCGCCGCGCATCATACAAATCGTGTCCGACCCCTGTCGCCGCCAGCACCCGGCCGCCGCTAACCACGACCTTGCCGTCGTCGCGCCGCGTGGTCCCGGCATGGAATAACATCGTCGGCGCGGCAACCAGCCCGTGGATTACCGCCCCCATCATCGGGTTCTCGGGATAACCCTCCGCCGCCAACACCACGGTCATGGCGCTGTCTTTTTTCAATTCAAAATTCAATTTGCCAATGCCGCGATCCACGGTCGCCAACAGCAAGTCCAGCAACGGCGTTTGCAACAGCGGCAGCAACACTTCGGTTTCCGGGTCGCCGAACCGGCAGTTGAATTCCAACACCTTCGGCCCCTGCGGGGTCAGCATCAATCCGGCGTACAACACGCCCTGGTAATCAATGCCCTCGGATTTCAGCACGCTAATGATCGGGCGGATCACCTGCTCCTCAACGGTCGCCAACAGCGAATCGGTCACGACCGGCGCGGGAGCGTAGGCGCCCATGCCGCCGGTGTTCGGACCTTCGTCGTTGTCACGGATGCGCTTGTGATCCTGTGAACTGGGCATCAACACATAATCCGTGCCGTCGGTCACCGCGTGGATCGACGCTTCCTGGCCTTGCAAAAATTCCTCGATCAACACGCTGTCGCCCGAGGTGCCGAACACTTTCTTCGCCATGATCTGGTCGAGCGCCTCGTCGGCCTCCGCTAATGACGAAGCGATGATCACGCCCTTGCCCGCCGCCAGGCCGTCGGCCTTGATGACCAACGGATAGGGCTGCGACGCGCAATAAGCCCGCGCCTCGGCGAGATCGGTGAAACGGGCGCTAATGGCGGTCGGAATCCCCGCCTTGACCAGCAAATCCTTGGTGAAAATCTTGCTCGCTTCCAATCGCGCGCCGGACTTATTCGGGCCGAACGCCTTGATGCCAAGGGCCGACAATTCGTCCACCAAGCCCGCACACAATGGTGCTTCCGGCCCCACCACCACCAGTTCGGGACGCTGCTTTTCGCACCATGATTTAATTCCGGCGACATCCGTCGCCTTTAGCGGCAGGTTTTCGCCCAGTGAATCGGTTCCGGCGTTGCCGGGGGCAAACCATAATTTCGTCACCCGCTCGTCCTTGGCCAAGGCCCAACCGATGGCGTGTTCACGGCCGCCACTGCCGACTACTAGAATTTTCATGGAGATTGATAAAGCAATAAAGTGGGTTCCTTCGGGAGTTTTTTGTAATTAAACAGGTAATCATTGCCGTCGAGCCTGGTCTTTTCGTACTTCAACGATTCCGGCGCGTTGAGGAAATCATCCAGCGTGCGGAAATCGCGGAACGGCGACTTCGGCGTGCGGTACATCACCGGAACAATCCACTTGGCGCCGGTCTGGTCGACAAGTTTCCACAGGTCCGCCACGCTCAACTGCGGGTTGCCCACCGGCAGGAACAACACGTCGACATGGCCGATTTCCTTGATCTGGCGCTTGTCCAGCACCTGGCCGATGGCGCCCAAGTCGCAAAACACCAGCCGGTCAAGCTCCAGCACATAGGCGGTATTGCCGCGCGGGTTGCGCTGCTCGGCGTTGTCGCGATAAGTCGCCACGCCGCGGAACTGGAGGCCGTTGGCATTGTTCACGCCCAACCCGGTCAGGCTGCGAAACACCTGCGGCAAACCGGAAAACCCGTCATTGGCGGACAGGTCGGCGGCTTCCGCGCTGATCAACACCACGTCGGCAGGCAGGCCGGAGGGGAACGTATAGCCCATGTTCGGGTCGTTGGGAAAAGGATTCAACGCGATGCGGATGCCGCTCGAGGTGGTCAGGTACAAGAAGGCGTGGCCGTAAAAGCGGATATCGGTGCCGTCCTGCTCCACGGGAGCCGTGTCGGCTGCCGGGGCCTTTTGCTCCTTGGCGGGCGGCGGCGACTGGTCATCCGGGCGCGGTTGCACGGCATTGGAACCGGACCGCATCATGTCGGCCGGCGCCGCAAAGCCCGGCAAGGCCACTGCCAAGCCGACCAACAGCAAAACCGGAAGTAAATTACGCATGAGACGTTCACTATGAAGTAATTGGGGTGAAAGGCAAAGCAGATATTTGGACAGTGCATGGTGAAACGTGAACCAAGACACCGTTTTCGCGGGAACCGGGCTTACTTTTCCCTTCGCCGTTGTTCAGGCCATTTGCCGCCGCGTGTAATTGCGACTTCACTTTTCACCATTCACTCTTCACAATTCCCTCCATGACCGAACTCGCCCTGATTTCCGCCGCGCTCGGACTCTCCGCCCTCTCCGGCCTCAGCCTTTACCTCACGGTCTTCGCCGTTAGCGTCATCCTCAACACCGGCTGGCTGCACACCGCGCCGGGCCTCGAACACCTGCAAGTCCTCGCCCATCCCGCGGTGCTGGTCATTAGCGGCGTGCTGGCGCTGGTCGAGTTCATCGCCGACAAATGCCCGTGGTTCGACTCCCTTTGGGACGCGGTACACACCGTGATCCGCCCGGTCGGCGCCGCCTTCCTCGGCATCGCCGCGCTCGGGGTTGGCAACTTCTCCACCACCACCCTGGTCATTAGCGGCTTGCTCTGCGGCGCTTTTTCCCTCACCACCCACAGCGCCAAAGCCGGCACGCGGCTGCTGGTCAACACCTCGCCGGAACCCGTCTCCAACTCCATCGTCAGCCTGATCGAGAACGTGCTGGTGGTCGCCGGCGTCTGGCTGCTCTGCGTCAACCCGGTGCTGATGCTGGTAATCCTGGTTATTTTCCTGGCGCTGTTCCTGTGGCTGGCGCCGAAAATTTTCCGCCACATCTACCACAGCGCGCGCTTCATCGTGCTGAAATTGAAAACCGTGGTGGTCGAACCCGACCATATCATCGCCCTGCCGCTCATCATCAAGCCCGACATCAAGCACAAGCTGGAACAACTGCTCGCCAACAACGAAAACATCGAATGGTCGGTGCCGGTGGTCACCGGAAAAATCCCCAAGCTGCCGCGCAACCGCCGCGCCTACCTCGTGCAGGTCAACCCCAACAGGCTCGCCATTAGCGTCCCCGGCAAAACCCCCTTGCTGCTCGACAGCACCGGGCTCACCGTTAGCGCCGAAACCCGCATGCTCTACGACCAGCTCAGCTTCCACGACGCAGGCAGCGAGAAGAACTATCACCTCCGTTTCGCCAAAAACCACCGCCCGTATTTCGATACCATCAAGGCGCTGTTCAGCAAAACCGCATGATCCGCAACACGGTCATAATCATCCTGCTGACGCTAACCGTCACCTTGCGCGGAGCCGATGCCAATGACCAACCTTCTCTCCAGCAACTCATTGACCAAGCCTGGCAAAAACACCAGTCAGGCGTTACCATCCCGCCCGGCACCTACCACCTCAGCGCCGACGGCAAATCCGGTCATCACCTCAACTTTAGCGGCCTGAAAAATTTCAGCATCGAGGCCGCTAACGTTACCTTGGTATTTGTCTCTCGCGACAAAAGCTCGATCGGTTTTAAACAATGCGACAATGTCACCTTGCACGGCGTGACGCTGCTCCGCGAAACCGCGCCGTTTTCGCAGGGAAAAATCCTCGCCATTAGCGCCGACGGCAAAACCATCGACGTGCAAGTAGATCGCGGTTATCCCGCCGACTTCGACAACCCGCAATTTTTCCCCAAGATCGTCCTGAATTTATTCAACCCGCAGAACCGCCAATGGCTCGATGACAAAGGCGAAGCAAGCTCGGTTGAACGACTTGGCCCCGACACCTTCCGCGTGCATCAAGCCCGCGCCGTCAACAGTCAGGTCGGATGGATTGTCGGCGCCGCAGTCGCCTGGCGGGGCCTGGTCCGTACCGACATCGACATTAACGACTGTCACAACATGAAGATCACCGACCTCACCATTAGCGGCGGCGCCGGATTCTGCGTGCACGAACACGGCGGCCTTGGCGGCAACACTTACCGCTATACCGTCACCTACGGCGGCAAACCAACAGGCGCAACCGAACAACCGCTGATAGCCAGCAATGCCGACGCCTTCCACAGCAGCGGCGTCCGGCAGGGACCTACTTTGGAGGATTGTCATTTTGAGGGCATGAATGACGACGGCGTGCCGATCCACGGCAGTTACGCGCTAACGATGGAATCCGCTAGCAACCAAATCATTGTCGAGGTTCGTTACCCGCCCTTTTGCCAGACCGGCGACCGCATGCGCTTCAACGACGAACGCGGCATCTCCGTGGCCGAGGCCAAAGTCACCAATATCGAACCCCTGCCCGATTACCAACTAACCACGCCGCCGCCAAAGGCTCTGCGCCTGTTCCAGGATTTCGCCCACCCGAAATTCTTCCGCCTCACCCTTGACCAATCCGTACCCGCCAAGTCCGGCTGGCTGGTCGCTAATGGTGACATGCTGGGCAACGGTTTTGTCATCCGTCATTGCACCATCCGCAACAACCGCGCCCGCGGCATGCTGATCAAGGCGGGCGACGGTTTGATTGAGGATTGCACCATCCAGGGCAGCTCCATGGGCGGCATTGTCGTCGCACCGGAAATGGGCGTGTGGAACGAATCCGACTACGCGCGCAATTTGATCATCCGCCGCAACACTATCGAGCGTTGCAACTATTGGTCGCATCCCGGCAACAGCCAGGCCGGGGCGCTAACCGTCAACGCCTACGAATACGGCCGTTTTGTCCCCTCGTCCACGGGCGGACATCGCAACATCCTCATCAAGGACAACACCTTCATCAACAACGACGGCCCCAATATCGTCATCACCAGTGCCTCCGATGTCACCATTCGCAACAACCGTTTCCTGCAACCCATGACCCACCCAAGCACCAACGGCAGCGGCATTGGCATCGACCCCGGCTCCCTGTTCTGGTTCGACTTCTGCATCAAGCTCACCATTAGCGGCAACACCTACTCCAACCCCGGCCCCTACTTCAAATCCCCGCTAACCGCGACCGCCACGGTCAACGGCAGCGGCTTTGACAACGGGATTAAACTGGAACCATGAACCGCCGGAATTTCATCCAAAAAACCGCAACCATCGCCGCCATTGGCGCTGTCAATCCAATCGCCCGCGCCCTCGACGCTAACAGTGAACCTGTAGTCAAACCCAAACGCACGCTCGGCAAAACCGGCTTTGAGATTTTCCCCGTCGTCTACGGCGGCATCGTCTCGATGAACGACGGCCAGCCGGCCTCCGACCACTACGTCTCGTGGGCCGTCGATCACGGCATCAATTATTTCGACGTCGCCCCCAGCTACGGCGACGCGCAGGAAAAACTCGGCAACTCGCTGAAGCCCCACCGCGACAAAATCTTCCTCGCCTGCAAAACCGGACAACGGCTTGCCGACAAAGCCGAAACCGAATTCACCAAGTCGCTCGAACTCCTGCACACCGGCCATTTCGACGTCTACCAGTTGCACAATCTCCACCAGCAAAGCGATCTCGACCAAGCCTTCGGGCCCGGCGGCGTGATGACGCTCATGACCAAACTCAAACAGGACGGCCGCGTCCGCAAGCTCGGCTTTAGCGCCCACAACGAGGAAATCGCCCTCAAGGCGCTCGCCTTGTACGATTTCGACACCGTCATGTTTCCGCTCAACTGGATGATGACCCGTCACAACCGAATGGGCGTCGCCATTAGCGCCGAAGCCGGGAAACGCGGCATGGGCATCCTCGCCATCAAACCGCTCACCCACCGCGCCTGGTTGAACGAGGACGAACGCAAAAACTCCGCCTACCCCAAGGCTTGGTGCAAACCCATCGACAGCAGCACCAACCGCGACCTCGCCATTAGCGCCCTCAAACACACCTTTAACATGGGTGCCGACCTCATCATCCCCCACGGCGATTTCAAAAGCTTCTCCTTCGCCGTTGAAAACATCCGCGAAGTCCTGAACAACCCGCTAACCGCGAAAGACACCGCTTTGCTGGACAAGGAATTTGAACAGGTGAAAGACCGCCCGTTTTTCACTTAAATCCGCACTATGGATTTATCTACAAACGAAAAAAATTAAGCAATCGTTCTAACCTTTGGTTTGAACTGAAAATCAAATCCCAGGCAATCAATTTCTACCGGTCATCTATTTTTCGAAGGCTGTCTGTTATCTCGTTCAAGAAAGGATAAAAAGAGCCAACCTTGGCCACCTCCTTGCCAAAGTCGGTGCTCATGAACTCTTCGGAAGGTATCATCCCTACCCTGCCCAAATCCAAACGGTCAGCATCCCAGCAAGTACCAACTGTCACATTTTGCGAATGATCCCTGTCCGTGTGCCATTCACAGGCATAATACAAGAGATCAAACGCAGCGTCTTCCAATTGAAACAATTCACCCCGGAGTTTTGTCGCGTAGTCAGCACCCCTGCGTCCATGATACGGATCGGTAAAGTCATTTTCTCTCCGCGAATCATGAAACCAGGCAAACAATCGAACCACTAACACATCGGCACCGGTTTTGGTCGAAAGCCATAACGCATTTTGCTCAACCCGACGCCAATGAGCAGGGCCATGCACCGAATAAGCATCGGCATGAAATTGCTCCATAACAACATTGGCGAGACGTTCAAAATCGCACCAATTTGTCGCCATTATCTTTCCCCCTCAACCCGAATCTCCACCCGGCGGTTGCGGGCTTGTTCTTCGACGCTGCCTTGCGGGTTGACGATGGGGCGGGTTTTGCCAAAGCCGCGGCTGCTGATGTGCGAGGGATCGAGGCCGGTTTGCCGGATCAGGAAATCTGCCACGGCCTTGGCACGAGCCTCGCTGAGTTGCTGGTTGTAGGCGTCGGCCCCGAAGGTGTCGGTATGCCCTTCGACAGTGATTTTCGCCTGGGTGGCGCGGGCCAGTTCGGCGGCAATCTGGGCAAGTGCGGTCTGCGCGGTCGGCTTGAGCTGGGCGGAGTCGAATTCGAACAACACGTCGCTGGACAAACGAATCAGGATCGGCTGCGCCGCCGGGCGCGGCACGGCGTCGGGCGCGCGCAAATCCGCCAATGACGAGATTTCATTGAAACCGGGCACGCCCTGCGGCGACACCGAACCATCGCTGCCCCCCGCCAGATTGCTTTGCGCCAACGCCGAGTTGGCCTCCTTCAACGCGGCGGTGCTGGCTTCGTTGGCCAGGGCCTGCGCCACCTGCGGCACCTTGCCGTCCGCCGCCAGGGACAGGGCGGAGAAGGACTCCACCGGGATCGCCGCGCTGCTGGCGCTCAATGAAGCGGCAGGCTGGTCGGTCAGGCGCGGCACCGGGATGCTGGGCACCTTGAGCGGGCCGTCAAAGGCGGCGATTTTGTCAGGAGAGATTTCCAGCGGTTTTTGGCTGCTGTTGACAACCCCGACCGTCGCGGGCTTCGGCAGGGGCTCGGGCTCCAAATCCTTCGGGTTGATGGTCGCGCGTTCGACATGAAAACGCGCCGGTTGCATCGGGTCGACCACCGGCTTGCCGAAGCCGATGTCCACGCCGCGAAAATAAAAGAACAAGGTCAGATGGATCACCAGCGACAGCAAGACCGCCGCTAATAACCACTTGCCGGGCGAGAAGCGCAGATCGGTTGTTTCCATCTCGTTCATAAAGGCATTGTAGCTGGAATTTAAGATTTTAGAATTAAGATTTAAGATTTCCAGTATTTGCGTCTCCGGCGTATTTGAAGCAGATTCGCCAGAGGCGCTAATTGTAAGAATCTTAAATCATTTATAGTCCGGGTATTCCTTTTTCAGGCGCAGCAGGGCCTCGTCAGCCTTGGCCCCGTTGCCTGCCAATCGCCAGGCTGCGTTGGCCTTGGCCAGCGCCAGCGGGGTTAACTGCGGATTGTCGATCAGCAGCGCCACCGCCGAGTACATCTTCGCCGCTTCTTCATATTGTTTTTTCGCCAGGGCAATGTCGCCCAGCAGGATGCGGCCCCGCGCGTTGTATTCGCCCTCGGGATTCTGCTGCAAAATCTGCTCGGCCAGCTTTTGCGCCAGGTCGTAGTTAGCGACGCCAATTTGCGCCTGCGCCAGCGGCTCCAGCACCGCGCTGCGGTTGGTTTCCTCGGGGAAATTGGCGCGGTAGGCGGTCCACTCGCGCACCGCGCCCTGCCAGTTCTGCAACTTGCTCATCAGCATCGCCACTCGCAACTGCACCCGCTTGCGCTGGTCGTTGTTTTTGCTGCCCGCCAGTACCCGGCGCAGGTATCCCTCGCTGTCCGCCGGCTTGGCGCCGTCGATCAACTGCTGGCCCAGCCATTCGTAAACATCCAGATTGATCGCCGGGTCCTGCGGGTTCTTCAACCGCCACTGGTCGTATTTGTCGACCTCTGCGCGCAATTGCAATACGTCCTGCTTCTTCAACAGGATGCGGATGATGTGCTGGGTGGCCACGGCGTAATAGCGGGTGGCGTCAAGATTGCGCGCGGTGATCCATTGCGACAGCGCGCCGTTGTCGTCATTGGCGTCCTCGCGACAGATCGCCAGCCAGTAATGCGCCTCGGCCTGGTGCGTGCTTTGCGGAAACCCGGCGACCAGCTTGTCGAGCCAGCCCGCCATCCTGGCGAAATCCTTCTGGTTACCCGCTAACAGCGAGGCCTGCCACAGCACGGTCTCGCGCTGCGGGAACTGCGGGAATTGGTCAATCAGCCGTCCCCAGCTCAGCAGCGCATCACTGGCGTCCTTCAGCTGAAACTCCGCCTGCCCCTTCAGCCACAGCGCGTTCGCCGTTAGCGCCCCGTCCTTGAACTTGGCGAGGTAAGCGGTCAGCCACAGCAATGCGGTCTTGTAATCCTGCAAATTAAAAAACACATAACCCGCGCGGAAATACAAACCCGACAACGCGTCGTCGGCCAGTTGCAACTTGTCCGGCTGCTGCAACACCGTCGCGTACATCGGCGCCGCGGTCTTGTAATCGCCCTTGGCGTAATAGGCGTCGGCGCGCAACGCCTGCACCAGCGGCAGGCGCGGGGAATTCGGAAACTTGGCGATGAAGCGCGCGGTCTCGGCAAAAAACGCCTCGTCGTTAGCGCCGTCCTTCAACAGCAAAATCCGCGCCCACGAAGCGCCCTCGGCGTTGGCGTCGTCGGGAAACTGGTCGAGCAGGAATTTGTACAAATCCAGCGCCGCGGCATTTTGTTTGGTCAGGCGATAGGATTCCGCCACCAAAAACAACACCTGCGCCCGCATGCTGTCGGGGAAATTCGGCTTGGTCTCATTGTACACCTGGATCGCCGCCGCGTAATTCTTCCCGGCGAAGTTCGCCTGCACCAACCCGAGATTCGCCAGCCGCTTCCAGAAATCCGGCGAATTGGTGCGGCGCACGATGTCGTAGTAACCCACCGCATCTTGGTGATTGCCCTTGGCGTAGGCTTGGTTGCCAGCGCGCACTCCCGCTTCGCCGCGCAAGTTCGGGTCATTCGACGACGCCAATACCGATTTCAACAATCCCGCGCCCCGGTCGCCGTTCCCGGCATCGATTTCCAACACCGCCAGACGCACGCGGGCATAATCGAGCCAGGGATTGTTCTTGTCCTGCTTGACTAAAAATTCCAGTGCATTGCGCGCGTCGGTCATCTTGCCCAGATTGTCGCAGGTCAACACCACCAGGTAATTGGCGCGCAATTTGGCCTCCGGCGAACCCGCCGTTAGCGCCGCCTGTTGCAGGTAGGGCAGCGCGTCAGACCATTTCTTGTCGGCGGCCAACATCTCGCCGCGCAACAGATTCGCCGACGCTAACCACGAACTTTTCGGAAACTTTTTTTCCAGCAGGTCCAGGGTTTGCCGTGCCTCGTCGAAACGTCCCAAGTCCTTGTAACAGGCGCCGATGCGGTACAACGTCTCCTCTTGGTATTTCGAGTCGGGATAATAACGCAGCAAATCGCTCAGGATCATGATCGCACGACCGGGATTCTTCTGCTTGATGAACGCCGCCGCCTCGCTGAACATCTCCTGATCGCTCGGCTGGAACTGCGACAAATCGACCGTGGAACCGCTAACGACCGTCGGCGCGGGCTGCGTCTGCGCCGAGGCGCCAACCGCCATCGCCAACAATAGGGCCGCTAATCGTGAGGTCATTCAAGACAAATTAGACCACGGAACCGGTTAAAGTAAAACGGCAATTACACGCCGTTTCCAACTCCGAGCGGGAAGCGAAGCAAAACACACGGAAAATTTTGAACGCCAACGGCGATCTTTTTCCGTGTATTCCATGTGTTCCATGGTTTAATTCAATCCAATTGTGCAAATACACTGGCATTGGATCCTCACCTTTTTCCTCACGGTCGTCCAGATCACCGGCTGGCTGTTAATCCCCAAGGCGCTGTTCATCGCCCGCACCCCGCAGGCCGCCCTGGGCTGGGGCATCGCCTTGTTTTTCCTGCCGCTCATCTCCATCCCGCTGTTCCTGGTGTTCGGCGAGTCGAGCTTCTCCGGCTATACCAGAGCCGGCAACGGTGCCAATGACCGGCTGGATAAAATCCTCGCCAACGCCAGGGCAGCCATGACCCCGGTCCGCGGAACCTTCTCGGAGAAATACGCCGACGTGGCCCTGCTGATCGAAAGACTGCGCGGCCTGCCCGTCACCGGCCGCAACTCCGCCCGTCTGCTGGTCGACGGCGAGCAGACCTTCGACGCCATTTTCCGCGCCATCGAACGGGCGCAGCAGTCGATCATGGTGCAATTCTTCATCATCCGCGACGACAGCCTGGGCAACAAGCTGAAGGACGCGCTAATCGCCGCCGCCAAACGCGGGGTGAAAATCCATGTGCTGTTCGACAGCATCGGCTCCAAGGACATCTCCCTGTCCTACCTCGACGCGTTGCGCAACGCCGGCATCTATGTCCACGGATTCGTCACCAACCGCCAGCTCGGCATGCGTTTCCAGATCAACTTCCGCAACCATCGCAAGCTGGTGCTGGTCGACAACGACACGGCCTTCATCGGCGGCCTGAACGCGGCGGACGAATACCTGACCGGCGGCGCCAAATTCGATTCTTGGCGCGACACGCACCTGGAAATCCGCGGCCCCGCCATCAGCACCATGCGCGTGAACTTCGCCGAGGACTGGTGGTACTCCGCCGACGAACTGCCGCAGGTGGAATGCAGCGCGCCGATGTCCTGCGACTCCGGCAACATGCGGCTGGCGGCCTTCGCCACCGGCCCCGCCGACAAGTGCAACCTTTGCGAGGCGGTCTATGGCACCGCCATTTTCGCCGCGCGGGAAAGAGTGTGGCTGGCCAGCCCCTACTTCGTGCCGGATTTCGCCCTGCGGCAATCCCTGATGCAGGCGGCATTGCGCGGGGTGGACGTGAGGATTTTATTGCCGTCGCGGCCCGACCATTTGCTGCCGTGGTGGTCGTCGTTTTCGTATTACCCGGCGATGCGTGACGCGGGTGTGAAGATTTACCGTTATCTGCCCGGATTTATGCACCAGAAAGTGCTGCTGGTGGACGATGACTTCGCGATTGTCGGTTCGGTGAACGCCGACTACCGTTCGTTTATGCTGAACTTCGAATTGTCAGCCGCGATCAACGACGGGGACTTCGCCGCCGAGACCGCACGGATGCTGGAACGGGATTTCGCCGGTTCCCGCCTGGAAAACATGAATTTGTACGAGGAATCCAACCTGTGGTTCCGTCTGCGCGTCAAGCTCGCCCATCTTTCCAGCATGGAACAATGAGCCGACAGCCGCCCGGTGGATGACACCGGACGGTGCCGATGAACTGGGAATGCTTATTCACGATCCTGTTGCGCCAGCCTCCTCTCCCGCCGCAGGGCCTCGACCTCGCGCCCGTAATCGAGCGAGAAATCGGCCACCGCCGACTGCCAGGCCTTCTCTTCGTTCAGCCCGAATTCCCGGTAGTGCCGGTACAACACGCTGGCCGCCTGCAACACGTAATTGAGACGGTCGACCGCGCCCCGGGCGATCAATTCCGGCCGCCGGTAACGGCCCCGTCTCTGCCTTTGTCTCCGCGGAGCCTTCCGCTCCGCCACCTCATCCTGTCCTATGAACATTTTACACCTCTTGTTTCTATTCTCGAAACCCGGGGCTGGAACAAACAAAAGGGAAACAAAAAACCCACCGTTGGTTCCAGCGGTGGGTTTCAAATCTTTCTTGGTTTTCTTATGATTTAATCTTCACCACTGGCGTCGGCCCGTGTGTTTTCGGGCGGAACAGTCCATGCACCAAAAGGCCATGCCTTTGGCGGTAACATGTTTGACTGTGCGGTTAATTAAATTCACAAGGAAACCAATAGCCGCCAATCGCGATTTGTCAAGGAAGAGGGAAAAAAGAACAGAAAATGCCTGCCGAACAACAAAGTCAGGGGCGCTCGTTTCACGCTTCACGATTCACCCCTCGCTCTTCCAAAGTCCCTTGATTTAACGGTTTACAAAGCCGGTGCTTTGGTTAAATTCCAAGACAGTTACTATGTTCGGTTTTTCCAAAGATCCTGCGCCCGGCAAACGGAAGAAAAAGCGCTCGAACCTGGAGTTCGACTTCATCACCGGTCCCGCGCCGTCGTCCCGCCCGGCCTCGGTCAAAAAGGCCCCGCCGCTGACCGCGGAACCCAAGATCGAGCGCGAACCCGAGGAGCCTTTCGTCGAAAAACCAGCACCGACTTTTTCCGCCAAGGCGGAACCTGTCACACAACCGTCACCTGACGTGACGGAACCCGAGGAAACCCATTTTAGCGAAGCCGACAGCGAGCCTGTCCGCGAAACCCAACCCCCCAAACAGGAGCCACCGCGTATGACCTCACCCTTTAGCGAACCCGCCCCGATCCGTCCCACCGAAAGCATCCGCCGCCAGAAGAAGGAACAGTCGGCCGTCAACACCATGCTCAACGGCGTGGTCATCTCCATCATCTGCGCCATCCTGGTCATCACCGTGCTGGCCGGCACCGGCAGCTACGTGCTGTGGAAACAGATCCAGGGCCAGAGCGCGACCATCGCGCTGCTGGAATCCAAGACCAACTCGCGCTTCGACGACCTGCAGCAATCACTGGCCGACCAGAACAAGAAACTGGCCGACGCGCTGGCCATGACTAACGAGCAAATACTCGATCTGAACCGCCAGCTGGCCGACGCGCAAAAGACCATCAACGCGCTGCGCCAGGGCCAGGCCCAGATGCAGCGACGCCTCGACAGCCAGGACGCGACCATTGCCACCATCCGCAGCCGCCAAACCGTCCGCTGACAGCCATGTCGCTGATTGAGCTCAAACGCATGTTTTCGGAGTGGCGTGTCCGCGTGCAGCGGATTCACGACATTTTGCAGCCGCCGGTCTGGTCCGAGCAGGAATGGAACGAATTCGCCCGCGTCCTCGCCCAGGTCGTCCGCCGTTACGGCAAAACCTGGGAAGTCAACGGCACCGATTTTTGGGACATCCGCTGGGAATTGCAGGAAAGCGGCGAACTGGTCTGCCAGGTCGAGCAAATCCGCGGCCAGAAGCTGTCGCTGGTGGTCGCCCAGTACGGCGGCTTCGCCGACGGCACCGAGAACTACATCTGGTTCTACTGCGAATTTTCCGAGAACGGCGGCTTCCTCGGCGAACCGTTCTGGGTCGAGGGCGCGTGGAAAGACGCCCTGTCCATGCTGCTGATGCCGCACAAAGCCTCGTCAGGCTTTTACCTCACCGGCGGCACCTCCTCCCCCGCCATGCAGCAGATGTTGCTGGGCGGCCCCGCCGCCAGCAGCGAGCCAGCCAATCAGCAGAATTAATTCACCGCGGAGGCGCAGAGGACGCGGAGTTTGGATTCAGTTTGAAGGGTTCGCGTTCCGCGTTAGCTCTATTTAAACCAAATAAAATGCATTTCTCCGCGTCCTCCGCGTCTCTGCGGTGAACCACTTTAAAACTTCACCATTAGCGCCGTTTTGTGCTAATTTTCCCCAACTAATTATGCCCACTTACGTTATCGGTCACAAAAATCCCGACACTGACGCCATTTGCTCCGCCATCGGCTACGCGGAATTCCTGAAAAACACCTATCATCCCGATGCCGTCGCCGCCTGCTGCGGCGAACCCAACGCCCGCACCCTGTTCGCCCTGAACGAGGCCAAGGTCGAGGCCCCCAGGCTGCTGCTGGACGTGCGTCCCACCGCCGAATACATCTGCCACCGCCACGTCATCAGCGCCAACGAAAGCGAATCCCTGCTGCAGGTGTTCGACCGCATGCGCGAGCAGGGACTCCGCAGCATGCCGGTGCTGAACGGCAACCGCGAGATGGTCGGCCTGCTTTCCTTCCAAAAGGCGCTCGGCCTGCTGCTGCCGGGCAACCGCACCGGCGACGAGGCCCGCGCCGTCACCACCACGCTGGAACACATCCGCCAGGTGCTCGGCGGGCATTTCCTCAACGCGGTGAATATCGACAGCGAGGAGACCCTGCTGATGTCGGTCGCCGCCATGAGTGCCCGCTCGTTCGAGGAACGGCTGCACGATTACCCGCCGGAACAGCTGCTGATCGTGGTCGGCAACCGACCGACCGCGCAAAAGCCCGCCATCAACTACGGCGCGCGCTGCATCGTGGTGACCGGCTCTTACGAGCTCGACGCTTCGCTGCTGGCATTGGCACGAGAGAAAAAAGTCACGGTCATTTCCTCGCCGCTCGACACCGCCTCGACCACGCTGCTGATCAAGTGCGCACAGCAGGTCAGCCACGTCATCAACCGCGACTGCGTGCGCTTCTCCGAGCATGCGCTGGTCGACGAAATCCGCGAGGCCGTGCAGGCCATCCACCAGGACCTGTTCCCGGTGATCAGCGACGAGGGCAAACTGGTCGGCGTGTTCTCCAAGTCCGACCTGGTCAACCCGCCGCGCACCAAGCTGATCCTGGTCGACCACAACGAATTCTCGCAGGCGGTCACCGGCGTCGAGGAAGCCGAAATCCTCGAGGTCATCGACCACCACCGCCTCGGCGGCGACCTGGTCACCCGCGAGCCAATCCGCTTCACCAACGACACGGTTGGCTCCACCTCGACGCTGGTCGCCCGCGCCTTCCGCCAGCACAATTTGCAACCGGAACCCGGCACCGCCCTGTGCCTCGCGGCGGGAATTATTTCCGACACGCTCAATCTGAGCTCGCCCACCAGCACCGTGGTCGACCGCGACATCCTGCAATGGCTCGGCCAGCTGGCCAAGGTCAGCATCAACCAGTTCGCCGAGAAAATGTTCTCGGTCGGTTCGCCGTTGCAGACTCTCAGCTCCGCCGACGCGCTCAACGCCGACTGCAAGGAGTACATGGAAAACGGCTGGAAGATCGCCGTCTCGCAGGTCGAGGAACTGGACTTCATCCACTTCGAAAGCCGCAAGGCCGACCTGAAAAAATCGCTCAACGAACTGGTCGCGCAGGAGAAACTCGATTTCGCCTGCCTGCTGGTCACCGACATCAACACCCACAACAGTTTGTTGCTGGCGGTCGGCAACAACCAATTGCTCGAGGCCATCGACTATCCCGGCCTCGAACCCAACCTGTTCGAACTGCGCGGCGTGGTGTCCCGCAAGAAGCAACTGCTGCCGGCGCTGATCCGCATCCTGACCCATGTGACCAAACGCTAAAGAAGGGTGAATTCTGAAGAGTGAAAAGTGAAATAAGCACCGGTGGCGTGTATTTGCAGCCTTCATCTCACTTTTCACCCTTCACTTCTCTTAAATCTGGCTCGCCAGTTGCTTGAATAAGGGGTGCATGAGAAAACGGTTGCATATTTTCCAACACGTTCCGTTCGAAAACGCGGAACACATCGCCGTGTGGGCGGAACGGCAGGGCTTCACCATCAGCGTCACCCGCTGGTTCGCCGGGGAGCATGCCCCGTCGGTCGACGACATCGACTGGCTGGTCATCATGGGCGGGCCGATGAACATTTACGAACATCGCGTTTATCCCTGGCTGATCGAGGAAAAGGGCTTCATCTCCGAGGCCATCCGGCTGAAAAAGAAAGTCATCGGCGTTTGCCTGGGAGCGCAACTGATTGCCGACCGTCTCGGCGCGCGGGTTTACCAGAATCTGCACAAGGAAATCGGCTGGCTGCCCCTGCAATGGTCTCCCCTGGCCATCGCCAAGGTCCCCCACCTGCCGAAGAACAGCGTAGTGTTCCACTGGCACGGCGACACCTTCGACCTGCCCGCCGGCAGCGAACGCATCGCCAGCACCGCCGTCTGCCTCAACCAGGGTTTCAGCTACCACAACCATATCCTGGCCTTCCAATTCCACATTGAAAGCAGTCCCGGTTCCGTGCGGACGATTTGCCAGCATTGCCGCGACGAACTGGTTCCCGGCAAATACATCCAGCCGGAAAACGACATGGTCACCGACCAGTCCCACTTCGCCGCCAACCATGAATTGCTGGAATACTGGCTGGCCTGGCTGCTGGCGCAAAAATAGCCATCCGGTTTCCCGCCGTGAACCGGTGCGAGAGGGTTCGCTT
Source organism: Verrucomicrobiales bacterium (assembly GCA_031256975.1). Lineage (GTDB taxonomy): Bacteria > Verrucomicrobiota > Verrucomicrobiia > Methylacidiphilales > JAAUTS01 > JAIRPN01. Next base: position 430 of record JAIRPN010000018.1, on the reverse strand, counting down.
ATGCTATTCCCCCTTGCAGAAGGAATAGTGAGCGCATGTGCAGTGATGCGCTGAATATTCCCCTCTCGCAGAGGGGTGGCGGCACAGCCGACGGGGTGTTTTAGCGTTAACGCCCAACTACCCCGTCCGCCCTGCGGCCACCCCTTCACGGAAGGGGAACATTCAAGCGGCAATTACAGCTTCACTTCCGCTCTTGCAAGGTCAGGATATCCACCTCGTCACCGGCAAACTTTCGCAGCGCGTAGCTGATGCAGCGACGGATGATGAAGGACTTGCCGAGACCGGTCTTGGTCTGGAACTCCTCGAGCAACTCGTTCTGTTCCGCCTCCAGCCGCACCGGAATGGGGTTGCCTGGATATTGAATGATGTTCTTTTTCATAAAAAAGGTTCACCGCAGAGGCGCAGAGTTCGCTGAGGTTTTATTTAAATT
>JAIRPN010000009.1 GCA_031256975.1 Verrucomicrobiales bacterium | reverse complement strand
AGAGCCGCTGGCGCTGCCGGTGACGATCAACTGGTCGGCCTGGTTGGCGGCGATGTCGCTGCGCATCACCAGCGTGCCGTTGCCGCTCAATGAATTATTGACCGTCAATTTGCTGAATGAACCAACTGAGGTGCCGAAGGTGATGATGCCGCCGCTGACGCTCAGGTTGTTGACAGTCTGGTTGAAGTCATTGAGGTTGAGGTCGCCGGAGAGATTGATCTGGCTCGCACCGGAGAGATTGTTCACGCTGCCTAGTACGACAGTGCCGGAGTCGATGTTAAAGGTGCCGAGGAAGTGGCTGTTGTTGCCGTTCAACACCAAGGTGCCGGTGCCGCTCTTGGTCAATGTTGCGGTACTGTCGATGCTGCTGATGTCGTCCAGCCCGGCGGTGGCGGCGGCTCCGGTGGAGCCCAACGTGAGGGAGTTGTCGACCTGGATGGTGGTGACGCTGTTGGTTCCGAGGCAGAGGAAGCCGCCGGAAACATCGTAATGAGTCATGGATTGGTTGCCGGTCATGGTGCCGGAGAATGAGGAATCATACTGCAGCAGCAGGGTGCCGCTGTTGAAGATGGCGCCATTAAGTCCATCAGACGGACCGCCCCAGCCACTGCCACTGGTATTGGAGACAAAGACCAGATTGACGCCGCTGAAGAAACCGGAGTTATAGATGGCGGCACCACCGCCGGCGCGATTGCCCTGAAAGGTGCCGGAATTGACGAAAGCGCTGCCGGAATTATAGATGGCACCGCCATAAGAACCGGCGGTGTTGGAGGTGAAGAGCAGGTTGCTGCCGGAGAAAACAGCGTCATTATAAATGGCGCCGCCAGCGAGGGCGGTATTGGAATCGAACAGCAGGTTGCTGCCGATGAAAACGGCACCGGTTCCGCTGTTGTTGATGGCGCCGCCGTTTTCATCAGTGTCGTTGCCGGAGAAGGTGACGGTATCGAGGGCGATGCTGCCCGAGTTGAGAATGGCACCGCCATTGATGCCGGCCGTGTTGGAAGTGAACAGCAGGTTGGAACCGCTGAAGATTGCGCCGAGATCGTTGTACACCGCACCGCCGTTCTCTTCGGCGGTGTTGCCGGAGAAGGTGCCGCTGTCAAGGACCACGGTGCTGACATAAATCCCGCTGAAGGAGTAAATCGCGCCGCCGCTGGTGGCGCTGTTGCCGGTGAACACCAGGTTGCTGCCGGCGAACAGGTTGTTGCTGTACACCGCGCCACCCTGGCCGCCGAAACCGACGGACAGCGCGCTGTTGCCGCTAAAGGTGGCGGAATTGAGGATGACAGTGCCGGAGCTTTGGATGGCACCACCGCTGCCGGCGGTGTTGGAACTGAACAGCAGGTTGCTGCCAGAGAAGATGCCGCTCTCGTGGTACACCGCGCCGCCGAAGTAGGCGGCGGAGTTGCCGGAGAAGGTGCTGCTGTTGACGATGAAACTGCCGTTGTAGTTGTCGACCGCACCGCCCGCGAAGGCGCTGTTGTTGGAGGTGAACAGCAGGTTGTTGCCGGCAAAGGTGCCGCTGTCGTTGGACACCGCGCCGCCGATGCCGAACCCGGAGGTGCTGTTGCGGTTGAAGGTCGAGCTGGCCAGGATGACGTTGCCGCCCTTGTTGTACACCGCGCCGCCGTAGTTGGCGGTGTTGGAATCAAACAGCAGATTGCTGCCGGTGAAGGTTTTGATTGTATAGACCGCGCCCCCGCTGTCGGAAGCAACGTTGCCGCTGAAGGTACCGGTATTGAGGGTCAGGGTGCCGCCGTTGTAGATGGCACCGCCGGTGCCGGACTGGTTGCCGATGAACGCGAGGTTGCTGCCGGCGAACAGGTTGTTGCTGCCGCTGTACACCGCTCCGCCCGCGGAGGTGCCGGTATTGGAACTGAACACCAGGTTGCTGCCAGTGAAGGTTTTGCTGTTGTAGACCGCGCCGCCGTAGTTGGCGCTGTTGCCGTTGAACGAACCGGTGTTGATGGTGACGGTTCCGCTGTTGTAGATGGCACCCCCGGTACCGGATTGGTTGGCGAGGAAAACCAGATTGCTGCCGCTAAACACGGAGTTGCTGCCATTGAACAGCGCGCCGCCCGAATAGGCTGCGGTGTTGGAAACGAATACGGAATTGTTGCCGGTAAATGTTTTGTTGTTATAGACCGCGCCGCCATAGTTGCCGAGATTGCCATTAAAGGAGCCGGTGTTGATCGTGATCGTGCCGCCGTTGAAGATCGCCCCGCCTGTGCCGGACTGGTTGGTGAGGAAAACCAGGTTGCTGCCGCTGAAGACGCTGTTGGTATTGTTGTATACTGCACCTCCGGACTGGGAGGAGGTGTTGGAAACAAAAACCAGGTTGGTGCCAGTGAAGGTTTTGCTGTTGAAGACCGCACCGCCATTGTTGGCTTGGTTGCTGCCGAAGGTGCCGGTGTTGAGAGTGACAGTACCGCTGTTAAAGATGGCACCGCCGGTGCCGGAGCTGTTGTTGAGGAAGCTGACGCCGGTGCCGGAGAATTTGCCGCTGGTGGAGTTGTTGTACACCGCGCCGCCGGACAGGGTGGCGGTGTTGGAAGTGAAGACCAGGTTGGAGCCGGAAAAGACGCGGCTGTTGTACAACGCGCCGCCATTATTGGCCTTGTTGCCGGTGAAGGTGCCGGTAGTGAGGGTGAAAGTGCCGGTGCTGTTGTAGATTGCGCCGCCGGACTGGGATGCGCTGTTGGAGATGAAGACCAGGTTGCTGCCTGTGAAGGAGCGGCCGTTGGCCACCGCGCCGCCGTTGGCGGCGTAGTTGCCGGTGAAGGTGGAGGAGGCGATGACGACGGGGTTGGGGTCGCTGTTGTTGTTACCGTTGTAAATTGCGCCGCCGGATTGGGCGGCAGTGTTGGAGATGAAGACCAAATTGGAACCGGTGAAGGTGCCGCCGAAGTCGTTGACCACCGCGCCGCCGTAGGTGGCTTCGTTGCCGGTGAAGGTGCCGGTGTTGAGGGTGAAGCTACCCTGGTTATAGATCGCGCCGCCGCCGTTCTGATAGCCGGGGTCATTGCCCGCGGCAGTGTTGGAGGTGAACACCAGGTTGGAGCCGGTGAAGGTGGTCTCGATGTCGTTGAATATCGCGCCGCCGGAGTCGCCGGCGTAGTTGCCGGAAAAGGTGGAGTCGACGACTACGATGGCACTCGCGTTGGCAATCGCGCTGCCGAAGCTCCCGGCGTAGTTGCCGGTGAAAACCGAGGAGGCGATGGTGGCGTTACCGTCGTTGTCGATGCCGCCGCCGAGATAAGCGGCGGTGTTTGAGGTGAACACCAGACTGCTGCCGGTGAAAGTGGCGCCGGATTCATTGTACACCGCGCCACCGTAGTCGCCCGAGTAGTTGGAGTTGAAGGTGCTGGAGGCCAGGGTGACGGTGCCGGATTCATTGTAAATGGCGCCGCCGTAACCGTAGGAATAAGTGACCGTGTTTGAGGTGAACAGCAGGTTGCTGCCGGTGAAGGTGGCGTCGGAATAATTGTACACCGCGCCACCGTAGTACAGGCTGGTGTTGTTGGTGAAGGTGCCGCCGTTGATGGAGAGCAGGGCGGTGCTGCCGACGTTGTAAAACGCACCGCCCGTGGAGGCGGTGGTGTTGGAATCAAACAGCAGGTTGCTGCCGGTGAAGGCACCGTTGTTATTGACCGCGCCGCCGTACTGGGCGTAGTTGCCGGTGAAGCTGCTGTCGGCCAGGTTGACGACATTGACATTATAGATGGCGCCGCCGTCCGTGGAGGCACTATTGGAGGTGAACAGCAGGCCGGAGCCGGTGAAGACGCCGTTGGTCTGGTTGATCACCGCGCCGCCGGTGGCGGCGGAATTGCCGGAGAAGGTGCCGGTGTATATGGCGATGGTGCCGTCGTTGTAGATGGCGCCGCCATAGGCAGTGGCGGTGTTGGAATCGAACAGCAGGTTGCTGCCGGTGAAGCTGGCGTCGTTGTTGTTAAACAAAGCCCCGCCGCCGTAGGCGGAGTTGTTGGCGAAGGTGGCGGAGTTGACGGTGAGGTCGCCCACGGCGTTGAGGCCGTAGTTGTAGATGGCGCCGCCGTAGCCGGAACTGGTGTTTTGCCGGAAAAGCGCGCCGTCCAGAGTGATGGAACCGGAATTGTAAATGGCACCACCGGTGTTGGAGTCGGTGTTGGAAGTGAACACCAGATTGGAACCGGTGAAGGAACCGTGCAGGTAGTTGTACAGCGCGCCGCCGGTGTCGGCGCGGTTGCCGTCGAAGGTGCCGGTGTAAAGGGCAAAGGTGCCGTCGTTATAGATTGCGCCGCCGGAATTGAAGCCGCCGGAACTGCTGGTGTTGCTGGTGAAGGTCAGGTTGGAACCGGTGAAGAGGGCCTGGTTGGCGTTGTACAGCGCCCCGGCGGCGCTGTTGCCGCGGTTGCCGGAAAAGGTCGAGGAATTGAGAACGAAGGTGCCGGAATTATACACCGCGCCGCCGCTGTTGCCGGCGCTGTTGGAGACAAACAGCAGGTTGCTACCGGTGAATAGGCCTCCGATACTATTTTGGATTGCGCCGCCATAAATGCCGCCATAATTGCCGGAGAAAGTACCGGAGTTGAGGGTGGCGGTGCCTCCCTGGTTGTACAAGGCACCACCGTAGGAACCGGCGGTGTTGGAGCTGAAGACCAGATTGCTGCCGGTGAAGGAACTGCTTACGTTATAAATGGCACCGCCATAATAGGAGGAATAATTGCCGGTGAAGGTGCCGGTGTTGATGCTTACGTTGCCGGCGCTGTTGTTGATGGCGCCGCCGCCCAAGCCTGTGTTGGTGTTGGAAGTGAAGACCAGGTTGCTGCCGCCGAAGGTCCCCGACAGATTGAACACCGCTCCGCCCATGCCCGAGGTGTTATTGGCAAAAGTGCCGGTATTAATGTTGATCCTGCCGCCTGCATTGTAGATGGCACCGCCGCCACCGGAGGAGGCGGTATTGGAACTGAACAGCAAATTACTGCCGGTGAACAGGGCATAGTAGTTGTATACCGCACCGCCGTCGCTGGCTGCGTAGTTGCCGGTGAAGGTTCCGGTAACGGCATTGAAAGTGCCGCCGAAGTAATTGTACACCGCGCCGCCGGAAGTGGCGGTGTTGCTGGTGAACAGCAGCATGGTTCCGGTGAATAATCCCTTGTTATAAATCGCCCCGCCCGACGCGCCGCTGCCGTTGACTACGCCGTCGTGGTAGCTGCCGTTGTCGATGATGATGCCGCCGTTGGTATCAATAAAGGCAATGCCGCCGGTGCCGGTGCTGCTGTTGGTGTAAGGGCCGAAATCGAAAGGACCGCCGGTGTACGTGGCGGGAGACGGGCCGCTATAAGTTAGGAACGCATCCGCCCACAGGTTACCAGCTGATAAAATCCCCAAGCCAAGGCACAGGCTGCCCCGTAACACAATATTTCTCATAAGCAGTTCATCCTCCCCACGCGGACGGATGCTCCATTTGTAATTTCCGCCGGATGAAACCCTGGGATTCCGCACATTCCTTGTTGCCACCCCGACAACCCCGGATGCCTGCCTTTTCCACTCCAGACAAGGACTAGTTAGCAGGTATACCTGCGTTATGCAACGAGGATATTGTGAATATTTTATGGCAAGGCCGGTGACAGCGCAATTACGCACATAGTCCGGCATTTTCGCATATGGATCGTATCGTCAGTCTGCAGCTGTTTGCTTGGTGACCAGATGGACAGCTAGCGTTGAGACGGTATACCCGGTCCATTCGACTTTGTCGCTGCATCAGCTATGCGCTGCGGAAGTTCAACGATGACGAGGTGGATATCCTGACTCTCAAGGTGAAATAAGCGTAATGATCATACAAAAACGGCCCCGGATTTTCATCCGGAGCCGTTGTGTTTTGTCAGATTATCTGTGCAGGATCAGACCACGCCTTGGTCGATCATGCTGTCGGCAACCTTGACGAATCCGGCGATGTTGGCGCCCAGGACATAGTTGTCGGGCTGGCCGTATTCGGTCGCGGTGTTGCGGCAGTTGTTGTGGATGGAGGTCATGATCAGGTTGAGGCGGGCGTCGACTTCCTCGCGCGTCCAGTTGAGGCGCATGGAGTTTTGCGACATTTCCAGGCCGGAGGTGGCGACACCGCCCGCGTTGGCGGCCTTGCCGGGTCCGTAGAGGATCTTCGCGCCCTGGTAGACTTCGATGGCTTCCGGGGTCGAGGGCATGTTGGCGCCCTCGGAGACCAGTTTGCAACCGTTCTTGATCAGGGCCTTGGCGTCCTCGATGTCCACTTCGTTCTGCGTGGCGCTCGGGAAGGCGCAATCGCAGGCGACGCCCCAGGGGCGCTGGCCTTCGAGGAATTTGGCTCCCTTGTATTTTTCCACGTATTCCTTCACGCGTCCGCGCTTGATGTTCTTGAGTTCCATCAGGTAGGCGAGTTTTTCGCGGTTGATGCCGTCGGGATCGTGGACGGTGCCGTTGGAGTCGGAGAAGGTGACGGGCTTGGCTTCGTAGTCGAGGAGTTTCTCGATGGTGTATTGCGCCACGTTGCCGCTGCCGCTGACGGTGCAGACCTTGCCCTTGAGCTCGTCCTTGCGGGTGGCGAGCATTTCACGGGCGAAGTAGACGCAGCCGTAGCCGGTGGCTTCCGGACGGATCAGGGAGCCGCCCCAGTTGAGTTTCTTGCCGGTGAGCACGCCGGTGAATTCGTTTTTTAGGCGCTTGTACTGGCCGAACATGTAGCCGATTTCGCGGCTGCCCACGCCGATGTCGCCGGCGGGCACGTCGGTGTCGGCGCCGATGTGGCGGAAGAGTTCGGTCATGAAGCTCTGGCAGAAGCCCATCACTTCATTGTCGGACTTGCCCTTGGGGTCGAAGTCGGATCCACCTTTGCCGCCGCCCATGGGGAGGGTGGTCAGCGAGTTCTTGAAGACCTGCTCGAAACCGAGGAATTTCAGGATGCCGAGGTTCACGCTGGGGTGGAAGCGGAGGCCCCCCTTGTACGGTCCGATGGCGCTGCTGTATTCAACGCGGAAACCGCGGTTGACCTGGACCTTGCCCTTGTCGTCGACCCACGGCACGCGGAACTGGATGACGCGTTCGGGTTCGGCCATGCGTTCGAGGATGGCGTATTTTTCGTATTTGGCGTGGCGGCTGACAGCCGGTTCGAGGGTTTCGAATACTTCCCGGGCGGCCTGCAGGAATTCCGGTTCGTGCGGATTCTTGCGCGCGATGGCGTCCAGGACGGTGGATACGTAGGTTGACATATGGTTATTAGATCACTTTCTGTTTAATTCTGAGCATTGTTCTCATCGGGGGTTTAATTTTTCTACCGCTATACACGGCGGGGTAAGACAATACATGACGAATAAGATTTTTCCATGGTTAAAATATGAAAAATGAATTTTCTTGATAGAGTTCAGTTAGAAACAAGTTATTGGCTTAAATTGCAAAGTTTTACTGGAATAGTAAAATTCTTCGGTTCAAGCTGGCGATGGTATTTATGATCAAAGTCAAGTATGGCATTTTTAGCGACATTCACAGTAATTTGGAGGCCTTGTGCGCTGTTTTGGACGACATGGTCAGCCAGGGGGTTACCCACCCGATTTGCCTGGGGGATATCGTGGGTTACAATGCCAGTCCGCGCGAGTGCCTGAGGCTGGTGCGGGAGTTGAATTGCCCGGTGATCAAGGGCAATCATGACGAAATGGTGGCGGATCTGGGCGACGCCCGGAATTTCAATGCGCTGGCGGGCGAGGGCATCGCCTTTTCGAAGAAGCGCCTGACCAACGCGGACAAGGCTTACTTGTCGGGCTTGCCGATGAACCTGCGCATCAGCAATTTCACCGTGGTGCATTCCTCGCTGGATGAGCCGACCAAGTGGAATTACATCACCACCGACCTGGAGGCGGAGAGCAGTTTCATTTACCAGAACACCCAGTTGTGCTTTTGCGGCCACACGCATGTGGCAAAGGTGTTCGCCAAGTCCAATGGCGTGCGGGAGTTGCCGAAGGCTGACAAGCTGGAGCTGAAAAAGGGCGTGCGTTACCTGGTCAATGTCGGCGCGGTGGGCCAACCCCGTGACCGGGACTGGCGGGCGAGCTATGTGACCTACACGCCGGGTGCCAGTTTGATTGAGTATCGCCGCCTGCCCTATGACATTGAGTTGACCAAGCGAAGAATCCGCGGCTCTGGCCTGCCGGAACCGCTGGCGGTGCGCATCGGCATGGGGGCCTGAGCAGGGATTGGCGCGACCGCTATTGCCAGACAACCTTTCAGGCGCTAATGGTGGAGTCCTGATAGATATGCGATTGTCCCTTTATAAAATCATGGCGTTGTGCTGGCTGTTGGCGTTGGCGGTTGCCAATGGCGAGGAGCCAAAGACATTCGAAGATATTTCCAAATCGGCCGAAGCGGGGAACATGGAGTCGATGGTCACGCTGGGAACCATGTATTTACAGGGCATCAAGGCGCCCCGTGATCCGCAGAAGGGTTACAATTGGTTGCTGAGGGCCGCCAATGGCGGCAACGGCAAGGCGATGAACATCGTGGGTGTGTGCCTGGCCAGCGGGCTGGGGGTGGATGCCAATCCGAAGGAAGCGTTGAATTGGTATAAAAAATCGGCGGCGGCGGGTTATGAACCGGCGATGTTCAATCTGGGCAAGATGTACCTGCAAGGCATCGGTACCGAGGTGGACGCCAAAGCCGGGGTGGAATGGATTCGCAAGGCGGCGGAAACCGGGGATACCGACGCGCAGAATGTGTTGGGGATCTGTTACATGACAGGGCGCGGGGTGCTGGCCGACGGCAAGCAGGCGGTATTTTGGTATGAGAAGGCTGCCAATGGCGGCAATGCGGGGGCGCAGAATGACCTGGGCATGATGTACATCCAGGGGAACGGGGTTGACAAGAATTTGGCGGAGGGAATCAAGTGGTTGATCCGTTCCGCCAACCAGGGTTTTGTCAACGCGCAGTATAACCTGGCGGTGGTCTATGAATCGGGGGACAAGACCAAGTCGGATACCGTGTCGGCATTGAAATGGTATTTGATCTGCGGCAACAACGGCGACGGGCAGGCCCGGCAGGATGCGCAGAGGTTGAGCAGTATCATGTCGCCGGAAAATGTCGCCAAGTCCGAACAGCAGGCCCGGCAGTTCGTGGCGATACCGGAAAATACCGGGAAATAGCGGTTGCCGTTTTCAGCCGCGTGTGTTCTTCTTATCGTTCCGATGAAGCTGAGTTTTTACCGCCGCTTGCACAAGGCCAAGCTTTCGCGCATGAAATTACGCGGCGGATTCCTGCATGGCTGGCTCGGCGACCATTTGTTGAGCAAGGAATTGTGGCGCCTGCGCAAGGACCCGGTGGCGCGCGCCTGCTTCATCGGTTTCCTGGTCTCGCTTTCGCCGTTTTTCGGTTTTCACATCCTGATTTCCACCATCCTGGCGATTGTTTTCCGCGCCAACATCCCGGTGTCCTTCACCATCCAGTGGCTGACCAATGTGTTCACCGCGCCGTTTTATTACACCGGGGCTTATCTGGCGGGATGCTGGATGCTGCGTTTGCCCGGCGACCGGACCGAGGTCATCAAGGATATCTGCGACAATTTCTGGGATTATTTCCTGCTGCGCGGAACCCATCATTCGTTCCATTCAACCGAGCGCATTTTCGCCGAGGCGGTGTGGCCGTTGCTGCTTGGCTGTACGGCGCTGGGATTGCTGTTCGCGGTGGTTAGCTATGCGCTGGTGAAATGTTTGTGGCGCGACCGCCGGCAACCTTTGGCCGCGGTCGCTAATCGTTAAGCATCAGGAAGGCGTAGTGCCGCCCGGTCCTGCCTTGCTCCATACGATAGGAATAAAACTCCGTGAGATTGGTTGCGGTATTCAGCCCGCAATCATGGTAATGGCGCACGCCTTCGGCCTTGGCCTGCGCGGCGATTTCCTCGGCAAAATCGATTTCATAATCAGGCGGACGAATGCAGGGGCCGAGCACCACCACCAAGTCCTCCGGTTTGCTGCTGAATTGTTCCGACATCAGGCGGATGACCTGCGCGGTAATGTTCATCACGGTGCCTTTTTTGCCGGAGTGGGCGAGTCCGATGGCCTGGTTGACCGGATCGTAAAAATAGACCGGGCCGCAGTCGGCGGTTCTGATGATTAGCGTCAGGTTTTTGTCGGCGGTGACGAGGGCGTCGGCGGAGGGTATTATGCGGTCGTGGTCGCGCGACGTAACGCCGACGGCGAGGTTTCCATGGACCTGTTCCGCCTGTACATGCCGCATCGGCGGGGGAGGAAAATGCGGAGGATTGGGCAGGGCCTCGTGCGGTTCGCCGCGCAGGGCAAAGCGGTGGCGCAACTGCGGGACCTGCAGCGGGGCAAATTCAAGATAGGGCGGGCTGCCCGGATTCCTGCGGATCAGCTCTTTTTCTGTTTTTGTCCGCAAAACTGGTAAATCGAGTTGTAGATTCTGATCCAGGCCTCCCGGTCCTCGGGGGACAGGGCTTGCATGATTTCGTGAATCGCCTTGGAAATATCGAGTTTTAGTTCACCGACCAGCGAAGCGCCTTTCGGGGTGATCTTGACCAGCACCTGGCGCCGGTCCGTCGGCGTGGTGAAGCGCTCGACCAGGCCCGCTTGGGTGAGACGGTCGACCAAACCGGTGGTGGCCGGGGTGGTATGTCCCATCAGCGACGCGAGTTTGCCCATGTTGAGCGACTCATTGATCGAGAGAAATCCGAGCAGGGTAAACTGCGGCACGGAAATTTTATTCTCGGCCACTTTCTCGGTCACATGGACGAGGAAGTTGCGTTGCAGGAACATGGCGATTTCGGCCAAGCGTTGCACTTGCGGTGAATTGATGGCGTATGTGTTTGTTGCTTCCATAGCTTAATATTTCCAATTAATTATATTAAGATTACAGGAATATTATGGGAATTGCCTGTTAACTCCAGTTTCCTCCCACGAAACCGGCATGATCACCGTAATATTTACCCCCTGAAACTTACTTATGGCATTAATATATCACTAAAATGCTTTAATCAATCTCCTATTTTAACATTTTGTTAAACAATGGTAATTTTTAACAAAGCAAAATATAATTATTAAAGGGTGTTTTCCAGTAAAATTTTAGCTAAAAAGATTTAACCAAGGCAGTTTTACCAGAAATAACACATGAAAATTTTATTAGCTATCACTCCGGAAAGGAATTACATTGGTACATTGCATAAACGTGCATTAAACTTGCGGCTTGCCTTTGTGCTTAAATAATCAATATTACAACTTGTTTATCAATATGGGGTCACGGATTACTTTGAGCACTTGGCTGCAATTCCCGGGCATCGCTATTAGCGTCGCGGCATTGTTAGCGGCACTGTTTCCGGTTCGTGCGGAAGAACACAATGTCTTTGGTGAAAAGACCGCCAGCGAAGCGGCGCTGATGGGGATCTTTTATGACCTGAAGCAGACCCAGGATGGAAAGTCGAGCAATGTGGATGTGAATGAATATTGGCGCATCCTGGATGAATTTTTTTCCAAGGGCTGGGACGAGTCGGTGCTGAACCGTTATTACCGCATCACCCGGCCGTTGTATACCACGCAGGTTTACATTCCCAATATCAATGCCGACAGCGCCCCCAAGGCGTTCGGTGCCGGACGAAACATCAAGCCGTCGCGCTGGGTGATCCATTACAAGGGGCAGGTGTCGCCGCCGGAAAACGGGACCTACCGTTTTTGCGGAGCGGCCGATGATGTGATCGCGGCGGCGGTGGACGGCAGGACGGTGTTGCTGAAGCCGTTGCACGCGCCGGTTGACCGGACTTTCCCGAAGACCGGCTGGCGGCGTGACAAGGACGGTCCGGAGGAGGGCATTCGCGCCTCCACCAGCCGCTTATACAATGGCAACTGGATCGAGATGAAGGCTGACCAGGTTTATGACCTGGACGTGCTCATCGGCGAACGTCCCGGCGGGCAGTTCTATGCCTTTTTGATGATTGAGAAAAAGGGCGGGTCCTACGAAACGGACAAGGACGGGCCGGTATTGCCGATTTTCCAGATTGCGCCGTACGACACGCCCGTGCCGACGCAGGACCGCGCGCCCCGCTTTGCCAAGGACGCGCCGATCTGGAAGAGCTATCAATGATTTAACCAACGCCAATCACCAACCAAAACTATGAGCCAAACCAACACCACCACCGAACCGCTGACGGACAATGAGCACTGGAAAGCGGTTGAATTCGCGCGCGGCGCGTACACCAGCATCCAGCAGGAATTGTCGAAAGTCATCGTCGGCCAGCAGGACGTGATCGAGGAAATCCTGATCGCCATCTTCACCCGCTCCCACGCCTTGCTGGTGGGGGTGCCGGGTCTGGCGAAAACCCTGATGATCTCGTCATTGGCGCAGACCTTGCAGATGTCGTTCAAGCGCATCCAGTTCACGCCCGACCTGATGCCGAGCGACATCACCGGTACCGAAGTGATTTATCAGGATCCGGCCACCGGCGAGAAACAATTCAAATTCCTGCACGGCCCGCTGTTCGCCAACATCGTGCTGGCGGATGAGATCAACCGCACCCCGCCCAAGACGCAGGCGGCGATGCTGGAGGCGATGCAGGAACGCCGTGTCACCGTTGGCGGCAAAACCTACACCCTGCCGAAACCGTTTTTCGTGCTAGCGACGCAAAACCCGCTGGAGCAGGAAGGCACTTATCCGTTGCCGGAAGCCCAGCTCGACCGTTTTCTGTTCCTCATCAGTGTCGACTATCCCGAGGTGGAGGACGAAATTCGCATCATGCAGATGGGCACGGGACAGGGCGGCGGCGAGATCCAGCCGGTCATTAGCGCCGAGCAAATCCTGTTCATCCAGGAAACCGTCAAGCTGATCCCGGTTAGCGAGCATGTGTACCGCTATGCACAAAAGATTGTCGGTTGCACCCGCACGCGCAAACCCGAGGCGGCGGACTTCTGCAAAAAGTACCTGAACTTCGGCGCCGGCCCGCGCGCCAGCCTGAGCCTGATCATCGCGGCCAAGGCGCACGCCCTGATCAACGGCCAGCCCTACGTCAGTTGCGAGAATGTCGCCGCCGTCGCCAAGGCGATCATGCGTCACCGCATCTCGGTCAACTTCACCGCGCAGAGCGAAGGCATCACCAGCGACGAGGTGGTGGAGATGATTCTCGATTACGTGCCGAAGAACGAGCCGCAGTCCTGAAGCCGCTAACAGCGAGGTGTTATGGCTGAACCCCAATCCAACAACCTGCTGGATCCTGTCGCGATTTCGCGCGGCGAGAGCCTGGGTTTGCTCGCGCGCTCGATAGTCGAGGGCTATCGCGTGGGCGAGCACCGTTCGCCGTTCCACGGGTTTGCCATCGAGTTCGCCCAGCACCGCGAATACACCATCGGCGACGACACCCGGCACCTCGACTGGAAGGTATTGGGCCGCACCGACCGTTATTACATCAAGCAGTACGAGCAGGACACCAACATGACCGTCCACTTCCTGCTCGACGGCAGCGAGTCGATGAATTACGGCTCGGAGAAAATCACCAAGCTGCATTACGCCAAGGCGCTGTCGGCCTGCCTGGCTTATCTGGTGCTGCTGCAGCGCGACTCGGTGGCGCTCAATGTCTTTGACACCGAAACCCGCGAGCATATTCCGCGCACCGACAACATCGGCAAGATTCACCACATCATGAACCGCCTTGCGGCGTTCGAGGCGACGCAGAAGACCAGTCTTGGCACCGCCATGGCGGATCTGGCCAAGACGGTGAAATCGCGCGGCATTGTGATGGTGTTTAGCGACCTGTTTGACGATGAGGAAGGATTCATGCGCGGGCTGCAACAATTGCGCTTCATCGGCCACGAGGTGGTGGTGTTCCAAGTGCTGGACCAGTATGAGCTGGAATTCCCGCTAACCGGGAGAGTGGAGTTCATCGGCCTGGAAGGCAATCCGACGCTGGAATTGAATCCCGCCGACATCCGCAAGAGCTACCTCAAGGAAATGGAAGCGATGTGCCTGCGGGTGCGTCGTGCCTGCGAGCAGTCGAAGTGTCACTATGTACTCGCTAATAGCAAGGTGCCTCTGGCGGAGATTATCAGCGGCTATTTGGTGGCGCGGCAATCCAACGGCGTGGTTGGCGTATCGGGAGGGAAACCGGCATGACCTTTCTTGCTCCCGCCATGCTGCTGGCGCTAACGGCGATCGCCGTGCCCGTCCTGATCCATTTGTTCAGCAAGCCGCGCTTGAAACGCATCCGGTGGGCGGCCACCCGTTTCCTGCTGGCGAGCATTGAGAAGAACAAGCGCAAGCTCAAGGTGGAGGATTTGCTGTTGTTGATCCTCCGTTGTTTGCTGGTGATTTTGCTGGTGCTGGTTTTTGCCCGGCCCGCGCTGTTGGTGAAGGCTTCTAGCCTGCTGTTGTCGGGTGAAAAAACCAGTGCGGTGATCCTGTTGGACCAGTCGATGAGCATGGGCCAGAGCGACGGTGCCAAGACCCGTTTTGAACAGGCCAAGGCGGCGGCGCTGGATATCCTGGCCAAGTTGGGGAGCGGTTCGTCCTGCGCCTTGTACCTGGTCAGCGACCACACCAGGATGGTGGTGGCCAAGCCGACGCAGGATTTCGCGCTGTTGCGCCGGGTGTTGGAGAACGCCGCGGTTAGCGATTTTGGCAGCGATTTGTATCCGGGACTCAAGGATGCGGTGGATACGCTGAAGGGCATGGGAGGCCGCAAGGAAATTTTCATCATTAGCGACAGCCAGGCCGCCGCGTGGAAACAACTGGGCAACATCCGCAAGTTGCAGGAGGAACACAAGGACGACATTCATTTCCGTTACTTCATCATGGGCGACCATGGCGAGGACAACCTGGCGGTGACCTCGCTCAAGACCGTGGGTTCGGTCGCGGCGGTGAACCAGCCGGTGCGCTGCGTGATCGAGGTGGCCAACTTTGGCAAGGCGGCGGTGGAGAAAGTGCCGGTGAAGATTTCACTCGATGACGAAGCGCCGCAGGATGAAACGGTGATCGACCGGATCGAGCCCGGTGCGGTTCGCGGGGTGAGTTTGTTTGTGCGGGTGCGCCATGCTGGCTATCACGCCATTAGCGCCACCATTCCCGGTGATCGCCTGCCCGCCGATAATCAGCGTTCGACTGCCCTGTTGGTATTGGAACAGATGAAAGCCTTGGTGGTGGACGGTTCCGTCAAGGGCAACCCGGTGGACCGCGACGGCTTTTTCCTGCGCAACGCCCTGGTGCCGGTGGCGCCGGGACAGGCCGCGCAATATTATATGAAGGCGCTGGCGGGCAAGCCCGGCGATCTGGAAGGCAATGCGCTCAAGCAGTACGACATTATTTTCCTGTGCAATGTGGCGGATCTTTCACCATTAGCGTCGCAAAACCTGCAACAATATGTCACGCAGGGCGGCAGTTTGGTGGTGTTCCCGGGTGCGGCGACCAAGGTGGCCTTTTACAACAACGACAAGAATTTCAGCGCCCTGTTGCCCGCCAAGCTGGGGGCGATGCGCGACGCGCCGGAGCCGCAGAAATTCCTCGCCTGGCAAAGCAAGGATTATGCCCACCCGGTGGTGTCGTTGTGGAACGACCCGGATTCGGGATCGCTCAACGGCGTGAAATTTTTCAAGTACTACCCGCTAACGGTGAAGTCCGACACCATGCCGGTGGTGTTGAAATACAGCAACAATGAAATCGCCGTCGCCGAGCAGGCGGCGGGCAAGGGCAGGGTGTTTTTGTTCGGCGGCCCGGCAACCACCGATTGGAGCAATTTTCCGGTCAACCCCGCGTTCGTGCCGCTCATGACCAGAATCGTGGCGTATTCCACCAGCACGCAGGGTGCCAATCTGAATCTTTCGCCGGGACAGCCGTTCTCGTTTGAGGTGGAATCGGAATACGCGGGCAAGGACCTGGCGGTGCAACGCATCGGCAGGGGCAAGCGGCAGATTGTCGGCCGTGTCGAACAGGGCGACCATTCGGCCTGGCTGCGTTACAGCGATACCGAGTTGTCAGGTGCCTATGCGTTGTACATTGGCGATGACAAGATGCCCAAGGTGGTGTTTGCCGTGCGGGCCGACCCGGCAGAATCCGATTTGCACCAGCAACCGCAGGCGGATGTTGCCGCGTTGGTCAATCCTCCGGAGCCGGGCGGTCAGCAGAAAAGTGCCGCCAGCGGCGAATCCGACAACCGCTTGGTGCCGGGCAAGGAACTGTGGTTTTACCTGGCGATCGCCGCGCTGTTGTTCGCGGTGCTGGAAACAATTTACGCGCATTATTGCAGCCGGACGAAATGAACTTGCTGACCAAAATCCTGTTATTTTTCCTCGCGCCCGGCGAAAAATTGCCGCCGGGGACGGTGCAACCGCCGTCGCTGGAAGCGGAGGGACTGAGCTGGGGTTGGGCGCTGCTGCTGATCATCGCGCTGATCACCGGAGTGGTGTGGGCCTACCGCAAATTCGCCCCGCGCCTGGCATGGCCGTGGCGGGTGTTGTTGATCGCGCTGCGTTCAATACTGTTGGCGATTCTGGTGCTGATGTTGACCAAGCCGGTGTTGCATATCATGGTGGACGAATCGGTCCGGCACCCGCTGATCGTGTTGCTTGACCAGACGCAGAGCATGGGCCTGGTGGACCAGCGTGACGCATTGAACGACTTGACCCGCGCGGCCTTGGCCAAGGGTGACGTGCCTCCTGACAGGGGATTGAAGCAACCGCCCAGCGACGCGCAGATTGGCGCGCTGAAGCAACTGTCGCGCAAGCAATTGCTCGGATTGCTGGCGGCCAACGACAAGATGAATTTGTGGTCGCGCTTGTACGACCATGTGAACCTTGAGGTGTATGGTTTCGGACGCAAAGCGGCGAAATTGGGTGAACTGGCGCCCGCTAACGGCGGCAAATTGACGGTTCAGGATGCGATGCAGTTTTTCAAACAGGTGCGTTACGAGGAAAATGTCACCGCGCTGGGTGACAGCCTGCGACAGGTTTTGGATGAACAGCGCGGGCAGTCGCCGGCGGGTATCCTGGTCATCAGCGACGGCGCCAGCAACACCGGGGCCCCGGCTTTGGAGGCGGCGGGTATTGCCAAACAGGACGGGGTGCCGCTGTTCCTGTACGGCATCGGTGTCGCCAGCCCGCAGGATATCATCGTTAGCGCCGTCAACGGGCCGCCGACTTCCAACGTAAAGGAACGTGTGTCGTTTGTCGCGCGGGTCAAAACCCAGGGGATGCTGGGCAAAAAGACGAGAATCCAATTGAAGGCCGATGGCAAGGTGGTGGACGAGCAACCGCTGGAAATCCGTTCCGACGGCGAGCAGGAAATTACCTTGGGTTACAAACCGGAAGTGACCGGCGACGTGAATATCGAGGTGACGGTGCCGCCTTTGCCGGAGGAAGCGTTGAAGGACAACAACACGGCCACCACCAAGGTGCGCATTGTCGACGACAAGATCAACATCCTGCTGGTGCAGCAGGAACCGAACTGGGATTTTGAGTATTTGCTGACCCTGATGCAGCGTGACCGCCGTTTGCAGGTCAAGTGCGTGGTGATCAAGGGTGACAAGGACATTGATACATCGCCGGATTCGCCCTATCTCAATGAAATCCCGACTGACAAGAAGGAGTTGTTCAAGAATGACGTGATCATCCTGAACGACGTCGATCCGGCCGTGCTTGGCGCGGCGTGGATGGACCTGCTCAAGGAATGGGTGGACAAGGTTGGCGGCGGCTTGTTGCTGGTTGGCGGGACAAAATTCCTGCCGAATGCCTACGTTGGAACAGCGCTGGAACCGCTATTGCCCGTGGAGTTGCAAGCCTCGAAGGCGGTGCAGCGCTACGATTCGCCGGTGACGCTTATGCTGACGGTGGCGGGCGAATCCTCGCCGTTCCTGACCCTTTCGGATAATCCCGAGGAAAACCGCAACCTGTGGAAAAAATTCCCCGGGGTGAACTGGACGGCCTGGGTGGGCAATGTACGGCCGGGTGCGCAAACTTTGCTGGCGGATCCCACTTCCGAGCGGGCCACGCGTTCCGGCCCGATGCCGGTGATCGCGGTGCAAAACTTCGGCCTGGGGCAGGTGTTGTATGTTGGCACCGACCAGACTTACCGTTGGCGTTCAAAGGCGGGAGACAAATATTTCGCGCGGTTGTGGGGGCAATTCTTCCAGGTGTTGTCGAACCAGAAGATGCTGGGCAACACGCTGACCCAGTTGAAGACCGACAAGCTGCGCTACATCACCGGCGAGCGGGTGAGGATCAGCGGACGTTTGTTCAAGTCTGGCTTTGAACCGTTGACCGATGCCGATGTGCCGGGGATGGTCAATATCAAGACACCGGACGGCAAGACCCAGACTGCCGAATTGCGTTTGCAGTCGATTCCGGACCGTCCGGGCGAATATCATGCGGAATTGCTGACGCTAATGGCGGGTAGTTACAGCTTCAGTACCGTGCGTGATCCGGCGACGGTGTTGAAGTTCGACGTGGAAGACCCGAAGGTCGAGCTGTCGGACATCGCGATGAATGAGAAATTGCTCAAGGATATGGCGACTGCCTCGGGCGGGCATTTCCTGCGCGAGGAGGATTTGAACAAGTTGCCGGATCTGGTACTGGAAAAATCGGTGTCCAACACCACGTTCAAGACCATTCCGTTGAATTTCACCCCCTGGTTGTTGGCAGTGCTGATCGTTAGCGCCGCGCTGGAATGGTTCCTGCGACGGAAACTGGAGTTGAAATAAATGCAGGCGCTGCGACAGATTTTTAACAGGAAGAAATCCGCCGGGCCAACCGCGGTGAAACGCCCGGTTCGCGAGGCGACGGCATTGCCGTCATATTTGCGCCGGCCGTTGCTGAAATTGCGGCGACGTTACGGCAGCCTGGCGATCGGGCAGGGCGCGGCGATGATGGTGTTCGCCATTAGCGTGTTGTTTGTGGCGCAGGGGCTGGTGGACTGGTGGTTCGATGTGCCGTGGTTCGGGCGCCTGGTGTTTTTGTTGGCGGATATCCTGTTGCTGGCATGGATTTACTGGCGGCGCATTGACCGGGTTCGCCGGAAGCATCTTGACCTGGCGAATACCGCGTTGATGGTGGAACGCAAGTGGCCGGAGTTGCGGCAATGCCTGATCACTTCAGTGGAACTTGCCGATGGGGCTGGGTATTCGACCAGCGGTTCCGGTGCGTTGGTGGAGAAAGTATTCGAGCATGCGCAGCAAAGCATTGCGCCGCTGGATTTCAACCAGGTGGTGCCGGCGAAACCGTTCAAGCGCTGGGCGCTGCTGGCGGGTCTGGCCATGCTGGGCAGTTTGTCGTTGGCGGCGTTGACACGGCCGGAAAGCTCGGTGTTGCTGGCGCGCATTTTGTTGAGCCGTCAGCCGTTGCCGACCAAGACCATCGTCGAGCCGTTGACGCAGGACATGATTGTCGCGTCGGGTAATGACGTGGAAATCAAGGCGCGGGCCAAGGGGGTGGTGCCGTCGCGTGGCCGGGTGATGGTATGGTACGACAAGGACCAGACGCAGGAGGTTTCCCTGTATCCGCAGCCCGGTGCGGGGGACGTATTTTCTTACACAGCCGCCAATTTGCAGCAGGGTTTCAAATACGCGTTTTACCTCGGCGACGGCAAAAGTCCGCAATTCACCGTTAGCGTGCGGGTGCCGCCGGTGATTTCGTCATTGCAGTTGGAGCAGGTGTATCCCGAATACACCAAGCTGCCTTCGAAAAAGCGCGTGCCGTCGGATTTGTCCTTATTGGCGGGCAGCCGCCTGAAAATCCAGGTGACCAGCAGCAGCCTGTTGCGTTCGGCGACGGTGGTGTTGCAGGGCCTGCCGCAACCGGTGCAATTGAAACTCGACGGTGACAAGCGTGCCAGTGGCGAGGTGCCGGTTCCGGCCAAGGATCTGACGGGGATTTCGATTCATCTCGTGGACGATATGGGCGTGAAATCGGTCAACGAAACGGTTTATCCGGTGACGATCATTCCCGATAATCCGCCGCAGGTTGGCATGACCGAGCCGCAAGGGGAGCGGCAGACGGTGACCTTGCGTGCCAAGCCGGTATTGGTATTTAATGCCAATGACGATTACGGTTTGTCCAAGCTCAATGTGATGTTCCAGCTGATTCCGCCGACCGTGCCAGGCCAGGAAGCGCCGCCTCCGCCACCCGCGCGGGCGATTGCGGTCAAGCTGAACGACGCTAATGGCGGGACCGCTTACCGTTACCAGTTGGATTTGTCGTCGTTGGCACCGTCACTGACGGAAGGCTGGTCGGTGGATTATTGGGTCGAGGCGATTGATAACAACAATGTCACCGGTCCCGGCATTTCAAAGACTGAACGCAAGCAACTGGCGGTTGTATCGCCGGAAGAGAAACAGGCGGAAATTTTTGAACGATTGAAACAGAATGCCGATGCGATCGACAATCTTTCCAATACGCAGCAAAAAATCAGCAACGAGGTGGGCGATGCACTGCAGAAGAAATAGGAGCATTGTGGATAAACCGCTGATTAGCGTCGACTTTGGCGCGGGAACGTGTAATTGCAATATTATGCACATAATGGTCAGGCTTGGCACTTGTTTGGTCGTGATCTTTTGTCTCGCGGTTAGCGTTCGTGCCGACGATTCACAACAGTCAGCCTATCGCAGCAGCGTGGCGCAGGAGGCGGCGCGCAAGGACGCGGAAAAAATCCGCCAGGAAATCGACAGCATTATCAACGAGATGAAGCTCAACGGCTTCAGTTCGCAGGACCTCGCGCTGTTGACCAAGACTTCGTCGAACCTCTCCAACCTCAGTGAGGAGGACATGCGGAAGGTGATCAGCGCCCTGCAAAGCGCCAGCGCCGGCGGGGACCAGCAGAAGAACATGCTGGCTGCCTACCAGGGGCAAAAGGACATCTCGGTCCGGCTGCAAAAACTGGCCGCCGAGTTCACTGTGCGGCAGGTGATCGGGACGATTCAGTTGCGCCTGCAAAACTTGATGCTGCGGCAGGGTTCCAACATCCGCAATACGCAGTCGATGGACGCGCCGGGCATGACGCCGGACAAGTACGATCAACTGGCGAAAAGCACCGGTGCGGTGATCAATGCCGAACAAAACGCCATTGGCAGCGAACTGGGGCTGTTGGTGCAGAGTATCCAG
This sequence comes from Verrucomicrobiales bacterium, assembly GCA_031256975.1. Classification (GTDB taxonomy): domain Bacteria; phylum Verrucomicrobiota; class Verrucomicrobiia; order Methylacidiphilales; family JAAUTS01; genus JAIRPN01. Next base: position 85,722 of record JAIRPN010000009.1, on the reverse strand, counting down.
TCGGCCCTAAGCCAGGCCCCAGCGGATGCCCCGGTTGGCGTGGCCAAGACGGTGCTGGACACCATCAACACCAGCGCCTTGAAGGACAATGTCGACTCCGCCAGGCAACTGACTTCCAGCGGGCAATATCGTTCTTCACTGCCGAAGCAAGGCGCGATCTATGACACCCTGGCACAGGCGTTGCGTGCAGCTTTGCTGGCGCAGGGACCGGAAAGTGCGCTGGCGCAAGTGCAGCGCCAGCTTGAGCAATTAATTGCCGACCAGCAGAATTTGATCGCCGCCAACGACCAGGATAAACCTGACAAGTCGGCTTTGGCCCGGCAGCAGGCCCGTTTGCAGGACAGCGCGGCATTGATCGTGTCGATTTTGAAAACCCTCAACGCCGATGCGGCGGGTCATGTCTCGCGTGCCGGGGATTCCATGCAGCAGGGACAGGATGCCCTGTGGAAAGACCAGCCGTTCAAGACCGTCAAGGGCTTGCAACAGGCCGCTAACGACGAACTCGGCGCCGCGCAGAAATTGCTGGCACAGCAAATCGCCCAAGTGCAGCAGCAACAGCAGGATTCGCTCGGCAAGCAGCTGGCCGATTTGAAGGCCTTGCTCAACGACGTCAAGCAGGAGCAGGCCGCCGTGCAACAGGCGCCCGACCGCAAGCAGGCCGGAGAAACCAACCAACTGGCGCAGCGCGCGCTGGCGAACGAGCCCGATGCCGCCAACAAACTGTTCGATGCCGCCAACAAATTGCAACAGGACCCGCAAGCCAACCAGCAGGCGGCGGTGAACCAGCTGGCACAGGCCGCCGACCAGTTGCAAAAACAAGCCGACGCCATACAGCAAATGGCTACGGATTATCAAAAACTTGACCAGGCCAACCAGCAACTGGCGCAGGCCCAGCAGCAAACCCAGCAGGCCCAGCAGAATTTGCAGCAGCAGGACAAGACTGCCGATGCGGCGCAGCAACTGATGCAGGCGCAGCAGCAACTGGATCAGATCAAGCAGAACGGCCTGCCGCAGCAGGCCCAGCAGGCGATGCAACAGGCCCAGCAGGATTTGAAGAATGCCGTGGCACAGGCGGCGCAGGCCAAGGGACAACAGGCCGCGCAGCAGGCGCAGCAAGGCCAGCAGGCGATGCAACAGGCGCAGAACGCGTTGGGACAGGCGATGCAAGAGATGAAACAACAGCTTGGCCAGCAGCTGGCGCAGGGAACCGGTAACCCGCAATATGACCAGCAAGATCAGGAACAGGACCAGCCGAGCAACGGAGCCGGTGGGGCGGGCAACAACAAGTCAGCCCTGGCTGGCAGCGGGGCCGACATCAACAAGGGCGGTGCGCAGGTGGTCGGGGGATTGAGCCCGAAGGATCGCGACGCCATCAATCAAAGTGCCGCGCAAAAAACCCCGCAGGAATTCACCCAGGCGGTGCAGCAATATTTGAAAAATCTGGCCAACGCCACCGACAGTCCGCCGGCTCAGTGAGCACTGTTTTTCGCCAATTCTTCCTTCAGTTGGCGGTAAGTTTTGGGCTGGTGCGGATAAGCGTGGCGACGCAGTTGCTCGATGGATTTTTCATCGTGATTCAGGCCGAGAATGTCCAGCAGCTTGCGTTCGAAACGCTCAACCAGCAATTCGCTGGCGGGCTTTTCCTGCAAATAGCCGAGCGCTTTGTTGAACAGGTCGTAAATTTCGGGAATCGGGGTTTGCGGTTCGGCGAGCAGTTCGATGACTTCGCCGAAATAAGTGGCCGCTAACAGCGAAGTGTAGGACCGGGCGAGTTCGCGGTTGACGTGTTCGATGCTGACTTCCTTCAACACATGCAGTTGTGAACGGGAGGAGGGAATCCAGCAGACCCGGCCCTGCAGGAAGATGTCGGTCTTGCCTTGGAAAGCCTGTTTGGGCCGCGCCGCACCCTTTGCCAGGGTGCGGATCAGGCCGTGCTGCTCGGTCAGCCAACTCAGGATGTAGCTGGTTTCCGAATAGGGCAGGCGACGCAGAATGATGCCGTTGTCTTCCATGCTTTTCACTTGATTGTAACCACAGATAGACACGGATGGACATGGATTTTATTTCATGAAAAATTAGCTGTGTCATTCGTGTCCATTTGCTTCACCTTCGGTTCGTAATTAGAAACGGCGTGTTGTAGCCGTTTGATCTTTGTGGTTAAATTCCAAACATGGTCAAATCTTCGATTACATACCAAGGCGGTTTACGGAATGTTGCCAAACATGGCCCATCGGAAACGGAAATTTTTACCGACGCGCCGGTGGACAATCACGGCAAGGGGGAGGCGTTTTCGCCGACCGATCTGGTCGCTGCCGGGTTGGGTGCCTGCATGAGCACGCTGATGGGGATTTATGCCGAGCGCAAGGGTGTTGATTTGCAGGGCATGCGGATTGAGGTGGGCAAGGAGATGTCGGCGGATGCGCCGCGCCGGATCAAGCGTTTGTCGGTGGAAATTTGGATGCCGGTTAGCGAGTCGTCGGAACATGCCGAGGCGCTCAAGCGTGCCGCGCTGACCTGTCCGGTTCATCACAGTTTGCATCCCGATATCGAGAAGCCGGTGATCTGGCATTGGGCGGAATAATGAGTTCGCCGTTAGCGTTGCCGATCTACGAAGTTGCCGATTCCGTCGTCGCGGCGCTAAAGAAATACCAGCGGCTGGTGGTGCAGGCCCCGACCGGTTCCGGCAAATCAACCCAAATTCCGCAGATTTTGGACCAGGCGGGTTTTGCCGCCAATGGCCAAATCCTGATTTTGCAACCCCGCCGTCTGGCGGCCCGGCTGTTGGCGTCGCGTGTGGCCGAGGAAATGGGTGTGAAGCTCGGCGAGGAAGTCGGGTATCAGATTCGTTTTGAGGACCGGACTTCCCAAAAGACGCGGATCAATTTTGTCACCGAGGGGATTTTGATGCGGAAATTGATTTCCGATCCGGCGCTAACGACGATTTCCACCCTGATTTTTGACGAGTTTCACGAACGGCACTTGTATGCGGATTTGTCACTGGCGCGATGCCGGAAAATCCAGCGTGAACAGCGCAAGGATTTGAACCTGGTGGTGATGTCGGCAACGCTGGAGAAGGACGCGGTGGAGAAATTCATGGAACCTTGCGCGGTGGTGGAATCGGCGGGGCGGCAGTTTGAGGTTAGCGTCGAATATCTGGACAAACCGGTTTCGTTGGAGCGGCAAAAAATATGGGACGTGGCGGCGGAAGCCTGCGCGAATGCCGCTAACCGTCATCCGGACGGCGATATGTTGATTTTCATGCCGGGAGCTTATGAGATCCAGCGCACGATTCAGGCGTTGGGGGAGCATCGGGTGTCGCGCGACTGGGAACTGACAATGCTGCACGGCGAATTGCCGCCGGAGCGGCAGAACGAGGCGCTCAGGGCGACGGATAAACGCAAGGTAATTGTCGCCACCAATGTGGCGGAAACTTCCATTACCATCCCGACCATCAAGCTGGTGATTGACAGCGGCCTGGCGCGTATCAATCGTTTCGATCCGCGGCGCGGCATCAACACGCTGATGATTGAAAAAATCAGCCGGGCCTCGGCGGAGCAGCGCAAGGGTCGCGCGGGGCGTGTCGCCAACGGTCATTGCATTCGCCTGTGGACCGGGCAGGAGCACATGAACCGCGCGCCGAGTGAATTACCGGAGGTGCACCGGATTGATTTGTCCGAGGCGGTGTTGCTGTTGAAGGGCAGCGGCATTGTCGATTTGAACGAGTTTCCGTGGTTTGAGCGGCCGGATGCGCGGACTTTGCTGCACTCGGTTCAATTGTTGGAAGACTTGGGCGCGTTGCATGAGTCGGACGGCACGCTAACGGCGATGGGGCGCGACCTGTTGCGTTATCCGGTGCATCCGCGCTATGCGCGCATGTTATGGGAAGCGGAACGGCGGAATTGTGTCGACGCGGTGTGCGCGGTGGCGGCGCTGGCGCAGGGGAAAAATATTTTCCGCCGCAATGTGCCGCGGCCGGTGGAGGAATTGCGCGAGGATTTGCTCGGTTTCGAGGAAAGCTCGGATTTCTTTTTGCAGATGCGCGCGTGGAAATTCGCCGAGAACAAGAATTTTGATTTTCGCGCCTGCGACAAGCTGGGGATTGATGTCGGCGCCGCGCGGCAGGCTTCGCAGTTGACGCGGATGTTCCAAGGAATTGCTTCGCGTCGCAAAGAAAACGCTAATGGCGAAGTTCCGGCCAAGGACCACAACGAGGCGATCCGGCGTTGTCTGCTGGCGGGTTTTGCCGATCAGGTGGCGCGGAGGATTGACCAGGGATCGCTGCGTTGCGAGGTGGTACATGGTCGCAAGGGCGAACTGGCACGCGAATCGGTGGTCAGGAAAGCGTCGCTGATCGTGGCGGCGGAAATCAGCGAAATTCAGCGCGGCAATGGCGATATCACGACCTTGCTCAACCAGGCGACGGCAATCGAGGAATCGTGGCTGGCGGAAGTCAGCGACGAGGCGGTGAGAAGCAGCAATGCGGCAGCTTGGGATTCTACACAGCGTCGCGTGGTGACCGAAAAACGCTCTTCTTATCACGATTTGGTGCTCAAACGCCAGGTGTTGCAGGAAGCGGAACCGGGCGCGGCGGCGGAAATTCTGGTCGGCAAAATTCTCGACGGGACGCTAACGCTGAAGTGCTGGGATGACGAGGTGGAAAAGTGGCTGCTGCGGGTCCGTTTTCTGGCGGAGAACGCGGCGGAGCTGGGTTATGTGCCGTTTACCGAGGAAGACAAACGCGCGGTGCTGGAACAATTTTGCCTTGGAGCCACCGCCTACAAGGATATCAAGGAAAAGCCGGTGTTGCCGTTCCTGAAGGAATGGATGAGCCCGTCGTTGGCGTCGGGAATGAACAAGCTGGCGCCGGAGCGCATCGAGGTGCGTGGCAAGGCGTTGAAGATTTCCTACGCCGCCAATGAGCCGCCGAGCCTGTCGGCAACGATCCAGGATTTGTACGACTTGAACGAGACGCCGAGAATTTTAGGCGGAAAATTCCCGCTGATCGTGAAAATTCTGGCGCCGAGCCGCCGTCCGGTGCAGGTGACGCAGGATTTGGCCAGCTTTTGGCGCGAGGGTTATCCGAAGGTGAAACCGGAGTTGCAACGGCGCTACCCGAAACATCTGTGGCGATGAGGGTTAGTGCAGCTTGAAATACAATTCCCGGCTGATCCAGGCGTCGACGGCGGCGTACTGGATTTGCGCCGGGGTCAGCATGGGTTTCGACCAGTTGGTGACTTGGGCCCCCTTGGAAACGCGGACTCCCAGATAAATGGCGGCGAGGCTGCGCAGGCCGGTGGTCTTGATACCCAGCTTGGCGGCGCTAACGGCGAGATCGACCATGCCTTGTTCATTGAAATTCCGGATTTGTTTCAATTTATTAAGGTCCTGATTGATGGCCAGGCCGGATTTTTTCAGGGCGGGGCTTTCCAGGATGCCGACGATTTCCATCGGGAACCAGTCGCGGTTGATTTGGAACAGGTAAACCGCCTTGGCGGTGGCCAGCTGGATCAGCGAGGGCAGGTAGCTTTCGCCCTTGCGGAAGGCGGGGCGGGTTTCGGTGTCGAAACCGATGATTTCCTCGTCGGCCAGGACGCGGCATGCCTCGATGCAGGATTGTCCGGGAGCGATGACATGGATGGGGCCGGTATATTGGGCGAGCGGCAGGGCTTGGATTTCTTCCTTGGAAATGGTCGGGACCTTGTTGGCGGGTGATGACGGACTCTCTGGCATAGAACTTTTACAATATTTGGTTATTATAGCCGTATGAGTTTGTCGAGTCACCTGAATTATTCCGTGTCTAAATTCGTACTAATTAGCCTGTTAGCCTGCTTGATAGCAGGCGTGTTACCGGCGCAGGACCTGGCCACACGACCGTCGCCGGAACTGGTGCGGGTGGATGAGAAAATGCCGGGGATCCTCATCAAACTGCGTTATGCGACTGTGCAAAATTTTACCGGCAAACGGATTTATCCGGCCAATGCCACGGCATGGTTGCGGCCCGAAACGGTGAAGCAGTTGAAGATTGTGCAGCAAGTCTTGCGCAAGCAGGGGTACCAACTGGTGATCTGGGACGCTTATCGCCCGGCCTGGGCGCAGGAAAAATTGTGGGAAGCCTGCCCCGATGAAAATTTTGTCGCCCCGCCAAAGCAGGGGTCGCGCCACACGCGTGGCACCACGGTGGATGTGGGCATGGCGGATTTGCAGGGCAATTTGGTGGAGATGCCCACGGATTTCGACAGTTTTAGCCCGCAGGCCAGTCATTACGCCAGGAACCTTTCGCGCATGGCGGGCGAACATCGCGAGATTTTGCGCCAGGCTTTTTTCAAAAACGGTTTCAGCGGTGTCCCGGCGGAATGGTGGCATTATGACTTGATAGAGTGGAACCGGTATCCTTTATTGCCCTGAACCATTGATTACATTTATGTAATGTTACTTAAGTTGCTGTTTATGAATGGGTTGTAAAAATTGATTTTTAGTGCGTAACGGGGGAATCGGAGTAGTGTTTTTTCCATAGGAAAGGAATTCCTTAATTATAAAATAAAAATATGAAACGCATATTCGTTGTTGCTCTCGCAACCTTAACCCTCGGTCTAACCTCCATTCACGCCCAACAAAGCACCACCCCGGCTCCTGCTCCCGCTCCTGCGGCTGCTCCTGCCAAGGCTGATGCCGCTACCAAGCGTGCGGAATCTCTGCAGAAAAAGTTGAAATTGACTGATGCGCAAACGACGCAGATCAAGGACATCTTCACTCAAGAGCATCAGGATATGGCCAAGTTGGGTAAAAGCGCGACTGCAGATCAAAAACAGGCGTTGAACAAACAGTATCATGACAAAGTCATTGCTGTGTTGACTCCTGAACAGCAGAAAGCCTACGAAGAAATGAGCAGCAAGGCCGGCAAGAAAGAAAAGGCGAAGACAACCAACTAAGCCGACAAGTTAGTTTTGTTATCAAAAGGGCAACCTTACAGGTTGCCCTTTTTTATTGCTGTTGCAGGTAGATGGCTTTGAGGTATTGCAGTTCCGGCACGGTAACATGGTGGTCGGGAGCGTGGCCGGTGATTTCGAGTTCGCGGATTTTTTTGCCGCTGGCGCTAACGGCGGCACGCACGGCCTGGACGAATTCCCCGGTGCTGACGTGGGCGGAGCAGGACGCGCAGACCAGGATGCCTTTCGGGGCGAGCAGCCGCAGGCCGCTAATGGCGAGCTTTTTGTAGGCGCCAATGGCGGCGGCGCGGTCGGCTTCGCGTTTGGCCAGCGAGGGAGGATCGATCACGATCAGCGGATATTTTTCCGTGGCTTGTTCCAGCCAGGCAAAGGCGTCGGCCTGGATTTCCCGGTGCGGACAGGCGTCAATGGCGGGATTTTCACGGTTGAGTTCCCAGTTCCGTTGCAGTTCATCGAGCGCGTGCTTGCTGATGTCGATGCTGTCCACCGATTGTGCACCGCCTCGCGCGGCATAGAGGGAGAAACCGCCGGTGAAGCTGAACACATTCAGGACTTTGCAGTTGGCGGCGAATTGTTCGACCTTGCGGCGGTTGTCGCGCTGGTCGAGGAAGAAACCGGTTTTTTGTCCCTTCAATACGTCGGCGTAAAACTTGATGCCGGATTCGCTAAAGACAATCGGCCGGTCAAGAGCCGCCCCGCTGATGATCTGGCCGTCGTGGTAATGCTGGTCGCGGATGTTGCGGCTGTGGCGCAGAATGATGCGCCGGTTGGGGATTTGCGCGTTGGCCAGGTTGGTGATTAGCGGCAGGTAAGAAAACCAGGCGGAGCTGTAAATTTTCAGCACCAGCGTATCGTTGTAACGGTCAAGGACCAGGCCGGGCCAGGCGTCGTTTTCCCCGTTGACCAGTCGCAGGCCATCGGTATCGGCGTCGGCGATGCCAATTCTCAAGGTTAGCGACTTGGCCAGATGTTCCGCGAACCAATTTTCGTCAATCTTTGCCGGTTTTCCACGATGCAGGACGCGGACGCGGATCGGTGATTCGGGGTCATAGAGCCCGACGGCGAGAAACCGGTCCTGTTTGTCGAAAATGACCGCCAGTTCGCCCGGTTTGCCGTCGCGATTCTGTTCGCGGATACTGCCGTCGAACACCCAGGGATGTCCCTGCCGCAGCTTGGTTTCAGCCGCGGGACTGACGCGAAGGCGAAGGGTTGGCGGTCGGGTGGACATGCAAATGGTCTAGCGGCAATGGCGGCGGATGAAAGTCTGAATTTGCAGACTGCCTGGCAATGATGGCGTTTGAGCTTTATTTTTACCCCGGTCTCCAGTAACTTGCCAGAATGAAACGCATTCTGGTGGTTGGCTTGGTGGTGGTCTTGTTGCTGGCGGCGATTGGCGGGGCCGTGTGGTGGTTTTTCTTGCGGGTGCCGGGTTATGTGAGCCCGGCGGCGTATTTGCCGTCCGATACCTTGTTCTATGCCGAGATTCCCAACGGCACCAAGACTTTGCTGCATTACCAGACTTCCAAGTTGAAGCAAATTGCCGAGAGCGACGAGGTTCGCTCGCTGTTCAGCCTGCTGAGCGATGAGGTGAACAAGGGGTCCGGCGATTCCAAGGTTGGGGAGAAACTGGACAAACTGAACAAGGCGCGGGATTCCTTCGTGCAGGCCCTGAGCGGCACCTCCTTTGTGGCGGTGACGCAGTTCGACGTGGCATCGACGCTAACGGCGATCCACATGGGCAAGGAAACGCAGACCAACGTTGAACAGGCCTTTGGCGGCGTGATTGGATTCTATCACTCGCCGCAGGCAGGCAAACACCTTGATGATCTTGTCGCGCAAATCAAGGAGTTGACCGCGGACCTTGCCAGCAACGATTCCTTCAGGCAGGGCGAGGGCAACCATGGTGGCACCAGTTACACTTATCTGGAATTGACCGACAAAACCGCGCCGTTCCGGCTTTGCCGCGCGCATTGGAAGGACTGGGACTTGTTTTCGTTTGGCGAGAAACCGCTGACCAACTTTATTGACCGGGCGGGTGCCAATGGCAAGGATTCACTGGCGAACAATCCGGATTATATCGGCGTGATAAAACAGGTTGATCCGAATGCGGACGCGCTGATCTACGCAAACATGGGCAGGTTATTTAACCAGCTCGCCGATCTCATGGAAAAGAGCGGCGGCGAACAAGCTGCCCTGGCGCCGATTGCCAGGATGTACCGGGAAATGTCAGTGATGAAAAGTTTCGCATGGAGTTTCAATTTTGATGGGGGTGATTTGGTGGAAAAATTAGCTATCGATATTCCCAAAGGATCCTCCTTTTATGGTATGAGCGACCAGCCGGTGAACCGCAAGATGCTGGCCTTTACCTCGCCCGACACGGTGTTGTTCAATGACGGGAACATGGATCTGGAAGCCTATTACAACCAACAGGCCAAATTGTACGAAGAAATGGGCAAATCGACCGGCGGGGATGCCTCGAAGAAATTCAATCCTTACCAGGTGATCGAAACCCAAATGCAAGCCCAGGGTTTGGATTTGCACGAGAATGTGTTGAAAGCGGTCGGGCCCGCCGTCGGTTACGTGCTTGATTGGCCGCAAGGACAGGAATATCCGGACGTGATGGTGTTGATCGGCCTGCAGCACGAGGACAAGTTTGCACCGGTTTACGAACGACTGAGCGGCATGACGGCAGCGATGGTGACCCTGATGCAAGGCAAGTCGGAGAAATTCAGCGCGGGCGATTTCAGCGGTATCACGCTGTCGTCGACGACATATCCGAAAATTTCGCCGACCCTGTTCAAGAACAAGGAATTCTTCGGCGTCAGCCTCAACGGCGGCGGTGCCGGGCGTTTGTTGGGCGGCAAGGCCAAGGCATTGACCGAGCAGGAATTGCTGGGCGGCATCAAGCCGGGCGGGGAGTTGCAACATATCGGTTTCATGCGGCTGGATGAAATCACCGGTCGTTCTTACAAACTGCTGAAGCCTTACCTGACAGACTATCTGCGCAAATCCGAGGAAGCCGATATGCAGCATCTGGCGGACAAGCTGCCCGGAGAACTGTCCATGGCCAAACTGCTGGGCAGTTGGCATGCGGCTGGCTGGCAGAAGGGGGACATTCGCGCGGGTGAACTGCGTTCGCCGGTTGGCAGCGGGGTTTTTGCGGCGGGATTTGGAGCGGGGCTGGCGGTGCCGGTGATTTACAAGGCTTATAGGGTAGAAGAAAAAAACAAGATCGCAGCTGCTGCGCAAGCCCGACAAAATTCCAATCCTGAACCGGTTGAGGCAGCCGCTCCTGCCTCACCGGAAGCAACTCCGGTGCAATCCGCTCCGGCTGCGGTTGCCCCGGCACAATAAGGTTGGCAGAAGGGGCGGGGAGTTTTTATGAGCAAACCGGGATTTAATCGATTGCTGATGCTGGGTTGGTGCCTGCTGGCGCTAACCACGGTGCTGCCTGTCGTAACGACAACGATTCACGGCCAGACCTTGACAGGTTATGACGACATTATTTCCGGCGAGTATGACACTGTCGCCAACCAACTGGTCTGGGGACAGGAAGCTAACAACCTGATCGGCACTTCCGCGCTGTACGGCATGGGATTTTATGGCGCCAGCACGATGATCGCCAATGTCGAGGGCGGGTTGGTATGGGACGGGCACGATGTGTTTGAAACCCGCCGTGACGGAATTCCGGTTTCGTTGGGGCCGGGCATCACTTTTACGGTTTCGCCAAGCACGTTGAACGATAATGCCAGCATTCCGTATGATCCGCAGAATGCGCCGGGTGCCGGGCAATACAGCGGCCATGCGACCGCGGTGGCAGCAATGATGACGGGGGTCGGTTTGGACGGCAATGGCAATCTGACTGTTCTTGGCACCGGCATCGCGCCCTTGGCGGGAATCCAGTCGGGGGCGATTGCCACGTCGTGGAATGAGGACGGCTCGTTTGAAATCACCAAGCAATCCTTTCTGGTGCCCTACCTGCAGTATTTCACCGGCGGCACGCTTGGTGCCAGCGGCAGGGCCGATGTGATCAACAGCAGCTGGGGATACACCGATCCGTCCGGTCGTACGCAGGACGGGGGAACCAGTTTCACCGGGATTCTGGACGGTTTGGCGCACGACAATCCAACCGTGGCCTTTGTTGCTGCGGCAGGCAACGACGGACCCGGCGCGGCACCGGGCGGTCCGGCTTCCGGGTTCAACGGCATCTCGGTCGGTGCCTTGGATTACGACGCCAACCACAATTATACTCTTCCCGCCGGTTTCACCTCGGGAGCCCCGGCGGATTTTTACAATCCGGCAACGGGCCAGACCATTAGCGGAGTCCGGGCGGCGGTTGATCTTGCGGCGCCCGGAACGGGCATGATTCTGGCGGCCTATGATCCGGATAATCCAAGCGCAACGGACTTGTATTACGTCAACGCCGCGGGTAGCAGTTTTGCCGCGCCGATGGTCAGCGGCGGCATTGCCTTGTTGAAGGATATGGCCAAGAACACCATGCCGGACAATGCCAGCGCACAGGATACGCGGGTGATTAAGGCGGTCTTGATGGCGGGGGCCACCAAGACAACCGGCTGGAACAACGGGCAGCATGTCAACGGCAGCGGCGTGATCGAGACCACTCAGTCGCTTGATTACCAGGTTGGCGCTGGCTTGGTCAACCTGGCGCAGAGCGCGGTGGTTTACCAGAACCCGGTGACAGGCTCCCGTACCGGACTTGGGTTGAATGGCTGGGATATGGCACAGCTTGGCAACGGGGACAGCATGAACTACACGCTGGCGCTTAGCGGGAGCGACATCGAACTGACCATCGCGCTGACTTGGTTCAGCAACACCATTTACGACGCGGCAAACGAGACTTACCAGGATATTTCGCTGAGCAATTTCAACCTGAGCGTGTGGCTGATGGATGGCGACACGTTTGCGACCATGCTGGCGGAGTCCGACAGTTTGTACAACAACACCGAGTTGCTCAGCCTGGATTTGGCGGGTGGACTGACCTATGGATTCAAGGTGAGCTTTGATGGCATGGTGTACGACATCAACGGCGATCTCGGCGGGCAAACCGACACCTATGCGGTGGCTTGGTCGGCACAGGCGATTCCGGAACCCTCCGCCTGGTGTTATCTCATTGCGGGCGCCTTGCTGCTGGCGTTGTTCCAGAGTCGCGTGCGCCGGGTTAAAGCTTGATAGCCCGCAGGATTTTGCGGTGCGGCGCGGGCAGGGAAATATCGGGCAGATCCTTCAACGCCAGCCATGAGCCGGATTTTGGTACGGAATTCGTGAATTTTGCGCTAACAGCGACAGCAGTAACGCGGTAGCGGGTGATGCTGAAATTGATGGTGGTTAGCGTCTTGCCGGAAACCATGATGTTTTTATCAAGCAAGGGCAGGCGGTGAAAGCCGCGCCAACGGCCCGGTTCCTGCGGATTCAACAGCCAGATTTTTTGCCCGCTAACAATGACAGCGACTTGCTGGGTTTCCTTGGTGGTTGGCGTTTTGGTTTTGTTGGGGAATTTCTCCGGGTCGTGCTTGCCAAGGCAGATGGCCGTTAGCGGGCAAACCAGGCATTGTGGATTGCGCGGGGTGCAAATGAGCGCGCCGAGTTCCATCATCGCCTGATTGTGATCGCCGCAATTTTTCGCGGGCAATAACTGGCTGGCAAGATTGCGCAGGCGCTGCTTGACGGCCGGCTGGGTGACGTTCCACGGCAACGCGAACATACGGGTGAGGACGCGCTCGACATTGCCGTCGAGTACCGCGGCCCGTTCGCCATGGGAGATCGAGGCGATGGCGGCGGCGGTGTAGGGGCCGATGCCGGGAAGTTGTTGCAGGACTTCGCTGTTAGCGGGCAGGTGACCGCCATGGTCGCTAACGACCAGTTTGGCCAGTCTGTGCAGATTGCGGACGCGGTTGTAGTAGCCGAGTCCTTCCCAATGTTTGAGAACGGTTTCGTCGTTAGCGTCGGCCAGCGCGCGCCAGTCGGGGAAGGATTTCATCCAGCGCGCGTAGTAGGGCAGCACGGTGACGATCTGTGTCTGCTGGCACATGAACTCGCTAATGGCGACGTGATAGGGAGTGGGTTCCCGGCGCCAGGGGAGTTCGCGTTTGTTGTTAGCGTACCATTGCGCCAAGGCGACATGGAAAACTCGCTCGATTTTAGCGTCGATTTTTGGCAGGCTCTCTTTAGCATTTGTCACCATGGAACCTGCGAGCTTTACCTATACCTTGACCGAAGCGCAAGGAAAGAAGCTGAAAAATTTGCTGCAAGAGCAGGGTTACGAGTTTGCCGAACTGCCCTACGGTTTTTTTCGTGCCACCAAGCAAAAATGCGGGGTGCATTATTACAACAGCGGCAAGGTGGTGATCAACGGCAAGGGTGCGAAGGAATTCATTGAGTTTTTATTTGAGCCGCTGGTTCTGGAGGAAGCACGACTGGGCTATGAGGAGGAGTTGAATCCGGAAATGTACGAACCGCATTTCGGCATTGATGAGGCCGGCAAGGGGGATTTTTTCGGGCCGTTGGTGATTGCCGGCGCCTACACGGACAAATTCACGGCAAAAAAATTGCTGGAAGCCGGCATCAAGGACAGCAAGCGCATCACCAGTGACAAGAAGACCTTTGATTTGGAAGAACAGGTTAAAAAAATTCTCGGCACCAATTTTGAGGTGGTGGCGATTTTTCCGGAGAAGTACAACGAGTTGTACAGTAAGTTTCGCAATCTGAACGAGATGCTGGCTTGGGGGCATACCAAGGTGATTGAGAATCTGCATTTGAAGGTCCCGGCCTGCCCACGCGCGTTGTCGGATCAATTTGCCTATCCGCAGGTGTTGCAACGGCAATTGGCACGCAAAAAGATTGGCATCAAGCTGGAGCAGCGGACGAAGGCGGAATCGGACATTGCGGTGGCTGCCGCATCGATTTTGGCCAGGGCGGCGTTTTTACACGGTTTGGAACGTTTGGGGCAGGGCTTTGACAAGCCGCTGGGCAAGGGCGCCAGTGCGCAGGTCAAGGAGCAGGCGCGGACGATCTTCAAGGCCAACGGTGCGGATTATCTCAAAACCCTGGTGAAGGCGCATTTCAAGACCTTCCGCGAGGTTACTGAAGAGTTGTTTTGACCATTCCGCTAAAAACTTGCCAATTGTAAATTAAGTTTCAGATTAAAGGGGATGTTTAAACCTGAATGGATTCGTTTTAATTGGGATTTGAAAAAACTGCCCGCCGACGCTCCGCAAGCTGGCAACGGGTTGGAAGTCCGCCTTGGCGAGGAAGAGGAAGCTCAGGCGATCACGATTGTGGTGGAGCGGGCTTATCAGGCCGAACAGGGGTGGGGAGTTGTGCGTCCGCAGCGGCTCAAGGAATTGAAGGAAGTCATCCTGCGTGGCATGGATGAGAAGAATATCAAGGTCCTGGTTTTGCAGGATGGCCGTCGCATTGTGGGTGCCAGTGTGTTGTGCACCGAGGCGGATGCCCCGCGCCAGCTGGTTTCCGGCATTTGTGTTCTGGAGGAATATCATTGCCGCGGCTGGGGTTCTTTATTGCTGTGGCGCAGCCTGAAATTCCTGTCGGAACAGGGCTTGGACAAGGCCTCGGTGGTCACCCGCAGCAATGTGAACGCTTTCAAACACCTTTATCCGAAGTACCACAGCACGCGGGAACGACTGGAAGAATTGCCGGTGCTGGAAAAGTACGTCTAGCGAAGTTCGCGCAAAGAACGCCAAGCAGGTGCAAAGACGGCGAAGTTAACAAAATTCTGGTGTTCTTAGCGCCAACTTGGCGGGCTTGCTTGAGTCATTGGAGTGGGCGTGTAATTGCCTCCCCGTTGTTGCGCGAAATAGTTTTGGGGTTGGATTATGAAATCATACGACTTGATTGTCATTGGCGGCGGCAGCGCGGGTTATGCGGCGGCGAGGACGGCGGCCGGGCTGGGAGCCAAGGTCGCGGTGGTGGAGGGGGGACGCAAGGTCGGCGGGCTATGCATTCTGCGTGGTTGTATGCCGACCAAGGCCTTGTTGGAATCAGCGCACCGGTTGCACGAAATTAATCGTGCCAGGGAGTTCGGCGTTAGCGTGGGCAAGGCCAAGCCGGACTGGAAGAAAATCGTGGCGCGCAAGGATTTGTTGATCGAGGATTTTGCTTCGTATCGTCGCGGTCAGTTGGAGAAGGGGAAGTTTGATTTTATCCGTGGCAAGGCGGAGTTTGCCGATCCGCACACGCTCGTCGTTAGCGGCCTGAAAGATGGCAAGAAAACCAGGATCAGCGGCGAGACTTTCGTGATTGCCACGGGTTCCGTGGTTAGCGTCCGCGAATTGCCGGGCTTACGCGAGACCGGCTTCATCACCAGCGACGAGGCGTTGCGGTTGAAGAAACCGTTAAAGAGCCTGGCGGTGCTGGGCGGCGGCGCGGTGGCGTTGGAGTTCGCGCAATATTTCCGGCATTTGGGAGTGAAGGTGACGCTGGTCCAACGCAGCAAACAGGTGTTGAGCAACCAGGATGCTGATTATGCGAATGTGCTGACCGATGTGTTCCGCAAGCAGGGGATGAAGGTGCATTTGGGGACGGAACTGGTTGGTTTCAAGAAAACCGCCAAGGGCAAGCAAGTGATTTTCAAGCAGAACGGTAAAACCGTCAGTGTCACCTCCGAGGAAATTTTGTACGCGCTCGGGCGTGAGCCGAATGTTTCGTCGTTAGCGTTGGGTAAGGCGGGTGTGGAATTGGATGGCAAGACAGTCAAGGTTTCCGAGACCATGCAGACTTCGCAGTACCATATTTTTGCGGCGGGTGACGTGTGCGGTCCTTATGAGGTGGTACATGTGGCGATCCAGCAGGGGGAAATGGCGGCACGCAATGCGATGCGATTTTTACGGCTTGATCCCGAACGCGAGAAAATGGAGTACCGTCTGAAGATGGAAGTGGTCTTTACTGAACCGGAATTAGCCGCCATCGGCATGAGCGAGAAGGAAGCCGCCGCCGCGGGCAGAAAGACGCTAACGGCGAAGTATCCGTTTAACGATCATGGCAAGTCGATGATTATGGGAGCTAACGATGGTTTTGTGAAAATCATCGCGGATGCCGCTAATGGCGAAATTCTGGGTGCACAGGTTGCCGGTCCGCATGCGTCCGATTTGATCCACGAATTCGCGGTGGCGATGCATTACCGCTCCAGCGTGAAAGATTTTTTGTCCATCCCGCATTATCATCCGACGCTCGCGGAGATTGTCACTTATCCGGCGGAAGAGATTGCCGACCAGTTGCCAAATTCATGACTGAAAGTGAGTTTGGGCAATTGCCGAAAAAGGTGCAGAAACAGTTTGCCGCGGCGTTGGGTTGGTTGAATCTGGGCAATTGGCAGGAGGCCAGGGGGGAGCTGGATTCAGTCCCGGCGGAATACCGTGAACAGCCGCTCATGGCGGGATTGTATCTGGAAGTGCTGAGCAGCGGAAGACAATGGCGGGAAATGCAGTTGCGCGCCTCGCTAATGGCGGAGAGATTTCCCGGCGATGTGCAATGGCTGATTTCGCAGGCTTATGCGACCCGTCGCGCCGAATCGTTGCCAAAGGCCAGGAAGGTTTTGCAGGCGGCCTACGAGCGTTTCCCGCAGGTGGCCTTGGTTTGTTACAATCTGGCTTGTTATGCCGCGCAATTCGGTGAATTGGAAGAGGCCAAGTCTTACCTCACGGAGGCGGTCGGGCTGGACGCGGAATACAAGGACATGGCGTTGCAGGATGAGGATCTGGAACCGATCCGGGAATTTGTCTTGGACATTCGCTGAATTATGTCTCATGATTGAAGTCAATCATATCATACTCATTCCCTGTTAAGTTGTATTGGGATGATAAAACGTTTCGAGGTCTGCTTATGAAGAAAATGTTTGGTTTGCTGTTGTTGGTTTCGTCGTTGGCGGGATTGGAGTTGGTTCAGGCGCAGGACAACCTGGTTTACCCGGAAGACCGGATTGTGGCGCTAAAGGCGACGGTTGCCGGAGGGGCAAACACCATCGCCGCGCAAACCGAATACGGCAGCGAGGACCAGCAGGTTGACAGTATGATCGACGGCGACTTGAACAGCAAGGCCTACACGCGCCTGCCGGACACGGGTTTCGTGCTGACCCTTGGCGTGGGCGAGAGTGTGGTTAAGGGTTTTCGTTTCGCGACGGGCGGCGACATGCCGGAGCGCGACCCGCTAATGGTGATTATCGAAGGTTCCAACGACGACAACGCACACTTGAACGGCGCAAAGGATTTCAAGCAGATTTATTCGGGGCCTTGCGGTTTGGATCAAGACCCGGGCCGCAGAAAGTGGGGCGAGAAGGTGACATTTGACAACTCGGCTCCCTACAAGAGTTACCGCTTTTTGTTCACCAAGTCGCGCAAGTCCGACATGCAGCTTGGCGAGATTCAGCTGTTCGGCAACGTGGTGAATCCCAAGGCCCCGCGCGTCAAGTTTGCGGAGCCCGCCCTGGAGAGAAAGAAAATCAACGCCAAGTGGGTGGACCGCGCGAAATTTGACGCTAATGGCGAGCCGGTGAAGAAACCGGAAGGCGACGGCAAGTTGTGGTATCGCGGTTCGGCGCAGGTTTGGGAAGAGGCCTTGCCGCTGGGCAACGGACATTTGGGGGCGATGGTGTTTGGTGGCGTGGCGGATGAACGGGTGCAATTGAATGTCGACACCTTGTGGGACGGCTACCCGTTGGATGCGGCCAATCCCGATTCGTTGCAAGCCCTGCCGGAAGTGCGCAACTTGTTGTTTGCGGGCAAAATCAAGGAAGCCGAGGCGCTGGCGGCGAAATCGATGATGGGCAAGCCGCGCGGGGTGAAGCCTTACCAGTCGCTGGGTGAATTGTTCATGGAAACCCCGCAGTTGCAGGGGGTGTCGGATTACATTCGCATCCTCGACCTGAACAGCGCCATGGCTTCCATTCAGTACACGTGCAATGGCGTGACTTACCAACGCGAGGCATTTTCCTCGGCTCCCGCCAACGTGGTGGTGTTGCGCTTCACCGCCAGCAAGAAAGGCGCGATTAATTTCAAGCTGGCCTTGAAGCGCCAGAAGGACGCCGTGTGCAGCGCCTCTCCGCAGGATAAACGGTCGATTATTTTGCAGGGACAGATTGACCGCAAGGATGACAACGGCGTGCAGCGCGGGACCAAGTTTGCCGCGCAGGTGACGGCGCTGGCGGACGGCGGCAGGGTCGCCAATGACGACGGGGTGCTGGCTGTTAGCGGCGCGGACGCGGTGACTTTGTTCATTAGCGGAGCGAGTTCGCATCCGGGTTTGTTGAAGATCAAGGAATTGCTGGAGAAGGACATCAGCGGCAAGAGTTATGAACCGTCGGGCGATCCGTCAGCGGAGTGCGCGGCGCTAATCACCAAGGCGGAAAAGATTCCTTACGACACGCTAAAGGCCGAACATATCAAGGATTACCAACGTCTGGCGGATCGCGTGAGCCTGCGTTTCGGACCGTTGAACCAGGAAGCGGAACAATTGCCGACGAATGAACGGATCGAACGTCTGCACCAAGGCGGCGATCGGGACCTTGGCCTGGAAGCCTTGTATTTCCGCTTCGGACGTTACTTGTTGATCAGTTCCTCGCGCCCCGGCGGATTCCCGGCCAATTTGCAGGGGATCTGGGCCTGGCAGATGAATCCGCCGTGGAATGCCGATTTCCATACCAACATCAACTTGCAGATGAATTACTGGCCCTCGCAAACCATGAACCTGAGCGAATGCGAAATGCCGTTGTTTGATTTGATGGATGAACTGACAGTCCCCGGCCATCAGGTGGCGAAGGTGCAGTATGGAGCCAACGGCTGGGTGGTGCATCATTTGACCGACCCGTGGGGTTTTGCCGCGCCTGCGGACGGCTTGCAGGGAATCTGGCCGGTGGGTTCGGCCTGGCTGGCGGAGCATCCGTGGGAATACTACCAATTCACGCAGGACCAGGAATTTCTCGCCAAGCGCGGCTGGCCCTTGATGAAGGGTGCGGCGCGTTTCATCCTTGATATCTTGGTGGAAGCGCCGGCGGGCAGCCCGGTGGCAGGCAAGCTGGTGACCAATCCTTCCTACTCGCCGGAGAACGAATACTTCTTGCCGGACGGCACCAAGGGAACCTTTACCTACGGCGCGACGATGGATTTGATGATCATCCATGAATTGCTGGCCAATTGCATCCAGGCCAGCAAGATTTTGAACGTCGACGCCGATTTCCGCAAGGAATGTGAGAGTGCTCTTTCACGGTTAGCGCCAGTGCGCATTAGCGATTCGGGACGCATTATGGAATGGATCGAGGATTACAAGGAGACCGACATTCATCACCGCCACGTGTCGCACTTGTACGGCCTGTATCCCGCCAACATGATCACCACGGCAACGCCTGACTTGTTCGAGGCGGCGCGCAAGTCGCTGGATATGCGCGGGGACGCGGCGACCGGCTGGAGTCTGGGTTGGAAGATTAACATGTGGGCGCGGTTGCATGACGGGGATCGGGCGCATTTATTACTTAACAACCTACTGAAAGACCGAACCCTGCCGAACCTGCTCGACGACCACGCGCCATTCCAGATCGACGGCAACTTCGGTGCCACCGCCGCCTGTGCGGAAATGCTGCTGCAAAGCCAGCTTCAGAACGCCAACGGCGAGTATGAATTGCAGTTGCTGCCCGCCTTGCCGAAAGTCTGGCAGGAGGGCAAAGTCACCGGCCTGCGCGCCCGCGGCGGCGTGACGGTGGACCTGGAATGGGCCAGCAATGCGCTGACCAATGCCACGCTGACCGCGCAGCAGGACATCAAGGTCAAGGTTCGTCTCGGCCAGCAACTCAAGGAGTTTTCACTCAAGAAAGACCAGCCGTTGAGGGTGGATGGGAATCTGGCGGCCAAATGAATGTCAGATTCTGCCTTTGCATGGACTTTGCAACGCCAAAGACGCGTTTCAAAGACTTAGTGCATCCTTGCACTAAGTTGGTGTAACCCCTTCTAAAAGTTAGTGCGCCCCTGCACTAACTTAGTGCGTCGTTGCACTAACATTTGGCAAGCTCTTCTAAAAGTTGGTGATGCCACTTCCAAAACTTAGTGCAAGGTCGCACTGTTTTAGTGCATCCCCCCACTAAGTTAGTGCATCGTTGCACTAAGTTTTCGCAACTCCTGCCAAAAGCCGGTGCCAAGGGGAATATGACCCTTGCCGGATGTTTCCACGGCTTGTTTAACCGATTATCAAGACTCGCTTCTCTGTTGCACCGGTTTATTTCCAAACTAAAAATTCTTATGAACACCAGGATAAATAAGCAATTACCCCTCTATTGACAAGGTTGTGGTTAGCCATAGGTTGAATTTGCTATGACATGGCAAAAACTATGCGGTGTAATTACCTTGTTTTTACTTGGAACAATGTTTTCCTTTGCCACTGCGCAGTTTCCTGAAGAATTAGTTTTCGAAGGTGAGACGCATGCATTATTCGCCAATCCTTTGGAAGATTATTTTTCCTTCAAAAATCCGAGACCAAATTGGTTGGAGGCCACAAGTACGGCATGTTGGCGTGGCTACATGGGCAGTTGGGAAATTAAGGATGGAAAATTGTACTTAACTAAACTCATAAGAAAGGTTTACGAGGGTGAAAGAGGTGATGTGAAACCTGTCGATTATGATATTAGTAAGAAAATTTTTCCCAATGAAATGCTTCCACTAATGGCAACTTGGTTCTCTGGTGTATTACGGGTCCCGCAGGGGAAGGAATTGAGGTATGTACACATGGGTTACGGTTCGATTTACGAACAGGATTTATATTTGATGTTTGATCAAGGGAAATTAATTGGCAAACGTGTGGTAAAGAATGATCCCAAAAATGATATTTCGGATAGTGATCTGGCTTGGCGGGAGATTGGCAAGATGAATCGTTCCGGCGCCGTCGCTGGCGATGGTGTTGCAAACAAGGCAAGTGTCAAACAGGTTGATTGGCTGGAAGGCAGGGAGTTTTTTGAAAAGGCAGAGGAGTTGGAGAAAAACGGCGAGACGTTCAAAATCAGGGGGATTTATTTTCCGGGAAAATTATGGATTCCTCCCACGCCAAACAGTCAGGATTTTCAGATACGTTTTCTCAAGAAGGAAGAATTGAAAGATCCTCCGTCAAGCTCACCGGTGGAATTGACGGCTGTGGCAGATAAGCAGATAAGGAGACTAATGGTTTCTTCGATCAGGGAGTTACCTCCCGGAGAGGCCATTCAAAAAGAACAATAGTCCCTTGCAGGGGATCAGAGGAAATAGAGAGCATTGGCTACTATTCCTTCGACCAGATGCGGGTGTTGAGGTCGAGGTCGTCGACGATGTCGAGGAAGAACTCGAAGCGGTGGTAGAGGTTTTCGAGTTGTACCTGGTCGTTGGCGGGCTTGGCGAAGTCGGGGTTGAAGAGGAGATCGTGGTTGGCGATGGCGATGGTGACGGTGGAATTTTGGAAGGCGAATTGCGTTTCGGTTTTGCAGCGTTTTTTCAGCGCGAGCAGGCGTTCCATGAGAGAAGGGCTCAGGATGTAACGGGCCTCGACTTGGTCGCCGGTATAGACGGCGAATTCCTTTTCAAATTCCGGGTTTTCCAGCTGCACCAGTTTTTCGGCGCCAAGGCTGAACTTTTGAAAAAAGCGGCCGAAATTGCCGAGCAGTTTTTCCGCGTGGTCGGTGCGGACGTAGGTGCGGCTGTGAAATTCCTTGTTGAAATCGGCGATGAACAGGATGCCTTCGAAGATGGTGGTGTAGTAGGTGCGGGTGCCGTTCTTGGTTCGCTCGGTATGTTTTTCCTCGGCGTGAAGCTGGGAGAAGCGGAGCTTGGTTTTGCCGTAGCTGCCGCTGACGAGATCCTGGGACGAGAAGCGGTCGACGCTGCCGCTAAACAAGTTGCAATTCTTGAATTCACCGCTGGAGATGCCGTCGTTGGCGTTGTATTGAAGATCGGGGGAGAAGTGACGCAGGATGGCGGAATTGATTTCGCGTTTGTAGGCGGAACGGTAGGCGTTGGCGATGGATGAGGAGCGGGAACCGAGATAGGCGAGCGGCAGGATGACGCCGATCACGGCGGGGATGCCGAGTCCGGGGGATTCCAGTGCCAGGGCGAGCAGGGCCAGCAAGGCGCAGGCCCCGGCGATGGAACCGCTAATGGCGAAGGCTTTGCGGCGGTCGGCGAGCAATTGCTGCCGGTAATTTTCCAGTTGGGTTTCGATATCCGCAAGTTGTTGTTGGAGTTCGGCGGGGATCATAGCCAGAATCAGACTCTAGTGACAGAGTTTACAGTGGAGAATGCGAACATGAAAATTTTAATCTTATTTATTCCTTCGACCAAATGCGGGTGTTGAGGTCGAGATCGTTGATTATACTCAAGAAGAAGTCCAACTGGTTATAAATAGCTTCCAACTGTTCGTTATTGGTTGCAGGACATTTGAAGTTGGGGGTGAAAAGAAGCGTACTGTTGGCGATGGCGACGGTGATGCTTGAATCATGGAAGGAATATTGAGTTTCCGTGATACAACGTTGTCTTAAATCGAGTAGATTGTCCATCATCGCCGGAGTTAAGATATAACGGGCTTCGACTTGATTATTGGTGTAAACGGCAAAGGCTTTTTCAAACTCAGGATTTTCCAATTGCACCACTTCGTCGGAACTAAGATTGTGTTCTTGGAGAAAGCGCCCGAGGTTCCCTAGATGTTTTTCCGCGAAGTCGGTTCGGACGTAAGTATGTCCGCTAAAATTTTTGTTGAAATCGGCAATAAAAAGCAAACCTTGAAAAATAATAGTATAATAAGTTCTGGAGCCGCCCCTGCTTGAGGTTTGCTTATGTAATTCTTCGGCTGACACTTGGGAGAAACGAAATTTTGTTTTGCCGTAAGTGCCGCTGACCAAGTCGGTTGAGCTGTAACGATCGATTGAGCCGGTAAATAGCTTGGATTCTGCAAGGTCACTGCTTGGCAAACCATGATCGGGATCATAATGCAGTTCGGAAGAGAAATGTTGCAAAAGCACGGGGTTTATCATCTGTTTGTAAGCATTCTGATAAAGTGTTTCGGGAGAATTGTTGCAAAATGAGGCATAAATGAATGGGGAGCAGAGCCCGATTATTGAGCAAATTGCGAGCTCGGGGGATTGAATCCGGTAGGCAAATGCGATTAAGGCGATAAAGATCAGCGACAAACTGACGATGATCAGTCTATTTTTGCGTTGTCCTGCACGGAGTTTTTGTCGGTATTGTTCTAGCTCGTGCTGCGAGGGGGCCAGTTTTTCGACTAAATCGAAGGGAAGCATAATCAGACGCTAACGGCGGGGTTTTGGCGCTCGGTGTCGTTGATGTGGAAGAAATCGCGGGCGCGGAATTGGAAGGTGCCGGCGATGAGGTTGGAGGGGAAGCTTTGCACGGCGTTGTTGTATTCGTAGGTGGCGGCGTTGAAGGCGCGTCGGGCGGCGGAGATTTGTTCCTCGATTTCGGTCAGGGTGCGCTGGAGGTGGAGGAATTGCTGGTCGGCTTTGAGGTTGGGGTAGGCCTCGGCCACCGCCATGAGTGCGGGGAGTTTTTCGGTGAGTTGCGTTTCGAGGGCGAAACGGTCATTGGTGGCGCTTTGCTGGTTGATGAGTTGATTGCGGAGTTCGGTGACTTCGCGCAGGACTCCGGCTTCGTGATTGGCGTAACCCTTGACGGTGGCGATGAGGTTGGGGATGAGGTCGCAGCGTTTCTTGAGCTGGGTATCAATGCAACTGAAGGCGAAGTCGACGGCGTTGCGTTTGGCGATTAGTGAATTGAACAGGAAGATAATGAGGATGACCGCGACAAACGCGGTGGCCGCGCTAATGACGAGAAAGGAGGGCATGGGGATTTTTATTAGCCTCAAAAGAACACAAAGAGAACACAATTTTTGCGGATTCTTTGCATACATGGGAGCCAATTAGTTGTTTGCCTTTGTGGTTGGCGTCGGCTTTAATGGTCGGCTAATTATTCCAGAAAGATTTTATGAGTGATGTTCGTGTTCGTTTTGCCCCGTCGCCGACGGGATTGTTGCACATTGGCGGGGCGCGTACCGCGTTGTTTAACTGGCTGTATGCCCGTCACTTCGGCGGGAAGCTGATTTTGCGCATCGAGGATACCGACACGGCCCGGAATACGCCGGAAGCGGTGGCGATTATTTTCAAAGGGCTGCGCTGGCTGGGTCTCGACTGGGACGAGGGTGCCCAGGAAGGCGGCGGTGCCAAGGGCGATTTCGGTCCTTATTACCAGAGCCAGCGGATGGACATTTACAAGAAGTATGTCGACCAGTTGCTGGCGGTGGACAAGGCTTACCAGGACCCGGACGGTTCGGTGCGTTTCCGCATGCCGCGCACGCCAGGCGTGGTGAAGGATTTGATCTGCGGCGAGATTACCTTTGACCGCACGCATGAACCCGACCCGACGATTTTCCGCAAGGACGGCACGCCGGTGTTCCACTTTGTCAACGTGGTGGATGATCTGGAGATGAAGATCACCCACGTGATTCGCGGTGAGGATCATTTGTCGAACACGCACAAGCATATCGCCATGTTCGAGGCGCTGGGTGCGACTCCTCCGCAGTACGCGCACATTCCGCTGATCCTGAACCCTGGCGGCTCGAAGATGTCAAAGCGCGATGAAGGCGCGTCGATCGGCGAGTATATGGACCAGGGTTATCTGCCCGAGGCGGTGCGGAATTACCTGTGCCTGCTGGGTTGGTCGCCGAAGGACAACCGCGAGGTGATCGCCATTAGCGAGGTGGTGGAGAAGTTTGATTTGCCGCAGATCAACCGTGGCAATGCGCGCTTTGATATCAATAAACTGTACTGGCTGAACGGCGAATACTGGAAGGCGCTAACGGCGGAACAATATCACGCTTATGCCAAGGAATACCTGACGCAGCGCGGAGTGGATTTGTCGAAGATTGACGCGGCTTATGTGACCGGCGTGCTGGACATCGTGCGCGAGAAAATCAAGTTGGGTCGCGATCTGCCGGACTGGGTGGAGCCGTTCTTCAATGAGGAATTTTCCTATGATGAGAAGTCGCTAACGGTGACCTTGAAAGAACCGGAGGCGAAATCGCGAATCGAAAAACTCAGCGCCGCGTTTGGCGGGTTGGGTGAATGGTCGGCGGTGAAATTGGAAGAAACCTTGAAAGCCTTGGCCGCCGGTGACGGCGTGAAGGTTGGTGTTTATGTGCACCCGTGCCGCGCTGGCGTGGCGGGCCGGGCAGTCGGTCCGTCGCTTTATCACATGCTTGAGGTGATGGGCAAGGAACGGGTGCTGGCGCGTTTGCAGAGGACGTTGGGAAAATTATGAAGGATGAATTGTAAATGATGAACGGTGGCGACACTTTTTTATTCATCATTCCGAATTTATCATTCATAATTGGTGCCGATGACACTGGCTACCCGCATCACGATCCTGCGTATTCTGCTGATTCCGTTTTTTGTCGGCGCGTTGTTGTATTACGACGAGAGCGCGACCAAGGGAACGGTCAATGAATTCTATCACTGGCTCGCGGTTAGCGCCTTCATCCTCGCGGCGGTGACGGATGCGCTGGACGGCTGGATTGCCAAGCGGTTCAAGCAAAAGAGCGAACTGGGTGCGGTGCTGGATCCGCTGGCGGACAAGGCCCTGTTGTTGGCGGCGATCATCACGCTGAGCATCATTCAGGTGCCGGGATTGTACCGCCTGCCGCTGTGGTTCCTGGTATTGATCCTGGGACGCGACGCGATTTTGCTGATGGGTTTCGCGGTGCTGCATGTATTTACGCGCCATGTGCGGGTAAGGCCGCATTGGTCGGGGAAAATCTCGACTGCGCTGCAGATGTGCGTGGTGTCGATCATCCTGGTCAAGTTTGACTGGTTGAAGATTGACTGGTGGGTGTGGGCGGCGGGGCTGTTTACCTTTGTATCGCTGATGGTGTATATTGTGCGCGGCGTGCGGGCGATCACCGAGAGTGGTTACGGGACGCCGAGCAGCCGCTAACGACGGACTTCTTTAAGAATTTCACCGACAGCTTCATCGGGATGCAGTTTGGCGGTGTCCAGGATCAAATGCTCCCGGTCCCAGGGTTCGTATTGGCGGTTGATGACGCTTTGCCAGTTTGGGAGGACCAGGCCGGGAATGTCCGATAATCGAGTTTCAACCCGTTCCCTGTGCAGGGTTTGATCTGAACAAATCAGTTCTATTTCCAAATAAGGGACTTCGGCTTGAATGGCAACGTTTCTCCACGCATCGCGGGTAATTTTCAGAGGATTTACAGAATCCGCTACGACTGTAAGTCCAAGGCGCAGGTTTTCTGCCGACTGGGAATATCCGATCATGTATCCGGCCTGGCCCAAATCCCCCTGTTTTTTGACAAGACCGGAGTGTACCAGCATTTGTTCCAAAGTATCGATACGCAGGTAAAAGGCGGATAGGTTCTTGGCAACCTGACGCGCGATGGTTGTTTTTCCAGTGCCAGGCAATCCGCTGAAGATCAGAAGCATTTCTTTTTCCGGTTGATATGGGATGATTTGGAGTTTTTTGGGTCCTCCATTAAGAAGTTTATATGCCGTCAGGCGGCAGGCTCAAAGTAAAAACCAATGCGCATCATAGGCCGTGAATGATAATTTGTGTTCGTCATTAGCGGTTTCTGCTTTAGCATGGCGCGGTTATGAAACCTGTTTTAGCCATTGTAGGTCGACCGAACGTCGGGAAATCGGCGTTGTTCAACCGGATTTCCGGCAAGCAGATCTCTCTGGTGCATGATATGCCCGGGGTGACGCGCGACCGCATTACGCATGAATGCCTGTGGCATGATTATGCGTTCACGTTGGTGGATACGGGCGGTATCGGTCTGGATGACCATTCGGGATTCGAGCAGGCGATCCAGCGGGAAGTGAATATCGCCCTTGAAACAGCGACGGATATTTTGCTGGTGGTGGATGGTCGCGCAGGGATTAATCCGCTGGACATCGAGGTGGCGCGGAAGTTGCGCAAGGCGGACAAGCAGGTGTCGCTGGTGGTGAACAAGCTGGATACGCCGGAGGTGCAGAATTTGGCGGCGGAGTTTTACGAGCTTGGATTTGAAAAGGTGTTTCCGGTTTCGGCGGCGCATGGTCTCGGGGTTGAGGCGCTAATGGCGAGTTTGTCGAAGAATTGGCCAAAGGCGGAGGCTAATGACCAGGCCGACGCCAATGATGAGTTTCGTGTGGCGTTGGTGGGAAGGCCGAATGTCGGCAAGTCATCGCTGATCAATGCGTTGCTGCAGGAGAAGCGTGTCATCGTTAGCGACATTGCAGGCACCACGCGCGACGCGGTGGACGTGCAATTCGAGCATGAGGGGCGGAAGTATTTGTTTGTCGATACCGCGGGCATGCGCAAGAAATCGCGGGTGAAGGATCAATTGGAACAGGCGATGACCTCGCGCACGGCGCACACCATCAACCGGTCGCATCTTTGCGTGCTGGTGATTGACGCGATGCTCGGCATTAGCGAGCAGGAGAAGAAGATTGCGGGTTTGATCAACGACGCGGGGCGGCCCTGCGTGATTTTGGTCAACAAGTGGGATTTGTCGGAGCAGGTGGAGATTCCGGGTTTTGAATCCCAGACGCCGCGCGAATTTTTGAAGGAGTACGAGGAGAGCATCAAGCGGCAATTGTTCTTCCTGAACTACGCACCGGTGATTTTTGTCAGCGCGGCAGAGGGCAAGAACCTCGGCCTGTGGCTGAAGGTGATGGAAAAGGTGCGAAAGATCAGCCGTGAACCGTTGCCGACCGGACAGATCAACCGCTTGATCCAGCGGGCGATGGTGCGGCATTTGCCGTCGTCGCGGCAGGGGCGGCAGTTGAAGGTTTATTATGTGTCGGCCCAGCGCGAAACTTACGGCACGCCGACCCTGAAGGTGTTTATCAATGACCGGAAATTGTGGACGCCGTCGTACGAGCGGTTCCTGGAACAGCGGATTCGCGAGGAGTATGATTTGACGGGTTGCGCGTTGAAGTGGGTTCTCAAGGACAAAAAGGAATCGCCAGCGGCGAAGAAAGACGGTCCGCGCAAAGGCCGGAAAAACGCGGATTAAGGAACCTTGATCGGATCGATCAAATCGCTTGGCATCTGCACGGGAACACCGTTTAGCAACTGGCCCCGGACTGCCCAGCGGGACAATTTATAATCAGTAAAGCACAGCCAGAGTTTCTGTTTGCTCTCGGCATCGGTATATTCCCAAAGTTCCTGCAATTGTCCCTGCTGGTTGAGGACGCGGTTTTTCGGGTAGCCGCCGCTGCCCAGTATGCTTTGCATTTGGTTGGTGGTCATGCCAACACTGAGAAATTGGCTGCGATTGGACAAATCGGCGCAGCCGGTCAGAATTGATAGGCACAGCACCCCTGCAATGCACACGCTACCCCACATGCTTGAAACATATCCCCATTACGGAAGAGCGCAACCAAGGGAAAGGTGGGCTAATGGCGGTAGTCGGCAAGGTTAATGGTTTGCGGAAAAGTACCGAAAATGTCGCTAAAAACGACAAAAATTGACTATTTACTTAAAAAGTTTTTGTCAAATTTAAAACAATTCGGTGTCGTTTTTGGGCTTAAAATCAAGGGTTGCGGAGTGATTTTTTTTTCGTATTTTGATTGTACAAAATTTTTGTGGCTTTTGAAGGGGTTTTGAGTTGACGACACAACTAATAGGGTTACGCTCCGATGCTTGTCCGATGTATAGTGTGGGTGGACATTGCTCTTTTAAGGAAGTTAAATAGTTTGTATAAGTTAAATAAAAGGAGATTTGAAACCTATGATTCAGACCAATAGCTCAGCAACCAGGGCACATTCGGGAAACAAGCTGGGCCGCCGCGGCGGACTCGGCAAGGGTGGGATGAAATTCACCCGCACGTTCAGCAAAGCCGGCGTGCATCCATTCGAACAAATCGAGTGGGAATTCCGTACCGCGGAAATCACAGACGACGGCGGCAAGGTCATTTTCAAGCAGGAGAATGTCGAGGTGCCGAAATCCTGGAGTATTCTGGCAACCAAGATCGCGGTTTCGAAGTATTTTTACGGGGACATCAGCCGTGGCACCGATGTCACCAATGGCGGTCGCGAGTCGTCAATCAAGCAATTGGTGAATCGCGTGACCCGTACCATCGCGGATTGGGGCATTGCCGACGGTTATTTTGCCTCGAAGGAAGACGCCGAGGTGTTTTACGAGGAATTGACCTGGCTGTGCGTGAACCAGTACGGCGCGTTCAATTCGCCGGTGTGGTTCAACGTGGGCTTGCATCACCAGTACGGCATCGGCGCCAACAGCGGGCTGGGCAATTATTGCATCGATACGGAAACCAAGACGGCCTATCGCGCCAAGACCCAGTATGAAAAACCGCAGTGCAGCGCGTGTTTTATCCAGCAGGTCGAGGACAATATGGAATCGATCATGGAACTGGCGCGCAGTGAGGCGATGCTGTTCAAGTTTGGTTCCGGCACCGGCAGCGACCTTTCGACCATCCGTTCCACCCGTGAAAAACTCAGCGGCGGCGGCAAGCCGAGCGGCCCGTTGTCGTTCCTGAAGGTTTACGACCAGGTTGCCAACGTGGTGAAGTCGGGCGGCAAGACCCGTCGCGCGGCGAAGATGAACACCTTGAAAGACTGGCACCCGGACATCGAGGAATTCATCGAGGCCAAGACCAAGGAAGAGAAGAAGGCCTGGGCCTTGATCGAGCAGGGTTACGACGGCAGTTTCAATGGCGACGCCTACGGTTCGGTGATGTACCAGAACGAGAATTTGTCCGTCCGGGTCAGCAACGAGTTCATGGACGCCGCCATTAGCGACGGCGAATGGTGGACGCGCTCGGTGCGCGGCGGGGCCAAGGTGGAGAAGAAAAAAGCGCGTGAATTGTTGCGCAAGATTTCCGAGGGCACGTGGATCTGCGGCGACCCGGGCATGCAGTTTGACACGACGATCCATCAATGGCATACCTGCAAAGGCACCGATCGCCAACATTCGACCAATCCTTGCTCCGAGTATCTGTTCCTCAACGACACGGCCTGCAATCTGGCCTCATTGAACCTGATGAAGTTCAAGAAGGAGGACGGCAGCTTCGATGTGGAACGTTTCAAGGCGGCGGTGAGATTGTTCATCACCGCGCAGGAAATCCTGGTTGATAACGCCAGCTATCCGACCCCGGCGATCACGGTCAATTCGCATATTTACCGCACACTCGGCCTGGGTTACGCCAACCTCGGCTCGCTAATCATGAGCTACGGCCACAGCTACGATTCCAATGAAGGCCGCGGCCTCGCCGGAGCGATCACCGCGATCATGACCGGCCAGGCTTACGAGATGAGCGCCGAACTGGCCGCCAATGTCGGGCCGTTCCCCGGTTACCACGATGCGCGTTGTTTCGCCATCGACAAACCGCTCGCCAAGGACAACGTGCAGCCGATGCTGGAGGTCATCCAATTGCATCGCGACCATGTGGAAAAAATCGACGCGAGCTGCCCGGCTTACTTGAAAGACCAGGCCCGCAAGGTCTGGGACGAAGCGCTGGCGCAGGGCAAGGCCCATGGCTATCGCAATGCGCAGGTGACCGTGCTGGCGCCGACCGGCACGATCGGTTTCCTGATGGATTGCGACACCACCGGTATTGAGCCTGATATCGCGCTGGTGAAATATAAGCTGCTGGCTGGCGGCGGCATGTTGAAGATTGTCAACCAGACCGTCCCGCAGGCGCTAACCGCGCTCGGTTACAACGCCAAGCAAATCGAATCGATCATCAAATACATCGATGAGCATGACACCATCGAAGGTGCCCCGGATTTGAAGCCGGAGCATATCGGGGTGTTCGACTGCGCGTTCAAGCCCGCCAATGGCGAACGTTCCCTCGGTTACAGGGCGCACATCGGCATGATGGCGGCGGCACAGCCGTTTCTCAGCGGTGCGATTTCCAAGACGGTGAATTTGCCGAACAATGCGACGGTCGAGGACATCATGAACACTTACATCGAGGGATGGAAACTCGGCCTCAAGGCCATTGCCATCTATCGTGACGGTTCGAAGCGTTCCGCGCCGCTAAACGTGAAAAAGACCAAGGACATGGGCGGTGCTTCCGGCGAGAAGGAAGCGGTGGTGGTTGATGCCGTGCCGCGTCCGGTGCGCCGTCGCATGAGCGACACCCGTGTGTCGATCACCCACAAGTTCGATATTGCCGGTCATGAAGGTTATATCACCGTTGGCTTGTTTGACGACAAGCAGCCGGGCGAGGTGTTTATCACCATGGCCAAGGAGGGCAGCACGATTGGTGGCCTGATGGACGCGCTGGGCACGATGGTTTCGCTGTCGCTGCAATACGGAGTGCCGCTGGAAGCGTTGGTCAAGAAATTCGCCCATACGCGTTATGAACCGAGCGGTTTTACCCGTAATCCGGACATCCCGATGGCGAAATCCATCACGGATTACATCTTCCGCTGGCTGGGCTGCCAGTTCATCGAAGGTTACCGTGAAGCGAATTCGCCGAATGCCAAC
Organism: Verrucomicrobiales bacterium; assembly: GCA_031256975.1. Taxonomy (GTDB): domain Bacteria; phylum Verrucomicrobiota; class Verrucomicrobiia; order Methylacidiphilales; family JAAUTS01; genus JAIRPN01. Next base: position 54,278 of record JAIRPN010000009.1, on the reverse strand, counting down.
CAGCAGGAGCTTCCCCTGAAGGAAGTGATGGAAGCGGAGAAAAAAAAACTGAATAAACCGGTGGAAGACTTGGCGGTGGATGATTCACCCGTCGCCAAAGGCCATGCGATGACCGTGCGTTCATCCTCGAAGGGTGAGGCGGATGAGCTCAATATCCGCTTCCGTGACGGCATTACCTGTCCCGAATGCGGCAGCAGCAAGATCAAGCACACCGGCACCTGCGCCACCTGTTTGAACTGTGGTTCCTCGCTGGGCTGCAGTTGATTGGGCGCTAATAACGAAATTCCTCTTGAAGACGCTAACCGCGGGATCGCGGTTAGCGTCTTTTTTGTTTGCCAATAAGCAGAAATGAACGCGAATCAGCTTGGTTTTGGTAGGGGTGTATTCGTGTTAATCCGTGATTTTTTAGATGTTTATAGCCGGAAAAAATATTGACTTTTGCGGATAATTTTCCAGGGAGATTTTTTTATCGCAACTATTTGATGGAGAATATCTTAAATATGGTCATTTTGCGGTGAAAAAGGTTGCCGTTAGCGGCTTTTTTTGCGAAAATTTTCAGAATATGTCAGACAAATATGATGCGTCAAAGCTAGGTAAACTTGAAGGTCTCGAAGCGGTCAGAAAAAAGCCCGGTATGTATATCGGCGGTACGGACGAAAGGGCCCTGCATCATTGCGTTTCGGAAGTATTGGACAACTCGGTCGACGAGCACTTGGCAAATCATTGCGACAAGATTGAAGTGACGATTCATGTTGATGGTTCGATTTCGGTTCAGGACAACGGCCGCGGCATTCCGGTGGACATTCATCCGCAATACAAGATTCCCGGCGTGGAAATGGTGCTGACGACCCTGCACTCGGGCGGCAAGTACGGACAGGGCGGTTACAAATTTTCCGGCGGTACGCACGGTGTCGGTGCCAAGTGCGTGAACGCGGTTTCCGAATGGTTCGAGGTTGAGGTTTCGCGTGACGGCCAAGTGCATCATATGGCCTTTGAGCGCGGCAAAACCACCAAGAAGCTGGAAGTGATTGGCAAGACCAAGAATACCGGCACGCTGATCACGTTCAAGCCCGACGCGGAAATTTTCAAGGAAACCACCGAATTCAAGGCAGACAAGATCACCCAGCGCTTGCGCGAACTGGCGTTCCTGAACTCCGGCTTGAAGATTGTGTTTCTCGACGAACGGAATGGCGACAAGGCGCAAGCCGAGACGTATTTGTACAAGGACGGCATCGAGGAGTTCATCAAGCAGTTGAACAAGAGCAAGGTGTTGATCCACAACAAGCCGGTGTTGATTTCCAAGCAAAGCATCATTGAAACCGCCGAGAAGAAGGAGGAAATCCACCTCGATGCCTGCATGATGTACAATGACGGGTTCAATGACATGACCCTGTGTTACACCAACACCGTGCACAATCCGGACGGCGGTACCCATTTGTCCGGTTTTAAGACGGCATTGACGCGCTCGATCAACCAGTACGCCAAGTCGAATAATTTGTTGAAGGAAAAGGATCCCGCCATTAGCGGCGATGACGTGCGCGAAGGTTTGACAGCGGTGATTTCGATCAAGCACAGCGATCCGAAATTCGAATCGCAGACCAAGGTGAAATTGTTGTCGCCGGAAGTAGAAGGCATGGTTTCCTCGGCGACCTACGAAGGCTTGATGGCGTTCTTTGATGCCAATCCTTCGGTGGCGAAAAAGATTATCGACAAGTCGCTAACGGCGGCCCGCGCTCGCGAAGCGGCGCGTAAGGCGCGTGAAGCGGTGCGTAAGACGGCGCTCGGTGCGGGCGGCTTGCCCGGCAAGCTGGCGGACTGTTCCGACCGCGACCCGCAGAACACTGAATTGTACATCGTCGAGGGTGACTCGGCAGGTGGTTCCGCGAAGCAAGGACGTGATCGCAAGTTCCAGGCAATTTTGCCGATTCGCGGTAAGTTGATTAATGTTGAAAAAGCCCGTCTGGACAAGGTGCTGCAAAACAATGAAATTCGCACCATGATTACCGCCATCGGTACCGGCATTGGTGACGGCGAAGGTGAGGGCGCGTTCAATATCGAACGTTTGCGTTACCACAAGATCATCATCATGACCGATGCGGACGTTGACGGTTCGCACATTCGCACGCTGTTGCTGACCTTTTTCTTCCGCCAGATGATGGGCTTGGTAAAACAAGGTTTTGTCTATATCGCGCAGCCGCCGTTGTATCAGATCAAACGTAAGAAGCGTGAGGAATACGTGCAGGACGACGCGCAGATGTCGAAAATCCTGATCCAGCTCGGCACCGAGGACGTAAAGTTGCGGTCATTGGCGGACAGCAAGGAATTCAACCAGAAACAACTGACTGAAATTCTGGAATTGCTGCAACAGCTCGACAAGTACGCTAACAGCGTGCGCCGTTACGGCAGTGATTTCGAGGCATACTTGGAAGCCCGCGACAAGAAGACCTTGCAATTGCCGGTTCATTTGGTTCGTGTGCGTGAAGGCAACGAGGAGACGGTGCATTATTTCTGCAGCGACGAGGATTTGGCTGTCTTCGCGAAGAAAAACGCCGACCTTGGTATTTTCGGCGATGAAAATGGCGAAGAAAACGGCAATGGTGCCAATGGCAACGGTGATAAGAAAAAGGACGCTGTCACCCGCCGTGCCCGCCACGTGGCGCTAACGGAGAGCAAGGCGGTCGCCGCTTTGCTGGACAAGTTGGAGAAAAAAGGGCTGAAGGTGGAGCATTATGCCGCCCAAGGCAAGCCGCTGTACGAACTGGTGGAAGGGGATGGCGAGGATGCGAAGGTCAAGTCCTTGCACGCGTTGCCGGAGATTTTGGAAGGAATCCTGGAAATTGGCCGCCGCGGCGTGCAGATCAAGCGATTCAAGGGCTTGGGTGAAATGAACGCCAAGGAATTGTACGAGACCACCATGAATCCGGAAAAACGCAAGCTGTTGCGGGTGGATTTGACCGACGCCGTCGAGGCTGAGGAAATGTTCACCACGCTGATGGGCGACGAAGTCGAGCCGCGCCGCCAGTTCATCGAGGACAACGCGCTGAACGTGCGCAACCTGGACATCTAACCCGCTAATGACCAAACACGCTAACCACGAAGTATTGAATTAAATTTATGGCAGACGACATTATCCCTTCAACATCGCTTTTCGCACCTAACGAGAAAGTGGAAAAAATCAACGTGGCCGATGAAATCAAGGATTCGTTCCTTGATTATTCCATGTCGGTCATCATCTCCCGCGCCTTGCCGGATGTGCGCGATGGTTTGAAGCCCTCGCAGCGCCGCATCCTGTTTGCGATGCACGAACTGAACCTGTACCCCGGCCGCAAGCACATGAAATGCGCGAAAATTTGCGGTGACACTTCCGGTAACTACCATCCGCACGGTGAAGCGGTCATTTATCCGACCTTGGTGCACATGGCTCAGCCTTGGTCGATGCGCGATATGCTGGTTGACCCGCAGGGTAACTTCGGTTCTGTCGAAGGTGATCCACCGGCGGCCATGCGTTATACCGAAGCCCGTTTGACCGCCTTGGGCGGCAGTCTGATGGAGGACATGGATAAGGATACGGTTGATTTTGTCCCTAATTACGATGAACGTTTGACTGAGCCGGTGGTGTTTCCGTCGGCGTTCCCGAATTTGATTGTCAATGGCGGTACCGGTATCGCCGTCGGTATGGCGACCAATATTCCGCCGCACAACCTGGGCGAGGTGATTGATGGCATTTATGCCGTGATCGACAATCCCGAGGTTAAGCCGGAAGATTTGCTGAAATATATCAAGGGACCTGATTTCCCGACCGGCTGCTCGATTTTGGGCATGGACGGCATCAAAAAGTATTTCACCACCGGCAAGGGTTCGGTGAAAATCCGTGGCAAGTTACACACCGAGGAAATGAAAGGTGGCAAGGAAGTCATTGTAGTTGATGAAATTCCATTCGGCGTGAACCGTGCGACTTTGGTGGAACGCATTGCGGAACTGGTCAATGAAAAGACGCTGACCGACATTACCGCCATTCGTGACGAATCGGATGAAAACACCCGCGTGGTGATTGAGTTGAAGCGTGATGCGGCGATCAAGGTGGTCATCAATAACTTGTACAAGTTGACCGCGCTGGAATCCAGTTTTAGCGCCAACATGCTGGCGATTGACCAGCGGCGGCCGAAGATTCTGAACGTCAAAGAGATGATCGTTTGCTACATCGAACACCGCCGCGAAGTGGTGATTCGCCGTACCAAATTCGAGCTCGCCAATGCGGAGAAACGTGCGGAGATCCTGGAAGGTTTCCTGATCGCCCTCGCCAATCTGGACGAATTCATCAAGTTAATCCGTGAATCCAAGACCCGCGACGAAGCGCGTTTGAAATTGATGGGTTATGAGTTCACCCGCAAGAACGTGGAGAAATTCGGCGTCATGATCCGCAGCGAGGCCCGTTTGCAGGAAGGCCGTTATTTGTTCAGCGAAGACCAGATCAACGCGATTCTCGAACTGCGCCTCTATCAGCTGGTCGGCCTGGAACAGGAAAAGACCAAGAAGGAATACGCCGAGCTGCTGGAATTGATCACGGACTTACTCGATATTCTCAAGAGTGAGAAGCGTGTGCTCAGCATCATCAAGGCGGAACTCAAGACCATCAAGGAAAAACACGCCACGCCCCGTCGCACGCAGATCGTGCCGGATGAGGGCGAAATGGCGATCGAGGACCTGATTGCCGACGAGAGCATGATCATTACGCTGACGCACAACGGCCTGATCAAGCGCACCAATAAATCCAGTTACCGTTCGCAGCGTCGCGGCGGCAAGGGCGTCATCGGCCAAACCACGCGACAGACTGAATCGGAAGACGAACAGGATTTCGTCGAGCGCATGTACAGTGCCAGCACGCACGATTACCTGATGTTCTTCACCAACACAGGGCGCGTGTACGTCGAGCGGGTGCATGAGATTCCGGAAGGTTCCCGCGCTGCCAAGGGGCGCAATATTGCCAATGTGCTTTCGCTGCAAAGTTCGGAAAAAGTAGTGGCGATGTTGCCGGTTGAATCCCGCCGTGGGGCCAATAACGAGGATGAAACCTGGACTTATGGCGATCAATATGTGTTTTTCGCGACCCGCAACGGCACGGTGAAGAAGACGCCGTTGGTGGATTTTTCCAACACCCGAAAGGGCGGCATTATCGCCATTGGCATTGACCAAGGCGATACCTTGATCGAGGTCAAGCTAACCGCCGGTCATAGCGAAGCGGTGTTGATCACCAAGGAAGGCATGAGCATTCGTTTCAGTGAGGAAGACGTACGCAGCATGGGGCGTCCGGCCACCGGTGTGCGCGGCATTTCGCTGGAAAAAGGCGATGAAGTCGTGGCCCTGTCGATCGTCGATTCGAAGGCGACCTTGCTGGTTGCCGGTGAAAATGGCATTGGCAAACGCACTTCGTTTGAGGAGTACCGCCAGCAATCGCGCGGCGGTAAGGGAATTATCACCATGAAGACCGGTGAAAAGACCGGGGCCGTGGTCGGGGCGCTAACGGTAAACGATCAGGATGAAATCATGCTGATTACCGCCAAGGGCCAGATGGTACGTATTCCGGTGGAAGGTATCCGTGAATGCGGACGCAATACCCAGGGCGTGAAATTGGTCACACTGGACAGTGGCGATAAGTTGAAGGCCATTGCCCCGGTGATCAGCTCGGAAGATGACTCAGAAGAGGATCAGGCCAGCTTATAATCGAGCCTAAGCTTCAAAAAGCCGTTTGGTGATACCCAGGCGGCTTTTTTGTGTAATCTTTGTATAATATACTTTTTGAGTAATACGTTGTATTTAGCTGCCTATATTCCATAAATGATGAATTATTTGGTTAATTCAATGAAGCAAAAATTTTTTATAAGCAAAACGCTATCAATGTGATAAATTCTGCAAGGGGAATAGATTTCTTGGCAACTTAGGAGGCAGTTGTGAATAATCTAGATCATAAACTTGCGGTATTTATAAGGCAAAAAAGAGCGGACCGGACATATGCGGAGTTTGCCCATATTCTCGGTGTCACTCCTTCGACCGTGTTTCGTTTGGAACAAAGACAGCAAAGTATAACCTTGCGTTCGCTGAGTAAAATCCTTGAACGGCTGAAATGCACTTACAAGGACGTGTTTGCCGACCAGTGATGTTGTTTTGCTGTCACGTGAAAGGCGAATCAGGCCAATATGCGGCAAACTTTCTGCGCGTAAGCGCAAGGGTTGTCGTTTTGTAACAATCCCGAAACAATTACCACCCGTCGGGCTCCCTGTGATTTTAGGGCTGGCACGTTTTCCTTTTTGATCCCGCCGATGCAGAAATGTGGGATTTGAATCTTCTCCGCCATCTCGCGGATGTCTTGCGCTCCTATCGGGCGGTAGTCCGGCTTGGTTGGCGTGGAAAAAATCGGTCCGAATCCGATGTAGTCGGCGCCTTCCTGCTGGGCGGCAATGGCTTGCTCCAGAGAATGGGTGGATTTGCCGATGAAAATGCCGTCCCCCACGGTTTTCCTGGTTTCTGCCACGCTGAAATCGTCCTGGCCGACATGGCAGCCATTGGCACCAACGCTAACGGTGATTTCCGGATGGTCGTTGATGATCAAGGGCACGCCCGCAGGGGCGCTAATGGCGAGAATCTCGCGCGCCCAGGCCGCAATTTCGTCGTTGGCGGAGTGTTTGGCGCGGATTTGCAAAGCGCCAACCCCGCCGCTGATCAGTTCACGGGTAAGCCGTGGCCAATCAGCGGGATTGGAATAACCGGTGTCCAAGATGGCGTAAAGTCTGGCATCGTGCAGCTTTTGTATCGCCTGGTCCTTGGTCATGGCGGTTGGCCTTGCCTCACTTCTTGGATTCATCGCCCTGCAAAATCTGGCTTTTTTCCATCAATTGCTGGACGAAGTGGGTGGAGTATTTGCCGCGACGGAATTCCACGTCGCGTAGGATGACCTGTCCCAACGGGATGGTTGTAGAAATGCCCTTCACTACGGTTTCGTCGAGCGCACGACTCAAGCGGTCAATGGCCGTCTGACGATCGCGCCCGTAGGAGATGATCTTGCCGATCATGGAGTCATACAATGGCGGGATCACATAACCACCATAGACGTGTGAGTCAACGCGGACGCCATGGCCGCCGGGAGCGTAATACAACTCGATTTTTCCGGGTGAAGGGCGGAAGTTGTTGAACGGGTCCTCGGCATTGACACGGAACTCGATGGCGTGGCGCAAGGGCTGCAGATTGTCGAATTCCTTGCCCAGGGGCAGGCCTGCCGCGATGCGAATTTGTTCTTTCACCAGATCCACGCCGTATACTTCCTCGGTGATCGGATGCTCGACCTGGATACGGGTGTTCATTTCCATGAAATAGAAATTGCCGTCGTCATCGACCAAAAACTCGATGGTGCCGGCATTGACGTAATTCACCGCCTCGGCCAGCTTGATCGCGGCCTTGCCCATCTTTTTGCGCAGGTCAGCTGTCAGAATCGGGGAAGGGGATTCTTCCAAAAGCTTCTGGTTGCGACGCTGGATCGAGCAATCACGCTCGCCGACATGGACCACCTTGCCCTTTTTGTCGGCCATAATCTGGAATTCGATATGGTGCGGGTTCTCGATCAATTTTTCGATGTAAACCGCCGGATTACCAAAGGCTTTTTCCGCTTCCATGCGGGCGGAGTGGAAGCCTTGCACCAGGCTGACGTCGTTATGCACGGCGCGCATGCCTTTGCCGCCGCCGCCGGCGACCGCCTTGATCATGACCGGATAACCGATCTTCTTGGCAACCTTGAGCGCTTCCTGCTCGGTTTCCACCGGGCCGTCACTGCCGGGAGTGATCGGTACGCCGGCTTTCTTGGCGGTTTCACGCGCGGTGGCCTTGTCGCCCATCTTTTTGATGGCTTCAGCGGAAGGCCCGATGAAGGTGATGTTGCAGCTTTCGCAAACCTCGGCGAAGTGGGCGCGTTCCGACAGGAAGCCGTAACCCGGATGGATGGCGTCCACGTCGGTGATCTCGGCGGCGCTGATGATGCGGTCGATCTTCAGATAGCTTTCCGAGCTGGGGCCCTTGCCGATGCAGACGGCCTCGTCAGCCACATGCATGTGCACCGAATCGGCGTCGGCTTCCGAATAGACAGCGACGGTATGGATACCGAGTTCCTTGCAGGCGCGGATAATACGGAGAGCAATCTCACCGCGGTTGGCGATTAATACCTTGTCAAACATGTCGGTAGGTTTAGAGGGGTTTGATGCTGAACAACGGCTGGCCGAATTCCACCGACTTGCCGCCTTCGGCGAGCACAGCGGTGATGACGCCCTTGGTCTCGGCCTTGATTTCATTCATGACTTTCATCGCTTCGATGATGCAGACGACGGTGTCTTCGTTGACTTCGGTGCCGACTTCCACGTAGGGAGCGGAATCCGGGGAAGGGGTGCGGTAGAAGGTGCCGACCATCGGGGAATTGATGGTGGGAAGATTCTGTTTTGGGGTTTCAGCGGCAGCCGGGGCAGCGCTAACGCCGGGAGCTGCCGTGGCGGCGGCAGGAATCGTCACCGGGACCGGATTTTGCTGATAAACGACCTGTGGTACGGCCGTGGCGGAGGATTTGCAGATGCGGATTTTAAAATCGTCTTTTTCCAGTTCAAATTCGCTCAATCCGTTGCGGGACATGAGGTCGATCACTGATTTAATTTCTTTGAGTTCCATTATTTAGATTCCTTATTGAGGGGATTAGATTAACTCAAAGTGCATGATGTGCAATCAATTTCCGCTTTAATGATAAAGTTAAAATTTGTCCTCAATAAGGCCTGAAATCTTCAAACAGATACGTTCCAAAGCCAAATTTTGTTCAATATTCCGGCTCAAGGCGTAGCGCAAATCTTCCAATCCATTGACTGTCTGGGTGGCTGCGGATCGGTCATGCTGGCGCCAAGCGGCGATGATTAGTGCACGGATGCTATTATCCCGGGCCAGCAAGTATTCTGCCTCGACCAAAGCCGGCAGGGCGTCTTCGTCGGCGTTATTTTTCTCCCCGGTTTGGGTCTCAACCCGTTCCCGCAGCTGTTTCCAATGTGCGGACAATAAACCGGCCCGGCGGTAAGCCTGATCGGCGGGGGGACCGCTAACGGCCAGCCAGTTTTTGGCCCATGCCGGGGTTTCCGCCGACGCTAACGGTGATGTTTCACCGGATTCGATTTGCAATACCAGACAGCGGGAGCGGATGGTGGGAAGCAATTGCTCCAAGCGGTCCGTGAGCAGGAAGATTACCGTATTGTCGGGCGGTTCCTCCAGGGTTTTCAGGAAAGCGTTAGCGGCCTCGGCAGAACCGATGCACATGCGGTCGGCGGCGATGATGCCGGCAACCTTGGTTTTTGCCTGACGCGCCTTGAGTTGGAGTTGCTGTTCCAGATTGCGGATTTGTTCGACAGTCAGGCGACGAGATTTGGATTCCGGCTGAATGACATGCAGGTCGGGGTGATTCTCCGAATTAGCGTCCAGCAATTGTGACGCTAAACGCAAGAACAAGGCGCGGAGTTGATCAAGATCATTGCCCACCAGCAGATAGGCGTGAGCCATCCGGTTTTCTTTGCGGGCGTGAGCCAGTCGTTCCTCAATCCAATTGGCCGGAAAAGGCATGCTGGACCTCCGTTAAAATTCTGGTGAATACGACATTTTTATCACCGTTAGCGTCAATGCGCTTAACGCGTTGCGGTTCGTTGTTAGCGAGCTGGCGGTAACCGTTGATGACTTTTTCGTAGAATTCCGGCGGCTCGCTTTCCATCCGGTCGCTTTCCCCGAGCGGGCGAACGCGGCGTAGCATGCGTTTGCGCGACTCCTCCGGATCGAGGTCGAGAAACAAGGTCAGGGAGGGCAGGGTATTGCCGAGTGCGAAATTATTGATGGCGCTGACGGAGTCCAGATCGAGGCCGCGGGCGATGCCTTGGTAAACGGTAGTGGAATCGTGGAAACGGTCGCAGATTACCCACTGGCTTGCGGTTAGCGCCGGGCGAATCACCTTGCGGACAATTTCCGCGCGACTGGAAGTGAACAACAGCAATTCACTCTCCGCCGACATATTTTGTCCGGCCGGATCATGCTTGAGCAAATGACGGATGACCTCGCCGAGCGGTGTGCCACCGGGTTCGCGCAGACAGATTACCGTCTCGCCGCGCTGCTTTAGCCAGTCGGTCAGCAGGGCGATTTGGGTGGTTTTGCCACAACCCTCGGAACCTTCAAAAGTGATGAATCTCGGTTTCACGTTGGCGCTAATGACGGACTAGGGAAGTTCGAGGCTGGCAACGGCCATGGCGCAAATGCCTTCCTTGCGGCCGACAAAACCCATGGTTTCGTTGGTGGTGGCCTTGATGCCGACTTGGTCGGTTTTGATCATTAACGACTCGGCAATCACCGCTTTCATCGCCTTGATATGCGGCTTGATTTTCGGCGCTTCACAGACCAGCGAGGCGTCGACGTTGACAATCTTGATGTTGGAAGTGTGCAACATCTGGCGGATTTTTTCCAGGAACACACGGCTGGGTTTGTCCTTCCATTGCGGATCGGTGTTGGGGAAATAGTAACCGATGTCCTCCAATCCCGAAGCGCCGAGCAAGGCGTCGGCGATGGCATGGATCAAGGCGTCGGCATCGGAATGGCCGTCGAGGCCGGTTTCGTGCGGGATTTCCACGCCGCCGAGGATGAGTTTGCGTCCTTTCACCAACTGGTGCACGTCATAGCCAATGCCAACACGATTCATGGGGCAAGCATAGACACGGGAATTGTTCCGCCAAGTAAGTTTTGCGGTTTATCTTTTACAAAAAAGGTGTGCCGGTCGGGAAAGAGAGGCTAGTGTTTGGAACATGTCGTTGATATCACCTGACACCTACGTGTTGATTACCGGAGCAAGCAGCGGGATCGGGGCGGGATTTGCGCGGGAATTCGCCAAGCGGGGATATTCGCTGGTTTTGACAGCCAGGCGCGAGGAGCGGTTGTTGGCCTTGCGGCAGGAATTGGCTGCCAATGGCAAGGTCAAGGTGCAGATTGTCGCGGCAGACCTGAACGCTAACGACGGCCCGCGCAGGATTTTTGAAACCTGTGAACGCGAAGGCTGGCGGGTTGGCGGATTGATCAATAATGCCGGGCTCGGAGTGAACAAAAGTTTTCTCAAGCTGGATGAAGCGCAGATTCACAGCATGTTGCAGGTTAATCTGGTGAATTTGGTCGAGTTGTCCCGGTTGTTTTTGCCGTCGATGACCCATGCAAAGAAAGGTTTTGTGTTGAACATTGCGTCGACCGCGGGATTTCAGCCGGTGCCATATTTCTCCGTATATGCGGCGACGAAATGTTTTGTGGTATCTTTCAGCGAGGGTTTGTATGAGGAGTTGAAACCTCAGGGAGTGTTGGTTTCCTGTTTGTGTCCGGGGCCGACGGAAACCGAATTCCAGCAAGTCGCAGGCATGAGTCCGCGGTTTTTTGCGCGCAGCCAATCGGTGGACGAAATCATTGATAAGGGAATGAGGGCGCTGGAGCGCGGAAAAGCGGTGGAGTGGAGTTCGTTTTTCCAGCGTTTTTCCTCGACGATGTCGGAAATTCTGCCGCGTTTCATCCGGCGCAAGGCGGCGGCGATACTGATGCTGAAATGCGGCGCGGAATAACCGCCGCCATTGGCAGCGGCAAATTCCCAATCACACACTCCAAATTCCAAATAAATTTCAAAAGATATAGAAATTCAAAAAGCGCAGCTTCCGCGTTAGCGGTAGTTTTTGTGTCTTTTGGGAATCGGGATTTTTTTGGATTTGGGGTTTGAAATTTGGGATTTTATCGCGATTAGCGGTTTGTAGTGGACAGTCGTTAGCGTTGATTTTAAAGTTTGATTATGCAAATTCATATTAGTTCAAGACATCTGAAATTGACCGGCGCGATCCAGGCTTATGTCGCGCAAAAAGTTAGCCACCTTGAGCATCTGACGGAGGATATCATCGGTGCCCATGTGGTGTTGATGCACGATGAAAACAAGACTCCCTCCCGCGCGTTTTGCGTCAAAATCCATCTCGGTGTTCCCGGTCCGGACATTCACATTGAGGAATACAACAGCGACATGTATGCCGGCATCGACCTGGCGACCGAGAAACTCGCCCGCATGCTGCGCAAGCGCAAGACCAAAAAGGTTGCTTCCAAGAAGCACAAGGCGCAACTCGCCCGCGAGATTGAAAAGCGCGGCTATCGCCGCTAATGGTGAAGTAAAAGAGTAGCTTCAATGAAAGGCCCGCCGGTTATTGGCGGGCTTTTTTATTGTCCCACGCAGATGCGCTGAGCACGCGGAAAAGAAATTTTAAAACTCAGCGCACGCTGCACCTCTGCGTGAAAATTGATTTTATTTACGGCTTAGTTTGGTGATTAGCTTGTCGATCAGGCCGTTGAAGCTGCCGTTGCTGAAGACAGCCACGACATCCCCGGGCGCTAACTGCGAGGGGAGCTTGGCGATGATGTCGTCGCTGTTGGCTTCATACCAGGCCGGCACATTTTTCTTTTTGATGTCGGCGATGACCTGTTCGACGTTGAGGCGGTCGTTCTCGGCCAACTGCTCGGCACGCGCGATCTGGGTCATGTAGACCGCATCGGCCTTGGCGAGCGCGGCGGGAAGCTCGTGCTGGAAGACCGCCCGGCGCGTGGTGTTGGAACGGGGTTCGAACAAGGCCCAGAGTTTGCGTTTGGGGTAACGCTGGCGCAGGGCGTAGATGGTTTCGCTGAGGGCGGTCGGGTGGTGGCCGAAATCGTCGACGATGGTGATGCCATTGATCTCCGCGCGGACTTCCTGGCGGCGTTTCACCCCCTTGAAACCGGACAGGCTCTTGGCGATTTGCTCATAGCTGATACCGTAGCAATGCGCGGCGGTGATGCACATGGCGGTATTGTGGACGTTGTGGTTGCCGTACATCGGCACGCAAAAGCGATGGCCTGACAGGTTGAAGTGGGTGCCTTTTTCATCGGCGCTGACATCCGTGATGCGGATGGCGGCATTTTCGCTGAAACCGACCTCCAACAGCTGCGATTTGCTGTGGCGGGTGACGCCAATGGCCGCGCTGTTGTCGGCGTTGAGCACGATCATGCCGTTTTGCGGCACGATATCGACCAGGCGTTTGAAGGTCAGCTTGATTTCGTCGAGGTTGCGGTAGATATCGGCGTGGTCGAATTCGATATTGTTGATGATGAGCAGTTCCGGCAGGTAATGCAGGAACTTGCTGCGTTTGTCGAAGAAGGCGGTGTCATATTCGTCGCCTTCAAGGATCCAATGTTTGCCCCTGGTATTGTGCGCGCAGCCTTGGCCGAGGTTCAGCGGGATGCCGCCGATCATGTAGCTGGGATTGAACGCGGCGTCCTGGAAAATCCACGCCAACAGCGAGGTGGTGGTGGTTTTGCCGTGGGTGCCGCTAACGACGAGATTGCGGGAGAAGCGCAGGAAAAATTGCTTGAGAGTTTCAGGCAGCGAAAGGTAGTAATAGCGTTCGTTCAGAACGGATTCAAGTTCGGGATTACCGCGGGAAATGGCGTTGCCGATCACCACGAGGTCGGGTTTGGTGACGGCCAGGTTTTCCGGGCGATAGCCCTCCATGATCTGAATGCCCTTGTCCTGCAGAAAAGTGGACATGGGGGGGTAGACGCGCTCGTCGGAACCGCTAACGGTGAAGCCTTGGTCCTTGAGCATGGCTGCCACGGATCCCATGGCGGTGCCGCAGATGCCGATAAAGTGGATTTTTTTAATAGGGGCGTTCATGTGGCTGCATTATTACGAAGATATGGCATTTTCCAACCCATAAAAAAAGCGCACCTGTGACAGTGCGCTTTTCAAAGGGTTTTCCCGGAACGGCTTAGCCTTTTTTCAGGAGGGGCAGACCGGTTCTGGTGTTTTCAGAAACGATATATCCCTTCGGGAGGGCATCCAAGGCGTTGTCGCCCGCGGCACCGGCGAAGTAATACAAGGTGACTTTTTGACCGCCCTTGAGTTCTTGTTCTTTTCCGTGGAGGAAATAGGTTTTGCCGCTTTTCTTGCTAACTACGCTAAAGGCCATTGTAAATTCTCCTTTTAAAATTTTGTTGGTCTGAACAGTTGACTTCTTACAGCGAAGGCTAACCGTCGAACTTTCTTCTATTCTCTTGTTTTTCCCTGAGCTTGCAATCTTAATTTACAAACAATTGTTGGTTGTAACCTGTTTGTTGACAATAAATTGCAAGTTTGGCCGGAATAATTAAACCAGTCCGGCGCCCTTCAGGGTGGCGTAAACGCCGTTTTTGTCCATGGTCTTCAACGCACGGGCGGAGAGCTTCACATTGACAAATTTCTTCAGTTCCGGAACCCAAAGGCGCTTGCTGCGCAGGTTCGGGGTGAAGGTGCGGGGGGTGGCCTTGGTCACGTGAGTACCGATACCGCCTTCGCGCTTGGCTTTACCGCTACGGTTGATTCGGGAACCGAGCGAGGGTTTCTTGTTGGTGATGACGCATTTACGAGACATATTATTTAACCAGTAGAACGTTGCGTGCACGCTTGATTTCGCGGACGAGCTTCCGGTGCAACTTGGAAGGCATGCCGGTGATGCGGCGGGGAAGGATCTTACCGCGCTCGGTAAGGAACTTCTTCAGCATATCGGGGTTCTTGTAGTCAAGCGCTTCCGAGCTGATGTCGATGCGCTTTTTGTTGTGATTCCGGCGCGAACGACGGCGACGGGTGTTTTTCTTGGTAGGTTTGACTCCCATAATTATTCTTTCAGTTTCGGTTTATCCGAATCTTCTTCTTCGGTTTCTTCTTCTTCGTAGAAATTCTCCACGTTATCCATGAACTGCGCACTGGTATCCCAGCGGTTCTTGCCCTTGCGTTCCTTCTCGATCTGCGACTGGCATTCGACCGTGAAACGGGCGAAGGGAATCGCCTCGAGGCGGCTCATGGGGATCGGCTGGCCGGACATTTCGCAAATGCCGTAGCTGCCGTCTTCGATACGCTTGATGGCGGCGTTGATTTCATACAACGCGTCCTGTTCCTGCGAAAGCAGGCTCAGGGCAAAATCTTTTTCATAGGCATCGCTGCCGGCATCCGCCTGGTGCATGCCGAAGGCCGAAACCTGGCTGTCATCGCCGGGGGAACGGAGGTTGGTCTGTGCCACGCCCTGCATTTGGTCGAGCATGTGGTCACGAAGCTCGGTCAGCTTGTGCTTCTGTTGTTCCAAAAATTTGGCGTTTAGGCTGCGATTCTTGCCGGGTTTGATGACCGTGTCACCGGATTCAACCGACGGGTTTTTGGGGCCCTTGATCGGGAAAGGGGGTTTGCCAAATACCTTCTTTTCAGGCTGTTGCGGAACGCTTTTGACAGGTTCCTTGGCCTTGGTTTTGGCTTTTCCCGCCTTTTTGGCCGGGGCCGGCTTGGCAGCTTTCTTAGCCGGTTTTTGTGCCGCGGAGGGTTTCCGGGCAGGAGCTTTCGCCTTCGCTTTATTGGCGGCGGGCTTTTTGACCGCTTTTACCGCCTTGGAATTCTTGGTTTTAGCTGCTTTTTTCGGCATAAGAGCCATCCGTTCTAGCGTAGTGATTCTCCTTTGCCAATAGGAAAATCGCGTTTTTTTACCGTAATTTTACATACCCGATGACCAAACCGGGAGGCCGGTCATCGGTAACTAAAGCAACTAGATTGAAAGGTAGGTGGGTTTAGTCAACCCTTTTTCGTACTCTTCCAGCAGGCGCATGCCTTCGCTTGGCTTGAGGACGTCAGCCTTGATGGCTTGGTCGATTTGCGCCTTCATTTGGCGGGCCAGCACGTTGATTTCGTACTGTACGTCGTCCAGAACCTGGCTGATGGTGAAGCCGGGGATGACTTCCTCGATGTAGAACCCGGAGGGCTCATCCTCGTCGAGAAACACGTGGGCCTCGGTTACCGGGCCGAACAGGTTATGCAGGTCGCCCATTACGTCCTGATAGGCGCCCATCAGGAAGAAACCCAGGATGTAAGGTTGCCCGTTGAGGGCGTGCAAGGGCAGGGTGTGGCGCACATCGTCATCATCGATGAAGGTGTCAATTTTGCCGTCGGAATCGCAGGTAATGTCGACCAAGGTGGCTTCCTCGGTCGGGGTTTCGTTCAGGCGGTGAATCGGTGCGATCGGGAACAATTGGCCGACCGCCCAGTGGTCGATCAACGACTGGAACACGGAGAAATTGCACAGGTATTGCTCGGCCAACTGTGCCTGGTACTCGCGCACTTCATCCGGCATCTTGAATTTGCCATCGCAATTGTAGGATTTGACGATGGATTCGACGATTTTCCAAAATCCGGTCTCTACCAATGCCTTGGCCTTTAGGTCGAGGGTGCCGACCTCAAAGTGTGAAGAGGCTTCTTCCTTGATCAATTTGGCCTGGTGCAGACACTCGCGGCGGTTGCGCTTGTTGAGTTTTTGCAGGATTTCAGCGATGCCCTTGACCAGCTTGTGATCGTCATTGGCGGGTTGGGGAAACTCGCCCTTGTCCTTGGCGATGGAACCGAACACTTCCACCAACAGGACCGAATGATAAGCCACCACGGCGCGGCCGCTTTCGCTGACGATATTCGGGTGGGGAACCTTTTCCTCGGCGCAGATGTCGGTGATATTGTAGACGATATCGCGGGTGTATTCGTCCAGGGTGTAATTGGTCGAGCTTTCCGAGGAAGTCCGGCTGCCGTTGTAATCGACGCCCAAACCGCCGCCGACATCGAGATACTTGATATCGAAGCCCAGCTTGATCAGCTTGGCGTAGTAACGGGAAGCCTCGCGGACCGCGCGCTTGACGGTCAGGATGTCGGGGATTTGCGAGCCGACATGGAAATGTACCAGTTGGAAAATATGCTCCTTGCCGCGCTGCTTCAGCGTTTCCACTGCTTCCAGCAACTCGGCGGTGCTAAGCCCGAACTTGGCGTTTTCGCCGCCGGACGAAGCCCATTTGCCCGCACCTTTGGCCTGCAAGCGCACGCGGATGCCGATGATCGGGTCGACATTCATCTGCTCGGCGACACTCAGGACGCGGAACAATTCCTCGAGTTTCTCGATGACCATCACCACTTTCTTGTTGAGCTTGCGGCCCAACAAGGCCATGCGGATGAATTCGGCGTCCTTGTAACCGTTGCAAATCAACAGGCTTTCCGGATTCTGGTGAATCGCCAGCGCGGCGAACAATTCCGGCTTGCTGCCGACTTCCAAACCGAAATCATATTGCAGTCCCGCGTCCTGGATTTCCTCGACCACCTCGCGCAGTTGGTTCACCTTGATCGGGAACACGCCGCGGTACTGGCCCTGGTAATTGTGCTCGCGGATCGCGTTGCGGAAACTCTCGTTGATGGTGGCAACCTGGTTGCGCAGCAAATCCTGAAAACGGATCAGCAGGGGGAGCGAGAGATTGTGGTCGCGTGCCGCGTTCACCACGTCGGTCAAATCCAGCTCGGGACCGTTCGCGCGCTTGGGGCGCACGCTGATATTGCCGGCCTGGTTAATGCTGAAATATTCCCCGCCCCAACGGTCAATATTGTACACTTGAAACGCCTGTTCGAGGGACCACGATTCCGAGTTCTTTTGCATCTTTTCGGAGAGATATATAGAACGGATGTCTTGCAATGCAATAAAGCATTTTAAATATTTTCACAGGACTGGAAATATGGCGCTTTGGTGACAAAGAATGAAATAGGTTTTATCGCAGAATCAAGTACACCAGCGCCGGCACAAACAGGATTCCATCCACCCACCATTCATAAAAACTTTCCGGCCGGGGTTTGCGCGCGGCGGCGAGCAGGCAGCCGAGGTAAATCGGCATGATGGCGGCAATACAGGCCCATTGCACGATGGTGGAAGGTTTCGATTTGAACAACACGCCGATTGACAGCGCAATGCTGCAGGCCAACAAGGCGAGCAATATCTGAAAAGTGCGCCGCCGTCCCAATGTCACGGGCAATGTGCGAATACCGGTGCGGGAATCTCCCTCGATGTCGCGCAAATCGCAGAGGATCATGTTGAAAAACGCCACACACCAGGCCCACGCGGAGAGGAAAAGATGATGCAGCGGGTCGTCGCGCAACGGTTGTTGCAACAGGGGCGGAATCAGGAACGCCGCGGTGACCAGCGTGGGGACGAAAAAAGTTTTCAGCAAGGGGATGTCCTTGAAGCGAAAACCGAGCAGCGGCACAGAATAGTTTACGCAAATGAAAGCCCCTGTGACGGTGAGGATGCTCATCAGCCAGTCGTGTTGCATGACCGGGATGGCCATTAGCGTCGTGGCGGAAAGTATCGCCAGGGTCCGGCTGATGCGCCGCAATCCCATGCTGTGCCTGCTGCGGTCGGGCAAGTTGATCAGGTCGGCGGGTTCGTGGCGCAGGCGGTCGAGGTTATAAATGAACAACGCGGCAAAAAACCACAGGGGCAGGTAGGCGGCGCATTGGAAATGCAGCAGGCAGGAAAGCGCCCAGCCCAGGCTCACAATGGCGACCGCCCCGTAAATATTAAGGGTTTGCAGGATGATGCCGCATTTCCGAATCATAGGTCGCGGGGAGCAATATAACCGTTTTGGGCAAATTAAAAAGGCGCTAACCGTGAACTTCGCGGTTAGCGCCTCATGCCGGCTTGAAACAAGCCAAAGTGTTATTTTACAGAGTCAGCGGGAACAACCTCGATGCTCTTGATTTCGACGCGTTTGTTCGGGACGCTGGCTTCGCCGCTGTAACGGTTCGCGGAAACCGGGGTGTTGCCGATTTTTTCCAGTACGTCATCACCCTTGATGAGTTGGCCGAAGCCGGTGTACTGGCGGTCGAGGAACGGGCAGGGGGCCAGGCAGATGAAGAACTGCGAACCGGCGGAATCCGGGTTTTGGCTGCGGGCCATGGAGATGACGCCTTTGACGTGTTTTTTGTCGTTGAATTCGGCCTTGATCTTGTAACCGGGATCGCCGGTGCCCCACATGTCTTTCTTCGATTCATCCTTGGTCAGCGGGTCGCCGCCCTGGATCATGAAACCCTTGATGATGCGGTGGAAGGCGGTGCCGTTGTAGAAGCCGGACTTGGCCAGTTTCTTGAAATTTTCCACGGTTTTCGGTGCGACGTCGTCCCAGAAAGACAGGACCATGTCGCCCTCGGTGGTGTGAATGATTGCTACTTCGTTAGACATAGCGTGCAGGTTGGCTGATAACACGCCGACGGACAAGGCAATAATGATAAAAATATGTTTCATGGTGAGTTTTAAGTGTTAAGTTTTAAGTAATAAGCGTGGTTGCTTAAAACTTCAAACTTAAAACTTGTTACTTATATGAATTACAACTGGACCACTGAATTTGAAACCCTGTACCAAAAAGCCATTGAGAAATACAAGACCGGCACGCGCGGGTCGGAGAATTTTTTCGACGCCAATGAACAGAAATTCCTCGCTTCGATCGGTTGCACGCCGCAGGAGTTGTACGATTTCGCCGAGGACGCCAACAACTACGGTGAACCCGACTTTGGCACTACCCTGCTGATTACCGCCGCGCGCCGGGATTATTTCCTGTATGTGCAGAAAGGCAAGCTGTCCGGCAGGACGGTGGCCACCTCGACGCTAAAGGCGAAAACCGACGCGGTGGACGGCATTGAATGGCTGCCGCGCATCATCCAGAAAGCCCGCATCAAGCTGGCAGGGGAACTGGACAAGGATTTGATGTTCGGTTGCGGGGGCGACCGGAAATTCCTGTCGAAATACAACATCGCCCCGGCGGATTTCCTGCGTTTTGTCTGGGCGGCCAAGGACGATGACCGCAAGATCATCGACTGGGTGAAGAGCAAGGCCTGAGCGCGGGAAACTACTTCTTCCGCACCGCTTCCTTTTTGGCTTCCATTTCCTCGTTGAGGGTGGCGACATCACGGCGCAATTGCGTGCGGAACTGGTCCGCTTCCGGCAGGTCGCCCTTGGCCTCCGCCTCCTTGATTTTGCCATTGAGAAAGGTTTTGCGCTCGGCGAGCCTGGCTTCGTAGCGGGCGTTGATGTCGGCCAGTTCCTGTTTCTGCGCGTCGGTCAATTTGGTCTCGGGCTGGTTCTTGGCCAGGCGTTCCATCGCAAGTTCGTAGGCTGATTTCATAAGATTTATTTACCACGGAACACGCGGAATACACGGAATTTTTCAGCGGGAAAGTTCAATGGATTTTCCGTGTATTTGGGGTGTTCCGTGGTTAGCTTTCTTGTTTCTATGAATTATGGGTGGAGAGGCTTCTTGCTGTTAGCGGCATTGTTGCTGTTCGGTTTTTTGTTTGCCCTGGGTACCCGTGGTCTCAATGAGCCTGACGAGGGGCGTTACGCCAACATGGCGGGGGAAATTCTAGAGGACGACGGGCACGGCTGGCTGGACCCGGTATTGTCGGACATTCATCATTATGACAAACCGCCGATGATTTACTGGGTGACGGCGCTCAGCATCAAGGCGTTTGGTTATGGCGAAGCGGCGACGCGGTTGCCGTCGGTGTCCGGGGCGATCTTGTCGTTAGCGGGTTTGGGCTGGGCGGCGTGGCGTTTGTATGGCGCGAAAACCGCGTGGTGGTCTTTGCTGGTTTGCGGCACGATGGTGCAATTCTGGGCCTTGGCACGCTGGCTGACGCCGGACATGTTTTTGACCGGATGGGTGACGCTGGCAATCGCCGTTTGGGTGGAATGTCGACACCGCGACGGTTCTTGGAAATGGTGGTTGGCGTCGTTGTTTTGCTGGTCGATGGCGTGGTGGACCAAGGCGACGCCATCGTTGATTCCGTTGCTGGGACTGTATGTGGCGCTAATCGTGACCCAGGATGAGCGTGGTCGCAAAGCCTTGCGGTTTCCGTTACTGCTGCCGGCAATTATCCTGCTCGGCTCGCCGTGGTATATCCTGATGATGCAGGAGCACCGTGACTTGGTGCATTTCTTTTTTGGTCGTGAACTGGTGGGACGGATGGCCGGGCATGTGGATGGTCGCAAGGGGCCGATTTATTATTACCTGATTATTTCGCTGTTAGCGTGGCTGCCTTGGTGGCCTTGGGCGGCGACTGCGGCCAAATGCAGGGAATGGCGACAGGGCTGGTGGCGGCGTTCGCCGGAATTGTGGATCGTGGTTAGCGGTCTGGCGGTGTTCAGTCTGGCGGCGTCGAAATTGCCGACTTATACGTTGATTCTGGCGCCGTGGGCCGCTTTGGGGATGACGCGGTTGATCCTGCCATTGGAGGAGCGGAGAAACCTGCGACTGGCATTGTGGGGAACGGCGGCTGTCTGGATGGCATTATCGCTAACGACGGCACTGTTGATTGTATCGCATGAATCGAAACTGGGGCGGAACTCGTCGTTGCGTGAAGTGTTGACTTATTTGCAGCAACACGGTGCGAAGAAGGTTTATGCCGACAGCTATTGGCCCAGCCTGGAGGTTTATTTTGGCGAGGAAGTGTATTATGTCACGAAACGCGATCTGGTGCAGACCAAGGCGGATGAGGATGTCGCGGCGGAATCGGCGCATTTCCTGAACACGGAAAAATTCAACCGGCTGTCCGCCACCGAGCTTTCCGGAAGTTGGTTGATTCATTACCGTAAACAACGGTTGAATCTGCATGTGCCTTCGAAATCGCCGGTGGTGATCGGCGATTTCGAATTGATCCCGCTAACGGCGGAGTAAGTCTTAATACGACTTGGCGAACACCACGCGCTGTTTGCTTGGCTTGCCGGTGAAGGGGCAGGTGCCTGCTTCGGTATCGCCGAAGGGAATGCAGCGAATGGTGACCTTGAGGTCGTTCTTGATCTGTTCCTCGACCGTTTCGTCGCCGCACCAGTGGGTGAGGGCGAAACCGCCATGAATCTCGGGTTTATTCGCGTTCTTCGGTGTGAAGTAAGCGTAAAATTCTTCCTTGGTGTCGATCTTCCTGGTGTTGGCTTCGCGGAAGGCGAGGGCACGGTCATACAGGCCCTGTTGGATTTCTTCCAATATTTTGGCGGCGCCAACGACGAAGTCTTCACGCTTGAAGGATTGTTTGTCCTTGGCGTCCTTGTCGCGGCGGGCGGTGAATACCGTTCCGGCGGCGAGGTCGCGCGGGCCGATCTCGACGCGCAGCGGCACGCCCTTTTTAATCCAGTCCCAAGTCTTGCTGCCACCGGCCTTGTCGCGGCTGTCGATCTTCACACGCAAAGGCTCGCCCTGCCAGGTCTGTTGACGCAGTTCGGCGGCGAGTTGTTCGCAGGAGGCGAGAATTTCATCGCGCTGCTCGGGTTTTGGAATGACGGGGAGAATGACAATCTGTGACGAGGCCACGCGCGGTGGCAGGATCACGCCGTTGTCGTCGCCGTGCGCCATGATCAGCGTGCCGATCAGGCGGGTGCTGACGCCCCAGCTGGTGGTGTAGGCGTATTGCTGGGTGTTGTCGCGGCCGACGAATTTGATCTCGGAAGCCTTGGCAAAATTCTGCCCGAGGTAGTGCGAGGTTCCGGCCTGCACGGCCTTGCGGTCCTGCACCATAGCCTCGATGCACAGGGTGCGGACGGCGCCGGGGAAGCGTTCGCTCTCGCTCTTTTCGCCGACCAACACCGGCAAAGCGAGGTAATCCTTGGCAAAGGTTTCATATACCTTGAGCATGCGCTCGGTTTCCGCCACGGCCTCGGTCTCGGTCTCATGCGCGGTGTGGCCTTCCTGCCAGAGGAACTCGGCGGTGCGCAGGAACAGGCGCGGGCGCATTTCCCAGCGCACGACGTTGGCCCATTGGTTCAACAACAGGGGCAGGTCGCGGTACGACTGCACCCAGCGGGCGAACGAAGCGCCGATGATGGTTTCGGAAGTGGGACGGACGATGAGCGGTTCGGTGAGTTCGCCCTTGGGGACCAGATTGCCGTTAGCGTCGGCCTCGAGGCGGTGGTGGGTGACCACGGCGCATTCCTTGGCGAAGCCGGCGACGTGTTCCGCTTCCTTTTGCAAATAGCTCAGAGGGATGAACAGCGGGAAGTAGGCGTTTTCGTGGCCGGTTTCCTTGAACATCCGGTCCAAGTTCTTCTGGATTTGTTCCCACAGGCCGTAACCCCAGGGCTTGATGATCATGCAACCGCGCACGTCGGAATTTTCCGCGAGGTCGGCGGCGGCGATGACTTGCTGGTACCATTCGGGGAAGTCGTCGTTGCGTGTGGGTTGGATAGCGGTCTTGTCGTTAGCCATAATAAAGGGAAAAGAGTAGGCGGGCGGGAACCAAAAACCAGACAATTTTTTGTTACCGCAAGCCGGCGGTTAGCGTTGCGGCCGGCCGGGAATGGGAGGCGGTTCGTGCCGCAAGGGCTTGGTGGTGGTGGAGGACCAGAGCCAGTTGCAGGCGAAAACCAGCAGGCTGACGGAAGCGATGGCCACCGGCGCCAACAGCGAGATGAGCTGGCTAAAGTCGCCGTCTGCGATGCGGTTTTGGGATGCTTCCTGGTCGTGGTACATGGCGTAGACGGTGGGAGAGACCCAGGCCATGGAGGTTATGGCGATCAGGCTGCAACACAAAGAAATGCAGGCCTGAATGATGCCCGTGCGCTTGTATCCGGCGAGATAGGTGCCGAGGCCGGGAAAGCCGAACAGATTCAACAAGGCCAATACAAAGCGCATCATGTTACAAGAATTTCACATAACAGGATGGCTTTTGCCAAGTTTTGATTTATGCTTGCTGCCATGACCGTGCCGAAAATTGGGAACAAGGCTCCCGCTCTCAAGCTCAAGAACCAAAACGGCGAGACTGTTTCGCTGGAGCAATTCAAGGGGAAGACGGTGGTGCTGTATTTTTACCCGAAGGACGAGACTCCCGGCTGCACCAAGGAGGCCTGCACGTTCCGTGACGAATTTGCCGGCATCAAGAAGAAGGGCGCGGTGATTCTCGGTGTCAGCCCCGATCCGGTGGAGCAGCATGCCAAATTCGCCGCCAAGCATGAATTGCCGTTCGACCTGCTGGCGGACGCCAACCACAGGGTTGCCGACAAATATGGCGTGTGGGTGGAGAAGTCGATGTACGGCAAAAAGTTCATGGGCATCGAGCGCTCGACCTTCGTCATCGACGCCAACGGCAAACTCAAGGCCATTTTCCGCAAAGTTCACCCGACGGAACATATTGCCGAAGTCGTCGCAGTCCTCTAAAAGGGACGGGTGAATATTTTAATGAAGTTCCGCCATTTGCCGTTGCTGGGGTTGCTGTTAGCGTTGGTTTCTTGCCAGACCATTTCCACCAAGGACCAGCATACCGTCAATACCGCGTTCCCTGATGCCGCGCCGAAACTGATCGTGGTGCGTGATTTCGAGAACAACAACGTGACGTTGAAGCGTGACGCGCGTGAAACCGACCTGCCGCAGCAGATCACCCGCCTGCTGGGCAATGATTTGTTCCAGGGTTTCAAGGCGGCCAATTATAACACCCAGAAATTATCCACGGGACAGACCGCGGGCAATGAAGGCTGGGTGGTGACCGGTCGTATTCAATTGGTGCAATGGAGCAACATCAACGACAATCCCGACGACAAGGCGGCGAGCGACGATCGCATTGAATGCACGGTGTATGTGTACGATGTCAGCAAGTCCCGCGTGCAACCGTTCCTGACCTTTGATGTCGCCGAATCACGCCTGGCCGGTGACGCCGCCAATGACCAGGGCGCTCCCGCCACGGATTCCGCCTCGAGCCTGAAAGCCACCTGCGATGCCCTGTCGCAAATCGCGGTCCAGCGCGTGCAGGATTACATTAGGCAGAACTTCCAGTAATTGTCGGCTTTTACGCAAAAAAGTCCTCATGTCGCTCATGCTGGGCTTGTCGAAGCATGACTTTACTCAGGGCAGGTTCACCCTTCGACGGGCTCAGGGTGAGCGGATGGGGTTATTTGGAATTTTTGTACAAAGCCGTGAATCATCATTAAAACAAAACCCGCCGATGGTGAATTCACCGTCGGCGGGTTGTTTGTTGTATCAAAGGTTTATTCGGTCACGTCGCCAATCTCGATGCCGAGATTCTTGGCGAGGCGGATGGCGTCGGCATTGAGGGCCCGTTTCTTGCCGAGGATTTCGTCGAAGTTACGCAGGCGCATGGTGCCGCCGACGGTGGCGACCATTGCGCCGGTTTCGCCCTGCAACAGGGACAGCACCGCGAACTCGCCCATGCGGCTGCCGAGCAGGCGGTCGAAATGGGTCGGCGAGCCGCCGCGCTGGATATGGCCGAGCACGGTCAGGCGGACTTCCTGGTCAAGGCGGTCCCTGCCGGCGGCGAGCAGTTCATCCATGAATTCCTGCCCGGTGCAGACGCCCTCGGCCACCACGATCACGCTGTTGTTGTGCTTGCGTTGCATGCGGCGGTTGAGAGTCTCGATGATGCGTTCGATGTTGTGTTTGTATTCGGGAACCACGGCGACCTGGGAACCGGTGGTGATGGTGCTCATCAACGCCAGGTAGCCGCTGCTGCGGCCCATGACCTCGATGACGAAGCAGCGGCGGTGCGAGGCGGCGGTGGCCTTGATCATGTCGATCGAATGAATGATGGTATCCAGCGCGGTATCCACGCCGATGCCCATGTCGGTGCCGAAAATATCGTTGTCAATGGTGCCGGGCAGGCCGATGACCGGGTAACCGAGGTGGTGAATCTTTTGCGCGCCGGTTAGTGAGCCGTCGCCGCCGATAACCACCAGGGCGTCGAGCTTGTTCTGTTTGAGAATCTCCACCACCTTGGCGGGACCGTCGGGTTGCATCATCGCCATGCAACGGGTGGTGGCGAGGAAGGTGCCGGCGTCGCGGATCTTGCCGCTGACTTCAAGCGCGCCGAGCGGGATGAATTGGTGGTCGAAAATGCCCTGGTAGCCGTTCTCAATCCCGATCACTTCGACGCCGAGGCCGATGCCGGTACGGACTACGGAACGGATGGAAGGATTCATTCCCGGAGAATCACCACCGGATGTCAAAACACCAAGACGCTTAATCATAGCTCGGGAACAATAGTGCACTCCTCTTTTTTGCCAAACATTTTTTCGGGATGCTACAGGACCTTGCGGAGATATTTGCCAGTGTGGCTTTTCTTGCTGTTGGCGACTTGTTCCGGGGTGCCGCTGGCGATGATGCGGCCGCCGTCCGCGGCGCTTTCGGGGCCCAGGTCGAGCAGGTAATCGCACTCGGCAAGCAGGTCGAGGTGGTGCTCGATGACGGCGACGGTGTTGCCGCTGTCGACCAGTTTATGAATCACTTCCAGCAGCTTTTGCACGTCCGCCAGGTGCAGGCCGACGGTGGGTTCTTCCAGCAGGTACAGGGTCTTGCCTGTTAGCGCGGCGCGGGTGCTGAGGCGGTGACGTTGTTCCTGCAGGCGGATGCCTGCCAACTCGGTGACCAGTTTGATGCGCTGGGCTTCGCCGCCGCTGAGGGTGGGGCTGGTTTGGCCGAGGGTGAGGTAGCCCAACCCGGTTTCCTGCAACAGGCGCAGGGGGACTTGAATGTTGGGTTGCCCGTCAAAGAACTCCACGGCTTCGTCGATGCTGAGGGCGAGGATGTCGTAGATATTCTTGTCGCGATAGGTGACTTCGAGCACCGGTTCGGTCCAGCGTTTGCCGCCGCATTTGTCGCAGGGGACGTAGGTGGCGGGGAGGAAGTTCATCTCGATCTTGAGCATGCCCTGTCCCATGCAGGCGGGGCAGCGGCCCGCGCCCGCATTGTAGGAGAAATGGCTGGCGCTGAAGCCGCGGGTCTTGGCGAGGGGGACTTGAGCCATCAGTTTGCGCAGGTGATCCATCAGGCCGATGTAAGTACAAACCGTGCTGCGGCTGGTTTTGCCGATGGGGGATTGGTCGACCTCGATCAGCTTGGTGATGTTGTGCAAGCCGTCGATGGTGTCCCATTTGTTTGAATTCACCGCAGAGGCGCGGAGGACGCGGAGGTTTTTTTTGGTGGTTAGCGCTTCGGTGACGGCGGGGATGATAACCTGGTGCATCAACGTGGATTTGCCGCTGCCGCTGACGCCGCTGATACCGATGAATTTGCCGAGAGGCAGTTCCACCTTGAGGTTCTTGAGGTTGTTGGCGCGGGCGCCGTCAATGGCGAGCCATTCGGTGGTTTTGTCGATTTTGCGGCGGCTGCCTTTGAGGGGGTGTTTGAGCGGGGTGCCGAGGAGTCTGCCGGTGAGGGATTGTTTGTTCTTGGTGAGTTGTTGCCAAGTGCCTTGGGCGATGATGTGGCCACCGTTGACCCCGGCGCCGGGGCCGAGGTCGATGATGTGGTCGGCCTGGCGCATGGTGTCCTCGTCGTGCTCGACGATGACCAGTGAATTGCCGCGTTCCTGCAATTCGCGCAGGGTTTTGATGAGTTCGTCGTTGTCGCGCGGGTGCAGGCCGATGGTGGGTTCGTCGAGGACGTAGAGCACGCCTTGGAGGTTGGAACCGAGTTGCGCGGCGAGGCGGATGCGCTGGGATTCGCCGCCGCTCAAGGTGGGGGCGGCGCGGTCGAGGTTGAGATAATCAAGGCCGACGTGGTTGAGGAACTTGAGGCGCTGCTCGATCTCCGGCTTGATGTCGCGGATGATGGCGGCCTCGCGGCCCTTGAACTTGAGTCTGCCAAAGAAGCGCAGGAAGTCCTGCACGTTCATGGCGTTGAGTTCGGTGATCGGTTTTCCGGCGAAGTGGACGGCGCGGGCGGTTTCGTTGAGGCGGCTGCCATGACATTCGGGGCAGGCCTTGATCTCGTCGCTGTCGAGATATTCGCGGATCAGTTCCTGTTGCTGTTCCTGTTCCAATTCGCTGAGGCGGTCGTCGGTCTTGATGTCGGCGACAGTGCCGTAACCCTGGCACTTGGGACACCAGCCGTGGGGGCTGTTGTAGGAGAACAGGCGCGGATCAAGCGGCTCGAAGGATTTTCCGGTCTTGGGAGAATAGAGTTGGGTGCTGTAAGTATGGGAGATGGCAGATGGAAGATGGCCGATTTTGGATTTATGCGCTTTCGGCGGATTTTTAACATCATCCATCTTCAATCGTCCATCTACCATGATTGTGCCATGTCCGTACTCGATGGCTTGGTTGATGAGGATTTCCAGGTTCGGGGTTTTGGCGTTGATGGTGCCGAGCACCAGGTCGATGTTATGCTCGCGGTAGCGGTCGAGGGCCTTGAATTTGTCAGGGGTGGTGAACTTGCCGTTGACACGCAGTTCGGGATAGCCCTTGCGTTGCGCCCAGGAGGCCAGTTCGGTGTAAATGCCTTTGCGCCCGCGCACCAGCGGGGCGAGCAGGCGGGCTTCGCCCTTGCCGAGTTCCCGCCTGATTTGCGCCACGATTTCGCGCGGGGTTTGCTGGATGCAGGGTTCGCCGTTGGCGGGGTCATGCTGGACGCCAAGCTTCGCATAGAGCAGGCGCATGAAGTGGTAGAGTTCGGTGACGGTGGCGACGGTGCTCTTGCCGCCGCCGCGGGTGGTGCGTTGCTCGATGGCGACAGCGGGCGGGATGCCGGTGATGGAATCGACGCGGGGTTTTTCCAATTGCTCGATGAACTGGCGGGCGTAGCTGTTGAGGCAGTCGAGGTAGCGGCGCTGGCCTTCGGAGAAGAGGAGGTCGAAGGCCAGGGAGGATTTGCCGGAACCGCTTAGTCCGGTGAGAACCACCATCTTGTTGCGGGGGATATCGAGGTCGATATTCTTCAGGTTGTGGTGTTTGGCACCACGGATGGAGATGGTCTTGGAGCTAATTGCAGGCGGATTTTGTGACTGAACCCGGTGGGTTGAGGAGCTCAACCCGGTAGGCTGAGGAGCAGAACCCGGTGAGGCCAGGGCTTGGGCAAGGTAGGGGGCGGTACGGCTTTTGCTGTTGGCGGCGATGTCCTCCGGGGTGCCGGTGGCAATGATTTGGCCGCCTTGGTCGCCCGCCTCGGGGCCGAGGTCGAGGATGTGGTCGGCGCATTTGACCACTTCCATGTTGTGCTCGATGACGATCAGGGTGTTGCCACGGTCGACCAGCGATTGCAGCACCTGCAATAGCACGCGGATGTCTTCGTAGTGCAGGCCGGTGGTGGGTTCGTCGAGGATGATGAGCTTGGATTTTTGGTTAACCGCGGAGGCGCGGAGGCGCGGAGATTTTTTTTGAGAGGTGTCTTGGGTTTGGATTAGTTCGGTGACGAGTTTCAGGCGTTGGGCTTCGCCGCCGGAGAGTTGATTGGTAGGTTGTCCGAGAGTCAGATAACCCAAGCCGACTTGTTCCAGGAGTTGCAATGCGGAGATGATCTGTTGGGATGATTTAATTGCTTTCGGTGTACTCTGCGTCCTCGGCGTCTCTGCGTTGAAGAATTTAATCCCCTCGCTGACGGTCATGTTGAGGATGTCGTCGATGGATTTGCCGCGGTATTGGGCCTTGAGGACGTGGTCTTGGAAGCGGCGGCCTTCGCAGACGGGGCATTTGACGAATACGTCGGAGAGGAATTGCATTTCGATTTTCTCGTAGCCGGTGCCGCTGCAGCGCGGGCAGCGTCCGGTGCCGCTGTTGAAGGAGAAGGCGCCGGCGTTGAGGCCGAGCTGTTGTGCCGACTCGGTCATGGCGAACAGTTCGCGCACCTGGTCGTAGGCGCCGACGTAGACCAGCGGGGTGCTGCGCGCGCTGCGGGTCAGCGGGCTCTGGTCGATGATCAATACGTCGTCGAGCTGTTGCGCGCCGCTGAGTTTCCGGAGTGTTCCGGCTTCGCTGACGTTGCGGTTGAAGTGCAGGGACAGGTGCTTGTAGATGATTTCGTTGACCAGGGTGGATTTGCCCGAGCCGCTGACGCCGGTGATGGCGGTGAAGGTGTGCAGCGGGATGCGGAAATCGAGGTCGTGCAGGTTGTGTTTGCCTGCGCCCTGGAATTCGAGCCACTGGGTGGCACCCGTGACCGGGCGGCGTTTTTCGGGCAATGGGATGCTGCGTTCACCGCTGAGGTATTGGAGGGTGATGGAAGATGGCAGACGGGAGACGGCAGATTTGGCTGCCGCCGTTTTTTTCATTTTCCATCTTCCATCTGCCATCTTCAATTCATCAACACTGGCGTTGAGGACCAAGTTGCCGCCCCCGGCACCGCTGCGGGGGCCGAGTTCAATCAGGTGGTCGGCGGCGGCGATCATGGTGCCATCGTGCTCGACCACCATGACGGTGTTGCCCTGGAGGGAGAGGCTTTGCAGCACGTTGGTGAGTTGAATGGTGTCGCGCGGGTGCAGGCCGATGCTGGGTTCGTCGAGGACGAACAGGGTGCCGGTGAGCGAGGTGCCGAGGCAGGTGGTGAGGTTGACGCGTTGCAGTTCGCCGCCGCTCAGGGTGCGGCTGGCGCGTCCGAGGGTGAGGTAACCGAGGCCGACCTGGTTGAGGTAACGCAGGCGCGAAGTGATTTGGTGGAGGAGGATGTTGGCGGATTCGTCCTTGGGCGCGATGGCGCTGAACCAGGGTTCAAGGTCGCGGATGGGCGTGCTGTTGATTTGCGCGAGGTTCCTGCCGTTCAGTGTCCACAGCAGGGTCTCGGGCTTGAAGCGGTTGCCGTGGCAGGCGGAACATTCGTTGTAAGCGCGGTAACGGGCCAGCAGGATGCGCACGTTCATTTTGTAGGTACGCATTTCCAGCCAGCGGAAGAAGCCCTTCACGCCGTACCATTCGCCGTCGTCGTAGGATTCCTCCAGGTTCTTGCCCTCGCTGATTTCGCCGTGGATGACGAAGTCCTGTTGCTTTTTGGGGAGCTGGCAGAAGGGGATGTCGGTGGGAATCTTGTGCTTGCGGCAGGCCTTGAGCAGGTCCTTTTGGCAGTTCTGCATAGTCTCGCCGCTGAAGCATTTCACCACGCCGTCGTCGATGCTGAGATTCCGGTCGGGCAGGGCGAGGTCGTAATCGATGTCGATGGTGCGGCCGAAGCCGTTGCACAGCGGGCAGGCGCCGATCGGGTTGTTGAAGGAAAACAACGAGGAGCTGGGGGCGGTGTATTCGCGATGGTCGGCAGGGTCGAGGTATTTGTTGGAAAACGACAGGATTTGATGGTCCGGCAGGATCAGCTTGATGAGGCCCTTGCCGTACTGAAAGGCGGACTGGATGGCCTCGATCAGGCGGGATTTGTTGTCGGCGCTGGAGCTGAGGCGGTCGGCCACCACGGGGATGGAGGAGTGAGTAGTGAAGGGCGAAGAGTGAAGTTCGTCGATACGCAGGGTCTTGCCGCCAGCGTAAATACGGATGAAACCCTGGGCTTGCAGAAAGGCGACGATTTCCGGCCATTTGGTCTTGGGCGGGAAGGGGACCTCGAAGGTGATCAGGACTTGGCTGTCGGCGTGCTTGGCCAGCAATTCGTCGGCGACCTGTCCCGCCGTCCACGGCTGGATGCGTTGCCCGCTCACTGGGCTGTGCAGTTCGGCGTGCAGAGGGAACAACAATTTCAGGTGGTCGGCAACCTCGGTCATCGAGCCGACCGTGCTGCGCGAGGTGCGCACTGAATTGACCTGGCTTAACGCGATGGCCGGCGGGATGCCCTCGATGGCGTCGACCTTGGGCTTGTTCATGCGCTCGAGGAACTGGCGGGTGTAGGGCGAGAAGGTCTCGGTGTAACGGCGTTGTCCCTCGGCGTAGATGGTATCGAAGGCGAGGGAGGATTTGCCCGAACCGCTGAGCCCGGTGACGACGATAAAGCGATTGAGCGGAATATCCAGGTCAAAGCCCTTGAGGTTGTTTTCCCGTGCGCCGCGCAGTCTGATGAAATCGTGAGTGGACATGAAACTTTGAATGTAGACCAGTTTTTGCCGCAAGGGGCGAAAAATTGTAAAAATCCCCAATATTTTGACGGATTATGCGTCTTATCGAATGGATTGATGATTGGCAAGGTAAAGAGGAGTGAATTAAACGATTAAAAATTAGTTGCTAGTAAAGATTGACCATTGACGGTCAGCCTTTAAATTCGTCCTTTGTATTTTTTGCAATTTTGGAGATTTTCATGAAAAGATTTTTGTCGATCGGCTTGCTTTTGATGTTGGTGGCTCCTTGGGCGTTTGCGCAGGACGCTGATAATGGTGACAAACCCCAAACCAATGTCTATGCCATTGTCAAAACCGGAGACGGAAGACTGCAGGTGATTCGTGCCAAGGTGGTGGAAAAAAAGGACCCGGCACTGTTCATTACCGACGAAGAGGACAAGCGGACGGCCCGCCAGTTGAACATGCTGATCGATATCGTTCCGTATTATGTCGATGAAGACCAGAATTTGCCGGACGACAACATTCACAACATCATCTCGCAGTACGATAACCTGATTAAGAGTTATCCGGAGTTGAAGAAATCCCTGACTGTCGACCTGACCAAGTACCATGCCGTTCTGGATGGCCGGAAGAGCCAGCAGGAGGAAAAGGTCAAGGAGAAGGACAAGGCTTTCAAGGAGTTCACTACCGAGCAATTTGTTGATGCCAATGACTACAAGCTGGACGATTTGAATGCCAAGCTGGCCGCCGGTGAGCAATTCAAGTCGCAGTATTCCGACCTGGCTTCGCAAGTGGACCAGTATTTGAAGCCTTGGCTTGACCGCCAAGCCCTGCTCAAGGAAGGCAAGGTGTTGTTCGAGGGGCAATGGCATACCAAGCAGGAGATCAGCCAGATTTACGAACAGCGCCGTGAAGATCGCTTGAAGACTTTCATCGAGCAGCTTAAACCGGTGAATATCTCGAACACCGTGGCCTCGCAGCAGACCATGACCATCGTGGTGATTTTCTTGGTTACCAGCGCCTTGGTCGCTTTGTTCTGTTTCTATTATGCGGTATTCCAAAGCCGCATCAGCGGGTTCCTTGAGTTTATCATGCTGCTGGTCTCGGTGATTTTCATGGGGATTTACGCGTTTTATGTGATTCGCGTCTTCAATGCGCCGGGCCTGATGGTCGAATACACGGCGCAGGAAGCCAAGGCTCCGGCAACCGGGGCGCCCGAAGAAGTGTCGTTGGACAAGTTGTACAAGCTGTTGTACATCTCCCAGGGCGACACGCTGAAAGACCTGAAGAAATCGGATTTGTCAGTGACCTTGGATAATGCCGAAATCAATACGGCATTGGACAAGCTGGTCTCGTTCCGCCAGGACACGCTGTCCGGTACCTTGGGGGTGTCGATGGAAAAACTCCGTTTCTACGCACTGCCGACCAAGTTGCGCTTCTTGCAGCAGACTTCCTGTTTCGGCAAGAATTTCCTGTTGCGCTACGATCTGTATTTCCAGGCCAATGAAAACGCGGTGACTTTCTACAAGTGTGACGTGTACATTGGCGATGCGGTATTGCCGAGCGCGGTTGGCAATCGCTTGTGGTTGCAGCTTTATGGTTCAATCCAGGAAGTAATGCGCGGGTTCAATATTTCACGCAACTACCAGATACAGAAAATCGAGGACGGCAAGGTGACTGTCGGTTATGTCTTGCCCGGAACTTCCTAAAGTCTAGGCTGGCTGCAGTCCTGCCATATGCGAACGAGTGTTGATTTGTTGCGGCACGCCTTGGACATCGTCCTGTGTACATTGGTGTTGCGTATCCTGATGGGGTGGTTGCTGGCCTACCCTCGTTTGCTCAACCTGATTTACTCGGCGCTGATTTTCGGTTTTTTTGCCGCCATTGTGGTTTGGTGCAAGCTGCCTTTTGCCATTCTGTTAACTATTCCTTTGCTGTTCCTTATCGGCATCGCGCTGTTTCTGTCCTTTTTGCCGGAGTTGACCCGCATTTACCAGTCGGCCAGCCGTGGCAATCTGTTCCGGCCCCGGACCTTCCAGTCGGAGGAAATTGTCAAGGAAATGGCCCAGGCACTGTGGGATTTGGCGAAGCTGCGGCGCGGTGCCTTGTTTGTATTTCCCCGCCAGTTCGAGGTGGAATCGTTGGTCAGTGGCGGCGAGGATGTGGAGGTTCGCTTGAACCGCTCGATGATCCTGTCGATTTTCAACACCTATGCGCCCCGTCATGATGGCGCGGTGATTGTGCGGCAGGGAAAGATTGTGCGTGTTGGCGCAGTTTTGCCGCTGGCAACCGCCGAGGGAGCCGACGTGGAGTTGGGGACCCGTCATCTGGCCGCCATTGGGCTGACCCAGCGTTGCGACGCAGCGGTGCTGGTGGTTTCCGAGCAGCGCGGGGTGGTTTCCTACGTTCATCAGGGCAATATCCAGCCGCTAATCGCCAATTCGGTTGATGAGATGGAGGACCGCCTGTTGGGGTTGCTGGGCGTGAAGTTCCAGAATGAGAACCGGCGGCGTCATCGCTTGATTTCGGGCGCCATGTGGGCTGTGGCGCTGGTCTTGGCCATTATCGGTTCCTATGCCACCGAACGTTATTACCGCAGTTCCCTGCAGGACACCAAGTCGGTGGGGGCCACGGCAAGTGTCGAGTTTATCAACGTGCCGTCGAATATGTACATTTCCAACATGCCGACCAAACCGGTCAATATGGATTTGCGCATTCCGCAGAAAGCGGATATTGCGGGACGTAATTTGAACATCCAGCTGGATTTGTCGCGCGCGGTACCCGGGGTGGCTGATTTCACCCTGAGCGACAACATGGTCAAGAACCTGCCGGATGGCTCGGTGGTCGACCGCTTTGAACCGGCGGTGATCCGGGTCAGATTGGAAAATCCCCGGACCATGGACCTCGCGGTGCAATCGCCGTCGGTTCGTGGCCTCAGACCATTCCTGCGGGTGACGGAAATCCGTTTGATTCCGGAAACCGTCAAGGTTGTGGTGCGCGATTCCTCGTGGAAACCCGGCGGTATCCTGCAAGTGTTTCCCGTGGATTTGTTGGGCATTAACAAGGCAGGCAATTATGAGCGGCAGGTCAAATTGAACCTGCCTCCGTCGATCCAGCTCGCCAATGGTGATCCTAACACTTCGGTGCGAGTGGTCATCCAGGTCGAATCCAAGTAATCACGGTTGTTTCGTCGGCTTAATTTCTTGCAATCACTCCTGAAATTAATCGGGATAATACCTTGCTTTTGGTGGCATAGTTAGAATAATGCAGAGGTTTTCAAGAAAGCCGGATTATGCGTAAGAAAAAAATAACCGAAAATATCGTTCCTTCCCTGCTGCATACCGAACCCGTCCGCAATGCCATCCTGCGCAATTTGCGTTATGAATTGGCGCGTGACCTCTCCACTGCCTCACGGCACGACTGGTGGTTTTCACTGTCAAGGACAACCCAGGAACGGATCATTGAACGCATGATCGCCACGCAGGGCGAGCACGCCAAGCAAAAGGTTCGTCGTGTTTATTACCTGTCGCTGGAATTCCTGATGGGCCGCCTGCTTGGCAATAATTTGATCAACATCGGCATCTTCGATGAGGCAACCCGCGCCTTGGAAGACCTCGGCTTGGGCATGCGCGAGATCCGCGACGAGGAATATGACATGGCGCTGGGCAACGGCGGCCTTGGCCGCTTGGCAGCCTGCTTCCTTGATTCGCTGGCAACCCTCGATTTGCCGGCGGTTGGCTACGGCATCAATTACGAATTCGGCTTGTTCAAGCAGGAGTTCAAGAATGGTTATCAGGTGGAACGTCCGGACGAATGGATGAAATTCGGCGACGTTTGGGAAATTGTCCGTTCGGAGACCAGCCAGGAAGTGCAATTGTTCGGACGGGTGGAGAATGTTTTTGACGAGAAGGGGAATTACCGTGCCAAGTGGGTGGACACCCGCACGGTGGTCGGGGTTCCGCACGATACGCCGATTTGTGGTTATGACGGCAGCTCGGTCAATTTTTTGCGTCTGTGGCGTTCCCATGCCAAGGAAGAATTGGATTTCGAGGCTTTCAACGCGGGAGGTTATGTCGAGGCCTTGCAAAACAAGAACCTTGGCGAGGTGATCTCGAAGGTTTTGTACCCGAACGACAGCACGGAAAACGGCAAGGAATTGCGCCTGATCCAGCAATATTTCTTCGTTGCCTGTTCCCTGCGCGATATTTTGCGTCGCTTTCATCGTGAGCACGGGGACAATATCGAATTGTTGCCGGAGAAGATCGCGGTCCAGTTGAATGACACCCATCCGGCGGTGGCGGTGGCAGAATTGATGCGCCTGTTGCTTGATGAATACGATGTGCCGTGGACCAAGGCTTGGGGCATGGTTACCAGGATTTTCGCCTATACCAATCACACCCTGATGCCTGAAGCGCTGGAGCGCTGGAGCGTGCCGCTGTTTGGCAAGGTATTGCCCCGCCATTTGCAGATTATTTTTGAAATTAACGGCTGTTTCCTGAAGGAAGTGGAGGCAAAGTGGCCCGGTGATGACGCCAAGAAGCGTGAACTTTCGTTGATCGAGGAGGGGCCGGTGCAAATGCTGCGCATGGCGCATTTGGCGGTGGTCGGCAGTTTCTCGGTCAATGGCGTGGCGGAATTGCATACCAAGCTGCTCAAGGAAAAACTGTTCAAGTCTTTCGACGAACTGTGGCCGAACAAAATCAACAACGTGACCAATGGCGTGACACCGCGCCGCTGGCTGCTGTCGATCAACCAACCGCTGAGTGAATTTATCACGAGTCGCATTGGTGACGAATGGATCACCGACCTCGACAAATTGCACGATTTGGAAAAAATCGCCGATGAGAAAGAGGTGCTGCAACAAATCCTCGATATCAAGCTGGTGAACAAGGCTCATCTGGCCAAGGTGATCGAGCGTGAGTGCGGGGTGCTTGTCAACCCGGAGGCCATTTTCGACGTGCAGATCAAACGCCTGCATGAATATAAGCGCCAGCACCTGAACTTGCTTTATATCCTGACCCTGTACCGTCGCTTGCTGCAGAACCCCGATTACCAGATGAATCCGCGTGTCTTTATCTTTAGCGCCAAAGCGGCCCCCGGTTATCAGGTGGCCAAATGCATTATCAAGGCGATCAACTCGGTTGCCGCGGTGATCAACAACGATGAACGGATCAAGGGCAAGCTCAAGGTGGTATTCATGCCGAATTACCGTGTGTCCTTGGCGTCACAGATCATTCCTGCCGCCGATGTTTCCGAGCAAATCTCCACGGCAGGCAAGGAGGCCTCCGGTACGGGCAATATGAAACTCGGCCTGAATGGTGCGGTAACCATGGGGACCCTCGACGGTGCCAATGTCGAGATTCTGGAAGAGGTGGGTAAGGACAATATTTTCATCTTCGGCCTCAAGGTTGAAGAAGTCGAGGAACTCAAGCAAAAGGGCTACAATCCTTACGATTACTATAATTCCAACGAGGAACTGCGGGCCGTGGTCGACTGGCTGGGATCGCGGCATTTCATCCCGAACGATCCGCATGACACCTTGGCGCCCCTGATGCACAGCCTGTTGGGCGGCGGTGACCCGTTCATGGTATTGGCGGATTACGCCGATTATTGCCGGGCGCAGGATGAACTGGACAAGGTTTACAGTGACCGCTTGCGCTGGGCGAAGATGTCGCTGCTGAACACGGCGCGCCTGGGCAAGTTTTCCAGTGACCGTTCGATCAACGATTATGCCCGGAATATTTGGAAGCTGGAGCCGGTTGAAGTGCCGTAAAAAAAGTGGACACCGTCTTATTCTTTGGAATACTGATGCTTTAGATCGAATACCGTGTTAACCATTGCTTTCCCGACCGAGTATGAAGCCGGTGAGTTTGTCGCCGGCTTGGCCAACAGGAAGAAAATCAACATTTCCGGCGTGCCTTGCTACCAAGGCGCCTATGACAATGTTTCCGTGCTGGTGGTGATTACCGGCATGGGAATGGAGATGGCCGCACAGCGTGTCAAAAAGGTGCTGGCCCAGGAGCATGCGGATATCTTCGTGCTGGCCGGTTTTGCCGGGGCTCTGAATTCCGAATTGAAAAAGGGGCAGGTGATCGTTGCGGACCGATATAGCTCCCGCGATCTGTTTGATTTTATCCGCTTGATTCCCGGTTATGATATCGCCGCCTTGCACACCGCGGAACGGGTGATTTCCACGCCGGAAGAAAAATCGTCATTAGCGGCACAAACCGGTTGCCAGTTGGTTGATATGGAAATGTCAGCGGTTGCCTCGGTGGTTCGCAGTTATGGAGCGGATATTCTGGGAATCCGCGTCATTAGCGACGAAGCCAACGAAACCGTGCCGTCGAAAGTTCTGGCATACGGTTACAACCAAGCCAAAGGTCAAACCACTCCGGCGAAAATGGCCCTTTACTTGATGACCCATCCGTGGCGGATTGGCGAATTGAAAAAATTCCTTTCTCCGTTGGAGCCTGCACGCCATAGTTTGACGAATTTTGTTGCTGCGGTTGTACACGAGTTAGGTCAAATTTGATGTGTTGGCACCGAGTTATTCACCGTTAAATCGGGGGAGAAATTGGTTTTAATAATGATCGAGTGTCAGCTATTGGGGGAGTAAAACATGATTATACCGACATTAACACTTGTAATCCCTTGTCACAATGAAGCCAGGGCCATTAGCAAGGTTATTCAAGAATTCCGTCAAACCTTTCCCGATTGCAATATTGTTGTGATTAATAATGCTTCAGATGATGAAACTGAGGTGTTGGCAAAAAAGATTGGGGCACAAGTTATAAATGAACCACGCAAAGGGAAGGCCCAAGCCATGCTTAAGGCGTTTGAGGAAATTCAGACGGATTTGATTATTATGGTTGATGGAGACGGTAGCTACCCTGCCGAAGGAGCTAAATTACTGTTGGAGCGTTGGCAAAATAACCCATGCGATATGTTAACAGGTATTCGTTGCTCGACCGGTGATGGCAATGTATTTAGACCCATGCATCAATGGGGTAGCAATTTATTTGCTTGGTTTGTTAATGTGGCTTTTAAGCAAAAGACTGCCGATGTGTTCTCTGGACTGAGATTATTTTCCAAACGTTTTTATAAGAATGTCCCGGTTTTGGCCAGGGGGTTTGAATTGGAAATGGAGCTAACAATTCAAGCAATTGACAAGGGCTTTTCCAGGGAAGAAATCAATATTCCGTTTCGTCAACGTGAGGAAGGAACGGTTTCAAAGCTCAAAACGGTAACCGATGGGTTTAAGATCCTTAAAAATCTGGTTTTCCTTTTCCGCGATTACAAACCGCTGGTCTTTTTTGCTATTTTTTCAGCTTGTTTTTTTATTGCAGGTCTCGTAGCCGGATTG
Organism: Verrucomicrobiales bacterium; assembly: GCA_031256975.1. Lineage (GTDB taxonomy): Bacteria > Verrucomicrobiota > Verrucomicrobiia > Methylacidiphilales > JAAUTS01 > JAIRPN01. The sequence continues at coordinate 15,252 of JAIRPN010000009.1, read as the reverse complement.
CCACCTATCTGTGAATATTTTCAAACGCGACTGGTTGGGAGATTCCCTCTGGCTATTCTGGCTGCCGCCCTTATGAATCTTTCTCTTTTTACGCTTCTGACGGGTATGATTTCCCAGGCGAATTTAAGATATCATCGTGAGGCCTTTCAGATCAGGTTGAGAAATTTTCCAAAATCGTGAACAAAAACACGAAAACATTGCATATTCTTAACCAATTCGTGTGGCCTGATGTGGCACCGACTGGAATCTATGCGGAACAACTCGCCCAAGCGATGCATGAGCGGGGGTATCAGGTTTGTTTGGTTGGTGGCAAGGGAACTTATCGCTCCTCTTTGCGCCCTAAGCCGGCAGTTGCACCGATTTATTTGGATCATTTCATTGGCAAAAGAGGTAATTTGTATCAGGAATTCAAGGAATATTATTCTGTTAAAAATGCGTTTGCTAATTACATAAAATCTCAAGTTCAAACTGGAGATGTGGTTATAGTGACATCCGCTCCACCAGTTACGATTGCTTTACAGGCCATAATTCATAAAAAAAAGGCAGTTTCGATTTATTGGTTGCAGGATTATTACCCGGAACTGCTGGGAAGCATTGTTCCGTTGCCATTTGCCTGGCTTTGGTTTGTTTCTGCGTTTTGGAATAGATCCCTTAAAAAATGGAATCATGTTATAAAAATATCCAGCAATCTAGGTTATCAAGAACATAATTCCAAAGTTATTCGGAACTGGGCCACGTTATCATTTACAGACACACTTCCTCCCAAGGAACGTACCGCTCTTTACGCTGGCAATTTGGGGTATGCACATGATGTCGTTGCATTTATCAAGCTTTGCAAAAAATTACATAACGACGGGTATACGATTAGTGTCAGGGGTGATGGGATAGGAATGAAAAGGCTTCCCTCTTGGATTCAAACAGGACCTTCTTTTCAGAGAGAAGAAGACTTGACTGAGGCCTGTCTTTCCTCGGAGATTTTACTGGCTGCTGCGCATCCAAAAATTCGCCGAGCATTGTTCCCTTCCAAGATTTGGAACTATTTGGCTGCCGGCAGAACTGTTTTAACCTCTGGTTTTTCAGGAAAAATGGCGGTGGAATTGGAAACGATCAAACAGAGTGATCCATATGAAGGATTACAAATCTGGTGCGACTGGTTAGAGGAACTATTGTCGATTGATTTATGACAAAATGTTTATATATAACGACTTTTCGGTTGATTCATTTTCTTTTGAGGATTGGTTTGGTGCGCAGAATTTTATCTCGAATATCAAAGATATGGACACGTCATGCGATGACTTTTGAAATTATACAAAAGCTCCCCATAGATGGAATTATTGACGGAGGGGCCAATGTTGGAGAATTTGCTTCGTTAATGCGGACCAGTTTGCCTGATGCGGACTTGGTTTGCGTGGAACCCAATCCATTTTGTGCACAAACACTCCGCCGGGCAGGCTATAAGGTCGTTGAGGCCGCATTGTGGAGTGAAGAAACTGCATTGGAGCTTAGCCAGCCTGCTAATGACGATACCTCCTGCACAGTATTACACGTTTTCAATAAAATCCGTCCCAGTTTTAAGGTTTTGGCAAAAAGATTGGATCAAATTCCTATTCAAGGCTCCAATTTGTTTATTAAACTTGATTTACAAGGGGCAGAACCTCAAGCACTGGAGGGGATGGGGAATATGTGGTCTAGGTGTGTCCTGATCCAAATGGAGGTATCAATTGGTATCAATGGAAATTATGAGTTGCTGAGGGAATTACTTCAAAAAAATGATTTTTACGAATACGCCACCGTGAATCATCTTATTACAAATGGAATAGTTCAAGAATCCGATAAAATATGGATAAAAAAGGATTTTTTATTCAAATATGATCAATATCGTGAGAGTTAACAGACATTGGCATTATTTTAATAATATCATCGGAAACAGTTAATTGGCAATTTAGGCCGCATTGTTTGATCAGATCGATTATTTCTTCAACTGACGGGTAGTCTTGGGCATATCCGAAAAGTCTGGCATCATCTATGAGTATGATCCATGGGGTATTGCAGAGTTCGAATATTGCCTTCAATTCAAATATAATAGGAGACTCTTTGGCTCCCTTGGCTGTAACTGAACGTGAATAATGTGCATCCAACCAGAAAATTACAGGTAAGGTAATCTTCGGTAATAATTGGCTAAGCATAAGGCCACTATCTCCATTTATTACGGTAATTTTAGGATAATTTTGGAAACGTTTTTGAGCTTTTTGGGCTAAGAATGGGCTAAGAATGGGCTAAGTTCGATGGTATATATTTTTTGGAAAGAATCTGAAACACTGTATGTAGTATCACCAAAAAAAGTTCCAGTTTCGATTAGTAAGGGATTGGTGAATATAGATGCGGTATTCTTAATAATAGCATGCTTTATTTGATCGGGAGGTGGAACAATTCTTTTTTTATTCCATTGTTTTAAGGCCAGAGCTCTTATTAACCGCCCCAAAATTGGTTCTAAAAAAGTGGGACGTATGAGATAGTTTATTTTGGAAAATGGAATCATATGATTGAATTTTTACTGTCGATTTTACCTCTATAATTAAGTTTTTTTTGGAATATTAAAATGTGCTGTAACATTGCGTCCGGGCGGTAGCCCCAATCTTATTAAATCATCATAATGAAGTGTTTTAATTTTAGATGATCGGCTATGAAGCTGTTTCAGATTTTCTTCTGATAAGTATTGATTTAGCAGAAGCACGGGACGATTCTGAAAGTAAGGATCATTGCGTACCAGTTCATTTCCGTACCAGATATTGGAAGAATCAATAATAACAAAATCAGCATCCAATTTACTTATTTTTTGATAAGGGAGGGCGAATTTTTGCACAAATTGGCGCACTTCAAAACAACGTATTGGAAGTTGGATAAAGAACGCTATCAAAATGGCGCAAAGTGTCATACGGGACCACAAAGCTGTCTTTTCGGAAGATTTGACTAAACCCAACGAGGATAATAGCAGAACATTACCCAATACTGGATTTAAATAACGATATCCCCAGCCATGTCCTTGATCCAGAAGAAAGAAAAAGTAAAAAACGATGGTTAATCCCAAACCGTAGAACAAATCCCGGGTGACAGGATCAGCAGCCTTGAAGTTGCGTAAGGCGATAAATAATAAAGGCAGGGTAACGAAGGGCATCCAGTTGGTGAAAATACATAAATTGATCAATTGTATTATGAATTGCAGGATGCCGGGAAATCCAAAGCAAGCTACGGTTTGTTGGTTTGATTCATTTGAACGGGTCAGGCCAATCCAGTATAACCAGAAGATCAATGCGGCGGAATACACGAATCCTGCGTAAAGAACCTTTTGCCATTTTTTTTCTAATAATAGTCTGAATAAAAATGGGGCGACAAATAAGACATGGCAATGGGGCTGGTGCAGTCCTATTGCGAGGGCCCCAATCAAAGGGACGGCAACGAACCATCGCGGATTCGGTTGGATATAGCAAAAGAGCCAGAGCAAATTCAAAAACATATGAGCGGTCATGGAATAATTGCTCATACTGGTAATCAAAATTTGGTTGTTGGCAACCAGGAGTACCACGGCCCAGAAAGGCAAATAAACAGAGTCTGGTTTCCATTGTCTGGCAATTTGAAAAATAAGTGGGACTGCAGCTCCCAATAATATTGGATTCAGCAAGGCAGGGTCTCCCAATAAAAGAGCCCCGGAGAGAAGCAATGCATGTACGGGCAGGTAAAACTCCATCACGCTGTGCGTTGTGGAGTCGTATATGGTGAACACCGGTGTCAATGCCTTGGCATAGGGAATCAATTCCGGCGGAATCTGTCCCCGGATGTGTCCCGCGGCAAAAATCTTGGCTTGGAACAGGGGGGCATATTCATCCATGGAGAGCGGATATTTTAAATAAATATAATGGGATCCCCACCAACAAAACAACAGGGTCAATATGCCAATGCAAATGACTTGGGGCCAACTAAAGCAGGGTATTTTCAAGGGCAGATATGCTTTATGGCAATGGAGATAAAGAACTGCGGCGCAACCTATGATGGCGCCTAACAGACTCATCCAAATTTCATAATGAAAAAACAAATAATAAAAGACAATGTGTGCTTTAAAGGGAACCCTGCCCAAGGTGATCGAGAGAATAAAACCAAACAATGAGATTAATAAGAAGAGCAAAATCAGTTTTAAATTTTGACTGCCATCAGAACCAATCTGTCTAACTGAAAAAAACTTTTTCATTCAGAAGTCATAGCAGGGAGATTGTCTTAGCTGCATTTCTGCCGCTAAGAGTGGCGCCTTCGATGGTGGCAGGCAACTCGGTCTGGGTCCAGTCGCCGGCGAGGAAGAAGTTGGACCACTGGGTCTTGGCGCCGGGGCGGAAACGCTCGATTCCCGGTATCGAGGCGAAGGTGGCGTCGCGGGATTTGTACACGATCTGGTGCAGGATTTTCCCTTCCTTGGTGGCGGGGAAGTAATGATTAATCTCGGCCCACAGCAAGTCGATCAACTCCTTGTTGGGCATGTCGATGAATTGCCCGGCGGCGCTAATGACCAGGCTGTGCAGGTGAGTTTTTCGTTCAGCGGACAATTCACTACGGTTGAAAATCCATTGCACCGGGGAATCCAGCAGGGCGACGAAGGGATCATTGCCGGTGATCGGACAATCGGTTTCCAGATGAACCGACAGAATCGGCGAGGTTTTGATCTGGTTTAACTGGGACGCTAACGGCGAGTTTTGTGGCAACAGTGCACGCAATGCCGAGAAGGGGATGGCACTGACATACAGGTCGGCGGTGATTACTTCGTCATTGGTGAGTTTGATGCCATTGACCTTGTCGTTGTCGAACAGGATTTCCTTTACGCCTTTGTTAACATGGATTTTTGAGCCGACTGCCTTGAGGAATTGGTCGAGTTCGGGGCTGAACAGTTCGCTCAGGCCCACCTTGCTCATGTAGATGCTGGAATCCTGTTTAGAACCAAGCAGGCAGCGGGAGATGGTCTGGTACAACAGCTTGGCATTGGCGGTGCCGATGCCTTCGTTCAAGGCGGCGAGGCAGAAGGGTTCCCACAGGCAACGGATGGTGTTGGCGCTTTGGCCGAGGCGGCGCAACCACTTGCCGGCGTTTTCGTCGCTGTAAGGGCGGAAGCCGAAACGCAGCAACACGCCGAGTTTTACCACTTCAAAACAATTTTGCGCGGTTAGCGCCTTGAAGCCGAGGATACCGTCGAGCAGGTGGAACGGGGCCGGATAATTGGCGGCCTTGAGTGAGGAACGGGTGCCGTCACGGTCGAGGTAGGGAACCTCGATGCCATTTTGGCAGGCCAATTTGTGACGGACCCCAAGCAAATCGAGAATTTCCAGGCAGGAATCATAGCAGCCGAAAAACGCGTGCTGGCTGTTGTCGAGGGTAATGCCGCTGTGCGCGTCCTTGAAGCTGTGGGCGCGTCCGCCGAGATAGGACTTGGCCTCGAACAATTCCACCTGGTGACCGCTAACGGCGAGATGGAATGCCGCGCTGAGTCCGGCGTAGCCGCCGCCGAGAACAACGACCTTTTGCGGCGGACGCAGATCCGTGCGGTTGATGGCCGCCCCCTTGCGGTTAGCGTAACGGACTGCCGAGAGTTTTTGCAGTTTGTTCAGGCGAATCGGCACGACCGGAATCCGGTAACCGTTTTTGCGGATTTTTTGCAACAGGCGATAGTACACCTCGGTCATCAGTTCGGAGGCGACAAAATTGGCGCGGTCGGCATGCGGGAACAGACGGGCGGCCTTTTGGAAATAATGCTCGGCGCGGTAGGCTTGCATGCGCAGGAAGCTTTCACGTCCGGCATGCGGCGTTTCACTGAACAGGACGTCCTCGCTAACGCCGAAGGCCGCCATTTCGTCCTGCGGCACGTAGATGCGCTGGTATTTGTCGAAATCAAAACGCACGTCGCGCAGGATGTTGGTCAACTGGAAGGCCATGCCCAGGGCGACGGCGTATTCCTTGGCCTTGGGGTTGGTGTATTGGAAGATTTCGATGGAAACCAGGCCGACGGCGCTGGCGACACGGTAACAATAGAGAGACAGTTCTTCGAAGTTGGCGTAACGGGATTTATCGATGTCCATCTCCACCCCGTCGAGCAGGTCAAGGAAAGGCTGCTGCGGGATGTTGTAGCGGCGGATGATGTCGAGCAATTCGTTGCCCAGCGCGGAGGCGGGCTTGAGGTTGGCATCGTAACAGGCGGCGATTTCCTTGCGCCAGAAATTGATGTCGGCCAGTTTTTGTTCCCGCGACTTGCTCTTGTCATCGACAATGTCGTCAGCGATGCGGCAATAGGCGTAGAACACCGTCATGGCCTGTTTCTTTTCCTTGGACAAGGAGACGAATGAAAGGGCGAGATTGGAACCGCTGGCCTTGGTGATTTGCTGGCTGGTTAACTCAATGTTCATGGTTAGCGTGAAATTAGGGATTTGCAGAGCAACGGCAGGGCATCCCACTTGGTGAGCTTCGGGCGCTTGGTTAGCGTGTCGTAATTCTGCCGGCGGATTTTTTGCAGGATGGTCGTGCCGCCATGCCAGGTGAGGCTGATTTCCAGTGAGAATAAAAACTGGCGCAGGCTGGCGGCGAGCGATTTGCCTTGCTCGAAGATTTCCTGTGCGCGGTCGACTTGGAATTTGAGCAGGTCGCGATAGGCGGGCGAGGCGTCGAGGGCGAACAATTGCGACTCGCTAACGGCGAACTTTTTTAAATCGTCTTGCGGCAGGTAAATGCGGTCCTTGACCAGGTCGACGGCGACATCCTGCCAGAAGTTCGCCAATTGCAGCGCGGTGCAAATGTGGTCGGACCACTCGAAGCGCTCCTCGTCGCGATAACCGTGCAGCAGCAATACCAGCCGCCCGACGGGATTCGCGCTGCGGCGGCAATAGTCCATGACCTCGGTGAAGTTAGCGTAGCGGCGTTTGACTATGTCCTGTTCAAACGCAGAGAGCAAGTCGTAGAACAGCGAATGAGGCAGCTCGAACTTGGCGATGGTCGCCATTAGCGGACGGAAAATCCACGCGTAAGGAGTCTCGGCGTTGGTGGCGCCGCTGGCCCATGAGCGAAACTCCTCGCGAAAAGCCAGGAGTTGGGCAAGGCGCTCCTCCTGCGGCAAGGCGTTCTCCGGCTTGGGCAAACGCGGGTCGGCATAACCCTCGTCAGCGATGTCATCCGACACGCGGGCAAAGGCGTACACGGCGTGGACGTGCGGTCGCAGCTCGGCGGAAACCAGCAAGCCTACCGGGAAATTTTCATAGTGCGCTTTGGCAAAGTCTGAGCATGCCGCGTAAGCGTCCGTCGAGTTCATCATTAGCGGGTTAGATTAAAGAGGAAATATCGTGGCGCAAAGCGGAAATTTCTACTGTTCGCGGGCAAAATCGAGGTAATTGCACAGTAATTTCCGGGCGACATCGGCGGGGCCGGTGGATTGGTCGAGGTTGTCGCAAATATCCAGTGTTGAGACAATGATCCTGCCTTTGCCGCAGGGGATGACGCCGACCGCGGTGCCCAGATTGAAAGGGAAACTGCGGTATGCCCCGGCCACCAATTCTTCGCCGCCAAGCTTCAAACCCAGGCGATGATTGCCGTCGCGAACCACGGCCTGGTAGGGCCAGCCCATGCCGGTGTTGACCGGAAGTTCCTTGAACAGGGGATGTTTTTTCACGAAATGCACGCCGCCAACCCAGTCCTTGCCGACGCTAAAGCTGCCGTCCTGTTTGATGCCGGTGTATTTGGCGATGGTATCCAGCCAGGTCACGGCGGCGGCGGGGATGATGAGCGTGGTGCCGTCATTCTTTACGCGATCGAAGATGACCTTCGGATCCAATGCCGCGCTGCCGGGGATGCTCCATTGCAACTGTGCCATGCCGGTTTTGCTGGTTTGGCGGTATTCCAGGCGGATGTTGACCGGTTTGCCGGTTTCCATGGTGATTGAACGTTCGAAGCTTGAGGCTTTTTTGTTATCCCATTCGTCAACGGTGCGCTGGTTGTTGACATACAGGCGTACGCCATTGTCGGTGGTGACCGCCAGCAGGTAATTGCCGGAGGCCGGGGGAATCAATTTGCCCTCCCAGATCACGGAGAAGGGACGACCCGCCGCTAACGACGAGTCGGGTTGTGCGCCGTCGGAGAAATTGATGTCCAGTTTGTTGTCCACCCGTTGTCCGGCCTGGTCGGCGAGCTCGGTGTTCTTGAAAAAGGTCAGGTTGAGGCCGGGTTTGCCATCGGGAGTCTGGAAGGCCGAGGCGTCGATGGTCTGCGGGCTGTCCAGTGGCGGGCGGGCGACGATCAGCCAGTCGAGTTTGCCCATCTTGCTGTCAAAGGACGGCAGTTCATGACCGGTTTTCTGCTTGAAGAAGGGACGCAGCTTGGAACTGTTCTCATAATCGTAAACCGCGCCGTTGCCGCCCAGCGACTTGGCATTCCAGTCGACACCGAGGACTTGGTCATGTCCGTTGATGCATTCCTTCTTGTTGGCATCCAACAGGCTGGCCTTGATGGTGTACAAGCCGCCGCTCTTGCCCAAGGTTAGCGGCAAATTTTCCACCAACAACTGCCCGTAGATTTCACCGCCAGCCAGCGTTACCGGTTTATCAGTGCTGAAAACCTCCTTGTCGCCGGGATCGCTAACGGTGATATGCAGGGTGTAATCACCCTTCAGGTTGATTTCATTGACCGCATAGAAATCCACCGGAACTTCAGACGGCAGGCGCAACACCTGTTTGCGCGGCGCGACGGCGATGTAGGCGGGTTGGTTGTAATACGCCAACAGCGAGGGATCGCCCTTCGGGTTGCGGAAAATATCGACGATGCCGGAATGGTTGTCGAACGGCATCGACTCCCAGCCGTTGACCACATAACAGTCGCCCAGGTTTTGCATGCGCATGCCTTCGATGCGGCGCCCCTGATGCTCGAAGGAAATATTGCCCATCAATTCGGTGAGGCGGTCGATTGAACCGAAATAGGGTTTCAGGTTCTTTTCCTCAAACATTTTCTGGAATGCGGCGTATTGCTTTTCCCAGAACAAGCCATCCCAACCCGGATATTGCTTGCCGGCGAGATCGGCGTGGATTTTTTCAATACGCGGGGGAGTAGACAGCGCGCCTTCCTCGCCGCGCATGTAAATCTCGGTGTTGTTATCGGTGTACATCAGGTTCTCGGTCGGGCTCTTGTAATAGCTTTCCAGCCAGGTTTCCGGGCCGCCCGCGCGATGATTGTCAAACCAGCCGTTGCGGTACAAGGCGGTGTCGAAGGGGCGCATGTTGGCCTTGGAATCTTCCTCGGCGTCCTTCTTGCCTGCCCAGCCGGAAGTGAAGGTGATGCTGCGGCTCGGGTCGAGGGAATGCGCGTCACGCATGTCGTCCATGCGCTTGCCGTAAATGTCCTTGTTCACGGCGCTGTTGCCGTATTCGTTGATCAGGTTGTAAATGACCAGGCTCGGATGGCTGCGGTCGCGCCTGACCATGCGCATGATTTTTTCACGAATCAAACTGTGGGCGAACGAAGGAACTTCCTTGATGGATTGGTAGCCGCCCGGTTCCTCATAATACAACAGGCCGAGGCGGTCGGCGGTTTCCAGCACAATCGGGCTGCCGATGTTGCGGTGGAAATTGAGCATGTTCAGGCCGAGTTCCTTGGCGGTGGTGACTTGTTTCTCCGCCATTTCCGGTGTCGGTACCAGCCCGGTGACCGGCCAATAACCCCAACTGATCGCCGAACGCAGCATGATGCGCCGGCCGTTCAGTCGCAGCACCGCATTGCTGCCGACATCCTCCGGAGCGAACCAGCGGAAGCCGAAGGTCTGCCGGTCCTGGTCGGTGATGGTGTTGCCATTGGCGAGAGAGACTTGGCAGGTGTACAAATTCGGATGCGACAAGTCCCATACTTTGGCCCGCGCTGCGTTTAATTCCACCGTTAGCGTTGTGTCACCGGGGGGCAAATCGACATTTTCCAACTGCTTGTTGAGCAGTTGTCCGGCAGTACCGTTAGCGGAGTTGAGAACGCTAACGGCGAGATTTTGCCGGACCGCTTGTATGCCGAGATTGCGCACCGTGACAATCGCGTTGGCGCTGGTGATCTTCGGTGTGTTCTGCATGTAAATGTCGGCGATGTAAACCGGATTGACTGCCACCAAATTCACGCGACCCAAAATGCCGCTAAAGCTGCGGCCCGGGGGAATCAGGTATTTGCCCCATTTCAGCAGATTGAAATCCTGCCAGTGGAAATTACCGCCGGGCGAGGTGACGCGCACGGCAAGGCTTTGCCCTTTTCCCGGAGTGACGAACGGGGTGATGTCGGCTTCAAACGGAGTTTCTCCGATGATGTCGTAGGCAACCAGTTTGCCGTCGAGATAAACCTCCGCCCGCTGCCGTACTGCCTCGAAACGCAGGAGGATTTTTTTATCCACTAATGACAAAGGCACGGTCAGCGAACGAAACCACCAGCTCACGCCGAGAAATGCCTCGTTGCGTGGATAATCGGAAGTGGCCAGATATTCTTCGACCGTGCCCGGCACACTCACCGCTTTGGCGGACTTCGCGGTTAGCGTCTGCCAGCCGCCGCTGGGCGGATTGACCGGCAATTTGCTCAAATCCTTGGCTTCTTCCGGCAAATAAAGTTGGTCGTCCTGCCACGCTGCCTTCTCATCGCGGGTCAGATACCAGCCATCCCCGGAAAGGGGGATGGTCGTGCGCGCGGTTTGGCTTTGGGCACAGGCGATCGAGGGCAGAATAACCGAAAATAACAACAGCAGTCGGCGGGTTGGCATGGTGATTAATACTATGGATGCATCGTTTAATCAAACAAGCCCGGAATTGCCCCTTCGGGGGATGGGATTTATTTGACTCCGACCAGTTCCAACAAGTGGTGAATCACAAAGCTGAACAGGCCGCAAACCGGCAGGGTGAAGATCCAGGCCCAGATCATCTGTTCCACCACGCCCCATTTCACCGCATTGAAACGGCGGGCGCTGCCCATGCCCATGATCGAGGAGGAAATCACATGGGTGGTGGAAACCGGGATGCCCCAGTGCGAGGCAATCTGGATGATGGTCGCGGAGGCGGTCTCGGCGGCGAAGCCGTGCACGGGTTGCATCTTTACCATTTTGTGACCAAGAGTTTTGATGATGCGGTATCCGCCCGCGGCAGTACCCGCCGCCATGGTCAGGGCGCAGACCACCTTGACCCACAACGCCACATCGAAGCTTGGTGTGTTCAGGAAGTGCAGCCAGTGTGGCAGGTTGTCGAACGCATGCTCGTTGGTGGCGGTGAACAGGGTCAGGGCGATGATCCCCATGGTTTTTTGCGCGTCATTCATGCCGTGGCTGAGCGACATGTAGGAGGCGCTGAGCCACTGGCACTTGGAAAAAATCCGGTTGGCAAAGCTGGGCCGCATTTTTCTCAACAAGATCAGCATCAGGATCATGATGATAAAACCGAGTATGAAACCCGCCATGGGCGACAGAATCATCGGCAGGATCACCTTGGGCCACAACCCCTCGAGCTTGCCCGCCGCGTTGACCACATCCCATTTCAGGACGCTCCAGTCGCCATGCGTGGTGGCCAGGGCGGAACCGCACAAACCGCCGATCAGGGCATGGCTGGAACTGGAGGGCAGCCCGACGTACCAGGTGATCAGGTTCCAGCAGATTGCGCCGAGCAAGGCCGCGACGATGGTGCTCAGGTTGACAAAATTGGTGTCGACGATGCCGTTGCCCACCGTCTTGGCGACCGCGACGCCAATCAGCGCGCCGACCAGGTTGAAGCAGGCGGCCAGTATGATCGCCACACGGGGTGACAGCGCACGGGTGGAGACCACCGTGGCAATTGAGTTGGCGGTGTCATGAAAGCCGTTGATGTATTCAAACACCAGCGCGGCAAGGATGACGAAAACAACGAAAGTCATGGGTCGGGGGGATCAGGAGTATTTCAAGACGATGTAATAAACGATGTTTCCGGTGGTGCGGCAACGGTCGATGATCTTTTCCAGCGTCTCATAGAAATGGCGCAGGATGATGACGTTCAAGGGGTCGTGCTTGCCGCTATATAATTCCTTCAACAGCTCAAGCATCAGCTTGTCACCTTCGCCCTCGATGCTTTGCAGGTGGTCATTCATGTCGCGGATGCTTTCGATGTCGGCATGTCGGCGCAGTTTCTTGACCATTTCGCGGATGGTTGCCGTGGCGTCTTCCAGCAATTGCACCTGGCGCAGGAAATCCTCGGTCTTGATATGGTCGGGACTGACCATCAACCGTTCACAGAAACGCTCGACGGTTTTCGGTATCTTATACAAGGCAAGGGTCAGCGACTCGATATCCTCTCGCTCGATGGGCGTGCTGAAACTGGTGCAGAGCAGGGTGGAAATCTCGTCGCGGATGCGCTTCTGCTTGCGGCGGTGGTCGGCGAATTTGTCGAGGCGTCGTTCAGCGGCGGGAGTCTTGAGCAGGTTTACCAGTTCCAGGATGCTGTTGTGGCATTCCTCGGAAGCGGCACCAAGCAGGTCGTAGAATTTGTCGCTGTTACTGAACCAACGCTGGAGGGAAAACATAGAAGCAAAATTGTTACACAATCGTCACATTTCCGACAAATAAAAAGTGTAAGGCGAATTAACAGGCGGTGTTTGGAGAGGGCAGCAGGCGTTTTCTCTGCGTTCCAACAGACGGATTGGCAGTAAATCGTGCCATCAGGAACTCCTGCAGGCAAAAAGCACGGAAGTCCGCTGTTTGTCCGTGAAGCCCCAAAAAACCGTGCCGGCTTCAGCTTTGCCTCAGGACAAGGGCGGGCCTATAAATAGCCTACTGGCTTTGCGGTGAAATGAAACTGGCGACCCCATCCAGAATCGAACTGGAATCGACGGTTTAGGAAACCGCTGCTCTATCCGTTTGAGCTATGGGGTCGGGACAGAGGGCAGTATTGCAACACAGGCCGGGCTCTTTGACAAGCCGAACAGCGGGGGATGTCTCACGCGGAGACGCGAAGAACGCAGAGTTCTTTTAATTAAATTGAATCAACCCGGCTTACTCAGCGAACTCCGCGTGAGATAATAATCAAATCATTGCCGTGTCAGCCTCATGCGCCGAGTGCACTTCCTTGTGAATCCTGCGGCGGCCGATCAACAATGCCAGCAAGCCCGCCCAGGAGGTGGCGGCGATCACCGCGATGGCGGGCAGGCCATGATGAGCCCCGAAGCTGCCCACCACCGCCGAGGTCAGCGCGCCCACACCGACCTGGCTGAATCCCAGCAACGCCGAGGCGCGACCGGCCTTTTCGCTATGGAAGGGAGCCAGCGCCATCGCCGCCGCGTTCGGATAGGTGAACCCGATGCAGCAGAGGAACAGGAACAAGGTGGCAATGGTCAGTCCCAAGCCGTACCAGCCGCCGGCGGTGCCGATCAGGAACACCAGCCCGACCACTGCCTGTACCTTGATGGCGACCTTGAACACATTGTTGCTGCCGAAGCGGCGCGACAGGGCAATGTTTACCTGGCTGGCGCCAATGAAGCCGATGGATAAACCGGCAAACACCAGGCTGTAAGCCTGCGGGCTCAGGTGAAAGACGTTCATGAACAGGATCGGCGACCCTGCCACATAGGCGAAAATCCCACCCAATGAAAAAGCCCCCGACAGTGCGTAAGTATAAAACTGCGGATGACGGCAAATCCCCGCGAAGCTTGTCAGGATTGGCCACGGTTTGAGTGAAATCGACGCGTCACCCGTATGCCCGTCCGGCAGGAACAGGAAAATCGCCACTGCGATACCCACCGCCACCAGCGCCAGCACGATGAATACCCATTGCCAGCCCAGTGTCTGCGCCACCACCCCGCCGATGGTCGGCGCGAACAACGGCGAGACTCCCAGAATCAGCATCAACAACGAAAACACCTTCGCCCCCTCACGGGCCGGGAAGAAATCCCGCACCATCGCCATCGACGCCACCTGCGCCACGCAGGCACCCAGCGCCTGCACCAGCCGGAAGCCGATCAACATTGCCAGCGAATCCGACAACAGGCAGCCCGCCGAACCCAGCACATACACCGCCAGCCCGGCATACAAGGGAGGCTTGCGGCCGAAGCGGTCCAATAGCGGACCGTAAAACAATTGCCCCACCGAGACCCCGATGAAGAAACTCGACAACGAAAGGGAAATCTCCGACACGCTGGTGCGCAGTCGGTCCGCGATCTGCGGGAAGGTGGGCAGATACATGTCGATCGACAAGGGCATCACCGTGCTCAGCGCCCCCAGGATCAGGATAATAATCAACGTGGTGCGCCGACTCCGGCCCGGATGTTCAACAGTCTGCATGATGGATCACTGCTCTAAAACTGTTCGATTTTGCTCAAACAGCCCAGCAAGTTAACCCCGATTGACCGGCTGTCAACCGGGAGGGGAGGAATAATGAAGAGTGAAGGGTGGAGAGTGAAAAGTGAGATGGAGCCACAGCTGGCGCGGGGACTGTGTTTATTTGTTTCGCTTCGCCAAGGTCATTGGTGACGGTGCGTAATTACCGTCTTTATTTCACTCTTCATTATTCACCCTTCACTTTTCGCCCTTCCCATGCCATAATCGGGCGTCAACGCTTTACGCTTTGGCACTTAGCAGTTAACCCTTAACCGGAGAATACCCCATGTTAGAACTGATCCAGAAACTCATCGCCTTTAAATATTCATGCAAGCTCGCCCACTGGAAAGCCACGGGTTACGCGGACCATCTGTTATATGACCGTTTGCAGGAAGGCTTGGATGACATCATCGACGACGTTGCCGAGCAATACTTCATGGCAGGCAAGCAGGCCAAGCAGCTCACCGCCGCCGTGCTCGAGCCGAAGTATATCAATTCCGATGTTGCCGCCGCGATCGAGGATATCCTGAAAACCATCGATAAGGCCGTCGCCTCCGGCGAACTCTCCGAGGGGATCACCTCCTTGGTGACCGACACCGCCTCCAAGTTCCTCGGCAAACAGGCCTTGATCGGGTTGAAATAATTACTGACTCAGTTGACCTCGCGCAAAGGCGCAAATTTGACGCAAAGAACGCCAAGTTATTTTTAATTAAATGACATTTTGCGGTCTTGGCGTCTCTTAGCGATCTTTGCGCGAATTGTTCATATGAACCGGCTTTGCACAAAAAATCAGAAAATACCCCTCCACTCACCCTGAGCCCGTCGAAGGGGGAACACGTCTCCTGAGTAGACCCCATGCTTGCCTGAGTCCTTGGACAGCGCGTGTAATGGCG
>JAIRPN010000006.1 GCA_031256975.1 Verrucomicrobiales bacterium | reverse complement strand
TTTTTATCGCCATCTTCTGCTTGTCGTTAGCGTTGGCCTTTTTCAACCCCTACTTCTTCATCGCCTACCTCGTCAGCATCGCCTTCTTCGGCTTGTACCAAGCCATCTTTATGGCCAATGCCGGCGGTGCCTGGGACAATGCGAAGAAGATTGTGGAAGTTGACTTGCGCCAAAAAGGTTCCGAATTACACGCTGCCAGCGTGGTCGGCGATACCGTGGGCGATCCGTTCAAGGACACCTCATCCGTAGCAATGAACCCGATCATCAAATTCACCACACTATTCGGTTTGCTTGCGGTCGAAATCGCCATCGCCATCGAAAATCCCTGCACCAAGTACATCATTGGCGGAGTATTGTTCCTCGTGGCGCTAATCTTCATCTACCGCTCCTTCTATGGCATGCGGATTCCGGAAGAAGGTGCAGCAACAAAATAATTTTCTCACCCCCGGAAAGTTAAGTTCTATCCCCGACGGGCTGCCTCACCAGGCAGCCCGTTTTTTATTTCCAAAGCAACCTAAAGAATTAATTTTTACCCCTACGGATCTGGTACTTGTCCACTATCAATCTGGCATTGTCGCTGGCATTGGCTAATTCCATCAAATCCGTGGCAAAATGCTCCAATGACTGCCGAACCTGCTTGGCTTGCCCAAGCGTTTTCACGTCATGACTGAAAATATCCGTATCATGCTCACCAAGTAATTCACGCAATTGAACATCACCGTTAGCTTCGGTCAATTTTTTAACATCTTTCACAATCGCATCACCAACCCGTTGCGCGATTATGCCGCGGCGAATTTCCTCCGGTCTTGCATTCCAAGCATCTGCTTCTGTTTGTGCCTGCTTTACCATCTCCGCAATGAGTTCACTGCCAAAATTCCGCACAGCCTGACCATTGCAAATTTGATATTTATCAACTATGAACCTGGCCTCCTTATTACCTACCGCCAGTTCCAATAAACCTGTTACAAAATCCTCTGTCCTTTTGATGATCAACTTGTCCTTATCACCCGCAATCAAGCTGTCTCTCATCTCCTTTTCCGTACCTGAAAGCTCTTGGGCAATTCTGTGAACCAGCCTATCTCTCCAAATTGAATTGACCGCGCCAGTTTCGGTTTGATTACCATCTTCCATCTGGAGCCTGATTTTGGGGTTTAGCGTTATGCCGTGCTCGACAAGCAGCCTCTGCAATTCGTCGTCACTGCTCTTTACCACATCTGCCAGAATCGCGGACATGATGCCTGACGCAACCGCTCTGTCCCGAATAATTTCCCAAGAAGTCATATCATTTTCTGAAATATTTACCCTCAACCGAACCTATCATATAACAACATGATTTGCCACCATTGCCATTGACTAAATCCGGACAAACTTTAGCTTTTTACTCTTCTATGACCCTCGATTCTTTCTTCAAGATCAAAGCCAATGGATCCACTGTTAAAACCGAAATCATCGCCGGTATCACCACATTCCTGACGATGGCTTACATCATTTTCGTCAACCCCGATATCCTGCATCAAACAGGCATGGACAAAAACGCCGTGTTCGTCGCCACCTGTATCGCCGCCGCATTCGGCACGGCGTTCATGGGCTTGGTTGCCAACTACCCGATGGCCATTGCCCCGGGCATGGGACTCAATGCTTATTTCACTTTTTCGGTCTGTCTCGGGATGAATATCCCGTGGCAGCAGGCGCTCGGCGCGGTGTTCATTTCGGGCTGCATCTTTTTGGCGGTTAGCCTGTTTAAGGTACGCGAACTGATTGTCAATGCCATCCCCTACTCGTTGAAGTTGGCCATTAGCGCCGGTGTCGGGCTGTTTCTGGCCTTGATCGCGCTCAAGAGTGCCGGAATCGTGGTCGGACACCCAGTCACACTTGTCACGCTCGGCAATGTCAAAACCCATGAAGCATTATTCGCCATGCTCGGCTTCTTCCTGATTTTGGCACTTGAATACCGCCGCATCCACGGCTCGATCATCATTAGCATTCTTGCCATAACCGCCCTTTCCATCCTGATGGGTTACACCGAATTCCACGGCATTTTCTCCATACCACCGGTTGGTGATATGATGGAAAATACTTTCCTGAAGATGGATATTAAAAGTGCCCTGAATGCCGGATTGGTTGGCGTGATCTTCATCTTTTTCTTTGTCGACTTGTTCGATACCACCGGCACGCTAATCGGCGTCGCCCACCGCGCGAACCTGCTCGACAAGCACGGCAAACTCACCCGCTTGAAGCGCGCGTTGTTAGCGGACAGTGTCGCAATCGTCGCAGGCGCGGCACTTGGCACTTCCTCATGCACGGCTTACATCGAGTCTTCCGCCGGAACCACGGTTGGCGGTCGCACCGGCCTCACCAGCTTGGTGGTCGCATTGCTGTTTATCGCCGCCCTGTGGCTCAGTCCGCTGGCAGGAATTGTCCCGGCCTTCGCCACCGCTCCGGCACTGTGCTACGTCGCCATCCTGATGTCCCGCGGCCTGGCGGAAATCAACTGGAACGACCTGACTGAATCGGCTCCCGCCGTTATCACGGCAATCAGCATGCCGTTTACCTATTCCATTGCCGACGGCGTCGCCTTTGGCTTCATCAGTTACACCCTGTTTAAACTGCTTTCGGGACGTCTAAAGGATCTATCCCCAACGGTGGTGATCATCACCATTCTCTGGATCGTCAAATTCGCTTACTTCGCGTAATTCTTTGGCAACGAAAAGGGCGCTAATGACGAGATCGTCATTAGCGCCCTTGTTATTGTCTTAATTCAGTGTTTGGGAGCCTTCAGCAATAACACCGGAACATCCACTTCGTGACGCACCTTGTCCGCAGTTTTGCCAAAAAACAAATCCCCCCAAAAGCGGTGCCCATGGGTGGACATCGCGATCAAGTCAATCTCCCTGGTCTTGGCCAGCTTGATAATCTCATTGGCTGGTTCGCCCAGCGCGAGCACATATTCAACGATAAATCCTTCATCCCGCAATTTGGTCACGCACTGTTCCAGGTATTCCCGGTCGGCTTTGATTTCCTCGCTCTCGGCCAGATTCAATTGCTGGTAATTGCGCGCCGCAAAACCGTCCGCCACGTGTACCAGCAGCAGCCGGGCTTCCTTGACCCGTGCTAGCGGGCGCACGTGTTCCAGAATGGTCTCATCGGCAGGGCTGTTTTCCAGCGGAATCAGGATATGGCGGTACATCGTTCTCTCCTCTTTTATATGATAACCCCAATTGGCGAATATTTCATTTGAAAATATCCAATGTGACATCCACCAATAGCTTAATATTCAATCCGATAATCAACAGTGTCACCAGCCATCCGGTGAACTTGATCCACGGCGGATTCACAAACTCACCCATCTTCACCTTGTCGCAGGTAAAGCGCATCAACGGCCACACCGCAAACCCCAGTTGCATGCTCAATACCACCTGGCTACCCACCAATAGCGCCGTGGTCTCCTTCTCGCCCCAGATACCGATGATGATCACGGCGGGAATAATCGCAATCAACCGGGTAATCAGGCGTCGCAACCAGGGACGCAGTCGCAGGTTGATATAGCCTTCCATCACGATCTGTCCGGACAAAGTCCCGGTTAGCGTCGAGTTTTGCCCGGACGCCAACAACGCCAGCGCGAAAATCGTCGCGGCGCCGCCGCCCAAAATCGGGATCAAAAGCTTGTACGCGTCCTGGATTTCCCCGACGTCGTGATGTCCGGTCCGGTAAAACGCCGCCGCCGCCACGATCAAGATCGCGGCATTGATGAAAAACGCAAAGCACAGGGCCGAGGTGGAATCAATCGTCGCAAACTTGATCGCCTCCCGCTTGCCCCGCGAAGATTCCTCATAACGCCTGGTCTGCACAATCGACGAATGCAGATACAAATTATGCGGCATCACCGTCGCCCCGATAATGCCGATGCTGATATACAACATCTCGCTATTAGCGATGATTTCCTTGGTTGGCACCAGTCCCGTCATCACTCCCAGCAAACTTGGCTTGGACATGAACAACTCGGCCGCAAAACAGGTACCGATGGTTACAATCAATATGATCACCAAGATTTCAACATAACGGAAACCCCGATTCTGCAGCAACAGGACAATCATCACGTCGATGCTGGTAATCAGGCACCCCCATAGCAACGGAACACCGAACAGCAATTGCAACCCGATGGCCGTGCCCACCACTTCCGCCAAGTCGCAGGCGGCAATGGCGATTTCGCAAATCACCCATTGGAACCAGACCACCGGTTGCGAATAATGGTCGCGACAGGCCTGGGCCAGATCCCGTCCCGTGGCAATGCCCAGTTTGATTGCCAAGTGTTGCAGCAAAATCGCCATCAGGTTGGAAACCAAGACGACCACCAGCAACGTATAACCAAACTGCGAACCCGCCTGCAGGTCGGTCGCCCAATTACCGGGATCCATATAGCCCACCGCCACCAAAAATCCGGGACCGGCAAAGGCCAGCCATTTACGCCAAAACGAGGCTTTTCCCGGAACCATGATGCTGCGATGCGCTTCCGGCAGCGACGGCATCTCGCCTTTTTTGCGCCAAGGCACGTGCTTGACTCGAAACATGGTGCCAAATTAACCATATTATTTTGTATGTCAATAAAAGTTTGCTAAGACAAACTTTTATTGACTGATTCTCCTCACCTCCCCATTTGGGGACATGGTTCTTTACGCATTGTCATGTTAGCCTGGACCGAATAATCTCTGTAAGAACATGATCCCAACTGAATTTTCCCGTCCCTTACACCAGTTTAGTAAAACGTTTCTCTTTGTTTGTGCGATTTTATTTTGCGCCTTCTGCTTCCGGCTCCATGCCGGGAACCCTCAACCCCTGACCTTCTGCAATCCGCTCAATCTGGATTACGGCCCCTATGGCAACAAGGGAGCCCGCCACGGAGCAGACCCGGTCATCGTCCTGTTCAAAGACAAATACTACCTCTTTGATACTTGGGACAAAATCGGTTACCGGGTTTCGGACGATTTGGCAAACTGGAACCTCATTCCCTTCGACAAGGAAACGAGCGCACTTGCACTGACCAAGGCTGGTGGTGATTACGGCATCACTGCGCCAGCCGCTTTCACGGACGGGAAATATCTTTACTTTGCCAATTTCGGTGGAAAAAACTTGCTGCGCACCAAGGATCCCTCGACCGGGCACTGGGAACTCGCCCTGAACATCGACGGTGCCGGCGACCCCGATCTTTTTTTGGATGATGACGGCAGGCTCTACATGATCTCCGGTCTGGGAGTGTGTGATCTTTGGGAAATCGACCGTTCCACCGGAAAACAAGTGAAGGACAGTCGTTTCACACCAATCCCTCGCTACAAAACGGTGGAAGATTTCCTCACCGCAAACCTACCTTACGGCTTGTTCTACGGTCATAATATTTATCGCAAACTCGATTGGAATAAACAGGAATCCTTGGATACTGCGGCTCTCAGCTTAAGCGGCACCGACACCGGCATCCCCACTTTCGAGGGAAATTGGATGACCAAATATAAAAACCGCTATTATCTTTCGGATGGCAACCCCGACACGTCCTGCCCCTGGTACACCGACTCGGTTTGGGAAGCGGACAACATCAAAGGACCCTACAAACTCACCGACTATTCCCCCGGTTCAATGAAAGTCGGCGGTTTCATTAACAGCGCGGGCCACAGCTGTGTTTTCCAAGACCGTTATGGCAATTGGTGGCGGGTCACCACCATGTGGATCGGCGCTTTTACCGGCTTTGAACGCCGTATCGGACTGTTCCCGGCGGGTTTTGACGACAAGGACCGGATGTACACCGAAACCGGACTCGGTGATTATCCGATCATCATTCCAAACGGCCCGTGGAACCCACAAAAAACTTCGCCATTAGCGGGTTGGTGGGTACTCTCCACCGGAAAAACCTGCACCGCTTCCTCAACTCTCGACGCCAAACACGAGCCGTCATTAGCGGGCGATGAAAACGTACGCACCTGGTGGTCGGCCAAAACCGGCGACAAGGGAGAGTGGTTTCAGATGGATTTGGGCAAGACTTGCACTGTCAACGCGGTACAAGTCAATTTCGCCGAACAGGATTGCGACAACAAGGCGGTCGATGAGGATTATCTCGCCTACCAATTGTTGGTCTCGCAGGACGGCAAGGAATGGACCTCAGCCATCGACAAGTCGGACAACAAAACCGCGATACCCCACGATTACGTGGCCTTCCCCTCGCCCTTGCAGGCCCGCTATTTGAAAGTATTGAACGCACACGCGGCCAAGCTCGGTAAATTCGCCCTGCGTGACCTGCGCGTATTCGGCAACGGCGGCGGCTCCCCGCCACCGCAAGTCCCTTCCTTGGAGGTCACTCGCGGCAATCCGGCCTGGCATGTCACCTTCAACTGGAAAGCCGTTCCAGATGCCGATGGCTATGTGATCCGTTACGGTGTCGCGCCGGATTCGCTGCTTCTCAATCTTCAAGTGCAAGGCGGCAACATGGAAAAACTGACTGTCTCCTGTCTTAATGCGGACGTGAAATACTATTACCGGATTGATTCCTACAACGACAGCGGCTACACCACCGGCGAAGTCAGCAAGGAAGCTAAATAAACAGCGGCAATTTGTCCGCCCGTAGCAGATTCATTTCCCGCAATTCCGACGCCAAGCGCGGCATGGCAGCCCGGTAGTCAGCGCCAAATTCATAGCGGATAAAATGCGTCAGGTAGTGGAGTTCAAAATCGTTCACGGCGATTTCACGACGATGCTCCATGCCCGCCAGAGTGGCACGGCGAAATCCGGCGATATCCTCCCCCGTCATCAGTGACCTCGGGTGAATGGCCCAAGCCGCGAAGATAAACGGCAATCCGGTATATTCTTTCCAGGCCGTCGCCATGTCGAGCACCGGAACTTCGGGATTAGAGGCGCGAAAATCAATCGCCTTGGTGCCAATCAATACCTGCGCGTCGGACGGTTCGCCATGGACCACATACTCCGGCGACAGCTTATAATGCCTCTCCAGCAGCACTTTGATCAAATTCACCGAGGTGCGCGAGGAGGAATCCAAGGATACGGTTTTGATCGCCGTTAGCGGCTTCGCCAAGGTCATGATCACGCTGTAAACTTCACCATTAGCGCCGATTCCCACGTCCAATAAACGACAATCGGGATTTTGCAGACAGGCGACAATCGGAATCAACGCGATGTCAAACGCGCCGCGTTCATATTCTGTTGCCAATACCGAAGGTTCCAGCAATCGGGTGTTCTTGGGCAAACCATGGATCAACGGCTTGGAATTCAAATAGGAAACCGCGCCGATGGAAAATCTTTCAAGCCCGTTACTCATGTCACGCCGTAACCAGCTTTTGGTAAGTCGTGTTCCGCTGCACAGGCTCGCGACCGGCCTCGCGAATGGCTTTCTCCAAACGTTCCACGGTTAGCGTCATCGGCGTCTTCGCCCCGGCCATGTGGAAAATCTTTTCCTCGACAATCGTGCCATGCAAATCATCCACGCCGTAATCCAGGCTCACCGACGCCAATGGCAAGCCCATGCTGATCCAGTACGCGGTCAGGTGATCGAAGTTATCGAGATAAATCCGGCACAACGCCAGCGTGCGCAGTTCCTCCAATCCGGACACCCGTTTCAAGTGTGACAGTTCGTTATTAGCGGGTTCGAACACGTACGGAATCAACGCGGTAAAACCACCCGTCTCATCCTGTAATTCGCGCAGGCGTCGCAGGTGATCCACCCGCTGCTCAATGTTTTCCACATGGCCGTACAACATCGTGCAGGTGCTGCGCTGCCCCATCCGGTGCCATTCACGGTGCACTTCCAGCCACTCATCGGCGGTTTCCTTCACCTTGCAAATCTGGTCTCGCACACTCTGGTCGAAGATTTCCGCACCGCCGCCGGTCAACGCTTCCAGTCCGGCTTCACGCAGGATTTTCAAAGTTTCGCGAATGGATTTCTTTGCCACGCGCTCAGCCAAGTGGCGAATTTCGATCGCAGTGAACGCCTTGAGCGAAACCTGCGGTGTCGCCTCCTTGAGCGCACGCAACATCCCGGTGTAATAGTTAAACGGCAGGCTCGGATGCAAGCCGCCGACAATATGCACTTCGGTGATACCGTCATTGGCGGATTTTTTGACCATCTCAACCATCTCATCAACGGCATATTCAAAGGCATCCGCGTCGCGCTTACGGCGGGCAAATGAGCAGAATTTGCAATCCAGGATGCAGATGTTGGAATAATTGATGAAGCGGTTGATGACGTAAGTGGCGGTCTTGCCGTTCTTGCGTTCGCGTACATGGTTGGCCAGCCGGCCGAGATCATGCAACTCGGCGTTCCGGTAAAGCCAGACCGCCTCGGCTTCGTTGATGCGCCGGCCATTGTAAATCTTTTCCTCGATCGCCTTTATTTCCATAACATGCTGTCCAAAAATACGCCCGCCAAAAGAATGATACTAACCACGGCATTGATATTAAAAAAGGCTTTATTCACCGCCCCCGCATCATTGGCATCAGCAATCCGGTGCTCCCAGACCAACGCCAGCGCCGCCAGCAGCCAGGCGACAAAATAAATCCACGAAAACCCGGCCAGCCAGCCAAAGGCCAGAAAGCCGCCAACGGCAAACACGTGCAGTCCTTGCGCGATTTTCATGGTTAGCGGCACGCCGTACCTGGCGGGAAAACTGAACAAACCCCTGTTGCGGTCAAATTCCACATCCATGGTCGCGTAAATCAGGTCGAAGCCAAACACCCAGCATAACACCGACGCGCCGAGCACCAGCGGCACCGGATTCAGGATTTCACCGCTAACCGCGATCCACGCCCCGATCGGTGCCACACCCAGCGCGAAACCCAGAAAGAAATGCGAGAATGCCGTGAAACGCTTGGTGATGGAGTAAAACAAAACGATGATCAGTGCCAGCGGACTCAACAACAGGCACAGCCTGTTCAATTGCGCGGCGCTAAACACAAAAGCCAAGGCCGATATCAGCAATAGCGCCCAGCCAAGTTGTTTGTTGATCAATTTGTGGCGATTGGCGGTGCGCGGGTTGCCCTTGTCGATTTCCCAGTCGATCAAGCGGTTGAAACTCATCGCTGCGGTGCGTGCGCAAACCATGCAGCATAAAATCCACAAAACTGTTTGCCACGACACATGGCCCCTGCCCGCCGTCCACATGCCAATCAGGGCAAACGGCAGCGCAAAGACGGTATGGGAGAACTTGATGAACTCCAGCACGTTGGAAACGCGGTTGAACAACACTGCGGCGGCCGAAGTCATGGAATAGTTTTAGCGCCGGATTTTGACAACGCAACGAAAGATTCCCCGTCCCTGCTCACACGCGGTCAAAAGCTGTGTTTCAGTGAAACGGAAACAATTTTTTCACTCGCCGTGGTCGGCGCCACCTGTGACACCGCCTGCTCCACCACGTACTGGAATTCCGCGTTGGCGGTTAGCGTATCGGAAATTGAAACCTTCGGCCCAAAGATAAAGCGCACGGTATTTTCCTCGTAACTGTTGCCCGGCGTCGGGTCAAGGTAGGTGTCCTTGAGCGCGTATTCGCTGCGCACGCGGAATGACAAATCCTTCGCCGCCTGCTGCTGCCATTCGATGTAATAACGCTGTGCGGCGACCTCGGCGTAATCCAGCATCCGGTCGACCGATTCCAGCCGGTTGCCAACGCTGATCGAAGCGTTGCGGCTCAGGTTTAATTTCAAACTCGAATCCAGTGCCCGTTCGCTTTGGGACTGGTTGTAACCGGTCCAGCTCTCATTTTCCTGCGCCACCGACGGGGTGAATACCAACGACACCGCATTCTTGTAAACATCCTGTTGCAAGGAAAATGCCGCACGCTGGTTCTGCACCACGCTGTTATCGGTGGTCCAAGATGTGCTTTGCGAAAGTTGCGGCGCCAGCGTGGTCCGCGGCGTAACTTTCCATTCCAGCCTTGTGCCATATTCCAGCTGGTTGCTGAAGTCGGAACTGGCATTTTGCACATCACTGCTGATCGTGTTGTAAAACGACAGCTTCATCTGGTCGTTAGCGTGATAAGTGATGCGGCTGGTTTGTTTTTGTGTCAGGGAATCGGTCAGGGAATCATTCTTGCCTATGCCGCCAAAATGGCCGCTGGAATTGTCCAGGGACTGCAAACCCAGGCTGACCTCATGGCTGACATCCACATTACTGGACAATTTGACCTTGTATACCACGCCCAAGTCATCCTTGTTGAATTGGTAACCGCGAAAACCGGTCAAGGAGTCCATGTCCTGCGATTGACTGACGTGATATTCCATGTCCACCACGTTTTGCTTGAGCACATTATTCTGGTTGGCCAGCACCGCGTTGTAGGTGGCACTGTCCAAGGTAACTTGGTCCAGGGGATTGGCATTGGGGTCGGCTTGCAGCGTTTCCGCCAGCAATCCAAACGCCAAAATCAAAATGAAATGCCAACCTTTCATCGATTCCCCCGCAACCGGGATAATGCCCTTATAAAATTTGTTACATACTTTACTCGCTAAAGTAAAACGTGGAAAGTGTAACTCCCTAGTATCCTGAGTCAAGCACCTGTCGCATCTTATTTACCAACTCACCGGGGTGCACACAACGCTCCGGCCAAGTCCGGGTGTAGCCCTCGCCCGCCAGCTTGCGCGTCGCGTCGATGCCGACGTGCGAACCGATGTTCGCCACATTTTGCGCATGGTCGAGACTGTCACAAGGACCCCTGGTAAACAAGGTATCCCGCTGCGGATCAATATTGGAGCAAATCCGGAACAGCACCTCGCTGGTGTCATGTACATTCACCTCGGCGTCCACCACCACGATGATCTTGGAAAACATCATCTGTCCCATGCCCCAAAGACCGTTCATGATCTTGAACGCCTGGTAAGGATACTGTTTCTTAATGCTGACAAACACCAGATTGTGGAACACCCCCTCCGGCGGCAGCGCAATGTCGACGATCTCGGGGAAATTCATTTTGATCACCGGCACAAAAATCCGCACGCTGGCATCGCCCATGTAAAAATCCTCCATCGGCGGCTTGCCGACAATGGTAGCCGGATACAGCGCATCCTGGCGATGCGTGATGCAGGTCACATGGAAAACCGGATACTTGTCCACCGGTGTGTAAAAACCGGTGTGATCGCCAAACGGTCCTTCGTCCCGCAATTCCTTCGGGTCGACATAACCCTCAATGACAAAATCACTGTTAGCGGGCACCAGCAAATCATTGGTCTCGCATTTCACCATTGGCACCGATTTCCTGCGCAAAAATCCCGCCAGTATCACCTCGTCCAATCCGTCCGGCAGAGGTGCGGTTGCCGCAAAGGTACACACCGGGTCACCGCCAAGACAAACGCTAACCGGCATCTTTTCGCCCTTTTCGTAATAACGTTTGCCGTGCCGCGCACCGACCTTGTGCACCTGCCAATGCATGCCGGTGGTCCATTGGTCAAACACCTGCATGCGGTACATGCCGACATTGCGCTCGCCCGAGTCCGGGTCCTGGGTGTACACATTCGGCAAAGTCACGAACGGCCCGCCGTCATCCGGCCAGCATTTCAAAATCGGCAATAAATCCAAACCTTCACCATTCCGCTCACCCTGAGCTTGTCGAAGGGGCGGCTTCAAAATAACATCCTTGCAGGAACCCGAGGAAACATTCTTCGGCTTGGCATGCAACACACCAATGCCCTGCTTCAACAACTCCCACGCCTCACCGAAACTCTTCGGCGGCTTGGCCTTCAACAAATAAGCCAGTTGTCCGGCCACCTCGTCCACATGGTTCACATTTAGCACCATCGCCATGCGCTTCGCGCTGCCCATTGAATTAATCAACACCGGAAAACCGCTAACCGCACCGTTCGGCAACAGCGGCTTTTCAATCAGCAACGCCTTGCCGCCGTTCGGCTTCTTCATTTCCAGATCCGCCAGCGCCGCAATCTCCAAGTCGGTTTTCACCGGTTCGCCGATACGAATCAGTTCGCCATTGGCGTCCAGCTTCTCCGCAAATTCCCGCATCGATTCAAATGCCATAAATATTATTCCAAACTTTGTGTCTTGGTGTCTTCGTGGGTTTGAGCTCTCCTCCCCCTGAAAAACTCCTGCAACACCGCTTTGCACTCCGGCTCCAAAACCCCGTTGCTAATCTCGCAACGATGATTCCAGCCGTCAAACTGCAACAAATTCACCGCGCCGCCAGCCGCGCCGTATTTCGGATCACCAACGCCGATCACCACCCGCCCCACGCGGCATAACACCGACGCTCCCGCGCACATCGGGCACGGCTCCTTGGTCACATACAGCGTGCACTCATTCAAGCGCCAGTCCCCCACCGCCGCCTGCGCCTGCGTCAGCGCCAGCATCTCCGCATGTGCGGTGCCGTCCTTGAGCATTTCCACCTGGTTCCAGGCCCGACCCACAATCTCCTGTCCGCGAACGATCACCGCGCCAATCGGCACCTCGCCATTAGCGCCGGCCTTCCGTGCCAACCGCAAGGCTTCATTCATGAAATATTCGTCATCGAACATCGCCGTCCAGTCTCCACAAACCCTGTGATTTTTCAACCTATTGTTCATTTTCAATGAACGTATTCTACATTTGTAGTTGACTAATTCTACAATCGTAGTATCACCAAACCATGAAAGCTCCCGAAATCACCGAAGCCGAATGGCGGATCATGACCGTGCTCTGGGAAAAAGCGCCGCTAACCGCGAATCAAATCATCGGCAAACTCCAGCCCGATACCGGCTGGGCGGCCACCACCATCCGCACCCTGCTCGACCGTCTGACAAAGAAAAAAATCCTCAAGGCCGCCAAGCTCGACGGCCTGGTCGCCTTCCAACCGCTCATCACCAAGGAAGAATGCGTCAGCCACGAAAGCGAAAACTTTCTCCAGCGCATCTTTGACGGCGCCGCGCAACCACTCCTTCTCCACTTCACTAAAAAAGCCAAATTGACCACCGAAGAAATCAAAGAACTGCAGCGCATTCTCAAGGAAAAGGGCAAATGACATGAACGCCACCGCACAAACCCTCCTCAACTGGCTCATCGAAAGCACCTGGCAGGCATCGCTATTGGCGTTGCTTGTTGTTGGCGTCCAATTCATCTTCCATAGGACGCTAACCGCGAGATGGCGTTACCTCCTCTGGCTGCCGGTCATCGTCCGTCTCCTGATTCCCGCCCTGCCGGAAAGTCCCGCCAGCATCTACCGCTACGTCCCGGCCGCCGAAAGCACCTTCACCACCGAAATCATCCGCACTCCTGCCGTGCTCATCGACCCCGCTAACGATCAAAAAATCCAAACACCGGCTCCACCTGAGCCCGCCCAACCTTTGCCAATCCCCGCTGCCAGCAGCCCTGAATTTTACCCGGCACCCCATACTCTGATCTTCCTTGCCTGGCTGGTCGTGACCTCGCTATTAGCGATGTTGTTTATTCTCCGCAATTTTCTCCTCTCCCGCCGCATTTCCTCGCTAGCGTCACCGGCAACCCCAACACTCCAAGAGCTCGCCGACCAAGCCCGTGCGATGTACAAAATCAAACGCCACATTCCCGTCCGCGAACTCGCCAACCTCGACAGCCCCGCCATCATCGGACTATTCCGTCCCGTCATTCTGCTGCCGAAAAATCTTTCCTCGCAACTCGCCAATGACGAACTAACCGCCATCTTCCGCCATGAATTCGCCCACCTCAAACGTGGCGACCTCTGGATGAACCTGCTCTGCTCCTTCCTGCAAATCATCCACTGGTTCAATCCCGT
Source organism: Verrucomicrobiales bacterium (assembly GCA_031256975.1). GTDB lineage: Bacteria > Verrucomicrobiota > Verrucomicrobiia > Methylacidiphilales > JAAUTS01 > JAIRPN01. The sequence goes on along the minus strand of JAIRPN010000006.1, from coordinate 42,448 downwards.
CCTCTGGTGGTCCTTCGCCAGAATCCGCCACGACCGCGAACTGGCCACCGACGCCCTCGCCGTTAGCGTCGGCAAAACCAACGATGGCAACCATTACGGCCAAATCCTGATCAAACTCTCCGCCAATGGCGAATCCGCACCCGCCTTCAGTACCGGCATCGGCATCCTGGAAAACCACAAAAACCTTCGCCAGCGCATCCGCCAAATCGCCGGCTTGAAACCCAACGCCTACGCCTGGTCCTTCCTCGGCATTGTCCTGATCCTCGCCATTAGCGGCCTCTGCCTGACCAAGTTCACCCCGGAAAAATTGGAACCTTTGCCTAAAGACCAATCCATGCAAGGCGATTTGCTCATATTCACGCAACGCTTGGTTATTCAAAACAATCTCAAGCAAGTCCGCTCGCTTTTCCAACGCGGACTGGATATCAGCGACAGCGATGATCTGAATTATCCTTATTTCGCAATAGCAAATGATAACAACGAAATGCTCAGGTTGCTTTTGCAGCACGGCGCAAAAACTCCCGCTAACAGGCAAGATAATACGTATCGTCTGGCTTTGGAACGCGCTAACCGACAAGTCATTAACACGCTAATGGCAGCTGGCATTAAATTTGACCCGCTGAATTATGCCGCGGTTTTCGGCAACAAGGAAGCTTTAGAATCACTTGCCGCATCCGCCAATCGCGATCAATTATTCGCCACACTATCCATTGCACTAGCCGCTGGAAAAATTGCCAACGCCGACTATCTCGCCACCAAATGCCAACCATTCAACGATGCTGAAAAGAAACGATTGTCTCAAGCCGCCATACGGCAAGGACACCACTCATCCCTGCAGGAACTGGAAAAATACGGGATCAATTTCGCCATCTATTCAGATGATCTCATTGATACAGCAGTTCGTTCAGACCAACCGGAATTACTCAATTATCTGTTCGACAAAGGCGCAAAGCCATCCCAAACCATCTTGGACAAAAATTTATTTTACGCGGCGGATTTTGGTAAAATCAAAACCGCAAAAATTTTACTGGAACGCGGTGCCGATCCAAACAAATCACAAGGCGGATGGAATCCCTATCCTCTCATCAGCGTCGCCCTTTCCCGTTATTATACCGCCGACGTCCGCCAAACAGAGGAACTAGCCTATGAATTTGCCAAGTTGCTACTCGACCACGGCGCCAATGCCGACGTCCGCACCCAAGACAACCAAAGCGCCGCCTGGTTTGCCACTTCTTCCCCCAAGCTGCTGCGTTTGTTATTGGAACACGGCACCACGGTTAGCGGCACAGACTCGCGCGGCCAAACCGTTTTATCCGAAATGATCCACGTTCCTGCCGCTGGTTTGGACGGAAGATTCATTCACTCTCGTCAAGAACTTCAGAAAATCGACCAAGATTATCAGGAAGCGGTTAATCTCCTGGTAAAGGCCGGAGCCGACGTCAACCTGCAAAATCCATTGGCCCATGCCGTGCGCACCGGCAATTTTGCTATCGCCATCGCACTGATCGAAAATGGCGCTAACGTCAATGCTCCCGACATAAACAACGAAACACCCCTGACACACGCCATGTCCGGTGGTTTTTGTCCGGAACCCAACCCTAAATTAGTGGAACTGCTGCTCAAAAAAGGTGCCAACCCTAATACCATAAACCCGCTTTACCAATTAAGTCTCATCAAATTCCTAGCTTTTGGCACCGCCAGAAACAACTCTATCAATAAAGACGGCCCAATCGCCGCGCGAAAAATTGTCAAACTGTTGCTCAATCACGGCAGCCTCATCACTGACAGTCACGACCAAAAAACTGAAAAATGGTTGCAAGCCGCCGCTAATGGCGACCTCGCCGCGCTCAAAAAAATGCACACTGCCGGGCAAGCCATCGATACCGCCGATCAAGACGGTTGGACGGCGCTAACCATGAGCCAGTCTTTTCGCTACAAAGACATTACCCGCTGGCTCATTGATAACGGCATCCCGCTAACCGTGAATACACCTTCTTTCACATCCCCGATTGTTTGCGCCGTCGCACAAAACGACCTTGACTTGGTTAAACACATCCTTAATGCGAAAGTCAAACCTGAAAAGGGTCCACTCGACATGGCTCTCTCCAACCAAAATAAACAAATCTTTGACTTGCTATTAGCGGCAGATTTCCCGCCAAGTAATCAATCCATCTATCGTTGCATCTGCAACGCCGATCCCGAAACCGCTCGCATCCTTTTTGAACACGGAGCCGTCGCTGAGGCTAATAACAATCCCGAACACCGCGAAAACGTTTATTGGGCCATCAACTTTAACCAACCTGAAATCCTCCAAATGATCCTCGACCACGGCGGCGATCCAACGCGCAAAACCACTTATGACCAAACCCCATTAAGTATGGCAAAAGAATTTCGTCCGGAAATGGTGCCGATGATTGAAGCCGCCATCGCCAAATGGAACGCTAACGACAAGACCAAGGCCAAATAAAAAACTTTCCGTGTATTCGTGGTTTTCCGTGGTAAATTTCCCCGCTAACCATGAACTCCGACCTGTTCCGACACGCCGTTGACGGCAAGCTGGCTGCCGACATGAGCGCCTATGCCAAGTGGAAATTCACCGGCGCCGACCGTGAACGCTACCTCAACGGGCAGATCACCAACGACGTACGACTGCTTCGCCCCGGCCACACTTTGAGAGCCGCGGTGTGCAATGCCAAGGGCAGGATGGAAGGCATCGTACATGTGTATCCCGGTGAGGATGCCTTGTATGTCACCGCGCCGTCCGCGCTGCGCGAATCGCTAACGGCGCGGCTCGGCAAGTTCATCATCGCCGATGACGTGGAAATGACCGATATCACCGACGACTGGCAGTTATTTTTCGTACCTCATGGCAGTGTCGCCAAGGAACAACACTTGTCATTGGCACCAGACTCCCTGACTTACCAGATCAATCGTTTCGGCGTTAGCGGCACTGACGTCTGGCTGCCCGCTAACAGCAAGTCACCCAAGCCGGAATTCGCACCAGAGTCAATCTGGGATGCCCTGCGCATCATCCACAAAATCCCGCGCTGGGGTCGCGACATGGACTTCAATACCCTGCCGCCGGAAATGCATCTTGAGCTAAGCGCGATCAGTTACAACAAGGGCTGTTACATCGGACAGGAAGTCATCTCGCGGCTCAAGAGCGTCGGCCACGTCAACAAGTTGCTTTGCCTGCTCAAGGCCGCCAACGGCAAAGTTCCCGCTCTGCCCGCTAACTGCGAATCCGACGGCAAAATTATCGGCCAGGCCACCAGCGCCACAACTCATCCGCAAAGCGGCGAATTGTTGGTGTTGGCAACTTTGCAACGACAGTTCAGCGCCGCCGGAACCAAAGTCAGCATTGGCGATACCGTCTTCACCGTTAGCGTTTGAATTCCTGTAACCTTTCGCCGTCTCACGTGTTTGGAAGTGGCAAACAGTAAGATTGAATTTTATCCACCGAAGACTATCCTTAATTGAATTCTATGAAAAAACACCTCGCCTGTCTGGCCCTCGGCCTGATGTTGATTTCCTGTTCGCAAGACAACTCCGTCAAATACGTCGACCCGAATGCCCAGGGTTCCATTGCCGGCACCGGCATTGAATCGCAGGACGTTTCCGCCGCGGCACAAAAGGCGGCGCAGTCCATCGTCAACCTGCCGGTCATCGCCAACGCCAAGACTCCGCCGATCATCCTGATCACCCCGGTCACCAACCGCAGCGCCAGCCCGATCGACACCACGTTGTACACCACCAAATTGCGCGGCACCCTGATGCAGTACGCCTCCAGCAAGGTCCAGTTCCTCGCCCGCGACGCTTCGTGGAATGCCAACCAGCAGGAACAAGGCCTGCGCGACAGCGGTGCCGTGGACAACACCTCTCCCAATGGACGCAAGGGTGCCACCTACGACTACATCCTGACCGCCGAACTGCAGGGCATTTCCACAACCACCAGCCAGGGCCAGAGCGATTATTTCCTGATTGCCTTCAAGCTGGTCAATTACAAGGACCTGTTGATCTGGGAGGACCAATACGAGATCAAGAAGGAAGGCAAGGAAGCCGGAGTGTATCGGTGATTTAAGATTTAAGATTTTAGATTTAAGAATTAAGATTCTTATGATCGGCGCCTCCGGCGAATCAAATTCAAGCACGCCGAAGGCGCTAATATTGGGAATCTTAAATCTAAATTCTTAAATCTTAAATAAAATCCATGTCCGTCCGCCAAACAGTGTTGATCTCCTTGCTCACCGCCGCCATTAGCGGTTGTGCCAGCAGCGGTTACAAGTCGGCTTCCGGCACCGACATTGATCCGAAAGTCTACGCCCAGGCCCAACAGCGGGTCATCGACGAAAAAATTCCCGACCCGCTGAAGGATGAATTCATCGCCTGGTACAGCGAGGGTCCGCAAAACTCGGTGCTCCATTCCATGCGGGCTGGATTGCACGCAATGCGGTTGGGTTATTACGACATCGCCAAAAACTGTTTTGATTCCGCAATCCGCGATGTCCAGGCCCTGCAAGCCGGTTCCGACCAGGCCAAACGCTCGGAAAGCAAATTCGTCGCCGAAAAGGAAAAGTGGTTCAAAGGCGAAAGCTACGAGCGCTCAGCCCTGTATTTCTATCGTGGCCTGCTTTACTTGAAAGACCAGGACTATGGCAACGCCGCCGCCTGTTTCAAGCGCAGCGAACTGGAAGACATTACCGGTGATGACGAACCCGGCTTCCAAGGCGATTGGTACAGCGACGAACTGGCCTTGGCATTAGCGTCCTACCTCAACGGTTATCCCGGTGACTCCGATGCCGCGCTCAAACGCGCCGCCACCTACAAGAGCATTCAGGGCAAGGTTCCGCCCCCCACCCCGATGACCAACACGCTGATCGTTGTCGAAGTCGGCACCGGTCCGATCAAATACGCCGCCGGACATTACCACGAACAACTGCGCTTCCGAGAAGACCCGCCCGCCACAGTCGGTGTTCGCGCCGATCTGCCCTATCAGCAAACTCTCGTTAGCGCCGCTGCGGAAAATATCTATTTCCAGGCCACCACCCGCGGCACCCGCCAGGTCGATTATATCCTCAAGGGCAAGGCCAACTTCAAGGAAGGCACCACGGTCGCCACGGCCGCATTGGCAACTGCCGCCATCGCCACCACCGATGTCGACAAATCCGGCATCACCAGCGGCGCCCTGGCCTTGGCGGCGATCGGCACCGCCATCACTTCCGCCCTCACCACGCCCGAGGCTGACATTCGTTCCTGGAACAACCTGCCGCATTCGGTTTACCTGCTCAACCTGAACATTCCCGACAACATTCAGGCCATCGCCATTAGCGGCCTGGACGCCAACGGCAAAACCACCGTCCAGGCCACCGTGCCCTTGATCACCTGCAACAATGGCAAGGCCAAGCCATTCAAGATCGGATTTATTTACCTGAACAACTAACCCAAGGAAAATTATGCCGAAACAAATCCTGAGTCTCAATCTGCTGGCGCTAACCGCCATCGCCACGCTTGCCATTAGCGGCTGCAGCAACCCGCCTTACGATTCGAAAAACAACGTGAGCGGTGCCGCGGCGACCAGTTCCACCGTGGTCTTCATCGACAAGGACCTGCGCCGTACGCTGATCGCGCAGGATACCTCGGTTGCCGGGCAGACCGGAACCACCCTCAAGGTCGCCGCCACCCTGCGCAACATCACCAACGACCAAGCCCTGAGCATCCAGGTGCAAACCCAATTCTTTGACGCCAACCACCAGTCCCTGTACACCAACGTCGGCAGTGAAACCGCCTGGCAGAATTTCACACTGACACCCGGTCAGGCCGCCTATTACAAGCAGAATTCGCTGACCTCCGAAGCCAGGAGCTACCAAATCAGCGTGCGCTACATGAACCGCCAGGATGCCGGAAATTAATTTAAACCGCCGGCGGCAAAAAATATTTTTTTAAGCAATTTGTCATAAAAACCGGCCTTAGTCGGTGGCAGCCCGCAGCTTGGCATCCGACCGCCTCGCCGGATGTTTGTTCAATTCGCAAACTTTGTTTGGATTTTCCCGTTTTCGGGTTATATTAATCAATGTGCCCGCGCAAGCTGGCACTCGATATGCTTGTTTGGTTGCTGACTTAAAACTCAACGAAAGAGAATGAGAAATGAGCAAATTAAAGATCGGAAGTCAGATGTTCACTACCCCTCACAAATACGTCCTGAAATCCACGGACACCAAGAACAAGAAAAGCATCACTCACCGCTACGAAAGACGCAGGATTCGTGAATCGCTCAAGATGGGAGCATACGCTTTCGAGTAAGCAACGGTCAGCATTGGGAAAAGATCGGTGTTAGCGTGCCGGACGGATTGTACCGTCGGCCGCGAGCAAAGGAACAACGGAATATTTGTCCCGTTGCAAGCACCAGTCTACATCGGCTTCCAGGCCGATTTCCAACAAGTGGCTGCCGTTTTTGGACGAGCAGAAACAGCGCCGCCAGTCGGCTTCATAAGCCGCCAACAGCGACAGCAGCGGATGTTTCGCCTGTAATTCCGCCATCAGTGCCGCGGCGACCAGCGCGTCCTCCAGTGAAAAATCCTCGCCGCTCCCGCTGCATACCAGCGCTAACGGCGAACCCTCCCTCTCCCGGCGTAAAAATTCCGCGACTGTGGAAAGATTCAACAAACTTGCGATCACCACGCAATCCGCCCCGGCCACCGCTTCCACCGCGCGGGTGCCATTGGTGGTGGTTAGCGCCAGAAAATCATACTGAGGCGATTTGTTCACGAATTCCCTCGGCGAATTGCCAAATTGAAATCCCGATTGCGGCACGCCGTCACGTTCCCCCGCCAGTGCAGTGCGTTCATGACTGGCGGCAAAATTTTGCGCATCGGACACTTCGCGGAAGCAATGCACGCCTTGGTAACCACTGTCCAATGCAGTCACAATGGTCGAGGTTGCCCGCAAAATATCGAACACCACGGCCGTTCGCCCCTGCCAATAACCGTCAGCCTGATTTTCGTAATCAGCCGGAGCGTAATGCACCTTCACGGACTCAAACATATGGCTCAGAATAGGTTGTAAAAAAAATTACAGCAATTATATTAACCCGAACCGAAACCAATCCTTTTTATGACCAAAATTCACCGCCTCGCCGTTAGCGCCCTGTTTGCCGCCATCGCCGCCGCCTTGCTGCCATCCAGTCCGGCCCAGGCGCAGGATTGGTGGCCGTTTGGCAAAAAGAAAACCGAGGTGCAGGTCAACAATGTCCCCATCGCTCGTGCGGCCAATATCTCCACCAGCTACGCCCCGATTGTCAAAACCATCGCGCCAAGCGTGGTGACCATCAAAACCAAGCGCAATGCCAAGCCCGACAGCCAGCCCGATTTTCCCTCCGATGACGACGACAGCCAGCCCCAGCGCGCACTGGGTTCCGGCGTCATCGTCACCAGCGACGGTTACATTCTCACCAACAATCATGTCGTCGCCGGGCGCGACCGCATCCTGGTCGACCTGTCCGACAACAAGGATCATGAATACGAAGCCAAGCTGGTCGGTGCGGACAAGAAAAGCGACCTCGCCGTGTTGAAAATCGACGTCAAGGACCTGCCGGCCGCCACGCTTGGCGACAGCAGCCTGATGGAAGTCGGCGACGTCGTGCTTGCCATCGGCAATCCCTTCGACATCGGGCAGACCGTCACCATGGGCATCATCAGCGGCCTGGGCCGCAACGACACCTCGATCCTCGGCCAGGGTTCCTACGCCAATTTCATCCAGACCGACGCCGCCATCAACAGTGGTAATTCCGGCGGCCCGCTGGTCGACATGCAAGGCCGCGTCATCGGCATCAATACCGCCATCATCAGCCCCAACGGCGGCAATCTCGGCATCGGTTTCGCCATCCCGATCAACATGGCGCGTTTCATCATGGAACAATTGATCGCCAACGGCAAAGTCACCCGCGGTTACCTCGGCGTGCAGATCGACAACCTTGATCCCGACCTCGCCTCCAGCTATGGTCGCCGCTCCAGCCAGGGCGTGCTGATTACCAAGGTTGAAGCCGGCACCCCCGCCGACAAGGCCAAGCTGCAGCGCGGCGACATCATCACCGAGGTCAATGACGAACCCGTCAAGGACGCGCAAACCCTGCGCCTCGCCGTTTCGTCATTAGCGCCCAACACCCAGCTCAAGGTCAAATACATCCGCAACGGCAAGGAAAGTACCGCCACCGTGGTGCTTGGCAAATTGCCAGACGGCGACGGCAACGCCAATAACAACCCCTCATCCGACGACAACACCGATTCCAGCGGCATCACCACCGTCAAGGGCCTCGGTTTCGACATCCAGGCACTGACGCCGGACATCCGTCGCAGCCTGAATCTGTCACCGGAACTGAATGGCGTGGTCATCGCGCGGGTTGACCCCAATTCCTCGGCCGCCGACAAGGGATTGCGGCGCGGAACAATAATCCTGGAAGTCAATGACAAGCCGGTGACCGGCATCAAGGATGCCATCGACGCCATCAAACAGGGACAGTCGGTCGTACGCCTTTACATCTGGGACAGCGGCTTCACCCACTACGTGGCGCTGAAAAAGAGCAGCGATTAGCGGGTGTCCGCCAGTTCCTCGCTGATATAGTGGAAACTGGTTGCCAGGGATGTAAACGGATCTCCGGGACAAGTATCCTGCTCGACAATATACCACTGACAACCTGACTGTTGCGCCGCCTGGATGATTCCCCGCCAATCAAGATTTCCCTGCCCAATCTCGGCAAACATCGGCTGAATCTGGGCGCTAACGGCGAAATCCTTCATGTGCAGCAAGGGCAGGCGATTTTTTAAATAACGGCACCACGCCGCCGGATCACCGCCGCCAGCCTGCACCCAATAGGTATCAATTTCTCCCTGCAAATGCTGAGGGGCGGTCAATTCGTAAAGATGTTGCAGGACCGACTTTCCTTGGTGACGGATAAATTCGTGGCTGTGATTGTGATAAGCCAGCGTCAATCCAAGCTCCCACAACACCGCCCCCGCGGCATCGAGTCTCTTGGCCAGTCCCGTCACCTGCGAAAAATCATTCATGTCCACGCCGCCGGGAAATGGATAGGCCGTGAATTTGCAGTTTAATTTTTGCAGACGCTCCGCCACCCATTGGGGTTCATTCAGGATTTTGTCGCTGGATTCGTGCGTCGCGCAACAAACCAGCCCTTCGCCTTGTAAAATCCTAGCCAGTTCATCCTCGGCAATTTCTCCCATGCCGCTGACCTGCACGGCCTGGTAACCGATCGCCCGCACTTTCTTCAAGGTCGCCGCGATCTCCGCCGGTGTTTTAAGATAATCCCGCAACGTATACAGTTGCGCCGCCACTTGGTTTAATTGCATAGACAGGGATAATGGGAGAATTTCAAATCAACGCGTCCATCCGCGCTGCGCAACTTTGCCATTGCTCCGACAGGCAAAGTCAGTTTGTCGGGGCAATGTCCGTAAGGCAATCCGCTAACGACGGGAATTCCGCTGATTCGCCGTATCTGCTCAATCACTGCGGGAAGGCCAAAGCCGTTGTCGTAATCAGTGGTTTTGCAGGCGGAAAAATCCCCCAGCACCAACGCCGCTTGCCGCGACAATATTCCGCTCAGATGCAATTGGTACAGCAAGCGTTCGACGCGAAACGGCGGTTCATTCACATCCTCGACAAACAAAATCCCGCCGCTAACCGCGGGAAAATAAGGCGTCCCCAGCAGACTGCACAGCATGGTCAGATTACCGCCCCACAATGTGCCGCTAACCGCCAAGTCACGCGCTTCTTCGTTCTGCCAGGAAATTTCACGTTCCGGGGCGGTGATGGTCTGCCAGAAATGATCCCAAGTGAACTGACTCAACGGTTCCGCGCCAAAGTCGGCATTCAACATCGGGCCGCTAAAGGTGACCAGCCCGGTCTTCGCCATTAGCGCCAGTTGCAGCACGGTAAAATCACTATGCCCGACCAGCACCGTGTTGGCCGCCTGCAACCGCGCGGCGATGCCCGAATAATCAATCCGGTCCAGCAACCGCGTAAGGCCATAGCCGCCGCGCACCGCCATGACAATATCGGCAAGCTCGCGGTTGGCGTCCGCCAGTGAATTCAAGTCGGACAAGCGTTCCTCGTCAGTGCCGCCAAAACGCTGGAATTTGCGTTGCAAGCGTTCCCCGTTCAGCACCCGATGCCCGGCCATGGTCAACCGATCCACCGCTTTTTTCACCCGTTCCATGTCGGGCGGATATCCTGACGGCATGATCAACTCAACGGAACGGGGCTGCTGCATACGGTCGTTAGATATCGCATAAAATCCGCCTTGTTCAATCCTATTATCAATTGATTCCAAAACGACCCTCATTTCAAGATTCCACCGGCCACTAGCCTGAAAAATTAATACTGGCAATCGGGAATGGCTCCGCTAGCTTGGTCCGCTATGAATATTGCCATCGAAGAAGTTTCCGCGTGCCGCCGCCGCCTCCGCATCGAGGTCCCGGCGAACCGCGTGGCCGAAGAAGTCAGCCGCGTCACCGCCGACTTCCAAAAACACGCCACCATCAAAGGTTTCCGCGCCGGTAAAGCTCCCCTTTCCGTAATCGAAAAGCGTTACGAAAAAGAGATTGAAGAGGAAGTAAAGCGTTTGCTGATCCCGAGCGCGTTCCGTGACGCCATCAAGGCCAAGAACCTGAAGGTTTCCACCGCCCTCAACGTCGAGGAAGTCAACTACGCCAAGGGCGTCAGCATGAGCTTCTCCGCGCTGATCGACCTGGAACCCGATTTCTCACTGCCGGATTACAAGGGCATCAAGGTGAAAAAGGCCGATGACAGCGTCACCGACGCCGAAATCAACGATACCATTGACCGCCTGCGCCAGCAAATGGCCGATTACAAGACCGTGGAAGGCCGCGCCATCCAGGAGAATGATTTGGCCGTGGTCACCTACGAAGGCCAGCTCGACGGCAAACCGTTGATCGACCTGCTGCCGAACGCCCAGCACCTTGCCAAGAACGAGAAATTCTGGGTGATGGTCAAGGACGACACTTTCCTGCCCGGCTTCACCAAGCAATTGATCGGCGCCAATGCCGGCGATTCACGCAAGATCGACGTCACCTTCCCGGCTGATTTTCCGCAGGAAGACCTGCGCGGCAAGACTGCCAACTACGACGTCAAGGTCGAGGAGATCAAGGAAACCGTGCTGCCCGAGTTCAATGACGAATTCGCCAAGCAGATTGCCAATATCACCGCCGACGAATTGAAGATGCGCGTCACCGCCAACCTGAAGATGCAAAAGGACCAGCAGGCCAAGAACGAGCATGTGAAGCAGATCTTCGAACACCTCGGCACCAAGCTGAACTTCGACCTGCCGGAATCCTCGGTGCAAAACCAGACCCGCAGCCTGATTTACGACATCGTTCGCGAAAACGAAATGCGCGGCGTACCGAGCAATGTGTTGGAAGAAAAGAAACAGGACATCTTCGCTAACGCCCAAAGCGCCGCCAAAGACCAGGTCAAGCTGGGCTTCATTCTCGGCAAGATCGCCGAGGCGGAAAAGCTCGAGGTCACCAACGACGAACTGATCGCCGAGGTGAGCCGCATCGCCGCCCAGGAACGCATCGCGCCGAAGAAATTCATCAAGCAGCTGCAGGAAAACGACGGCTTCACCAGCATCCGCGACAGCCTGCTGAACCGCAAGACCATCGATTTCCTCTTGCAATCCGCCATTATCGAGTAGGTTTATCTCACATGGAAAAGCTGATTCAGAACAATTACGTCCTGCCCAAAGTCGTCGAACAGACGGGACGTGGCACTGAAACTTGGGACGTGTTTTCGCGTTTATTGAAAGACCGCGTCATCTTCATCGGTTCGCCGATTGATGACTTCGTCGCCAACGCCGTGACCGCCCAGTTGCTTTTCCTGCAGATGGAAGATGCCAAGAAGGACATTCACATTTACATCCACTCGCCCGGCGGTTACGTCACTGCCGGCATGGCGATTTATGACACGATGCAATATGTCACCTGCGACATCGCAACCTATTGCATCGGTCAAGCCGCCAGCATGGGCGCGGTGCTGTTGGCGGCGGGCAGCAAGGGCAAGCGTTACGCCCTGCCCAACGCCCGCATCATGATCCACCAGCCGCTCGGCGGCGCGCAAGGCATGGCCACCGACATCAACATCCAGGCCCAGGAAATCCTGCGCATCAAGCGCACCCTGAACGAAATCCTGTCCCACCACACCGGCCAGAGCGTCGAGAAGGTTGAAAAGGACACCGACCGTGATAATTTCATGTCGGCCGAGGATGCCAAGAACTACGGCATCGTCGACCACGTGATCACTTCCAAGAAACAAGTCAAGACGGAGAGCTGATGGTTAGCGTTTAGTTATGGTCAGGCCCACCAACGTGACGATGTGTTCCTTCTGCGGCAAAGGTCCGTCAGAAGTGAAAAAACTCGTTTCCGGCCTGGGGGTCTACATCTGCGACAGCTGCATCAACGTCTGCAAAAACATCCTCGACAAGGAATTGCGCGAAAGCGAGGAGCACGCCAATTCCTCGGTGCCGATTCCCAAGCCCGCCGACATTCGCGCCGAACTTGACCGCTATGTGGTCGGCCAGGATTCCGCCAAACGCAGCCTGGCAGTTGCCGTACACAACCATTACAAGCGCATCCTGACCCGCCATCAACAGGCTAAAGTCCTTTCTTCCCAAGCCAACCCGCTGGACGAGGTGGAAATCGAGAAAAGCAATATCCTGCTGATCGGCCCGACCGGCTCCGGCAAGACGCTGTTGGCCAAGTCGCTGGCCCGCATCCTGGATGTCCCCTTCTGCATCGCCGACGCCACCACACTGACCGAGGCGGGTTATGTCGGCGAGGACGTGGAAACCATCATTTTGCGCCTGTTGCAAAATGCCGATTACGACGTAAAAAAAGCCGAGCGCGGCATCGTCTACATTGACGAAATCGACAAGATCGGCCGCAAGACCGAGAACGTCTCGATCACCCGCGACGTTTCCGGCGAAGGCGTGCAGCAGGCTTTGTTGAAGATCCTCGAAGGCACTGTGTGCAACGTTCCCCCGCAGGGCGGACGCAAGCATCCGCAGCAGGAGTACATCCAGGTCAACACCGAGAATATCCTGTTCATCTGCGGCGGCGCCTTTGTCGGCCTTGACCGCATTGTCCGCCGTCGTGTCGGCAGCAATGCCATGGGCTTTGGCAATAAAACCGGCGACACCAGCGATGAAACCGCCATTCTCGCCAAAACCGAGCCGGAGGATTTGCTGCGCTTTGGGTTGATCCCGGAATTCATCGGCCGGTTGCCCGTCCTTAGCGTCCTGCACGAACTGACCGAGGCCGAATTGATCGCCGTGCTGCAGGACACCCGCAACGCCCTCACCAAGCAATACACCAAGTTGCTGGCCATGGACGGTGTCAATCTGGTATTTACCAAGGACGCACTGAAAATCCTCACCCAGCAGGCCAAATTGCGTGGAACCGGTGCCCGCGCCCTGCGTTCGCTCTTGGAAAACCTGATGCGCGACATCATGTACCAGATTCCCTCGGAAAGCGATGTTGTCGAGGTCACCATCAATGGTGCTGTGGTCCAGGGTGAAGCCACCCCGTTGATCGTCCGCGGCAACAGCGGCGAAAAAGCCGCCTGATATGGACGCTAATCACGGCGATCAACCGGCCGCCAACGGCCAGCCAGAGCAAACCAAGGCTACCAACCGCCGCGCCAATATCGGTTGCCTGCTCCCCTTGGTCATGTTCCTGATATTGGCCACCGCATTCGTACTCGGCGCAGTCTATGAATGCCGCCAAGTAAAACTGGCGGAGAAAAAATACCACGAAGAACACCAAAAATAAGCCGCTAACCGCGAACTATTTTTTGACTGTGGCAACCGACTGCCTGAACCTGGCATACGCGTCCGCCAGTTTTTTCAACTCGCTTGGGTAACAAGGCAGGGTCAGCAAAGCCAGACGTTCCTGCTTGGTCAAATCTTCATCCAACACGTTGTTGATTTCCTGCGTGGAATCGAGTTGCACTTGCTTTTTCTTATTGATGCAGTGAATTTTCAACCAGGGATCCTGCACAACGGATGACGTGCCAAGTTCCGCGACAGGTTCCAGATCATCAATCTTCACGCTCTGCACCTGGGTCATCTTGCGGTACTGGTTCACCTTGAATTCGCGGGCAATATGCAATAAACGCTTCTCCGCATCGTATTGCACTAGAATGGTCGCACCCTGCCTGTCAGCAGCGGCTTGGGCGATTTGCGCGAATTGCTCAAATTCCGGCGAGCTATCCGCCGCATGGGAAATATTAACGAAAAGGCCGGAAAACAAGGCCGCTAATGACAAAAAAGTGCTGAAATAGCGCATCAAGCAATCAGTTTAACCGCATATTCCCAACAGGCAAAACTTTATTTACCCGATAAAATCCATGGGGATTATAATATTTTGACATCTCCCTGTAATTTGCTAAGTTCTACCCTTATCATGGCCACTAAAAATGTCGAAGAAATCAAGGATCAAAGCCGTTCCCTGCGCGGAACCTTAGCCTCTACGCTGCAAGCCCCTAATGCCACGCACTTTGGCGATGAAGACGCGCAGTTGATCAAGTTCCATGGCTCCTATCAGGAAGACGACCGTGATTTGCGTAATAAACTCAAGGCCGAGGGCAAGGACAAGGCTTGGCAATTCATGGTACGCAGCAAAATCCCCGGCGGTTTCCTCACCTCGGCGCAGTACCTCGCGCACGACAACATGGCCGGCCGCCTGAGTACCGAAACCCTGCGTTTCACCACCCGCCAAGGGATCCAGCTTTACGGCATCCTGCTCGGTTCACTCAAGCAGGTCATCAAGGAAATCAACGCCTGCGGCCTGACCACCATCGGCGCCTGCGGTGACGTGGTGCGCAACACCATGTCGGTGGCCGTGCCAATTTCCAATCCGGTTTACGACGAAGTACAAAGGCTGGCGGAAGAAATCAGCAGGACCTTTTATCCCAAGACCACCGCCTACAGCGAAATCTGGCTCGATGGCGAGAAATTGCCGGACGGCAAGGAAGACGTCGAGGAGCCGATTTACGGCCGTCACTATCTGCCGCGTAAATTCAAAATCGCCATCGCCATCCCGCCGCGCAATGACGCTGACATTTTGAGCAATGACATCGGACTCGTCCCGCACTTCCCCAATGGCAAAGTCGAGGGTTATACCCTGTTCGTCGGCGGCGGCTTCGGCATGTCGCACGGACAGACCGCCACCCGTCCGCATCTCGCGCAACCGTTGTTGTATGTCGCCAAGGAACATGTCATCGACGCCTGCATCGCGGTGATCACCACCCAGCGCGACCACGGCAACCGCGCCGACCGCAAACTGGCGCGCCTGAAATACCTGGTCGCCAACAAGGGCATCGAATGGTTCCGCAACGAGGTCAAGTCACGGCTCGCCAACATTGGCACCGAAGCTCCCAAGGAAGTCAAATTCACCACCGTTAGCGACCTGCTCGGCTGGCACGAACAAGGCAACGGCAAATGGTTCCGCGGCGTCTGGGTTCCGGAAGGCCGCATCAAGGACACGGACGAAGTACAATACCGCACCGCATTCCGCAAGATCGCGGAAAAGTACCGGCCGCACCTGCACATCACGGCGAACACCAACGTGTATTTCAGCAATATCGACGCTAACGACAAGGCGGGCATCGACCAGATCCTCGACGAGCACAAGATTCCCGCCATTAGCGGCCTGACCCAGGCGCGCCAAACCGCGCACGCCTGCGTGTCCCTGCCGACCTGCAACCTCGGCCTCGCGGAAAGCGAACGCGCCTTTGGCAAAGTCATGAACGGCATCGACGCCGTGCTGCGTGAACTCGGCTTGGAAAACGAGGAAATTCTCATCCGCATGACCGGCTGCCCGAATGGTTGCGCCCGTCCTTACAATGCGGACTTTGCCTTCGTCGGCCGCGCGCCGGGCAAATATGCCTTGTATGTCGGCGGTTCCCACCGTGGCGACCGTCTGGCGGGCCTGAAGGAAAAAGTCGTGTTGGAAGCCGACATCCCGGCCAAGGTGAAGGAAATTCTCAGTGATTTCACCGCTAACCGCCAAACCGGTGAAAGCTTCACAGACTATTGGGGCCGCACCCAGGAACAGGGAGAAGTCCCCAATGCCGAGCATTTCCACGTCGAATTCGCCGAGCGCGCCGCCAGACTGGCTGCCGCAGGCAATTAGGCAATTCATCCGCCGACAGCCTCAGAAATTTTTCGCTTCCCACTTGGTCTTGGCGATTGGCCCGGACCCGTGGTATTCGAAGATTTTGCTGAACACCCAGGTGGCGAGACCCAGCACGTTGCGGAAATTGACGCGCATGTCGAGTTCCAGGTTGTCCTTGATGAAGTCGTAGTGTCCCTTGCCAATCAGGGCGAAGAATGTCGAATTGATATCCAGCTGTGAAATCTGGATCACCCCCTCGCTAACGGTGAACTTCGACACCGCCTCGCTGGCCTTGGCATAACCCATGTCGGGGATGATGTCATTGAGCAGGCTCGACAGCCCGCCCATGAACGGGATGTTGTACAATTCCCCGTCCTTCACGTTTAGCGAGCCGCTGCCGGTCATGGTTTTCCAGTCACTAAACGCGCCTTTCAGGTTCACGTCCCCGCTGAGGCGACCGGTGACTTTTTCATTATTAAAGAAGGTCTTCATCAACACGCCAAAATCGTTGTCCTTGAAATGCAACTGCGTGTCATAAGTGGTGTCCTTGACCAGCATCACATTCAACACACCGCCGAACTGCCCGTCAAACAGGGTCATGGGACGGTTCGGCGTCAGCGTCATTTTCTGCCCCTTGATCGCGATATTAAGATCCACATCGCTAAACCGGAGCGGACGTTTCATGAAAACGTAAGTCGCCCCCTGTTTCGACACCACCCGCGCCTTCATATCGGTCTTGAACTCCGCGGCCGCGTCGTTCAAGTCAAAATGCCCGTCGATGTAAAAGGTCGGCGTGTCGGCAAACTGGTAGGGCTTCATGTATTCCGCCATCTTGTTGCCAAGAATCAACGCCACATCCTGCACGTTCAGCGTCCCCTTCACTCCCTTGACCTGCACCTGCTTGGTCTTGAAATTGTCCCAGACTTCACCGCCGCCTTCGCCCTCGGTGCGCTTGATATAGAGCTTCGCCAGATGCAATTCGCTGTTCTGGAAATCAAAATTGCTGGAAGCCCGGATAATCGGCACCCCCTTGTAAGCGAAGTCCGCGATCAGCACCGAGCCACTAACCACCAACCTGTCTCCTGCCAGTCCGGTGCCGGACAAATTGGCGTTGATCTGCGGCGGGGTCTTGAAATTCAGGCTGTCGAAAAACGGCTTGGCCCCATCGCCAAACAGCGAGCGGAACGCGCGGGGATCAATGTCACTGTCCACCCTGCCCTGCACCTTCTCCGCGCCGTCGTAGAAAAACTCCCCGCTGACCGTCCCGGCCGGGCTCTTCAAATTCAAGCCCATCACCATAATGCGTTTGCCATCAAAGGAAAATGACGTCTCAAACGAATCAAACCGTTGCTCGCCAATGGCAAAATTTTGCCACAGGCTTTTGCCCGTCACCACAAAACTGATTCCCTGATCCCAGGCAACATGGATGGTACCTTGGTTGACCGGCAGTGTATCAAAACGCAGTGCCGCCAGCATCCGTCCGCTGTTTTCCGGCAATGCCGCCGCCAGCCACGATAAATCAAGGTCGGAATGGAAATTCAGGTCGGCCCCCTTGACCGGGTTGACCCATTCACCGTCCACGGTCAGTTTGCCGCGCATCAGCGACAACGAACCGCTGACTTTGCCCACGTCATTGGCATAGTCCGCGCTGAAATCAACCTGCGGCACCTTCACGCCCTTCCACCATTGGTCCTGTCCCTTCAATTGCACGTGCGCCTCGCCTGCCAGGGGATTCGCCAACGGCACCTTGAATTGCGCCGACAATACCAGGGGATCGCGCGCACTCCATTGCGCGGTGATGGCGGAAATCTGCCGGTAGGTCAGCGCCATGTTGGCGAAGTCCGGCGGTTTGCTTTCCGGGTTGGGTTGCACCCCGTTCACATCCAGCATGCCGGAAATATCCACCTTCAAATTGTACCACTTGCCGCGCAGGTATTTGATTTCAATGGCCTTCGGGTGCAGGGTCACGTCGGCGTTGACATCGTCAATCTGGATCGCGGTGCCGGCATCGAGCTGCACCGTCATGTCGGCGTGAGAAATTGACGCCCCTTGCAGGAAAGGCTCCCCGCGCCACCAGGAAAACCAATTGAAGCGCACCTGGGCCTTCTGCACCGTGATCGCCCCCTCGATCTTGCCGCCCGGCTTGTTGATGGACTCCTGGTCGGCCTGCGTCTTGGAAATGTAAATATTGCGCGCCTTGACCCGGCCCAGAAAATCCAGATACAGGCGGTCGGCATGCACATACAATCCTCGCGCGGCCAGTTCCCGCTCAATCCTGAGGGTCAATACCGACGGCAGGCCGAGATAACGCACTGCCACGACCAGCGCGACAAACGACAACAGGAGAATCAGGCAAGTCCGCCCAATCACTTTCAACAGACTGATTCTGCGTTTTTGCTCTTTCTGCTTGGCGCGCCGCTTCATAGACACTTACCACTCAGAATGGCGTAACCTTCCCCATGGGCAAGCAGTTCTTTTTCATCTTGTTAAAAGATTGAAACCCTCCTGTCATCCCGCTACGCTTTTTCCCTTAAACCAATCTAACTTTATGGCTGAAACGACCAAAATGGAAAAAATCGTCGCCCTGAGCAAACGGCGCGGCTTCATCTTTCAATCCTCCGAAATCTACGGCGGCCTCAATGGCTTCTGGGATTACGGCCCACTCGGCAGCCAGTTGAAGAAAAATATCAAGGACCACTGGTGGCGCAGCATGACCCAGCTCCGCGACGACATCGTCGGCATGGACGGCTCGATCATCATGAACCCCGCAGTGTGGAAAGCCAGCGGTCACGTCGATACCTTCAGCGATCCCTTGGTGGACTGCAAAGCCTGCAAGACCCGCCACCGCGCCGACCAGTTACCCGAGAAGGACGGCAAGAAATACTGCCCGAATTGCAAGAGCTTCGACCTGAGCGAACCGCGCAATTTCAACCTGATGCTCAAGACCTACATCGGCCCGGTGCAGGACGAATCAAACGTCGCCTACCTGCGACCCGAAACCGCGCAGGCGATTTTCGTGCAGTTCAAGAACGTGCTCGACACCTCGCGCCAGAAACTGCCCTTCGGCATCGCGCAGGTCGGCAAGTCCTTCCGCAACGAAATTAACCCGCGCAATTTCACCTTCCGCTCCCGCGAGTTCGACCAGATGGAAGTCGAGTTTTTCGTTCATCCCGACGAAGGTTTCAAGTGGACCGACCAATGGCTGGAAGACCGTCTCGCCTGGTACGAAGCCGTCGGCCTGCCGCGTAAAAAGATACACATCCTCGATGTGCCGGAAACCGACCGCGCGTTCTATTCCCAAAAGACCTACGATCTGGAATACGAATTCCCCTTCGGCATCCAGGAATTGGAAGGCATCGCCTACCGCACCGATTACGACCTCAGCAAACATCAGGAACATAGCGGCAAGCCGCTGGAATACTTTGACGAGGCCAGCAAGAGCAAGTTCATCCCGCATGTGGTGGAACCCAGCGCCGGTCTTGACCGCACTCTGCTCGCCATCCTGTGCGAGGCGTTCGACGAGGAAACCGTCAGCGAAGGCGATGTCCGCACCGTGTTGCGCTTCAAACCCTGCGTCGCGCCGGTCAAGGTTGGCGTATTCCCGCTGTTGAAAAACAAGCCGGAACTGGTCGCCAAGGCCCGCGAGGTCGAAGCCCTGTTGCGCCCGCACATGGCCATCCAGTACGACGACGGCGGCGCCATCGGCCGCCGCTACCGCCGCCAGGACGAAATCGGCACCCCGTATTGCGTCACCATCGATTTCGAAACCCTCGAGGGCGTGAAGGAAGGCGCCAACGCCGGGGACAAGGACACCGTCACCCTGCGCCACCGCGACAGCATGCAGCAGGAACGCATCAAGATTAGCGACCTGTTAGGCAAAATTTTGCCGACCCTAAGCTAATCTCCAATTTCGAGCCGCTAACGATAAGCTTGTCGTTAGCGGCTTTTTGTTTTCACAGACAACCGCACTCCCGGACAAAAACAAGCTCGTCATTGGCATCCCGTTCCGCAATATAAAGTTCATGCAAAACAGTCCGGAACTTTTCGTTTTCATCATGGCCGGAGGCAGCGGTGAACGCTTCTGGCCCCTGAGCCGCCGCGAAATCCCCAAGCAACTGCTCTGTCTGTTTTCCGACAAGCCCCTGCTTGGAGAAACCCTCGAGCGGGTGAAGGGCTTGGCCGCGGCTGACCACACCTTTATCCTCACCAATCACCAACAACGCCATGCCACCCTCCAGGCCCTGCCGGATTTTCCCGCGCAACAATTGATTGCCGAACCCGCCAAACGCGACACGGCCCCGGCCGCGGCATTGGCCACCGCCATCGCCCACGCACAAAATCCGAATGCCGTGGTGATCCTGCTTCCCGCCGATCATCTCATCAAAAACATTTCCGCCTTTCGTCAAAATCTGCTCGATGCCGCGCGCCAGGCCGCCGAAAGCGAAAACCTGGTCACCATCGCCATCCGCCCGAGTCATTCCTCAACGGCCTACGGCTACCTGAAACTCAGCCCTGCGTCACACCAAGCCAAGGCCAACGCCACCATCTTCCATCAAGTCGAGCGCTTCGTGGAAAAACCCGCCCTGGCCACCGCGAAGGAATACTTGGCCTCCGGGCAATACGCCTGGAATGCCGGGATGTTTGCCTGGCGCGCCTCGGTGTTTTACAAGGAAGCGCAAAGTCTCGCGCCGGAACTTGCCTCATTCATCGAGAAATTTCCCGCCAACCGGGAGGATGCCACGGCTTATATTACGGAATGCTTCCCCTCGCTGCCGAAAATTTCCGTCGACTACGCCATCATGGAAAAAGCATCTTCCGTCATCGCCGCGCAATCGGAATTCGACTGGGATGATGTCGGCTCCTGGTCATCATTAGCCACCCATCTGCCACAGGATGCCAATGGCAATACCGTGCGCGGCGACGCCGTGCTGCATGAGGCAAGCAATAACATCGTGGTTAGCGGCGGCCGGCACATCGCCTTGTGCGGCGTTGACAATCTGGTGGTGGTCGAGGTGGGCGACACCGTGTTGGTCTGCCACCGCGACCAGGTGCAGAATGTCAAAAACCTCCTCCCGCACCTGCCGGAAAAGTTATTATAATTCCCTTGCTACCGTGAAGAATTAGGATTGCCCTTCGACCCGACATGGGGGAGCATTTGCTCTGTACGTAAATTAATCAGATTACAACTTTCATGAGCACCCATCCCGCAGCAGCCTCCAACTTGTATTTCGTCGTTTTCCCCGATTTTCAAGCCGCCCGGCGTCTCGAACGCTTAATCACCGAATGGGACAGTAACGCGGTGGTGCATGTGGTGCCCGGGCTCGCCGAGTTGTACAATCAACTGCCCTCGGTACCCGACAAGGCTATCGTGTTGATTGACTTGATCTGGGACGGACAGGATGCCTCGGATATCCTGCTCAGCCTGCTTTACAGCTACCCGCAATTGGCCTTTTTGATCGTTAGCGACTCGGACGTGGCCTCGATCCTGCCACCCTATTTCCCAATTCCCCACATTCAGGGTTTCAACGACACCAACCGCATCCTGAGCGATGTTTCCTCGCTGACGGAAGACCTGCGCGGCACCCGCATCGGGCCGTATCAAATCCAGAACTTCGCCGGGCAAAATTATCTCGGCCGCACCTATCAGGCTTACCAGGCCGCGATCAACCGCGACGTCCACCTGACAGTGCTGCCGCTGTTCGCCAATGACGACACCCGCACCGAGTTCAGCAATATTTCTGCCGCCTGGGCGCGCAACATCTTCCCGCAGATTTACTCGATCTACGAGGAAAACGCCGTCGACGGACGCCATTACGTCGCGCAGGAACCGGTGACCAACCCCAGCCTGCTCCAGCTCAGCCTGCAGGAAGTGCATTTCGATTCCCGCCTGATTGCCAGCATCCTGGCCACCACGGTCAAGGTGCTTGCACACCTGCAATCCAAGGGCATCCCGTACCAACCCATCCGCAGCAGCCACATCACCATTTCCCAGCAAGGCGTGATCAAGCTGGTCAACACCGCCCTGCCCTCCACCTCGCCGATGCCGGACATGCTTGAGGAATTGCACGAGCTGGCGAAGATTCTCCATCCCTTCCAGCCGCCGGACAATGCCCTCGACCCGCGTTTGAACCAAATCCTGCAGAACATGGCGGGCGGGTTGACCGACTTCAATACCGTCATTGACGTGGCCGAAAAGGTGAATCTGGAACTCGCCCCGGTCAAGCAGGTCGTCGAGCGCAAAACCGCTGTTGCGGCCAAGCAGGAAGTGGAAAAAGCCAAGAAAAGCATGTGGCTGGTCACCTACCTCAGCGTGGCCTCGATCACCATCCTGATTATTTCGCTGTTGATCATGTGCATCCCGATGCTGTTCCCGGACAAGTTCCAGACCCCGGGCCGCGACTTCAGCGACCAGATCAAGATTCCGGCCGGACCGGTAACTTACGGCCCCACCTCAAACCAGCAGACCGCGCAGTTGCCCGAGTTTTACATCGACAAATACGAGGTCACCATCGGCCAGTATGAAAAATTCCTCAAGGCCCTCGACGCGGAAATAAAGAAGGATCCCGAGGCTTACAAAAAGTACCTGCCGCCGGAAGCCGTCGCCAAATACAACTTCGTTCCCTACGACTGGATCAACATCAAGAAAACCCTACGCAAGGGCATCCCGCAACCAACCTACGGCACCAACCGCGTCACCCGCGACACCGCCGTGTTCAATGTCGATTATTTCGACGCCTATGCCTACGCCAAATGGGCAGGCAAACGCCTGCCCACCGAACTTGAATGGCAACGCGCGGCCGGCGGCAACGACAATTTCCCCTATCCCTGGGGCAAGGATTACAAGAAGGACTACATACCTGACAATGCGGTATGCAACGCCTATCCCGATCTCGTCAAGGCCAAGCGTTTCCTTTACCCCGGCCCGCAAATCGTTGATAAATACACCGCCGACAAGAGTCCCTTCGGGGTGATCGGCATGGCCGGCAACGTCAGCGAGTGGGTTTCCCTCAGCCCGGAACTCGGCCCCCTGACCGCGAAGCAGGAGAATTGCATGCCGATCAAGGGTGCCAATTTCAGCAGTCCGCAGTTGATTCCCAACACCTACAACCGGCAACCCGGCATGGTCATCCCCGAGGACTCGATGAACAACGGCCTCGGCTTCCGTTGCGCCAGCGACAAGCCGGTCACGAAAAAATGACCGATGCCGCCATCCTCGCCGCATTGTTCGGGGGGAACCTCGACTGCGGAGCCCTGGCGCAACAGCTCGGCGTTAGCGTCGCGGAGATCGAGTCACGTTTACAATTGCTTCGGCAACTCGGTTATCAAATCGAGATGCAGCCGCATCGCGGTTACACGCTGACAGAGGCTCCCGATATTCTCATCGCCGACGAAATCCAGGCACGGCTGCCCGGACACCGTTTTGCCCGTCAGTTGATGGTCTACCGCGAAACCCGCTCGACCAACGACTTGGTTTTCAAAGCCGCCAACGACGGCGCGGCGGAAGGATTCTGCGTGCTGGCGGAAAGCCAGACCCATGGCAAGGGGCGCAAGGGTCGCGTCTGGCAGTCGGCGCAAAACAAGGGTCTGTGGTTTTCCCTGCTCCTGCGTCCCGACTGGCCGCTGGCCCACGCCGCCCACCTGACCTATCTCGCCAGCGTCGCCTTGTGCCGCGCCATCAAGAAATCCACCAAGCTCAATTGCCAGATCAAATGGCCGAACGACGTATTGATCGGCAACCGCAAGGTCGCCGGCATCCTCACCGAAATCCACGGCAGCGGTTCCCGGCTGGATTTCGCGGTACTCGGCATCGGTTGCAACATCCTGCATGACGCCAGGGATTTTTCACCGGAACTGCGTGACAAGGTAAGCTCGCTCAAGATGAGCGGCGCTAACCACGATCTGCGGCGCGCGGATTTGCTGGTCCCGCTATTGGCGGAATTGGAAATGTTGTATTCCCGGCCCTGGCCGGAAATTTACGAGCAATGGAAAACATTGTGCCTGACCATCGGCAAACCTGTCGAGGTGCAGACAGAACACGGCATCGTTAGCGGCCAGATGGTCGGGCTGGAAGAAAACGGCCATTTGCTGCTGCGCCTGCCCAGCGGAAAGATTGAAATCATCCACTCCGGCGACGTGCTTTGGTGATTCATGCCGTAACTTTGCGTCTTGGCGACTCGGCGCGAACCTTCTATCGTATCCCCACTTGAAAACAAAGTCCCCAGTATTGGTCGTTGACATCAGCAACTCGTGGACCAAGTTCGGCTTGGTTCAGGGATCCCGCCTGCAGGCGGTCGAGCGCGTCGAAACTCCGAAGCTCACCGTTGGCGTATTGGCCAAGCTGGACAAGAAATATCAACCGCGTTTGGTCGTGGTCGCCAGCGTGGTGCCCAAGGCGCTAACCGCCATCCGAAAAGTCTGGCACGGCAAACAATTGCTCGTCGTTAGCGCCACGATTCAGTTGCCCATCAGGGTCAAATACCCCAACCCGCGCAGCATCGGTGCCGACCGCATCGCCAACGCCGTCGCCGCCGCCCGCTTGTATCCGCTGCCCGCCATCGCGGTCGATTCCGGCACCGCAGTAACTTTCGACATCATTTCCAAACGCAAGGAATATCTCGGCGGCGTCATTGCTCCCGGCCTCAATGCGTTGACGGATTACCTGCACGAAAAAACCGCCCTGCTGCCGAAGATCACCATTAGCGAACCCCGTCGTGCCATCGGCAAAAGCACCGAGGAAGCCATGCGCGCCGGAGCCATCATCGGTTATCGCGGGTTGATCCGCGGCGTGACCGAGGCCATCCGCACGGAGTTGAAGAGCAAGGAAATCACCGTGATCGCCACCGGCGGCCATGCGCCGCTGATTGCCAAGGGCGCCGCTTTCATCCAACATGTTAATCCGCTGTTGACCCTGCAGGGGCTGCAGTTCATCGCAGAATATTATGAATCGCATTGACGCATTGTTCCAGACGCTAACCGCAAAAAAACGCAAAGCTTTCGTTGCCTATATCACCGCGGGCGATCCGAATCTTGATCGCACCGTCGACATCGTCCTCGGCCTTGAACACGTCGGCGCGGACTTGGTTGAACTGGGTGTCCCTTTCTCCGATCCGTTGGCCGACGGCGTGGTCAATCAACTCGCCGCGCAACGCGCCCTGGCATCCGGGACGACGCTAACCGCGATTTTTGACACGGTGAAAAAGATCCGCGAAAAAAGCCAGATTCCGCTGGTGCTGTTCACCTATTACAATCCGATTTTCCATCTGGGCATGGAACAGTTCACCAAGCTCGCCGTTAGCGCCGGAGTAGACGGAGCGCTGATTCTCGACCTGCCACCGGAGGAAGCCGAACACGAATGGCCGGAGAGCGAATTGAAACGCATCACGCTGATCGCGCCAACCACGCCGCAGGAACGCATCCAAAAGATTGCCCCGAGTGCTTCGGGTTTTATTTATTATGTCTCCCGCGCAGGCGTCACCGGCATGCAGGACCAGGTTGCCGCCGACATTAGCGAGCACCTTGCCCAAATTCGCGCCAGCAGCAAGTTGCCGGTCTGCGTCGGCTTTGGCGTGTCAAAACCTGAACATGCCGCGCTAATAGCCAAAGTCGCCGACGGCGTGATCGTCGGCAGCGCGATCGTCAACCACATTGCCAACCATCAACAAGACACCAATCTCGGCGAGACCATCCGTACCTTCGTCGAACCGTTGGTACAGGCCACCCACAACGCATGAACCGCTACCTCTGCCTCGATTACGGTGACAAACGGATCGGCGTCGCCATTAGCGACGAAACCCTGTCACTGGCCAACCCGCTGCCCTTCATCGCCAACAACGGCTCGGTCAAAAAAATCGCCGAGCAATTGCGGGCGCTAATCACGGAAAAAAACGTGACCCTGCTCATCATCGGCGTGCCGCGCAACATGGACGGCAGCTACGGCCCGTCGGCGGAAAAGGCCCGCTCTTTTTCCAAGCAACTCGGCGAATTATTGCAAATCGAAATCAAGAATATCGACGAACGACTCAGCACTGTCGAAGCCTCTCGCCGCCTGCATGAGGCGGGCAAGAACGCCAGACAGCAAAAGACCCTGATCGACAGCAACTCGGCCTGCGTGATGCTGCAATCACACCTGGACTCCCGGACGCTAATGACTAACTTCCCGCTTGATGAAAATCCGTAATCACAAGCTGGTCATCCAATACGACGGCACGCCATTCGAAGGCTGGCAGGTGCAGGTCAATCCCGAGACCGTGCAAGGCCATTTGGAACGGGTGCTGGAACGTTGCTGGGGCAAGCCCATCACCTTGTACGGTTCTGGTCGCACCGACTCCGGCGTACACGCTAATGGCCAGGTCGCCAACTTCAAGGCCGAGGCCAAATTCAAAAGTATCGCCGCGTTGCAGGCCGCCTTGAATTATTACCTGCCGCCGCAAATCCGCGTGGTCAAAGTGCAGTACGCTAACGACGAGTTTCACTCCCGTTTCTCCGCCAAGGGGAAAGAATACCTGTACCGGATTTACAACCATCCGTTCCAGGACCCGTTCGAAATCAACCGTTCTTACCATGTGCCGCGCCCGCTCGCCATTAGCGCCATGAAGGAGGCAGCCCAACATTTCGTCGGCACCCACGACTTCGCCTCGTTCACCAGCAACCCCGGTTACGAACGCGAAACCACCGTGCGTCGCATCACCGATGTCACCGTTAGCGTCAAAAAGCATGTCATTGAAATCCGTTTTCGCGGCGAGGGTTTTCTCTATCGCATGGTACGCAATCTGGTCGGAGCCTTGGTCAAAGTCGGCCTTGGCCGCATGACCCCCGCCGAGGTCAAGCAAGTTCTCGACGCCAAACGCCGCAGCGCGGCACCAAACACCGCACCCGCCCACGGTTTGTATTTGAACAAGGTGTTCTACACCGATAAATTCTAGCCATGTTCCACGTCGTCCTGGTCGAACCCGAAATCCCGCCAAACACCGGGAACATCGCACGCCTTTGCGCGGCGACCAACAGCAAGCTGCACCTGATCGAACCGCTCGGCTTTTCCCTCGATGAGAAACAACTCAAGCGAGCCGGGATGGACTACTGGCAGCAGGTCGACTGGCAGACCTGGCCGAATCTGGAGGCTTTTTTCGCCGCTAATGGCGAGGCCCGTTATTTCCTGTTCACCACCAAGACCAAAACCGCCTACACGGACAACCAGTTTCAGGATGGCGATTACCTGATTTTTGGCCGTGAAACCAAAGGGCTGCCGGAAAGCCTGCTGGCGGCGCATCATGAGCGTTGCCTGACCATCCCGATGGCTAACCCCGCAGCCCGCAGCCTGAACCTCGCCACCAGTGTCGGAATCGTGTTGTACGAGGCAATCCGGCAAGCCAAATTGACCCCTTAAACCGGACGCTTCCTTTTTCCCTTAAAACCATAAAAATCACATTAAAGGGTTGACCCTCTGTCATATTTCTCTAATGTAAAGTGACGGTTTTAAAAAGCAGGATTAGATCAAGTGGGATCCATATCGGTTTCCACTTTTTTTTTCCTGTAAATAAGTTGGATTAATTTTTTAAAAGGAAAACGACATGAGCCAGGAATTTTTAGCTGTTCTCGAATACATGGAGAAGGAAAAAGGGATTAATCGCCAAGTCATGATCAAGGCGATTGAGCAGGCTCTGGTGTCGGCGGCCCGTAAAAGCTTCGGCATTTCCCGCGATATCCGGGTCAACATGGACTCGAAAACCGGCCGTATCCAGGCCTATGCCAGCATGAAAGCGGTGGAAAAAGTCACCCATCCCTACGAGGAAATCCTGCTGATCAAGGCCCGTGCCAAGAACCCGATGGCCCAGCTGGGGGATCTGGTGGATATTGAAATTCCTCCCGCCGAACTCGGCCGTATTGCCGCCCAAGTGTTCAAGCAGACCTTGAACCAGAATGTCCGCAGTATCGAGAAAACCATGATTTTCGACGAGTTCAAGGACCGCGTCGGCGATATCATCACCGGTACCGTGCGTCGTTTCGAGCGTTCCGACGTCATCGTCGACCTCGGCAAGTTCGAGGCGGTGATGCCCTCCAAGGAACGCGTGCCCACCGAGGAATATTCTCCCGGCGAACGTATCCGCGCCTTGGTCTTGTCCGTCGACAATACCACCCGCGGCCCGCAAATCGTCCTGTCCCGCAGCCACCCCAATTTCGTGCGCCGTTTGTTCGAACTGGAAGTCAATGAATTGCATGACGGCACCGTTGAAATCAAAGGCCTGGCCCGCGAAGCCGGCTACCGCACCAAGATCGCCGTCTGGTCCAAGGATGAAAAGATTGATCCCGTGGGCGCCTGTGTCGGCCTGCGCGGTGCGCGCGTGAAAAACATTGTCCGTGAATTGAACAACGAGAAGATCGACCTGTTCCGCTGGTCCGAGAACATCCGCGACCTGGTCATTGAGGCTCTCAAGCCCGCCAAGCTCAAGCACATTGAAGTCGACAAGGAAAACAGGCGCGTCAAGGCGTCAGTCGACGAGGAGAACCTCTCCATCGCCATCGGTCGCCGGGGCCAGAACGCCCGTCTCACCGCCAAACTGACCGGCTGGGATATCGACATCAACAAGGAAGAAAACCAAGTCCAGACTTTCGAAGACAAGTTCGCCGAGGCCTCGCAAAAATTGGTGAAACAGCTCGGCATCGACAACGAAACCGCTTCCCTGCTGGTCAAGGCGGGTTTCCTCAATACCGAAGTTTTGGAACAAACCGAACTTTCCGACATCCAGGAAGCAATTCCCGCCCTGTCGGAAGAGACAATCAAATCGATCTTGGAAAAGATCAGCGCCTCCAAGGGAGGAGCAACTGCTTGAATTTAGCTTATGGCTTCCGACTCAACAAAAAAATCCGGCGATACCGCAGAAACAACTAAAACGAAAAAGACTGCGGCAGCGAAAGCCCCGGCCAAAAAAGCCGCGGTTAAAAAATCCGCTGCGGATGCTTCTGTTAAGTCAAAGTCCACCACAGCCAAGGTCAGCAAGCCAAAGATTGCCAAGAAGGAGGAAGCCGGACCGGCTCCTGCTGTCGTTGAAGCCCCGGTCGCCGCTCCTGCGCCGGAACCGGTCGCTCCCGAGTCCAAGGTGATCACCATGAAGCCGCCGATCATTGTCAAGGAATTGGCGGAAAAACTCGGACTCAAACCGTTCCAGGTTGTCCATCAATTGATGGAAATGAACGTCTTCGCCACGCTGAACCAAAAGATCGAAGAAGACGTCGCCACCAAGATTTGCGAAGCCAAGGGTTTCAAGTTCGAAGTGGAACGCCGTGAAAAAGGCGCCGGCGTGCACAAGGTCGAGCAGGTCATCGAGATTCCGCCGAAACCGCCGGTGATCGAGGATTTGCCCAAGGAAGAAGCCACCACCCTGCCTTTGCGCTCCCCGGTGGTAACCGTGATGGGCCACGTTAACCACGGCAAGACCTCGCTGATTGACGCAATCCGCAAGACCCGCGTCGCCGCCGGTGAGGCGGGTGGCATTACCCAGCACATCGGTGCGTACATGGTCGATTACAAGGGCCATAAGATCACTTTCCTCGACACCCCCGGCCACGAGGCGTTCACCGCCATGCGTGCGCGCGGTACCAACGTCACCGACATCGCGATCATCCTGGTTGCCGCTGATGACGGCCTGATGCCGACCACCCTCGAGGCCATTTCCCACGCCAAGGCCGCCTTGGCTGCCAACCCGAACCATTTCGCCATCATGGTCGCGATCAACAAGATCGACCTGCCCGGTGCCAATATCGACCGCGTCAAGGCACAGTTGCAGGAAAAAGGCCTCGCTCCGGAAGACTGGGGCGGCACCACCATCTGCTGTCCGGTTTCGGCCACCAAGAACATCGGCATTAGCGAGCTGATGGAAAGCATCCTGCTGCAGGCCGAAATGCTCGAACTGCGCACCGATGTGAAGCAGTCCGCCAAAGGCGCGGTGATCGAAAGCCAGATCGACGTCGGCCGCGGCCCGAATGCCACCATTATCGTGCAGCACGGCACCCTGCACGTCGGCGACGCCTTCATTTGCGGCCCCTACTGGGGCAAGGTAAAAGCCCTCATCAACGACAAGGGCGAAACCGTCAAATCCGCCGGTCCGTCGACTCCGGTTCGCGTGCTCGGGTTCAACGGCAGCCCCTCGCCCGGTGAAGAGTTCACCGTGATGCGCAATGAACGCGAAGCCCGCCAGGTTGCCGAGGAACGCACCGAGGCCGACCGCATGGCCAAACTCGGCACCAGCCGCGCAGTCACCTTGGAAAACCTTTTCGACAGCATCGCGGAAGGCCAGAAGAAGACCCTCAACGTCGTCCTCAAAACCGACGTGCAAGGTTCCTTGGAAGCCATTGTCGAATCGCTCAGAAAAATCCCCAGCGAAAAGGTGGAACTCAATTTTGTCTTCACCGCCGTCGGACCGATTTCGGTCAACGACGTGTTGCTGGCCAAGGCCTCGCAAGCCGTCATCATCGGCTTCGGCACCAAGACCGACAACTCCGCAGCCAACGCCGCCAAACGCGAGGAAGTGCAGATCAAGCTGTTCAGTATCATTTACGAATTGATCGACCAGGTGAAGGAGGCCATGGCCGGCCTGCTCGATCCCGAAGTCCGCGAAAGCCACGCCGGCAAGGCGGTGGTCAAGAAGGTGTTCGATCTCAGCAAGTATCCGGTTGCCGGCTGCTTGGTGGAATCCGGACGCATTTCCCGCACAGGCCGTGCCCGAGTGGTGCGCAAGGGCCAACACATTTACGACGGCGGTATCCAGACGCTCAAGCGCTTCCAGGACGACGTCAGCGAAGTTCGCGCCGGCATGGAATGCGGTATCCGCCTTGGTAACTTCAACGATTACCTCGAAGGCGACATCATCGAGTGTTACGTGCTGGAAAAAGTCGCCCAAACGCTTTGATCAAAGCCGACGCTAACCGCAAGGTTTGTCGTTTTTAATTCCTGTTGCCCTCGCCATTAGCGGCGGGGGCAATCAATTTAAGATTGGCGTCCTCATGGATGATTTCCTGGGCTGCCTTGGAATTACTGCGAGTCATGCCGCTTTTCAAGTTGACGGGCATATTCACCGTGACCCAATCCATGTAATCCCCGACCATCGACATGTATTTGTTCACATCGGTCTCCTGTTTCTCGGTATTGGCGATGCATTTTTTATATTCCACCTGGTTATCGCTCAACCACAGCTGCAAGGACAGACGGTAAAACTCGATGATTTTCGACCAGGCCGGATGCCCCTTGAGTTGCAGATCTCCCAACTGGTCAATGCGTGTATGCACCGGCTCCACCGACTTGAGCAGTTTCGGACTGGGCAGGTCGCGGATTGTCACGGTCTTGGGCTGGTCGCTTTCACCGGGTTTCGATGCCTTGAGTACCACATCAATCTGTTTGAGCTGGTTCAGCAGCTCGACGGTTTTGTCCCAGCCATAATACTTGAATGATTGCAGCGGGGTGCTGATACTGCTCTCCCACCAACTTTCGTTCTGCGGATTCGGGTCGAGGAAAGAATGGTCCTGTGCGTAATTGCCCGAGCTCAACCAGAGTACCAAGGCCTGTTTCGAAGCGGCTTCAGCGGTGGCAAGCCTGACCAGCCAATAAGCAAATGCCTGTTGCCAGCGCGACTCCAGAAAATCATCGCTAAACCCGGACCATTCCTGCACTTTTTCCAGCGAGGGCAGTCGCTGCAATTTCTGGTAATTCGCCACGATCTTGGCGTAAGTGTCGTGGCGGGATTTCATCATCAACTGGGTCAGCCCCTCACTCAACCAAAACGGAGGTTCGGACAAGCTTCCGTCCTTGACCACTACATTCCGCGACCAAACCAGAGCCTGCAAATAGCAGGCCATGCATGAACGATAGAGTTCCTCCTGCAAGGCTTCCTGGTTTTTGGCATCATTGCCATTAGCCAGCGGGCCGCGCGCCATGATGGTAAATACCCGCGAACCGTCCGGCAAAAGCTCCACCTTGCGCGGGAAGGCGGCAAAGGAATCATACGGTGGTTTCAATGGCGTACTGTCCCAGGTCAGGCGAAGGGAGAATCCGCTCACCGACTGGATTCCCATGCTCAACAAAAACACCCGGTAGGAATCCTCCGCCAGGGACAGCATGGTGGCGTTTTCCAATGAATCAGGACTGCGGACACTAATCGGGAAATCGTCGCTGCTATCCGTGAACACGCGCACCAGTTTCGGATTGGCCAAATCCGCCACACTTGACTCCTGTGCGTTCACTGTTAGCGCCGCTCCCGCCAGCAACAACAGACCGCAAGTCAATCCCCTGGAAACGCCGCGTCTCATGTCAACCTAGTCATCATCGCAATTTTACCGATAAAAAACAAGCAGCTCCTGCTGCAATAACGACTTGCCCGATGTATCGAGTCTGGTAATAATCGACCCCTGTGGATATCAAGACTTACTGGAAACAACGGCAACAAGCATTCGAAAAAGCCCTCAATCTCGCCATGCCAAAGGCAACCCTGCAACCCGCCACTCTGCACAAAGCCATGCGCTACAGCCTGTTTGCCGGTGGTAAGCGACTCCGCCCCATTCTGGTCCTTGCGGCGGCGGAATCCGTGGGAGGCAAGCCGCTTAACGCCATGCCCCTCGCCTGCGCGGTTGAATGCATCCACACCTACTCCCTGATCCACGACGATCTTCCCTGCATGGACGACGACGATTTGCGCCGCGGCATGCCCACCTCGCACAAGGTCTTCGGCGAAGGCATCGCGGTGCTGGCGGGCGACGCCCTGCTGACCTACGCTTTCCAACTGGCGGCGCAAACCAAGCCCGTCAAACGCCATAACGCCGCCCATTACGTCAACGAACTCGCCATCGGTTCCGGCAACCAGGGCATGATCGCCGGGCAAGTGGTCGATCTCGAGGGCGAAGGCAGGAAAGTCACCCCGAAACAGCTTCGCTACATCCACGAAAACAAAACCGCGGCGCTCATCACCAGCTCCATCCGTCTTGGCGCCATGTCCGCCAATGCCAGCGACAAACAACTGGCGACCTTGACCAAGTTCGGACAATCCTTGGGACTGGCATTCCAAGTCATCGATGACATTCTCGATATCACCCAGACCAGCGAGCAGCTCGGCAAAAGCGCCGGCAAGGATTTGGAAGCGCAAAAGGCGACCTACCCCGCCATCCTCGGCATGGCCAAGGCGCAGGCCGAAGCAGCCCGCCTGACCAAGCTCGCCAAGGACACCATCAAGTCGATGGGGCCAAAAGCTGCGCCGTTACAGGCCATCGCGGAATACCTGCTCAGCAGGCAAAACTGATCCGCCTGTCGTTAAGCTTTCTGCTTTTGCGCGAGGACTTTTTGGATTTCCTCAACCGCGCGGCGGTTAGCGCCGGGTTCGCCCAATTGCTGAATCACATTGCGCAGCTCCGATTTCATTTTCGCCTCCAACTCCGGATTGGTCAGCAAATGCTTGGCCGCTAACGACAAGCTCTCGGGGTTGGCGTTGCCCTGCAGGAATTCCGGCACCACCTTCTTCTCCGCAATCAGGTTCACAATGCTGATGGCGTTCAGATTGACCAGGCGGCGACCGATGAAAAATGTAATCGGGTTGGTACGATACAGCACCAGCATCGGCAAATTCGCCAACGCGCATTCCAGGGTGGCGGTTCCCGAGGCGACAAAGGCCATGTCCGCCTGGCTGAGATGAGTCAACTGGTAACCTTCGTAAATTTCCATGTTCAGGCGATTGGCGGCGTACTTCTCAATGATCTGTTCAACCAGATGACGGCCGTTAGCGTCGTTCACCAGCAGCAAAAACTTCACATCCGGCACCACCTGCGCCAACTGGCGGCAAGTTTCCAGCAGAATCGGCAAATGCGCGGTGATTTCCTTGCGACGGCTGCCGGGCATCAGCACCACCTTCTTATAGGCGGTCTTTTCAGTCGGAATATCCTGCAGCTTCTTCCACCGATCCAGAGCCGGATGCCCCACCCACGCGGTATTGAGCAATGGAGTGTGCTTGGCGAACCACTCCTTCTCGAACGGGAAAATCACCAGTAACAAATCCAGCAATTCCTGCATGCGTTTCGCCCGTCCCGCTTTCCATGCCCAGACTTGCGGTGCGATGTAATAAATCAGTTTCGCATCCGGGGCGACATTCTTCACTTTTTCCGCCAAACGCAAATTGAAACCGGGAAAATCCACCAGGATCACCGCATCGGGTTGTTGTTCCTTGATGTCATCCTGTACACGTTGGAAAAATGCGCGGAATTTGCGAATGTTCAACAACACATCAGTCAGGCCAACCACCGCATGTCTCGCCAAGTCGAACAGCTGCTGCTGTCCCGCGGCCTTCAAATGCGGACCACCGACGCCGAGGAACTTGCCGTCAGGATAGGCTTTTTTCAGTTCCCGCAACAATTCCGCCGCATGGCGGTCGCCGCTGGCTTCACCGGCGATGATATAGATGACTGGATTGCCCTTGCTCACAACTTGCCTTACACCAATTTCTGCGCACGAATCTGGTGAATAATTTCCGCGGCCAACCGCAAGGCATTGGTCGCATGATCACCGCTAACCACGGGAGCGCCATGCGACTGGACACAATTCACAAAGGATTCCAATTGCCTCTTCAACGGCTCGTCCTTGTTCACCGGAATCTTGTCGCGGGTAATCTTGCCATTGGCGCGTTTGTAAATCTCGCCTTCCTGCTTCATGTAATCGAGCGACAGATAGGCGTCGTCCTGGAACACGCGAATTTTGCGCAATTTTTCCGGACTGATGCGGCTGGTGGTAATATTCGCGACGCAACCGTTCTCGAAGCGAATACGAACGTTAGCGATGTCCTCGGAACTGCTGAGCACCGGCACGCCCACTGCGTCCAGCGACGCTACCGGCGAACGTACGATGTGCATGATAATCTCGATGTCGTGAATCATCACGTCCAGCACCACGCTAACGTCGGTGCTGCGTTCGGGATAAGGCGACAGGCGGTGCGCCTCGATAAAGCGTGGACGGGTCAAACGCTCTTCCAAGGCGGTCAACACCGGGTTAAACCGCTCGATATGCCCGACCTGCAAAACCAAATTCTTTTGCTTCGCCAATTCCACCAATTGCACCGCCTCATCCGTGGTGTTGGTGATCGGTTTTTCCATCAGGATATGCTTGCCCGCGTCAAGGAAACGCTTGCCCAGCTCGAAATGCGCCACCGTGGCGGCAGCAATGCTGGCAGCGTCGACATTGGCGATCATCTCGTCCAGTGAATCAAACGCCCGGCATTTGTATTTTGCGGCAATCTTGCGCGCCGTATCGCCGTTAGCGTCGTAAATTCCGGCGAATTCCGCATGTTCCAAGCCGGCGTAAATCCGCGCATGGTTCTGCCCCATGCTGCCGACGCCGACCACTCCAACTCTGATCTTTGACATAAGTTATTCCTTCGCGTAAATGGTGACTTTGTGCTGTGCGGCCAATTGTTTGGTTTCATCCGCCGCTAACAGCAAGGTTTTGCCAGCTTCAATAATGACGCAGGAAATTCTGGCCTCCACGCAAATGCGCACCGTGTCCGGCCCGATCACCGGCACATCGAAACGCATATCCTGCCTGGGCTTGGAAACCTTCACCAAAACCGAATCGCCTTTGCCGATCGCGCCGCCGCGACGGATGGTCTCATTGGTGCCGTCATGCCCCTCCACCGCCAATACCGTGCCTTTTTTCACCACAATGGTCTGGCCGATATTCATGCGACTGACTTCCTTGGCTATCGGCCAGGCGAATTCCATGTCGCGCAAGTGGCTCTTGGACGGTTTGGGACCCGCCACCAAACCCGCTAACGGCAGGAAATCTTCCAAAAAAGTGGTGGCGGGAAGCAATTTGACCCCCGATTTTTCCAACGCCCCGGCCACCGCTCCGAATAGCGATTCCGCATTGCGCTCCTTCAGGGTCGCTAACAGCAAGAGGGCCTTGAAATCCGGCCGGAAATCAAACAACCTGCCGGGAGTAATCTGACCCGCCATGATAGCTTGATCGGCATTAGCGTCCTTCAGAAAACCGAGCAGTTTGCCGAGTTGCCCGACTTTCATCCAGCAATGGGAATCCCCACGGGCGGCCAGCGCGGGATCGGTCTCTCCTTCGAAAGCGGCGACGACAATCTTGCCCGGAAATTTCTTGCGGGCCTCGTCCATCAGGATACTGGGGTAAATGCCTTTTCCGGCAATGATTCCTAAAACCGACATCGGGTTACAGACTAGGAGTTATGGGACTGTTAGCAATGCGGATTTTCGCGCTGCCGACGTCCTGATATCCGCTTATTCGAGTTCAGCCTTGCGTGACATCAAGGCCTGGAACCCCTTGGCCGGTGTCTTGCCGCCATACAGAATCTGGTACAGCTCGCCGACAATCGGCGCCTTGACCTTCTTCTCCAGCACCAATTCATGCAACGCCTTCACCGTCGGCACGCCTTCCGCCGTTCCCGCCAGATTGCGCAGGATTTCCTGCAATTCGCGGCCACGCCCCAATGCTTCGCCCACCTTGTGATTGCGGCTGTCCGGGCTGTAGGAAGTCAGCAACAAATCCCCCATCCCGCTCAGCCCGTAAATGGTCTCGGGCTTCGCCCCTTTCACCACCGCGATGCGCGCCATTTCCGCCAAGGCCCTGGTCATCAGCGCCGCCATGGCATTTTCGCCAAGACGCAATCCCTGGCAAATT
The DNA here is from genome assembly GCA_031256975.1 of Verrucomicrobiales bacterium. Classification (GTDB taxonomy): domain Bacteria; phylum Verrucomicrobiota; class Verrucomicrobiia; order Methylacidiphilales; family JAAUTS01; genus JAIRPN01. The sequence goes on along the minus strand of JAIRPN010000006.1, from coordinate 5,584 downwards.
CCCCCGGCCAAGGCATAGACATTCTTCAACGCACCGCCCAGTTCCACGCCGGTCAGATCCGTGCTGCGGTAGGCGCGGAACATCTTGCCGTGTATCACCTGTTGCATCGCCGCGGCCAATTTTTCGTCATTGGCGGCCACCACCACCACCGTGGGCACGCCGGATTGCACCTCGGATGCCAAACTCGGGCCGCTAACCACGCCGACATCGTCCTTTTTCCAGACTTCGCGGACAATCTCGCTCACCAGTTTGTGGGAGGAAACCTCGATCCCCTTGATCAGGCTGAACACCGGCACCGGCGGGGCCGGATAAAGTTGCAACACTTTGCGCACCACCTGGCAGGGCACCGCCAGAATCACGTAATCACCCGGACCATCCGCAGGCCAAGCGGTGTCACCCACGTCGAGAAAACGCACTTCATGCCCGTTGTTCTTTAGCACCTTGCCGAATGCACTGCCCCAAGCCCCCGCGCCGATGATTGTAATTTTTTTCATAATTTTCCTGACACATAGAAAGCCACTGGGTCTTTTCTATTTAAAAGAACTCCGTGGCCTGTATCTATTTCTTTGCAAAACGGTTCTCGGTACCGTTCATCAAGCGTTTGATATTGGTGCGGTGCGTCCAAATCACCATGAAGCACAGGAACATGGCCAGGCCGACATACCATTTGATGTCATCATGCGAATGCCCAGACAATCGCAAAGAACCGTACGCCGCCATCGGCAACACCGCCCCGGCCGCCAACGAGGCCAGCGAGACAAAGCGAAAGCCATAAAACACAATCAACCAGACCAGCATGCACAGCACAAACGCCCAAGGCAGCAGGGCCGCGATGAATCCCGCCGACGAGGCCACCCCCTTGCCGCCCTTGAATCCCAGATAAGGGCAAAATGTGTGTCCCAGCACCACCAGCAACCCGCTAATGATCAAAAACAACTGCGGTGCCAATGGCCCGGTATCCAGCGTACCGTTGGCCGTTAGCGCCTTCAGCACCATGACCGGGATAAACGCCTTCAAAAAGTCGCAAATAAACACCGGCAACCCGTATTTCCGGCCCATCACCCGCATCACATTGGTCGCCCCGATGTTCTTGCTGCCATGTTCGCGAATATCAATCCCGCCAATTTTCCCGGCCATATAGCCAAACGGGATGCCCCCGATTAAAAAACAGGCCACGGCTATGACAATCAACAAAATCATGCCTCCAGTAAACAGAACACTCCCCCAACCAAGCAAGCCTAAAGAAATCACAAATTCCACAGGTTCACCGCCGCAATATTTTAACAGATATAAAATTGACACATATGGCTATAATTTATAATTATGTAGCAAAGGGAAAAAGGGTGATGGGGAGCTTCTGCTAGATATTGCCAACAGATAAACCATGGCAGCAACGGACGGGGTGTCCGTGTGGAGGCTGGCTTCATGCCGTTTCCATATTTTGGGGAGATTCCGTATGTTCGCACGCTGCAACTTCAACCGGTTGGGCCTTTTTATTTTACTGGCACCACTGTATTTCTACATCGCTGTGGACAATACCGAAGCACAAAACATCTGGACCGGTTCCACCAGCTCGGATTGGTACGATGGCAGCAACTGGAGCGGCACCATTCCCCCCGATTCCAGCACCAGTACCCGGATCGATACCACCTCGCCGAATTCGCCGGTCATTAATAGCGGTTCCGCTGCCAGTGACTACCTCTTTATCGGCTACTCAGGCACCGGCAATCTCACCATCACCGATACCGGCAATCTCACCAGCTTTAGCAGCACCATCGGTTACAATGCCAACAGCTCGGGCACCGTTACCGTTAGCGGCTCGGGCTATTGGAACAGCGGCTTTTTTACCGTTGGTAATTCCGGCACCGGCACCTTGATTATTACCGATAGCGGTACGGTCATCAGCAATTTCAGCACCATCTCCGCCAATTCCGGCGCCCAAGGCAGCAGCGTCACCGTCAGCGGTTCGGGTTATTGGCAGGCCGCCAACCTCTCCGTCGGCAGCAAGGGCGCCGGCTCCATGATCATCACCCAGAGCGGCTCAGTGTACAGCGGTTACAGCGACATCGGTTCTTACCCCAATGTCTCCGGCACTGTCATTGTTAGCGGTTCCGGCCATTGGCAACTCACCAACAACTCCGCCCTCAGCGTCGGCAACTCCGGTACCGGCTACCTGTTCCTCACCGACCACGGCAGCGTCACCGACGATACCACCTACATCGGCAGTGGTTCCGGCTCTGTCGGTATCATCGTGGTACAAGATTCCGGCACTTGGACCAACCGTTACATGTTTGTCGGTTATCAGGGAACCGGCACCATCAACATCCTCGGCAACGGCATCGTCTCCGGTTACACCATTTCCATTGCCGACCAGGCCAACTCCAGCGGCAATGTCATCGTGAATGGCTCAGGACAACTCCAGACCGGATATGACCTGGGCATCGGCACTTCCGGCAGCGGTACGCTGACCATCACTGACAACGGTCTGGTTACCAGCATGAGCGGCACCATCGGCACCAACTCCACCGGCCAAGGCCTGGTCACCATCAGCGGCTCCGGCGTTTGGAATAATGCCGGTGACCTGCATATCGGCGGTTCCGGCACCGGCACCCTCCTCATCAGCGGCAGTGGCAAACTCATCTCCGGTTACAGCGACATCATCGGCGACAATGCCAACTCCTATGGCAGCGTCACCATCAGCGACAATGGTTTTTGGCAGAATACCAACAGCATCCTGACCATCAGCAACTCCGGCACTGGCATCCTTACTCTCACCAACAGCGGCAGTGTTAAAAGCTATCAATCGGGAATCGGCGCGCAAAACGGCTCCTATGGTTACGTTACCATCAGCGGCTCCGGCCTCTGGTCGAACAGTAATTCCCTCACCGTCGGCGTTTCCGGTACCGGCATACTCAACATCATTGAAAGCGGCACCGTCAGCGATAAAAACGGCATCATCGGTTCCAGCAATGGCGGCTATGGCAACGTAAACCTTAGCGGTTCCGCCCTCTGGCAAAACAGCGGCACACTGACCATCGGCCAGTCCGGCTCTGCCGTACTCAACATCGGCGGCAGCAGTGTGGTCACCAGCAGCGTCGGCGTCATCAGCTCCGGCAGCACTGCTTCCGGCAACGTACAAATTTACAATAACGGTCTGTGGCGCAATACCGGCACCTTGACCGTGGGCAGCTCAGGTACCGGCGGCCTCATTCTCGCCGACAGCGGTTCCCTTTCCAGCGGCGGCGCCATCATCGGCTCCAGCACCCGCGGCTACGGCAGCATCACCCTGTACAATAACAGCTTTTGGCAAAGCACCGGCACCGTGACGGTCGGCAGCTCCGGCACTGGCGGCATTACCTTGGTCAATAGCAGCTCCTTCTCCAGTGTCTCTGTCGTCATTGGCTCCAACACTTCCGGCTTCGGCAATGTCAGCCTGAATGGTTCCAGCCTCTGGCACGACACCGGCACCGTGACGGTCGGCGGCTACGGCACTGGCGGCATTACCGTGACCGACACCAGCTCTTTCATCAACGACGGCGCCACTGTCATCGGTTCCGGGTCCAAGGGCTACGGCAATGTCACCATTGTCAGCTCCGGATTCTGGCAAAACACCGGCCTACTCACCGTTGGCAGCTCCGGTACCGGCACAGTCGCCATCGCCAACAGCGGTTCCCTGAATACTGTCAACACCACCATCGGTTCCGGCAGCGGCAGTTACGGCTATGCCTACGCCCGCAACAATGCTTACTGGCAAAGCAGCGGTTTGCTCACCGTCGGCCAGTCCGGCACCGGCAACTTGGTGCTGATGGAAAGCGGCAGCCTCAGCGCCGCCAACATCGCCATCGGCAGCCAAGCCACCGGCTATGGCTACCTGTCCGTCACCGGCAGTTCCTTCCTCGACAACAGCGGCGGCACCAACTTCTACAGCGGCACCATGTTCATCGGCCAGAACAGCGGCACCGGCATCTTCCGTGTCACCGACAGCGGCAGCATCTCGACCCATTTCGCGAATATCGGCTACGGCGGCAGTGGTTATGCCATCATTGACAGCTCCGGCGTCTGGACCGCCACCACCTTCTACGTCGGCTACTCCGGCACCGGTTTCCTGGACATCACTGACAACGCCAGCGTCACCGATGTCTATGCAGAAATCGGTTATTATGGCAACGGCTCGGGCTATGCCAGTGTCAGCGGTTCCGCCCGTTGGGAAAATACCGGCTATCTCGCCGTCGGGGATTACGGCAGCGGCACTCTAAGTATCGCCGACAACGCCACCGTGGTATCTCCTGACACCAAAATCGGCTACAACGGCCTGGGATACGCCGTGATCAGCGGTTCCGGCTTCCTCGACAATAGCGGCGGAAACGCCTACCTCGGCTACGGCGGCACCGGCGCGCTCTATATGCAAAATAGCGGCAGCTTCAATGTCCAATCCCTCTACATCGGCATGTTCGATGGCAATGGCCTTGCCGTCGTTAGCGACACGGCAACGCTGCATGCCAGTGGTACTGTCAACGTTGGCGATTTCAGCACCATCGGAACCTTGGTGGTACAAGGAAATGGCAGCACCGTCATCGATGACACCCTCAGTATTGGCGTCAATAACGGCGACCTCGGCACTGTTGTCGTCCAAGAATCCGGTTCCCTGAATTCCAATTTGAGCTTCATCGGTGCTTCCGGCAGCGGTGCGTTGGTAATTAGCGGCAGCGCCGTGGCCAGCGGCAGCTTCGCCTTCGTCGGCGGCTCGGTTTACGGCAGCAGCACCAGTAGCCAGGGCACCGTCACCGTCATCGGCAACGGCCAATGGAACGTGAATATCATCGATGTCGGCGACAGCGGCAAAGGCGCCTTGAACATCGGTGAAAATGCCACTGTCAACAATGACTTTGCCTTTGTCGGCGGCTCCTACCTTTATACCGCCACCAACGCCCAAGGCGCCGTCGCCATTGGCGGCACCGCCACCTGGCACAGCTCAAGCTTCATTGCCTTCGGCATCGGCACCACCAACTCCGGCTTCCTCACCCTGCTCGACCACGCCGCCGTCCAAGCTGACGAGATCATCCTGGATTCCGGCACCAGTGTCATCAACTTCGCCAGTGAAAACGCCTTCCTGACCAACTCTTCCGGCACCGGTCCCGCAGTCATCACCGGAACAGACGGCGGCAATTCCATTGTCAACTTCAGCCACAGTGGCATCAACTACCTGTTCAACAACCTCCTGTCCGGCGATCTCTCCGTCGAACAAAACGGCCTGGGCACCACCGTTCTGAGCCAAACCAATACCTACACCGGCAATACCACCATTAATAACGGCGTACTCAAAACCGGCGTCAGCGATGCCATTGCCCAAAGTTCCACGCTAACCGTGAATTCCAACGGGACCTTCGACTTGAACAGCCTCGACCAACATCTCGTCAACCTTGACGTCAACGGCGGCATCATCACTTTCGGCACCTCGGTTGGTGCATTCAGCAAATTGACGGTCAATAATTCATTGAGCGGCAACGGCACGCTGGTGATGCGCAGCGACATCGCCGCCAACCAGGCCGACCAGTTGATCGTCACCGGCAGCGCCAGCGGCTCT
>JAIRPN010000017.1 GCA_031256975.1 Verrucomicrobiales bacterium | reverse complement strand
AGGCCGGTATTGCATTGGCGCGCCGTGGTACAGCTCTCGCCGTTGGCATATCTGGTCATTGACCGAAGCGATTGCGATATTCCGCAAATGCTGCGCTTTCATGTTCCATCGGGCGCTGACCTGGAAAAATTACAACTACTGCCCCTGTGTGGACTAGCTCCCGCCCAATGCCCCGCCAAGGATTATCCCACCCAGACCGGTGATGCCTATGTCACGGAGGAAATTCAATTTGCCGTCACTGATCCATCATGCTCGGTCTTGTTGCTGCAGGTTGACGTCAATGACAACACAACGCTAACAACCGGCCAAGGCGGCAACATCTCCCTGCAACACAAGGATTTTGCCGTTGAACTACACTCGCTTCCGCAAGGAAGCTTCATCATTAGCGATTTGAAAAATTCCCGGCGGCAAGAAATTCCATTGAATGGAACCGGTTGATTATTTCATTGCCGGCGCTGCCGTACTGGCGCGAATAACCAGCTTCGGCGTCACCAACTCGTTTAACAACGCAGGCTGTTCCGACCAGAGAATCTTCAGGGATTTTTCCGCACGTTCTTCCTGCGAAAAAGTCAGTTCGGTCAGCGGAATCGGCAGGATATCGGCATTGATCATCGGATCAAAGCCGATGATCGAAAGCTGCTGCGGTATCTTGATGTCATGCTCAATGGCATAGCGCAAGACCGCCCAGGAGCCGACGCCGGACAGCGGTACAATCGCGGTTGGCACGTTCTTGGACTGCATGATCGAATGAGTCTTCTTGTATGCGGCCTCGAATGAATCACCCCAGTTGCGGGTGTCGCAAAACACCAGCTGCGCCTCGGCAAGATTACGCTCAATCAAACGCTGCTGGATCTTTTCCGCACGCAAGTTGGTAATCAACAGGTTTTTGGGTTCGTTCACCAGGAACAAAATACGTTTGTGCCCGAGCTTCGACAGGTAATCCAAGATCATGTCAACCTCGGCATCATGGTCCTGCGCCACCGAGCCGCCGGTGAAGCCCGCGATGCGCGCACCCACCACGGCATGCTGGTAACCCTCGGATTTCAAACGCAATCCGAGTTCCAAAGTCAGGTCGACCGTAAGCCCGGTCAGAAGAATGCGCTCCTCGCTCGGCTTGCGCTGAATCGCACGCATGATGTCATCCACGGTCTCCGTTTTGTGAAACCCGTAAATGTTCAGGATATAATTGTGCCGGCGGCAGATTTCGGCGAATTCCGCACTGGCCATCACCAGTCGCATGCCCGCCGCCGGGCTGACCAGACCGACATAACGGGTGCTTTGCAGGCGCTGCACAAAAAAACCGCGACGCGGATCGGCCTGCAAATAGCCCTCATCGACCAAATCCATGATTGCACGGCGAATGGTGGCCTGGGAAACGTTTAATTTCTGCATCAACTCGCGTTCCGAGTAAAAGCGCTGCCCGTGCTTGAAATCATGCAGAATGCGTTCACGCAAAACTTGCCGCACCTTCGAATGCAGGGGTTGTTTCAACTCGCTGGCCGCGAGGGATAAACCAAGGTTATGATTCTGCGCTGATGCCATAATGACTACTTCGAAGTAGCATGCTAAATAAAGGCAGTTGAACGGTAAAGTATAATTTCCACCCGAAACAGATTGTCGCTAACAACGATTATTTCGCCATGACCAACTGCTTTCGTCTTTGGCGACCTGCTATCGATTCAAGCGTCGCCGAATAAAAAGGCCGCTAATGGCAAAATCGCCATTAGCGGCCGGCATCTATAAACAACCAATCAAATAAACAACATCAGATGTTTGCCTTGCGTTTGCGATAACCAACCCAAACCAGCAAACCTGCACCAATGCCCATCAAGGTCCAGGTGGAAGGTTCAGGTATGGCACTAAAGGATAATATTCCCGTACTTTGATTAAAGGACCACAACCCTTGTCCATTGGCCATTGCCCATTGCCCACCCGAATCACTCCAGCCTGTCAGTTGGAAAGAGCTCAAATCCCAATTGGTAGTCGCAGAACCCCAAATACTCCAAGTATTGCCATTCGTTAAGTCAGCATTGGTCAGATCAAAGGATAACGATCCCAGTTTAAAAACTCCCGTTCCAGTGGCGTTTAATTTATTGCTGGAAATACCACTCAAAGTGATTAATTGCGAATCTATTTCCAGAGTGCCGGCACTCACCACAAAAGATCCGGTACCAATCGAACGGTTAATCACCATCGTACCAGCCCCCGCCTTAGTAAAAGTATTAGTCGCTGCTGACAGAGTTCCTATTGTCAGCTTGTTGTTTTGCACAGTGACACTATTGTTACCCGTCAGGAAAGCTGTACCCGTTCCCATAACCAAGCTGTTCGTTCCAACAAAATTAACAGCTTGATTCCCAAAATTAATATTATTATTGGTCGTCAACGTCAATGCTCCCCCTGAAGCATTATCAAATGTACCACGCGAAACCGAAAATGTCCCGGTTCCCAATGCCGTGGCGCTGGCAATGCCCAAATTACCTGCCGTTACGCCGCCAGCAAAACTATTGTTACCGGAAAGAATCATAACTCCTGTACGATTAAAAATACCAGCCGTACCTATGATACTGCCCGAGAAATAAAGGGTGCCATTAAAAGCATTGAATGTTTGTTGTCCTGTACCTGTCCCCAAATTTATGTTAGTTTCTATATTTACCGTGCCTGTAACACTCGCATTATTGGCTATCCCTATGCCATTATTGATGGTTAACGTATAGTTAGTTCCCCCAAGAGTCCAACCGGTTGTATTAAAGTTGATTGAGCCGATTGAGCGATCCATGGTCAGATTCGGATTAATAATGGTCGAGGCATCACCATCAAACGTCGCCACCTCCGAATTGGCCGTGCTATTTGCGGGTTTTGTACCACTAACCCAATTTGCTGTATCCTCAAAATCAGAACTCACTGCCGCACTGTTCCATGTGCCAGTCACGGCAAACGAGATATTACAGGTTATTACTGACAAAAAAACAGCCAGACCAATCTTAATAATTGAGCTCATTTGTTTGTTCATAACATTTTTCCTTGATTTCTGCTTAGAAGCAATATACTTACAATACCATTAAATGCAATGTTTATTTATGAGTAAAATTCGATAATGAGGCTACTGTTGCTGAAATTTTTCACCTCTATAACTCGCATGACTATTTAATGTTTAATGGATTTATTGCTTAGAAGCAGAAGATCGGGTTGACTGAAAAAAGCTGTTGATAATGATTTAATCATTAACGGCCCTTTGAACCTATAAACAATCGAATAGCATCAGATACTTGCCCTGCGTTTCCAGCAACCAACCCAAAACAGCAGACCCACACCAACACCCATCAAGGCCCAAGTAGAAGGTTCAGGAATTTGTGAAATGGACAAAGACAATTGGCCAGTAGACTGATTGAAGGTCCATGTATCTGTACCGTTCACCAATGTCCAAATCCCACCAGAATTAGTAAAACCGTTTACGGCAAATCCCGCCCCCAAATAAGCCGCCGTCATATTACTACCGTAAATACTCCAAGTCTGGCCGTCAGTCAGGGTTGCTCCAGAAAGATCAAAAGTCAGGCCATTCAGAGTAAATGTACCGCCATTTGATGGAGCTGAAGCCAATAACAATGTGGTACCGCCAATCCCATCCAGAGCAATTAACTGATCATTAACCACCAAAGCCCCTGAGCTTACTGAATATGATCCATCATTTTGCGAATGATTAATGATGAGTGTACCTTGTCCAGAAGTGGCATTCCCCGATTTGTTAACCCTGAATTTCCCGGTAACAGCACCAAGAGTCACAGTGGAACTTTGTGCTATCAGAAAAGAGGCAGCTTGCGCCATGGCCATTGTTCCAGTTAAATTGATATTACCAATTCCATCCTGAGTGTTAACATTTAGCGTATTATTGCTATTCCATATCATATTATTACTCGAAGTAAAAGTTCCGCCAGTAAGGTTCTCTAAATAACCACGACCCAAGGTCAAAGTACCGGTGCCAAGTGCTGTGGCACTCCCGACACCTATGGTTGCAGCATTCCCCAGAACGACACTGCCACTCAATCCACTGTTATTACCACTGAGATTCAAGCGACCTTGCGAAACAGTTATCGAGCCAGTGGTGGTAATGTTACCGGAAATCGTCCAAGTGCCAGCATTTGTCTTGTTAATGCTTAACAACGATCCGGTTCCTTGGGTGATGTTGCCGCTAATGGTACCCCTGTTATCCCCGTTGCCTTCCAACTGGATTAAACCACCGGTTGCGGATGTATTGCCTGTAATATTACCCGTAATATTGAATGTGGCATCCGTAGCAGTTGCAAAATTCTGAAACCTGAGAGAACTGCTACCCAACTCGAATGTCAGCGGACCACTATAAGTCATCGTGGCAGAGGTTACAGCGGCAGCGATATTAAATACCAAACCATTACCAACAGTAAAAGGACTACTACTGGAATTAAATGTAAAGGAACCCGCGCCTCCGGTAAAATACATGCCACGAATGGCGGCACCCGAAACATCAATGGTGGTCCCAGCGCTATTAAAGGTGGCCGTGCTGGTAAGACCAGGCACACCACCACTCCAGTTGCCAGCATCACTCCAATTGCCATTCCCGGCCACACCAGTCCAAGTACTTTGCGCAAACGCCGCACTCGTCGCTAATACTGCTACGCAAATCCCTGCCCATTTTTTCACAATTTCCCGGTTCATAGTCTGCTCCGTTTGAATAGTTATATTTTCTACTTCGAAGCAGATTATGGCTGATTTGCTTTAGGACGCAATAATTATTTTGCTAATTTATTATTTTTAAAAAGACTACCAGAAAGTACAAAGAAGCTTATTTTATCTCTTTAACACGGTAGATTCAGATGATTCACCCAGATATAAAAAGGTTTTATTGTTTAACCATTGACTTAATCATCAGTAAAGCTACTATTGCTTCGTAGCAACAAAACGAGAATACAATCGGAGCATTTTATGAAAAAAACCATTACTATTATCTGCCTATCCACTTTGTTTGCCGTTGGTCTGCATGCCTCGACAACCCTGTGGAATCTCGACTTCAAGGATCTTCAACCCGGCGCGGCGCTAACCGAGGTGCCTTATGCCGACGGTTGTACCGGACCGCAAAAAGTAACCGTCAATGACCAGTGCCCGTTGGCCGGAGCCAAAGCAGTCGGCACCCTGTCCCCGGCCTTGTTGTACACCAAGGAAGGTACCGCCAAATATACTCCGATGTTCATGTTACGTGGCAAACCCCAGACCAGCGGCGTGTTCACGGTGAGTTTTGACATCACCTTTGACCGTATTACCGCCGTGCCGGACAAACCGGTCGAAGCCCTGATGATTTTCGAATTTGTCAATGGCGACGGTGGTTTCACCCATGGCATGGGCATCATGCGCGAAGGAAGTGAAAACCTGAAATTATTCACCATTAGCGGCGATAAAACCGCCAAGACCTTCAAACTCAATGACGTGGTACATATCAAGGCGGTGCTGGATACCAACCAGCACACCTTCGAGGTATTCCTGAATGACCAGCCCTTGGGTAATGCAGCCAAGGATGATGCTAAATTCTCCAGCTTCTGGGGTTTCAAAGTCCGTGACGGTACCGCCATGGGCGGCAATTACGGCACCGGCTTTACCGCGGGCATCGGCAATCTGGTCATCACCCAGGATTAAGTGTTAAGATTTAAGTATTAAGCACGCCCCGCCGCCGAGCTTAATACTTAACACTTAGTACTTAAAACCCTCACCTGCTCCAACCATGCCTATTCATAAATCACTTCTGTTCATCACCATTAGCGTCCTGTTTGCCGTTAGCGCCAACGCCCAGATGCGTTCCGGCGAACAAATGAAAAATTACAGTGACGTCTTCGGCGTGGAAATCAACCAGCGCAACCGCCCCTTCGATCTCACCCTGATCGACAGCAACCCCGCCGGCAATATCCTCGTTCCGGGCGAACAACCCGCCCTTACCTTTCTGCTCAAGAACAACCTCGACCAGCCGCTAACCGCCAACGGCAAGTTCAACGTCATCGCCTACGGCACCCGCGGCATTCCCGGCGACATCTGGTTGCCCGAGTTGTATAAAATCGCCGACCTTCCCGCCATTAGCGCCGCCATCAACGTTCTCGCCAAGGGTTCCCAGGTTCTTACCGTCAAGGCCAAGTTGCCGGAAACATTCGGCGCTTATGCGCTGGTATTGGACTTGGGCAGCCAAGGCAAAACTTTCGCCACCACCTGCGTGCGCACCTTTTCCACCGCCCCCGGGAAAATCCAGTACCCCAAACTCTCCCTTGACGATTCGGTCGGAGCGGAAGTGCTGAAAAAACTCGGCGTGCAAGCCATCCGCATGCAGTGTTCCTACACGCCGACCACCCACCCTGATTACGCGAAGGATATGGCCAGGCTGGACGAGGAGTTGAAAGTCTTTGCCAACAACAACATCACGGTCCTGCTGATGTTCATGTCCGGCAAAACCGACCAGCCGCTCGGCCGCACCCGCCCGCACCTCAATGACGAAGGCATCATGCTGAACACCAAAGAGGACATGGCCTGGATGCCAAAGGACGATCCTGATTTCCAAAAGTTCGTCGCCGCCATCTGCAAAAAATACGGCTGGCCCAAGGGCCCCATCACCGCCGTTGAGTTATGGAATGAACCGTGGGAAGGCATTTCCATCAGTGGCTGGGGAGCCGACATGCCGCGTTTCCGCGAAATCTATACTGCCATGGCTCAGGGCGTCGAGGAAGCCCGCCAGACAGGCGTCAGCGTCCTCATCACCGGCTGCGACTCGGTCACTAACACGCTCGACAAATTATTCCCCGACGGCAAGGACACCTTCCTCAAATGGCTCGATGCCTGTACCATCCACTATCAGGGTATCTGCGCTCCCGTCTTATATAAACAGTGGATCAACCGCCAAGGCCCGAATGGCCGTGTCAAAATCTGGGACACCGAAAGCTGGGTCGCCAACACCGATGACCGCGTCGCCACCGTCATCGCCACCAACCGCGCCGCCGGTTATGACCGTTCGATGGGCGTCTTCTCCGGCAACATCTCCACGCCAATCAAGCGACAAGTCACCCTGCCCGACGGCACCAAAAAACCAATCGAAACCTACCAGGTCTGGTCCACTGCCGCCGCCATCGGCGCCGCGCAGCATTTCATCGGCGAACGCAATTTCCGCGAACTTCTGTTCACCAACGGCCTGCCCTGGGTGATGATTTTTGACGGCGAAAAAAATCCCGAGGACGGCACCGTCGTCATCGTCGGCGACCTCAAGGAAGCCTTCGGTGAAAGCACCCATTTCCATAACGTGCGCGGCATGGTCGAACTCAAGCACAAAGAGGCGCTAACCGCAAAACTATCCGCATTGGCAGCCGACTCCCCCGAACGCGCCGGCCTGCAAAAACAACTCGCCACCCCCGAAGTCCTCAGCCAAGCGACGCTAACCCTGAAAAACCCCGGCCAAGAATTTGTTCCTTACGATTTTTACGGCAATAAAATCGACGCCAACGGCGAAAGCATCAAAATTCCGCTCGATCATCGCGGTTACTTCCTGCGCAGCAACGGCAAGCCCGGTTCCTTCGCGCGCCTGATCGAGGCTCTCAAGTCCTCACGCATCGACGGCTACGAACCGCTGAACATCGCCGCCCACGACCTACTCGCCCCCATCGTCCAAAAACCCGAACTGCACCTCACCCTCACCAATATCCTCAACCGCCCGGTCAGCGGCACGCTAACGGTGAGCCTCGGCAAACTAAAACTCAATGCTCCGGCCAAGTTGGATTTCCAACCGCATGAAACCAAGGAACTCAAGATCGCCGTCAGCGGCGGCGAAGCCAGCCCCGATAATACCTACCCGCTAAGCTTCCGTTTCGATGCCGGCACCGATGGTTACTCCACCCTGCAGGAAAACCTGCATGTCAACCTCATCGCCAAGCGCACCATTAGCATCGACGGCAACCTCGATGACTGGAAAAACGTCCTGCCGCAAGCTGTCTATGCCAGCGGTGGACAAGGCCCGAGCCTGATGGAAGCCGCGTGGCTCCCCTTCGACAAATTCAGCACCTCGCAGCAACCCGGTTTCGCCACCGCCTACCTCGCCTACGACGACAAAAATTTCTACTTCGCCGCCAAAATCGCCGACAACTCACCCGACCCTGGCACCATCCGCTACGAGAAACGCAACGACGATGATTACTATTACCCCGAAGTTTCCTACGAATACAACCGTGAAAAAACCTTGCTGAAAACCGACGAAACTTGGAGTGAACCCTCGCGCAAGGAGGCCGCGTTGCTGCTGCCCGATTCCAAGCAACACAGCTTCACCGCCTGGTCAAGTGTCGCTGACAACTTCGCTGTCGATCTCAGCCTTCCCGCACCACAACTCGTCAGCTTCTACTTTGTCGATTGGGACAGTTACCAGTTTGGCCGCCGCGTCACCCAGGTCGAAGTCCTCGACGCCAACGGCAAAAAACTCGCGCAGACCACCATGAGCGAATACGGTTCCGGTGCCTACGCCACCTTCCGTCTCGACGGCAAAGTTCGTGTCCTGTTCAAAAACCTCAGCAAACGCACCTGGCTCAGCGCTTCCGTCAGCGGCATCTTCTTCGACGCCAACGACGGTGGCAACAAAATCGAATTCCTCCACTCCGACTCCAAGACAGGCGCCAACTGGCAGGCCAAATACGGCAAACTCGGCTATCATATCATCGGCAATGCTCCAAAATATCCCGCCGGGGTCACCATTAGCGTTCCCGAAAATGTCGTGAAAACAGAATATCGCTGGCCCGAAGGCGTCCGCCGTTATACTTATCGCAAACGTCCCGACCTGCCCTTCGGCAGCAGTCCGAAATTTGACAATGTGCAGCTCGCTTTCAATGTCATTCCCGCCAACGACAAGCCCGACATGATTCCTTTCCCGCCCGGCACCATGGACGGCTTTATCCCGCGCGGCGACACCGATTACGAATACGCGCTGAACAAGGTTGCCGACGCCAACGGCGGTGGAACTGAAATCTGGCGCTCGCAGGTTCCCGGCATGCCCGGCAAAAACTTTTACCCGCGCCAGCCCGCCAGTCCCTTCGATGGCCCGGTCAAAGACGGCAAACTGGTCGTCAAATACGACGGCAACACCCGCATCGTCGAGGCCGCGATCCCGTGGAGCGAAATCCCCCTGGTGCAAAAATGTATGCTGGAAGACAAACCGGTCAAATTCACCTTCCGCGTCAATGACAACCAGGGCCCTGCGATGGAATTAGCCTCCAGCCGCAGCGTTTCTAAAAAGAACCCCTATACCCTTCACCCCTCATGGGTTGAACACTGGGCCAACGAAGTGGAATTTTCCTTTGAAAAATAATCTGCCATGAAAAGAACCCTGACACTCCTTCTCTCATTATTCGCCATTTCGTCATTAGCGTCCGCGCAGACACAACCATTGTTGCAGGCCAATGACCTTGCGGTGATTTGCGGCGACTCCATCACGCAGCAAAAAATTTATTCGGTTTTTATCGAGGATTATTTCCTGATGTGCCAGCCCGCCGCCGGATTGCAAACCGTGCAACTCGGTGTCGGCGGTGAAACCGCGGCCAAGTTCCAGTTGCGCCAAAAGAACGACGCCCTGCCCTTCAAGCCCACGGTCGCCACCATTTTCTATGGCATGAACGACGGCGGCTATGTCGCCACCGACGCCAACAGGCAAAAGGCTTACCGCGACGCTCTGACCGAAATCGTCAAAACCTTCAAGGCCAACGGCGTCCGTCTCGTCGTGGTCGGCTCCCCCGGAGTGGTCGATACCGACTCTTTCAAACGCAATGACGCTGCCGTTTACAACCAAACCCTCGCCGGGCTTGGTGACATCGGCAAGGAAATTGCCGCCGGCAATGGCGCGGTCTTCGCCGACGTGCACAGCGTCATGACGGATGCTATGGCCAAAGCCAAGGCCAAATACGGCAGCAAATACGTCGTCGCGGGCGGTGATGGCATTCATCCCGACGCTAACGGCCATCTCATCATCGCCTATGCCTTCCTAAAAGCCCTGGGCTGCGACGGCGATATCGGCCACATCACGGTCGACTTGAAAAACAACAAGGTCGAAGCCGACTCAGCACAAAAAGTCAGCATCGCCAACGGCGAAGTACAGGTCGAATCCACCCGCTATCCCTTCTGTTTCCGTGGTGATCCCGCCAAACCCGACAGCACGCTCGGCATGCTCGAATTCATCCCGTTCAACCAGGATTTGAACCGCTACATGCTAACCGTGAAAAATGCCGGGACCGGCAACTTGAAAATCACCTG
Source organism: Verrucomicrobiales bacterium (assembly GCA_031256975.1). Taxonomy (GTDB): domain Bacteria; phylum Verrucomicrobiota; class Verrucomicrobiia; order Methylacidiphilales; family JAAUTS01; genus JAIRPN01. Next base: position 94,106 of record JAIRPN010000017.1, on the reverse strand, counting down.
GGGAGCCAACAGCAAGATATTCCCTGCCGCCGAGTTGGAAAAAGGCATCAACCTCGCCGCTGAATTCCCCGACAATCCCTTCAGCGCGCCGTTCGCCAAGGTGGAAAACACCATCAAGGAACAACAAGCTTTCGAGACTGCCAGCATGCAGAAAATGTTCGGCCCCATCGGCGAATGGTCGGGTGATTTCCCCAGCCAAAAAACCACCTTCGATCAATTCAAACAAACCATTTACGACATCAACTCCGGTTTGCGCAAGAAATCAACTGAATCGGTTGCTCCGGTGAAACACAGTATTAAAATCGAAGCGGCGGGTTAACGCATCACCCTACATAGGGAATGATTTTGGATTAAATTTGGCGGCAAAGCTGTTGTAAAAACGCACCGTCACGTCGTGCCGTCTCCCACGGATCATCCACACCGTAATGATCACCGTGCTCGACGGATAAGCACAAATGCTGTCCCTGTTCATTGCACAACTTGTCCAGTACCGGCCGCCAATCGAATCTGCCCGCTTCCAGGTAAGTAATCGGGTTTGATCCCCCGATTTCACCCGGCCAGTTATGGATGTGAATATGCGTGGTGTACGGTCCCAGCAACCGCACGCTTTCCTCCCAGGTTTCGTTCAACAAGGGAACCTGCAAATTCGCCGTCAGATTTTTGCGATTCACCCCATGGATCAACCGCAAGGCCAGCGGGCCGTCCTCCATCAAACTGCCCTCGTGGCACTCCAGGCACAACTCCACTTCGTCATTGGCGGCCTTGTCGCAAAACTCGGTCAGCGATTCGATTGAATCTTTCCACTGGCGCTTCGTCGCATCACGCCCGCTCACCACACCCTCGCCCCACGGCGGCCCGGTAAAGACACGCAGTCGTTTACAGTCCAGTTCGCGTGCGTAGGTCAAGTATTCGTCGAGCATCACACGACTGGCGCCAATGGTGGTTTCGCCTCCCATGAAATTGAAATATGGGCAAAGCTGAAAGCAGCGCATTCCCGTTTCTGTCAGCGCCTGTTTCCAAGTGGCAATGCCATATTGCTTGATTGCATCCGGCCACAATTCAATCCCCTCAAAGCCGCAGGACTTGAGCTTTTGCAAGCCCTGTTTCGGTTCCGTTTCCTTGAACACCCAGCAAAAAGCCAGGTCAATCTTGCCATTGACGCCATCACTCATTGCTATAAAAGACCCGTTGGTACACCCGCACGCTGCCCGCGGCGGGACGTGGAATATCCGCTGGAAAATTATTTAGACTCGTGATTAGCGGTGTCCACTTTGCAAGCGGAGTTTCCCCGTCATTGACATCCGGCAGCGCCTGGGATTCCGCAAGTTCTTGCAACTGGGCATTAGAAAGAATCTTGCGGGCCTTCTCGTCCAGTACGGCAACTGCCACTACCAAGCCGGAAAAATTCGGTGAATCCAAATGGAGCGAGGTTATGTCACCGTTATCATACAATCCCAATGATTGCCAATTGTCTTCCCGCACATCGCCAATTTGGGTCGTGTAAGGACTGTCACCGGCATTTTTCACCTTTTTCATGAAACAAAATTCCAGCCGGAACACACTCTTCGCCAATAATTCGTAATCATTTTTGGAGCTGCTGCTGGTAAATGTCGGCATGGCAAAGGTGTTGGTCCCCGTGTTGGTGACTTGCCAATCGAACCCCACCACTCCGCGTTCCATCACATAAAGCAAATCATCCGCATTCACCCGCTGCTCACGGATACGGTAGGAAACCGCGCTCAGAAACTTGCGGGTGCCGTCGTAGGAGGATGCCTGGCATAGCAACTGGATCTGGTCATTGCCGTTTTGCTTGATAAAATTCGCCATCACGTCATCACGCCGGACCCTGGAATTCCAGTCCAGTTTGATCCGGTCCAGCGCCTGCCGGGCCTCGGTGATGGAATCCATCTGTTGTTTCTGGCTTTGCGTAATCTGCGTGGTGGTAAACACCATCTGCATCACCACTGCCGCCAATACTAAAAAAACCGCCATGGCCACCAGCATTTCCACCAAAGTGAAAGCACCCTTGATTTGTGGTTTGAGGGAAAACACCTTCATGGCTGCAGGAAAACCGCGGTCGTCTCCACGGCGGAGGATTGATTGGTTTGCTGCGTCGCGGGCCAGCTTACGCGGATATTCATCACGGCACTGACCGGAGATTGATTGTTGGGAATGACAGCGGCGGCTTGCGAGCCTGAGTATAACGTGTAAACTACGGCGTAACGGGCAATTGTCGTACCACTTGTCGATAACGCCGTGGTACTGCCACTATCCGTGATACCGAAAGTACCACTGGTTGGAAAATTTGCGGAGCTGCCACTAATCATGGGAATTTGATACACTGCCGAGTTGAGGGTATAGTCCGTACCTTGACGGTCGGCAATCACCGCCTGCATGATATTGACCGCCTGGCTTTCCTCGGTCGAATCCCGGTTGGATTTGATACCGATCGGCAAGAGTCCAATGATCACAATCAGGCCAAACGCCATGATGCCGATTGCCAGCACCACTTCAACCAAGGAGAAACCATGTTCCCTCCTCCCGTTGCGGTTGTTGTTTCCGGAGAACATAATACCCCGGTTATTTTTATTGCAGAAATACCGAAATTTGTCCACTCAACCCGGTGACCTGCACCGCCGCCAAGCGCACCTTACTGGCAGAAGACGGGGAAGCTTTCAAACCGATACCGACGCAGCGGGTCAGCTCGTCGCTGCCACCAGAATTCATCATGCTGATTGCCCCGCTCGGGTTGATCACAATCACATTGGAAAAATTCTCGGATTGGCCGCCGCCAATGTTCGCCTGCACCATACGCTGGGATTGCAACACATCGACATTGTTGGCCTCGTCAATGCCCGAAAGGTTGAGATAATTTTCCTGTTCATCAAACTGCACATTCTTCAGCACCGCACATTTGCTCAGCAATTGATAGCGATTTGAATCCTGTAAATCCGATAATTGACCGGTCTTTGAAACAATGGTTGCCACCATCAATACATCCTGATTGCCTTGGCTTGCCTTGTAAAAACCAATGCCGACATAGGTATTCTGGGCAATGGCGGCTGTTCTTGCCATTCGGATCACACCAGCCAATTCGTAGGCATTGTTGGCAAGCTGTTTGCCCGCCGCAATGCTATTGACGGAAAAAATTGATAGCGAGGTCATCAAACCGATGACTGCCACAACACATAACAATTCTATCAACGTAAAACCCCGGCGGCAGCCGAGTTGCCGATGAGACCGAACTGAAATTGAGTTGCTATTCATCACAATGTAAATATACATCAATCACCATCTGCTTCCAAGCAATATTTGTCTCGTATGCTAAAAATAATTGGGTTTGAAAATTTTATGCGTAATATATTTATTACGTGATTGTTACAAAATAAACATACAACGCAATTTTGAGAGGAATAGGAAGAAATGTGGATAACTATGCTTCGATGCAGTTATCCCGTGACACTGATATCCCGATTCAGGCCCGCCGAATAATTCGTACTGGTTTTTAGCGGATCCATACCTCCGCGGACAATCAATGATAGATTTTCGCGCAGTAATTTTGCCAGTTCGGCTCGTTCAGCACGCACAAATAAGGGCAATCCCGGACAGGGCGCCGGGTAATTCCGTTGCCATCCCCCGGTCAACGGCTGCCCGGTCCATGCATCCCGCCAGTCACCGGGAGGCAGCAATACATCCCGCGTCACGGCCCCACCCTGCAATACCGGGGCAGCCAGTAAATCCGCCCCCAGTAAAAATTCGTCCGCAATGGCGAACAATTCCGGAACTTGCGGCGCGTCATACCAAACCGGTCGCAGCAATGGAGCGCTGCGGTCTTTCGCCTGCCCGGCCAAATACGCTTGCAGGCACTTGTGCAGCAAAGCGTAGGCATGCAAAACCTGCTCCGTCTCCGGTGCATAGTTCCACGGGAAATAGGAATATTGCATGAAAGGCATGAACGCCGTCGCCTCGGTCCAGCGAATCATCAATTCGTCGGTCGGCAACGGAAAATCCGCCATCAGCGTCTGCACACGGCCCGGAATCATGTCCGGAATTTGTAAATCATAACCCAGCAGCGACAACTGCAAAGCCAACCGCACCATCGCCGCCAATCCGTTGTCCTCGCCCCAGTGCGAATCCTTGCCTCCCTGCCGCCAGAGGATGGAACGGCGTTGCGACAACCACGCGGTGCGGGACTCGCAGGCATTCGGCACCAGTTCCTCAAACAACGCCAGCAATGCATCCGAATAACCGGACTCACCCAAAAATTCATGCCAGTCCGCGGTTTCCGGCGACGGCTGGTATTTGAAATCACCGCCATCGATCTTGAAACCATCGACGCCATACTTCGTCATGAGCGTCCGCAGTTTCCCCCGCAGCCAGTTGCGCCCCTGCGGCGAGGTTACATCAATCAAACCCGCCGTGCCTCCCCACCATTTGAACAACGCGGCGCCCTTGCCATCCTTCGCCGGCACCAAAATTTTTTGCTGCGCCAGCTCGTTAAAACCCGCCGCCTCCTGATTCACAAATGGTGTCACCCACAACCATACGCCAATGCCCAGCTGGTGAATTTCACGGATCATTGCCGCCGGGTCGGCAAAATCCTTGGAAAACGACAACTCGCCGAAACAGGACTCCCAGCGGTCATCGATGATCAACTTCGAACACGGGTATTTGCGCGCATGAATTTCCCGCGCCATGCCGAGGATCCGTTCCTGCGTCACGCAGCGCGGATACTGGGTCCAGGTACAAAACAGGCTGTCGCCAAGCAAGTTCTCATCCGGCACTTGGTTGGGCCAGCCCAGATAAGCCAGCAAGGCCTGCTGGGCCTCGGGCAACGTAGACCGTTTCCAAATTTTCAGGCAAAGCCCGTCATTAGCGGCGGTAACACGCAACTTGCCATCGCCATTTTCATTCAACATCACCCGCAGCAATCGTTTGGTGTCCGCCAACAACGCAACGCCATTCGAACACATCCAAATGGGACTCTGGATATTGTTCACCGCAAAAGTCTCCGCCGTGATTCTGCCCGTCTCCAACGGATAGGACTGCACATGGTTGAACCCGTGCCCAAACCAATGACCGCCGCTGGCCAGGTCGAATTCAATCCGGTCACCGGCCTGCAGTTCAATCGCGCAATCGCGCTCGATTGTCCCGCTTCTTCCGTCGCTAATGGCAAACTTGAGCATAAGACCCGAGGCTCGCGGTTAGCGTCCGCCGTAACTCATGATCCCGGTGGTGATCCGTGAATCTTCCGCCAGCGAACGCTGCGGCGTGATCTTCGCCTTCTGCAACGCGTCGTGATACACCTTCACCGCGTCTTCCGGGGTGATCTGGTGATCCACGATTTTCCTGAGCATCTCAATAAACGCCAGCGGGTGTTCCGACAAATTGATCTTGCGGCCAAACAATGCCACGCGAGCGCCATACCTTTGCGCCTCGGCAATCAACTTGAACGCATCATAGGTCGTTCCCGCCGAACCGCCCAGAATCCCGACCGTCACCTGCGGGTCATAAGCCACCAGCTCTTCCATCGCCCTCGGCCCGTGGTAGGCAATCTTCAGGAACTGCGGCCGTCCCGCACCTGTCACTCCCGCCAGACAGCGCACGATGTGGTCGTTGACAAAATCGGCGATTTTTTCCTGCGGGATTCCGGCATCTACATTCGGGTCGAACACTTCCAGGAAATAACGGAATTTTTTCCGCTCCGCTTCCTCGCGGAAACGCTTGAATTCGGCCAGTGTCTCGTAATCGCGCTCCAGATCGTTGGTAAAAGTCACCGAATACAAACCCAGATCCGCGCCGGGAAACGGCTCGTCGTAGTTGGCGTCGATCTTGCCGTACTTGATGTGGTCCAGCGTCGCGCTGCGGAAGGGGCGCGACGGCGTGCTGACATACTTGCCGCCACGTGTCACCCAGATATCGCTTGTGTCATTGGCGCGCGCGGCGGGCGTCACCTGGCTGTTGGCGAACAATTTTTCCCGCATCGCCAGTTGCTCGACATTCGATGCCGAGCACAACATGATGTCGACCAGTCCCTGCTTCACCACCGCGCGGATCTGCGCGCGGTACTCCTCCAAGGTTTTCCACCGTTCTCCATTGGCGTGCCGCCCCGGCGCGCCAATGCCAAAGGCCATATCGGCATCCTTGGCATCCGCCAGAATGAACACATCCGCCGCCGGATTCTGTTTCAACAACTGTAATTTTTGATCGAGAGTTTTCTGCATAAAATTAAAAATCCTTTCTGAACCCCTGTTGCCTTGCTTCCGACAGACAGACCTTCCAATCGGTGATCGATTCCGAACTCGAAGCACTCAGCAAACAGCGGGCCGCAACGCTGACACCCAACTCCAGCGCCGCCAGTAAATCAAATTGTTCGTGCACGCCGTACAACACTCCAGCCGCGAACGCATCTCCACAACCGGTGCTACCCTTGATCTTTGAGGGATCCACCTGCACTGAACCTTGCTTGATAGCCTTGCCGTCCGGCGTCACGGCCACCGCACCGGCCGGCACATGCAGGATGCAGGCCTTGCGCACACCCTTGGCGACAATCTTCCGCGCCGCCTCTTCCAGCGCCGACGCCAACGACGCGCCCGACTTACCGCCAATGGCAACACCGGTCAGTTTTTCCGCCTCAAAATCATTCGCAAAAAAATAATCCACCAACGGCAGACACGGTTCCACCGCCAACGCAAAATCATCGCCAATGCTGACCAAATCCACTGCCGTCAACATCCCCGCCCCGCCCGCACGACGCAACACTTTCGCCGATTGCGGCAGCTGCTCCCGCGGACATTTGGCATCCAGTCCGTCCAGCATGCCGAGATAAGCCAGATAAAAAACCTTTGCGTTGCTAACGGTAAAATCAAAATCTTTTTCACCCAGCTTGGCACAAGCGCCTTTCGAGGTGAAAAATGTGCGCTTGCCGGTGCCGCTAACGGTAAATACATCCGTATAGGAAGTCGGCACCCCGGACAGCCTCTTGATCTGCTCCGTGCCAACACCATGTGTCCGGCATTCCTCCAGGGTCCAGCGACCATCCTCGTCGTCACCCAGCAATCCGATGCCATCAACCGGCAGGCCAACGTTCATGCGCGACAAATCCTTCGCTACATTGAACGCCCCGCCGCCGCCCGCCCGGCTCTCTTCCGAAATCACCGCCAAGCCTTCTTCCCTTGGATACAAATCGACCTGCTTCAACCGGTCAACAATCCAGTGTCCGCCCACTAAAAAACCGCGGCGATTCATGACTGTTTTCCGCCTGGATTTTTGTCACTCAATAACCACAACAGCGGCTCTTCGTCTTCCTCTATCTCGGGATAACGGCCGATATCGGGATTCACGAAGAAATTATCGTTCACATCATCATTAGCGGTCGAAACCTCGCCAATCACGCATTCCTCGGTCACCGATTCGAATCCATGGTAAATTCCCGGGGTCAGCGTCACGCGGGAACCGGGCTGCAAATCCACATGGTCGCCGGATTTCACCGGGCGCTTCACTCCGTCAACCTGCAACAAAAACTCCTGTTTGCCCTGCAAATCCGCATTCGCCCAAACCCAGACGCGTAATACCCCGGCGCGCGAAATGATGTCCTCTTTCTTCCTCTTGTGCGTGTGCGCGGGAATCATCATGCCGCGTTGCGCGTACATCAACTTTTCACAATACTCGGCCTCTTCGGCCAAATTGACCAGTACCAACCCGCTTTTGCTCCAGTCACCAAGGCCGAAATCCGTCACGTCCCAGCGCGGATGCGGCGGCAAAGCGTGGCCGTTTTTGGCGAAGCTGGCGCTTGCCGCCTTGATGAGTCGGTTGATATCACTGCGTTTCATCGGTTTTTACCTGATTGATTTTGAGTTTGCTTTTGGCGAGCACGGTCCGTTCCGCCGCTGTCAGCGGACAGTCCGTCACCCACGTTTCGAAATTATTCCAGCCAGCAAATTTCGTCATGCGCGGGGCATTCCATTTGCTTCGGTCGGCAACCAGAATACGCCGCTTTGACCGGGCCAAAAATTGCTGCTTGATCGCCGCCTCCTCCAGTTCGGTGGTGCTCGCCCCGTCCTTCAACGACAGTCCCGCGGCGGAAACCACCGCCACGTCCGCGTGCAACGACGCCAACCACGAAAGCGCCAGCGAACCAGTCAAGGCCCCGGCCAGATCACGCAGCTTGCCGCCAACCGAGACCACCTGCGCGTCACAGCCCGCAGCCGCCAATGACAGGAACGGCACTGAGTTGGTGATGAGCGTCAACCCCTTCCGGGTCATTAACAACCTGCCCACTTCGAGACAGGTGGTTCCTGCGTCAATAAAAACCACCGCCTTGTCCGGGATTAACGCCGCTGTCGCCTTGGCAATTTCACGCTTGGCATCAACCGCCTGCCCGCCGCGCTGGGCAAAGGAAGGCTCGCCGCGCAATGCCGACGGATGCACCACCCCGCCGTGCACCCGCACCACCAGCCCGGCCTTTTCCATTTCACCCAGATCACGACGCAGGGTCGCGGGGGAAATCCGCAAGGCATGCTGCAAGGCACCAACGGTGAGCCGTTGCTTCTTCGCCAGCAGTTCCTGGATGGCTTGGTGACGTTCGTGAGCGAACATGATTATATTTAATCAAAACGCTCAACCCTTGTCAAGATTCGGGCCACAGGCAATCCAATCACGTTCAAGCCAACGGTCCGGAGGACAGGAAGGACAGCTCCATCTTGGCATTTGCGGATTTTCCGGATTGGGCGATCAGCTTCAACCCCTTGCCCGTGGCATCCGGACGAATGTCTTTCACGCAATCGAAGCCGCGGGGAATCGCCGCCACCGCCATGATATAGTTCACCGTTAGCGGCTGCCTGGGATCAAGTTGTGCGCAGGTCGGGATGCCCGCGCGGTTGAGATGGTTGCGCCTGGCGGATTCCGCCAGGCCAAGATGGAAATAGGAACAAACCTCCTCCAATCCGATGGCATGGCGATGCCGGCTGCTCCACGGCGCATAATGACGGCCGCCATTGGACATCCAGAAAACCGTCGACGGCAGCACGCGCGGGTCTTTCAACGCGAACCAAACATAACCTTCATCCGGGACCGTCACCGCCGTCCAGCCAAACGGCAATTCCGGATCGGTCGCCAACAGCGTCAAATCCTCGTATCCCTCGCGCGCGGGATACACCGACAAATCCGCGAACTTGCCGTCGCTGCGCGGAACCCGCCGCAAGGAATTGAATTTCGCACCCGGCTTCAGGATCGAATACCCCCCTTGGACGGATTGCTCAAAAACCTGCGGCAACACCTGGCCGAAATGAAAACGGCTGACACTGACCCTGCCCGCCTCCGGTTTCGGCAGTTTCAAAATGGCATGATGACCAAACGACATCGGTCCCGACATCCCGCTAATGACATGCTGGCAATACAGGGCCGTTTGTCCGGGAACCAGCCCGATGGTCTTCCTCACCCGTCCCTTGCGGATCGCGGTGTTCATCACCAGTTGCAGTGCGTGGTCATTGCCCGACGCTAACCGCCATTTCTTGTTCGCCGTCTCGCCATGCGGCGGATATTGCTCCTGATGATAAGGCGTTTCATTGCCGCCAAACGGCATGCAGAAAAAATCGCCGCGCAACACCCGCAGGATTTGCGGCGTACCGGCGGGCAGCTTTTCCCCCGCCCACGGTGCGAGGTCGAACGGCTCAATCCAGCGGCCTCCCACCCGGAACCGCACCGGACCGAGATGCCCCGCCTGCTGCGTGACCGCCGCTTCAACCACGGCATTTTTGATGATCCAACTCGATTGACCGGCAATAACACGGGGTTTATTCATGCTATGACCGTAGTCCCCGCACATCATTTCACAATCCAAAAAAGATCACCATTAGCGGGTCACGTCGCCACTGTGATGACCGTAGAATTGGCGGCGACGGTAATTTTTCGGCGAAAGACGGGTTGCCGTCTTGAATTGTGCGCAAAACGCCGCGGCGTGGGAAAAACCGCAGTTGGCGGCCACGGTTTTCATCGGCAGATTCGAGCTCGACAAAATTTCCCGCGCCGCCTGGATCCGCCTCGCCATGAGCGCCTGATGCGGCGTCACTCCGAGATACTCCTTGAACTTGTCGTGCAAATGCGCCACTGACCAGCCCGCCTCCCTGGCCAGCTCGGCCAAACGCAGGGGCTGCGCGTAATCCTCCTGGATCATTTTCATCGCCCGTCCCAGTTCCAATGGCAACGCCGCATAGGTCATTCCCTGCATGTGCAACCGCGCCTGAAAATACAGGCGGTTGATGACATACTGCAGCAACACACCCGAATCAAACTTATCATCCACGTGCAGGCGCAGCATCTCGCGGGTAAACTGTCGCACCTCGTCAATCTCCTCCCAGTGCGTAATGCGCGGCACCAACCGCTGTTTGGTCACACGACCGGAAAAACGAATCGCCAGACAGGCATAGGGATTGACAAAATCACTGCGACCGATCGTTGAATCCCCCCCGATGTGCCACAGCAAATCCCCCGGCAACACTTCAACCCATTCATCCTCCACTTTCAACCAGCCGCGTCCGTGGGTTATCAGTTCGAGACAATAATGTCCGGCTGGCAGCGTGTAGCCAAGCGGGTGGGAACCCGGCCCCTGGTGATAATGCGAAATGGATTGCAATTTCGGCGGCTGACGCAGGAACCACGGCAGGTCTGCCGAGTTTTTCGGAACTAATCCTAGTTTTTTGATATTTTTTGACATTGCGACCAGTAATCATCGGTTGTTTACTCCATTCAATCCTATTTTTTATAAAAATGAAAGCATCATCATCGACCATCAACTTCGGTCTCATCGGCGCCGGCGCCATCTCCTGGTCCGCGGCGGAAGCGATCAAAAAACACGCCAACGGCAAAGTTCTCGCCATTAGCGACCCCAACGCGGAACGCGCCAGGGAAGTCGCCGGGCACATCAAGATCGAAAAAGTCTACGCCGACGCCAAGGAGCTGTTCGCCAATCCCGACATCAACGCCGTGTACATCGCCACGCCGAACAAATTCCACGCCCCGCTCGCCAAGCAGGCGCTAACGGCGGGAAAACATGTGATCCTGGAAAAACCCTTCGCTATGAATTACCCCGAGGCCAAACAGGTCACCGACCTCGCCGCGAAGAAAAAACTGGCTTTCACCGTCGGCATGAACCAGCGCTTCAATGCCGACTCCCAACGCGTCCGCCAATTGGTTGAGAAAAAATTCTTCGGCGAAATCTACCACGCCAAGGCCTATTGGCGCCGTCGCACCGGCATCCCGAAGCTCGGCACATGGTTCGGCAACAAGGAACTGGCCGGTGCGGGCAGCTTGTACGACATCGGCGTGCACATGCTTGACCTGTGCTTGTACGTCACCGGTAATTTCGAACCGGTCAGCGTTAGCGGCCAGACTTACACCAAGTTCGGCAACCGCGGGCTCGGTGAGGGAGGCTGGGGCAATTCGGAAAAATCCAACATCAAGTTCGACGTCGATGATTTCGCCTCGGCATTCATCCGTTTCGCCAATGGCACCACCGTGACACTCGACACCTCCTGGGCCTGCCATCAGGCCGACGCTAACCGCGACAACGTCGAAATTTTCGGCACCGAGGCCGGAGCCAGCGTCCGACCGGCCAAGCTCTACCGCTACGGCAAGGGAGAATTCTCCAAGTACGAAGTGCTGGACCTCGACAAAACCCCGGTCGCCCTGGCGCACCAATGCCGTTTCCACAACTTCATCAATCACTTGCTGGGTAAGGAAAAACTGGTCGTTACTCCCACGCAGGCGCTAACCGTGCAAAAAATTCTGGACGCCATCGCCAAGTCCAGCAAGACCGGCAAGGAAGTCCGCCTCGCTTAACCCAACCCCCAACAGAAAGAAACATACCATGAACAACAAAATCGATTTCGGCGTGCAAAGCTGGTGCTTCCGCCACTTCAAGGACAACCCCACTGTCGCCAAGCTGGTCCGCGACATCGGACTGCGTTCGACTGAACTCTGCAGCGCCTACGCGGATTTTCACAAACCGTCGGAATTTGGCAGCATCGTCAAAACCTACCGCGATGCCGGGGTGGAAATCTGCTCTCTTGGCGTGCTAACCCTGAAAGGCGAACCCAACGAGCGCGACTTCTTTGAATGCGCGTCGATCGCCGGCGCCAAGCACATTTCCGTCCATTTCCAAGTGGATACTTTTCCCCAAGCCATCAAACAGGCGCAGAAATTCTGCGACGAATTCGGCATCAAGGTCGGCATCCACTGCCACGGCGGTTACATGTTCGGCGGACAACCCGATGTGATGGATTATCTGGTCAAGCTCGGTGCGCCGCAAATCGGCGTGTGCATTGATACCGCCTGGTGCATCCAGATCGGTCCGTGGCTAGGCAAACCCCTCGAATGGGTCAAGCGTTATGCCGGACATATCCATGGCATCCACTTCAAGGATTTCGTGTTCGACCGCAACGGCCAATGGACTGACGTCGTGGTCGGCGAAGGCAATCTTGATCTCCCCGCCTTTGTCGCCGCCTTGAAAGAAAACGGCTTCAACGGCATGAGTGTTATCGAATACGAAGGCGACGTGGAAAATCCGGTTCCGGCCCTCAAAAACTGCGTGGAAGCAATGCGCAAACAACTGGGCTGAATAATAAACAGTCCACAATTTTTCTTTTTCACAAGCTTCATGGGGTCCTTTTCCTAAAGGGATTCCCATGGAGCTTGACCCTTTTTTAAATAATCTTACAATCCCCTCTTTATGCCCACCCAATCTGCTTTTAACTTGCTCCTAGGCAAAAATTTTTTCACCGCTTGGGAAAGCCCCGAGCTCACCTCGCTGAACAAACTCGCGCCGCGTTCACCATTGGCGTCGTTCCCGACCCGCGAACTGGCGCTAACCGCCAAGCGTGAAGAATCTCCCTGGCATCAATCACTGGATGGCGAATGGGATTTTCATCTCTGCGCCAACCCCGGCGAGGCGGCGGAATTTCTACAATCGCAGAACAATGCCAATGACCAGCCCTGGAATAAAATCCGCGTCCCGGGCAACCTGCAAACCCAGGGCTACGACAAACCGCATTACACCAACGTGCAGATGCCCTTTTCCAATCTGCCGCCGAATGTCCCCGCCAAGAATCCCACCGGCATCTTCCGCCGCAGCTTTGACCTGCCCGCCGACTGGCGTGGCCAGCGCATCGTCCTGCACTTCGGCGGCGCTAACAACGTGTTGTACGTCTTTCTCAATGGCAATTTCATTGGCTTGAGCAAGGACTCCCACCTGCCCGCCGAGTTCGACATTAGTGCCGCCGCCAAGATTGGCGCCAAAAACGAACTCATTGCCGTGGTGATCAAATGGTCGGATGCGACCTTCGTCGAAGACCAGGACCAATGGTGGATGTCCGGTTTGCACCGCAGCGTATTCGTCGAGGCCACACCGCAGGTTTACCTCAAGGACGTGGACGCTCGCCCCACGCTGGACGCTTCGCTTAAGAACGGCCAATTGCAAATCGACGTCGAATTCGGCTTTGAAGGCAAATTGGAAATTGGCGCCAAGATCGAGGCGCAATTGCTTAACCCCGCCGGCAAACCCGTTTTCCGCCAGCCGCTAACCGCGAGCTTCGACAACAGCCGCCGTTATTATGAAAAGCATCATGCCGCACGTTTGACCGGAGCGGTGAAAAATCCGTCCCTTTGGTCGGCGGAAACACCGAATCTGTACACGCTCATCATTAGCGTCAAATCCTCCGCTGGTGAACAATGGTCGCGCCAGCAGCTCGGTTTTCGCCGCATCGAGGTAAAGAACCGCCAATTGCATATCAACGGCAAATCCATCCTGATCCGCGGAGTCAATTACCACGATAACGACCACATCAACGGCAAGGTGGTCACCCCGGAACAGTTGAAGCAGGACATCTGCCTGATGAAGCAAAACAACTTCAACGCCATCCGCACCTCGCACTATCCGAAGGATGACGCTTTCCTCAATCTTTGTGACGAACTCGGCATGTACATCGTGGACGAAGCCAACATCGAGTCGCATGCCTATGAAGGCGACGTCAGCAGAGACCCGCGTTTTGCCGCCACATTCACCGAACGCGTGATGCGCATGGTGGTCCGCGACAAAAATCACGCCTCGGTGATTTTCTGGTCGCTCGGCAATGAAAGCGGTTACGGTCCGAATCACGATGCCGCCGCCGGTTGGGTGCGCGGATTTGATCAGGGCGGCCGCCTACTGCATTACGAAGGCGCCACTTGGAACAATCTCCGCCCGAAACTTTGGCAGGACGGCAAACACGCCACCGATTTGATCTGCCCGATGTACTGGAGCCTCGACCAACTCGAGGCCTACGTGAAGGACAAGAATGAAACCCGTCCGCTGATCATGTGCGAATACTCGCATGCGATGGGCAACAGCAACGGCAGCCTGTCCGATTACTGGTCGCTGTTCGAAAAATACCAGCATCGCGGCCTGCAAGGCGGTTACATCTGGGAATGGTGGGATCACGGCATCAAGCAGAAAGCCGCCAATGGCGAGGAATATTGGGCTTACGGCGGCGATTTTGGCGACGAGCCGAACGATGCCAATTTTGTTTGCGACGGTCTGGTCTGGCCCGACCGCAAGCCTCACACCGGCCTGTTCGAAGCCAAGAAACTGCAACAACCGCTCGCCGTTAGCGGCGGTAAGGGAGGCAAGTTCAGCATCCGCAACAAGCAGCACTTCACCACCCTCGACTGGCTGGCCGGCCAATGGGAATTGCAGGTGGAAGGCGTCACCGTCGCCAAGGGCAAGCTCCCGGCGCTAACGGTGAAGCCCGGCGCCGAACAAAGCATCTCGCTGGGCAAAGCGTTGGCGAAACTGCCGAAAGGCAAGGAAGCATTCATCAACTTCAGCTTCCACACCAAACAGGAAACAGCCTGGGCCCCGAAAGGCCATCTGGTTGCCTGGGAACAAATCGAGCTCGGCTCCGCCGCTCCCGCGCCAAAAGCCAAGCCGCAAAGTTTGCATGCATCGGACGCCAACGGCGATCTGGTTGTTAGCGCCGCCAACTGGCAATTGACCTTCAACGCCAAGAACGGCCTGCTGGCCTCGCTGAAGTCCGCCAACCGCGAATGGTTGAAACAAGGCCCGCAATTGGAAGTCTGGCGCGCGGCAACCGACAACGACGGCGTCAAGCTGTGGACCGGCCAGGACACCAAGGCGCTGGGCCGCTGGCGCGCCGCCGGGCTGGACCGTGTGAAATTGCGCCTCAAGGAATTAACCCCGGTCAAGGGTAAAAACGGCACGCTAATGGCGGTCCGCAGCGTGCACGAGGCTTCCGGCCGTGAACGCTGGGACGACTTTGTCCACGAACAATTGTTCGAAGTGCTGGCCGACGGCTCCCTGCAAGTCAGCAACCACGTCAAGGTTGGCAAGACCATGCTCACCGACCTGCCGCGTATCGGCGCCAGATGGTCGTTAGCGTCCGGCTTGGAACAAGTCCGCTGGTACGGCCTCGGGCCGCTGGACAACTACTCCGACCGCAAGTCCGCCGCACAGGTCGGCCTGTACGAGAACACCGTTGACGGACTCTATGTCCCCTACATCATGCCTCAGGAACACGCTAACCGCAGCGAAGTGCGTTGGTTCGAATTAGGTAACGCCGCCGGCAAATTGCATTTCAGCGGGGAGAAATTATTGAACTTCTCCGCCAGCCATTACACTGCGGATGACCTGTACCAAGCCAAGCACACCATTGATCTGGTGCGCC
Source organism: Verrucomicrobiales bacterium (assembly GCA_031256975.1). Taxonomy (GTDB): domain Bacteria; phylum Verrucomicrobiota; class Verrucomicrobiia; order Methylacidiphilales; family JAAUTS01; genus JAIRPN01. Next base: position 78,390 of record JAIRPN010000017.1, on the reverse strand, counting down.
GTGACGAGACGATTCTCAATATCGATCTCGCCCAGCGCGGCCTTGGCACTGGCAGTTGCGGCCCCGACACTCTGCCGCAATACCAGCTCAAAGGCCACCAGCACAGCTTCACCTATCGGTTGGCTGTGGCATGAGTCAGGCCGACGGCAGGACGTAAACCATCCAACTGACATCAAAGCGGTCAGTCACCACGCCGAAGCTTGGCGAGAAGAAGGTTTTTCCCAGCGGCATTTCCACGGTGCCGCCCTCGGACAAGGCCTTGAACTGGCGTTCCGCCTCGGCCTCGTTCGGCACGGTCAATGACAGGGAGAAGCCCTCGAATTTGGGATTCCCGCCGCAACGCCCGTCTGATGCCAGGATTGTACTGGCACCGATTTGCAGACTGGCATGCATGATTTTATTCTCACTGCCGACCGGTGGTTGACAGCCGGACTTGGGAGCCTCGGGGCTATCCTTGAAACGCAGCAGCATGGTTACTTCCGCGCCAAGGGTTTTACGATAGAATTCGATCGCCTCTTCACAGCGGCCATCGAAGAACAGGTAGGGTTGGATACTATTTATTTTCATATGATTAAGATTCGTATTATTCGACAAATTTCTTCAACTCTTCGCCAATCAAGCTGGTCCAGCCTTTCTGGAAGTTTTCGCGCTTGAAACTCTCGCCGGCCGGGAAACTTTCCAAACCGGTATGCGTCAAACGCAAACGGGTTTTCTTTCCCTCCGCCAGCAAATCAAAACTGACCGACGAGTTGCCCGGATGTCCCGCGTAACGCCAGGTATGGACCAGTCGTTTTTGCGGAATCACTTCGGTGATTTTACACAGGTGATGATAACTCATGCCGGCATGCTCGACAGTAAACTCGAATTCAAATCCGACTTCAGGCTTGAAGGCGGCCAGTTCGAAATACCATTCCCGCATCGCATCCTTGTCGGTGATGGCGCGCCAGACTTTTTCAATCGGTGCATTGAACACACGCTCGACCACCAGGGGTTCGGTCTTCCGCTCCAAGTGTTCTGCCAGGCGCCCGAGAGTCAGAGTCATGCCCTCCTCGAAACCGCCAATGCACTGTGCCGCGTCCGGGGTGGCCATGATGACCCGCGAGTGCATGGTCAGCTTGGTCTTGCCCGCACGTTCTTCCAAGGTCATGGTATGCAGGAACTGGAATACAAACTTGCCGTCGGCATCGGTCAGTCCCGTCATCGTCACCAAACGCTCGGGCGGCACCACCTCGCGGACTTCCCCGCCCATCGGGTAATCCTCGCCATCGGGCGAACGCATCACCACATTGATTTTTCCACCGGGCCGGACATCCCATTCGCAAACCGGCGTGGAAAAGCCGGTCGGCCCCCACCATTGGGCGAGATGCTTCGCCTCGGTGCAGGCCTTGAAGACCAATTCACGCGGCGCGGAAAATTCACGGGTGATGACAAATTGCTGGCCGACGAAATCTGCTTGTTTGGTATTCATGGATTATTCCTTGATCTTGTGTTGCTCCATCATGCCGCCAAATTTCTCAACTGCCGAACTCCAGCCTTCGTTGTGATCATCGCGGTCTTCCTCGTTCTCAAAGCCTTCATGTGTCAGGGTCAGGCGTGTGGATTTCCCCAAGTCTTCAAATTCCACCGTCACCACCGTACCCGTCACACCACCGTCTTCACGATTCCAAGTGAATTGCAGGCGTTTGTCCGGCACGATCTCACGGTAATTGCCAACCGCAATACAGTCGCCTTTCGAGGCAATCATGTGAATACGGTAGGCCCCGCCAACCTTCACCTCGGCCTCCACACTATGACACTTCACATCCTCCGGGCTGAACCACTGCACCATTTGTTTCGGCTCGGTCCAGGCCCGGTACACCAGGCGGCAGGGCGCGTTAATTACCCGGCTTACCTGCAGACGGTACCCGGCCAACACTGCTGAATCATTCCTTATGCTCATGTTTGTCTCCGTTGTTCTCCTCGGCCTGCAGTTCTTGGAGATAATTTTCCAATCGATCAAAACTCTGTTCCCAGAAACGGCGGTATTCCTCGATCCATTGCTGCGCCCTGCGCATCGGTTCCGCCTGCAATTGCAAGCGGTGTACCCGCCCGTCACGCTGGCGCTTGATCAGCCCGGCGTTTTCCAAAACGTTCAAATGCTTCGACACCGCCGGCAAGGACATGCGGTAAGGTTTGGCAATATCAGTCACACAGCTTTCCCCATGCGACAATCTTTCCAAGATGCGGCGCCGGGTCGGATCAGCCAACGCGGCAAAAGTGCGGTCCAGTGCAGCAGATGAATACTTAACCATATGGTTAAATATTTCACGCAAATCCCTTTTTGGCAAGGGATATTTTTTGACAGGTACGAACCTTGGTTAATAACTTACTATTATCGATTAGAACTGGTGCCTGTAACCGAAGTTGATACCGAAGGGTTTGGTATATTTGTCTGAAAACTGGGCCTCGTAATCCAGGTGCAGCTGATCATCAGGGCCAATCTGCCAGATCATGCCGGTGCCGATGATGGCGGAGGCGCCGTCAAAGTTTGGATTCCAGCTATCCGGACCGCTGCTCACCGCACCGCCGGTGCTCACCTGTTCCACACCAAAGATCTTCACGTAAGGCTGGATAAATGAAGCAGCATTGCTCGGAGTCAGTTGGATATTGCGTCCCAGCAATGAACCAAAGCGGATTTGCATCACATCCTGATCCTGTAAGTTGACGCCAAAGACATTGTCTCCGCCCGTGGTGTAGCTGCCACCGAAGAAATGCACATAACTCGCCTGCACTTGCGGCTCGGCAAACCAACCATCCTTGAATCGGAACTGGCGACCAAACTCCAGACTGGTGCCCACGGCCCAGTTGTCATAATCACCCGTGGTCTTGTTAAAGCTGTCATCATAAGCCTTGAAGCTATTGCTATAATACTGCGTCTTGCCCACCCAATCGGCATACCAGCCAGTGTCATGAATCCATGTGCCATAGAAGCCCAAGGAATAGGCATCATTGCTGCCATTGCCACCGTTCTGCTTGAGATCCAGGTCACCGCTGTCATAACCGCCGAACACACCTGTGTAGAGGGTATTGCGCTTGTCGATGTTCCAGGCTTTGTCCGCGCCAATATTCACTCCATAGGTCATTAACTCCCATGTATGACCGGTCACCTTGCTGCCAATGTTGTATTGGGAGCCGTAGCTCTGCACCCAGACATCCCAGTCATGGCCGTTTTGATCCATGTGCAAATCGCCCATGCGTTTGACCAGCGTATTATTGTCAAACCACGCCAGTTCGCGCGAAGCTGCCGAGGCCAGCACAGCCGAACCGCCGCCGCCCGGGGTACTGTCAGGAGCCAGCACCAAGAACCATTCGTCCATGTTATTGCCATTCAAATCTCCTAGTTGCAGGTGGGCGCTGCGAGCTCCTACATCGGTGCTGCCATTGAAAGTGACACCGCCATCATTCTGCACGTAAACCATTGGTATTTCCAATTGCGGCACCACCACCAATTGGTCGGCAGGGCTGCGCTTGATGATCACGTCAAAACTACCCTGCGCAGTACCATTAATACGCAGGAAGTCGCTCTTGCTGGTAGCCACGCTAACGTTCATGCCGAAGCTGCCATTGCCACTGAGACCTGTCATTGTTAGCGTCTTGTTGTAGTTGCCATCGGTAACAAAATCCACCAACCCGTTGTTATTAAGTTGCAGCACCGAGGAACTGGCAGTCACGTTCCACACCGAAGTATTGTCGATATTTACGTTGAGCGGGTCGATCTTGCCGGTCAATGAACTGTTGTTCAGTAAATTCAAGGTGCTGTTATCTGCCGCGCTGGCGATGATATCACCAGCCAGGATGCTGTTATTCACATTGGCGGTCAGTTGGCTGCCATTCTCGATGTTAATCAGGTCGCCGCCGGTCGCAGTGACATTCATATTACTCAGGTTCAAGGTCGAAGTTCCGCCGTTATTAGCCACAATCAGATCGCCATTGCCGGTCAACTGGCTGCCGTTGAATCCGGCAGTACCGCCCTGCATGGTAACAACGGGATTGGCATCCGCCACCACATGGGCAGTGGCGCCCATTTCCAGATCACCATCACAAACTGTCACGCCCTTGAGTGAAATCGCAACCGCACTGCTCAAATCCAACGCGGCTGAGCCAGTCTTCACCAGTTCGCCGTTAGCGCCATCCACGGCGCCATTGAACGCGGTGTTCACCGTGCTGTTCACCGTTAGCGTTGCGCTGCCGGTAACCACTGTCGCTCCATTGCCACCGACACTTTGCAGATCGTTGACGATTTCGTCCTGATCATTGAGATCAAGTGCCGCCCCGTCATGGATGATCATCGCCTCGCTGTTGGCGAAAATCTGGTCGCCGTTGAGATTGCCCACCATCAGCGTACCGCTGAGAACCGTGGTCGCACCGTAGTAATCATTACTGCCGCTCAGGATGATCAGGCCCTTGGGTCCGGCATTGATGTTCAGTCCGCCGGAACCGGTGACATAGGCCGATAATTCATTATCCATGGCCGTGGTATTGTCCAGTGTTACAACCTGTCCGGCATAGACATCCAATTCGCGCAGGATGTAACTGACATACAATCCGTCGTCCACCGAACCTGCGCCGGTGGTCAGACCGTAGTTGTAATAACCGTTCGCCACCGCCGTGCCACCCTCGCTAATGGTGACCTGGGTGGCCGTGGCGCCGTCAATCGCAATGGCCGAACCACTCACCGTATCAATCAGTGCCAGATTCCCGGCCCCGCCAACCACCGTGTTGGCGGCGATTAATTGCACAACCGGGTTGCCGTTGTCCTGATCGAGCAAATTCAGATTGGTCGGCGCAACCGGGTCGTGGTCAAAATTCGCCATGTTCACGCCAACCGAGCCGGAAAGCAGCGCCAGGGTATCCGTGGTAATGAAGGTGGTGGCCTGTAATTCGGCGGGCACGTTCACATTGAAAACCACCTTGCCGCCGTTGAAAGTCATGCCGCCGATATTCTGCGTGCCGATGCCAACCGTGGTGATATTACCATCGTCAACTTGCAGAGTGGCATGACTCAACGCCAGGGTATTTTGCCCGGACAAATTGAAACTGCCGGTGCCAAGCTCCACCGTACCGGCAAAGCTGGTACCGCTGTTGGCGGTGAAATCAAACGCTCCGGTCGTGTCGCTGAAAGTCGCATACAAGGTACCGCTGCCGGTCAACGCATTATCGAAATTCCAGCCGCCACTCGCCGGCAACAATGAGAGAATGCCGCCATCCGTAATATCGACCGCCGCCAAACCCAAATTGTCCTGCGTGGTCACCACGCCCGCACCGGTCACGCTCCAAGTGCCGCTAAACGCCGTGTTGCTGCCGCTAATGGTAACCGTGGAACCGCTGATCGTATTCACACCGGTGCCGCTGATAGTGTTGGCGTAAGTGCCGCCGGCAGCCAAATCCAGCCCGCCATTATTCAATACGGCACCAGTACCGGTACCCTGCAAATCCGTCAACTTCAAGGTGCCACTATTGATTTGCGTGCCACCGCTGTAGCTATTGGCGTGATTGATGGTGACCGTGTTGGCGTCATCCTTCACCAACATGCCACTGCCGCTGATCACATTGGCTGTGTTGAGAGCCCAATCCGATGAGCCGCCCAAGGTCAATGTACCGCTGTCGGTCACGCTGCCATTGCCCAAGCCCAACGCATCAATCGCACGCAGATTACCATTAGCGTCAATGCTCCAATTGCCGATGAAAGCCGAATTGCTGCCGCTAACAGTGATATTGGCACCGTTGACCAACGACACCGTGCCGCTGCTGCTGATGTCATTGGCAAGCGTGCCCGAGGCGGCATCAATCTTCAACAAGCCCGTATCCACAATCGCGCCTCTGCCCAAGCCTTGCGCATCGTTGATGACCACAGTGGCCGGTTGATCAATGGTGACCACTGCACTTAAACCGCTGTTGGCACCGTTCACGGTTAGCGTGTTGCTTTGTACCGTCAGAGCACCGCTTCCCGTCAACACGCCATTGCTGGTACTGTTACCATTGCTGCCGCTAATGGCCAGGCTGCCGCTATTGAAATTCAGGACACCACCGGCAGTACCGTCCAAGGAACCGATAGTCTGGTTCTTACCGTTCAGATCCACAGTGGCAGAGCCGCTAATGGCGAGCTCAGCCGTCCGGCCCAACGTGTCATTCACCCCGGTGATCAAAGTACCGCTGTTGGCGAAGGTCGTGCCGCTGTAACTGTTCGCGCCATTCAAAGTGATGGAGTGGGTGGCGTCGATTTGCAAATTACCGGTGCCGGTGATCGAGGCGTGCAATTCATCCGCACCATGCAGGATCGCGTTGGCGATGTCGTTGTCCAATACAGTGGTCTGTCCGGCCAACAGGTTCAGATTGGTCAGCGTGTAAGCCAGATTCAGGCTGCCGCCCGAGGCGGTCGCGGCGAAGTCGTAAGTGCCGATTGCCGTGGTGGCACTGCTTTGCACGATACCGAGTTGGGTGGAGTTGCCCAGTTCGTTGCCGTTTTGGTCGACCAAGTTGGTGCCACTGATCTGTGTGTTACCCAGCAAGGCAGTATAATCGACCAGTTTAATGCTCGTGCCCTCGTCCTGCTGCAGCAACGGCAGAGTACTGTTACCAAAGTTGGTGGTATCGATCACCAGCACGGTGTTGCCGATATTCAAGGTTCCGGTCTTGACGATGCCCTCGGCGCTGGTGCCGGTATTGGCCAGGGTAAATTGCATGCTACCACTTTGCATGGTCAGGTTGCCAATGCTCTGCGTGCCACTGCCGACGTTGGTGAAGTTGTTATCACCAATTACCAGGGTCGCGTGCGAAAGCACCAGTGTATTGCTGCCGCTCAATTCGAATTGGTTGTCCTGCAATTCCACCGCACCGTGATAATTGGTTCCGGTTGCGGCGCCAAATCCGAAAGTACCGCTATTCTGCACCAGCAAGGTGCCATTGGAACCGGTCAATTGCTGGTTGAACTGGTAATCGGTGCCGCCAAACAACAGGCTCAGGTCGCCACCCGCGATATTCACCTTGGTGGAACCGCTAACGCCCAGATTATTTTGCGAAGTCATGGTACCGCTGCCTGTCATGTTCCATGCCGCCTGGGTGTTGCTGCCGCCAATGGTGACACCGTTGCCGCTGATCACATTGGTACCGCTGCCGCTGACATTGTTAGCGTAACTGCCCCCGGTGGCGAGATTCAGCACCGAATCGTTTATGACATTACCCGTGCCTGTGCCGAGCAAGTTGCCCAGCGTCAAGGTGCCGCCATTGATGATGGTGGTGCCGCTAAAGCCGCTGTTGGCCTGGTTGATGGCGAGATTACCCGCCGCGTTCTTGACGAACCAGCCGCTGCCGCTGATCACGTTGGACAAGATTTGGTTGTTGGCGTTGTCCATATTGAAGGTGCCATTGATCACCACTTGCGCTGTACCCAGGTTTGCCGTGCTGCTCGCGGTTAGTGCCGCAACGCTGTCCGCAATGTTCCAGGTGCCGCTAAATCCCGCGTTGCTGCCGTTGACCGTGATGTTCGAGCCGTTGTCCAGGCTCACCGTGCCATTACCTCCGAATTTGTTGGCCAGCGTGCCGGACGCACCATCGACCAGCAGCAGACCGTTGTCGGTGACGGCGCCGTTGCCAATGCCCTGTACGTTATTGATCACCACCGTGGCGGGCTGGTTGATATTCACTTGGGCGCCCAGGCCGCTGTTGGCACCGTTCACGGTTAGCGTGTTGCTTTGCACAGTAAGTGTGCCACCACCGGTCAGGGTGCCGTTGCTCAGACTGTTGCCGTTACTGCCGCTAATGGTGAGATTGCCGCCGTGCAGATTCAAGGTGCTGCCGTTGGAACCACTCAAGGCACCGATAGCCTGCGTCTTGCCGTTCAAATCGAATACCGAAGCCAGATCCAACAAGGCAGTATCACCAAGCACGTGGTTATTACCGGCAACGAGCGTACCCGTATTCACAAAAGTCGTGCCGCTGTAGCTGTTGTTGCTGTTGGTCAAGGCAATGGAGTTGCTGGCGTTGATCGCCAGATTACCGCCGCCGGTGATTTGGGCCTTCATGTCATCCCCGCCAGTCGGAGGCACCGTATCACTGGCAAATACCGTGGTCGTACCAGTATGCAAATCCAAGCGGGTCAGCACGCCGCTGCTGACATACAGCCCGTTGGCATCCTGGGTCAGTGAGGCACCGGCATAATAACCGGTCGCCACCGTGCCACCGCCCTGCACAATCCCGCTGGTAAAGCCGACATTCTTGATCGAACTGCCGCTCAGATTCAACAAATCCAAACTGCCAACCGAACCAATAACATTCGACGCATTGATCAACTGGATACGCGCACCACCATCATCCTGCTGCAACAAGGGTACGGTATTAATACTGCCCATCAGGCTCGGATCAATTTCCACTGCACCGGAAGTCAAGGTCAGCACGCCGGTGTCAATCCAGCCGTTGGCTTTCGGGCCACCGCCGCTGATGTCGAATTGTACCGTGCCACTGTTAAAGGTGAAGTTTCCGGTTTTGTTGCTGCCACTACCGACAATCATCTTGTTACCCGCGGAGCTGATCACCGTGGCATTGTTGAAATCACCGTTAGCCAAGGTGTAAAGGCTCTTGCGGAAATTCGCCGTGCCGGTGAAGGCCGCGCTGTTGCCGGTTAGCGTGAAGGTATTGCTCGCGGCAAACAGGTTCACGTCGAACAATCCGCCACCCGACAGATCGTTGGCGAAGGTGTAATTCGCAACGCTAACCGTCGGCGCGACATACGCCGCCGCCGAAGCGCCAATGGCCAGCGTGCCGCTGCCAATCGCCGCCGTGCTGCTGTTGGCGGCGGTCGCCAATACCAGAGAGCCAGCTTCCACCTGTGTACCGCCGGAATAATTGCTGGTGCCGTTCAAAGTCAGCGTCCCGCTGCCCAGCTTGGTCAACACGCCGACGCCGGTGAAGCCGTTGTTGGCGGCCACGCCAATATTGAAATTCTGCGAATCGATAAACGCGCCACCATTGGCGATATTCAGGGCGCCGGAAGCAAAGCCGGTGATGAAGCTTGCGTTGTTACCGGTCGCGCGCAACGTGCCGCTGTTAAAGGTCGCCGTTCCCGAACCGCCGGTCCTGGCCATCACTCCGGTGCTCAGGATGCCGCCGTTGAGATTCAACGCGCCATTGCCGCCATTGGCGCCGAAATAAACCGCCGGGGCATTCACCGTGCCGCTGCCCGCGATGGTTAGCGTGCCACTGCCGTTGTAACCGATGTACAAACTGTCGTTATTCTGCCAGGTAGCGAAACCGTTGACCGTCACAGCGCCGGTACCGCCGCTGACTTCATCATCACCGCCGATATATCCGGCAAGATTGGTAACCTTGCCGCTGCCGCTAATGAGCAAGTTGCCAACACCCGCACCGCCAACCAGCAATTGGCTTCCCAACTGCCACGAACCGTTGTCCTGCACCACCACAGTGCCGGAACCGGTAGCCTGCCAGCCAATCGCGCCCTCGGCCGCGGTATTCAGCTTACCGCTGCCGCTAATGGTCAGGCTGCCGCTGCCCGACGCACCAATATAGGAACCGAAATTGCTGAGGGTGATCTGTCCGTTGTCGCTGATCGTCACGCTGCCTTGGGAACCGGCAAACTGGCCGATAATAAAGCCGGTGTTCACCACGACTCTGCCGTTGCCGTCAACCGTCAGGGAGCCCTTTCCATTTTCGCCAACATGCAATTGCTGGGTGCTCAGGTAGGCATTGTCACCGACATGCAGGGTTCCCGAACCTCCCGCCAGGTAGCCGAGCCGCGTGTCGGCGCCGGTCACCGAACCGCTCTGGATAATATCCAACGAGCCGGTGCCGGAATAACCAACCCGGATCTGGTTGCCGTCATTCCAGAAAGCGGAACCGCTGACCGTGACACTGCCGTTGGAACCGGCCGCATTGCCGATACTGGCGATGCCGGAACCCACCAGCACCGATTTGCCACCCAGCAGCATCCGGGCGTCAGTGCCGGTATTGCCAATATTGATCGCCGCGCTGCCGTAGCTGATTCTCGCCGAGCCGGTTGAGGCATCCACCAAACCGTCGAGCTGCCAGCTGTTGGAAGTGCTGCCGTTCAAGGTGCCGCCATTGAGCAGCAGGGTCGAACCCGCCGAACCGGTGACATAACCGACGCCCTGCGTCTTGCCGTTGATGTCCACCGTGGCACCGTTGAGAATATCCAGCCGCGCGGTGTTGCCCAACGCAGTGTTGGTGCCAAGCCGCAGCGAGCCGCTGGCCGCCGTGGTGATGCCGGTGTAGCTGTTGTTGCCCAGTGATGACTGGTTGATGGTGATCACGTCCGCCGCCGCAACCCGCAAATTGCCTGCCCCGGTGATTTGCGCGTGGAACTCATCGCCCAACGCCGGATTGTTGGTGTCACTGGTGAAAATCGTGGTCTTGCCCGTCGCCAAATCCAGGCGCACCAGCACACCGCTGCCGACATAAAGGCCGTTGGCATCCGAGGTCAGGCCGATGCCCGTGTAATAACCGGTCGCCACCGTACCGCTGAACGACGGCGTCGAACTCAACTGCAGGTAACCGCTGGTCACCGTCGAGGTACTGGTGATCTGGTTGCCGCTCATGTCGTACAATTTCAAATTCCCTGCCGAACCGCTAACCGTGAGGGCATTGATCAACTGCCGGTTGAAGCCCCTGTCGTCCTGTTGCAGCAACGGCGCCGAGCCGCTAACCCCCAGCAAGCCCGGATTGATCTGCACCGCACCCGAGTTCAACGCCAGCGCGCCGGTGTCGATCCAGCCATTGGCACGGCTGCCGGTGCCGCTCAGGTCAAATTGCACCGTGCCGCCGCTAAAGGTGAAGTTGTTCGTCTTGTTGCTGCCGGTACCGACAATTAGCGTATTGCCGGTCGAGCTAATCACCGTTGCGGCATTGAAGTCACTTTGAGTCAAGGTGTAGATGGCATTGTGGAAATTCACCGTGCCGGTGAAGGCGTCCGTCATGCCGCTGCCGCTAAAGGCGAAAGCGTTACTCGCGGCGGCGAGATTCACATCAAACAAACCGCCGCCAGCAAGAATATTGCCGAATGTGTAATTGCCAGCCAATGACGGCGCAACGTATGCCGCGGCGTTGGAAAAAACATTCAACGTGCCCGCGCCAATCGCGGTGGCACTGCTGTTGGCGGCAGTGGCCAAAACCAATGCGCCCGCTTCCACTTGCGTGCCACCGGTGTAATTGCTCGTGCCGTTCAAGGTCAGCGTGCCACTGTTGATTTTGTACAAGCCACCGGTGCCACTGCCATGAAAACCGCTGTCGGCCGCGACATTGATATTGTGGCCATTGGTGTCGAGATAAGCGCCGCCGTTCTGGATGACGAGACCGTCGCCATTGGTAAACCCGCTGACGGTCATGTTGCCGGAACCCATGGCTTGCAGCGTGCCGCTGTTGAAATTAATGGTGCCGCCGAGCGAGCCGTCGCCGCGTGTCAGGGTATTGGAGACAGCAAGGACGCCGCCGTTTAGGTTGAGGACAGCGGAGCTGTCATCACCATAGAATCCGACGTAAACATCCTTGGCTTCGACACGCGCGCCGCCGCCAACATTGAAGGTGGCAAGGCTCGAATCGCCAATTTCCAAAGAGCCGTTGGTGGCGCTGATGAGCGAACCGACGCCGTTAATATTAACCGTCACGACGTTCGTCTCATTGCCATTAGTGCCAACATAAATGCCGCTCGTGGAGGTGACAACCGCGCCGTTGCTGACATTTAGCGTGCCACTTGAACCAACGTTGGGCGTTCCGTCTGTACCGATGACAATGGAACCGGCGTTGATGCGCGAACCGGTGCCGCTAACATTGGTAATGCCGGTCGCACCATCAGCTCCTCCGATATAGAAAGTGCCGGGCAAAAGATTCACCACACCGCCGTTAGTGACATCAAGACGACCATTTCCATGGAAACCGAGCATCAATTGACCGGCGTTCAGTTGCGATGCCGCACCGTCAACCGTAATGGTGCCGGATTGTCCGGCGGAATAACCGGCAACAATATAAGCGTTACTCGCATTGCCTGTAAGCGTTAGCGTGGAACTATTGTGAATATTCAACCAACCGCTGACAAGGTTGGGAATCAAGCTTTGCGCGAAAGTCGCCGTGGTTTCGGAAAAGCCGTTCATGTCAAGCACGGCGCCGCTGGCAATGTTAAGGTACTGGGTATTGCCAAGCGCCTGATTAGCGCCCATCACGAGCGTGCCGCTTTGCACGGTGGTGAAACCGGTGTAGCTGTTGGAACCGTTCATCAACCAGATGGCACGCGCAGCATTAATGGTAAGACTGCCAGCACCGGTGATTTGCGCCTTCATGTCGTTGGCACCGGCGGGTGAAGTGGTGTCGCTGGCTAAAACCGTGGTGCGACCCGCGAGCAAGTCGAGGCGCGTGAGCTTGGTATCAAGGTACAAACCGGCACCGGAGCCAATCGAACCGGTGCTATTGAGCGTGACATCGTAATAACCTGTGGCTGTTATGACAGCACTTTGGACAATGGTGCTGGTAATGTTGGAGCCGCTAATGGCAACACCATTTTGGTCAACAAGTTTGAGATTGGAAAGATTGCCGGAAGCCGCAAGAGCATTAATCAACTGGCGGCCAGTGCCTTCGTCCTGCTGCAGCAACGGGGTACTGCCGGGCGCGCCGCTGCCGCTAATGAGGTTGCGGTCAATCTGCACAAAGCTTGTACCACTGCCATAATCGAGCGTATTGGTGTCAATCCAGCCGTTGGCGCGCGAACCGCTGCCGGCGATATCGAAACGAACCGTGCCGGTGTTAAAGATGAAATTACCGACATGATTGCTGCCGGTACCGACGGTCATCTTGTTGTTCGTCGAGCTAATCAACGAGGCGTCGTAGAAATTGCTGCCGGTCAGCGTGTAACTGCTGTTGGACAATTTGGCCGTGCCGGTGAAGCCCGGTTGCGTGCCGCTAATGGTGAAGGTGTTGCTCACGGAGACCAGATTCACATCGAGCAAGCCGCTGCCGGTCAGTGTATTGATAAAGTTCCAGTTGTTGTTGGCGTTGACAAGCAGAGTCCCGTTATTCGTGATGCTGCCGTTACCGAGGTTGCTTTGTTGCGAAACCAACGCCGCGCCGCCACTGACAATATTCCAGAAGGATTGCGTGTTGCTGCCGCCAATGGTGACCAGCGAACCGCTGACCTGCGTGGTACCGCTGCCAGTCATGTTGTTTGCGAAGGTGCCGCCAAAGGCGAGGTCAACCAACGCGTTGGCGTCAATCGTCATGGTACCGGAACTGCCTGCGCCGGCGTTGGTGAGGCGCAAGGTGCCGCTTTGCACCTCGGTGTTGCCCTGGTAATTGTTGGAAGCGGTCAAAACCAAGGTGTCGGTGCCAGTCTTGATAATGCCGGCGGTGCCCGTGAGCACGCTGGCGATGGTGGCGCTAATGGCGGTGCCATAGCTGCCGCTAACATTGAGATTGGCGTTGTCGGTGCCGCCGAGGATGATACTACCACTTTGGATGAGGTAACCGTTGGCGACGAAACTCATGCCGCTGGCGGTGATATCACCCAATAATTTATCAACGGTCACCGTGCCACCCTGCACCACGGTGGCAGGATTTTGTCCGGGTGCAGCGTAGCCAAACATGGCATAGCCATACTGTTGCCACGCGGCATTGAGACTGCCGCTGCCGGTGGTCCAATTGCTGTTGCCGTAGGTGCCACCACTGCTAAAGGCCTGCCAGGTACCGCTGCCACCCTGGATCACCCCGTCGTTGAGGCTGCCACCGATGGTGCCGCTGATGGTCAGTGCGGGACCGTCCCAGTAATTTATCACGGTGTCATTATCCAGGTAAACGAGGTTGATTTCGCCTTGCTTCTGGGTCTGCACATAAACCTTGCTTGGATCCATGCCAGTGGCCGCACCAAGATTAAGCGACCAGCCGACATTTTGCAGGGCGTTGTAGTCTGCAACCAAAGTACTGCTGTAACTCATCAAATGGTAAAGGCCGCCGGAGAGATTGTTGCCATCCACTTGGATGACGGTGCCGTTGGCGGCGGTGATTCTGCCCGTGGAGGCAATCCAGGTGTTCACGTTGCCGTTCCAGACATAAGGCGTGCTGAGGTCAAAGTAGCCGATGGCGCCGCTGTCGAAGCTGAGGTTGCCGACGGTAAGTTTGCCGTAGCTACCGATGTCACCGCCGGTGATGGTGCCGCCGCTACCAACGTTCACCGAGCCGCTGATCGTGCCGGTACCGCCAAGGACGGCGCCGCTGGAGACGGTGGTACTGACACTGGCCTGCGCCCCGTTCACCAATAATTTACCTGCCTGCGCAAAGGTGGTGCCGGTGTAGGTGTTGTTGGCATTCAGGGTGAGTGTCCCCTGCCCCTGCTTGTAGAGGTTGATGTTGCCGTTGGCGGCGGCAATGGAATCGGCGTGATTGGCGACCGAGTTGGCATCGCCGATAACCGCGATTGAGTTGTTGCCAATGTTGAAGAGCATGCTGCCGCTGCTCGCATAGAGGAACCCGCCGTTAGCGTCACTGGAAGCCGTATTGCCACCCGCGGTCAGCGTGCTGCTGTCGCCAAGGTTGAGACTGAACGCACCGGCGTAGAAGGCCCCGCCCTGCCCGTTCCCCTTGTTGTTGTTGATTTGAATAGTGGGAGCCGTGAGGTTCAGGCTGAGCATGCTGCCGGCGTACGCGGCACCGCCGTTGACGGTGGCGGTGTTGGAATTGATAAAGACAGAGCCGTAGGTTCCGGCGATGGTCATGGTGCTTCCCGCGTTGAAAGCACCACCCCAACCGGCAGCATAGTTATTGGTTACCGTCAAGCTGCCGGAACTCAGGCTGTCCAAGTTGAAATTGCCGGTGTAAAGCACGCCGCCGTTGCCGCCTGCGCGGTTGGAACTGATCTCAATATTGCCATACGAACCGGTGATATTGATACGATTGGTGCCCCCGGTTGTACCGAGAGCACCGGCTGCACCGGCGGCCGTATTACTTTGGATCAACAAAGAACCCGCCGTGGCGCTGATTGAGAGATTGCCGTTGCTGCTGCTAAACGCACCGCCGCTGCTGCTGCTCTTGTTTTGACTAATATTAATCGCTCCATAGCTGCCGCCAATGGCCATATCACCCCTGCTGTAGATCGCACCACCCTGCTGGGCAGAGTTGCCGGTAATTGCCAAGGTGCCATCAACGGTGGAACTGATCACGACACTGCCACTGGAATAAATCGCACCGCCGCCCGCATTGGAAGAACCCGTCACGATATTGTTGGTAATGGCGAAGTTGCCATTATTCACGACATTCAGAATCACATTGCTTCCATAGATCGCACCACCATTCGTGGCGGCCGTATTGGAATCAATCAGGATGCCGCTATAGCTGCCGGTAAGACTGACAACGCCTCCGTACAGGGCTCCACCCTGGCCCGAGCTGTTGCGGGTAATTGCCAGGCTGCCACTGGTGGCGCCGATGGTGAGATTGGAACCCGTATAAATGGCACCGCCATTTGTCACCGACTTGTTCGAATCCATCACCATGCTGCCGTAAGAGCCGCCGAGTGTAAGTGCGCCTCCGGCATAGAAGGCACCGCCGCTGGCATTTGCGATGTTATTGGTAAAGAATAACGTTCCCGTTGAGTTCGCGGTGATCAAGGTGTCTTTTGCAGAATACGAGGCGCCGCCAGAAGTCGCGGCATAGTTCGAGTCTATCTTGATCCCCTCAGCGCCGTAGTTTCCCGCGATTGTAATGTAACCCAGACTGACATGCGAAGCCACCATCGCACCACCGGCTGAGGTTCCGGCAGTGTTGCTTTGCATGAGCAAGCCGCTGTAATCACCATCAATATAGATGCTTCCACTGCTAAAAAGCCCGCCGCCGCCCGAGGACCCGTTGCCGCGGTTTTTCGTAATGGCAAGCAAACCACCGGTGGTGGCCGAAATCAGGATATTTCTCCCCGCATAGATTGCGCCGCCATTGCCGCCTGCCGTATTGGAATCAATAAAAATAACGCCATAACTGCCGCTGACGGTGATGTTGCCGCTGCTGTAGAAGGCGCCGCCATTACTGGCCGCCCGATTGGAAGAAACCATCATGGTGCCGCCGACCGTCGTATTGATACTGATGTCCGAGGCCGCGTTGATCGCGCCGCCGTTGCCGCCGGAGGTATTGGACTGTATCCATATGCCCCCGTAGCTGCCGGTCATCGCATAGGAACCGCCTGCGTAGATGCCGCCCGCATCGCCGGAGGCGCTGTTGTTGATGAGATAGAAATCGTCGGTGGCGCTGATGATGACGCTGCCAGCGGAATAGAAGGCGCCGCCCTTGCCGGCCAGCGCCTTATTAGAATCAATCCTGATCGAGCCATAGCTGCCGGTGATGGCGATGCCGCCATTGTTGTTATAAAATGCGCCGCCATTGCCGCCGGAGGTGTTGCTTTGAATCAACAGGCCGCCGTAAAGTCCGTCAATCGCGATGCCACTGCCGCTCCAGAACGCGCCGCCATTAGCGGTTGACGCCGTGCCGGAAAGGTTATTGGTAACAGCAAAGGTGCCACTGATGGTGGAACTGGAGGCAATGCTGCCGCTGGAATAGATTGCTCCCCCGACACCACCGGCAGTGTTGCTGGTGATCGTCAACGCCCCGTCGCTGACGACGTTGAAGAGAGTATCCTTGCCAGTGACAAAGGCACCGCCGCTGCTGGTCGCGGTGTTGCTGCCGATCAGCAGGTTGCCATAAGTGCCGCTGATGAAAATACTGTTCGCGCCGGCGGCCAACGCGCCGCCAAGATTGCCCGCGGCATTGGTCGTGCCGCCTCTGTTGTTGGTGATCGCCAGGGCACCGGAGGTGGTGACATTGATAATGATGTTACCGGTACTGGCCATCAACGCACCGCCGGAACCGCCAGCCTTGTTTGAATCAATGGTAATCCCGCCCGTGCCATAAGTGCCGAGGATGTTGATGTCGCCCCGGTTGGCATACATCACGCCACCGTAAATCATGCCGGTCCCGGTGGTGTTGTTTTGCATCAACAGACTGCCATAGCTGCCGCTGATGGTGATGGAGCTGCCGCTGGAAAACGCTCCGCCATTGCCGCCGGAGGTGTTGCTTTGAATCAACAGGCCGCCGTAAAGTCCGTCAATCGCGATATTGCCGGTAGCATTGAACGCCCCGCCATTGCTCTTAGCATAATTATTGGAAATGGTAACAGCACCAAAAACGGAATTCGCATCGCCGAACAGGATGTCCTTCGAAGCATTCAACGCTCCGCCGGTGACACCCGCCGTGGTGTTGGAATCAATCAAGATGCCGCCGTAAGTGCCGCGAATCACCATCATTTGCGTGTTGATGGCGCCGCCGCTCTGGGTATTCGCATAGTTTTTGCTGATTTCCATGGTGCCGCCGGTGACAGTGTCGATGGTAACGCCATAAGTACTGCCGCTCGCATTGGTGGTGATAAACCCGCCGTAACTCGCCGAGGTATTGGAGTTTATCAGAATATTGCCATAACTGCCGGTGATGGAAACACCGGTACCACCGAAAGCATAGATGGCGCCGCCGCCGTCTGCTGCCGCGGCGCTGGTGGAACTGTTATTGAGGAAAACCAGCGAAGCGACCGTGCTGCTGATAACGATGCCGCTACTGCCCGAAGTCGGGGCCGTACTGATGGCACCGCCACTTTTGGCGGTATTACTAGTAAAGAGCAAAGTGCCGCCGCTAACCACACCAATATTGACCCCACTGCCGGAGTAAATGGCGCCGCCGTTGGTGTTGGCGGCATTGTTGGCAAAGAGAATCGAGCCATAGTTACCCGTGATGGTGGTGGTCCCACCCGCGTAAAAGGCGCCGCCATTGGTAGCCGCTGTATTGGAGTTAACCAGAAAATCACCGCCAACCGTGGCGCTAATGATGATATCTTTCGACGCATTGATCGCCCCGCCATTGCCGCCGGAATAGTTGGTGCCGAACGTGATCGCGCCATAGCTGCCGGTCATGGTGTAGGTGCCGCCGGAATAAATACCGCCGCCGTCACCGGAAGCGGTGTTGTTTATCAAAGAAAAGTCATCGGTGGCGCTAACGGTAACATTGCCGCCCGCGTAAAGGGCGCCACCCTTGGCCGAGGCTCCGGTGACTTTGTTGGAATCGATCTTGATGCCGGCATATTGACCGCCGATGAAAATACTGGAACTGGCATAAAGGGCTCCGCCACTGGTGACTGCCGTATTATTGGTAATCGCCATCGTGCCGGACGTGACGGCATTAACGGCGATGTTGCCGCCATAAAGTCCGCCGCCGGAATTAGAAGAGGTATTCGAATCAACCAGAATGCCGCCAACACCGTAGTTGCCGACAATGGCGAGGGTTCCGCCATTGGAGAAAAGGGCACCGCCAGAACCGTTGCGGGCGAGATTGTTTTGAACGAGCAATCCGGCATAGGAGCCATCGACCAGAATATTTCCCGCGGCATAGATCACACCACCGTAATTGTTGGCGCCGGCACCGGAAGTGTTATTGGTGAAGGCGAGCGAACCGGTCGTCGTGGCGCTAATGATGACATCCTTTCCGGAGTAAAACGCCCCGCCAACAGCCCCGGCGGTATTGGAATCGACAAGGATGCCGCCCGCACCATAGTTGCCGCTAATGGTGATGGTGCCCGCGCTGTAAATCGCGCCGCCATTCGACGTCACGGCCGTATTCTCGGAAATTTGCAAACCGCCATAAGTGCCGCCAATGACCACGCCGCCGGCGTTTGCATAAAACGCGCCGCCGGTATTACCGGCATTACGGGAAACAGACAGTGTGCCATCAACGATGGCTTCAATATCAATACCACCACTCCCAGTCGCGTAAAATGCGCCGCCGTTGCCCGCCGCCTGGTTGTCGGTAATCTCCATGCGTCCGTAACTGCCGGAGATCGCGATGCTGCCGCTAGCCGCATTGGCCGCATAAAACGCACCGCCACCCGTGTTGGCGGCCGTGGACGCGGAAGTGTTGGAAGAAATAAACAATCCGCCGTAGCTGCCGCCGATGGCTATGCCACCCGCATTGACGTATATTGCGCCGCCGCTGCCGCCCGCGCGATTGTTCGTGAAAGCAAGGCTGCCGCTGGCGGCGGCCGGACTAAAGTTCAGCCGGCCCGCGTATATCGCGCCGCCGTGGGCGGCATTCACGCTCGTGGTGTTGGAATCAAAGACCAGGTCACCGTAGCTGCCATTCATGGTTAGCGTGCCGGCGGTGTAAATCGCGCCGCCACTGTTGCCGCTAATGTTGCGCGAAAATTTAAGCCATCCCGTGGTGTTGCTGATTGCGAGGCCACCGTTGCCCGCGTATATCGCGCCGCCAAGGCCGTTGTTATAGTTGGCGGTGTTGCTGTCGAACAGCACCCATGCCGATGTGCCGCCAAAGACAAGATTGCCGGCATTGCCGGTGGCCAGCGCACCACCGTAATTGGCCGCGTTGTTGGTGAATTCAATGCCGGACACGACGTTTGGCGTAAAAACAAAGTTGCTCGCCGTGACAATCGCGCCGCCGGCAAAGCCACCGCTGCTGGCAGCCAGGGCGCCACTACCACTGGAAACGTTCGAATCAAAGCGGATGGCACCATAGGTGCCCCGGATGGTCGCATCCGAGTAATATCCCACAATTGCGCCACCGCCGCTAACCGCCGTGTTGCGGCTCATCTCAAAAGTGCCGCTCGTATAGACGTCCACAAGCACGTCATTTGCGGCAGCCCAAGCCCCGCCGGCAGATCTCGTATTGGTATTACCGGTCACGCTAATCGCGCCATAGGTGCCCTTGATAATTATTCCGGTGCCCAAGGCCGCATCAATAACACCGCCGAAGTTTTCGGCAGTGTTGTCCCGCATGACCATGCTGCCGGTCGTGACAGTATCAATAACCACGTTATTGCCGGTTGCAACACCCGCCGCGCCGCCGCTGCCGGTTCTCAATACGCCGCCCATGGCGGGATTGTTAGTTGTGCCCAGGCTGCCCGCGGCGGTATTGGAGGTCATGATAATATCGGTATAATTACCCAAGATATTGATTGAACCCAGAGCAAATATCGCTCCACCATCCGAAAAAGCCCTGTTGTTACTGATTTCCAACCTACCCCCACCGGCAAGGGTATTGCTAATAGTGACAGAGCCTTTTGCATAAATCACGCCACCACCACCACCACCTAGCCTGAAACCGCTTCCCCCCGTAGCGCCATCGGCGGTCTCCTGTCTGTTAAAAGCGGTATTGGACGTCATCAGGATGCTGGCCAACTCCCCGCTAATGGTAACATTTGAATCAGAATAAATGGCGGCGCCTTGGGAACCAATGTTATCACGAAACACCAGATTGTCGTAATTGCCATTGATAAGCACCGTGCCCGTGGCGCTGAGCGCACCGGCCGCGGTGGTGACGGTGGTCGATGAATTGCCTGTTCCCGATGTATTATTACGTATGATGAAATCACCGCCATTGGCTAAATTTGTTATGGTAATTCCACCATTGTTTGCGCGCATCACGCCACCCTTGCCACTCGTATAATTGTCAGCAAAAAGCATGCCGCCAAGGCTGCCGCTAATGATGATCCCGCCGCCCGAATAAATGGCACCGCCGGATAAATTGCTCGTATTGCTCTGGACCAGCACCAAGTTTCCCGAACCGCTCACGGCAACATCGGCAGCCGAGTAAATCGCCCCGCCACTGCCGCCGACACTCTGGTTGTTGGAGAACATCAAAGTCCCACCACTCAAGACAATTGCCGTGTTGGCACCCAGTGCGACCGCCCCGCCATTGCCGCCCGCACCGGTAACCGTATTGCCCGAAAAGGCCACATTCCCGGCCAGACTCAAAGTTCCGCCGTCATTCACCAAAACCGCCCCGCCACTGCCGGCAAAGGAAGGAGCCGCAATAATTATGCTGTCAGTTCCGGAATCAAAGACACTCCCGCTATTGACCGGAATTACGGAGCGCGTGTTTATCACCGTCTGCCCCCGGGTTACAGCAATCTCGGACAACAGCAATAACACCAACAAGCAGACCGAGGTATTTTTTTTGATGACAACCTTGCAACAATAGCCACCGCTGCCTATCACATCGATGATGGAGCAAAATTGTTTCTTCCAAAAATTTACATGCCAATATTCCATATGTCGTTCCCTGCCTTAAAGCAAAAGAAACTCGAGTATTTTCATTTATACGATAAAAAAGTAAAGAGTGTTTTTTATACAAAACCATTCTTATAAGATACCCTAAGAAGCCTATTAGCGGCGATTGATGGTTAACAGCTTGGCATGCTCTGAACGCAGTATTAACATAATGTTTCCCTTTCGTTCATTCCGGCAAATCCAACCAAGTCCTGGTTAATGAATTTGCTCGCTTCACACACAATTTCCGGGGATTTTTCAATTCCGGAACGCCTTCAATGATTATATATTCCCAAATTGCAGTAAAGCCTTTTGATAGACAAAAGTCTAATATTTCCTGCTATTTGGGAATTTCCGATGCGAAACCGCACTCTAAGACTGGAGAGTATTCGGCATGCCGGAGGCGGGCGAACGAAGCAAAGCCTCGGCTTCCTCCTGCAGGGTTCTGGTGACAAATTCGATCAGTTCCACCGCATTAAAAGGCTTTTCAAGGATGCCGTTGATTCCCAGACCCATCAATTCCTGCTGGTTCAATTCCGCAATGTAGCCGCTCATGAAAAACAAGGAACCGGTCCAGCCGATATTCCGCAGCACACGGGCAAAGGTCACTCCGTCCATTTGTGGCATGCGATAATCGGATAACACCACATCAGCCGGGTTGTTGCGGATAAAGTGCAGGGCCGCCAGAGGATTGAGAAAGGTATGCACCTCATACCCTTGGGTTTTAAATAATTTACCGAGCGGAACCAAAACATCCGAAATATCATCTACTATAACTAAAACCTTGCCCATATACCCCTTGCTCAACGTCGACCTATCCGTGAAATTTAATAAGTTAATTCGTATTATTCTTGCTGAAACTAATACTCTGTTTATGGACCCTGTAAAGTCCCGTTTCACTGTCTCCCGGCAAACTGCCATCTTTTTAATTTTAACACATGGCACCCCGCCCCCGCAGTAGTTCCTCTAATGGAAAATGACCTCAAATCGCCTGTCCGGATTGCCCCTCCCTTCGCTGATCTCTTGATGAATGAACCCGCTTCTTTTACTTTGTTAAGGTGAGCAAGACCGCGACAGTTCCGGAAGTCAAATAGGCAACTTCCACCAAGCGCCAGCGCAACTGGCAGACCATTGTCTGGAACGACAATATCAACACCCAGGATTTTGTGGTATTCGTATTCCGCACCGTCCTGCACATGGACAAGAACACCGCGACCCGCCATATGCTCGAGGTGCATGAAGCCGGCAGTTCCGTGGTGTTTTCCGGCAACAAGGAACGCTGCGAGTATTATACGGTACGCATCAAGGACTATGGCATCAAGGCCTCATTGGAACAGGCATCATGAACGGCCTGCAGATAACACGCGATTGCGAGACTGTCACCATCCGGATTGATGCGGACCACCGCTCTTTTTATTCGGAATTATTTTCCTTGGCCATTCAACTTTATTCGCCGCGGGAAGAAAAATCGGCCGAGGCTTTGTCGCTCAAACCGACACCGCTGAGCTACAAATCCCCGCTTGAAGAGGAGGAAGATTGGAAGGCGCATCGCAGGGAAAGCGAAGCCTCCCGCCTGGCACTGCTGCAAAACTGGCAGGCCGTCATCCCCCATGAACCCCTCAAGCTCGCCATCGAACAAACGCATGTGTTGCTGATGATTTTGAATGATTTGCGGCTCGCCATTAGCGAGCGCGAGGAAATCGAAGAAATCAATTTTGAAGAATTAACCTCGTCCCAAACCTCGCCCCAACGCCGCAAGGCTTTGATCCAGTTGTGGCTATCCTCCTGCGTCCAGCATCTGCTGATGCAGGCGCTGGAGCCTGGCGAAGATTAAAATGCTTTCCCTGGCGTTAACAATCCAAAACCCTGACAATTTACTGAATGATTCATGACCACAGCCGGGACAGTGCTGGATCCCGAATAAAACACGGGCGGCGATCGAGAAGTACCGGCCACTGCTCTGCCGGCAATTTTTGACCATCACAAAGTGATGTTATCTGTCTTTCTGCTGCCGGACCACATCCCTGCTCAGGGTTGCAAGCAGCCGTGAAAACGTCCGCCTCGTTTTCCGGTAAAGATAATGCAACAAGCCGCTATGCCAGTACCGCTCGCGATGGCGTCGCAGATAGCCGGTAAAACCACCTTGTTTGTCCCCGCGAACTCCGATGGAGCTGATCTCCGCCGCCTCACGCAACCCGACGCAATAGGGCACCAGCGCCCGGATGGACACAATCCCCAGTTCCTGAAACCTCATCCAGTGATCGGCCACGATCCACACCGGATGCAATCTCTCCAGCATACGCTGCGCCGCCTTCAACGTGATAAAATAACCGTGCGAACTCCAGCACAGGCCGTGGGTCCTGGCCAAGGTCCGCCCCTCCATCAACTCTACCTGGGATCTCTTTAAATAATTCGGCACATGATTCAGCAGAACCACGATCTCCTGTTCCGCGGCATAATGCTCCGCCAGCCGCTCCAGCACGGGCTTCAAATCCGGGGACAAATCCGCATCGTCCTCCAAAACCAGCGCCTGCGGGATATTTTGTTCCACCATCTTCCGGTAAATTCCCAGATGGCTCAGGGCGCAGCCGATTTCCGCCCCGGTCATTTTTTCCCGCTCCCGGGCGGCTTTCCCAGCATCGTAATGCGTCCGAAGCTCCTGCTCCGTCATTTTCCTGCCGTCAACCGCGGGAAAAATCTCGAAGGAAATACCCAATCCGCGAAGCTGCCGGGACATTTCTTCACGGCGCCCGGCCGCTGATTCCAGATTAATAACAAAACAATTCATGGCCCCCATTTGACCTCTTCTTTGCTCTTCACACTCCGTTGCCCCTGCAACCACCCCTGTTCCAGCACCAAACCAGATTCTTCAAAATTTGCTTGGGGGAGGCGCCGCCGAACATGACCCTTGCCCCGGTGACTTTGCGGTCCAGTTGCAGATCCAGCCACTGCCGCAGCAGGTCGTAAGCCTGGTGGCTTTTTTTGCCCCATTGTCCGGGAGTAATGAAACGGGTGCTGTTCCATTTCAGGGCAAAAAATTTCATCACCCGCTCGCTTAGCAAGTGCAGGGACTTGTCCTCCCAAAAACCGGTCGGATTGTCCTGTCCCTTGTCGATCAAATTCTCCCCGATGTGGATTCCGAGCGTGCTGATACCGCGTGTGACCAGACTGGTACCGCTGCGATGCATGCCCAGCATGGTGATCGCCCGTGAAGCCATAAAGTCGGGTGCCTGTGTCATTCGTGGCAAAATAAACAATTCCGGTTCAATTTAGTTACAATTCAAGCTCAATAAATAAATGAGTTTGATTTAAATTGCACTCCAATTGTCATTGGAAACACCAAATAAACCAGCACCGGCAGGCGTATTCACCCGATTTTGTATAAATTTTTAATAAAACCAAAATCAATAATCGGCACGCTTGCCCTCATATTGAACGGTTATTGATTAAATCAACTTATAAATAATTGGTTAGGGAGTGAAGCCGGTTAATCCGGTGAGACAAAGCGGTGGCGAATTGAAAATTGGGGATCAAGCACGGGAACCGCGATCCCCATTTTATCCGTTTCACCGCAGCCGTTCATGATCGCGTGCCAGTATGACCCGCCTGCTGTCACGCTTCAACCGTACACAGCAAAGCCCCAGCGCCAGCAAGCCGGACAACAGCAACAGTTTCGTCCCCGGCTCGGGAATGGTGGCCGGCGCGATGGCCAGGGTGTTCGGGAATTCGTACTTGTTCAGCGAAAGGTAGGTCGAGGTCGTGCCATCCGGCGTGGTAATGGCGATGCCGTTCTTTGATCCGCTGGATTCCAGCGCCGTCAGCAGGTTGCCGTTGGAATCAAAGACCATGCCGCCGCCGGTGGCGGAGAGAGTGGCGTACAGGACCAGAGCCCCGTCCTGCACCTCGTAAATCTTACTGCCGCAGGCCACCAGCAACGAGCCGTCCGGGGTGAAGACCAGTCCCGCGGCGCTGTAGAGGTTGTCGTCGGTCACCAGCGTCGTTGACGAGCCGTCCGGCGCATACTTGACGATATTGCCGTTGAACGAATTCGCCACATACAGGTTGCCCGCGGCATCGACCACGAACCCCGAGGGGCCGCCGTAGGTGACGACGGTCTTGATCTCGACGCCGGACGGGTCGTACTCAATGATCGACGCATAGGAACTCCTGCCGTCACCGGGCACCCAGACATTGCCGTGGGAATCAATGAACAGCCCCGTGGTGGGCTGGCCATTGATCCTGACGGGATCGGAGGCAAACACCGACTGGACACCATCCGGACTGTATTTGTAAATCGTTGAAATATCCACCACGTACAGGTTGCCGCTGGCGTCAAAGGCGATGCCCTCCGGCTGCGTGAAACCGGAGGCGAAGGTTGTCACCACCGGCGTACCGCCGACATCCGTCACCTTGAGAATGGCGTTTTCCCCGCCGGAACCGTACTGGTTATAGACACTCACATAAAAGGTATCGACCGCGCGCGACAGCGGGGCGCAGCCCAGCCACACGGCAAAAATCCCCAGACCCATGGCTCCCCGCCACAATTTGCATTTCATATGTACCCAATGGTCTAGCCAATGCCACAACAGATGAATACACCCCTAAATAGGGGGTGCGTAGCGGCAGCCGGAAAGCCACAGCGCCATCAGGGAGGCGCGGCTGGTGACCCCGTAGCGGGCGTAGAGGGATTTGACGTACTTGTGCGTGGTGGCGAAGCGCTGGCCAATGGCGGAGGCGATCTCCTTTTCGGTCAGGCCGTCGAGCAGGCCGTTGAGGATGCGCCGCTCGGTGGGGCTGAGCGGCTTGTCGCCGGTAAGCAGGCCGTTGCCGAGAAACAGGCGGCGGTGCAATTCGGGCACACCGCGCATGATCTCGCCCGCCAGCTGCGCCTCCCGCCTGGTGAAAAGCTTGCGGCGCGAACCGTCCTGCGCCCGGTGGCGGTGGATCATGACAAAGGATTCGCAGGCGGAAGAAACGGGCACGCCGACGAGGATGCGGTCGATGATGCCGGGCAATTCAAAATAAAGCCGGTAATGCTCCGTGCGGCGGAGAGCGTTGAAATCGAGCCAGTCCCTGTCGCGCAAGCGGTGCACGCGAAAATGCCCGGCCCCCGCCAGCGAGGCGCGCCCGGTCATGCCGACGTGGTCGATCTTGGGTTCGTGCGAGCGCGAGCGGTAGGTGGGGGTCAGCTTGCCGTAGTGTTCCGGCTGGTAATACTGGGCCAGCACCTGTTGGTAGGGTTTCGGGTCGGGATGCAGCGGATAACGCTCCCGCAGCCGCCAGCCGAAAAACGGATCGTTTTTGGCCTGGCTGCCGTCCAACACGCGGATGGCGGCAATCCAGATGATATTGTCCGCGTCGATCTCGCAGGACAGCCATTTCAGCAGATGACGCAGCGCGCGCCTGGCGCCGGAAGCGGGGAACCCCGCCAATTGTTCCCGCAACACCGCCGCCGTGACATTATCCCGGGCCACGGCGCGACCCTTTGCATTTCCCCTTGCCTGCATGATTGAACCACCCTTCTGCCGACACGCTAACAAGATTGTTTACCCAGCTCAAGCGCCGAAGACCTGTCACCTGCCCCGACAGCTTCCGGATTGGATCACATCATGGAAAATTGAGCGGCAGCTTGATTGGCTGCGGTTCCCATTAAAGCCGCCGGTTATTGTGACGGGCCGGAAAACAATTCCGAGTCGGCGGGACTGCGCACCCTGCAGGGCGGTGCGGGCAGCGGGCCGTCATCCCGGATGGCTTGAACCACAAACTCGATCAGATCCAGGGCATTGAATGGCTTTTCCAGCACGCCGTCGACGCCCAGCGACTGCAGGTCATGCTGGTTGAGCTCGCTGACATAACCGCTCATGAAAAACAAGGAGCCGCCCCAGCCGATGTTCCGCAGCACCCGGGCAAAGGTCACGCCGTCGATCTGCGGCATGCGATAGTCCGACAGCACCACGTCGGCCCGGTTATTGCGGATAAAATGCAGGGCGGGCAGCGGATTGATAAAAACATGAACCTCAAAACCCCGTGCCCGGAATAGTTTGCCAAGCGGAATCAGGATATCCGGCACATCGTCCACTATGACCAAGACCTTCGTCATACACACGCCATTTTAAACTCCCCCCGGCCAATTACCTGTGTTTTCTTTATCGCAATCAATACTCCCTTCATATGCG
Source organism: Verrucomicrobiales bacterium (assembly GCA_031256975.1). GTDB lineage: Bacteria > Verrucomicrobiota > Verrucomicrobiia > Methylacidiphilales > JAAUTS01 > JAIRPN01. Next base: position 51,080 of record JAIRPN010000017.1, on the reverse strand, counting down.
GTGTAAAGCCTCATCGAACGTTCGCGAATGCAAAACTTTGTCCCGGTTGCAGCTGGCTTCCCGACTCCGGCACCTGTCCATGCGAGCGCCGGGACCCGGGACGGAAACACTTTCTTGATGGCGTGTTTGGCAAGTTGTTTGGCGTGTTCCGCTGATGACAGGGTGGCAAATCGTACTATCTTATGACCATGATCGCTACCAAAGTTCAAGCATACGCGGCACAGCGTGCCGATTCCGCACTGGCACCATTCAACATCGACCGTCGTGAAGCGGGGCCGTCGGACGTGGAAATTGAAATCCTGTATTGCGGGGTCTGCCATTCGGACCTGCACCAGGCGCGCAATGAATGGCACAACACCATTTACCCCTGCGTTCCGGGACATGAGATTGTCGGCCGGGTCAGGCGCGTCGGCAGCCAGGTAACCAAATTCAAAGTCGGCGACCTCAGCGCGGTCGGTTGCATGGTGGATTCCTGCCGCACCTGCCCCAGCTGCCGCGCCGGGCTGGAGCAATATTGCCTTTCCTTCCCCACCTTCACTTACAACGGCCAGGACAAGCATCTGGGAGGACAAACCTTTGGCGGCTATTCCACCGGCATCGTGGTGGATGAAGCCTTTGTGCTGCGGGTTCCCGAAGGGCTCGATCTGGCGGCGACGGCACCGCTGCTGTGCGCGGGCATCACCACCTACTCCCCCTTGCGCCATGCCAAGGTCGGTCCCGGTCAAAAGGTCGGCATCGTCGGCCTGGGCGGTTTGGGTCACATGGGCGTGAAATTCGCGCGCGCCTTTGGCGCCCATGTCGTGCTGTTCACCACCTCGCCGGGCAAAGTCGCGGACGGCCTGAAACTGGGCGCGCATGAAGTGGTGGTCTCCAAGGATGCCGACGCGATGCAAAAACACCAGAGCAGCTTTGACTTCATCCTCGACGCGGTTTCCGCCCAGCACGACGTGAACGCGTACCTGAACCTGTTGAAATTGGACGGCACCCTCACCCTGGTGGGCGCCCCCGAGCATCCGCTGCCAGTGTCGGCCTTCAACCTGCTGCTGCCGCGCCGCAATTTCAACGGCTCCGCCATCGGCGGCATCGCCGAAACCCAGGAAATGCTGGATTTCTGCGCCCGGCACGGAATCGTCTCCGAAATCGAATTGATCCCGATCCAAAAGATCAACGAGGCCTGGGAACGGCTGCTGAAACAGGATGTGCGCTATCGCTTCGTGATCGACATGGCCTCGCTCAAGTCATGAACCGCCAGTTCCGCATTTCCGGCCTCCTGCCGGAACGCCTGACCGAGCACGGCCTGGCTTTGCCGGGCCTGCTGCGCCTGGCGGGATTGCCGCCGGGATTCTTTCACCGGCCCAAAATCTATGCGACCACGGACGAGCTGTTTTCCCTGTGGCGCGCCGTTGGCGAGATGAGCCCCGATCCCGCCATCGGGCTCAGGCTCGGCGCGGAATCCCGCTTCGAACGCTACGAACCCGCCGCCATCGCCGCCGTCTGCAGCCGTTCCTTTGGCGACGCCCTGCAACGCATCGCGCGTTACAAGCAACTCACCTGCCCGGAAGAAATCCGCATCCATCACATCCGCCGGGAAACCTCGGTGGAATTCTTTTTCCACCTGCAGGCCAGAGAAATCCAGCCCGACACCCTGGTCGACCTCGCGTTGTCATGGATCTACGCCATCGGCCGGCGGGGCACCAACGCAAAGCTCAGGCCGCTCAGGCTGGAACTCGCACGCACCGCGCGAAATCCCGGATTGTTTGAACGGCATTTCAACTGCCCGGTGAACTTCAAGGCCAGGCGCAATGCCCTGGTGTTCCGCAGTGACGATCTGAACCTCCCCTTTGTAACCCATAATGCCGACTTGCTGTCGGCCATCGACCCGCAGTTGGAAAATGAACTTCAGGCCCGGCATGCGGAATTGGACGTGGCGGGACAGGTAAAACGCGCCCTCAAACAATCGCTGGCCGGGAAACGTCCCTCGTTGCAATCCGTCGCGCGGGAACTGGGCATCAGCACCCGCACCCTGCAACGCCGGCTGACCGTCGCCGCCGTCACCTTCCAGCAGCTGATCGAAGAAACCCGGCGGGAACTGGCGCGGCATTACCTGCAACAAGGCAGTGTGGAATTAAAGGAAGTCTCTTTCCTGCTGGGTTACGAGGATGCCAATTCCTTTTTCCGTGCCTTCCAGTCCTGGGAAGGAACGCCGCCCGGCGAATGGCGGACACGCCATGGCACGACGGCCTTGGTTCGAACCCGCTAACCTCGCGGCCCTGCGGCCTCGCGCGGGAATTTGCTATTCTTTCTCCTCGAGGGTCAGGATATTGACCTCCTCGCTGGCAAATTTCCGCAGCGCATAGCTGATGCAACGGCGGATGATGAAGGACTTGCCGAGCCCGGTCTTGGTCTGGAACTCCTCGAGCAACTCGTTCTGTTCCGCCTCCAGCCGCACCGGGATGGGATTGCCCGGGTATTGAATGATGTTCTTTTTCATAAAGAAGGTTCACCGCCGAGACGCGGAGTTCGCTGAGGTTTTATTAAATTAAAATAATCTCTGCGTTCTCTGCGCCTCTGCGGTGAATGTGCTGCTTTAAAATTGCTGGCGGCGACGTAACTTTAGGAAACCGATCAGGCCCAGACCCGCACCCAGCAGAAAATAAGTGGACGGTTCCGGCACGGCGGTGACTGTGAAGACCAGCCGGTTATGAATCTGATCCACTTCGAACGTTCCCTCCACCTCGCTGCCCAGCCCGATGGCGCTGAATTGGGAGCCGTCAGTCGCCACGTTGTTGGACTGGGTGGCGTCGTAGTCGATGATGTGGTAGGAACCCAAGTCCAGGGAAACGCGGCTGAAGTCCACCTGCACGGTGCTTGTTCCTTTGACGAGGCTTATCTCAAATCCACCGTCGCCCAGCACCAGACCGCTGCCCCCATAATAGTCCAGCACCGCACCCGTTTCCAAGGTCAGGCCGACATTGACCACCAAAGTGGCGGCGATATGACCTCCGCTCTGGATGGTCAGCAGCTTGCTGTTCATCCCTATCGGATTGGAGGAAATCACACCTTCACCGCTCAAGGTGGCGCCGGAGCCGACCTCGATCGTCTGATTATTCACGGTCAGCGTGGTATTGGCGGCAACAGACAACTCGCCGCGAGTGACGGAGACTCTCGAGACACTAACCGAGCCGCCAGTCAGGGTCGTAGTGCCGGAACCTGCGTGGATGAGTTGGATTTGGCCAAGGTTTAGCATACCGTTACCAGTAACAGCATTGGCAAACTGGATGTTGCCGTTATGGGCAAACCGCAACACCCCGGCGCCACTGCCGCTGCTGATGGTCGTGGGGGTGCTGCCATCCAGTTTGGTAATCATGCCCGAGCCGTCGTTGCCGATGATCAGGGTACCGGAGCTGTTCGCATTAACGCCCAGGGTCAGCGTGTCAGTTTGCAATCGCCCGCCATTGAGCAACAGGGCGCCCTGACCATAGACACCGACCTGGGTGGTGGTGCCGGTGACCAGGCCGCTGTTAATCTCCAGAGTGCCCTTGGCACCGCTGTAACTGGTTACCGCGCCGCCGATTTCGATGGATCTCAGACCGGCCAAAGTTCCGCCGTTGACCCGCAGATAGCCGTTGGCGGTATTGCTACCCCGGCCCAGTTGCAACACGATGGCAGTGTAGGAACCGGAGGAAAGCACCGCCGTGCCAGTCAAGTAACCGGGACTTCCGATGATGGCGGTGCCGGTGACCGAAGAGTAGCCCGGTACTGCACCTTGGCTCCAGTTGCTGGCAGAGGCCCAGTCGCCGGTGCCAGTGTTGGTCCATATGTTCTGGGCTTGTGCCGGCGACAGGTGACCGAGGGTGAATAGCGCGCCGAGCAGCGCGGCGCTTAGTGTTAATCTACGTGTTGGGGTTTTCATATTCTGTTTTCTCCTTTTTTGATGGTTGATTGGGTTATGGGTTGAAATTCACGGATGGGCGGAGAGGCTGCGGGCAACGGCAGCCAAGGCTTGGCCCAACAGGGGCGTAAGTACGATGGCAACGATCAGCATGACGACTGCGCGCCGCAACAGTTTGATACGGGTTTTCTTGTAGGCGGGAACGCAGGCAGATGGGGATGTTCTCATGGGCGGGTATTTCCAATTTCACTCTTCACTTTTCATTTGCCCTCCGGCCCTTGGTCGGCGATGCCCTTCCACACGGTGACGCTCACCACACCGACCTTGCCGATGGGAGTCCGGTTCTTGTCTTGCAATTCCACGGTGTAAGTCCAGGTGGTCGGCTTGTCCGGTAACTCGTGATGATCGGTGAACTTCGCTCCCGCCACCCAGCCCGCTTCGACGGTGCCCTGTCCGTCATTCCGATCCACTACGATGTACCAATACTTCGCCGGTTTCGGCAGATGACCCTTCAAGACCACCTCACCGCCGGTGAACTTCGGTTCGTACAGGTCGGGTGACAGACTGATTAAATCGGGCGCAGTCTTGGACGGCGGCAGGATTTGCAACTGCCGTTTGATGTCCTCGGTGCAATTGGTACTGGGCAAAATCTCCCCGTCGATCAGTTCCACCAGCCGCCACACATAACCGCCTTCCAATGAACTGCTGGAGGGGATGATCGCCGTTTCCAGCCTCGGAGCGATGGCGGTCAAATGATTGCGGTCGTAGAAACCCAAATCCTTGTAACGGGTGTCCGCCTCCGCCACGCCCTTGCTGTGGATGTGGCAATTGTAGGCATCCTTGATGACGGCAAACCCGTCCTCATAGGCTTCGAAGTCCTGCGCCTCAATCTGAAACAAGGCGATCATCGGCTTGAGCGCGTTGAGGAATTGCTCAATCCAGATGATGAGCAGGGCTTCCTTGCGGGGCATATAAGCGGGCAGGCTGCGGTTAAGGTTCGGGTTCATGGGGATGGGATTCCTTTCGGTTCGTTCGGTTGCGGGTTAAAAACGGAACCGGAGGCGGCAAAAATGAAGCTTTTATCTTGCGTGATAAGCGGCTCATCTTGCGAAGTAGGAGGCTGATTAATTTTAATCAGGGTCTTATTTTCACGGATAAAGCCCTGCTCTTGCGAAATGGACGGCTTATCTGCGCAGATAAACTTCTCATTAAATTTAACAAGGGTCTTATCTCGCGGGATAAAGGGCTCATTTTTGCGAATAAAGGCTTTATCAAGCCCGGCAAAGCCCTGATAAAGGTGGGGAAAACCAAAAGAAAAACGGCAAAACCACTTGAAACCCAGTGATTTGACTCGATTTTTGGAGAAAATGTGCCTTAGCGCAAAGTATTGGCGGCTAGCCGCGGCTTGAGGCTGCTGAGGCAGCCTGAGGTCTGCACTTTATAAGCCACGTAAATCACAAGGTGCGTAGTGATAGATTAATCTTATACTAATGTCAACTGGTTTTGTAGAAAAACTTCTTCGTGAAAAACCAAAACTAAACCATGACAATTATGCTTGCGTAATTGATGTCTCGATCATTGGATAATCCTTTGGCAAATTTTTTGGATATATTTATTTTAAAAATCTAGATCTGGATGATCTTGTATTCGCCAAGGTAAACACGACTATTTCTTTTTTTCCGCAGACCGTTGCACAGCTTGTTTTCTCCAGTTGTCGACTGAAGCCGAAACATTAATAATCTTTTTATTTTCACTCCAACGATCCCAAAACGGAACTGTTCCGCTATCGGGCTCATTGGTTGGTCGCTGAACTCTGACACGAGTAGGAAGTAAGCTCGCATCTCCAACGACTAAGGCTTCCCCTGTATCTAACACCGGAAGCAGATCACTGAAACCACCCAAACTATCTGGCAAAAGGCGTCGAACAACGGTTTGGTCATCCCCATTGGTTAAGCGCATTGCGACGAGATTATTACACTGGCTAAGAACTGTTCGATTTACTTCCGAGGGACGCTGACTAATAACCACTAATCCAACACCATATTTACGCCCTTCTTTTGCAATCCGCTCAAAAGCGCTGACAGCAAAAGATTCCCCAGCACTCGATGATTGACGTTCTGGTATATACAAATGCGCTTCATCACAAAATAAAGCTATAGGATGCCGCTGATCAGATGGAGTCCACTGTTGAATCGAAAACACCAATCGTGCCACCAAACTAATGATTAGTGGAAGCATATCGGATGGCACTTCTGAAAAATCGACAATCTTTACGCCACCAAGGCCATCGGACTGATCCTTGCTTCCCGCAACAAGTATAGATACCAATTTGTCGAGCCAATCAAATTGCATTGTCTCAGCAGGTGCTTGGAAAAGGAACCCAAGACGGCGGTCTGTTTGCTTATTTTGTAACCTTTCAATAAGTCTGCTGAGTTTCCCATGAAAAGTCCCTTGTTTTTCCCTGCCACTACTACCAGTAGTCATTTCAACATCAAAACATTCTAGTCCACTTATTACATCCTTAATCGAAAATGGGACCGGACTATCTATGGTAAAGTTTTCTAGAACATCTTTGTGTCCATTTTTTGTTAAATAACTTCTCTTAGCCTCGATAATCGTCCGAGACATCAACATCGCCTGATTTGGGGCATTTTGATCGCTACGGTCTACGAACATCGACACCATTGCTTCATACGCAAGCAACCAATACGGAAGAAATATCACACCGTCTTTCAGACCTCGTTTCAGATCAAGATCCTTAGGACCAGCAATGCGAAGGTGACGTATTCCCTCCCCCTTCAATGGTCGATATTCACCATGAATATCAAAAACAAGACTATTGGCATTTGGTAGTGTGGATACACATTCAAGAATTCGGGCAGTTGTCCAAGATTTACCTGATCCCGTACTACCAACGATAATAGCATGACGTTGGAAAAATTTATTTCCGTTTAAAAATGCTTCCGCTTTATCATCCAATGTATAATGCCCTAACGATAATTTTTCACCGTCTGCAGAAATGTTTGCCACAATACGCATGAAATCTGTCAATTGCTTCCCCTCAACTGCAAAACAGTTAGCGTCAATCTCCGGCACAGTTTCCAAAGTACGAAGAAACACATTGGATTGCTCCCCCAATTTATCAACCATTGTACCTATAAGAGCGATCCTTACTAAATTTAATTCAGGCTTAGATTCCAAATCTAAATTATCAGAATCCACCTCATCCATCTCTTTGGCTTCTATGACATTACGGGTAATTTTCTGAATAATTCCTATCAAGTGTTGTCCAGGTCGGCTGCTCTGTAGGACAGCCAATCTATTGACTTGCAGTTGCCTAAGTCGATCCACATCGGCCACATGGACAATTACAATAGCTGTATCAACTGACTTTACTTTGCCGAGGACTTCGTTGTCTTTATATTTGAATATGCTCATGAAATAACCAGTTTTAAAAATTCGCTTAATTGCCAAAAGGATTTTTTAGCAATTTCAACCCCAGCGGGAAATTCCGCACTAAACACACGACATCCTGTATCCATTTCTTCAATTGCTAAATATTTCGAACATTTTCCGCTAACTAAAAATGCCTTAGCTGTTGATGATATCTCCCTCGTAAGTAGTACCAACGGAATATCATTTCCACGACATCTTTCAACAAGTGTGGTTTGCAAGTGAGAATCATTAAAACCATAACCGATACAAAGATATGCATCTGCCGATTGAAGCGCACGGTCGGCTTCGGTTTTTATAGAATGAAAAGGCTCCTCATGAGTTAATCGGAATTTTTCAATTCCCGGCGTAACAATTACAGGCGCAACATTCGCTGGACGCTGTTTACCTATCGGTAAACCAAATACAATTCCATCGCGATCACGAAACCAATCGAATGAACCATGAACTTTCCACACATTAACTGTTCGTGCGGGAGTGTTTTTTCCATAAAAAATCCGAGGCTTATTATTGGTAACACGCGTCCTAATATGCCCGTAATTAAACCCTGTATAATGAACTAATTTACCTGCGTCTGCTGCATATTCGGCTAGACGATCATAATTAGGCGTAACAACATGAATTTCCTTTTGGGTGCTATAGAATAAATGTAAAAATAGCTTTGTTAGAGGAAACATATCAACCCTAAGAATTGTCTCTTCAAATACTTTATAATCAAATGGGGCAAGGAAATCCCAAGTCGATTCAACCACAAATGCGGTAAGGCATTCCGAAAGACGTACTTCATTTAAAGCAGTTTCAAGATCAGTAGTTTTGAGTCGTGCATGAAATTCATTCCACCTCTTCTTTTCTTCAAGTGTTATAGAAGTTGGGCAACTAAGTCCTAAGAGATAATCTTTAAGCTGGGGCATTCCTGGAATACCATATGCTGCAGAGGCACCACTACCTAAAATAATCACAGGTGATTTACCAATGCATTCCTGAGCCAACTTACAAACCAAGTCTTGTGGTTTTTCACTCATATAGTGATCTCAAATTAATCCATTAGGTCTTTACATCATCAATTCATGCAACATGACACAAGCAAAATTATTTATGGCAACACGTATACGACAGCCGATGATTAATTTATATTCTGATATTAAATTCAGGTTTAATCTGGGTTAATTCAGAACAAATCATAACAATAAAATATTGTATAAATGCTAACCCAATCCTTTCCCCTTAACAATAAAATACCCATTAGACAAAAGTCACCCTCCACTGAAGCAATCCATAACTATGTGGAAACAGAAAAACTAGTTGCCAGAGGCGGGGTTAGCTCGAACTATCTAATGGGAAATATCCCATCAATAATCATTCAACACCACAAACCCCTCACCCCTGCTTGATCTGTGCAATCAACGCGGTCAAGGATGCCTTGGCATCGCCGAAGAGCATCCGGGTGTTGTCCTTGTAAAACAGATGGTTCTCAATGCCGGCGAAACCGGCGGCCATGGAGCGTTTCATGACGATGACGGTCTTGGCGCGGTCGGCGTCGATGATCGGCATGCCGTAGATCGGGCTGGATTTTTCCTCGCGCGCGGCGGGGTTGACCACGTCGTTCGCACCGATCACCAAACAAACGTCCACCCGCTCCATGGCGGGATTGATGGCTTCCATCTCGCTCAGCTGGTCGTAGGGAACATTGGCCTCGGCCAGCAGCACGTTCATGTGGCCCGGCATGCGGCCGGCCACGGGATGGATGGCGAAGCGCACGCCGACGCCGCGCCTGCCGAGTTCCTCGGAGAGTTCCTGCACCTGGTGCTGCGCCTGGGCCACGGCCATGCCGTAGCCGGGGACGATGACCACCTGCTGCGCGTAGCTTAGCAGCAGGGCGGCCTCGTCGACCTGCACCGGCTTGACGGTCTTGCCGTCAAGTCCAGCCAGTCCGGCGGCTGCGGCACTTCCACCGGAACCGAAGGCGCCGAACAGGACGTTGGCCACCGGGCGGTTCATGGCCTTGCACATCAGCAGGGTCAGCAGGGTGCCGGATGAGCCGACCAAGGTTCCGGCGACGATCATCGCCAGATTGTCGATCACGAAGCCGTCCGCCGCCACCGCCAGGCCGGTAAAGGAGTTCAGCAGGGAGATGACCACCGGCATGTCCGCGCCGCCAATCGGCAGGACCATGGCGACGCCAAAGCACAGGGCGAGCAGGGCCAGAACCATGAGCAGCACGGGCGCGCCAGTGCCGGAGGGATCGAGGGCCAGCCAGCCGCAGAGGCCGAGGATCAGCGCCAGCATGAGGCCGTTGAGAATGTTCTGTCCGCAAAAGGTGTGCGGCTTTTCGAATTTCCCCTGCAGTTTCAGGTAGGCGATGATGCTGCCGGAAAAGGATAGCGAGCCGATCAGGGTGGCGAACAGCATGGCCAGCAGCACGAAGAGTCCGGGATCGGCGGCGGCACCGGAGCTACGCAGGAATTCCAGCCCGCCGACCAGCGCGGCGGCGCTGCCGCCAAGGCCGTTGAACAGGGCGACCATTTGCGGCATCGCGGTCATTTTCACGGAGTAGGCCCCCAGCGCGCCAAGGACCAGGCCGACCAGCAACCCGGCGGCGATGAGGGTATAATTCAGATTCCAGCCCTGCGACCAGACATAGGCCCCGTCGGGCTTGTGCAGCGCCGCCAGCCCGACCAGCATTCCGGCGGCGGCGACCAGATTGCCGATGCGCGCGGTTTTCGGCGAGCTGAGCAGCTTGATGCCGATGATGAGCAGCACCGCCACCGCGATAATGACCAGGGCAGCAAGGGTGTTCATGGCTGTTTCTTTTTCCTGAACATTTGCAGCATCCGGTCGGTGACCATAAAGCCGCCGAACACGTTGGCCGAGCCGAATACCACGGCGACGAATCCCAGCCCCTGCACCAGCGGGGTGGCCGCATCCGCCAGCACCAGGATGCCGCCGAACAAAATAATGCCGTGGATCGCATTGGTGCCGGACATCAGCGGCGTGTGCAGCATGGAGGGCACCTTGGAAATGACCTCAAAGCCGATGATAATGGCGAGGATGAAAATAAACAGCAGGTTGGTATCCATGGGTGTTCAGCCGTTGGCGGCGGTTAGTTTTGCGTTCACGATCCTGCCCTTGTGGGTGACGAGGCAGCCCTTGATGATTTCGTCCTCCAGGTTGAGCGTGAAATTCTTGTTCGCCTTGTCCCAGAATTCCTCGACCAGCGCGACCAGGTTGGCGGCGTAAACCTGGCTGGCATGCAGGGGCACCCTGCCGGGCAGATTGGCGGTGCCGACCAGCTTCACGCCGTGGCGGTCAATCACCTGGCCGGGGAAAATGCCCGCGACATTGCCGCCGCTTTCAACCGCCAAGTCCACCACCACGCTGCCCGGTTTCATGGCATCGAGCATTTCGGTGGTGACCAGCAGCGGCGCCTTGCGTCCGAAAACCTGGGCGGTGGTGATCACCACGTCCGACTCGGCGCAGGTTTTCTTCATCGCCGCGCGTTGTTTTTGAATTTGTTCCTCCGTCAGCGCCCTGGCGTAGCCTTCCGCGGTCTGGCCGACTTCCCCGACATCGATCCGCAGAAACTGCGCGCCGAGGGAATTGACCTGTTCCTCGACGACGGGCCGCGTGTCGTAGGCGGTGACTTTCGCCCCGAGCCGTTTCGCGGTGGCGATGGCCTGCAATCCGGCGACGCCGACGCCGATGATGAACACCTTGGCCGGGAATATGGTGCCTGCGGCGGTGGTCATCATCGGGAAAATCTTGTTGGCATAACGCGCGGCCAGGATGACCGCCTCATAGCCCGCCAGATTGGCCTGCGAGGAGGTCACGTCCATTTTTTGCGCCCGTGTCGTGCGCGGGATGAATTCCATGCTGATGGCGCTGATCCCCCAATAGGCGAACCGTTGCACCAATTCCGGCTCGTTGAAGGGGTCAAGCAAACTGACGTGGACCGATCCGGGTTTGAGCAATTGGATTTCCTCGATGGGCGGTTTGCCCACCCGCAGGACCAGGTCGCCGGTGTGCAAAAGTTCCTTGCGGTCGGTCAAAATCGCCGCGCCCGCGTTGGCATAGGCGGCATCCGCAAATCCCGCCGCCAGGCCGGTTCCCGCCTCAATCGCCACTTGCGCGCCAAGCCTGACGAGCCTGGCGACGGCTTCCGGGGTGAGCGGAGCGCGGGTCTCGGCGGGATGGCTTTCGCGTGGAACGGAGATTTTCATCCTTTAAGCCGCATACCCCCTACCAGCCGGATTGCAAGGGAAGCCTCCTGCCACGGCAGGTGGCCTGATGATCCGCTTCACTTCGTTTACAGCAGTAGCTTTCAATCTGCCCCCATCACTTTGCATTACAATACGTCGAGGCACATAATCTAATCACAAAAACAAAAAAAACAGATTTTATTATGTTGTATACCAAAGTTATAATTGTGCTTTATGTAGCCATAAGTCAGGTTGGCGTCCTGTCGAAGCCTTTATCGCCCCGGCAGCGAGGCCGGGCCGGAACCGGTTCGAGCAATCCCCGGGAAGCAAAAACCGGTGAATGTCGTGGTTATTCTTGTTTGTGCAGGAAAGTAAACACCAGCACATAGAAGCACAGGATCAGGGACGCGACCGGCAGTTGCAGGGACACCGGCATGAAATAAACCAGCATGACGCCGGGAATCCAGATGCACCAGCAGGCAACAAGCAACGGAAAGATTCGCCCGAGGAAAAATTTCGCGGAACCAATCTCCCGCCAGACGGAGCACCGGAATGCCGCCGCGCGCCAGGTAAACAAGGAAAATATCGCCGAGTTGACCAGCGGGCTGTAGATCAGTTGATCGACCGTCACCTTGGTCATCAAGGTCCGCCAATCATTGCCCGGGCCGAACCACAGCGCCTGGGAACGATAGAAAAAATCACTGAGTATCCCGCACAGGCCCCAGATAAAAATGCCGAACAAGAAATTGCGCAGATTTTCCGCCGTGCAGCGGCAGCGCTGGAAAAATATAATCCGCAGCAGCTCCGGCAGCAAAGCGCCGAAAATCACATAGATCGTGAACGAAAAGGGGTATCCCGCCCCGGACTTGAAATTCGCCACTTGTTGCAGCAGACCGCGAAATCCCGCACTCCCAAGATAGGCCAGCAAAAATAACAGCAGCAGGGCCCACAACAATATCCCCGGCCGCAAATTACCCCGCGCCGCCTTGCCTGCCATCCTCAACGATTGCTGGAAATTCATGGAATTCCGACGTTAGCGGCCGCCCCGGAAGCTAACAGTGAAATCTTCCTGTTTTTGGGCGTATCCTGCGAAAAAGCACCCGTGCCCTTCCCGGCAGTCCATGCCACCGGCCGCAAGGTTATGTCCGCGCAGGCCCGGTCATTAAGCACTTGTCTGGACAGCCGGGGAAACGACTTTAGACTGAAAAAATGACTGAAAATCTGTTGCTTTGGGACATTGATGGAACCCTGATTACCACCGGCCAGGCCAGTGAAACGGCCATCGGGCAAGCGACGGAATATGCGTTTGGAATCAAAAGCGACCTGTCAAAAGTCGATTTTCACGGACGAACCGACACCTGGGTCGGCATCGAGTTGCTCAAACAGCTCAATCTGGCGGCAACACCGGAGCATATTCACCGGTTCCACGAGGCCTATCTCGACTGCCTTAAGAAACAGCTGCCGCTGCACCCGGGCAAAGTATTGCCCGGGATTGTCGCCATTCTCGAACAGGCCGCCAAGCGCCGGGATTGTGTCAACGCCTTGCTGACCGGCAATCTGGAACGGGGGGCAAAACTAAAACTCTCCCATTATTCCATCTGGCATTACTTCGAATTCGGGGCATTTGCCGACGATTCGCACATCCGCAACGAGCTCGGCCCCGTGGCGCTCAAACGCGCACTGGCCAGGACCGGTCATGATTTTTCACCCGACAGGGTATATGTCATCGGCGATACGCCGCATGACATCACCTGCGGCAAAATCATCGGGGCAAAGACCATTTCGGTCGCCACCGGAAACTACACAAAAGCAGAACTGCTGGCCTGCGAGCCCTATGCCTGCTTCGATGATTTCAGCCATCCGGAGAAATTCTTTGAATTGCTTCGCCCCTAGGATTTTTTCCGTTTTTTCGCCGATGCCGCATTGGCCTGGATAAGCGCCAGTCTTTGCTGCACGGAGGCCGCCGAGCGCAAACCGTCCGCCGGGGTGTTTTTCACGTAATCCAGCAGGCGTGCAATGGAACTGGTGGCAACATGCAGGCGGGTGTCGGACGATGCGTAGTAAATCAACACGGTCCCGTCTTTTTTACACACCCAGCCATTGCTGAACACCACATTGGAAACATCGCCCACGCGTTCTTCCCCGACCGGGGCAATGAAATATCCCTGCGGCTTGGCAATGATCCTGGCCGGATTTTTCAAATCGGTCAGGAACAAGTACAAAACATAGCGCAATCCAGCGGCGGTATTGCGCACCCCATGGGCAAGGTGCAGCCAGCCTTCCCCGGTCTTTAACGGCGCGGGGCCCTGGCCGTTTTTAAGTTCGTTGACGGTGTGGTAAGCGCGCCGGTCAATGATGCTCTCCTGTCCGGTGCTGGCATTTTCCATGGAATCACAGAATGCCCAGCCAATGCCGCCCCCGGAACCCGTGTCGATGAAGCCGTCCTGCGGGCGGGTGTAAAGGGCGTACTTCCCGCCGACGAATTCGGGATGCAGGACCACGTTGCGCTGCTGTGCCGAGGGGGTCTTGATATCGGGCAGGCGTTCCCACTGTTTCAAATCCCTGGTGCGGACCAGCCCGCACTGGGCGACGGCGCTGGATTGATCGGACGGCGCTGCCTTCGGATCCCGGCGCTCGGTGCAAAAAAGGCCGTATACCCAGCCGTCTTCATGCTTCACCAATCGCATGTCATAAACATTGGCATCCGGGTCCCCGGTCTCCGGAATCACGCAGGGCCGGTCCCAGAAACGGAAATGATCGGTGCCGTTTGCCGATTCCGCAATGGCGAAGAAACTTTTCCGGTCCCAGCCCTCGACACGGACACAGACGATAATTTTCCCGTTCCATTCCATGGCCCCGGCGTTGAAGGCCGCGTTAACGCCAAGGCGTTCGATCAGGAACGGGTTGGTTTTCGGATTAAAGTCATAGCGCCACTCCAGCGGCACATGCGCCGCGCTGATGACGGGATATTGGTAGCGTTCATACAAACCGTTATACCAGGTGGTATCGACGGGATTTTTGCGTTTCAGCAATTTTTCGTGCGTACGACGCAGTGATTTGAGACGACTGGTGAATGTGGATGTTTTTTTCATAAATTTAAAGACCGATCAAGGCCGGTAGGCTTGGACGATGCCGTTGAGCGGGTTAACCTGGATCACGTAATAATTATTGGGCAATTGACCCGGATTGTTGGCCGAATTGACATTATGAAGAGTGACGAACCATTGACGGCCGATTGGCGACAACCCGGTGGAACCGTCAGGGCGGTACTGAAAAAATCGAACGTCATAGGCGGTGCCAACACCGGGCAACGGAATTTGCGGATCATCATCACTCCAATTGGTCTTGGCGTTCTGGGTATCGAGAAGCGTGGAAATTTCACCATCGGCGTCCATGATGACCGGTCCCGGCAAGTAACGCGCCTTGCCAACGGCCGTGGCGTTGCCGTTGTCGTCAACGATAAAACTTTGCACGGCACGATAACGCCGCACGTTGTCATTAGCGCTGGCAAAAGCATAAAAACGGACCTCGATGACGCAATTCTTGGTTAGCGCGGTCTGGCGGGCAACGGTAAATTCTTCAATCAGAGTCTGCCCGGCCTGGGTCAGCTGCGAGTTGCGATTGATGGCCATGAACGCGGGCGTGGCGATGCCGACCAACATGGCGATGATACCGATGACCACCAGCAATTCAATCAGGCTAAAGGCGCGTGTCGACTGGCGGCTCATCAGAATTGAAATTTCTTGGTGTTGATAACGTGGATTTTGTAATAACTTTCGACGTTGGCGGTCGACGAAGTGGCGAAGTCGGGAAGGTAGGGATCATTGACATCAATGTAACGCTCAACCGTGGTGGAACCACGATATTCCCCCACCACGCTGTCCTGTCCTTCCACCCATTGATCAGGCCGGGTATTAACGGATTTTTTCAGCGTCTGCACGCGCAGGTGGACGGTGTAGGTATTGGACTTCGTCGTTAGCCTCGCATAAATATCCCCGTAGGGGAATTCACGGGTGTTGTCACCGGTGAGCTTAAAGTTATTCCACCAAGCGGGCGTCCCGTCATAATCCGGTTCGGCAATATTCGGATACTGCATGTTAATGTTGGAAAGCCCCGCCTGTGGCATTTTTTTCGGCACCAGATTGATGCTGCAAATTTCCGCCGCACTCTTGAAGATATCACCGTTGGCAAAGCACTTTTCAAAGCCGCGCAGAGTGCCGGTGTTTTCGTCAGGATTGATATTGTAACGCAATTCGGTCAGGCAACGCTGACCATCCTTGTAACTGTTCATTGCGGCGGTGATTGTCGAGATGCTCTGCGGAATCGCCATCAACCGTGTTGATTTTAGCACGGCACGAACCGCGGTGCTGCGGTGAATATAGGAAAACGGCATGATCTGGTAGTTCATGTTGACCTTGCCTGCCGTGGAAAAAGGTTCGCTAATGGCATACGGCTCCACAATGGGCATGGTAAACAGATCAAGGAGCAGCCAGTCCGGCGGCGACGCAAATCCAGGGTGTGCGGTACCCGCGGCAGGATTGGCGCAGAACAGAAGGGTTTGCCATGGATTCACGTTGCTACTGTCAACGGGATTGATTCCGGTAGGCAAGGAACCAAACATGACAGGGGAAAAAACCTGGCGGTTCGGGGAGTACGTGGAAATTTTGCTAGTCGTGCCGGAATCATCCATTTGATACAAACGGGTACCGCTGAAACCGATGGCAAAATAACCGCCGGCCATGTCTTTTCTTTTGTTCACGTCGTCGGTTTCATAGGACTGCAAGTGCGTAAACGTGCTAATGGTGACGGAATTACCCTCGTCTGGTTTATTGATAAACGCGCCATCCTCAAGGATACCGGTCATGTTATCCCAGTCACCCGGAGCATTGCCACTGGTAAGAGCAGCCGTAAGACCATTAGCGCAAGCAGGTGGAACCGAAGCACGATATTCGCCCGTGTTGCCAATACTACTCCATCCCTTGCGATTGGGATCGATCGTTTGCAATTCACTTCGCGGAATAAGCACGCCGTCAGCGAACGCCGAGATTTGCAGGCCGTACGCAATATTGTCCGAGGCGCTGATGCTGTTATATATGAAGTGCGGATAAGTGCCGGAAATAAAATTATTGGCCGGGGTGGTGGTAACATCACCCGCATAACTGAATGAACTGTTATCATAACCATAACCGCTGTAGGTATTGTCCGCGCCGTAATCGCGCAATGACTGCACATTGGTGTATTTGTAAGATGGCAAATTGAGCCCGCTGGAGTCGCTAACGATGTCATCATAACCGCGACAGGGACGGAAATAATTTTCCGGAACCGTATCCAAGACGGCATAAACCCGCAAATCGCCCTTGGCCGGGCTCAGCGGATCGGCCTCGATGCCGCGTGTGATGTCTGTTGCCCAATAATAAATGTCCACACCCTCCTTTGTTTTACCCATGGAATCTCTTCTTCTGTTATAACCAGAACCAGTCTTCATCCAACCCGGCAGACCCGGTATGCGGAAATACCTGAATAAATCCTCCTGCCGACGATAGCGGGAAAGCGGGCTCGCAACTGTTCCATAACCGTCACCCCCTCGATCAGGCGGAGATTGCACATTTTCACTTGGATTAGGATTCACTGTCGGCACCAACAGACCGTTAACAGCAGGAAAACTGAGCTTGATGGTCTGCAGCCGATTTTCACGGGCAAGGTCCGCGCCCGCATAAACATCCACAGTCAATGTTCCGCCGGAAAAATTAAACGTTGTGTCGTTTTCATTAACAGCCACGCCGTCATAAAGAGATCCGACTTTTCGCGTGGTTAGCGGATACTGTGTCACTGCGTTGGTTCCTTGCGGTTTATAATTATCGCCCAAAACGCCGCTGAGATCACGTGCGTAACGAAAACTGGACATCACGCCAAAAAACGGCGAGGCATTGGCGCCGCCGGAAAATTCACCGCGGGCGGTAACCGTGTTGGTCAATGTGTCAGCCTCAAACGGCAAAGGCATCATATTCGGCGCCGTGGTTCCCGTCACTTTCAACGAACTAAAACCGCTAATGACATATTGTAAATTTGAATTCAGGGGCGGCAAACCCGGCGACGGTGTGTAAGGATTCAGAATTAGTGTCGCACCGATTTTTGCACCAGGCGTGACTTTTACACCCTGCGGGTTTAATACGGTACGCAAATCCGGTGTTTGACTGCCGCTAATGAGGGCTCCAGTGCTAGTTACAACGTAGGTGCTACTGCCGCTGCCGACGGGATCAACCTGCAAGGTGATGGTACCGGAGTTTGCCCTGAAAAATACTATGGCCGCGCCAACAATGGCCGTGGTCCGCCCAAATCCCTGTGTATTATTCCCCGGCTTGATGGGAATGACCTGCCCTGAACCGGGATGAGGATAGGTCGGCACATAATTGTAAGTGCCACTGTATTGGTTCACCCCGCTGCGAATCATGTCAAACATCTCGGTTAAAATTTGCTGCCGCGTATTGGGATATTTGTCGGAAAACCTGCCGCCATAACCCGGAATAGGCTGCGAGGTCAGTTGATCAAGATAGGTGTAAAGTTGCCTATTACGGAGCACTTCTTGCCAATCACTAACCGCAGACTGGCTGCTGGAAGCGGTGTTGCTGCTGGGATCCTCAGCAGTACGCGGATTTCTGGAATAGGTGTTGAAACGCTGAAAATAGTAAGGTTTGTCATTAATTGTGGAGCAAAAGGCAATCAGTTTATCCTTGGCAGTGCGATCATCAGGGTCAACCTGCAACGGCCACAGGGTGATGCGCGGTTTGTTGAATAAATTGAGTTCCGGCGCACGGTTGTGTGCGGTGAGAAAAAAGTTTGCCTTCTCCAAAAAATCATTGGTAATGGTGCCGCTACCGGCAACAGTCCCACTGTTCAATGTGCGGGCAGGATTGTAAAGCAACTCGTCCACCGAGGCGTAAAGACGGTCTTGATTCAAAACAATGGCGGAGAATGAAGCATTTATGTTGCTGTTAGCGTCATTTTCATTGACAGTGCCGCCGCGGGTGCCTCCATCGCCGACCCGCGGGGTAAGTTTGTAGTAGGCGGAGAGTTGCGGCTGGTATTGCGCATACGACGGATATTTGTCAACCGGCGACAAACGCTGAGGACCGGCGGTTCCGCTGTTCGGAGACGGGAAAATGGAAGAAAGAACGGTGCTCAGATTGGTTTTCGCCGGATGCCCCGGGAAACGCTGAAATTCGTTTTGTGCGGGAATGGAAGTGGCAAGATATTGCTCGGTTTCGGTATTCGCCCACGGCCGGTCCCAAAAAGTTCCCTCGGAAGCGGTGTTGATGTTGAGTTTACAACTCTCGTCATCAGTCCAAAAGGCAACGCGTCCGACAATGGGGTTGCTGGCGCTGGGCATGCCGTCAGGACCATTGCCGGCGCTAAAGGTGACGACTCCATTGTTGCTGGTGTCGTCGGGAACGGCAATCTTGCCGTTCTGCAACACATAAAGCCAGCGCACGGGCATGGGGAGGCGCTGGCTGTTAGCGTCGGCACCGGGCAGTTCCACGCCATTGACGCTTGCCTGGTAGTCAAACCCCTCGATGCTGCTGCCGCTGACGGCAGACTTGGCCCGCGGGTCAATGATCGGGAAATGCAGGGTGCCGGACTTGTCCAAGACCGGACTGTTCAGGTCGGTGTAAACGCCTTGCTGCTGATCCCAAGTGACGGGCGGCGCTTCATCGTTAGCGGTGAAATTGTTACCGTCAACGATCATCGTGGCGGAGGAATACAATTTGTAATATTTGTCCGGGCGCCCGTCTGTGCCGTAGGTGCGGATCATGCCGGGTTGCGAGGCCCAGGCGCGGTTGGTGCCACTGGCGGCGTCCTGGATCAGCGCGGTGGACATCTTGACGACCGAGTCGGCAAGTTGCTGGGTGGAGGCACCATAGGCATAACTTTGCGAGGTGACCAGCTCCGTCTTGACACCGGAGAGAAAGGCGACGATCAGCGCCGAGACCAGCACCAATATGCCTAACACTAAAATCAATGCCACTCCGCGTTGTGATCCGGCATGTTGTTGCAGCTTGCGGCTCATGATAGTCATTGCACTTGGTCAGTGCTCCATTTGGCACCGCTAATGGTGACGTTGGTGGTGAAAACACGGAAAGCAACGTGCCGATCCGTCAGGTTTTTTTGCAAGGTGTCCAGGTCCTGCGCGTAATTCGCCGCACTGGCAAATAACGAATCGAGACCGAAGTCCGGCATGGCAGAACCCTTCTCCATGCGTTTGGCGGAAGTTTCGTCAATTGCCACCAAGGTGACTTGGATGATCGGCGGCAGTTGGTTTTTGGAATTGATGGACGGGTCGTCTTTGCCCACGGTGGAATCGTAGAGGTAATCGGGCGATAATCTGTTACCACTCGGATCATCCTGGGTTGACAACTTGGGCAACAGGATCAACGCGATGATATTGTCAGCAAGCACATGCGAAGGCCGATTGGGCGCTGCTGCAGGCAGCAGAGGTAGGTTCATGCTCTGCCGGAACCAATCCATGCCGTTAGGTTTGTTGCTGTCATAATCGCGGGTGGTGCCGGTATACTGGTACATCGTGAAAGCGTTGGCCGGCTGGGTGAATTCATGCAAACGGTAGCGATAGCGCGAACTGCCCACAAGGGAACCCAAAATCGACGGCCGTTCTGCATCATCATTGCCAAACTCAATAAAGTAACCCCATGTATTGAGCAAATTGCCCAAACCAACGGCCTTGTCAGCATTAGCGAGTGATTCGTCGACAAATCCAAACGGTGCCTGAAAAAACACCGCATGCGTAGGCTGCAGGTTAGTGGAGTTTCCGATTAATGTCGCCGCCCTGCCGCAGATGAAACGAAGTTCAGACTGGCGGATGTATTTGGTTGGCGTAGTAGGATTGTCATAATCCCAATAGGTATTGAGCGTCGCTTGGCTCAGGCGGCGGGTCATGGATTCAAAAGCGGCTCGAGCGCCGCGGAATTGTTCAATTTTTCCCGTGGTTTTTTGCCAAATGCCACCGATTTGGACGCTAACAGCCATAAGAATCATCATTATCAGAGACAGCACCGCCACGCTGACTAAGATTTCAACCAAGCTAAAGCCGGATACCCGACCCATTGCCTTGTTGTGTGGATCGGATTTCACCTGTTTTTCGAAACAAAGGCTGAGTATCGCGATACCGGTAAATTGCGGCTCCCCACCACACTACCTTCAGCGTCCCGCGATAACTGTATATTTCCCGGATTATTGACAATCTCAATCACTGCTCGCGCGAGGCTGGACGAATCGCCGCCAGGCAAGGTAACCTGTGGATCCACCATGACATTGACGTAGTAAATGACCGGTTCGTTGTTACCCGTACCTCGGTCGGCAGCGCTTGTATATTCTTGGCCTTGGTCGTTGAAATAGCGCCACTCCGGTTGTTCCGGCAAGGTGCCTGATTGCTGCAGATCAGCCACCACCTGCTGGACTATCTGGGAACCAACTGAAATATTGACGGTTTGACGAAAAGTGGACAAGCCGGAAGGCACTAACCCAATGATGGAAACCAAGGCAAAGGCCATGATTCCCAAAGCCATTGTTACCTCGACCAAGCTGAAGGCTTCCCGCTTGCACCTGCGCCTTGAAAAATGATGCTTTATCGCTTTCATGTGATATCGCTCTCTAAAAACAAAAAATAACAAAAAAAGGATAAATGTAAATTTATTTTTTTACTTTTTGGAGCACAAATTTTCTCTTAAATTTTCTAAAAACTGGTCTATAAGGAAAATTTACTCTTTAAATTGACCCAGGATACGGAAAATAAAAATGTGGTAAATTATAGCAAAATAAAGCAAATTATATTGCAAAAAACCAGCTCTTCGGGAAAAATAAGTTGTTTCTATGGAGATTCGCAACTTAAAGCTGATTTAAAAAAAGCGTTTTTGCATCAATTATATTTTCAACAATAGCGTTAATGATCTTTCTAATTTTGAAATAAAACTTATGAGCCTCACTCTTTTGGATTACATTATCATCGGCGTTCCTTTGTTGGTTGTCATTTTTGCCTCCCTGTATTTGCAGAAATACATGCGCAGCGTTGCGGACTTTCTCGCGGCCAGCCGCTGTGCAGGCCGGTATTTGATCTGCACCGCTTCGGGCGCGACGGGCTCCAGCGTGATGATCATGATCACGGCGCTGGAAATGTTTTCCCGCACCGGCTTTTCCCTGCGTTTCTGGGATTCCTTGACAGCCGTGGTCTTGTTCTTTTTCGGCCTGCTGGGCCTGATCGTTTACCGTTTTCGCGAAACACGCGCGCTGACTTTCCACCAATTCTTTGAACTGCGCTACAGCAAGGGCGTCCGGGTCTATGCCAGTTTTCTAAATGTATTCTCCGGCATCTTCAATTTCGGCATCCAACCGGCAGTCGGCGCCCGGTTCTTCGTCTATTTTTGTGAGTTGCCTGAAAAGTGCTCCATCGGCGGATTGATCATGCCCACCTATGTTCCAGTACTGTTTGTGCTGATGGCTGTATCGGTTTACTTCGCGCTGACCGGCGGGCAGATCAGTGTCATGGTCACCGATGCGTTGGAGGGGTTATTCTCGTCCGTTTTCTACCTGGTCGTAGCATTCTTCATCGTATTCAGCATTTCAGTTTCGCAAATGCACGACACCCTGCTTTCCGGTGCACCCGGCAATTCCTATATCGATCCTTTCGACATCGGCAACAAAACCGACTTCAACGGTTGGTACGTCTTGTTCGCCCTGCTCCTGAATATTTACTACTATCGCGGCAACGCCTGGATCCAGGGTTTCGCCGCCGCCGCCAAGAACGCCCATGAAGGGCGCATGGCCACCGTGCTGGCGAATTGGCGGGTACAAGGCAGTCTGGCCATGACCCTGCTGGTATCCATTGCCGCGTTCACCCTCCTTCATCACCCGGACTTTTCCACCCAGCAAAACTTGGTGGAAGACAGCCTGAAAAATCTCGGCAACAGCCAGCTTGTCACGCAAATGCGCATGCCCACGGCACTCGGCGTCTTCCTCGTGCCCGGCGTGAAGGGAGCCTTCTGTGCGGTCCTATTGTTCGGATTGCTCGCTGGACAGGGTGTGCAATTGCATGGCTACGGTTCCACGATTTTGCAGGATGTCATCATGCCTTTGCGCAAAAACCCTTTTTCACCCAAGACTCATATGCTGGCGTTACGGCTGGCTGTTTTTCTGGTCGCAATCTTCGTCAGTATTTTCAGCATCCTGTTCAAACCGGTTGATTACCTCGTCATGTTGGTTGCCCTCATCGGCGCAATCTATCTCGGCGGCGTCGGACTGGTCTGCTGGGGCGGCCTGTATTGGAAAAAAGGCACCACGGCGGGAGCCTGGACCGCGCTTGTCACCGGCATGGTCCTGGGTGTGGGCTTCAACATTTTGCAACAATGCTGGCCCCAGATCGATTCCTGGCTCCTGCGCCTGGGCGCCAGCGGCGAATTTGCCAATTACCTCATCGCCCATGCGGACCGCTGTCCCTTCAACGGCCAGCAACTTTCCGTGGCCACGGCGCTGATGGCGGCGATTGGTTATGTCGTCGTCTCGTTGCTGACCTGCAAAAAGGATTTCTGCATGGATGAAATGCTGCATCGCGGCAAATACCGCGTCGAAGGAGAGGAAAGCGCCGTCAGCAGCCCGGCAACGACGAAAAAATCCTTCCTCAAGCGCTTCCTGCAAGTCGACGAGAATTTTACCTTCGGCGACAAAGTGCTGACTTACGCCACTTTCGGCTGGACGATTTTCTGGACCCTGGCATCCGTCATCATCCTGTTGTGGACCCTTTGTGTCGGCAAACTCTCGGCGGAGTGGTGGTTCACATACACCATGATCACAAGCGTCTGGCTTACCCTGGTCATTGGCGTCATCACCACCATTTGGTTTTTCATCGGCACCAGTTTCGACATGCTGGACTTGTTCCGCACCTTGAAAATCGTCAAACGTTCCGACGTCGACGACGGCACTGTGCGCGGTCACCATAATGCCGGTGATTCCCAATTACGGACCGAAGTCCGGGACGAAACTGACGCTAATGATAAGAATCAATCATGAACGGTCCTGTCAATGTCGCCCTTTACGGCGCTAACGGTCATCAAATACACGACGAACTGATGCAGCTGCCTCGCGCCCGGCTTGTCGCCGCGGCGCAGTTTCCAAAGGACAAACTGCCTCCCGGCGTGCGCTGCTACGACAAATTGGACGACTTGCTGCGCGATCCCGAGATTCACTTGATTTCGCTCTGTTCCCCTCGTCGCATCGACCAAGCACAGGACGCCGTCAAATCGTTGCTGGCAGGCAAACATGTTTACGCGGAAAAACCCTGCGCCCTGACCGAAACGGAACTTGATACCATCCTTGATGCCGCCAAGCGTAGCGGACGCCAATTCCGCGAGATGGCAGGCACCGCATTCTGTCAGCCTTATTACGCCATGCGGGAAATCGTCCTGGGCGGACGCCTCGGAAAAATCATCCAAGTCATTGCCGAAAAATCCTATCCCTACCAGACTTGGCGTCCGCAGGATGAAAACATGGACGGCGGACTCATCTGCCAATGCGCCATCCACGCCATGCGCTTTGTCGAACACGTCGCCTGCCAGCGGGTTGATTCCGTGCACGCGCTCGAAACCAGCGCCGGGAATCCCGTCGTTAGCGGCGGCCTGCGCATGGCTGCAGGAATGTTATCGAGCCTGGAACAGGGCGGCATTGCCGTCATTAGCGCCAACTACCTGAACCAGCCCGGCACAGGCATCTGGGGTTATGAATCCTTGCGTATCATCGGCAGTGACGGCTTTGTCGAATCACACCGCGGCGGCGAACAAACCCGCCTCGTCATTGGCGGAATCGACCACGGCCCCCTCGACATCTCCGCAGCAGGCATCAATTACCTTGGTTCGTTCATCGACACGATCCTCGGCCTCGGTACCATGCCGCTAACAACCGAGGAGGAATTAAGCCCCACGCGTTGGGTATTGCGCGCCAAGCAAGCCGCTCATTTTTAATAATTCAACCCAACCCGCAAACACAAAAAAACCCGGCTTTTCAGCCGGGTTTTTGGATCAATCAAAAGATCAGGGCAATACCACGCTAATGCTTTCAATCCAGTAACTCGGTTTGTCATTAGCCAGTATTTTCTTGAGAGTCACGCAGTTCCATTCCGCCGGAACGTCAACCGGAACGTCAACGATAACCGAGGAATCCTTCTTCGCATCGGCAGGCAACTTGAAACGGCTCACCAGCGGATCTTGTCCCTCCCGCTTGATATACAACGCGTAGCCATTGGTCAAATCAGGATCATCGACATACAATTTCAAGCGAACCACGGCCTTGCCAGCCGGGGTCGGCAAGCCAAACCAATAATTCACAAAACCCCACTGGTTCACACTGCCAACCATGCGCGCCGCCTCGCCATCCGGCGTAGTCTTGGTTTCCATCACCTTTTTCTCCACTGCCTTGCCGTTGTCGCCGGTTCGGGCATCAGAGCCGTTCAAGCTTTGGTGCAGTGTTTCGGCCTGGCTGGTATTGATCAGAAACAACAAAGAGGCCGCCGCAACCATGGCTCCTGCTGCTTTCAAGGTGAATTTTCGAATCGAGTTGTTGGTTTTCATAAATAACTGTTGATTAATTAAGTTGTTTAAAACAGCAACCCATTGGTTACTATTTAACACAAAAATAGCAATCGTTATTAATTTTTGCAACAAAAAATTTTTTATTTGCTTTTTTTTGCAAATAAAACAGAAGAATTATGCTTTAGACGTAGTCTGTCCCTGGTAAAACTGCGGCGGCAGCAAAATACTGCGGGTTTGGTCGTCCGGATGATTCAGGCGGTATGCCAGCCTCCGCAAAGCACCAATACCCAGTAATTCCTCTTTGATTGTCACACTGGTCAGTTCCGGCAAATTGGACGACGGAAACCGGTAACGATGGAAACCGGTGATGGAAACATCCTCCGGGATTTTCACGCCGCGCTGCACCAACGCCGCGCACAGGGAATGCCCGATTACATCATCCGCGCAAACCCAGGCCCGTACTCCCTGCCCGATTTTTTCCATGACCTGGTCATAAACCCGGTCATTTTGATACGGAAAAATCGCCATGGCTCCGGTGTCCTCAATCTTGATGACATTCCCCAGGTCCAGCGGCAACCCCAAGGTCGCCATAACCTCCACATAAGCGCCGAAGCGGGAATGCGACCAGCTCGATTCGGAATTCAGGCCGAAAAAACCAATGCGTTGATGCCCCGCCTTGTGCAAATGCCTGATCAGCGAAAACATGCCATCCACATGATCGATGCCGATCAAGTCAACCGGAAGATTGGGGTACTGGACAATCAACGACACCACCGGCAATTTACGGCTCAGCATCTCCACCACTTCGTCGGGCCATTTATAAATCAGCACAATACCGGAAACCAACCCCATTCGCAGCAGATGAGGCTGAAACTTGGGATCAAGAATACGATGCCCCTCCGCCTGTGAAAAATGATGGGACACGAGAGAAAAATTGAATTGCAGAGAAGCTTGGCTCATACCCGAGAGAAACAACGAGGGAACCTCGCCGCCCAGCGTCAGGGTCAGAACATTACGGGGCGGTGCCGCATCCTGCTTGCGTTTTCTCGGGGCCACATATCCCAGCTTTTTTGCTTCTTCGACAATTTTGGCTCGCGTGGTGGGATGAATCCCGGGAAGATCACGCAATGCCCGCGAGGCCGTGGAAACCGTAATTCCCAATTTTTTTGCGATATCGTCTAACGTAACAGGTGCTGAGCTCATTTGTGAGAATAACCTAGAAAAATATCAAAAAAACACAATTGCAAAAAATTGTTTGGGTATTTTATGCTATTTTTAATAAATAGCTTACCTGAGTTTTATTAAATATAATTACTACACACCATCATCCTTCAACAATGATTATCTGCACTCATCCTATTGCAAAAAATAGAAAATAAAAGCAAAATTTAAATAATTATATTGACCATTTACTATTAATTGCTATCCAATTTTTGTTATGCATCTCCATTTGATTAAGACCAGCATTAAAGAAATCAAGCGCTTGGCAGACCTCTTCAAAGTGATTACAGCCCTTTCCGTTATCAGCCTCTCTCCGGGAATCGCTAACGCCCAAGATGCCGCCCCCACGCCGAAACCTTTGCCGGTTCTAACCATCAAAGGGGAAAATTATGTCGATGCCAAAGGGCAGCCTGTGCGATTCTGGGGAATCAATCTAGTTGCCTTGTACCCGGAACATGTCCAGGCCGACACCCTCGCCGCCGATCTCGCTTCCTTGCAAATCAACCTGGTGCGCCCACACCATTTGTTGCGCCCCAGCAAGGACTGGGCTCCCGACATGACCAGCGGCGCACTGGTATTGTACAACAAGGACACTTCCCGCGAGTTTGACCCGGTGGCCCTGGATCGCTTCGACTATCTCATGGCAGCCCTGCGCAAGAACGGCATTTACATTGCCCTGTCCACGCATTTCACCCGTCAATTCCGCGTCGATGATGTCGATATTTTGAAAACCGACGACGCCGACCGGCGCGCCTGGCGTGACGCCATGGCGGATGTCAATACCATGACCGATTGGCGTTACGTCATGGACGTTTACAAACTGCTGCCGGTAATAGACGAACGCGCCGCCCTGCTCAGCGAGGAGTTCATCAAAAACCTGCTCACTCACGTCAATCCCTACACCGGCGTCGCCTACGGGTCGGATACTCAAATGATTTCACTGGAAGTCCTCAACGAAACCTCATTGGAATACTGGATTGTCTGCCAGGGGAAATTCCCCGATTACTGGCAGGCCAAATTCATGGAAAAATGGAAAGCCTTCGCTGCCGCCAATGGCATCGAACCCGGCGATTTTTACAAACCCGCCGACGACAAGGCCAAGGAAGTCCGCGGCAAATTCCTGCGCCAGCTCGATGAGAATTATTTCAAGCGCATGAAGGCCGCCGTGCGTTCCATCAAGTGCGACGTACCGATGGCCTTCACCAATCTCTGGCGCGGTGACAATCCTCTGGCCATCGAGGCGCAAAATGCCGATTTCATCGAAAATCATTCCTACATGGACCCGCTAATCGTGCGCGGCAAGGACGACGGCTTCGGCGAACTGACCAAAAGCGCCATCGCCGGCAAGCCTTTCCTCATCGGCGAATACAACCAGGCCGAGGGCGAAAAGAACATCAAGGCACAATCCGCCTTCCGCACCATGCTGATGCCCGCCGTTAGCGCCTATGGGTGCTTCCAGAATTGGACCGCTGTGGAATGGTTCGCCTGGGTGCATGGTTCCAGTTCGCTGGACAAAAACGGACGTGCCGTTGCCGACAAGCGTGAATCCTCCATCGGCAACATGATCACCGACGGCATGATGATCGACCATCTGCGCACCGCAGGCATCATCTTCCGCAAACAACTGATTGCGCCGAGCACTGAGCCAATCATCTTGAAAGTCGAGGACCCCTACGTCACCACCAATTACCACGCCCTCATGAACGGCCGCCTGCAGTACCAGCCCGGCTGGCAGGCCATCCATGCCATTCGCAAGGAATTCGTCCCCGCCGGTCAGGGTTCACCGGCCACCGAGCCGTGGCTGAGCAAACCGGCCGACAACCCGATGATCTCCGACACCAAGCAGATCATCAAGGACATCGACCGCAAACAACTCACCGTCGCCGCACCGCAGGCTGAAGCCTTCAGTGGCTACCTGGACGGCAAGGAACCCGCCGGGTTGAAACACCTCGCCGTTGGCGGTTGCAATTTTGCCACCGTCATTATGGTCGCCAATGATGATAAAAATCTGTCCGACAGCGAGCATCTCATCATCAGCCGCACCGGTTTGGACAAAGACAACAAGGAAGTCAGCGGTCCGGAAATCAAATTAAGCGGTCTGAAAAAGGCGGTTGATGGCAAGAAATGGTATCTGGAACCGACTCGTCCTTCCAAGACTGCCGCCCTGCCATTGGCCCTAACTCCGGACGGTACGCTAACCCTGCCCTCAGCCGAATGGCATGAGTGCGAGCTGCGCTTGCGGTGACCGCTGACACCTGCGAGTTACATGAATCGCAAAATCAATTGGGGCATTATCGGTGTTGGCGGCTGGGGACGCCAGCACTTGGCTGCCATTCGCAAACTGGAACAATCCAGGCAGGTACGGTTGTTGTGCGTTTGCGACCCGACCTTGCATCGCTTCCCCGAACTGGAGCAGGAATTCGCTAACAATAAAACCAACGTCTATCATGACCTGGCTGAAATGCTGTCCGGCGAACCGGAGTTGACTGCCGTCACAATTGCCGCGCCGATCCCCCTGCACGATCAAATGATCCGGCTCTGCCTCAGCCGGGACAATCTGTTCATCTATCTGGAAAAACCCCCGGTACCCCTTGCCCGGCAATTGGATGAATTGATTTCCCTGGATTCAAAACTCCGCGTCGGTGTTGCCTTCCAAATGGTGGAGGCCCCCTGGAGCCTGCAACTGAAACACATGTTAGTCTCAGGCAAGCTCGGCGAACTCCAGAGCATCCGGATGACGGCCTGCTGGCCGCGTAGCGACCAATATTATAATCGCACCTCCTGGGCGGGAAAAATGACCCTGAACGGCGAACCGGTATTCGATGGACCCGCCACCAACGGGCTTGCCCACCTGATCCACAACTGCATGTATTTTGCCTCCGCTGATTCGTCAGGCTTTGCCATCCCCTCGGAAATCCAGGGGGAAATGTACCGGGCCCGCCCGATTGAAAGCTATGACACCTGTTGCCTGCGCGGAAACTTTCCCAACGGTTGCCGCTTTTTCGCCGCCTTCACCCATGCCACTTCCATGGCATCCCCCTTTCACATCGAAATCAGCGGCAGCAAGAGCTGGGCCCGCGTGGTCGAGAACGAATACATCATCCACGGCAATTTCGATCCGGTAAACGGCTACCGCCATCCCGACGACACATTATCCGATGCTTATCAGTCCTTCATCGAATACATCCAAGGCAGGCGTCCGCAACCACCCACACTGCTGCGTGACACCCGCGGATACAGTCTTGCCACCAATGCCATGCGCGACTCATCCGGTGACATTCATACGATCGGCCCGGATTGGGTCCAGTCGTCCGGGGAGGGAGAAAACCGCACTTATCACATCCACGATATCAACGAAATCATCACCGATTCGCTGCGCCAACCGCTGTTGTTTTCCGAACGAAAACTTCCCTGGGCGGTGAACAGCAAACCTATCAACCTTCCCATTTGCCAATCATGAGCCCTTACCAGCCATTCATTCACCAATCCCCCCGTGGTGGCAACATGCCCTACCGCCTGCTGTCCCCGGCAAATCCAGTCCCGGGCAAACAATACCCCTTGGTATTGTTTTTTCATGGTGCCGGTGATCGCGGCAACGACAATCTCGCCCAGTTAAAACACTGTCTATGGGCCTTTATTGAACCGGTTCGCCGCGCGCAGTACCCCTGTTTTGTCCTGGCCCCCCAATGCCCCGAGAACAAACAATGGGCCAACTACCACATCATGAATTATCTCGATGTCAAAGACAGTCCTGCGGAACCCAGCAATGAAATGTGCTTGGCGATGGAAATCCTGAATCAGGTTGAAACCACCAACGCCGATCTTATTGACTTGAATCGCATTTACGTTTCCGGTTTGTCCATGGGTGGTTACGGCACCTGGGATTGCCTGGCACGCTGGCCGGAAAAATTCGCCGCGGCTGTTCCGATTTGCGGCGGCGGCGATGAAAAAACAATTTCCGCGAAAGCCGCCCAAATTCCGCTCTGGGCTTTTCACTCTTCCGATGATCCCTGGGTGGACGTATCCGGCTCCCGGACCATGGTTTCCGCCCTGCGCCGTGCGGGCGGGAATCCCAGATACACGGAATATGATTGTTACGGGCACGAATGCTGGGAACCCGCCTACGCCGACCCGGAACTATTCCCGTGGTTGTTCAGTCAATGCCGCACGCAGCGAGGATAATTTATTAGCCACTGGCAGCGAAATCCTGCCCACACTCTAAAATTATGATTCCGCTCAATCTTAACCAGCAAACTGTTTTGATCACCGGGGCGTTGGGCGCCTTGGGAAAATTTCTTATCCGCCGCTTATCCGAGGCCGGGGCCACACTCATCCTGACCGACATCCTGCCGCAAAACGAAGCCTTGCAGCGCTTAACCGATTGGTCATTGGCATCCGAAAAAATCCGCTACCATCAACTGGATATCACCGACCCGCAGGCTGTCGATGTCACCGTTGGCGATATTTTTAAAAATCATCCCGGGGTGAACACCGTCATCGGCCACGCCGGTGGTTGTTTATTGCACCCCTTTGCCACTTGTAGCGCCACGGATTATCACCGTGTATTTGACTTCAATTTCTTCGGCCAAACCTACCTGGCACGTGCCGTCCTTGTCAGGTGGCAACAACACAAAACCGCCGGTCATCTCATCTTCACCTCTTCTTATGTGGCCCAAATCCCGCACAAAGGCATCCCGGCTTACGCCCCTGCCAAGGCCGCGCTGGAAAACTTTGCCAAATGCCTGGCACTCGAATATGCCAACGACGGAATCCGCGTTAACCTGATTGCCCCGGGCAATGTCGCCGCCGGCTCTTCCCTGTTGGTCTATGAACAGGACACCGAATACCGGAACTTCGTCCGGCGCGTCACGCCCAATGGGCAGCGCAACACGCCGGAAGCCATCGCCAACGCTTTCGTTTTTCTGTGTTCGCCACTGGCGAATGAATTCAACGGCCAGATTCTGCATGTGGACAACGGCCTCAGCATTCCAAAAATTGGATAAATCATCATGAAACTCGGATTCGGTTTTTACCGCCATATGCTCAACCCGGAAAATATGGCTTTTGCCCGCCAGTGCGGCGCCACCCACGCCGTGGTTCATCTGGTGGATTATTTCAAGAAAGGCGCTAACAGTGAAAATCCCGCTAACGACCAACCCACTGGCAACTTGGGAGGCTGGGGACATGCCGGCGACCCCGGGAAACTATGGACCACGGCGGAATTGCTGGTTATTAAAAACCAACTGAATACCGCCGGTCTGGAATGGGAAGCGATTGAAAATTTTGACCCCGCCCACTGGTATGATGTGCTGCTAGACGGCCCTCGCAAGCGCGAGCAATTGGAAAATCTGAAAACCATGATCCGTCGCGTCGGTGAAGCCGGCATTCCCATTATTGGTTACAACTTCAGTCTGGCCGGGGTATGCGGACGCCTGTCCGGACCTTACGCCCGCGGAGAGGCTATTTCGTTAGGCATGAACGGCCCGGTGGACGACCCGGTCCCCAACGGCATGGTCTGGAACATGGTCTATGACGGCAACGCGCCAACCGGTCATTTGCCTCTCATTTCCCACGATGAATTATGGAAACGACTGGAAGATTTCCTCGACGCCTGCCTGCCCGTGGCCGAGGCCGCCGGTGTGCGTCTGGCGGCACATCCCGATGATCCGCCCATGCCCACCATGCGCGGCACGCCCCGCTTGGTCTATCAACCGCAGCTTTACCAGCGCCTGCTGGATATCCGTCGCAGTCCGGCAAACGCCCTGGAATTCTGCCTTGGCACCCTGTCTGAAATGACCGAGGGCGATATCTATGAAGCAGTGGAGTGCTACAGCCGCCAGCAAGCCATCGGTTACATCCACTTCCGCAACGTGGCGGGCAAGGTGCCGCATTACCACGAGACTTTTGTCGATGACGGCGATATCGACATGCTCCGCGTGCTGTCCATCCTGCGCCAAAACAATTTCGACGGGGTGCTCATTCCTGACCATACACCGCAAATGAGTTGCAGCGCTCCCTGGCATTCCGGCATGGCTTACGCCCTCGGGTACATGCGCGCGGCACTCGACTCCGTCAACCGGATACTAACAATGAAATCCCAATCATGAAACTCTGGAACTCCGACCAAGAATTATTCGAACTCGCCCGCCGTGAATTATTCACCTGCGTGGTGGGCGACATCATGGACAAGATGCGTCTCTACCACCAATTCCTGCCGCAAAAAATCCAGCCCCTGCGGGAAAACATGGTTGTCATCGGCCGCGCCATGCCTGTGTTATCGGTGGACGTATTCGAGGAACAAATCGAAAACACCCACAATCCGCTAATGGCCAAGTCCTTCGGCCTGATGCTGGAAGCGCTCGACGATCTGAAGACAGGTGAGGTTTACGTCAACACCGGCTCTTCGCCGCGCAATGCCTTGTGGGGCGAACTCATGAGCACCCGTGCACTCAAGCTGGGAGCCGCCGGGGCAGTGGTGAACGGATTTACCCGCGACACATTGGGAATCTACCGGCTAAATTACCCGACTTTTTCCTGGGGACGTTACGGGCAGGATTCGGCACCGCGCTACAAAGTCGTGGACTTCCGCATTCCGATTGAAATCGGCGCCGTGCGGGTGGAACCCGGTGACATGATCTTCGGTGATATCGACGGGGTGCTGGTGGTGCCGTCAAAAATAGTCGATGAAGTTTTCACCAAGGCATTGGAAAAAGCCCGTGGGGAAAAACTGGTTCGCAAAGCCATTGAACAAGGTATGAGCGCAGTGGATGCTTTCGCCAAATACGGTATCATGTGAGCATTATGGAAAATTCCATGTCCTGGCAGGATGAATATCTCGCCCTGAATTACGAATCCCCCACCGGTGAAAGGCTGGCCTATCGTCTGCTGTCGCCAAAGCCTTTCGACCCCTCCAAGCAATACCCGGTCGTGTTGTTTTTTCACGGCGCAGGCGAACGCGGCAATGACAACAGCTCACAACTTCGCCATTGCCTTGAGCAATTTGCCAAACCCGCCAATCAGGAAGCATTCCCCTGCTTCGTCATCGCCCCGCAATGCCCGGCAGAACAGCAATGGGTCAATATGCAAATTCTCGCCTACGAAGGCGTGGAGCAACGCCCGGAACAACCGACCGCCAACCTGCGGATGGCGGTGGAAATTTTGGAGCAAATCTGCAACACCCGGAACATTGACCAAAATCGCGTTTACGTTTCAGGTATCTCCATGGGCGGCTATGCGACCTGGGATTGCCTGACACGCTGGCCGGAAAAATTTGCCGCTGCCGTCCCCATCTGCGGCGGGGGAGAAGGCAACACCATCACACCCGAAATCGTCAGGATACCGGTCTGGACCTTTCACTCGGTGGATGATCCCATCGTTCCGGTTTTTCGCACACGGGAAATGGTCGCCGCCATGCAGCGCGCCAATGGCAACATCCGCTACACCGAATACCAAGATTACGGGCACAATTCCTGGACTCCCGCATACGCAGAACCCGAACTGTTCCCGTGGCTGTTCAGTCAACAACGCAGGCGCTAACGGCGGGCTGCAGCGTGATGACGCGGGGAACTCCGCAATGAATGGTTTTCCCGTCAACCAACACCTCCAAATGCCCGGGACGCAGGTTGACGGTTAGCGTCCGGCCTCGGTGCCGGAAATTCTCCACCTTCACCGTCCCCTGTTCCGGAGGATGGGCGCTAATGACGAGCGAACCGTCGAGTTGCGGCCGCAAGCCGATCATGCCGAACAAGACCGCCTGCAATCCCGCCACTCCGGCAATGATGTTGGCGCGGCTGTTGGCAGGCAATACCGGTCTATCGCAATCGTGTTGCTGGGGAATATAAGGCAA
Source organism: Verrucomicrobiales bacterium (assembly GCA_031256975.1). GTDB lineage: Bacteria > Verrucomicrobiota > Verrucomicrobiia > Methylacidiphilales > JAAUTS01 > JAIRPN01. Next base: position 16,886 of record JAIRPN010000017.1, on the reverse strand, counting down.
TGCCCCACCCATCCAGAAATGCCGTCGCAACACATCCCACGCCAACCGCGCTTCCCCGACCTGCCACAACGTCTCCGCCAAATTCGGCCCGTCACCGCCGTAACTACCGCGACCAGACCAGTCGGAATCGTTCATCTCATAATGCAATTCATCTTCCGCCGAAATACTGCTCACCCCATACTCGCCAAGAAATGCGCCGTCGCGCACCTGCTTGAGCAACTGGCCTTGCATTTCCGGCGTACAGGCCCCGGCCCGCAACACATCGAAAGCCTGGATCGAATAAACCGTTTCCTCGTGCCCGTCCGGATGCAAGCACTTGAACCAACCGCGCTTCGCGTCCCATAACCGGTCGCGGATCGATCCGCGAATCAATTCCGCCTTCTCGCGCCATCTCTCGTAACCGCTCCTGCCGGCAAATTGGGCAATATCCGCCAGCCGGTCGTAACACCAGGCACGCTCGGCGTTCGGGCTGGGCACGAAATATTCGTAACCGCAGCTGCGCATCTCCAAAAGATTGTGCTGGTTGCCGTAGTTCTTGAGATGATCCTGTTCTTCCAGCCTTTTTTCCTCGTCTTCAAAAATCCGTACTATTTCGTCAAACAGTTCAATCCCCTTGCCGGTGAAAGCAAGCGTAGTCCAGTACAAGTTCATGATCGACCACATGCTATAGGCGTAGCAGCACCAACCCGAACCGCTGCCGTCCAAGGCCATGCAAATATGGCGGTCAATTCCGGAGTTCAGCAGACACTTGATAAAATCCAGCGACTTGTCACCCAATAACATCACCAGCGTTTCCGCAGCATACCCGGCAACATCCCACGGATAACAGCACAACGAACCGCCATCCATCCCGCTGGTGGCGGGAAACGGTTTGGTCACGAACGCGTCATTCTCCCACAAGCAAACCAGCCCGCTAACCAGCGAACGACGGCAATACTCCGGCAGCCCCGGCACATCACCGCTAATGACGGGAATCCGCGCGCTGGTCAAATCCAGCAAATTCTGCCAACGCTGCCGCGTTTGCTCCTGCCACTGGACAGGCGAACCTTGCATTACGGCTTCCCCGGTCCGGGTAAATACCACTGCAAAACGGCATTCATGCGACGCCAAGCCTTCCAACACTTTTTCCTCCTCCCCTTCCGCCAACAGCGAGACTCGCACTTCACCGTTCTCCCAAACACGTCGATCAACTGGAACCGCCTCATCGTTAGCGGGCTTGGGCGGTGTATAATCCCAATCCTTAAGCGGCGCCATACGCGGATGCCCTGCTGTTACCAGGGGTTTGATTTTTAAATGCAAGCCATCGGCTGTCCGGTTTTCCACCGTCAACTTGACCACAAAACCGGCTTGTCCCGTTAGCGGCACCAGTTCGCTAACCACGGCGAATGAAACCAGAATCCCGTCAATGCGGCGATGATAACTTCCCTTGCGGACAATCTTGTCCGGGAACCATTCGCCCCACGTAAACAGCAAACCGTCATAATGATTATCATGACTGGCCAGATCACGAACCAGACGACCATTGGCGTCCAGCTCAAACCCCAGCACCGTATCTGGCGCCGCCAAGGGCGGGGAAAAACAGCCCGCCACGCCCAGACTTGTATCCGCCAAGGGCGAACAAGTCGCATACCCGCTGTTCACCCACAAGGCAGAGCCCGGCACAACACACCTGCGAAGATCCAATTTAAAATCAGCGGAAGAATAAGTCATAATTTATAGCTAAAAACAAAACGCTGCGTTAAACGCAGCGTTTTGGGAAAAGGTATTCAATCCAAGATTTGTCATGTCAGTTTGCGCCAATAGCGTAAACCTGTAAGCAAACACAAGCCGCCCAACAATAAGGCATAGATAGAGGGTTCAGGGATTGCACTGAAGTTAATAGTCAACATGGGAGACATACTACCATTGGCTCCATCATTAGCTGTTCTGTAATAAAAGCTAATATAGTTGAAATTGTTATGATTATCACCAGTATAAAATATCAATCCATTATTTGCCATACCGTTATACCAAGCATTAACAATATTGGTAATATCAAGGGTCACTGTAGTTCCGGCAGTCATTCCCGTCGTAAAAGTAAGACTGTCAGCCAAACTTGAATCAAAACTAGGAACAGAACCTAGGATCGCCCCGGCCGTTTCATTCCAAGAGGAAGTTACTGGAGCAACATATAAAGTAGGAGTTGCCCATGTGTAACTTGGATGCACAAAAGTACTGGCTATAGTCAGGGTCAGCATTGCACTGTCAATACTATTACCAGACCCAATAAATGAGATACCTGTTCCGTTGGAATCATTAAACGTCATCAAACTAACCGCCCCACTCGTCGCCGTCGTACTACCACTGACACCAATTTTCCAAGTTTGATTACTTTGAAAAAATACTGAAGCCGCATCCGGACCGACAGCTGCATCCACCGTACCTTGGTAGGAACCTGGCGAATTACTGCCATATTGTAAGACCATCGTGTCCGCCTTTGTGGAGGAAATCACGCTGACAAGCACCACTGTTGTTAAAAATAAAGAAACACAAACACCATCCAATTTGTTGATGCCATTTTTCATTTTGAATCCCTTGTTACTGATTGCTATTTTCATGGAATAGCAAAATATCAATAATTGTAAATAATATTTATTATATTTTGCTTTTATTATTTCTACTTTTCCCTGAATTTATTATTGAAAAATTATGAGAAATTTTCGATTTCACTTGGATAACCAGCCTAAACCTTGGCCGCGCTTGATAGCCTCACAAGCAAATTCCATGACTACTATTTTCAAGAATTGCATCGGCTGAAATCTGCGGTGTAAAGGCAAAGATATCAACTTTGCAAAAAATAAAGTGAATATTCTTATCGGTGATGTACAACAACTTGCATAAACTGGCATAGTTTTTTGCTGTATAACGAAAACCTTTTTAGCAAGAGTAAATATGTATGCTTTCGGCAATATATGGAAATAATACTTATTATTTTGCAAAAAATTATATCAAAATTGTTGACTTTGTGATTTTTTTGGCTTCAATGAAAAACAATCAACAAAGGAAGCAACAGTGAAATCCCTCGTGAAAAACAAAGTCGGCGGCTTGATTCTTTCGATAACCCTGTTAGCGGCGTGCGGCCTCGTCCCGCTCGCCAAGGCGGATACGATGGTGTTATGTTCCGGTTCTAACGGATATACCGGATTGGTCTCTGCTGTGGTTGGCTCTGCCGGACCTAGCGGTGCATGGAATTATCAAAATCCAACAACGGATGCCACTTTCCGCTTCGGTTGGTCTGGCGCCAGCGGATATAATCTAGCAGGCCTATTCCAGTTCAATGACAGCAACGGCACGGGCATCGGCACGATTAAAAGTAGCCCTACCAGCATCACCACAATCGGAGATGCTTCGCTTACATTGAGAGTCAATCAAGCATCCTCTCCGGCTGGCAGTTTCACCGTCGCTTTGATTACCGATCCTTGGAACCCCCAAAATCTGCCCGCCAGCGGCAGCTTGGCTTTACCGGCTTACGACACCACTTCTGCCATTACCTATAGCTGGAGCTCTCAAATGGCAAACAGCACTTTTTTCAGCATCAACGTTACAAGCCTCGTTCAAAAAATGGTGGATTCCACTACCGACTACTATGGATTCATCATATTCGGCAATGACAATCAATCTTACATTGGCAAGATCGACAACGGTTTTTCTTCCGCAGACCGCGTGCCGAAATTATCTTTAAACTACACAATCTCCGCCATTCCCGAGCCCTCCACCTACGCCCTCCTACTTGTCGGCTTTGGCACTGTAGTGGGGTTGCGCTGGTACCGGCGTCGCGTGTCGTAATTTGCCTCCATACTTGATTTGTTCCATGTTTGATAATTCCATCCCCCTAATCAGCAGCGCCGGTTAGGGGGTGAATTATTTTCACCTATGTCTTCAAGCCTTCATCAATCTCCGCTCTTTACCGCATGGCAAGACCCTGTCTCCGGCGTCAGGAGCTACTTGCTGCCCGGACATGCGGCTCCCTTTCAACAGACCTTCTATTACGTCAACCCCAGCATCTCCGCCGACGGGCGTTATTACTGGTTTTATTGCGCCTTCCCGCCATCAGGAAATGCAAACTACGGACGCTGTCTCGGGGTAATCGACTTCCAGGACGGCAGTACCCGCTGTTATCCCGAAACCCAATTTCTAGATGCCTCGCCGTGCGTTGATCCCGCCAATGGCGAGGCTTATTGGTGCAGCGGCGTGGATATCTGGAAACGCGGTCCCGGCGCCAATGACCGCGTGGAATTTGTTAACCGCCTGCCCGACTCCATCGTCAGGAATCGCCGGCCCTGGCGCATTACCACGCATCTCACCTTTAGCGCCGATAAAAAATCCCTCAACCTCGATGCCCTGATCGGCACCGAATGTTTCGTCGGTGAAATTCCGCTCGACGGCAGCCCTGTCCGCATCTGGCAACAGTTTGACCGTTGCTATAACCACGGCCAGTTCAGTCCCGTCGATTCCAACCTGCAACTTATCGCCCAGGACTCCGCCACCAATCCCGCCACCGGCGAAGTCCGCGGCATTGACAGCCGCATGTGGCTCATCCGCCGCGACCAGTCCGCTTATCCCCTGCTGCCCAAGGGCGGCAACGGCATGCAGGGCCACGAATGGTGGAGCGGCAACGGGGAACGCGTCTGGTATATTCACTATCATCGCGGCGTCGAATTCATCAATATCAAGGACGTCAAGCCCGGCATGACCGAAGATCCGCCCGTCACCCTGGCATTGCCCTCGGCCAATGTCTCCCACGCGCACACCGACAGCCGGGAACGCTGGATCGTCGCCGATTACCTGCCGCCCCTGGAAAACCAAAGCGGCGTATTGTTTTATGATCGCGCCAGCGGCAAGACCATCACCATCGTCTCGTTCATGCCTTACCTTGCCCCCGGCATGAGCGCTTACCACATCCATCCCCACCCGCAATTCTGTTTGAACGACGAATACATTTGCTACACCACGACAGTACGAGGACAAGTCGATGTCGCCTTCGTGCCGGTGCGTGAATTATTGAATTAAACCATGAGCGCCAATATCCAAACTTTTTACCTGCTGCACCACACCCATACCGACATCGGCTTCACCCATGACCAGCCCATTATTTGGGAATTACACCGCCGCTTCCTCGACCGCGCCATTGATTTTGCCGAGCGGGATCTCGATTGCGCGGAACCCCACGCTTTCCGCTGGACCGCGGAAGCCCTGGCCCCGGTATTGTCCTGGTGGCAACACGCCAACGACCGCCAGCGCAAGCGCTTCCTCCGCGTGGTGCAAGCCGGCCGCATCGAAGTCACCGCCATGTATCTGCACAATCAACCCCTGGCAGACAGTGCGGCCAACATCGACATGCTGCAGCACGTCGCCCTCGCCCGCGACCTCGGCATTCCCGTCAAACACGCGATGAATTGCGACATCAACGGCCACAATTGGCCCCTGGTTGACGCGCTGCTCGACGCCGGCATCGAAAGCCTGACCATGGCGATCAACGAATTCAACGGCGGGGCGCCTTTTACCCGTCCGAACATTTTCCGCTGGCAGGCTCCGACCGGCCGCAACCTGCTTGCCCTGAACAACTGGATCTATAACACCGGCAACTTCGCCGGCATCAGTCCCCTGCTCACCCAAAACGGATACAAGGCGGCCCCCATGCCAACCCTGGCGGAACGCCTGGAAAAATTCTCCCGTTCCATACCCGCGCTGGAAAGAATGCTGGCCCGCTCCAATTGGCAGCTGCCCATCGCACTGGTCCCCTGCATTCATTTCTTCGGTGACAACGCCCCTCCCGACTCCACCCTTTCCGACGTCATCCGCGAGTGGAACCGCCGGGGCGAGGGCCCCCGCCTGCAACTCGCCACGCCCGACATCTGGTGGAATGCGGTTCGCTCCTGCAACGTCGAATTTCCCGTCGCCCCCGGAGACTGGACGGACTACTGGTCCTTCGGCGTCGGCGCCTCCGCGCGCGAGGTGGCGGTGGCCAAAGCGGCGCAAACCAACCTCGAAGTCGCCGGCACTCTTTATGCCCTGACCAAAAACCACCCCGGCGCTTCGCCAACCGAAAGTGAACCTTGTCCTCCTTTCTTTGCCGGGGCCTGGGACGCTTTGCAAGTTTGGAACGAACACACCTTCGAGTCGGATGCGGCCACTGACGCGCCGGACGGCATCGACAGCGCCGCGCTGTGGAATCACAAGGCACACCAGGCCTGGCAGCTTCACAGCCTCGCCAAACTCCTCCTGCGCGACACCGTTGCCGATCTCGCTCTGCAGGTCCGCCGCGCGGCTGACGATTTGCTATTCGTGTACAATCCGCTCCCTTGGCAGCGCACCATCAGCGGCCCGGTCCGCGATACTCTCCGCGCCCCGCGCGGCGACGGCGGGGATCCGATAGCCACCCGCCATTACCAGGACCATGACTCCATCGTCAACGCCCGCCTGAAACCGCTCACCCTGCCGCCCCTCGGCTACGCCGTTGTCACTAACAAACAACTGGCTCCGCTAACCGCGAACTCCTCGCCTTCGCAAATCAGCCTCGCCAACGACCATCACAAACTGATTTTCGACACCAATCGCGGCGGCATCCTTTCCTGGTCGGGAACCAATGAAAACTGGCAATGGCTTGACGACGCCTCGCCGTGGCGCGGAGCCACGCTGATCCGTGAAGAACCCGTCGTCCCCGCCGGTGTCGATCCGCGCTCCGTCTTCAGCAGCAATGCCGATGAAGTCTGGACCCTCGAAGGCCACGGCCGCAACTGGCTGCCCGGCTGGAAGGCCAACCGCGAGGCAACCAGCCGCGTCATCTCCCACTTGCACGAAGACTTGCCCGACGGGCAGCGCATCACGCAGCGACTCGGTTTTTCCGACACCGCACTGCCGGTGGCGGAAATCCGCACTTTCCTGCCTGATTACGCTCCCTGGGTGGAATTTGAAGTACAGTTCGAGATGGGGCTGACGACCAGCCCCGAGGCGTATTACTTCGCCCTCCCCTTTGCCATGGAGCAACCTTCCCTCCGCTTCGACGCCGGCAACCAGGCCATACTTTTGGACCGCGACCAGTTACCCGGCACCAACCGCGATTATTTCACCAACCAAAAATGGTGTGCCCTGACCGATGCCTATCGCAATATCCTGGTCGCCACACCGGTCAATCCGCTGGTCATGTTCGGCGGCTTCCATTTTGGTGACAACCGGCACAGTGGCGCAACGGACAACGGCCTCTTCCTTGGCTGGCTCACCAATAATTATTGGCTCGTGAACTACGCTGCCCGCCAGCCCGGCCGCGTCATCGCCCGTTACCGCGTCTGCCCGCAACAGGGAGGCTTCGACGAAAGCGCGGCCCATCGCTTCGGACTCGAGGCCGCCACACCCGCCGTCCTGCACAACCTCATGGAACCCCCGCTAACCACGGCTTCCCTGCCGCCTTCCGGCTCCCTGCTGCAGCTTCCCGAGCCGCCCATCATCAGTGTTCCGGTAAATCCGCGCTGGAATGACAATTCCTCCCTGGTGCAACTTCGCCTGACCAACGCCTCTGCCAAACCGCGGCAAGCGGTCATCGGCTCCGGCCTGCTGAAAATCAGCTCGGCGCAAACTTGCGATTTCTTCGGCAAACCGCTGGCCGACGTTCCGGTGAAAAACGGCCAGCTCGAATTGTTGATGCAGCCGCGCGATACGGTCGTGATCCGCTTAAAAATCGGCTAGGCGGTCAAGGCGCCAGGGTTCCAATTTTTCGAGCTCCGCCGTGCCGTGCCGCTCGACATATTCATAAAACAGGCGGGACAGACCTTGGTGATAAACCGGATGCGAACCGCCAATCGATGGCGTCCCGGCATGCAGAACGGCAAAATGTTCGAACCCGATCGGAAACAAATCTTCCTCCGCCAGGATTCCATCCCATGTCCGGTCACGGTGCGGTTCAAGCAATTCCCCGTACAGCGTGACCGCACCGGCGTAATCCACCAGCACTGCCCCGTATTCCTGCAAGGCACGGGCGATTATCTTCGCCGCCGGACCCAGCTTGAAGCGGTCAAGATCCAGGGAGGGATCAAGCCGGATTGTGCTTCCCTCCGGAATGCCGCCCGGCAGCCAGCCATCGGTCCACGTCGCCGGTGAAACATAACGCTGCAAGCCAGGCACCGGGCAGGCGAACGCAAGTTTGTGTTTGATTCGCCCGGACAAAATTTCCTCCCGCATGACCAATCCCGCGATTGCCGGCACACCGCTCGCCCGGCACGGCCCGTAAAAATGCACGCTCTCATCCTTCTGGATTCCGGCAATATCTGACGGTGTAAAAACCCCCGGTCCGTCCAAGTCATACACAATCGCCGCGTTCGTGTACCAATTTCCGCTCCCGTCACGCCGGCATTGCCATAGATCGTAAACCCGGCGCTCCGTCGTATCGATAATGCTCATGTGCGCGTCTTGCTCGCCATCCGGCACCGCACAGTCGGGAATCGGCACACTGGACAAGCGGACACTGGCATGGATGCCCAAGGGATGATTTTTATCCAATTTCGGCTCCGTCGTCTTCACATGGCCCTGCGACAAATTACAGCGCAATAATTTCGGCTTCAGCCGGTGGCGGGGAGTCGCCGCATCCGCCGCAAACACCGGGATCGTCCAGGAGTGTAAATTGATATGAAAGCCCATGCCGCCCGTTTGCGCCTCGTGTAAAGACTGAATCCACCGCTTACTTTGCGGATCAATCGCCTCGTGGCCGCTTAGCGGCCTGTTCCAAAAACTATCCGGGGCAAAGAAGGGGAAAGTTGCGGACATAAGAGTAATTATGCAAAAATTAACCAATTTTTAGTAATTTTATGCAATAATTGTAATTGAATTTTCCTTATTTTGCCATACTATTCTTTTGCATATTCGACAGTACCGACAAGTCTTATGACACACCCGTTTTCTGCCACTGAAATTCGCAACTCCCCGTTGTTTACGATTTGGAAAGATCCACACTCCGGCATCGAAAGTTTTATCCTCAAATCAGCGTCGGCAATCCAGCAACGCTCGTTTTATTTCGTCAATGACGGCTGTTCCAGCGACGGGCGTTACCTCTGGTTTTATCAGGCGTTTCCGCCGTCCTCGATGCTCTCCCTCGGCGTGGCCGATTTCCATGACAACAAAATCCACGACTTTCCCGAGACCCAGTTTCTCGATGCCTCGCCGGTCGTTGATCCGCTTACCGGCGAAGCTTATTGGTGCCGCGGGCAGGATGTTTGGAAACGCGGCCCGCAGCCGGGCGACAAACCCGTTTTCATCAATCGCCTGCCGGACAGCATGGTCCGCGGGCGCAGACCACACCGTACCGCCACGCACCTGACTTTTTCCGCCGACGGCAAAAGCCTGAATTTCGACGCCGAGATCGGCACCGACTGCTTCGTCGGCGATATCCCGCTCGACGGCACACCCGTGCGGTTGTGGCAAAAATTTGACCGCTGCTACAATCACGGCCAATTCAATCCGGTCGATCCTGATTTGCAATTAATCGCCCAGGACTCCGCGATTCACCCGCTCACCGGGGAAGTTTCCTCCATCGATAACCGGATGCATCTCATTCGCCGCGGCGGCTCCGCGTTCCCGGTTCTGCCAAAAATCGGCTGCAATAGGCACGGTCATGAATGGTGGAGCGCCGACGGACAGCGGATCTGGTTCATTCACTATCATCACGGCGTGAAATACGTCGAACTCAAAAACACCACCCCTTCTGCAAACGAAGACCCACCCGAGACCTTGGCTTGGGCATTGCCAACGGTTTCCTTTGCGCATGCGAATCACGACGAGCAACTGCTGGTCGCCAACTGTGCGCCGTCGGCCGAAGAAAACAACGTGCTGTTCATGGACCGCGGCACCGGCAAGGTCACCACCATTGCCACCTTCCTGCCTCCGTTGCCGGACGACCGTTACCGCTACCATCACCACGCCATGCCGCGCTTCTGCCTGAACGACGAATTTATCTGCTACACCACCACTGTTCTGGGCAAGCTCGACGTCGCCCTGGTGGCAGTCAACCAACTTACCAACCATGAGCAATCAACGCATTGACCTTGCCGGCACCTGGCAACTGCACCGCTTTGACGGGCAGCGCGGCGACAGCCTGGAGCGCCTGCTTGCCAAGGATCGCGAGTCACTCCCGCCCTTGCCCGCACCGGTTCCCGGCACTGTTCACGAGGCGCTGCTGGCAGCCGGGCAAATCAGCGAGCCCACCCTCGGGCTCAACAGCCAGCACTGCCGCTGGATCGAGGATAATTATTGGTTTTACCGGCGAAGCTTCACCGCGCCCGCCCTTGCCGGGGGTGCCCGCGCCTGGCTGAGCTTCGAATGCCTCGACCTTGCCGCCGTGATTTTTCTCAATGGCAAAGAAATCGCCCGGCACCACAATTATTTTTATCCCTGCCGGGTCGACGTCACGGATTTGCTGGTCGCCGGTGAAAACGATCTGCTCGTCCAGCTTGACTGCGGCCTGATTTACGCCGCGCAATACGACGCGGCAAACACCGCCAACAGCTTTGACCATGAAGTCACCAAACGCTGCCGCATCCGCAAACCGCAGTATGTGTTTGGCTGGGATTGGTCGCCGCGCCTGATCACGGTCGGCATTCCCGGCGCTGTCTTTCTTGAAATCGCCGAAACCGCCCGCATCCGCCAAAGCGCCGCCTTCTCCGAGTTATCGGCCGATTTGCGCCGGGGAACAATCACCGTCCGCGCCTGGGCCGACCCTACCGGCAACGAAGCGGAACTGACGCTGACCGCAACGGTGCCGGAACTCTCGCTGACCGCAACTGCCACGCAAAAAATCACCGCCGGGCAGGACCGGCTGGAAACCGTCCTTGCCGTTGACCACCCGGAACTCTGGCATCCGGTCGGACATGGCCCGCAAAAATTATACCGCGTCGACATCACCATCAGTTCGGGCGGCAATATAATTTACCAAACCGGCAAACAGCTCGGATTCCGCCATGTCCGCATCAATCAGGATCCCCATCCCAAGGAAGGCTCCTGGTTTGTGGTCGAAATCAACCGAAAGCCGATTTTTGTCAAAGGCGCCAATTTCGTGCCCGCCGACCTCATTCCCTCGCGTGTTACGGCGGAGAAAACCCGCGCGCTGGTCGATCACGCCCTTGCCGCCAACTTCAACTGCCTGCGGGTCTGGGGCGGCGGCGTTTATGAGAGCGAGGAATTTTACCGGTACTGCGATGAACGCGGCCTGCTGGTCTGGCAGGAGTTTGTCTTCGCCTGCGCCAAATACCCGGCGCATGACGCCGGTTTTTTGCATGACGTGCTGCACGAGGCCCGGCACCAGGTGCGCCGGCTTGCCGAACATGCCTCGCTCTTCATCTGGTGCGGCAACAACGAACTCGAACTCGCTAACCACGAATGGCCGCCCTTCCTGCGCCCGCCCCTGCACACCGATCACGGCCTGTTCCATGCCGAGCTCCCGCTCGTGATGCGCCGCGAAGACCCCTCGCGCTTTTACCATCCGAGTTCACCGTTCTCATCGCCCGGCATCCCGCCCAACGACTGGCATAGCGGCGACCAGCACGCATGGTCGATCGGCTTTGGCGACACCGATTTCCGCAAGTACCGCGACATGTCCTGCCGCTTTCCGAATGAGGGCGGCTTCCTCGGCCCGACAGCATTGCCAACCATGCGCGCCTGCCTCGGCACCGGCAGCCAACGCATCGACTCGCCCGAATGGACGCACCATGAGAATGCCGTCACCTTCTGGTTCCCCAGGCGTGCGACCGATGCCGCCATCGAACAATGGCTTGGTTTAAAACCAGGGGACCTGCCGCTTGAGAACTTTGTTTTCTGGGCCGGGTTGTTGCAGGGCGAGGCATTATCGGCGTTCATCCGGAATTTCCGGCGCCGCAAATTCGACAGCGCCGGCGCGGTGTTCTGGATGTACAACGACGCATGGCCGTCGGTGCGCAGTTGGACCATTGTCGACTACTATTTGCGCCGCACCCCGTCATTCCATCCGGTACGCCGGGCCTTTGCACCAATCCTGCCGGTCGTGGCGCAGGAAGACGGCTTTGTTAATGTGTACGGCGTAAACGAAGGCGCGGAATGGCGGGGCCGCTTGCGCTTTGGCCTGTGCTCGCTGGCAACCGGGGACTATCCCCTGGCACATGAAACCGAAGTCACGCTCGCCCCCAATGCCTCCACCCTGCTGGCACAATTTGCCTTTGACGACTGGCAGCGCCTTGGCGTCGCCAAGTCCTTCGCCTTCGCCGCGCTGGAACAGGACGGCCGATTAATCGCCCAGGACCGGCTGTTCCTGCCTTATTTCAAGGACATCCACTGGCCGGAAGCAAAAATCCAGATTCAACATACCGGCGATGAGCTCCGCCTGACCGCCGACCGGTTTGCCTGGAATGTCTGCCTGGATCTGGACGGCGACGACCAATTATCCGACAACTTTTTCGACCTGCTGCCCAATCAAACCCGCGTGCTGCCGTGGCCGCGGGATCATGCCAAGCCGCGGGTCCTGCATGTCGGCAACCAGCTCGGGGGAAAGCCATGACCGGCATCGTCACGGACATCCAGCGCTTTTCCCTGCATGACGGGCCGGGCATCCGCAGCACCGTGTTTCTGAAGGGCTGTCACTTGCATTGCGCCTGGTGCCACAATCCGGAAACCATCGGCTTGTCGCCCGAGCTGTTGTTTTACGCGCAAAACTGCATCGGCTGCGGTGAATGCGTGGAAGTTTGCCCGGAACAAAACCATCATTTTGATTCAAACGGCAGTCACAGGATCGCGCGCGAGCATTGCCGCGCCTGCGGCATCTGTTCCGGCCGCTGCCCGGCCTCCGGGCTCCGTATTGCCGGCAAACGAATGAAGGTCGAAGGAGTCATGGCGGAAATCCTCGAGGATGAGGCCTTTTACCATGAAGGCGGCGGGGTCACCCTGTCCGGCGGCGAACCGGTCATCCAGGCGAAATTCGCGCGGGAAATTCTGCAAGCCTGCCGCAACGCAGGTATTCATACGGCAATTGAAACCACCCTGTGTTACCCGTGGTCGCGACTGGAACCCCTGCTGCCCGCATTGGACCTGGTCATCTTCGATATCAAGGCCTTTGACTCCGGGCTTCACCGCCGGTACACGGGCGCGGACAATCATTGGCTGTTCAAAAATCTCGCCCTGCTCAACCGTTCCGGCAAAGCGCTGATCGCCCGCACACCGCTGATTGCCGGGATCAATGACTCCGTCGCGGAAATCGAAAAAATCGTCGCCGTGCTGAAGCCCTTGCGGCATTTGCTTTATTACGAATTCCTGCCCTACCACCCGCTCGGCACCGGGAAATACGCGGCGCTCGGCCTGCCCGCGCCCCGGCTTCGTGCGCCCGACGCGGAAACCCTGCGCCTGCTTGCCGATACGGCATTGTCCGCAGGCATGAAACTTTTGATCAACGGAACCGAGGAACATCATGAAATACAGCAGCCAATTGGAACGCTTGCGTGAGCGCAAACTGAAACAAACCCGCGAAAAACTCGACCGGATGGGGCCGCAGGACGAGGACGATTACGGCTTTGTGCTGCCGCCGGAAAACTTTGACTGGCAGCCGGGGGACAATTTTCAGGGCGCGGCGGCATGGGGAAAAGTATTCCGTTCATTGATGGAGCATCACCCCGTTTACCTGGACCCGGACGACGCGCTGGCCGGACGCTGGATGTTCATGCTGTCGCGCATGCGCCCGCAGTACCGGCTCGACCGCCCGCCGTTCCCGTTCGACTATTCGCACCTGGAAGACGAGCAGCGGCTGTATGACATCACCGCCGGGATTGGCGGCGACGCGCATTTCGCCCCCGATTACCGGATCGGCCTGAAACTGGGCTGGGGCGGCCTGAAACGCAGGGTGCAGGAATCGCTGCTCCGGCACGCCGGTGACAAAGAGGCGACGGAATTATTGCAGGCGGAACTCGACGCCATCAGCGGCGTGCAAAATTGGATGGCCCGCACCGCCGCGCAGGCCCTGGCACTGGCGGCCAAGGCGGAAAATCCCCTGCAGCGTGAAAACCTGGAAGCGCTCGCCGCGGTAAACGAACACCTGGTCGAGTTGCCGCCCGCAACCCTGCGCGAATGCTGCCAATGGCTGGCCTGGTTCAACATGGCCTCGCGCACTTACAACCGCGACGGCGCGGGCGGGCAGCTAGACGAATTGCTGCGTCCCTATTACGAGCACGATATCGCCGAGGGCATCATCGACGATGAGGACGCCACCTACTACATCGCCTGCCTGCTGCTCAACGACCCGCATTACTATCAAATCGGCGGCCCGGACAAAACCGGGCGCGACCAGACTTCGCGCCTGTCCTTCCTGATCCTGGACGCCGCGGACCTGCTCAGAATCAGTTGCAACGTCACCATCCGCGTGCACGACGGGCTGGACGAAAAACTGTTCTGGCGGGGCATCGATATCCTGTTCACCCACCAGCTCGGCTTCCCGCGCTTTTCCGGCGACAAGGCCCTGGTCGCCGGTTTTATGAAAAACGGCTTTGATGCCGAGCTCGCCCGCGAGCGCATTGCCGTCGGCTGCAACTGGATGAGCCTTCCCGGCCGCGAATACACGCTGAACGATGTGGTGAAAATCAATATCGCCAGGGTGTTTGAAGTCGCGTTCAAGGAAATCATGACCCAACCCGAACCCTCCACGGAAAAACTGTTCGGGCTTTTTTCAAGCCATCTCAAGCGCGCCATCCTCTGCACCGCGCGCGGCATTGATTTTCACCTCGATCACCAATACCTGAACGAGCCGGAACTGCTGCTGAACCTGCTCTGCCACGGCCCGATCGAGCGCGGCCGCGATGCCTCGCACGGCGGGGTTGATTTTTACAACATGTGCATCGACGGCGCCGGGCTTGCCACGGTCGCCGATTCCTTCGCCGCGCTGGAACAACGCATCGAGCGTGAAAAACGGCTCAGCTGGCAGGAGGTCGCGCAGGCCCTGGCGACCAATTTCGCCGGGACGGAAGGTGAAAAAATCCGGCTTATCCTGGCGGGCTCGCCCCGCTTCGGGCACGGGCATTCCCTTGGCGACCAATGGGCGGAGCAACTCACCGGACTGTTCACCTCCGGCGTAAAGGCCTCGGCGACGCCGGGCGGCCGCAATTTGATCCCCGGCTGGTTTTCATGGGCCGACACAGTGCGCTTCGGCAAAAACGTCGGCGCCACTCCCAACGGGCGCAAGGCCCTCGAGCCCATTTCACACGGGGCCAATCCGCATCCCGGCTTTCGCAAGGACGGCGCGCTGACCGCCATCGTCAAGGCCGTCGCGGAGGTGCAGCCCGGTTACGGCAACACCGCTCCCCTGCAACTGGAAGTGGACCCCTGCTCCGGGCGTTCGCCCAACGCCAAGGCCGTGGTCGGCAACCTGATCAAGTCCCACTTCGCCCTTGGCGGCACCCTGATCAACATCAACATTGTCGACGCCGGGAAAATCCGCGATGCCCATTTGCATCCGGAAAAATACCCGGACCTGGTGGTGCGCGTGACCGGCTTCACCGCCTATTTCGCCAGCCTGTCGCAGGAATTCCGGCAATTGGTGGTCAACCGCATCATCCACGAACAGGCGGCCTGAACTTGTGAAACGCATCAAATTATCCTTCGGGGCCTTCGGCGTGTCGGTGCTGCTGCACCTGCTCATCTTCCTGCTGGTCGGGAGCTGGGTCATCATCCAGGCCGTGACGCCCAAGGTGACGCCCATCGGCAGTCCCGATGCCAATACCCAGGCGTTGACCGAACCGCCCCCCGAGATCCCCGAGGACACCCCCGACCCGGTTGTCGACAACCCCCAGCCGGCCGATTCGACCCTGCAAACGACTCCCGCCGCGGAAATGATCGCCTCCTCCGTCACCACCAGCAACGCGCCGTCCGTGCAGATCCCCTCCGTGTATGCCATGGACAGCAGCGCGATCGCCAAGCCCGTCACCACCAGCAACGCGCGGAGCGACGCCAGCCTCGCCAGGAAGGTCGCCATCGGCAACATCTTCGGCACCACCGTTGAAAGCGACCAGCTGGGGGTGATTCTGGACGTCTCCGGCTCGGGCCACCAGTTCCTGCCCGCCGTGGTCGATGAAATCGAAAAGAGTTTCAAGAACGCCTTCATCGTGCTGGTGTTCGGCTGCGGCATGTCCGACAACGTCACGGAAGAACAGGTGCAGGTCCTCGACTTCTCCAAGGCCAGGGTCGACCCGCAACGCGACGCCGCGGGCGCCAAGTCCATCCTCAACCAGCTGATTCTCGCCCAGAAGTCGCCGGAAACGGCAAAGATGATCAAGCACCTCAAATCGATTCCCAACGTTTATTACCTCTACGGCGGCGACATCGGCCCCACCCAGTTCGCCTTCCAGCTCCTGCTGAAAAAAAATGTCGATACGATCTACTGGTTTTCCGACTTTGAGGACCAGGTCAACAAGGGCTGGTACAAGAAAATCCTCAAGGACGTCACCGCCCGGCACGTCCGCATCATCGCCCATAATTTTTCCGGCAAAATGGGCGAAACAAATTACGGGCGGGATTTCGTCAAGGAACTCACCGAAGCGACCGGCGGCAAAATCATCCTCTCCGTTCCCAAGGTAAAGTGATCCGGCGGCAAATCATTTGCCTGCCGGGCCCTTGGCTTCTTTCAACGTCAGGATGTTGACCTCCTCGCTGGCGAACTTCCGCAGCGCGTAGCTGATGCAGCGACGGATGATGAAAGACTTGCCGAGCCCGGTCTTGGTCTGGAACTCCTCGAGCAATTCGTTCTGTTCCGCCTCCAGCCGCACCGGAATGGGGTTGCCTGGATATTGAATGATGTTCTTTTTCATAAAAAAGGTTCACCGCAGAGGCGCAGAGTTCGCTGAGGTTTTATTTAAATT
>JAIRPN010000014.1 GCA_031256975.1 Verrucomicrobiales bacterium | reverse complement strand
CCACGGCGCTGTTGTAGATTTTTGCAACCTGCGGAAAGGGATTGCGGCCAATGATCGGATTGCTGTTATAACGCCAAATCGGCAGTTCGCTGTTAGTGGGCATTTCCTGCCACGGGAATGAAATCATAAAATCTTACTTATCATATGATAAATTATTGGCAAGAAAAAATGGATTTTTCTGGTTTTTACAATTGCATTTCATCTTTGGCGGTATTTTAGTTGTTTATTAGCAATTGCTAAATTACTGCACGGTACTTTTCGAAGCGCTACGCCCGGCGTATTTGCGGTACCAGCGACAAAAACTTGGCACATGCTTGAAACCGACCTGAAAAGCGATTTCTTTTACCGACATCAAATCACCTTCCAGATTCTCCTGTACAAACTGGTATTTGCGCCGTTCCATGTATTTTTTGGAAGTGACACCAAGCGATTGAATAAACAGTCGTTCCAGTTGCCTCGCACCAATCCCTGCCACCTTTGCCACATCCTCCACCCGGTATTCCTGGTTCAACGGCCAGCCGCGCAGCATGCCGATCGCCTGCCTCAGGCGCGGATCCTCAACCTCGAACAAATTTGCTTTCACGCCGCCGGCTATCAGCGACCGGTACAAAACTTCCAGCCAAAGCAGAAATTGCCGCTCAATACCGAGGAACACGTCAAAACTCATCGGATAATCACGCAGGCTGATATTGTTGAATTTATTTCGTGTGTAACGCCGGGCTGCCCTTTTCAAGGCGAGTGCCTCACGCAACAACTTGGGATATTGCTTGCCATCCAGGCAACGGCTCAATCCCTCAAAAAACAAATGTTCGCCGTCCGGCCACCGGGCACGGAAACGGATCGAAAGAATCTTCGCGTCAGGGGAAAAGTACTGGAACCGCGTCACCGGCTTGACGATCAGCCATTGGCCGGTCCGGGCGGAAACACGGGGGCCACCGTCCGCTTCCACGTATCCGGAACCCGACAAAAAATACCAAGCCGCCGGGCTTTGTGCCAACTGCTGCCAGCCGTGACCATAATGGTCAACCGTCCCGCTGTAAATCCATATCAAGCCGACATGCAACAATCCCCACTGGATCGTGGAATGCAATTCGGTTTTTTCAAGTG
The DNA here is from genome assembly GCA_031256975.1 of Verrucomicrobiales bacterium. Taxonomy (GTDB): domain Bacteria; phylum Verrucomicrobiota; class Verrucomicrobiia; order Methylacidiphilales; family JAAUTS01; genus JAIRPN01. The sequence continues at coordinate 120,635 of JAIRPN010000014.1, read as the reverse complement.
ATTGTTTCATGTCTTAATTAGCTAATAATTAGGCTAATATAGCTAACTGTCAAGTATTGTAACGGAAACTTCCATCCTTAGCATTGATTCATGAACACGCACACCTTGTTCCGTAAACTGGCGGGTATTCTTGGCGTAACTTTTGCCCTTGGGCTGTCCGGCCAGGCGCAAAATCTTTTCATCAATTTCGACGCCACCACCGCCACCGCACCGGATAATGCCCCCTATGTTGCCCCTGGCGGCAATACAGGACTCTGGACCACCTTGTCCCCGACCAGCGCCACGGCTGATTCACATGTTGGCAGCATAACCATCAGCTATGGAGTAAAATCCTCTTGGAACAGTATCGATTTTGGCACTATCACTGGTAGCAGCGTTCTCCGCCCCTTGGCACTGGGTAACGTTTACAACAGCGGCATCTACGCCACCGGCGGCGTGGGACGCGGAGGGCTTTTGGAAGATTCTTCCTACAGCGCCTCTAACGATGTCGCGCTTGGCATGCAGATCACCGGACTCGCCGTGGGAGAATACAAAATCTACCTCAGCGGCATCAACACCTCTTCAACCTCCACACTCTCCTCCCTTACCAACAATTTTTTCCTCTCCACTTCCGTAACAAAGGACGCCAATGGGGTGGTCTTCGCCGCGGATTCACAACTCAATCCAACCTCTGATTTCATCAGAGGTGTCCAAAACAATACGACCGCCAACACAACTTCCTGGGTCGTAGGACAAAACTATGTCGAACTTTCCTTCACCATCAGTTCCGCTGATGATGTACTGACTCTCATATCCAAGTCCACCGGTGACGACAAACGTGGTATTTTCAATTCGATGCAAATCGTGCAAATTCCCGAACCTTCTACCTGGGCACTGATTGGCATTGGCTTGGGCTTTATCGGCATCCTGCGACTGAGAAAATCACGTGCCTAACGCCAACCGTGAGATTTAGCAAAAAGCCGTTGGCGCCATGCTCAACGGCTTTTTCATTGCCCCGAAAAGGATTTTACTTCATGCAAAACAACATTCCCAGATACTACGAACCCGAAATGACTGGCACCACCAGCCGATGCACCGAGGTGGACCTTTTTGTCTATGGCGCCACCTCGGGTGGCATCACTGCCGCTGTTGAAGCGGTACGCCAAGAGTTGCGAGTCGCCATTGCCGACGTTGGCTGCCGGCTTGGCGGGCTTACGTCCGGCGGATTGGGCGCTACCGATTTCGGCAACAAGGCGGCCATTGGCGGGTTGTCGCGCGAATTCTACCGCGCGGTTGGCAAGCACTATGGCAAGGAAGAACAGTGGACTTGGGAACCCAGGGTCGCCGAGGAAATTTACAATCGCTGGCTGCGCGAACACCAGATTCCGTTCTTTCCCTACAAGGCGCTTTCGCAAGTTGAAAAAAACGACAACCTCATCGTTAGCGCCCTCATGCAGGACGGACATCTCTTCCGCGCCAAAATGTTTATCGACGCCACTTATGAAGGCGACCTCATGGCCAAGGCCGGTGTCTCCTATATCGTCGGCCGTGAATCAACCGGCACCTATGGTGAAATTTACAACGGCGTGCACTTCGGTCATCCCAATCACAATTTCAAGGTTGCTGTCGATCCCTATGTCAAACGCGGTGACCGGCACAGCGGCCTGCTGCCGGAAATTTCCGCCGAAGCTCCCGGCAAACAAGGCGACGGCGACCACCGTATCCAGGCCTACAACTACCGCTTCTGCCTGACCCGCGAGGCCTCCAACCGCAAGCCATTCCCCCGCCCGGACCATTACAATCCGGCGCGTTACGAATTGCTCGCCCGCTATCTCGACGAGGGAATCTTTGACGTCTTCGGCCTCACCGTCGGCATGCCCAACGGCAAGACCGATACCAACAATTACGGCGCCTTCGCCACCGATTACATTGGCGGCAATTACCGCTGGCCCGAGGCGGACTATGCCGAGCGTGAAAAGATTTTCCAGGCGCACCTGGAATATTCCGCCGGGCTGTTTTACTTCCTCGCCAACGATCCGCGCGTGCCGGAAACCTTCCGCAAGGACGCGGCCGAGTTCGGCCTGTGCAAGGACGAATTCACCGCCACCGGCGGCTGGCCGCACCAACTCTATATCCGCGAGGCGCGCCGCATGGTTAGCGACGTCGTCATCACCGAACATCATTGTCTCGGCCGCGATCCCATCGGCGACCCTGTGGCGCTCGGCGCCTATGCCATGGATTCGCACAATTGCCAGCGCATCGCCTGGAACGGCCGTGCGCTTAACGAAGGCAACGTCGAAATCAACGGCTTCCAGCCCTACGGCATTTCCTACCGTGCCATCATCCCGCGCGAGCGCGAATGCGCCAACCTGCTGGTGCCATGGGCGCTCTCCGCGTCGCACATCGCCTTCGGTTCGATTCGCATGGAACCGGTGTTCATGGTGCTGGGGCAATCCAGTGCCATTGCCGCCAAGATGGCCCTCGAGGAAAACCTGCCCTTGCAACAAATCCCCTATCACGATCTGCAATCACGCCTGCTGCAAAAAGGCCAGGTACTTGAATGGCAAAAATACCAGCACCGCTCCGTCCGCATATTGACCGCCGACGGTTGATTGCATGAAAAACCGGACCATGGACGCCTTGACCAAGCCAATCTCGAATTATTGACCCGGAAACTCATCCCGCAACGGTTTGTACTCGCCGGGCATACCGCTTCGTCCATACCTGTTTCGACAGGGTCAGACCCCAACCTGTTATCTGTCGGCATCGCCCTCGGACAACCCGACCCGGACGATGTGTTTCAGGCAAAGCACTCGACAACAGAATCACGCAATAGGCGCGCAATATATCCCATTGTTCTGTATAAGGATTTGGGTTGAATATATCAATTGCCATATCCCATTATGTTTTGTATCCTCATGCAGAGGGTTTGGATTATGAAAACTATCACCCCTATCAGTCATGTAATCCTGGCAAGTTTGGTCTTGTTATTCGGTCCAACCATTCAAACTCAGGCTCAAACCATGGTCACCGGCACCTTGGCTTACTGGAGCTTCGAAAACATCGGCACCTTTTATTCAAGTTCAACCATCGGGAAATTTTCCACCACTGCGGCGGCTTACGGTGAAACAACCAATACCACCACAAAGACCATGAGCGGGAATACCAACGGTATTCTCGGTTCGGGCGCATATCTCGATTTCAACAATGTCACCGGCTATGTCAACGGCGGCTATACCCCCGGTACCGGCGCCGGTTGGGGCTCCTTCACCAACTCCGGACATAATGCCCTTATCCTCAGCACCAACAGTTCCACCCTGACTCAAGGTATGAGCATCGTATTGAACACCAGCGGATATGACAGCATCACCTTGTCCTTCGATTACCGTGCCGGCGGTTCAACCAGCACCGCGGAAACCTGGTTCTATGACAACGGGACACAGTCCGGGCAGCTCGACACATTCTCAACCACCGCCGCACAAGCCGGCAACTGGTACACGTACAGCAAAACTTTCACCCTGGCGGATCTCGCCAACCAGAATTCGCTCACCCTCTCGCTGACCTATTTGTCCGGCGCAGGCGGCGGCTCCTTCTCGCTGGATAATCTCACCATTACCGGTGTGTCGATGATTCCCGAACCCGCCACTTGGACGCTAATGACCGGCGGATTGCTCGTCATCAGCGTGTTGTGGCTGCGAAAATCACGCGCCGGCTGATCAATTCCAACTAACCGGCAATTTCAATCTCGGCGGCGAGCAAATCCTCCTTGCGCGAGGAAGAACCGGCGTAAACCTTGAATACACCCGGCTCGATCACCCGTTCGCCATTGGCATTGACGAAACTGAACGAGGACGACGGTAATTCAACCTGTACCCGCTTGCTTTCACCCGGCTCCAAATTCACTCGCGCGAAGCCTTTCAGTTCCATGTTCACCCAGGTCGCGGAAGTCACCTCGTCGCTGACATAGACTTGCACGATTTCATCACCGGCGCGCTTGCCGGTGTTGGTGACGCTAACGGTGACCTTGGCTTGACGGTTCGCATCGACACTCACTTGCAGATCCTCGTAGCGGTAGGTGGTGTAGCTCAAGCCGTAGCCAAACGCGAACAGCGGGCTTTGGGTCAGGTCGGCATAGCGGTCGCCATGCTGGCCGCGCACCTGGCTGTAATAAATCGGTTGCTGACCAACGTGGTACGGGAAGCTAATGGTGAGTTTGCCCGACGGATTGATATCCCCGAACAACGCCTCGGCCAGCGCCGTGCCGCCGGACATGCCGGGATTGAACAACTCAATGATCGCCGCGGCATTCTGCGCGCTTTGCGGCAACACCAAGGGCTTGCTGTTGATCAACACCACGATTAGCGGTTTGTCCAACTTCGCCAATTCGTCGAGCAGCCTGATTTGCCCGCCCTGCAATTCCAAGGTCGCCGTCGAGTTCCATTCACCAAAATACTGGATCGTATCGCCAACCACGCACACGATCACATCGCTATTGGCGGCCAGCTTCACCACCTCCGCGATTTCCTGTTCGCCGGCGGGCTGGTTGTTCGCGCAACCCTTGGCGTAAACCACTTCACAACCGCTCTTTGCCCGTCCCTTGATGCCGTCCAGCACCGTGGCCGTGCACTCGCGGGGATGTTTGCCAAAACTCTTGTCGTACTGGCAGGAACCGAGCGACCAGTCACCGAGCTGCGACAGGTCGTCATCCGCATTCGGCCCGACCACCGCGATGCGTTTTACTTTTTCCGGCACCAACGGCAGGACCCCGTCGTTCTTCAACAACACCAGGCTCTGCCGCGCCATTTCCAGATTCAACGCCTTGTGTTCCGGCGTCTTGATCACCGTTAGCGCCCGCTGCAAATCGGCGCGGCGGGGATCCTCAAACAAGCCCATCTTGAACTTCAACGCCAGCACCCGCTTGACCGGATCATCCAGTTCGCTTTCCTTTAGCAACCCCTCTTCCACCGCCTCAATCGCGCCGTCGAGGAATTCAAAAGTGTGCATCATCAGATCATTGCCGCAACGCACCGCCAAGGCCGCCGCTTCCTTGTAGGTGGCACAGATCTTCTGCCCGATTACCAGCGAACCGACATTGTTATAGTCGGTCACCAAAATTCCCTCAAAACCCCACTCATCCTTCAACACCTCGCGCAACAACCAGCGGTTGGCGGTCGACGGCAATCCTTCCATCGACTGGTAACCGGTCATGAAGGTCATGCAGCCCGCCCGCACCGCCTGTTCAAAGGGCGGCAGGAAATACGAACGCAATTTGCGGCGGGAAATATCCGCCTCGCTGGCATCGCGGCCTCCCTGGGTTTCGGAATAACCGGCATAATGTTTCGCCGTTGCCAAAATGCCGTTCGGATCGCCGATCCCCTTGCCCTGGTAACCGCGGATCATGGCCGACGCCATAACGCCGATGACAAACGGGTCCTCGCCGAACGTCTCGCCCACGCGACCCCAACGCAAATCCCGGGTCAAACACAACACCGGCGAATAGGTCCACTGCACGCCGGTCGGCTTCACTTCCTTCGCCGTCACCGCCGCAACCTTCTCCAGCAGCTCCGGATTCCACGAACAGGCCATCGCCAGTTGCGTCGGAAAAATCGTCGCCCCTTTCCAGAACGAGTGACCGTGAATGCAATCCTCCGCGAACAAAATCGGAATTCCCAGCCGGGTCTTTGCCGCCTCGTCAATCGACGCGTTGAGTGCCTCGCCCCAAATATGGAAAAACGAAGCCGGCTGGTATTTGCGCACCAGTTCCACGCCATCGCCATTGGCGTTCAATGCCATCAACTGACCGGCTTTTTCCCGCAAAGTCATCCGTGAAAGCAAATCATTAACGCGTTCTTCAACCGAACGCTTGGCATCCTTGTAAACGGGCAGCGAATTTGTCATATGACAAATATAGGGAGTCGACTGCTGCTGACCAGCGGATTTAATGAATAATTTGCCGCGTTCTTGACTAACCGAGCTTGTCCAGTTGCGTCAAATCTTCCGCGTAACGCAAGGGTTGGCCGGCACAATAACGCCGCAGGTCGCTAATGACGGTGTCGCCAAGAATCTGCAATTCATTGCCCATCGCGCCCGCGATGTGGGAAGTAAGCTGGATATTGGGAAGCGTGTAGAACGGATGACCGGCCGCCGGCGGCTCGGGCTCGGTAACGTCGAGCAGGAAACTCAAGTCCGGCCGCTCCCGCGCCACCTTCGCCAAATCACCCTCGTTCACCTGCGCGCCACGGCCGGTATTGAGAAACACCGCTCCGTCCTGCATGGACGCTAATAGCGAACTGTCAATCACGCCAGACAAGCTGTCGATGTTGGGCAGGTGATTGCTCACCACATAAGCGTCGCGGAATGCCTGTTCGATTGTCACCTTGGTGACGCCAAGCTTCACCGCTTCTTCTTCGCTCAAGTACGGATCGACCGCCAATACTTCCATGTCGACCTGCCGCAACAATTTCACCAATTCACGCGCGATCATGCCCATGCCGAGCAGTGCGACCTTGGTGTGGTAAGTGCCCATGCCCTTGAAAGTCTCCCGGCTCGTGGTTAGCGTGCTGTCGCGGCAATCGCGGGTGTTGCGAAAAAATCCCTTCGCCGCCAGCAGGATTTGCGCGAGACAGTAGCGCGAAACCATCACCGAGTTGGCAAAACGGGCGCTAACCGCCAGTACCCCGCGCTCGGCCAGTTTGAGCGCCGTCGCGAACTCCTTGACCGAACCGCCCGAGTACAGCACGATTTTCAAACATGGAAAATTCCCGGGTGTTAGCAGTTCAAAAGGTGTGCCCCAACCGGTCAATACCGCCTCGCAACCGGCCGCCACGCCACGATATTCGGTGAAATTTTTCGCGGTTAGCGTCACCGGATGCATGTTGGCATAATCGTTGATCCTCTCCCGCTCCGTCACGGGAAAAATCCGTTCCACGAACAACGGATCATTATACATCAACAAGGCGATATTAACACGGGGCTTGGCGGTCATACGGTATCAGGCGAAATTTTCAAACTGATAATTTCATAGGGACCGTAACCAAAAACACCATGGATTATTTTTTTATTTGCCGGATTTCCCAGCAAATCCACCGCCACGGCTTTCCAGCCTTTTTTCAACCGCAGGGTCGCCTTGCCACGACGGCCCAGGGTCTCGTTCAATCGCAGCACCCACGCGTTTTTCCCGGCGGGCATTGCCCACGCCGGCATTAGCGTGCCGTCACTGTCCAGGCCTTCAAAGGCGCTTTGCAGCGGACCACCCTGATACGCCAGCGGCGAAGTAAACAGCGCATCTGCCAGTACAGCGGGCTGTTGCGCCAAAGGCGCGCCGCCGTCGTAATGACCGATCGCCAGTTTGATGACATGCTTGCCGATGTCGGAATAAATCGATTTTAGTTTCAATCTCGCCAACTCCGGCTTGCGCACGTGGCTGTGATTATCAAGACCGGTCATCCGCGGGCTGCGCACCAAACTCAGGCCAACTTCCCCGTTGCGCACCGTGGCGCCGTACTTTGATTCCGTCACCACGAACAAGCCGTCGCGCTCGCCTTCGTCGAACACCGCCAGCCAGCGGCTGAACGGCACTTCCCACATCGCCTCGCTCACCATGCTGTCCGGGATTTGCGAACGCAAAATACTGCCGTAGGGAACGCCAAAGCGGGCATTGGCGGCGGCGTATCCGGTTGGGAAATTCAACTTCAACAAATGTTCCGGCTCCCGCCAGTCGAGGTGAACTTCCATTTTCACCACTGCGGCACCGGCCTCCAGGCGATACACCATGTCCGCGCGGCTTTGCTTGCCGATCTTGCGGCTCACCGTTAGCGTCGCGAAATGTCCCTTGTTGCCGGCGGTGATCTTCGCCGGGGCTTTGCATAATTCGCCGAGTGACAGGGCCTGGCGGTCGATGTCCCACGGTTCGAAATTGGCCGGATGATCGGGATACAAGGCCAGCATGCCCAGCGGTTCGCCAATGGCGATTTCCCTGCCGCCAATGACCAGTTTTTCCACCGCTCCGGCGGCATTCAATTTCAATTCCACCAAGCCGTTGGACAAAACCCGTCCGGCCGCCTCGACCTGCCGCGGCATTTCCTTCACGGCCGCCTGTCCCACCGGCAAACCCGCCAATGGCGGCAGCTCCACGAACACCGCGTCACGCTTGCCCGGCAGGTCAACCCAGCCGCTAACGGCGACCGGCAACGGATTGAACACGCATTGTTCCGCACGGCCGCCCTTTTTGCCGAGCAGGGTTTGCGTTGCTGCAACCTGTTCCCTGACCAGCCCATCCAATTCCGGCAAGGCCTCGGCATACACCTCGGGAATGGAACTGCCCGGGATATAATCATGGAATTGCGCGAACACCAGCCGCTTCCACGCCGCCGACGGCACAGAGCCCTCGCCTGCGGCCACCGCGGCGGCCTCATGAATCTGCAGCGCACGTTCAAGGCCGCGGAACGCTTCCTTCACGTTGCCATGTGTGGTGTAAGTGCCGCGATGGTATTCCAGATAACATTCACCCTGGTGCACCGGCAACTTGTCGCGCAACTTGTCCAGCCGCTGGAAAAACGACTCGGGATGATCCCATGCCATCGACGGCATCCCCGGCAGCGAGCCCAGGCGCCGCGCGCGCTCGACCATTTCATCGGTCGGGCCGCCACCGCCGTCGCCATAACCGGTCGGCAACAAAAACTCGCCGTGTACATCGGCCTGCTGGTGCCCATACATGGCGTTCTTGATGTCGCCAATGTTCATGTGCGTCACGTAATTGCTTTCCTGCATGACGTGCGAGAGCACTTCCGAGCCGTCCACCCCGCGCCAAACGAAGCTGCTGTACGGGAACCGGTTGACCGCGTTCCAGGTCATCTTGGTGGTGAAGAAATAATCCACGCCGCTCAATTTCATCAGCTGCGGCAGGCTGGCGGAATAACCGAACACGTCCGGCAGCCAGGTCAGGCGCGACGGCTGGCCGTTGATTTTTTCGAACCCTTCCTGCCCCAGCATGAAGCTGCGCGCCAGCGCCTCGCCGTGCGCGATCAAGGTGTCGGACTCGACATACATCGCACCGGTGGCCTGCCATTTGCCCTGCCTGATGCGCTGTTGCACCTTGCGATACAACTCCGGCGCCCGGCGTTGCACCGCCTCGTAACTGGCGGGCTGGCTGTAACCGAACTTGAACTCCGGATATTCGTCTAGCAGGCGGTTGACCGTGGAAAACACATGCACCGCCTTGGCCTCGCCGACCCGTTCCGGCCACAGCCACACCAAGTCGATGTGCGCGTGCCCGGTCAGCACGCAATGCTGGAAGCTTTTGTCCTGTCGCAATTCCCGGTAAGCCGCGGCCAACTTCACCGTTAGCGCCTTCACGCCGGAACGATCAAACGCATCCACCGCCTCGTCCAGCAGGCGCAGCAAACGACGGTAAAACGGCGATACTTTTTCCAGCGTCGCCTGCTGTCCGAAGGCATTCAAGCCCGGCGACAGCAACGGATTTTCCCGCTGGCGCTGGTCGAGCATGATGTCAAACAGACACTTCAAATCGTGATACGCATGCCAGGCCTCCTCGTCGCGATGACAGACAAAAACCCCGTCAAAGCGGCTGCCGTACCGGCTCAATCCGGTCGCCTCGGGATGCCAGATGCCGCTTTGCACACAGGTCGACTCAATCCAGGCCTCACGCACGCCGCCGGGCAAACGGCAATAACGGTGTGCCACGTCGAAACCGAAATACGGCACGCCGTCGATGTACAGCGTGGCTTCCGCCTGATCCTGCCAGTTCAAATGCAAGGGTTGCGAGGACTTGGGCAATTCCAGACGATACCAACGCTGGTCGAACAATTTTCCCCAGGCCGAACCCGCCGACACTTTGCTGCGGGGCAGTTTTTTTGCCACGCTTAGCGTCACAAAATCCACCGAAGCCGTCGTCGCCTCCACCTTGACCGGACGGATATCCTGCCAGATTAATTCCTGCAAACGAGTAACTGCCGCCGAAACCCGATTCGGGGTTAGCGTTAAGAGATGATGAATTGGAAGCATAGCAATAGTCCAACAAAACAAAAAAAAGCCGTTCTGGCAACCCTAATATAGCATTTTGAACATCCCGAAATGAGCAGAAACAAGCCTAATCTTTCAGATTAGTAATGTTTTATCTAGCCATTCCAAGTAATTTAATATAGCGTTTGCTATATATACTACTATGAATTCCTACGGCCACTTTGATGACGCTAACCGTGAATACGTAATCACCCGACCCGACACCCCGCTTCCCTGGCTTAACTACCTCGGGCAGGATGAATTTTTCGGCCTTTGCACCAATACCGCCGGCGGTTACAGCTTCTGGAAGGACGCCAAACTGCGCCGCCTGACCCGTTACCGTTATAACAATGTGCCGATGGATCTGGGCGGCCGCTATCTCTATATTAAGGATGGCGACACGATCTGGAATCCCGGCTGGAAACCGACCAAAACCAAATTGGATGCTTACGAATGCCGACACGGCCTCGGTTACACGCGCATTAGCGGTGAAAAAAACGGCCTCGCCGTTAGCGTGCTGTTTTTTGTTCCCCCCGGCGAGAACGTGGAAATCTGGAATGTCACCGTACGCAACAAAAGCGCGGCGAAAAAATCGGTCCAACTGTTTTCCTTCGTTGAATTCTGCATGTTCGAGGCGCTCAACGACATGACCAATTACCAGCGCACCTACTCCATCGGCGAGGTCGAGGTCGACGGTCCCGCGATCTACCACAAAACCGAATATCGCGAGCGGCGCAACCATTACGCCCTGTTCGCCGCCACCCGCGCCATTAGCGGCTTCGACACCAGTCGCGACGAATTCGTCGGCGTGCACAACGGCCTGCACGAACCGCAAGCCGTTCTTGACGGTGCTTGTAAAAACAGCATCGCGCAGGGCTGGAATCCCGTCGGCGCGCACCAGTTTGACATCGAATTGGACGCTAACAGCGAAACCCAATTCTCCTTGCTGTTAGCGTACATTGACAACGACGGACTGGAAAAATTCGACTCCCCGCACGTCATCAACAAAACCCGCGCCAAGGCGCTAATGACGAAATACGCCCAACAAGACGCCGTTGACGAAGCTTTCACGCGTTTGCAGGATTTCTGGCGTAACCTGCTCGCTAATTACCAAGTCGATTGCCCCGACCCGCACGCACAGCGCATGGCCAACATCTGGAATCAGTACCAATGCATGGTCACCTTCAATTTGTCCCGTTCCGCCAGCGGTTATGAAACCGGCATCGGTCGCGGCATGGGCTATCGCGACAGCAACCAGGACGTCCTCGGCTTCGTTCACATGATTCCCGAACGCGCCCGCCAACGCATCCTCGACATTGCCGCCACGCAACTTTCCAGCGGTCTTTGTTACCATCAATATCAGCCGCTGACCAAGAAAGGCAATGCCGAGATCGGCGGTGATTTCTACGACGATCATTTGTGGCTCATTCTCAGCACCTGCGCTTACATCAAGGAAACCGGCGACACCTCCATCCTCGCCGTTAGCGTCGGTTACGCAGATACGCCAGGTTCCGGCGAAACATTGTTGCATCATCTGGAAACTTCCATCAACTACACGTTGAAAAACCGCGGGCCGCACAATCTGCCGTTGATCGGTCACGCCGACTGGAATGACTGCCTTAACCTCAATTGTTTCTCCACCGAACCAAACGAATCCTTCCAAATAGTGGGCGACGTCAAGGGCTCCGTCGCCGAATCGGTCATGATTGCCGGGTTGTTCCTCTACGCCACGCGTGAACTCTCGGCTCTTTATAATTGGTTAGACAAAAAAGACGACGCTAACCGTCATCTCGCCAATCACCAAACCATGCTCGAAGCTGTGGAACAAAACGCCTGGGACGGCCAATGGTATCGCCGCGCCTACGACGCTAAAAGCCAGCCGGTCGGTTCCTCCACTAATGACGAAGGCCAAATCTACATCGAAAGCCAGGGCTGGTGCATTCTCGGCGGCGCAGGCGCTAACAACGACCGTGCCAAAACCGCATTGGAAAGCGTCCATCAAAAATTGTTTACCTCCAACGGCATCATCCTGCAACAACCCGCTTACTCCACCTACCATCTGGAACTCGGCGAAGTTTCCAGTTACCCGCCGGGTTACAAGGAAAACGCAGGAATTTTCTGCCACAACAACACCTGGATTCACATTGCTCTCTGCCAGCAGGGACTCGGCGACCGCGCGCTCGAATATTATCTGAGCATCTGCCCCTCGGCGAAGGAAACGCAAATCGACACCTACCGTTGCGAGCCCTACGTTTACGCGCAAATGATCGCCGGACGCGACGCCAACCGCCACGGCGAAGCGAAAAACTCCTGGCTCACCGGCACCGCCGCGTGGACCTTCGTCGCCCTGTCCCAGCACATTCTCGGCATCCAGCCCGATTACAACGGCCTGCGCATCGATCCCTGCATCCCGTCGTCCTGGCCGGGTTTCAAAGCCACCCGCAAATTCCGTGGCTCCACGCTCACCATTAGCGTCCGCAATCCCGACAAGGTCAGCAAAGGCGTGAAAAACATGACAATCAACGGTCTCACAGTTAGCGGCAATTTGATCGCTAACGACCAACTCAAGGGCGAAGTCCGCGTGGAGATTGAACTTGGCTGACACATGAGGTAAATGGCATGGGCAAGCTTCAAAAACCAACCCTCCGTTCACGCGTTCTTGGCGCCTGGCAGGGCAAGTCCGTCGGCGGCACCCTCGGTCTTCCCGCCGAGGGTAAAATGGAACGGCAATACTACCGGTTCTACGATCCCATCCCCGATCACGCCCCGCCCAATGACGATCTGGAACTACAGCTCGTCTGGCTCGACCTGATGGAACGACACAACGGCCCGCTAACCATCAACTCCATCGCCAACGCCTGGCTCGCACACATCCATTACATGTGGGACGAGTATGGCCGTTGCCGTTGGAACCTGCGACGCGGCGTACCGCCGTCATTGGCGGGCGCTTACGAAAATCCTTTTGATTCCGGCATGGGCTCGCCAATCCGCAGTGAAATCTGGGCCATCGCCGCGGCGGGAAATCCCGATCTGGCCGAACGCTTCGCCACTCTTGACTCCACTATCGACCACGGTGCCGAAGGCATCGCCGGGGAAGTTTTTTTCGCCGTGTTGCAATCCCTGATACTCGGTGGAGAATCTCTCGCGGTTAGCGTTGAAACCGCCCTGCAGCGCGTCTCACCGGAGACCGAAACACGACGCGCTCTCGATCTGCTCTCTTCCCTACACCGGCAAGGAATCGAATGCTGGACCGTACGCGAAAAACTCCTCAACGCGCACCGCCACGACAATTTTACCCACGCGCCGCTAAATGTGGCGTTGACCCTTTGGGCCTTGCTATACGGCAACGGTGATTTTGAATCCAGCATCTTGCTGGCCGTCAACGGCGGTTACGACACCGACTGCACCGCGGCCACTGCCGGTGCCATTCTAGGCATGCTGCATGGTGCGGAACAATTGCCGAAAAAATGGCTCGCTCCACTGGGTAACGCTGTTGCCGTTGGGCCTGGTATCCTCGCCATTAGCGCCCCGAAAACTCTCGAAGAATTGACCGAGCGCAGTCTCGCCCTGATCGATCGCGCAAAGACACTGACTCCACAATTGCCGGTTAAACCGGCCGACTTTCCCGCACAAACACAACTTCGCGGCAATGTCACCATTAGCGCCGGCAGCACTTCCATTCTCTGGGCCAACGGCGAACTGCCGGATGAAATCAAGGCTAACGGCGGCTGCGCCTTGCAATGGCACGTCGGTGAAAACGTCGGCCGCCCCTTTCGTTTGATCGCGTTGGCGCGGGACGGTTGCCAACTGTGGATCGACGGCAAAAAAATCATCGATTGTCCCGCCGGGCTGCCTTACATTCCCGCCACCCACCGATCCCCGACAGGCAGTTTTGTCGATTTTCTTCCCACGCAAGACCGATACGAAATCCGTATCGAACTGAATTCCCGCAGTCCCATTCAACCCGCCACCTTGCTATTAGCGGACGCCGCCCTGCACCTCGTCCCGTGGAACGGGGAACAACTGCCACACACGGCCAAGGCTCCCGTCCTATTATGATTATCAACTGCAAAAAACTCAACTCCACGAAAAAGACATCTTATGAAAATCAAATGGTTTCAGTCGAAAGTACCGGAAAAAGACCGGGTTCCTTTTTGGCGAAAAGTCGCCTACGGATTGGGCGGCCCGGTCGAAGGAACATCGGTGTGGATTCCGCAGGGCAACCTGACTCCCGTGTTCAACATCGGGTTGGGGATAAGCCCGGCAACCATCGGTTTTATCATCATGATCTGGCGCGCATGGGATGGCGTGGCCGATTTGTTGATGGGCAACCTTTCCGACAACGCCCGCACCCGCTGGGGCCGACGACGTCCCTTCATTGTTGCGGGCGCGATATTGACCGGACTGACGATGCCGTTGATTTGGTGGGCACCACGCGGAATGGAAAGCTGGCAAACCTGCACCTGGCTGCTGGTCTGCGGGTTGCTGTTCTACACCTGTTTCACAGTGTGGGCGATGCCCTATTACAGCTTGCATCTGGAAATGTCCCCCGATTACGACGAGCGCACCAACATCACCGCCTACCGCGCCGTCCCGCAAATGGTGCTCGGATTGTTTTCCGCATGGATTCTGGCCTGCGCGGCGCGACCGATGTTCAGCACCGCGCCCGATCACAGCCCGGACCTGGTGAACGGGATGCGCTATATCAGCCTCACGCTGGGTGCGGTGACAATTGTCCTGGGCGTGTTGCCGGGGCTATTCGTCAAGGAGCGCTTTTACGCGGAAACCAAGCGGCAGGCGAAACAGAAGCTGTTTCACGGCCTGAAGCTCACACTTTCCACCGGCCCTTTTTTGGCGCTAATCGCCATCGTCCTCACGAAACTGTTAAGTTACATGCTGGTCGGTTCCTTGGGCTTTTACCTGAATACTTACTACGTTTGCAAAGGCGACTTGATGCTCGCGACAAAAATCGCCGGCGTCTGCGGGACGCTATTGGTCGCTCCCAACCTGATCGGCGTCCCTTTTTGCACCTGGTTGTCGGCCAAATTCGGAAAACAGGCCTTGCTGTACATCATGGCCGCCACCGGCATCGCGGGGAATCTTTCGATTTATCTGTTTTTCACACCGGAACATCCGTGGTTGCAGATCATTCCGTCGATCTTGATGAGTCCGGTCGGCGCCGCCATCTGGCTCATTGCCCCGGCCATGCAGGCGGATGTCGTGGATTACGACGAATGGAAAAACGGCGTCCGGCGGGAAGGCAGCTTTGCCTCGGTATTTTCCTGGACCACAAAGATGACCAATACGCTGGCGGCCGCCCTGGGCGGGTTGCTGCTCGTGTGGACAGGTTTTGATATCGCGCATGGATCGATACAGCCGGCATCCGTGCTGTTCAATTTGAAAACGGCTTACATTTGGATACCCGTCGGATTGCTGACCTTGAACCTGCTGTTGATCGGTCTCTACCCGTTGTCCAAAAATAAAATGGCGGCAATCCGTGCCGAACTGGAGGCTCGTCGCGGTGCGCTTTAAGCGACAAGAACTGATTTTAACCGCTGACGGATTAATAGTATTTGGTTAGGATCACGCATCATGCCCAACAACCGCCAGGACGTCCAGCAACTTGCCCGGGAATTGGTCGAGCCGCTCACCTACCGGTTCAGTCCCGGCGGCGCCCGGGTGCGATTGGGCTTTACCGGCGCGGCTTTTTCCGTCGTGGCCGAGGAACTGGAAGGTTTTTGCCGCCCCTTGTGGGGAATCTCGCCATTAGCGGCGGGTGGTGGTGAGTTTGCCCACTGGGAACTTTATCGCCAAGGACTCGCCAACGGCAGTAATCCGCAACATTCCGAATTCTGGGGCAACGCCGCTAACCGCGACCAGCGCCTGGTGGAAATGGCCGCAATCGGCCTCACTTTGCTGTTAGCGCCGGAACACACCTATCACGCGCTGCCAGGCAAATCCCAATCGCAACTGGCAGACTGGTTGAATCAAATCAATGCGGTGGAAACTCCTGACAATAATTGGCTGTTTTTTCGCGTATTGGTCAACTTGGGACTGCAACATGTCGGCGCGCCTTGCAATCAAAAGGCCACCCATCAAGCCTTGAATCGTCTGGAAGAATTCTATCTCGGCGACGGCTGGTATTTCGACGGTGAAAATGCCGGGCGGGATTATTACATTCCTTTCGCCTTTCATTTTTACGGGCTGATTTACGCCAGGCATGCGGAGCAAAGCGACCCAGACCGGGCGCAGCGTTTCAAGGAACGCGCAAAGAAATTTGCCGGGGAATTTATTCATTTGTTCGACGCCAACGGCGGGGCGATTCCCTACGGACGCAGTCTCACCTACCGTTTCGCCATGGGCGCGTTTTGGGGCGCACTGGCTTACGCTAATGTCGAGGCCTTCGACTGGGGAATTTTGAAAGGCCTGTATTTGCGCCATCTCCGTTGGTGGCAGCGCCAACCGATTCGCGACGGCGAAGGATTGCTCACCATCGGTTACGGCTACCCTAATCTGCTAATGGCGGAATCTTACAATTCCCCCTCCTCGCCCTACTGGGCCATGAAAGCCTTCCTGCCTTTGGCATTGCCGGAAACTCACCCCTTCTGGCAAAGCGAAGAACAACCTTTGCCAAAATTGGCGGCAACCAAAATTTTGAAACAACCCGGTTTCGTCATCTGTCACGACGCCGAGCAAACTCACGCGGTCGCCTTAAATCACGGTGGCAACCAGCGCGTCAATTCCTGGGTGCGAAACGCCGAGGCCAAATATGCCAAGTTCGTTTATTCCTCGCATTTCGCCTTTAGCGTCACATCCGACGCTCGCGGACTCTCCGGCGGCGCGTTCGACAGCATGCTGGCGCTGAGTGACAACGGTCGGCATTTCCGCGTGCGCGGCGATACGCTAACCGCGGCATTTTTCGGTGAGATCCTGTATTCCAAATGGCAGCCTTGGGACGATGTCAGCGTGGAAACCTGGCTGTTAGCGGCAATGCCCTGGCACATCCGCATTCACCGTATCCATGCGGGACGAAAACTATTCAGTGCGGAAAACGGCTTTGCGGTGGATCGCGGCACTGACGACGGCCCGTTACTCGCCGGGCAAAGAAAACACGGGGACGGCTACGCCCTGGCAATTTATCCGGGCGGCACCTGCGGCATTCTGGATCTCAACGGAAAACGTTCCGGAAGAGTCGACAATGCCGAGGCCAATACCAATCTGCTTTACCCGCGCACCCTGATTCCCTCCCTGCAAGCGGAACACAACGCGGGGGAATACTGGCTGTGCAGCGCCATTCTGGGATTGGTATCGGCGGAAAACGCGGAAAAATTCTGGCGCAATCCTCCCCAACTTCCCGACCTCAAGAAGTTGGAACTGCTGCGCCCAAACCACGCGATATAAAACCTAGCGCTTGCCGATACCCGGAGAAATTTTAAAACCCATCGACGCAATGGACTCGCCATTGGCGGGTTGGTAAGGAGTAGCACCGAAATTCACGGTCACCGTCGTGCCATTGGCAAAAACCGTTTGCTGCACGGCACGATCAGGGGTGAGAAAACGATGATCCGTCATTTTGCTGTAACCAACCTCGCGCACCAACGGGCAAATATTCCGGTAACTTCGCACAAAGCGGTCCCGGTTTTCATTCCACAATTTCCGGTCGAACATGAACATCGGCGGCGTGCCATACAAAATATTAAACAGGTCGCGCTTGTCCCACAGCGACGGCAGCTTGTTGTTGTAATCGCCCCAATACCAGTATGACACCATACAGTCATGGTACACCAATTCCCACAACGGCAGGCGGTATGCCTCACCCAGCTGGTATTTGGCCACATCCGGCGGCACCTCGTGCCAGATTTTCATCATCGCCCGCCCCGAGTCCGGAACCCGGTACGGCGCAAGGCTCATCATGCCCTCGAAATAATCGACATACGGCACGGCGGCGTCATGGCCGGTCTCGCTGCCGGTCACCAGTTTGAAATCCTGCGACACCAACCGCAACAATTCCATCTTCCACCGTTTGCTGTCCGAGCGCGTCATCGGGTGGGCCGGGCTGTAATCCTCGCGCCACGGTGAAGCCGTGGTGGTGTCGATAAAACGGCAGTTGAACGGCCGCGTCTTCAAATCCTCGGCAATGCGCCGCCTCGCATAATCCGGCGCCAGCACATCGCTCAGCGCGCCGCAGGGATGCATCTTGCCGTCCTTGCCCTCGATTTCCCAACCTTTGACAAACTCGCCGTTAGCGTCGTGCATCACCCCGTCCGGCCAGGCTTCCGCGATCCAGAACGGGCTGTTTTCCTTGAGCAGCGGATAAAGTTTCGGGTCCATGATATCCTGATAAATATCGTAACGACTGGTCAACGCGCCAAGATCGTTCAACTTGCGGATGTCATCCGGCGGCTCGCCGTTGCTCCACAAAATCCGCTGGATACCGGCCGCCTGCATTTCTTTGGCCATGCCCGGCGCGTTGCCATCCCAATTCCAAACATTGACCGCACCGATCAATTTATCGACATTCGGATTCTCCTGCCGTTTCTGTTCCAACGTCTTGAATAGACCAACTTGTTTCGCGTATTCACGATAACGCTTAGCCATCGCCACATGGCCGCCTTGGTCGAAAAATACATAACGCAGGCGTCGTGCATAACCAAACTGCCCGTGCTGCGCGCTCCATTCCGGCTCCAAATTCAACTTGCCGTCATGGCGTACGAGTCTTATCGCGGCATCATCCGGCGTCTCGATGATGTTCATGCAACCGCGCTTGCCATTGGTGTCGCCATAAAATGCCATGCACAACCCATGGCCGCTGTAAGCCGGCAGCCACATCGGTTCGACATCGGGATCATGAACCGGATAGGAAATCCCTTCGTTCAATGGCAACACCAGATAATCGTCGTCCTGCACCGCGAATGGCGCCGGATAACGCAACGGCTGGCGCAGTTCGCCATTGGCGGTCAACTCCACGGTGAATTCGGGACGGTTCGCGTCAAGCCGGATCACCGCGCTAATGGCCAAATCATTGGAAAAGCTGAAAAATTCGCAACGGATTTGCTTGTCCGTCACCTTCAGGCCGGTAACCAACACCGCCCTGGTCATTAGCGGCAAAGGTACATAACGCTGCTGATTGCGGCGATCTAGGACGCTAATGGCGGCGTCCGTTGGATTCACCGAAACTTCCAGCGTCTCGTTGGCAATGGTTGCCGTCTCCTGTTTTGCCTCGGCGCGACGCGTGTTCAAATTATATCTCTTCACCAACGCCGCGTCGTCCACCCACAAGTCCGCCACGCCGTTGCCAACAATGCGCGGTTGCAATTCCTCAACCCCCGGCGGCACCACGAACCAAGCACGCGCCAGTTGCCAGTCCGCTGTTGGCGACAGCATCTGTTCGCCAAAAAACCAGTCCCGTACTTTACCGTCCTTACCCCAAGTTGAGGCACAGATTGCCACCCGCCCGTGATTAACAGGATTGCGTTTCAACCAAACCGTCCACTCGCAAACATCCCCCTCCCGGACAGACACGCGAACGGCGGGCTCCAGATTCCAATCCTGCGAGCCGCGATGTTCGATACGCGCGGCATGATTGCCGCTGTGCACATTCTTTGAATCCAATGAAATTTGTCCGCTGCCGGGTTCCTGATTCCACAATTCACGCCAATCCGCCAGACCGTTTTCGAAACCGGGATTGGACACCAGATTGTCATTAGCGACCGCGAGCGACGCTAACGACCAAACAAAAAATACCGTTCGCCACATCCCCTTCATTAAACCATGTCCGCCGGCAAATGCACCCTGACAATATTGTGATGTTTTTGCATTTATCGCCGCATCATTTTTCCTCGACCGGCACCAGCCGCGGGTCCGCCAGATCAATTTGTCCGGCCTTGACAAACCACAGGCCGAACATGAATTGCAACTTGGTCGCGCCGGCGGGAACCGTGAAGCGCCGCCGTGCTTCCGTCCATTCCCCGGCACCGGCAGACAGCACGATGTCTTGTGGCGACGGCGTTAATTTCTTTCCGCTCTCCAAATGACCAACCCGTGTTCCGTCGAGGAAATTGCAAATCACCCGCGCGTCTCCCGGCGGCTTGTCCCCGCGAATCACACCGGACACCCGATAACGAAATGACAATTCGACTTCCTTCAACCCCAAAGGCAACACGAACATCTTGTAAATCATCCTCGCCTTTTCCGGCTCATTCGATGTCTGGCGCAAAAAATAACCACCGTTCTCCTTCTCTGACCGGCGGCTTTGCCCAACCCACGCTGCGCCTCCCCACTCATCCGGCCAGTTCGGATTTTTCGTTGCAGCGGCAAAATTGCCATTCGGCACGAGATTGCCGGTCGCGGCAAGCTGGGCCGTAATTTTCGTATCAATGCGCCGTTCCTGTTCCGCGTTTTGATCGCCCTTCCACGCCGCATAAGCCTGCCCCGCCAGATTCAGCGCCGTCACATCCGCATCGTCCAGCGGGATCATCTGTACAAAGGCCAAATCAAAGGTTCCGGCGTTGACCTTGAACAAGCCAACCTGCATCTGCAATTGCGCCGCGTTATCCGGCAGCTCGATGAACGATGCCTGTTCCACCCAGCCGGTTGGATTTGGTTTGTGCGTGAAAACCAGGTCCAAATTTTTCCCCGGAGGCGAAAACACTCCGCCATTTTTATCGACCAATTTCACCATCGCACGCGCGTCAAACCATTCATTTTCGCCGTGCTTGATCCCCTCCGCACGCCACTTCATCACCAGGAAAATCCCGCGCGAATTTTTCGGCAACGCCACGCGCTTGAACAACATCACCGACTCGCCCGGCTTTTGCGAAACAAAGCGGATAAATGGCAACCCACCCTCCTGTTCACGGCTAATGCCAGCCGTGCCGTCCTTGAATAAATCATCGAGCGACAACGCTAATGGCGAGGGCGGAGACGGTGAAGGCGCCAGGCCCGTCTCATCATCAAGCCGCGACAAAGAAAATTTCGCCACATCCGCCACGCCGTTTTTTCCGCTGGTTAAACCCGCCAAGACCAGCAATCTCACCGTGTTTTCCGGGACCCGGACACCAGCGTTGATTTCCTGCCAAAGCTTTCCGCTGCCGGTTGAAAATTCACGCCGCTCGCACGCTAACAGCCGTCCCGCCCCATCCTTGAACAGCAGCAAGACTTCGCCATTGGCATCGGTGCGGTATTTCAAGGACAAGTTTACGCCCTTCAACTCGCCGGGCTTCAATTTGACCTCGCGATACAGCAATACCGGCCGTCCCGACTCGGCGAGCTTCAAACGGACAAAATGCTCCCCGTTTTCCGTGACCAATTGCTTTTCCCGCTCATCGGGCAAGCTCCCCCAACCGTCCGGCCAGCCAATGCCACGTGTGTCCTGCACAAAATCCGGATTGCTCAACAGCTCATCATTAGCGGCAAATACAGTCGATGAAATGCCATACACGACAACTAATGCCAAAATCCGAACCACAGCCATTTTCGCCGTGTTTCGGATTATTGGCATAATCAAAGGTTTTCCGTTCGCGGTTAGCGCATCCGTTTCATCTCGAATTGCTTGCCTGCCAACGCTTCCTTGGCAAACACCCCCCAGAACGGAGTCGGCGTGTAACTCCAGTCGCTGATCATCACCGGCGTCGCGCGCGGGTGGAAACACCAGCCTGTCCAGTTGATGTGGTATTTCTGGATAAAGCCGAGCATGTCGGGAATGAAGGTATACGGATCCTCCTGCTGCGCGTGCGGGATGAAATCCATCTTCTTGATGTCCGCGCCGACCTCACCGAGAAAAATCGGATACTTCTCCGCCACCGGCAGAATCTTCGCCCAGCCGCCATGCCAGTTGTAGGTGTGCCAGGAATACATGATGCCGTTGCCGGTCTTGTCTTCCAGCGCGTAACCGTTGACAATACCCGACAGGTCGTTGCACCAAGTCAAACCGCCGGCAATGACGATGTTCTTCGCGCCGGTCGAGCGCACCGCATTGATCAACGCCTGCATGCCGACCGATTCAAAACCCTGGTTCTTTTTCTTTTCCTCCTCAGTCAGGAACGCGGACTCATCCGTGCCGGTTTTTTCGCCGACAAAGCCGCCGTTTTTCCACACCTCCCACGAAATGCCGTGCGGTTCGTTGAACAAGTCAAACAGCACTGCCGGATGATCCTTGTACACCGCGGCGAAATCCTTCCAGAAATCCGCATGCTCCTGTTTCGGTGCGCGGAAGCGATGCAGGTCGATCACCACATAGGCGCCACGGTTGGCGGCCAGCGTGATGATCTGGTCGATGAATTCGCGATATTGTTTGCCGCCGTCTTTTTGATAGGGACTCTTGCCATACCAGAATTCTTCCTTGATCGGCACGCGCACGCAATTGGCCTTCCAGTCATCAATGGCCACCACGGTGGACTTGACCGGCTGCGAATCCTGCGGAATGGTCTCCAGACCGCCCGCGTTGACTCCCTGCAGCCAGACTTCCTTGCCGTCGGAGTCGATCAATTTATTGCCGACCACCTTCAATTCCTTCGGCCACTTCGCCTTGTTGGGTTCTTCCGGCGGGACATATTTGGCCTTCAACTCGGCATCACGCTTGGCGGCCGCCTCTTCCAATTCCTGGGTGTCAGTCGGACGCATCGCGAAATCGGTCAGGTCAAAAGTTCCCGCCTTGGCACGAAACAGACAAGGCATGAACTTGATATAACGAGCCCCCGGCGGCACCAGAAAAGCGGTGCGCTTCGACTCCCAACCCTTGGTGCCGCGACTGTACTGGGCGCCGGGACTGCCCGCCACCTTTTCGCGGTTAGCGTCCACCAAGTCCAGGATAATGCGCGCATCAAACCACGGACTGTCGCCAACCTTCAGATCGGTGACACGTTGTTTCCAGGTAAATTCAATCGCCTTGGTTCCATCGGGAATGCGGATTTCCTGGTACAACATCACCAATTCATCCGGCGTAGTTTGCGTCAGGCGAATGAAATGAATATTGCCCTCTTTCTCATACGACCCGCCAACTTTCGGCCGCGCCCAATGCTTCGGCCAGTCGCCAGCATCATTGGCCTCCGCCAGGCTGCCATTCTTCAGGAATGAATCAGCGGGCGTTTGCGCCTTCGCCGCGAATGGCGCTAACAATGAAGTAATCAACAATAAGGTAGAAAACTTGAATTTCATGGCAACTTCGCGATTAGCGTTGGTTATTGGGCGGGCTGGTCGGTCACCACGGTGAAGGAAATATCATCAATGTCCATGGTGCCGCTTTCCACCTTGAACAGGCAAGGCATGAAGGCCAGCGCCTTGGCTCCCTCGGGAATATCGATGACCTGCGATTTCTCCTGCCAACCATTGCTGTCGCCCTTGAAATTCGGCACCTTCGGGCCGGGCTTGATTTCCTTGCCGTTCCACGGGGCGTCCATGAACTTCATCATGAAACGCGCGTCGAACCATGCCTGCTCGCCCGCCACCACATTCGAATAGCGGACCCGGTAGCTCAATTTGACCTTTTTCGCTTCCTTGGGAAAGGTCACATTGGTGTACAACAGAATCATTTCACCCGGGGTTTTTTGGGTAAAGCGGAGGAAATGATTGCCATCCTCGGTTTCCCAAGTCACGCCGCCAACCTTGTCCTTGGGCCAGTTCGCCGCCCAGGTTCCCTCGGCATTGGCCTCTTCCAAGTTGCCGTTTTTCAACAGGTTATCGTTCGACTGCGCCATCGTCACGGCTCCGCAAAGCAACAGGGCGGCCAGCAGGATGGAATGAAGTTTTTGGTGGTAATTCATGGGCATTCTCCGGTTAAGTTTCAAATTCACTATATAGCAATAGTAAATCAAGTAAAGTTAAATTATAGCATTTAGGATTTTTTGCCCTACTACCCTCATTTTTCGCTAACCGTGATCAATTTTTATTGGTCTTGCGCCGCTGCTTTCAACACAGCCAATAACGCTTGATCAACCGTACTGTCACCCGGATTTTCAACAGCTTGGCCCGGCTCTTTTGTATTTCCCGCCTCTGCCTCACCTGCCGTTCCGCTAACCACCATATCCTGGCGCTGGTTATCCAAAATTCCCATCGGCCCGCGCAATTCCCAGATTGCCCAGCCCCAGCCCTGCCCGTTCCAAACGGCGGTACAATCCTGTAAATATTTCAACATCGCTAGATGCGGCGTCTCCTTGTAACAACCAAACTCCTGAACCATCACCCGCCCGCCTTGCTCCACAAAAGACCGCCACTTGGCAGCGGTTTGTTCCCAGATCCATTGACGGTCGTAATAAGCATGTGCTGTCAAGGTTCCGTCCGTTTCGTATCGCAATACCGCCGCCTGTGTCGGCCACTGGACTTCATCGGGCGCAATCACCCGCTCATCCGGCCGGTCCTGAGGTGAAACACCAAGCTGACTCCACACCAACCCCATGCCTGCCACCACTCTGATCGTTACCACACGGGTACCGGCGGGAATCACACCGGAAAAATCGACGCCAATATCCTGCGTGACTGATAGATCGCCGTTATCCGGCGAGGTTGCGCGGTAGGCTTGCTCCGCCACCATCTTTCGGTCAGCAAGCATGACAACCCGCAGCGGATTTTCACGCCGCGCCGTAACGTTATCAATTCTCAACCGCAATTTCACGCCAACATCAAACGGACCGTAAACCAGCAACGGCAATGGTTCGTATCCGCGGGCCGGTGACGCGGTCGCCATGCTTTGCTTAAGCCTGTCATCAGTGTCGTTTTCCCCCTGTTCACTCTCGGGACCAAACAAATATCTGGTGATTCGCGGAATGGGCCACTGCCCGGGACCCTTCCGCTGCTGCACTCCGTCAATCAAGTTGGCGCCGGCGTGCGTGAAATTCAACGGTTCGTAAAAATGCAGGGCCTGCACCACATTTTCACCGAGCAACGACATCACCGGCAAGCGCCCGACTTGCAATCCATCCACCACAATCGGGCGCCGGGGATCGATTTCCCGAATGGCGCTGATCGCCTGCCGCATGACCGCCGCATACTGCTCTTCCGTCACCTCATAGGCCGGTTCATTAAGCAAATTAAAGCTAAGCAACTCCGGTCCGACAGACTTGTAACGTTCCGCAAAAAACCGCCAGTACCCGACAAATCCCGCCTGCAACTTTTCATCCGTCCACAAGCTCGGCTGCCGGTTCGGCTCCGCAATCGAATAGCCGGGAACACTGTAAAAACCAAGGCACACGTGCAATCCGTATTTCCGCCCCCATTCAACGGCCTCGTCGATTTCCCGCACCTTCACCTCGTCAATCAGCGCCGGGTCGTCGTCCCTGGTCCAAAATTGGTACGCAATCGGCAGCCTGACAAAATTGAAACCGTTTTCCCGCAGAAAATGAAAATCCGCCTCGCGAAACTTATCCGGCGGGTGATAACCCGGTCCCTGCTTGTCCGTCAGGCCGGCGCCGTGCATTTTGGAAAAATCCTGCGCATGCAACCAGGCCCCGCATAACCACAGCGCCAGCGCAACAAATCCAATCCTCATTTCCCCGTCCTTGCCTTCGTGGACAATGCCCCGTCTTCCAGGCTTAACACCACGCCAAGGGAGACCTCTTCCGCCAAAAATTCCGGCTTCATCACCAGCCGATAAATCACCGCGTCCCTGCCTCCGCGTTCACGGTAGGGATGCGTTTCCATCCGGTCAAAAACCGTGCCCGCTAACGACGAAATTCGCACCCGAAATCCGTCCAAATCCACCACCGCGCAATGCGGGTCTTGCAACCGGGCCGGCTGCGACAAAACCAGCGCAGCTTCCAATTGCCCCGCTTCCTGCAAAACAAATTCATCGCGGATTTCCAGCCTGCCCTCGCGCTTGAACAACCGATAACTCCGCTTGAACAGCTCGCACTTCGCCGCTGGCGGATATGCCGCCGTCGCATCCACTCCGAAACAGGCGCCGTCATCCGTGAATTCACAACGCGTCACCCGCGAAGTGAATTCCGCGCCAGCCGACTGTTCGCAACCATTGATCACCGGCAGCGAGTGCCCCAGGCTGCGCGCCGCAAGAAATTCGTAACGCTTCGGTCCGAAATAATCGTGCACATACTCCGGCGCACCAATCTCCATCACCACCCGGCGACCGTCAATATTCAGCAGGAAGTTGCCACAGTCGTTATGATTATGATGCTCGTCGTTGTTCCCGGCCTTCGCCGCGAAATCCCAGCGATGGCCGTTGGCGTCCGTTCCCCGCGCCACCAGCACGCCCAGCTTGTCCAGATAACAATCTTCCTCCGACTTCGCCGTTAGCGTCCGGTCCAGATCCGCCGGCAAACACAACACCAGACGCCCCAGCAAAAATACATCACAACGCTCCGCGCCTTTGTCCATGCCCTGCGCTAGCAAGGTACGATAATTCTCCGCCGCCAGATCCGCATAACGCGGCTCCTCCAATACCTTGGCAAAGTACGCTAACAACGATGGACTGATACCGCCTTCCGCGCCATTGTCGGAGAAATTCACCAGCTTGTTGCCCGACAAGGCCATGCGCGGGCCAAAACGGGCGATTTTTTTCACCAGTTCATTATTAGCGAACAATGACAATTCCCCGCCGGTACGCGTCTCCAGTTGCTCGTTCAACCGTGTGAACCACCCGAAACCGTAACTCCAATAACCCACGCCCTCGGTGCAGCCACCGTCCGCAGTGAATCCCTGTAGAAAATACGGCAGATTTTTCCGCGCCTCGAGCAGCATTGACGCTAACAGCGAAGCGTCCTCCACTTGCGACAATGCGGCACCGACTACGCCTTGATGACAGACCGCATTCCAGTTG
Organism: Verrucomicrobiales bacterium; assembly: GCA_031256975.1. GTDB lineage: Bacteria > Verrucomicrobiota > Verrucomicrobiia > Methylacidiphilales > JAAUTS01 > JAIRPN01. The sequence continues at coordinate 93,871 of JAIRPN010000014.1, read as the reverse complement.
TGCGTCACTGTTTTCCAATGAAACGGCGTCGCCAGATAATTCTCAAACACCATCTTGTGCAGACGGTCGCGAATCCGCTGCCGCAGCGCCAATGGCAACACCCCGCCAAACAAGTCCAGGCACTCCGCCATCAAATTCGCCGTTTCCGCGCAAAACAAATCAATCTGCATCGGCTCCTTGCCGCTTACATCGGCATCGTGCCAATGCACATGTGCCGGCAGGGCCCACGACACTTCCTCGAAAATATCCGTCAATTTGGCCGTCACGGACGCTAACAGCGCGTCATAACGCGGGTCCTGTTTATCACAAAGCAACAATGAAATTGCCGCCCGCCCCAAACGGCGGCGACGCTCGAAATATTCCCGCTCAAAATTCAGACGGATGCCGGTTTGCTTGAAATGCGCGTAAAGCTCGTCTGTCAGCACCGGCATTGGCACATCACACTCCGCCAATGCCATCTCGCGCAACGGGGCAATCAGGGATTGTACATTCCGGTCATTAGCGGCACGGCGCCACTCATTCTCTCCCAACGATGGCAACAATGGACGCTTGGGATGACGCGAAAGAATCTCTTCAAGCTGCTGCAGGGATAAGTCGTCAGACAACAAATTGCGGGCGCGCATCTTCGATAGCTATATTCTTGCTATAGTAATTGCAAGTCTAAAATTTAGCCATTGACAGGTTAAAAGCTGTACAAGTTACTCCCCTCGATAAGCAACCAGTCACTGGAGGGTTAACCCTTTGGAACAATTTTTCAGCTGCATTTTATACCGGCTTCATTCAGAGAAATGGCGGTTAGGTGAATCCCAAAAGCCAAAAGTATGCAAAACTTACTTTACCACCAAAGCAAAAGTTTTTGTTTGCCAAAATATATATAAAGCGCTATGTAAAAGCTGTATTAATTAGCAAGCGCAGGAGCATCCAATGAAAAAAGCGTTTACTTTGATAGAGTTGCTGGTGGTCGTCGCGGTCATGTCCGCATTGACCGCCCTGATCGTACCTGCCCTGTCCGGTCTCCAAACCGCAGGCAATATCACCAATTCGGCCTATGAAATCGCCTCGGCCCTGCAACGTGCCCGCACCTATGCGATGACCCATAACACCTATGTGTGGGTCGGCTTCCACGAGGAAAGCGCCTCGCCAACCGCTTCCGCCAATACGCCGGGCAGCGGGCGTGTGTTGATTGCGATGGCCGCATCCATCGACGGGACACAAATTTTCGACGACTCGTCAACCACCGCGTCGCTTCCCTCCAACCGTATTGTGGCAATTGAAAAATTACTCCGCCTGGACAACGTTCACCTGGCCGATCTTGCCGCTCCGGCTGGCGGCAATAATCCCGCCTCCCTTGACGGTCGCCCGGACGATCCTTACACTGGCGATGAGAGTTCAAAATTCCGTGTCAACAGCGAATCCAGCGCGCAAACCCCGCATCCACTCAACATGTTGCAATATACTTTCAACCAAACCGTCCGCTTCAGCCCCAACGGCGAAGCCAGCATCAATGGTGAGACCGATTTGCCGCGCATCGGCGAAATCGGCTTGTGCCCGACCCAAGGCAGCCGGGTCGACAGCAACAATAAAAATGTCGCGGCCATCCAATTTACCGGAGCAGGAGGAAACGTAGAAATCTATCGCCGATGAACCGCTTAACCCAACACCGGCGGCAACGGGCGTTTTCCCTGGTGGAAGTAACTTTGGCCCTTGGCGTGGTGGCCTTTTGTCTGGTGGCGGTGCTTGGCTTGTTGCCGGTCGGCTTGGCGAATAACCGCAATTCCATCCAGCAAACCGCGGCCACTTCGATTCTCAGTTCGGTCGCCGCAGACCTATACGCCACTTCCGGCACCGTTTCCCAATCTTCCCAATACCGGATCAACCTGTCTGGCAGCACCACTCTGTATTTCGACAACACCGGCACCACCCAAAAAAACGGCGCCTTGTATCAACTGAGTACCATCGCCATTCGCCAATACAGCGGCAGCCAGTCGATCTACTGCAGCCTGAAGGTGACTTGGCCGGTCGTGGAAAATCCAACCCAGCCCCCCAGCGGGACGGTCGAAACTTTTGTCGCCCTCAACCGGCACTAACCGTCATCTCTCGCAATGCCCGCACCAAGATCATCATTAGCGACCGCAAGAGGCTTCACCCTCACCGAAATTCTGGTGGCGGTGACCGTGCTCTTGATCCTCGTCGCCTTGGTCGCGCAGTTATTCAACAGCACCACCCGCGTCACCAACCTGAGCAACTCCCACCTCGACGCCGACAACACCGCCCGCCTGCTATTCGCCCGCATGGCCGCTGATTTCTCCCGTATCGTCAAACGTGTCGACGTTGACTATTATCTCAAGGGCAACGACGGTTACTCCTCCACTGACTCCAACAAAAACGATCAGCTGGCTTTCTACTGCGAAGTACCGGGTTATTCATCTTCCGGCGGTAACACTTCAAACTCGATCTCCCTTGTCGCTTACCGGCTCAATTCCGGCAGCACCAACCAGCGTCCCTACGTTGAACGCATGAGCAAGGCGCTTCCCTGGAGCAACGCCAACAGCCAAACCCCGGCAATTTTCCTGCCTCTAACCATCAGTTCCGCCTGGCCAACCGCAATCAGTTCAACAGCCACAGACTCCGATTACGAAGTCATCACCCCCAATATCATCCGCTTTGAATACGACTATTTGCTGCGCAACGGCACCCTTAGTGCCACCCCCTGGATTCCACAGTTCGACAGCAACGGTGATGACACCGGTACCATCAACGGCCTCAAAGACGTGACCGCCATCGGCGTGACCATCGCCGTGCTCGACCGCAAATCCGCAACCATCATGACCACTGACGAAGCCGTCAACCTTGCCTCGCAAATGCGCGACTTCCAACCCAACGCCACCATGGGCCAACTCGAACAAAATTGGCAGAGTACGGTCAATTCCAGTTCCCTGCCCGCGCCGAAAAAAGGCGGCGTGTATATTTACAGCCGCCTGTTTTACCTCTCAACCTTCGCCAACTAAATCCTATGCGGAAACACTTTCCAACAGCATCGTTAGCCGGTCACCCACAACGTGGTGCAGCCTTGATCATCGTGCTGGCATTTGTCGTCCTGCTCACGGTATTGGTTTTGGCCTTCTTCTCGCAAACCCGCAGCTATCAAAACCTCGCCAACAGCAGCTTCAATGATTTCAAGTCGGCGACACTTGGCCAAAGCGCCTTGCAGGTCGTGATTGGCGACTTGCAACAGGAAATTGTCAATGGTTCAACATCGCCCTCAACCTCCGGCACCTTCACCACCTATTTCCCCATTAGCGGCAGCAACGCCGTACCGAGGCGCTTCGGCAATCCACCATTATCCAGCGGCACCGATCCGATTCCCAATCTTATTCGCATCAGCTCAGGCAGTGACAGTGCAGCCCTGCACCTCGCTTCCAGTATCAGCTCCACCACTTCAGCACTTAATGGACAATACGTCAGCCCTTCCCGCTGGAACAAGCACTACCTGATCCCGCGCGATTCTTCATACAGTGCCACCCAGGTCGGCACCAATCCCGATCCCAATTGCGGTTTCACCGCTCCCGACTGGATCTATGTCACTGGCACAGGCCCGATTGCCAATCCCAGCACCCGCAGCCCGATCATTGGTCGCTACGCCTACGCCATTTTCAACGAAGGAGGACTCCTCGACGCCAACGTCGCCGGCTATCCAACCTCCATGCATGCCAAACAAGCCATCTCCGGCACCAACGCGGTCTGGGGCTACGCCAACAAAGGCAACGAAGCCTTCGCCGACCTTCACTCGATCGGCATGATCGATGGTGAAATCGACGACCTGATCGGTTGGCGCAACTACGCCTCTGCGCAAGCATCAGGCGATTTTACCAGCGGTTATAAATTTCCCGACAACGGCAAACGCTATTACGATTTCATTCAAAGCAACACCACCGGTTTTCTGCAAACCGGCACCCTGACCTACAACAGCATCACCGACCAGCCTTTCACCAGCCGCCAGCAGCTGATCAAATTCTTTACCAGCGGCACTTACCAACTCAAACCCCTACAATATCTCGCCACCTTCACCCGTGATACCGACCAACCTTCCTACGTCCCCAATCCCAATCGACCAAAAATCCAAAATAACGCCAGTACCAATAGCGGCTTCGGCACCGGCAATGACGCAAAGGGATTGGATGATGCCATAAACCCCTCCTTGCTTTCCGTGCGGGTAACAGCTTCTTTCACACGAGCCGATGGTACTGTCGCGCAAGTAGGTGAACCTTTGCTCAAAAGACGGTTTCCCCTGTCCCGCATCGGCCTGCTGGCCGGTTCCGACACCGCTTCCATCCGCAAATATTTCGGACTCGAGTCCAGCGGCAATGGCCTATGGACTTATCGGGATACAGCCACAAACGGCGGCATCATGAAATTGTCCGAAATTAGCAGCCGTGAACCCAATTTCTTCGAGCTGCTCAAAGCCGCCATTAATGCCGGCAGCATCGGCAAATCGCTGTGCGACGACCAATGGGGTGGATGGCAAACCACCGGTGCCGTTTCCTGGATGCAGCACGCGCGCGACACTGTGACTGATTTGCAAATCATGCAAATTGGCGCCAATATCATCGACCAGTACGATTCGGACAATTTCCCGACCCGCATTCAAACCGGCCTGATCGACCCCAACGGCAGTGCCATTGAAGTTCGCGGCGTCGAGGATCTGCCCTATCTCTACCGCGCCCGTAACTGGTACGCCCATGTCGGTGCAAACACCGCCGTTTTATTGCTGTTCCCCGAAATCTGGAATCCCCACGATCCGGCCAGCTCCAACTCAGTCACCAATTCCCCGCAAAATTTCCGCATCTACGTCACCAAGGACCCCTACATCACTTCCGGTGGAAAAGCCCCCTCTTCGATTCCGTTCAAAATGGGATCTCTCAAATACGGGGTTAATAAAGGTAGCACCACCGACATCGCCCCCACTCAATCGGACATCGCCACTTACTTTGTCTTCAACTCTCCGACTTATGAAAGTGATGGGGACTATTACAAAAAATCAGAATCCGGGAATCCACCGACGGAATTACAACTCACCTTTAGCGTCAGCGGCACCAATTTCCGCGAACCCACCATGCTTGCGCAACCCGGCTTACCCGCTGGCAGTAATCTGGCGGGCTATACTTACACTTACCAGGGGTCCGGAAAAAACATCACCGGCCTGCTAATGGCAATGTTCCCATGGTCCAACCCGCAATCCTCCGACCCCACCAACCGGCTTATGCAGTTCGCCCCCACGGAAAGCGGCAACAATAGCGAATTACGCCTTTACTTGCAGTACCAGCAAAATGGCACGTGGGTCACCTATGACGAGGCTCCCTACATGCCTTACACCGGCAACAACTTTGTCGTGGAAAACGCCGACAGCCTGTTGCAACCTTTCAAAAATGCCAACAACTGGTACGGTGGCATGCGAACCGACCCTCGCACCTCCAGATGGGGCATCCATATGGGAGAATGTCTGCATTACATGTTGAGCCCTTACGACAATAGCGATTACCCGGTAATCTGGGCCAGTGCCCGTCCGGATACCGGCAGATCCTTTGCCACGCATATGAACACCAGGACCGATGTCGGCATCGTCGGCAATAAAACCACCTATGTGGACAATAACGCCTACTATGGGTTTCAACACGGTTATTGGGCGGAAAATACCGTACGCAAACATCCGCAGGATTCCGTCGCCGAGCAACGTCATTTTAACCGGGACCCTGATGGCATCGTACGTCGCACCATGGGTGGCTACGCCTCCGATCCTGTCAATGGCGGCAGTGACACCCAATCCATCGGCCTGCCCATGGTCGCCGGCAACAATGCCAGCCGTCCGTTGATTCTAAACCGACCCTTTCGCTCCGTCGCCGAACTCGGCTATGCCTTCCGTGACACACCCTGGGGAAACATTAATTTCTCCTTTCCCGAAAGCGGCGACTCTGCGCTCCTTGATGTTTTTTGCATCAACGACAACACTAACAGTGATGCTCTTGTCGCCGGCAGACTTGATCTCAACACCAGACAATCTCCTGTCATCGCCGCCCTCATCTCTGGCGTGCAACGCGACGAAACCAACTCATCCCTGCTGATCTCCAGTACCGCCGCCGCAACCATCGGCAACAGCTACGTCGATTACACAACCAACACAAGAACCATCACCAATCGCGCCGACCTGGTGGGTTCCTGGATCAATAGCGGCTCCACACCTCCCACGCCGGACGTTAACAATCCCGCCGCCTACTACGACAACAATTTCGCGGGCTTCATCGCCACCACCGGCACCATCCAGAACATCCGGCAAGACACACCCGAAATGGCGTTAATCACCAGACAGCGCGAATCCGTCATCCGGGCCTTGGCAGATTGCGGGACCGCCCGCACTTGGAACCTGCTGATCGACCTGGTCGCCCAAAGCGGACGATTTGCTCCCGAAGAAACCAACCTGGGCAAATTTACAGTGGAAGGGGAAAAACATTATTGGCTGCACGTGGCCATTGACCGTTACACGGGCAAAGTAATTGATAGCCAACTAGAAATCGTCAACGAATGAAATCCATCATCCTATTTTCATGCTGCTTGTTCGCCATTAGCGCCTCCCGCGCGCAAAACGAACCGGATTTGTCCGCCCTGGAGAAGGGCCCGCTGATCGTCAACCAGCTTCCCGCCAACATCAAATGGCAGGTCGACTATCGTTACACGGCCAAATCCGCCACACAGGAACAACAGCAGCAAGCCGCTATCGACAAAAAAAATGCGGAACTCGCGGCAAAAGATCCGCTTTTTGCCAAAATGCTCAACCGCCAAAAAAATCTCAAGGTGATCAATATGACCCGCCCGGTACAAACAACCGTCACCATTACCGGTACTATCCGGCATGAAGAACGCATCTTTGACAAAGGCGACCGTCTTGACCAATGGGCCAATGAACAAGCCTGTGTTGAACGTATTCCCGGCATCAGCCAGTTAAACGTCCGCATTGACAACACCCTGACGCAAAATAATTTTCCCGGCTTCACCTGGATCAATAAATCCAATTTTGTCGGCATTCAAAAACACCAGGGTACTGATTGTCTCGTCTTCAGCCAACGCTTGTATCTCGAACAAATCACCTTGCCCGAACACTTCGACCCCGCCATGGTTAGCGGAGAAGAAAACAAGGTGAACGCCACCGCTTACATCCAAGTTTCCAACCGTTATCCCGTCGAGTTAACATTCGACGGCGAAACCCGCGCTTATACCTATCTCCAGCCTCCTTCTTCCATGCAGGTCATTCCCAAGGAATTTCAAGCCGCCATTGATAAAATAAACACCACTGCCAAAACCCCATGAACCATCTGCATAAAATCCCATGGATAGCGACCATTTGCGGACTGCTTTTATCCGCCAGGCTTCTGAACGCCAATGAAGAAAAAATCATGAACGTGGATATTTGTATTTACGGCGGCAACTCCGCCGGCGTCATTAGCGCCGTGCAAGTTGCCAAAATGAGCAAGAGTGTCATTCTCGTCTCGCCGATGAAACATCTGGGCGGGCTCACCAGCAACGGACTCGGCTTCACCGACATGGGCGACAACCGCATCCTTGGCGGCCTGACCCGCGATTATTTCCACCGGATTTGGTTGTATTACCGGCAGGATTCCGCCTGGAAATTCCAGAGTCGCGAACAATTCGGCAACAAGGGACAGCATGGCCCCGGCCTGGATGACCGGTTCCAGATTGCCACTGTATTCGAACCCCATGTCGCGGAAAACATCTTTGACCAGTTGGTCACCGAAAATAAAGTTCCGGTCATAACCGGACGGCTTGACCGCAAGAATGGCGTCACCAACGAGAACGCCACTATCACGCAAATCCGCCTCGAGGATGGCCGCGCCATTAGCGCCAAGGTTTTCATCGATGCAACTTACGAGGGCGACTTGATGGCCGCCGCCCGGGTCAGTTACACCGTCGGGCGTGAAGCGAATTCGCAATATGGTGAAACCCTGAATGGCATCCAGGCGGAAAAATCCGTGAAAAATCAACTACCCCAAGGCATTGATCCTTATGTCGTCAAAGGCCAACCCAACAGTGGCTTGTTGCCCGGCGTCAACGCTAACAGCGGCGGCCCGGATGGCAGCGCGGATCACAAAATCCAAGCCTATTGCTACCGCATGTGCCTGACCAACAAGCCGGAAAATCGCATTGCCGTTGATAAGCCTGCCGACTACAAAGAAGCGGATTATGAACTTTTGTTCCGCGCCATCGAAACCGGACAGGACAGCCGTTTTTTCAAGCTGAGTGCCCTGCCCAATGAAAAGACCGATTCCAACAATGATTCCGGAATTTCCACCGATTACATCGGCATGAATTACGATTACCCGGAAGCCGATTATGCCAAACGCGAGGAAATCGCCGAAACGCACAAGAACTGGCAATTGGGTTTGATCTGGACCCTGCAAAATAGTCCCCGCGTTCCCGAAAAAATCCGCAATGCCTATAAAGCTTGGGGCTTGCCCAAGGACGAATTCGCCGATACCGGACACTGGCCCGCTGAATTGTATATTCGCGAGGCCCGCCGCATGATTACCGACTTCGTCATTAGCGAGCCGGTCTTGCGCAAGGCGGTTACCCCACAATCCATCGCCATGGGAGCCTATGCCATGGATTCACACAACACGCAACGCTATGTCGACGCCAACGGTCATGTCCGCAACGAAGGCGACGTGCAAAAACCCGTCGGCAAGCCTTATCAAATCGACTATCGCGCCATCACCCCCAAAGCTTCCGAATGCCGGAATTTGCTGGTCCCTGTCTGCCTGTCCTCCACCCATATCGCCTATGGTTCCATCCGCATGGAACCGGTATTCATGGCGCTCGGCCAAAGCGCCGCCACGGCCGCCGCCCTGTCGATTGACACCGCCGTTAGCGTGCAGGATCTGGATTATCAAAAACTCAAGCAACGATTGAAGCAGGACCAGCAGGTCGTCGAATTGTCCAAGCCCGCAACGGAAGAACGCTAACAACGGCATGGCACAGAATTTTTTCGCCGGCGTCGCGGTTGCCTTTGAAAAGCTGACGGAAGTTGACAGACAACGGCTGCGCGCCGCCGGTTTAAACGGACTGCGTACCGGGACCCCGGGTTTTTCCGCGGAATATTTCCTCACCAATCGCGGGCAGCCGGCCGATTTTTTCCATCATCGTGAAACCATGGCCAAATTACGCGAAGCCGGGTTTCGTTTCATCGGCATCACGCCCGGCCCCAAGGATATGCCCGCTATCGCCGGGCCTGCCGGTTCGGCACGGTATTTGGATAATTACCGGAAAATCTGCATGTTTCTGGGCCAAACTTATGGCGACCTGATCGACTATTGGCAGGTTGCCAACGAGTTGGATATCTGGATTTTTCGTGACTCTCTCACACTGGAACAGTCGGCGGAATTCCTGAAAGCCGGAATCCGCGGCCTCAAGGACGCTAACCACCGGTCCAAAGTCGGGATCAATCTCACCTTGTTTCCATCCCGCCCCGGCGAAGTGGATGGCAATACTGACCGGCACGAGGGCGTTTTTTTGGCAAAAAGTATCTACGAGGATCCGGACCTGCCGGTTGATTACGCCGGTTTTGACAGTTACCCCGGCACTTGGCGTGAGGGCGGCCCCGAAAGTTGGAATGATTATCTGGACGCATTTCACGCGTTGACCCGAAAACCCATACTCATCCAGGAATTCGGTTACTCATCCGCCGGAGACCTGATGACTTGCGAGGAAGTAACGAAAAACAACTACCCCTGCCAAGTAAAAAAATGGAAGCACTCCTGGCGCGGCGCGCATAATCCCGGGACACAGGCGGATTTTATCTCCGAGAGTTACCGCATCTTCGCACAAAAACCTTTCGTCATTGGCGCCGTCTATTACCGCTGGAACGACCAGCCAACCTGCTGGCAATGCGGGCAGCCGGACTGCCCCGCCGAAACCGCCTGGGGTTTGGTGGATTGCCAAAACCGCCCCAAACCTTCTTATTACAGCATCAAATCCAGCTTGGAACTCTATTACCGTCAATAGGCAATGCCGATTCTTCGGCCTGAATGCATTTGCCGCGCAGGCTCATCCCCGCCTCTTCAAGAATTTAGCGCAGTTTTTGTAATTCGAATTTCTTGCCCGCCAGCGCGTCCTTGACGAATTGCCCCCAAAACGGAGTTGGGTCGTAATCCCAGCTGTTGATCAGGCGAGGCGTTGATTTGGGGTGCAGGCAAAACGCCGTCCAGCTGAGCTGGTATTGCTGGATCATCGCCAGTGCGTCAGGACTCCACGTGTACGGATCCTCCTGCTTGTTGGCCGGAATAAAGGACATCTTTTTCACATCGGCGCCGAATTCTCCGACCAGCACCGGATACTTCTCCGCCACCTTCAGGAAATGCGACTCCCAGCCGCCGTGCCAGTTGTAAAAATGCGTCGCATACACCACGCCGTTGCCTCCCTTGTCATCGAGTACGCCAACCTCTAATAATCCGCCGAGATCATACGCGTAGCCAACGCCGCCCGCCACCACCACGTTCTTCGCACCCGTCGTGCGGATCGCGTCGAGAATCCCTTGCATGCCCGGCGATTTCACGATTAGCGGCGGCAATTTTTTGTCCTTCTGCTTGACGCTAATGTCGCCGCCGTTGCGCCATTGCTCCCAGCTGATTCCGGTCGGCTCGTTGAACATGTCGAACAGCACCGCCGGATTATTTTTGTATCGCGCCGCGGCATCCTGCCAAAACTCCACCGCGTTTTGTTCCGGAATATGAAACAGATGCAGGTCGAGGATAATATAAGCGCCCTTTGCCGCCGCCAATTTGACCGCGTCATCCACAATCTTGCGGTAAGCTTCCGCGTCATTAGCGGTCACATTACCCTTGCCGCGCCCAAACCAAAAACCGTCGTACACCGGCAGGCGGATCGCGTTGGCTTTCCATTCTTCAATCGCCACCTTGATCGAAAGCAGCACTTGCTCGCCCTTGGCGGACCATTCCAGGCTGCATACATTCACACCTTGCAAAATGACGGTCTCGCCATTAGCCGCTTTCACCAGTTTATTGCCCGACACTTTCAACTCCGCTGTTAGCGGTGGCAATTGCAAATCACCGGCGATTTGTCCCGTCATTTCCTCATTTCTCTTCACCGCCAACTCATGAGCCCTCACCTTGGCATCAGCTTCGGCAATCATCGCATCCGCTTCCGTAGCGGGCATCACACACAATTTGATCTCCTGCAAATCCAGCACGCCGGATTTGGGCCGGTTCAAACCCGGAATAATCTTCAATGACACCGCTCCTTCCGGCACCAGGAATTTTCGGCTGACATCGGTCCAGTCCTTGGCATGGGAATCAAAAATCACATCGCCGGGCGAGGGCAATTTCTGGCCGTTAGCGTCATCAAAACGAAACACCAACCGGGCATCATTGGTAAAACCCTTGCCGAATTTCACATTCGCCGTGCGAAACCTCGCATAAAACTCCAGCCCCTTCACTCCCTGCGGCAGCGGCACCGCGCGCGTCAATTGCACCAACTGGTTTTCCGACTGGGCCGCGAAACGCAAAAAATATTTCCCGTCCTCGGATTCCCTTGTCACCGGCTCACCGTTGGCGTCCGGCCATTCATCCGGCCATTGCGGATTCTTCGTTGCCTTGGCAAAATCGCCATTGCTGAGTATCGATTCACCGGTTGGCCCCGTCGCCAATGGCGAAGCCGCCTTTGGCTGCCCTGCTGGTGGCGACACATTTCCCCCGCCATAATCCGCCGGATTAACCGCCGCCGCTCCGGCTCCTCCCGGCGCGACATCCGAACTTCCCTGTGCGTGGATTTTCCAGCAGGTCACAAGCAGCGCAAGGAACAACAATAAGAAGGATAACTTGTTTGTGTTTTTCATAACCCGAATCATCCTGACTACCGATCAATAAAAAAGCGCCGTAGTTAGCGGCGCTTTTTGAACCAAAGCTCGCGAATCAAACTTTCGCGGCACGCCGCCGCACAGTCCAGGCCAGCACCACAACGCCAACCGTCATCAATACCCAGGTTGAGGGCTCAGGAATCACGGTTACATTAAGAACCAGGCTATTGCCGCTTAAACTCAACGTGCCTATCGTACTGCTGCCGGTATCCAGCACGAAATTACTTAGATTGATCGTGCTCCCCGTCACACTGCTCCAGTCCAACAACGTGTAAGTCCCCGCCGTCAATCCTGATAGTACATTCAAATCAATGGTGCTGATACCGCCACTCAGGAAAGAACCGCCACTAATGACAATTTTGTCACCCAAAGCACCGCCCAGATCAAAATTCAAAATGGAACCATCGCTCAGGGATAACCCATTACTGAAAGTAAAAGTGCCAATTACATTATCGCCACCCGGCACTAAAACCGCAGCTCCGGACAAGGTTGTCGCACCGCCAATGGTACCGGTGCCACCCAAGCGTGCGCCGGAACTGACTCCGACATTATTGGTCACACCGGATGAGTTGCCATTGATCAACAAAGTACCGGCGGAAACCGTCGTGGAACCGCTGTAAGTGTTGATACCGCTGAGCACCCAAGTACCGGCATCGCTTTTGGTTACCGAGGTCAATTTGCCTGTCGCATTGGTAATTGCTCCCGAAACAGTGTTCAATGCCGTACTCGTACCGGCAAGGACCAAGGTTCTATCCTGAGAACCGCCATCGTTCATGTCTATCGCCTGGGTCACATTCCATGCACCGGCGCCGGAGGCACGCAACGTGGCAGTCTGCTTGGCACCTCCGTTCAATCCTATTACTTGATTAGTGGTGCCATTGGAATTTCCAGTGTATTCCAAGACAGAGCTATTTCCCATATGCACCTTGTTGCCCGATAGACCCAATGCCTGGTCATTGGTAATTTTCAGAGTGGCATTGGTCGTAAGGCTTGTGTCACCGTTATAACTGTTGGCACCGGCGAAGGTGACATCGCTGCCAGCTTTTGAAGCATTGATCAATAAACCGCCCACCCCGGAAATAACGCCGTTAGCGAGAAGAGAGTTGACGGTTGAAGATGATCCGGCACTCAAGCTCAACGTTGAACTCAGTGAAATATTACCGTTAAGCACCAAATATTTATCATTCGAAATAATGGCCGAAACAACAGTCGAACCCGCCTTGACTACAATATCATTAATCAACACATTTGTGCCACTCGCGGCCGCAGCCAAAGTCACACCACTACCACCCCCCAGAAACACAGTGCCCGAGCCAAAAATACCCGTCGCATTACTCACCGATAATTTGACATATCCTGACTCAAAGGTTGTATTGCCACTGTAACTTTGAACACCCTTCCAGTCGAAATTGGCGTTATTAAATACCAAGGACAATTTTCCGTTAGCCGAATCCTTGAAAAGATTGGCAAACACACTGGTATTGCTCGCAAACGCGCTGTTAATAGTCAGCGTAACATCACTGTCCCCTGCCGTCACCGTGGTCGGCAAAACCAATTTACCGGCCGCAGCATTGTTGGTCCAAGTCTGCGAGTTCATAATGACAACATTTCCCGAAGACCAAGTAACACCACCGGACGCGGCATCAATGATCAGTCCGTTGTACAATTTTAGAGTCCCCGTGCTTAATGTCGTTAAAGCCGTATTATTAAAAAGCAACGATTTGACTTCCGCAGTATTACCCAAGGTGATTGTCTGGACACCATTCGCAGAATCGAAAACAACATCCGTAGTCGAGGAAGGCACGCTGCCTGTGGACCACTTAGTTGTGTCTGTCCAGCTACCATTGCCACCATTCCAGTATATCTGTGCCTGTGCTGTTGAAAGCATAGCACCGCCACAACTGATCAACGCCCACCTACCCAATAGTTTTTTTAGTTTGCCAGTTCTCATCGGTTCCTCTTGGTTTAATTACTACTTTTTTACCGTACACAAAAAGCTAGTCAAGCACTTTATTGACAATGGCTATAGTTAATCCGTCATTCCCCAAACCCCAATTTACTCTTATACAAAGGTCACAATTGGTTATTTTAGTTAAAATATACTCTCTATTGATATAGCAATTAATTCCTGTTTTTGGGTATTATTATATAGCATTTAAATTCTCGTTTTTAATACTTATTCCACATATAATTTTCTTAGTTATAAGATAGATTATAATTTTAATTATTAACTGACTTATATAAGAACCTGTTTTGCATCCTCTACTAAAAACTGTTTCATAAAGTGTTTAAACCCGCTAATTTATAAAAAATCGCTATATGCTTTACTTTGGCTATGGACAGTGCTAGAGTTGCAAAAGAAAGAACAAGATATTTTGAAGATCAAGCGACTTAAGTATAAACAGGTCGAGGAAGAGTTGCGCCAGCTGGTGAAAACCCTTCCGCCGGGAGCCAAACTGCCTGCGGAACGTGATTTGGCAATTGATTACCAATGCAACTTCCTGACCATCCGCAAGGCTTTAAAGCCCCTGGTCGATGACGGGTTGATTGTGCGCAGGACGGGCAGCGGCACTTTCGTTACCGAAAAAATCCGCCCGATCAACAGCAACGGCGATTTGCCTCCCAGTGAAAACCGTGTCGGCGTATTGGTCTATCAAAAGAGCAACGCTTATGCGTTCGCCGTGCTGCAAGCCATCGCGCATGTCGCCATGGAGCAAAAAATCGACCTGCGTTCCTGCTGGGTGCGCGATTTTTCGGACAGCAGTCTGCGCCAGGCAGAAATGCTGGTGAAAGAGGGTTGTACAGCCCTGACCCTGCCCTGGTTCCCCTTTGAGATGACCGATCAAGTACGCGCGTTTATCCATCGTTGCCCCTTGCCGGTCAGCCTGCCCATGCTAATCCCGGGACTGGAGAAGAATTGCTTCGAAGCCGCCCATTTGTTTGGTTCTACGCTATTATCCGGCACCGAGGGATTATGCCGTTACTTCGCCAAACTGGGTCATCAGCGCATCGCATTCCTGGGCCCGGACAATCCCGGCGACACGGTCTTCCAACAAAAACTCGGCGCCTATTCCTGCCACATGTCGCGGGAAAACCTGCCGACACTCTGCGGCTTGGTCAGCCCCAACGCCAATTCCATCGATCAACTGGCTGACCGCTGGAAAGAATACCGGGGAGATCTCGCCATCATCAGCTATGACGACGAACATGCCTTGCGCCTGATGACCGCCATGCATAAAATCGGCCTCAGCGCACCCAAGGATTATGTCATCCTCGGTTATAATAATGCCGACGCCAGCCACTACAGCGATCCCCCGCTTAGCACGGTCCAGCAGCCCTTTGATCACATCGGCCACTGGATGCTCAAGAGTTCACTCGCCCTGGCCAAGGGTGAAGTCGCGCAGGCCACCCATCCCGCACCGCTCGAATTGATCGTTCGCGCCACTTGCGGCGGCCGGGGAAAAATTGACAGCGCCTTCGAAAAAACCCTGCTCGATTTCAACCTGCGCATCAGCGTCGACAATCTCAAACCGAATAATATCTCCAATGGGACGATAACACCGGAACTACAATCGATCTCCGCTTAACTGCAAGCCTTGATCTGGCTCGATAATACGGGGATCTCAAACCTTCAGCTGATTTGAATTTTTCATTCAAATTGCCTCTTGCAATTCAAGGATAATTTCAGGTAATATCTTCGACTCTTTCGCCTCGGTAGCTCAATGGCAGAGCAGTTGACTCTTAATCAATTGGTTCTAGGTTCAAGTCCTAGCCGGGGCACTTCCTTCTTCAGCCAAGGAAACCAGTTGTCCACCGGGAATGGCCATCAGTTTGCCATCCACACTGATATCCACGGGCAGGGCACTTGGATTGCAGACACTTTTACGGTTGGCGGCGATAACCAGCCGGCGCCGGGCTGCCTCGTAGTCGAACAATTCGATATTCGTGCAATACCAGACATCCGGCTTGCCGGATAAGGGCTTGAATATGCGCTCCAGTCCCTCCCAGTCGTTGCGCTGGTGAAATTCAAAGCTGTGGCCCCAGATAAAAAACACACCGTTATAACGGGCATTGGCGTAGATTTTCTCGAAACGCTCCGGCACGGTTGGGTTCTCGGCATATTGATGCGCTGTCGCCGCCCACGCCAGGGGCTCCTTTGGCGGGAAACACCATTCGGCGCTTTCTACGGTCCGGCAATAGACCACCCCCAAACCGCGCAAAATATCAATGACTTGCTGGTTGTAACCCCCGAAGGGATAGGCCATTCCCCGCACCGGGTAACCAACCAAATCTTCCAGCGCCTTGCGATCCTCAAGCACCTCAGTGGCAATCTGCGAGGCATCCAATTTTTGCAGCCACGGGTGGGAAACGGTATGGATGGCAACCTCATGCCCACGATACAAATCCGCCACCTCGCTGGCATCAATCGGCTTCCATTCTCCGTCGGCCGGCTTGATTCCGCTGCGTCCCAGGGTGCCGGAATTGAGGTTGAAAGTAGCTTTCAAACCCCAGCGGTTAAATGCCTCCACTGTCCGGCGGTCAAAGGTATGCCCGTCATCAAAGCTCAGAGTCACGGCAATTCTTTTGCCATAAGGAAAAGGCGGGATCTCGATCCGAAGTGGTGTCTGCATAAGAGAATCATGTTTAATTTGTAATTTTCAAAACGCACGCAAATAAAACCATCCTTCACGCTAACCTTATAGATAAGATAATCTTATTATTAAATGTTTTCCTGAATGCAAGATTGATTATTAGTCCAAAATAAACGATTCTATACTATCATGAATCACGACCCTCTCTTGCCTTTTGGGCGCCGGGATCTTCCCACTGGTGCGTCACTGCTCAACAGCCCTTTGTTGAACAAGCTCACCGCCTTCTCCGAACGGGAACGCGACATCCTGCGCCTGCGCGGCCTGCTGCCGCCCCGCATTTTCAACATGCAGGAACAGGCGGAACGCTCGCTGATCCAGTTCCGCCGGAAAAACTCCGCGCTGGAAAAATATATTTTCCTGACCACGCTGCAAAACCGCAACGAAACCCTGTTTTACCGCCTGCTCCTCAATCATATCGAGGAGATGATGCCAATCATCTACACCCCAACCGTGGGAGAAGCCTGCCTGGAATACGGCAGCATTTTCCGCCAGCCGCGCGGTTTGTGGATCAACATCCGTGACAAGGGCCGCATCGCCGAGGTATTGCGCAACTGGACCAACAAGGATGCCCGCATCATCGTGGTCACCGACGGCGAACGCATCCTGGGTCTTGGCGACCTTGGCGCGCTCGGCATGGGCATCCCGATCGGCAAGCTGGCCTTGTACACCGCCTGCGCCGGCATTCATCCCTATTACTGCCTGCCGATCTGCCTCGATGTCGGCACCGACAATGAGAAATTGCTCAGCGATCCGCTGTACATCGGCCTGCAACAGAAACGCGTGCGCGGTGCCGCTTATGAAGAATTCATCGAGGAATTCATGCAGGCGATGAAGGAAGTGTTTCCGAAAGCCCTGGTGCAATTCGAAGACTTCGGCAACAACAATGCTTTCTCCCTGCTGCACAAATACCAGAACAAAGCCTGCTGCTTCAATGATGATATCCAGGGCACCGCGGCGGTGGCATTGGCCGGATTGATCTCGGCAACACGGCTAACCGGCAAACCCCTGAAGGAACAGACCCTGTTGTTCTTCGGCGCGGGAGAAGCGGGCACCGGCATTGGTGAATATTTCGTCAGCGCACTCCGGGAAGAAGGAGTTTCCGAGACCGACGCCCGCAAACGTTGCTGGTTTGTCGATTCCAAGGGACTCCTAGTCAAGAATCGCGGCGACAAATTATCGGCGCACAAGCAAGCCTTCGCGCAGGACGGCAAATACGTCAAGACCTTCGCCGAGGCGGTGGAACAAATCAAGCCCACCGCGATCATCGGCGTCGCGGGTGTCGGCCCGACCTTCACCAAGGATATCCTGGAAAAGATGGCGGCATACAATGAACGCCCGATTATCTTCGCCTTGTCAAATCCCACCTCCAAGGCCGAATGCACCGCCGAGGAGGCCTATCTCGCCACCAAGGGCAAGGCCGTTTTCGCCAGCGGCAGCCCCTTCGCTCCGGTGGAGTACAATGGCAAGACCTTCGTTCCCGGACAAGGCAACAACGTCTACATCTTCCCCGGTGTCGGCCTTGGCGCACTGGCCAGCCAGTCCGCGACCGTGACCGACTCGATGTTCCTTGCCGCGGCGAGAACCTTGGCGGCACAGGTCAACGAAGACGATCTTGCCCACGGCCGGATTTATCCACACCTCAACTCGATCCGTTCGATCTCGATCCAGATCGCGGCGGCAGTCGCCGAGGAGGCCTATGACAAGGGCTTGGCCCGGCGTGAACGCCCGAAGGACCTGGTCGCCGACATCAAGTCGCAGGTGTTTGAACCGGTCTATCAGGATTACCTGTGATTCCAGTTCGCCAAGCGGAAGCGCTAACGGTGATCTTTAGGATTTGACACGGTTTTCCCATCGTAATATAGTCAGGCTTTAAATGAATCAGGTACTCGTACAGCTTGTCACCATATCGGTAGTCGTCGTTAGCGACTCGGCCGCGGTGGAGCTTTGTGCCTGATAAAAAAGCAACCAATCTCCAACCCACGGCTGAGCAGGTCGTGGGTTTTTTATTGCCCCGATCTTCCGGTTAAACTGAAAACCAAAATGAAAACAAAGCATAAGACAGCAAAGAAGAAAACCAACGGAAGCAGGATAGGCAAAGCCATGTGCGGTGCCGACATCCTCATTAGCGCCTTGGAGCGCGAGGGCGTTGACACCGTTTTCGCTTATCCCGGCGGCGCCAGCATGATGTTTCACCAGTCGCTGACCCGTTCCAAATCCATCCGCACCATCCTGCCGCGCCATGAACAGGGCGGTTCTTTCATGGCTGGCGGCTATGCCCGCGCTTCCGGCAAGGTTGGAGTGTGCATGGCCACTTCCGGCCCCGGCGCAACCAATCTCATCACCGGCGTGGCAGACGCTTTCATGGATTCCATCCCGCTAATCGCCATTACCGGACAGGTCGCCCGTCCGATGATTGGCAAGAGTGCATTCCAAGAAACCGATATTTTCGGCATGACCTTGCCCGTGGTGAAACACAGTTATCTCGTGATGTCTGCCAGCGATCTTCCGCGTATCGTGAAAGAAGCCTTTAAGATTGCCACCACCGGCAGACCCGGCCCGGTGTGGATCGACGTGCCCAAGGATGTGCAGGCGGAAATGGCGCATCCGATTTTTCCGGACGAGGTGGAACTGCCCAATTTGGAGCGCACCCAATCGCACCAGGCCGATGATCTGGCCTTGAACGAATTGCTGGGTTTGATTGAAAAATCCGAACGTCCGATGTTGTACGTGGGCGGCGGCATCATTAGCGCCGAGGCCGGCACCGAATTGAAGAAATTCGCCGAGGCCACCGATATTCCGGTGACCACCACGCTCATGGGCATCGGCTGCTTTCCCGAAAGCCATCCCTTGTCCTGCAAATGGCTGGGCATGCATGGCGCCGCATACGCTAACTACGCCGTGGATCACTGTGATTTATTGATCGGCATGGGTGTGCGTTTTGACGACCGTGTGACGGGCAAGGTCAGCAAGTTCGCCAAGCACGCCACCATCGTGCATATCGAAACCGATGAAGCGGAAATCAACAAGAACAAACAGGTGCATTTGCCGATCCTGAGTGATGTGAAATATGCCTTGAAGCGTTTGAACCAAATCATCGCCAAGGAGGATCGCGAGAGAAAAACCTTTCCCAAATGGCACAGGAAAATCGCCAAGTGGAAAAAGGAATTCCCGCTGCATTACAACGCGGTGCCCGGCTGTATTCTGCCGCAACAGGTGGTTGAAGAACTAAATGATCTGACCCATGGCGACGCCATCATTAGCGTCGGCGTGGGCCAGCACCAGATGTGGGCCGCACAGTTCTACGATTACCAAAACCCGCGCAGCTTCCTGAGCTCCAGCGGCCTTGGTTCCATGGGTTTCGGTTATCCTGCCGCGCTTGGCGCCAAGGTGGCATTTCCGGACAAACAGGTGATCGATATCGACGGTGACGGTTCCTTCATGATGAATATCCAGGAACTGGCCACGGCCGCGGTGGAAAAAATTCCCGCCAAGGTGATCATCATCAACAACCAGCACTTGGGCATGGTGATGCAGTGGGAAGACCGCTTTTTTGACAGCAACCGCGGTCACACCTATCTGGGCAAATTCGACAACCGCGGGGAAATGTATCCCAACTTCGTGAAGATTTGCGAAGGTTTCGGCATCAAGGCCGAACTAGTGGTGAAGCCGGAGGATCTGGTGCCCGCGTTAAAACGCATGCTGACCTCCACCGAGCCCTACCTGTTGGACATCCTGGTGCCCTACACCGAACACGTGCTGCCGATGATTCCGGCGGGACGCACAGTGAAGGACATCATCATCGAACCGATGGTGAAAGGCGCCGCCCGCATCCACGGCGAAATTCCGGGTTAATCCATTGAGCCGCTAATGGTGAGAAATCGCCATTAGCGGCCAAATTCATACATCCAGCCGATATCCCATTCCGTACACTGTTTGCAAGTGTTTCGGCTCTTCCGGTCTGTCCTCGATCTTCTGGCGTAATTTGACAATCACCTGGTCCAGCGTCCGCGTGGTTCCGTAATATTCCATCCCCCAGACTTTGTTCAACAAGGCATCCCGCGACACCACCTTGCCCCGTTCCTGAAATAACAATGCCAGCACTTTCAACTCACGCGGTGACAATTCCATCGCCTCTTTCCCGCGACACCCGCGCAACGATGCCGTGTCGATCCTCACCTTGCCGAATTCAATCGACTTCGGAATCGCCAATCCGGTTTCGTCATTAGCGCCCTGCGTCCGGCGCAACACCGCCTGGATCCGCGCCACCAATTCACGCACCCCGAACGGCTTGGTCACATAATCATCCGCACCCAACTCCAGGCCCACCACCTTGTCGATTTCCTGCCCCTTGGCCGTCAGCATAATGACCGGCGTCAGCACCTTGTTCTGCCGCAACTCACGGCACACATCATAACCGCTTTTTCCCGGCAACATGATATCCAGCAAAATCAAATCCGGTTTCCGTTCACGCACCAACGCCGCCACCTGCCGTCCGTCACCCACCTCGCTAACCGCGAAGTTTTCCGACAACAGGGTTTCCACGATACCCATGCGGATATGCGAATCATCCTCCACCACCAAAATATGCTTCTTCATCGCTCAACCTTTCGTCATTAGCGGCAATCGCAGCGTGAAATTCGACCCGCCATCCCTGCGCCGCTCATATGTAATCCTGCCACCATGCGCCTCCGCAATCTGCACCGCCAGCGTCAACCCCAGCCCGGACCCGCCGATCCCGTTCGCCAGCGAATCATGCGCGCGGTAAAACTGCTCGAAAATCTTCCGCTCATCCCCGGCAGGCACCCCCATGCCGCGATCCAGCACGCTAATCATGATCTCGCCATTGGCGGTATAGGTGTGCAATTCGATCTCCTTCCGCTCCGGCGAATATTTCTCCGCATTCGACAATAAATTCACCAGCACCTGCGCCAGCGCATCCGCATCCCCATGCACCGGATACACCCCGTCCTGTTCATGCCAGGCAGCCGCGAAACCCTGCTCCCGCAAATGCAGTTCCAAATTTTCCCACACGGCACGAATCACCGCGTGCAAATCCAATTCCGCCATATGATAAACCTTCTTCTTTCGCTCCGACCGCGAAAAATCCAGCACGTTGTTAATCAACCTCGTCAATCGCTCCGCCTCCGCCGTGATGATTCGCAAATAACGCGATACCTTTTCCGGCTCCTGCACCCGTCCCTGCTGCAACAATTCCGCAAACATCCGGATCGACGTTAGCGGTGTCTTTAATTCATGCGACACATTGGAGACAAAATCCGTCTTCTTCCGCACCAACTCCAACTGCCGTCGCGTGTCCCTGGCCACCAGCCAGCCACCAAACGCGATGGTCATCAGCGACAGCCCGATGATCGCCATTAGCGTCCACGACGTCAGCCGTGCCGATCGGGTCAGATTCTCCGCATCCAGCAAATACGCCGCCACTTCCCAATGCGGCAGTACATCGCCGATTTCCGCCGCCACGAAGGGCCGCGACCAATTCATCTTGCGCCGTGTCTCCGTAAACGGTTTCGCCCGGTCGTCCAATACCGTCACCAGCAAATTCGGGTCGCTAACCGCGAAATCACGCAAAGGCTGGTTGATCGCCCCACGCAAATCCTCCGCCGTCAAACGCACGCCAAAAATCACTCCCGGAAACTTTTCCTGTCGCGTCCAGAACAGCACTTCCAGCCGGTCGTCAACGTAACGCGAAATGATGCCATTGCTTTTCCCTTTCACCAACTCGTCGAAACGCGACCGTTCCACCTTGGAAAACTGCGGCGCTAATGACAAATCCGACTTCATTTTCGTTTCCACCTGGGGAGCAACCTTGCGCAGGGCCTTCATCGAGGATTGGCGGACTTCGTCATTGGCGTCCAGTTTCGCGGCATCCGCCATTTTCATGTTCTCCACCGGAGCCATGGCCGCCTGTGGCGCAGCCTCCGCTGTCACCATCGCGTTCTGGCTCGCCGCGTTGCGTACCTGCAAATTCTGCTGCACATCCTTCAAGGCCGCTGGCTCCGCCTGATAAACCTCCGCCGCCACACGACCGGTCAAAAATGCGTCCGCATCACTGAATTTTGTTTTTTCCTTCGCCGCCGGCGATAAAAACTCCCCGTCGGCGCCAATGACGAACAATTCGCCCTTCCCGTACCACGACCAATCATCCATCTTGCCCACGGAAAAACCGGGAATGGTCGTTAGCGTGTTCACCGCCTTGACAAAATTCTCCTGCTCGATGCGGACGGCCAGATCGATTTGCGTGGCGAGATTGTCGACATTCTGCTGCCAGAGCTGCGCCTGCTGATTCTGCAACAAGGCCCGCTGCTGGCGCGCCGCCTGCAAGGCCAGCACTCCCAGCACCACCGTCGGCAGAAAAATCGCCAGCACGAAGATGATCGCGGTCTTTTTCATGAGATTCCAAGTCCGGTTTTACACGAAGAACGCGAACTTTGCACGAAGGGACACCAATGTTTTTACAGGAAGTTCATGGAGAACATGGAGGTTGGTTGAGAATAAATACCGGATTCTCCATGAACTCCACGTCCTTCCTGTAACATCAATTACTGTTTCTGTTCTTTTAGATTGTAGTTATCGAACTGGAACGCCTTGCGGCTGGAACTATCAAGACTCTGTTTTTCCTCCAGCGTGTTGGCCGTGGCATTGAGGGAAGCATTGTCCTTCATCAGCTTTTCACTTTGCACGGCGGCGGGCAACGCGGCGTTGGCAACCGCCTGCTGGCGCAATACCTGGGCCGCTTCCTTGGCCTTGCCCTGTTCGGCCAAATCAAATGCCTGCTGGCGTGCTTGTACATTGTTGAACCAAGCAACCTGCTTGCTCACCTCGGTGTTAAGGCTCCCGTCGGCCTTGGCCTGGTCCTTGGTGAATTTGACCGACGCCAATGACGAACTCTGTTTTTCCGACGCCGATTGCTCGTCGCGGTAATTGACCTGCACATTCGCGACATCCATTTGATCATTCTTGGAGGCCTTGACGATCTTGCAACGAACCAGGAAATTCTTGCGCTGCTCGGCGTAGAATTCCCCCAGGCTCAACGTCGCGCAATTCTTCTCAAACCTCACCTCGGGACGGCCGATGATTTCCACCGCTTCCACATTGGCGGGCAATTGGATAATAATGCGGATATCCCGCGCGATGACGTTTTGCAAATAGCCCAGCTCCTTGGCGAAAATGCCGGGCAATTTTTCCGTGTCGCGGACATAGTAATAATTCGCCTCGCCCGCTTCCGCCAGTGCCATCATCAAATCCTCGTTGTAATCATCACCGAGACCGATGGTGGTCACACGGATTTTCTCCTTCGCCAGCTGCCGTCCCAGTTTGGCCAGGGCTTGCGGTGAATCCGGACCGACATTGGCCATGCCGTCCGACAACAAGATCACCCGGTTGATCCGGTTCGAACTGACATATTCGCGGATTTGTTTCGCCCCTTCCTTCACCCCCGCATACAAGGCGGTTGAAGAACCCGCGCGGATTGACATGATTTTATCGCGGATCAACTCCTTGTTTTCCACCCGCTGCGCCGGAACCAGCACCGACACCGAACTGTCGAAAATCACCAGCGAGAAGTAATCCTGTGACGTCAACCGGTCCAGCAGTACACAGGCCGCCTGCTTGGCCTGTTCCAACTTTGCCCCCTCCATCGACCCGGATTTGTCGAGCACGACCGCGATATTCAGGGGCGCCCCGGATTTCCGGTTTTTCAACGCCGCTCCATCCAGATCAACGCTAACCACAATCTCCCGGCCATCCGCCCGCAACACATAGTCGCGCTCTGGAACGGCTTTGATCGTCAGCGTTTCAGTTTCCGCCCGGCCGCTAACGGCGAACGCCAGCAAGGTAATCAAACTCAACAGGGTTTTCATGCCGCCAATGGTGAACCATTTCGCGGCACAAAGTGTCAGGACAATCTGATGGGATTGTAAAAAAAATGTAACGGCTTATTCGCCGCTGGTACTGGCGGCCTCGGTCGGTTCCTCGGTCTTCTGGATATGCACCATGGTGGCCGGAATGCGCGATGACTTGAAGAACGAGGTCTTGTCCAGGACATGTTTCTGGATCGCCTCGAACAGCAGGAATGAAACCGGGGTCACGTATAAGGTCAAAACCTGCGACACTAGCAAACCGCCGATAATTGCCAGCCCCAAACCGACACGGGTACCACCGCCCGCGCCCCAGCCGATTGCCAACGGAATGGCCCCCATCACCGCCGCAAGGGTGGTCATGATAATCGGGCGGAAACGTTCCAGGCAGGCTTCCTCCACCGCCTCGCGTGGTTTCTTGCCTGTGTCCATTTGCTGCAGGGCAAAGTCGACAATCAGGATGCCGTTCTTTTTCACGATGCCGATCAACATGAAGATGCCGATCATCGAATAAAGCGAAAAATCCTGTCCAAAAACCCACAGGGTCGCCAGGCCGCCGACCGTGGCCGGCACCAGGGTGCTCAGCACCGTCAACGGATGCAAGTAGCTTTCGTACAAAATGCCCAGGATCACGTACATGATGAACACTGAGAAAACCAACAGATAGGGAAACACCTCGAACAATTGCGCAAAAATATCCGCGTCACCCTTGAGGCCGTAAATAATTCCCTGCGGGATGGTGTCACGTGCGATCTGGTTGATCTCATCGGCCACGGTGCCGATCGCGACATTGTCCTTCAGGTTGAAGAAAATGGTGACGGAAGTAAACTGGTCAATGTGGTTCACCTGCTGCGGGCCAAGCAGTTGCTTCCACTGCGCCACCGCGTTCAAGGGAACCAGCGCGCCGCTGGTGGATTTTACATAAAGCAGGCCCAAATCCTCGGGTTTTGCACGATACTTGTCGTCCACTTCCATGATCAACTGGTATTGGTCGCGCTCGGTTTTGATCAGGTACAAATAATTCTGCGAATATGCGTTGCGCAACACGGTTTCAATGTCTTCCACACTGACGCCGTAGGTCATGGCACGGTCGCGCATGATGTCGATCTGCAGTTGCGGGAAATTCAAATTCATGTCCGACGATACCGATGCCATGCCGGGAATGGCCATCATCTTGGCGATCATTGTGCCTGCCGTGGTATACAACTGTTCAGGATCAAGACCGGACATGGCAAAGGCGTATTTACCCTGCGTATTGGCGGTGGCGCCTGCGCTGATCTTGAGCACGGGCTCGGCCTGCAACAGCGGCAGGATGCCGGGAACCTGCATCAATTCGCCGCTCAACTGATTGATCACGTCATTGATGGTCGGCTCCTTGTGACTGCCGTTGATCGGGATGCGCTCTCCGCGATCCTTAAGGAACAGGAAGGTGCCGCCCAGGTTGGACGGCAGGAACCCGGTAACACCGGTAACGGTAACCCCGACGTTGATGTTCGGATTCTTGCCGAGGATATCCAATACTTTCTTTTGGTATGACTGCATCTTTTCCGGCGAGGCGTCCTGCGAAGCCACAAACACGCCACGGATAAAGCCGCTGTCACCCGACGGCAAAAAGGTCCTTGGCAAATGCATGAAGATATAGACCGAACCGACCGCGCAGACAATCCACACCAGGATGGAAATCCAGGTGTGATGCAAAAAGAAATCCAGCGAATTGCCGTACATGCGGGTCAGTCCGCCGAAATATTTGTCCATGAAACGCTGCATGAAGGTTTTCTTTTCCTCATGCCCGCCACGCGCGCCAAGCACACGGGAACACATCAACGGCGTCAGCGTTAGCGACACCAGGCCGGAACAGATCACGGTAATGATGATGGTCATGCCGAACTCGCGGAAAATCAATCCCACCTGTCCCGGCATGAACACCAGCGGAATGAACACCGCCGCCAGGGACAGGGTCATCGACAAAATCGTGAAGCTGATTTCCTTGGCGCTGTTGAAAGTCGCGGTCATCACGCTTTCGCCCCCCTCCATTCGCCGCACGGTATTCTCAAGGAACACAATCGCGTCGTCGACCAGGAATCCGATCGCCAGCACTAGCGCCAACAGCGAAAGGTTGTCGATGCTGTAACCGAGCAAATTCATGGCGATAAAGGTCATCAACAGCGAGATGGGCAGCGCCACGGTCGGCACAATGGTATCCCCGGCCCGGCCCAGGAACACGTAGATCACCACCACCACCAGCACGAACGCGATGAACAGGGTTTCCATCACCTCGTGCAGGGATTCGATGATCGTCTCCGAGCGGTCGTGGATGATGAACATGGTCGCCGAACCCGGCAGCAACATTTTCATCTGCGGCAGAATATTGCGCACTTCCTTGGCGACCGCCACGGCGTTGGCGTCGGATTGTTTGGAAATCGCCAGCACCACTGTTTCACTGTTGGGCAGGTTGCCGGAATAATAGAACTTGGCGGAAATACGCTCATTGTTGGTGGACGACTTGATCTCCGCCACGTCGCGCAGATAAATCGCATGCCCGTCCGCGTAACCGATGATCAGGTTGGCGTAATCCTCGGCATCCACTAACTGGCCCTGCGGCGACAACAGGTAGGTGCGGGACTTGCCGTCAAACTGTCCCGCGCCCTGGTATTGCGTGGCGTTCTTGATCGCGTTGGCCACATCCTGCATCGACAGGCCACGGGCGCTAACCACGGCAGGATCCACCTTCACGCGCACGGCCGGGGCTGACGCGAATACCTGAACCTGCGACACACCGTCCAGGATGCTGATGCGCTGGCCGATATTGGTGGAAGCCAGTTCGTACAGCTGGCCATTGGTCAGGGTCTGGCTGCTCAGCGCGATATAAATAATCGGCTGGTCGTTGGGGTTGGTTTTCTTGAAGGTCGGCGGCGACGGCAAGTCGACCGGCAAATTGCCGGTGGCCTGAGTGATCGCGGTCTGCACGTCGGTCGCGGCGGCATCGATGCTCTTGGTCAATTGGAATTCCAAGTTCATCGTGGTCGACCCCTGCGTGCTTGACGAGGTGATCTGCTTGATGCCGGGAATCTGCAAAAACTGTTTTTCCAATGGCGTGGCAACATTATTTGCCATCGTCACCGGGCTGGCGCCCGGATAACTAACGTTGACATTGATGACCGGCGACGGGATTTCCGGCAGGTCATTCACCGGCATCCGCTGGTAGCAGATAATGCCAAAGACGATGACGCTAACCGTCACCATCATGGTAAACACCGGTCGCCGGATAAAAGGTTCTGATATGCTGCTCATGCCGACAATCTTGGTTTAATGTTTGTCTCCAGCGGGCTGGGCCGGGGCTTGCGCGCCCGCCGGGTGATCGCTGGCAAAACGGACCTTCGCGCCCGGCGCCAGCATCATCTGGCCGTCCAGCACCACCGTTTCCCCTGCGTTGACACCCTTTTCGATCACCAGCAGTTCGCCCTGTCGCTGGCCTTCGGTCACCAGACGCAGGTCCACAGTCTGGTCGTCCTTGACCACAAACACATACGGTCCGCTGTGCCCGATCTGCACCGCGTTTGCCGGGATCAACACGGCATCGGGCAGTTCCTGCAGCACCAGCTTGACCTTGACGAATTGTCCCGGCCAGAACAGGCGGTCCTCGTTCGGCATAACGGCACGTAACATCACCGTGCCGGTGCCCGCCCGCACATTGTTATCGAGGAAGTACAAATCGCCATAGCGGCTCTTGTTCTCGTCGTCCGGGAAAAACACCTTCACCTTTAGCGTGCCGTTCTTGAAATATTCGCGCACCCGGGGCAGGTCGATTTCCGCCACGATGAAATCCACATACATCGGGTCCATGCGCTGGATCGACACCATCGTCGCGTTGCTGTAAGCGGTCACCACGTTGCCGATGTCCACCTGGTGCGCCCCGGTCTTGCCGTCAATCGGAGCACTGATCTTGCAGTAGCCGAGGTTGATCTTGGCGGTTTCCAGTGCCGCTTCGTCGGCTTTCACGGTGGCTTTGTTGACCTCCACGGTGGTCTTCAGGTTTTCCAAGTCCTGCGCGGAAATGTAATTACCCTCCACCAAGCTTTCGTTGCGCTTCAGTTGCTCCTGGTTGTAGGCAAGCGTGGCCTTGTCCGAAAGCAATTGCGCCTCGGCCTTCTGCACCGCCGCTTCGTACGGGCGCGGGTCAATGGTAAACAACGGGTCGCCGGTCTTGACTTCCTGGCCGTCCTTGAAATGAATCTCCGTCACCGGGCCCGACACCTGGGGAGTGATCAACACGCTTTGCAAGGCCTGGCAGGTGCCGATTTCCTCGATATACAGCGGCACGTTCTGCCCCACTGCCTTGGCGACGCTAACCAGCACCGGCGGGCGCTGCATCGGCGCCTCCTGTTTTTTGCTGCACGCACCGACCATCAAAACGGTCCCCAATAAAATCGCGCAGGATACAAAATGTGGTTTCTGGGTTTGCATAAAGTCTTTCGTGATCATGGTTTCGCCTCCGCCGGGGGAGGATTGGATATTGCGATACTGGAGCCGTCCGCCAGCAGCGAGCCCGTGGCATTCGACAGGTTTGCCGACGCATTGAACAAATCCGTCCGTGCCGAAGCCAGTGTCGCGCGCGCCAAGGTCAGGCTGTTTTGCGCGGTCAGCACATCGATCATGTTTTTCAGGCCGTTGCGATAGCTGATATTGGTCGAATCAAAGCTGTTTTGCGAAGCAACGAGCAAAGCCTGCGCCGCATCCACCTGCTTGGCGGCGGTCTTGAACGCCACGTAATTGGTTACCACATCCGAAATCACGCCCAACTGGCTGTTCAGCAAATCGGCCTTGGCCGCCTCGGCCAGCGCCTTGGCGCTCTTGATTTGGTAGGACTTGCTGCCGCCGTCGAACAGGTCGAAACTGAACGACAACACCGCCGAGGCATTGTCCTGATGGTCGACACCATTCGGCGCCGATTGGTCGGTGAGATAATAATCACGCTGCAACCCGACGTTCATGTTCAACGCCGGCCAGCGATTCGCCTCGGCCAAGTCCACCGAGGCCAGTTGGGAACGCCAGGAATTATACTTTGCCGCCAAATCCGGGCGCTGCCGGAATGCCATGTCGATCAGTTTGTCAACCTGCACCGACAACACTTCCAGCGACGGCAGACTAGTCGGCGCCGCGATTTTCAGCGGCGCATTGCCCGGAATCCCCAGATTGGTCGCCAGCGTCACCTGCGCGGTACTGACATTGCCACGGGCGCCTTCCAGATTATAGCGGTATTGCTCGACACTCTGCTGGGCTTGCGCCAAATCAGTCGAGGTCGCCAGGCCGGCACGCACCTTGATAACTGTTTGCTGGTAAACCGCATCCGCCAACTGCAAGGCGGTTTCCGCGTTTTCCAGCCGGACATTGGCGCCGTCCAGATTGTAATAACTGTTCATGACGTTTAGCGTCACGTTCTGCAGGGTCTTGTTGAAATTGAAATTCTGGCTGATCAGGTTGAAACGCGCCTGCTCCTGCCCGGCCTTGCGTGAACCAAAGTCCAGCAACAGGTACTGCATCTGCACAGTCGGACCGATGAACAACTGGTTGCTCGTGTTTCTGCTGTCCGCGGTGGGTTGCGTGGTATGCGAAGCCCCGCCTTCGGCGCCCACGCTAATGGTCGGGTAATTCTGCGCCTTTTGCACGCCAAGTTGCGCGGCCAGCGAATTGGCCTGTTGCCAGGCTTGCGTGGTCTGCGGGTTGCGTTTCAACGCCTCGTCCACCAGTTCCGGCAAGGTCCAGGCGTGATTGGCGTCGTCAAACGGGGCGGTCACATTAACCTCACGGGCAGATGACGGCAGCCCGGCTTCCTGGCTGGTGAACAATTTGGTCGACGTGGAAGAGGGATCCACCCCTTCCTCAACCCGGACCGGACCGGATGCCGGTTCCGCGGCATACGCCCATGACACGGCGCCAACCGTCGCAAAAATCAGCATGTAGTTCTTAATTTGCATAGCTTATCCGACAAACTCTTAATATCATTAACTAAATTTGCGTATATAGAACGAGTCTTAAAAAGTAGAGGCCTCCCCGCACTCCCGCAATTATAAAATAAAAATATGTAAAAAGTCCTTCGATCCGCTTAATAATTCAGCTCTTTGACACTCCGGTCCTGTTATCCTCAATTTTTCCGTCGGATCAAAATCCCGTTAAAAAACAATTCCATGATCTGGCGGTTGGCCTGCGATGCCGTCAAATCGACACTCTCCAGCGACTCCGGTTGCAATACCTGCAGCACCACCACGCGAAACGACTCAATCATCAACTTCATGGAAACATCCTTGCGCACCAATCCTTCTTTTCTGCCCTGTTCCAGCAAGGTGGAAATCGTATCGGTCACCCCCTCGTAACGCAGTTCCATCAGCCATTGGTCAATCTTTGGCGCATGGCGTTTGACATCGTGAAAAAAAGCCGGGTGCAACCGGTTCAATTTCGCACTGCAAAATTCAGTATGCAGGAAAATTTTTTCCTCCAGCGACAGCTTGGTACTTTTCAGCACTTCCGTCGAATGCTGTTCAAATTCCCTGTGCATCCTGTCGCAAATAACCTGCAACAGCGCCTCCTTTGAATCCACATGCTGGTAAAGCGTCTTCTTGGACATGCCCAGCTCCCGCGCAATGTCCTCCATGCGCACGGAAGCATAACCTTGCCGGCGAAACAAGTCGCCCGCCGTTTCCACGATTTTGTCCAGTACCTCCTCTTTCATATACTCAGGAAACTTATAAAGTATTTTTAGTTTCCAGTCAATTTATTCCATAAAATATAATTACTCTTAGATTTTCTTAAACCACAGCGCTGCAATCAGTGAACTATAACAGGCAACAATTCCTGACAGGACACCTCAGAATTTGAATTTTAACCCAAGCTCCGCCAGCAATGCCGGGTCAGTTTTCAGCTTATCCTTGTCCTTAAATTCAAATTCGCGGTACACCGCCGAGCCGACTTCACCTGTCAAAACAATGCCTTGGTACAATTCGTAATCCGCACCAACGCCAACCCGCACCTCGGTGTAACTCACCTTGCGACGATTCAAGTCCGGCCTTCCTGCTGCGTCGCCGTAATCGTCACCGGTACGGAACGTGCCTCCATCAACCGACGCCTGACTCCATAAATTCAGCTTGTCGGTCAACGCATACTTAATCGAAGTCTGCGGCACGCCAACCTGCAGAGTCCATTTGTCCGCAAAAGCCCAGCGTACCCCGGCCAGCGGCAGCACCGGGACGTCTATGGTGTTGTCCGGCACGATCGTCAAGCCAAACACCACGGTCAAATCCCGGTTCCACTTGTAAGTCGCCACGAGGGCGCCGATAAAATTCACGTACGGCGAATCTTCCCAGTCATTCACCTGCTGGATTTGCGGGGAGAAACTGGCCAGCACCGACCATTTTTCATCGACATTATAACCAAGCCCGAGGCCCATATTTACCGACTGCAAATTTTGCGGCGTCAACGAACCCGTGGTGAAACCAAAATCAAAGCGATGGTAACCCGCCGAAAGCTGCAAAAACAGTTCCTTGCTCAGCGGAATGCCAAACTGGTAATCAAACTTGAACACCTGTTCGTCCAGACCATTGCCCAAATCTTTGTCACCGTTCTTGACCCGCGACCCGCCGACATAGGAATAATCCAGCAGCACATTTTGACTGGCATACGACCACGGGGATTTCTGTGAGGCTTGGCCGCCATCATCCGTCATCGGACGCAAAGTCATCTGCCTCGGTATATTTTCCACTGCCGCCGGATAATTTTCCTGCGCAAAACATTCCGTCATCAGCCATGCGAACCACACAAATAACACGCCAAATAAACACAATCCCCTGAATTTCATCGTGCGATTAAACAGCAGCTCGATTGTTTTGATAAATATTATTTTCCTTTATATTAATCCGAATATTCTATAGATAAAACTCCATGGAACTGCGCGAACTCCATTATTTTATCGCCGTGGCAGAGGAATTAAACTTCTCCGCCGCAGCCAAACGACTCAATTTGTCCCAACCGCCGTTAACCGCGGCAATCAAAAAACTGGAACAGGAATTCGGCGTGCAATTGTTTCAACGCACCAGCCGCAGGGTTTCCCTGACCGAGGCCGGGCGGCACCTGCATCATTCCGCCACCAGCCTGCTCAACCATGCCAGGCAAGTCGCCAATAGTACCCGTGTTTACGGCCAGGGCAAAAAGACCGTGTTGCGAATTTCCTTTCTCATCCTGATCACCAAGGGGATCCTGCCCAAGGCCCTGTACAAATTCCGCAAGGGCTTCGCCGACGTCCATTTGGAATGCCAGCATTTGAACATGTCCGACCCCGGGGAACTGCTTCGCAATGACCTGACCGACCTCACTATCGGCAGTTATTTCGAACCCAATGACATGCTGAATTCCAAATTATGGCACAGCACCAACCTGATTGCCGCACTACCGGAGAACCATCCGCTCGCCAAACTCAGGAAAATCAGCATCCGCGAATTGCGCAATGAACCCTTCCTGATGTCCAAGGATACGGCGGCAAAAATGACTGATGACCAATTGAAGTTCTGCCGTCAAATCGGCAACTTTGAGCCGCAAATCAAACAATACTGCTCCGAAATCCTTGGCGTATTGGCACTAGTCGCCGCCGGAGAGGGAATTACCATCTTCGATTCCACCATGACCTGGATTCCGTCCAGCGGGGTTACCTTCGTGCCTTTCAAGGAAACAACGCCGGTCATGAAATGGGGCGCAGTCTGGCGGCGCGATCGTGAAAGTCCGGAATTGCGGGCCTTTTTGCATGAACTCGACCTTGCCAGAAGAGACCCCGGCACATAACGGCCGTTCAGGGTTTTTATTGCACTATGCTCGCAAAACTTTATAAAAAATATCCCATGCCGAAAGTTTTCGGCCCGTGATGAATTTCCTTAAGCCACCAGCCGATTTGCTGCAACGTTGCTCCTCTTATCTCTCTTGGAACAAGATTCCCCCTCCGGTCCGCAACATCATCCGGACCATCATCTACGGCCTGGTTGCCGGATTCGCCGCGGTTGCCTTTCAAAAATCCATCAACCTGATCAATGCCGGGGTCTGGGAAAAACTGAAAGGCACCGACATCGTCACCTTCGCCTGGGTCAGTTTTCTGGTCATTAGCGGCACTTCGCTGTTAGCGGGCATCTTGATGACCAAAATCAGCCCCGACGCCGCGGGCTCCGGTATCCCGCAACTCAAGCTCGCCTTCTGGAAGGATTTCGGTTATGTGCCGCTGCGCGCGGTGTTCGTCAAATTCTTCGGCGGCATCCTGACCATCGGCGGGGGCGCCAGCATGGGCCGCGAAGGACCAACCGTCCATATCGGCGGCGCGCTCTGCTCCAACATCGCCGGCTTCATGGGCGTCGCCAAGCAGGGACGCCGCGCGGCGACTGCGGCAGGCGCGGCAGCGGGACTGGCGGCGGCGTTCAATACCCCGTTGTCCTCGATCACCTTCGTACTGGAGGAAATCATCGAGGACCTGAACAATTCCCGCTACCTGGTCTACACCCTGATAGCAGCTGTCCTGGCGACCTTCATCACCCATATTTTCCTCGGCGCCAACCCCTCCTTCGAAATCGCCCAACTTTCCACTGTCTCCTACAAAATCTACCTGCTGGTGCCGCTCATC
Organism: Verrucomicrobiales bacterium; assembly: GCA_031256975.1. Taxonomy (GTDB): domain Bacteria; phylum Verrucomicrobiota; class Verrucomicrobiia; order Methylacidiphilales; family JAAUTS01; genus JAIRPN01. The sequence continues at coordinate 59,755 of JAIRPN010000014.1, read as the reverse complement.
GCGGCAGCCGCGGCGCTGGCCGGAATGTTGTTCCAGCGCCTGACCCTCAACTGGCGCAGCCATATCAAGGCCAAATCCAGGTTCCCCGTCTGGCTCCGCCCGGCGATCGGCGTCCTCGCCACCTGGATTCTCGGCGTTGGCGTCTACTGGTGGTGCGGCAGCATCGGCGTCTTCGGCCTCGGTTACCACGCCCTTACCGACATGCTGAACGACAACATGCTCTGGTACGTCGCCCTCGCCCTGTTCGTCGCCAAATTCTTCGCCACCATTAGCGCCTATTCCTGGGGCGGTTGCGGCGGCATCTTCGCGCCGACCTTATTTATCGGCGCCGCCGTCGCCGTCGGCATCACCGGCCTGCTCGACCCGCTAATGCCCATGTCCAAGGACGAACACATCGTCCTCGCCGTACTCGGCATGAGCGCCTGCCTCGGCGCCGTCGTCCGCGCGCCGATCACCTCGATCCTGATCGTGTTCGAAATGACCCACGAATTCAAATTCGTCCCCGCCTTGATGATCGGCACCGTGGTCAGCCAGGCCATCAGCAGGCTAATGGCGAAAAATAACTTCTACACCGAGGCCCTGCTGCGTGACGGCCATAACCTGGAAAAAATCATCCCGCCCCGCACCCTCGACGCCTGGCAGCGACTCGAAGTCGGCAGCATCGCCAACTTCAACCCCGTCACCATTAGCGCCCAAGAATTGACCAAAGAAAAACTGACCTCGCTGTTAGCGTTGCATCCCTACAATTATTTCCCCGTCATCGACGACAACAAATGCACCGGCCTGCTCAGCCGCCATAACGCCTGCCTGATCATCGACGCTAACGACCAACCAAGGCTGCACCCCGCCCTTACCCTGACACCCGAAGCCCCCATCACCCAAGCCCGCGACCAGCTCATCACCACCGCCGAGGGAGTCTTGATCCTGGTCAATGCCAATGGACAGGTGGTCGGCCTGCTTACCTTGCACGATTTCCTGCGTGCCGAGATGAAAGCCCTGGAAGCGCAGAAGGATTAAAGTTTGATGCGTGAAAATACGCTGAGCGGCAACCGCTTGCCGAAACGATCCTGCAACACCAACTCGCCGCATTCACTGTGTTTGACCTTACCAAACACGCTCGCCGTTAGCGTGTCGGCCACCAGCGCGGAAAAGCCGTTGGAATACAAATTCAACAACAAAAAGCCGTCCTGTGGCGCGAGGATTTTTTTGCAGGACTGGATCATCTCCAGAATATTCTCGTCGAGTTTCCACCGATTGCCGTCAATACCATGACCATAGGCGGGAGGGTCCAGCAAAATACCCTGGTACACATTGCCCCGTTTGACTTCGCGCTGCACAAATTTCAACGCATCGTCAATGATCCAGCGGATGTTATCCAAACCCGACGATTCCATGTTCTCACGCGCCCAAGTCACCACTTGTTTCACCGAATCCAAATGCGTCACCTCCGCTCCCGCTGCACGGGCCGCTAACGACGCGCCACCGGTGTAGGAAAAAAGATTCAATACTTTGGGCGACTTCGTGGTTAGCGACTTCACCGAGTCATAAATAAATCGCCAGTTCGGCGCCTGCTCAGGAAACACGCCGACATGCTTGAACGAGGTTAACGCCAGCCGCAATTTCAAACGCATGGTCTGGTACTGGAATTCCACCTGCCAGCGCTCGGCCATGCTCTTTTTATTGTTCCAAGTTCCGCTGTCTTCCTTGCCCGATTTGCCGAATCCCGCACCGGCAATAAACGTGCTATGCGCCATGCGCCGCCATTCTTCCTCCGACAGTGACCTCGCCCACACCGCTTTCGGTTCCGGACGACGCAATACATACTGGCCAAAGCGCTCCAGCTTTTCAAAATTGCCACAGTCGATCAGTTCGTAATCGGGCCAGTTGTCGGGTGACAGTATCAGCATATCCTTGGGTTTCTACTTCGATCCGGAGATTTCCCGCACCAAATTCTTCACAATCTCGATCGAATATTTGTTGGCTATCTTGCCGATGAACGCCGGGAAATCAACGGCCGACTGCTCATTCGCCGCGTCGGAAATGGTGCGGATCACCGTGCAGGAAACCCCGTATTCATGGCAAACCTGTGCCACCGCCGCGCCTTCCATTTCCACGCACAACACCGACGGCAATCTGGCCAGCAATGCGTGCTTGTCATCGCTATTGGCGAAAAATTTGTCTCCGCTGGCGATATCGCCAACCAGCAGTTTCGGTTGCGTAATGTTGAATTGCCGCAGGTCCCCGGTCGAAACGGCAGCCGCAAGATGCTGTTTTTCCAGCAATTCCCGCACTGCCTGTTCCGCCAATTTCAGCGGTTCCGGCTGAATTTCCAGACTGGTGACCCCCAGCAGCGGAATCTCGAACTCGCGCATCAACGGCCGGGCATCCAGGTCATGCTGGATCAAGCGCCTGGCAATCACGATGTCGCCGATATTCAACTCCGGATGCAAGGCACCGGCCACGCCGGTGAACACCAGATCCGTCACCTGAAAACGTAAAATCAACGTGGTCACCGTGGCTGCTGCCGCCACTTTGCCCCAGCGGGAAAACACCACCACCGTTTTGATGCCGTTCAAGCGGCCAACGTAGTAATCCCGCATGCCGATTGAGAAAATCTCGGGTTCGTCCAACAGTCCCGCCACGCCGTGAACTTCCTCCGGCATGGCCCCCATGATTCCCAAGACTCGTTCCTGCATACCGGTCACTCAGAGGGTTGGCAGTTGGTTCAACAACTGGTATTTGCCGATGGTTAGCGGCTGTTGGATGGCATTGGCAATGAATTGCTTGCCGCCGCAAACCGATTCGACCAGCGACTTCCTCGACGCTAACAGTGCGGTGATCGCCGCCGAATACGTGCAGCCTGCGCCGTGCGGTTTCAATTTCTTGTTGCGCGGCGATTCCAAACAATAAACCTGTTTCCCATCATATAATAAATCAATCGCCGTCGGCGTATTCAAATGGCCTCCCTTGATTAAAAACGGCACGCCCCAAATCTGGTAACAATCCACCGCCGCCGCCTCGGCTTCGTCCAGCGTGCGGATTTTGCGCCCCAGCAGTACCTCGGCCTCGTTCAAATTCGGCGTTACCAGCGACGCTAACGGCAACAGCTCATTCATCAGCGCACCGACCGCGTCCTTTTTCAACAACATGCCGCCGCTGGTCGCCACCATCACCGGGTCAACCACCAGCGCCGGGAGTTTTTTCGCCGTTAGCGACGCGTATTCCTTTGCCACCGCGCGGATGATTTCCCTGGAATACAACATCCCGGTCTTCATCGCCCCGACCGGGAACGCCTCGAACACCAGGCGGATTTGTCCGGTCACCTCCTTTGGCGGCACCGGAAACACCGAGGCCACCCGCGCCGGATTTTCCGACACCACACAGGTAATCGCCGTCGCGCCAAACGCGCCGAGCGAGGTAAAGGTCTTCAAGTCCGCCTGAATCCCCGCCCCGCCGCTATTGTCCGAACCCGCGACCGTTAGCGCCACGGGAAATGATTTCTTTGCCATCCCAGAACGCTAGGCGTTCAAAGCCAAAATCCAAATCCAAAAAAACTTCCGTGTGTTCCGCGATTTCCGTGGTTAATATTTCCGCATGAAAATCATCCGCTATGCCGACGCTAACGACCAAATCAAATTCGCCTCGTTGCAACCGGATGGTTCCGCCCTTGAACTCGACGGCGATATCCTCGGCAGCTTCACGGTTAGCGGTCGCAAGGCCGGCGTCAAAAAACTTCTCGCCCCGCTCGACCCGCGTGCGATTCTCTGCATCGGGCTCAATTACAAAAAGCACGCCCACGAAACCAAGTGTGAAATCCCCCAGTATCCGATCCTGTTTTTCAAGAACCCTTCCTCCGTGCAGCATCCCAACGATCCGGTCCTGATTCCCACCGCCCTGAAAAGCACCAAGGTCGACTACGAAGTGGAACTGGTCATCGTCATCGGCAAAACCTGCAAAAATGTCGCTGTTAGCGACGCGCTGGATTATGTGTTTGGTTATACCTGCGGCAACGATGTCTCCGCCCGCGACTGGCAAAAATTCGGCGGCGGCGGCCAATGGTGTCTCGCCAAAACCTTCGACACCTTCGCCCCGCTCGGCCCCTGCCTTGTCACCAAGGATGAAATTCCCGACCCCAACACGCTAACGGTGAAAACCATCCTCAATGGCCGGGTTTTGCAAAATTCCAACACCAGCGACATGATCTTTAGCTGCGCCGAGATCATTTCTTTCCTCAGCAAAGCCACCACCCTATTGCCTGGAACGGTGATTTTCACCGGCACTCCGGAAGGTGTCGGCATGGGCCGCGACCCCTTCGTCTGGATGCAACCCGGCGACAGCGTCACCGTGGAAATTGAAAAGATCGGCGCGTTGACCAATCCGGTTGAATTGGAAAAATAAAACCCGCCCCTATGCCTCTTGTTTGTGCAGGAAAGTAAACACCAGCACATAGAAGCACAGAATCAGCGACGCCACCGGCAGTTGCAGCGGCACGGGCATGAAATAAACCAGCGTCACACCGGGAATCCAAATGCACCAGCAGGCAACAAGCAACGGAAAAATTTTCTGCAGGAAAAATTTCACGGATAAAATCTCCCGCCAAACCGAACAGCCAAACTTTGCCGCGCGCCAGGTAAATATCGAGAATGCCGTCGAGTTGACCAGCGGACTATACACCAGTTGATCCACGGCCACCTTCGTCATGAGCGTCCGCCAATCATTGCCGGGGCCAAACCACAAGGTCTGGCAGCGGTAGAAAAAATCGCCGAGTATCCCGCACAAGCCCCAGATCAAAAAACCAAACAGGAAATTCCGCAGATTTTCCACCGTGCAGCGGCAGCGTTGAAAAAACACGATTCGCAATAATTCCGGCAACAAGGCCCCAAACAGGGCGTAAACCATGAATGAAAACGGATAACCCACCCGGGACTTGAAATCCGCCACTTGCTGCAACAGACCGCGAAATCCGGCACTCCCCAGGTACACCAGCAGAAACAGCAGCAGCAAGCTCCACAATAACATCCCCGGCCGCAGATTGGCCCGTGCCGCCCTGCCTGCTATTTTCAACGACTGCTGGAAATTCATAAAGTCCCGACATTAGCGCCCGGCGTGGACGCTAACAGCGAAATTTTGTTGTTTTTGGCGTGTCTGCCGGGAAAAAGTGCGTATACTTTCCCGATGATTAAAGTGGGGCTTATCTCCTTGGGCTGTGCAAAGAACCTGATTGACTCGGAAGTGATGGTCGGCCATTTGCAACAAGCCGGCATGACCATGACGCCCGACTCGTCATTGGCGGATGTTCTCATCATCAACACCTGCTCCTTCATCGACCAGGCGAAGAAGGAATCGATCACCGCCATCCACGGTGCGGTCGACGAACGCGAAGGCGACGCCAACCGCAAGAAACAGAAAATCATCGTCGCTGGCTGTCTCTCCCAGCGTTTCCGCCAGGAATTGCCCAACCTGATGCCCGAAGTCGACGCCTTCATCGGCCTCGACCAGATCACCCAGGTCGCCCCGATTATCAGCGGCTTATACGCCAAGGAACAACCGGCCGGTGAAGAGCGCAACCTGGTAACCGCCAAGCCGGAATACATTCCCGATTACAACACCCCGCGTTTCCGCCTGACCCCCAAACATTACGCCTACGTGAAAATCGCCGAGGGTTGCAATCACCCCTGCTCGTTTTGCATCATCCCGAAAATCCGCGGCCAGCATCGCAGTCGCACCCAGGAATCCGTCGTGCGCGAAGTGCGCGACCTCGTCGTTAGCGGCGTGAAGGAAATCAACCTGATCTCGCAGGACACCACTTACTTCGGCATGGACCGATGGGAAGGCCAGCGCCCGAACCCGCGCTCCGGCGTCGACAGCTCGCGCGGCGAATCACTTGCCTCGCTGATCCGTGAACTCGACACCATCGAGGGCGATTTCTGGATCCGCCTGCTCTACACCCACCCTGCGCATTGGAGCGACGAACTGATCGAGGCCATCGCCAACAGCAAGCACGTTGCCCGCTATATCGACGTCCCGCTGCAACACATCAGCGACAACATGCTCTCCCGCATGAAACGTGAAACCGACGGCTCCTATATCCGCAACCTGATCAAGAAAATGCGCGCCGGAATTCCGGGCCTCGCCATCCGCACCACCTTCATCGTCGGTTTCCCCGGCGAAACCGAGGCGGATTTCAACGAATTGATGGACTTTCTCGGGGAAGCCCGCTTCGAACGCGCCGGCATCTTCGAATATTCCAAGGAAGAAGGCACCCGCGCCCACAACATGGACGGCCACCTGCACCACGCCACCCGCCATTCCCGCTGGAACAAGGCGATGACGAAACTGCAGAAACTCTACGACGAAACCAACAGCTCCCAGGTTGGCAAGAGCATGCGCGTGCTGGTGGAGGAACCCGGCGTCGCCCGCACGGAGTGGGACGCTCCCGGCATTGACAGCACCGTGTTCGTCGACAAACAAATCCCGGTCGGCAGCTTTGCCAACGTCACCATTAGCGACTGGCGCGGCTACGATCTGGTCGCCTCGGCGGCACGCTAATCACCAGCCTTCAAAAAAACAGGGCGTTTTTTCAACCGCCCTGACGCGTAAATTTCTTCATTCTGCCGTGACTGGTTAAGGCTGATGCTTGCGCCGTTTGAGATGCAGCTGGGCCAGTGACTTCTGGATGCCCGCCTTCAGCGCCGCCTCTTCCTCGGGAGACACTTTTTCCTGCAGGGCTTTTTGCGCCCGTTCAATGGCAGCCTCGACCGAAACCTCGTCGATCTGGTCCTCGCTAAGCGCGGCATCGGTCAACACCACCACCTTGTGGGCGGCGATCTCGGCAAAACCGCTGCCGATGGCCAGATAATCCTTTTTCTCGCCGTTGATCACCTGCAAATGTCCCGGTTGCAGCAGGGTCATCACCGGCGTGTGACCGGGCAAAATACCCAGGTCACCCTCCACGGTGGGAACCACCACGCTGTCCACTTCTCCCGAAAAAGCTTTCTTCTCGGGAGTCACGATTTCCAATTGCAGTTTCATGGTTGGCGTTGTCCTACGGTTGACGGCTTACTTCTTCTTGACGGTGTCGATTCCGCCCTTCATGTAGAAGTCGGATTCCGGCACATCGTCGTGCTTGCCGTCCAAAATCTCCCCGAACCCGCGCACGGTCTCGGCGATGGAAACGTACTGGCCGCTGAAGCCGGTGAACACTTCCGCCACGTGGAACGGCTGGCTGAGGAACTTCTGGATCTTGCGGGCGCGATACACGGTCAGCTTGTCCTCGGGCGAAAGTTCGTCCATGCCGAGAATCGCGATGATGTCCTGCAATTCCTTATACTTCTGCAGCACTTTCTGCACGCCGCGGGCCACGCGATAATGTTCCTCGCCGACCACATCCGGCGCGAGCGCCTTGGAGGTGGAGGACAGCGGGTCAACCGCCGGATAAATACCCAATTCCGCGATGGAACGCTCCAGCACGATGGTGGAATCCAAGTGCGCGAAGGTGTTGGCCGGGGCCGGGTCGGTCAAGTCGTCCGCCGGCACATAAACCGCCTGGAACGAGGTGATCGAACCGCGACGGGTCGAGGTGATGCGCTCCTGCAGGTCGCCCATTTCCGACGCCAGGGTCGGCTGGTAACCCACCGCGCTCGGCGAACGGCCGAGCAATGCGGACACTTCGGAGCCCGCCTGGGAGAAACGGAACACGTTGTCGATGAACAGCAGCACGTCCTGGTTCTTTTCGTCGCGGAAATATTCCGCCATCGACAGGGCGCTCAAGGCGACACGCATACGGGCGCCGGGCGGTTCGTTCATCTGGCCGTACACCAGCGCCACCTTGGACTTGCACAGTTCCTTCAGGTTGATGACGCCCGATTCGGCCATTTCGTTGTATAGATCGTTACCTTCGCGGGTACGCTCGCCGACGCCGGCGAACACCGAGTAACCGCCGTGCGCCTTGGCGATGTTGTTGATCAATTCCATGATGACGACGGTCTTGCCGACGCCCGCACCGCCGAATGCGCCGACCTTGCCGCCCTTGGTGAAGGGACAGATCAAGTCGATGACCTTGATGCCGGTTTCCAGCACCTGGGCCTTGGTATCCTGCTCGGTCAGTGCCGGAGCGGGACGGTGGATCGAGTAAGTCTTTTCGTATTTCACCGGCCCCTTTTCGTCAACCGGTTCGCCGAGCACATTGAAAATACGGCCCAGCACGCCCTCGCCGACCGGAACATTGATCGGCGCGCCGGTGTTGATCACTTCCATGCCGCGCTTGAGTCCGTCGGTCGAGCTCATCGCCACCGCGCGCACCCAGCCCTGGCCGAGGTGTTGCTGGACCTCCAAGGTCACCGTGCTTTCATTTTCGCCTTCCTTGGCGGACTTCACGGTCAGCGCCGCGTACAACGGCGGCATGTCCGTCTCGTCAAATTCCACGTCGACCACGGGGCCGATGACTTGGGCTATTTTTCCAATTTTGCTCATAATGTTCTTTATTGCTTGATGATCCTAGTTGCTCGCCATCTGGGCGGCGGCAATTTCCAAAATTTCGTTGGTGATGCTGCTCTGGCGCACCTTGTTGTATTCCAGGGTCAGATCCTTGATCAGCTGCTTGGCATTATCGGTGGCGTTCTTCATCGCCACCATGCGCGCGCTGTGCTCGGAGGCGCGGGCCTCGAGCAGCATGTGATAGACCTGGAAGTTGACGTAGGTGGGAAACAGCTTGCTTTCCACGGCTTCCTCGCTCGGTTCGTAGATGAATCCGGCATCAATATTGCTGATGGCCACGTCGCCGGCAGGAGCCGGGGCTTCCTCGGCGGCTTCCTTGTTCTTACTATTGGCGACCCCTAGCAAACCCGCATCGGTGATGCTCAAGTCGGCCAGCGGCAGCAGGGGTTCGCTGCTGGGCTTCTGCACCAGGGTGTTGACGAATTGCGAATACACCACGTTTAGCGAGGTGATTTCGCCCTTCAGGAACAAATCGGTCAGGTACTCGGAAACTTTCTTCACCTCGGTAAACATCACTTTTTCACCCAGTTCAAAATCGGCCAACAGGTTGCGCTTGCTGCGCGCAAGGAACTGCTTGCCACGGCGCCCGATGGTGACAAACGCGGTTTCCTTCGGCAGCGCGTTGACTTCACGGAACAGATTCGCGTTCAGGCCGCCACACAGCCCCTTGTCGGTGGAGATCAATAACACACAGGGACGGTCATTGAGGCCCTTGTTCTTCCACAACGGATGCTCCACTTCCAGGGCATTCGCGCCGATGTCCTTCAGCATTTTTTCCAGCTGCAGGGCGAACGGGCGACCCTGCATGGCCTGTTCCTGCGCCTTCGACATCTTCGAGGCCGCCACCATTTGCATGGCTTTGGTGATCAAAGACGTGCTTTTGACGGACTTGATACGCCGCCGGATGTCGCGTGTGCTGGGCATGGCTCGTGGTTAGCGTTAGTGGTTGATCGATTGTTTGAACGCGGTGACGACGTTCTTGACCTTGTCTTGCAAGGCGTCGTCCAATGCCTTCTTCTCGATGATTTCCTTCAGCAAAGCTTCCTCGCGGGTGTTCATGTAGTCCACCAGTTTGGCCTTGGTGTCCAAGACCTTGTCCACCGCCACGTCGTCAAAATAACCGTTCTGGGTGGCCCACATGATCACGATCTGCATTTCAATCGGCACGGGCTGGTATTGCGGTTGCTTGAACACTTCCACGATACGTGCGCCACGGTCGAGCTTGGCCTTGGTGGCGGCATCGAGATCGGAGGCAAACTGCGAGAATGCGGCCAGTTCCCGGAACTGCGCCAGTTCGAGTTTCACCTTGCCGGCAACCTGCTTGATCGCCTTGATCTGCGCGGCGGAACCGACACGCGAAACGCTAATGCCGACGTTGATCGCGGGACGCACGCCTTGATAGAACAAGTCGGCTTCCAAAAATATCTGACCATCGGTGATGGAAATGACGTTGGTCGGAATGTAAGCGGAAACGTCGCCGGCCTGGGTTTCAATGATCGGCAGCGCGGTCAGCGAACCACCGCCCGCTTCCTCGCTAAGACGCGCGGAACGTTCCAGCAAACGGGAATGCAGATAGAACACATCACCCGGATATGCTTCACGGCCGGACGGGCGCTTCAGCACCAGCGAAATCTGACGATAAGCGGCGGCATGCTTGGACAAATCGTCAAACACAATCAGCGCGTCCATGTTGTGCTGCATGAACCACTCGCCAATCGCGGCGCCGGCAAACGGAGCGATGTATTGGCTGGTGGCCGAATCCGAAGCGGTCGCGGCCACGATCACGGTGTAAGCCATCGCGTCGTTCTCGGTCAGCGTGTTGATCACGCGCGCGAGGTTGGCGCGCTTCTGGCCGATCGCCACGTAAATCGAATACAACGGGCGGAAATTCTTGTCACCGCTCTTCTCACCCTGGCGATTGATCTTGGCCTGGTTGATGATGGTGTCGATCGCCACGGTGGTTTTGCCGGTGGCACGGTCGCCGATGATCAATTCACGCTGGCCGCGGCCAATCGGGATCATCGTGTCGATCGGCAGAATACCGGTCTGCAAGGGCTGGTTCACGGGACGGCGTTTGATGATGCCGGGGGCGATTTTTTCCACCGGGTTGAATTCCTCGCTCTTGATCGGTCCCTTGTCGTCAATCGGATTGCCAAGCGCATCGACCACGCGGCCGAGCAAGGCCTTGCCCACCGGAACACGGATCTGGTGGCCGCTGGCGCGCACTTCGTCGCCTTCCTTAATGCCAAGGAAATCACCCAGCACGATCGCGCCGACTTCGGTATCCTCGAGGTTCAACACCAGACCGACCGCGCCGTTGGCGAAGGTGACGGTTTCCTGGTAGGCCACGTCGGTGAGGCCTTCAATCTTCACCACGCCGTCCATGATTTCACGAACGCGGCCGACGTTAGTCTGCTTGTCGCTTCCCTTGAAACCCTTGATCTGCGATTCGATATCTTCCAATAGTGTGCTCATACGCTAATACTTGTCCTTCGGTTAAAAACTTTTCTGCAATTCCGCCAAGCGTCCGCTAATGCTGGTGTCCCAGACCCGGCTGCCGACGCGCACCTTCAATCCGCCGATCAATTCCGGCTTCACTTCCACCCTGCTTGCCGCAAGGTTGGGAAACTCGGCATTCAACGCCGCCAGAATTTGTTTGCCGTTGTCCGCCAGCGCGGCGGCGGTTCCCACCACGGCGGTCCGCTCGTTCAAATCAATCTCCACCAAGCGGGCCAGGCGCGACAAAATCGCCGCGTAGTTGCGCGGCTTTTTCGCCGCAATCTCATTGACCACCAGGCGCAATGCGGACTCGTCGAGCCTGCCGTCCTTGCGGCACAGCAGGAACAGGCGCTTGGCGATGGTGCGGGCTTCGCGGGTGATTCTCATGACGTTCGGATTAATTTTTCAATGCGTCCAGCGCTTCCTTTTGCAGGCGCGCCTGGTCTTCCGGCGTCAGCGTGCGGCCAATCACCTTCGAGGTGGTCAACACCACCAGCTTGCCCATTTCCTGGCGCAATTCATTGGCCAGTTTCTCGCGCTCCTGCGCCGCGGCCTCCTCGGCCTTGCGCAGCATCGACTCGACCTGATGGACGGTCTCCTGGATTTTCTTGGCGTTTAACGCCTCGGCATCCGCCTTGGCCTTGGCAATCAATTCATTGGCCGTCGTGTTGGCCTTGGCAATGATTTCCTGGCGGGTTTTTTCCGTCTCGGCGAGGTCACTCTTGATCTTCTCGACATTCGCCATGCTTTCCTCGATGCGCTGCTTGCGCTCGTCCAGCACCTTCAGGATCGGCTGGTAGGCGTATTTTTTCAAGGCCAGGAACAGGATGATGAAAATGACCAGCTGCGCGATCAGCGCCGGCCATTCGATGCCGAGATCATTGATCACCTTGACAAAACCATCCGCCGCGCCCTCCGCGAGGAACGCGTTCTGTGCCACTGTAGTGAATAGGGATTCAACCATAAAATGTCGGGGGATTTAACCCTCCCCCGCGGGGTTTAGATAATTAGGCCGCGCCCTTGATGAACAAGGCGTAGAACACGATAGCTTCGGCCAAGGCCATGCTCAGCAAGGCCATGGTCAGCACTTTCGGGAAGGTGCCGGGATTGCGGCCGACGGCTTCCACCGCCTTCGCACCGATCACACCCACGCCAAGCGCCGCACCGAGTGCCGCGCCGCCGACGCTAATGCTGCCGAGACCCTGGATAGTTTCACTGACTTCTGCGATCATCATAGTTTTTCTTTCGTTTTATTTGCTTGCCGACGCCCACTCTCACGGATGGTCCCGCCGGCAAAATTCTAATGCCCTTCCTCCTCGTTCGTGGCGGACAGCTGGGTATACACCGAGCACAACAACAGGAACACGAAGGCTTGGATGAAACCGACCATCAGTTCCATCACGTAGGCTGGGATACAAACAAAAATCCCCCACCACGGGCCAAACATGTTCATCAGGGACTCAATCAGGTTTTCACCCGCGTAAATATTGCCGTAAAGTCGGATCGGCAGCGACAGCAATCGCGAGGCAATGGAAATCAACTCGACGATGCCAACGCCAAAGAAAATCACGCACAGGAACACGTTCATGCCGATGATCGCGGCCTTGGCAATGCCGCTGGAACCCAGCGTTTCCATCAGGCTTTTCGGGCCAAAGGTGTGTTTGAGGAAACCAACCAGACCAACCTCACGCAAGGTCCAGACCAGCCAGACCAGCATGAACGAGGAGGCCAACGCCAAGGTCATGTTCAGGTCGGCATTGGCTCCGCGCAACAGCGGCACGAATTCCGTCTTGCCACCCTCCTCATGCAAAAAACCAACCGTGCCGACACCCGGCAACAAACCGGTCCAGTTGGCCACCAGAATAAAAATGAAGTACGAGGCGAGCAGCGGCATGGTTTTCCGCACCAGTCCTTTACCCACCACCGATTCGACCAGATTAAACAGCGATTCAACCACCCATTCGAGAAAATTTTGCGCACCGGAGGGCACCAACGAAGCGCGGCGTGTTGCCAAGCGAACGAATAATATAATCGCCACGACGACGATCACGGAGCTAACCATCGAATTCGTAACCCACGAATAGGGACCTACAACCTCTGCTGTGGGACTGACGGATGCTAAAAACATAAAATGAGTCCGAAATAATCGTGTTTCACCCTGGTAATGGCAAGCAAAAGTTACTTTCCATCACATATTTTAACAAAGCTAATTTAATGCCAATTTCAAAAAAAGTAAAATTACTAGATGAAAGATATTACCACAATTTCTAAAAGCTGCTAAATACTTATTCTCAACAGTAACTAAGCCTTGAACACTATCGTCTCCACCCGAACTCTAAGAATCTTTGCCATCGGCCTCGCCATCGCCATGAGCGGCGCTGCATTCATCTGTTACTCGTTCGGGTTGACCGCAGGCTACGACCAGCGCGCCAGCGATATGCTCTCCCGCATGTTGCCGGGCAAGACTCCGGCCACGCCACCGGTGATGCTGGTCACCATCCAGGATGTCGGCCAGCAAATCTGGCCTTGGACCGGACTCGACTATGCCGTGTTCCTCAATGCCATCGCGCCATTCAAACCCGCGGTGGTCGCCATTGATATCCCGCAGCAATCCAGCGAGGCCGATTACAAGATCTATGATTTGCAATTCGGCAAACAAATCCGCCACCTGAACCGCGTGGTCCTGCCCGCTCAGGCGCTAACCGCGAAGTCGCCAAACCAAACCCCTCTCGATGTGCTGCCGGGCAAGGCTCCCGCCCATTTGCTGGCGGTCAACTCCCTTGATTTTCCTCCGCCCGACATCCTCAGCAGCGCCAAACTGGGCATTCCCGCCATCCCGCTAACAGTCAACCAGCAATCGCAAAAAATCCCGCTGATCCTCGGCCATCACCGGAAACTGGTTCCCAGCTTTGTCCTGCAAACTTACGCGCAATATTTGTCGGCAGACTGGGACAAATCGGAATCCACCGGCACCGCCATCATTCTCCGCGACAGCACCAACCGCGAACTGGCCCGCATCCCGATCGACAGCGAAGGCTGCCTGTCCCTGCATTACCAAGTCGACACTCTGAAAAGCCAAGCCAACGAATTTTATCAATTGGTGGTTTCCTCCGAACAAATCCGCAACAATTTCCCGCCGCTCATCGACCTGACCGCCATTAGCGGCAAAATCCTGCTGGTCGGGGCCGAGGCTCCCAACACTTATCAGCCCGTCAACACCGCCAAGGGCAGCGCTTCTCCGGTACGCGTGCAATACCAGGCTCTGAAAGACCTGTTCGCCGCCAATTTCCTGCGCCCGGCGCCAACCCTCTGGCTTATTGCCGCCTTGTTGTTGACCTCGCTAACCGCCAGCCAGCTCGCGTTATGCAAGAATCTTACCGTTAGCGTGTTGTTAGAGATTGCCTGGTTGGCGGTGATTGCCGCCGGCGGCGCGGTATTGATGTCCCAACAACAATGGCTGTTCCCGTTTGCCGTCCTGTTGGCGACCAATGCCCTGACCTGGACGCTAACCGCGATCTTGTTCCGGTTGAACGAACCCAACCCTGACAATCCCTACAAGACCGCATCTGCCTATTGACCCCCCACGAATCTTCGCCATAATCAAACGCGAACCATATCCAACCAACATGAGAATTTTAATCACCGGCGGCGCCGGCTTCCTCGGCTCGCACCTTAGCGACAAATTAATCAACCAGGGTCATGAGATCATCTGCATGGACAATTTCTTCACCGGTCGCAAGGAAAACGTCGCCCACTTGGTTGGCAATCCCAAGTTCGAACTGGTCCGCCACGATGTCATCGACCCGTTCAAGTTCGAAGTCGATCAGATTTACAATCTCGCCTGCCCCGCCTCACCGCCGCATTACCAATACAACCCGATCAAGACCACCAAGACCTCGGTGATGGGCGCCATCAACTGCCTCGGCCTCGCCAAGCGCACCAAAGCGCGCGTGTTCCAAGCCAGCACCAGCGAAGTCTACGGCGATCCCACCGTCCATCCGCAGCCCGAATCCTACTGGGGCAATGTCAACCCGATCGGCCGCCGTTCCTGCTACGACGAAGGCAAGCGCTGCGCCGAGACTTTGTTCTTTGACTATCATCGCGAAAACAAAGTCGACATCCGCATCGTCCGCATCTTCAACACCTACGGCCCGCGCATGAATCCCGACGACGGCCGCGTGGTCTCCAACTTCATCGTCCAGGCCCTGCGCGGTCAGGACATCACCGTCTACGGCGACGGCCAGCAAACCCGCTCCTTCTGTTACGTTGACGACCTGATCGAGGGTTTTGTCCGCCTGATGAACCAGACCGAGACCGTCGGCCCGGTCAACATCGGCAACCCCGGCGAATTCACCATGTTGCAATTGGCGGAACTGGTGCTGAAACAAATCGGCGGCAAGAGCAAGATCATTCACAAGGAACTGCCTGCCGATGATCCGAAGCAACGCCGTCCCGACATTAGCCTGGCGAAGAAATACCTCGGCGGCTGGGAACCCAAGGTTCCTCTCGAGGAAGGATTGAAACACACCATCGCCTATTTCAAGACCCAAGTCTGAAGATAGTCGGCAAAAGGAACGTACTCCTATTTAGCGGCGCTTCGACCAAAACGCCGCTCCACCCATTCATAGAGTATCGGCAAAACAATCAATGTTAAAAACGTTGAGGTGACAACACCCCCTATCACTACCGTGGCCAGCGGTCGCTGAACTTCCGCGCCCGCTCCGGAGCTCAACGCCATGGGCAAAAATCCCATGCTGGCCACCAGCGCGGTCATAATCACGGGACGCAATCTGGTCAAGGCGCCCTCTTTGACGGCAGTGGAAATATCCCTTCCCTGTTCCCGCAATTGATTGAAATAGGCAACCAGCATCATGCCATTCAGCACCGCCACGCCGGACAAGGCAATAAAGCCCACTCCGGCGCTAATGCTGAACGGCATCCCGCGCAGCCATAAGGAGAATATTCCTCCGGTAACCGCCAGGGGCACGCCACTGTACACAAGCAAAGCCTGTCGCAAACTGCCAAATGCCATGAAGATCAAAACGAAAATAACCAGCAAGGCAATCGGAACAATGACCGCCAAGCGGGCCCTCGCTTCCTGCAAATTTTTGAATTGGCCGCCAAATTCAACTGCATATCCCTCCGGTAATTTGATCTCTTTCTGTACTTTCTGTTGCGCCTCAAGAACATAGCTCTCCACATCGCGGCCACGCAGATTAACCATGATGGCGGCGCGCCGTTGGCCAAATTCCCTGGCAATCGTATTAACTCGTTCTTTCACGCCAATATCCGCCAACTGCCCCAAAGACAAGACTCCACCATTGGCAGTCCGCACCGGTAAAAGTTGTATTTCCCTGATCTTGCGGCGGATTTCCTCGGGCATCCGCACCACGATTGGATAGCGTCGGTTACCATCGATGACTTTGCCAACCTCCCGCCCTCCCAGGGCAATCTCGATGAGTTGATTGATCTCGAAAGCCTGGACATTGAACTTGGCCATGGCCTCGCGTTTCGGCCTTACCTCCAACATGGGTGCCTTGCCCAAGGCATCAAACTCAACATCCGCGGCACCTGGAACCTTTTCCAACACTTCGCGAACCTCCGTCGCGATTCGTTCAATTTCCCCATAATCCTCGCCGAAAATTTTCACCGCGATATCCGCGCGCGTACCTTCCAAAATCTCATTGAAACGCATTTCTATCGGCTGCGAAAACAGATAAGTCTGGCCGGGAATCTGGATGCTGAGTTCGCGATTCATCTTATCCGCCAGTTCATCCTTGGTCGTCGCCGTTTCCCACTCCTTCATCGGGCGGTAAAAAATATAGGTATCCGCCACATTGACCCCCATAGGATCAGTGGCCACTTCGGAAGTGCCGATACGCGAAAAGACGTAAGCCACCTCCGGAAATTGACCCAATAATACCCGCTCGACTCTTTCCTGCATCGCAATGGATGCGTCCAATCCTATGCTATTGGCGCGAATCACATGGGTCGCGTATGATCCCTCGTCAAGCTGGGGGATAAACTCCGCTCCCAAGCGGTTGAACAACGCCAGCGAAAACACGAACACCGCCACCGCGGCACCAATGACCAACCAGCGAAAACGCAAAGCCAGCTCCAAGCACGGCAAATAAAGAGCCTTCAGAGATCTGATCGCCCAATTGTCCTTTTCCACGATTTTTCCCGTCAAAACATGCGCACACAATACCGGCATTAGCGTCATTGTCAGGATCAGGGCCCCGATCAGGGCGAAAATCACCGTCCAGGCCATCGGAGAAAAAGTTTTCCCCTCCACGCCGGTTAGCGACAGGATGGGAATGTAAACAATGGTGATAATCAGCACGCCGAAGAAGGTCGGCATTGCCACTTCCTTGGCGGCACTCAGAACGACACCATGCCGCTCTTCTACCGTCAAAGTCCTTTTAAGTTCATGCTGGCGGAGGCCAAGCCTCCGCACGATGTTTTCCACCATCACCACCGCACCGTCGATGATCAGCCCGAAGTCAATTGCCCCCAGGCTCATCAGATTCCCTGAAATCCTGGATTGCACCATGCCGCTAATGGCGAACAAGAACGACAGCGGGATTGCCGCCGAGACAATCAGTGCCGCACGCCAGTTGCCGAGCAACAAAAGCAATACCACCGCGACAAAAACAGCGCCTTCAAACAAATTTTTTTTCACCGTCGCAATGGTCTTGTCCACCAGGTTGGTCCGGTCATACACCGTGATAATCTCAACCCCTTCCGGCAGCTTGTTTTTGATCTCTTCAAGTTTATCCGCCACCCGTTGTGCGACGATGCGGCTGTTCTCACCGGTCAGCATCAGCACCGTGCCCAGCACCACCTCACGTCCCTGATAGGTGGCGGAACCGGTCCTGATTCCGGCACCAGTCTTGACTTCCGCCACATCCTTCACCGTTAGCGGCTTGGACCCGGCATGAAACCTGACGGGAAGATTGCCGATCTCCTCCGCAGTCTGCACACGCCCGTCCGTGCGGATGGAGACCTGCTCGCCGCCCACCTGAATTATCCCTCCACCGGCGTTTGTCACATTTTTGGCGATGACATCGGCAATGTCCTCGAATCCAATCCCCGCACTTGATAATTTCTCCGGCTGCGGTGACACGACAATCTGTTTTTCGTAACCTCCCGAAGTGCTGATCTCGGCAATCCCTGCAACGGCCCGCAGCTTGGGTTTTATAATGAAATCCTGCACCATCTTCAGTTCCATCAATTGTTCCTGTCGCGACAGTGATTTCTCCGGTTCCTGGCAGTCTTTTTTATAATCGACCACATAATAAAAAATTTCCCCCAGACCGGTACTGATCGGCGCCAATTTTGGCGACACCCCTCCGGGCAGTTCGTCGGTCAGGTTGGCAAGCCGTTCACTGACCAGCTGCCGGGCCCGATAAATGTCCGTGCCATCGGCGAATATCAAAGTGACTTGGGACAAGCCGGTCTTCGACAAGGACCGTAAATCGGTCATCCCCTGGATTCCCGACATTTCCATTTCGATCGGATAGGTCACTAATTTTTCTATTTCCTCGGGGGCCAAACCCCCGACCTCGGCGTTGATCTGCACCTGTACGTTGGTGATGTCGGGCACGGCATCCATTGGCAAACGAAAAGCCGACCATATGCCACTCCCCAACAATGCCATCGTGGCCAGCAGAATGAAAATCCGCTGACGCATGGAAAATTCAAGAATCTTGTTGATCATATTAGTGTCCGTGTCCGCCACCTTTGGTGGCTTTAAGTTCGATGAGATACAAAATGTCCACCGGTTTGACCACGATGCTGTCTCCAGACTTCAGTCCGTCGACAATTTCAACGAAATCGTCATTTTGCGAACCAACCTTGACCTCGCGGCGCTGTAAAAATTCTCCGCTAACCGTGAAAACGTAATAACCTTGGGAGGTCTCCAGAAGCGCCGACTTTGGAATGCTAATGACGCTTTTATTGGAATTTTCCACCGGAATCTTCAGGCTTATAAAATCACCAACTCCCAATTCGTGATTGGCGTCCGGCAGTACTAACAACAATTCGGCCTTGCCCAGCAAGGACATCTGGGTCCTTTCGATTTTCCACAGTGTTCCAAGCCGTTCATTCGCCTCATCACCATTAGCGCTGTAATGTACCGACTGTCCGACGCGAATACGCGCCGCTTGCTCGGGTGAAACCAACGCCGTGGCAAAAGCGCGGCTTTGTTGCCCATCCTGAGCATCGGATGACTCCGCCACCGAACGGTAAACCTGGGCGCTGATCGTGATGTTAAATGCCGCCGGCTGTTCGCTAACCGCGAGCTGCTGCAAACCCAGGGATTTCCATGCCTCATCCGACATGCGGATGCCTTTTCCCTCTTCGAAGTTTGCACCGGAAAATTCGTCGCCATGCTCGTCGTTAGCCTGATCGTTGGTCATCTCTGCGGCATGATCATGTCCGTCATTAGCGTCATGTTTCGAATCACACGCAACAAGCCCCGGGAACAACAGCACCGGAAGCACTATTCCCCCTATCAATAGCCGTCTCATTTTGCAGCCTCCGGGTTGGCGTCGGGGAATTGGCATCCTGTCAGCAATTCCAGATCCAGCCGGTTGTTCCACATTTCCAGCACAACATTGTTCCTGATCTGCTGGACACTCAGAAATTGGCGTTGCACATCCAGAAACAACTGCACGCTAATGGCGCCCGTGCGGTACTGGCGATCAGCCAAATCTGCCGCCTCCCGCAATTCCCCAACGGCAAGTCGCGGCATCTGCGCAAATTGTTTCCGGTTTAACTCATAAGCGCGATAACAGCGCGCAATCTCCGCCTCCACCTTGCGCCTTGCGTCGTGCAACAGGATATCTGCCTGTTGCCTTCGCGCCTCGGCCACTCCGATATTTCCTTGGTTCCAATTCCACAACGGCAAGGTCACGGAAATTGCGGCGCCAAAATTCTCCTCCAGATCACCCGCCTTGTCCTGGCTGAAAAAGGGCCCAACCGAGAAATCCGGCGCAATATCAAGCTTGGCGGCGGACACTTGCTTGGCCGTTTTTTCCACTTCCACCTTGCGCATCTTGAGTTGCAGATTGCCGGAAAGTCCGTTCATGATTAGCGCGTCGAGGCTCATGCCGGCGGCAGGCGGCGGCGCCAACTCCTCGTTCACGGTTAGCGGCTGGCTCGCCGGCAGCCCTAACAAGGCGTTCAATTCCAACCGCGTTTCTTCCCGGACTTGCGTGAATTCTTTCGCCGATTGCTGCAGTTCCGATAAACTGCCCTCGATCACCCGTAATTCCAGCAATTGGGGCACACCGGCCAACGGGCGTTCACGCAGTAACTTCACCAGTGCGGCACAACGCCCGCTTATCTCAGCGGTCGCATCCGCATGGGCTGTAGCCGCAACATACTTCAATGCGAGGCCGCGAATTTTCCTTCCCAGGGCCTGCCTAAATTGTTGCAAACCCAGCTCGGCCAACTCGATGTTTTTGTCGGCAATTGCCTTGCGCAAGGATCCTTTGCCCGGAAACTCAAAGGATTGCATCACGGCAAAGCTGCGCGTGTAGCCGTCGCCCTGCAAATTTCCCCCATTATCCGAGACACGGCGGGAACCATATTCCGCGGAAAACTCCGGATTTTTCCACAGCCCGGATTGCATGCGTTCGCCCTTGGCAGCAGCCAGCTCGGCTTCATACATCCCAAGCTCGGCATTTTGCCTGAGCCCCAATCGGATCAGCTGGTCAATTGTGGCGGTGAAGGACGGCGCACCCGCCCCGACGACACGGGCCGTCGAGGCGCTAACCAGCGCGATCCCCAAGCACACAATCTTCCAGAGCGTATAACGACTCATAGAAGTTTTGGTCTGATCGATTGTTATGAACGGTTTTTCTTGCTGCAGACACTGGTGCATTCATCGTGTGAATTGGCAATGTATTCCACACGCACCTTGTCCGCCCTGGCCGCCTCGGCGGACGATAATGTCACCGCATAGGAAGAACGATAACCGAGCGAAACATCACGCCTGGGCGCCGTGGGAGCCAGACCCTGCGACTTGCAAGCAAGCAGCCGATTCTGCGCATCCACCAGTTGAACATGGATATGTGCGCCCGGCGTCAGCGATGCGGGCTTGCCACGAAGAACGGACCCGCTAATGACAGTCTGGCCGTTTTCCTTTTCCTGTTTCACCACAATGCCGGATACCCGGTTGTTTACCGCTTCGGTTTTCAACTGGCTTGCCGCGAACACATCGACACCGGCTAATGATGAAATTACAACTGCGAGGCTAAAAATAATTTTTTTCATGAATTTTTCTTTCAATTTTTCATGGCTGAACATTCGGGCAGCCAAAGACCCGTTCGGGCAACAATTGCCCACACCCCATGCGGGGGTAAATTTGATAAGGAAACAAGAACCGGGGTGTTAATACGCCGGTTACGAAGAATCAGGCTAACTGAGGCGGATGGTCGATGGCCTTGGCCAAGCCGTCCGGGCAATTTTCGTCAATCACCCTTCTGGATAAAACCAGTTTAAGGTAGTTAGAAAAGGTTTCCGGCTGCACCGGTAAAAAAGAGCAGCTATGGCATAAATTATCGCAAGCCGCCGTTTGGTCCGCCTCCGTGCTTTGCTGGAAAGGAATATTTCGGTCTTTTTCCATTGCTACCGATGATTGCCTGTCCTCGTGACCGGCAATCCCTTGGCAATGAACGGCGTTTAACAACAGGCACCCGATCAATGCAAAAATCATGCCCATGCTTATCGCGGGGCAAAATGATCGTATTGAAACAAGTGACATGCTTGAGAAAATATTCCATTCAGGATGACTGTCAATCGGATTTATCATCCCAGCCTCCGCCCAGCGCCTTGATCAACAGCACCGTCGCGGCATAGCGCTGTCCCAGCACCTGAACCCGTTGCTGGCGGATATTAAGCGCAGAATCCTCGGTGGTGATCACGTCGAGATAGGAGATGATGCCTTCGCGATATTGCGAATGTGCCAAGCCCAGCGCATGATCGGCGGAAACGGAGGCCTTTTTCAGATCGGCATACTGCTCCTTCAGTATCTTCAGCCCCAGCAACGTATCCTCGACTTCGGAAAACGCCTGCAAGGCGGTTTGCCGGTAATTGGCGACGGTTTCCAAATATGCCGCCTCGCTGCGATTCAGGTTGGAAATATTCTGCCCGCCCTCGAAAATCGGCAGGTGCAGGCTGGGCCCTATCGACCACCATTTGCTCGCACTGTCAAATAACACGCTGCTGTCCACACTCTCAAAACCGGCAAGGCCGAAAATTTTGATCGACGGGAAGAATGCCGCCGTGGCCACGCCAATCTGGGCGTTGGCCGCCATGACCCGCCGCTCCGCCTCCGCGATGTCGGGCCGGCGCTGTAGCAAGTCCGAGGGCGTACCCACGGGAATTTCCGGTAAAATGATGTCGTCATTGCCATCCGGTTTCGCCATGAGCGGATTTGCTTTCAGTGAAAAATTCGCCGGAGCCTTGCCAAGCAACACCGCCAGTGCGTGTTCCAGCCTGCCGCGTTTGCCGACCAAATCCGCGCAACGCACTTTGGTGGTCGAGAGTTCGGTCTGCGCGCGGGATACATTAAAATCACTCTCCAGTTGTGCGGCACGTTTCTCCAGCATCAACCGCAGAGATTTCTCCCGCGACTCCACCATTTGTCCGACCACGGCGATTTCCTCGTCCAACGTACGCAGGAGAAAATAATTGCGCGCCACCTCGGTTTGCACCAGCAACAGCACCGCCGCATGTTCCGCCTCCGTCGCCCGCACCGAGCCGCTGGCCGCTTCCGCCTTGCGGCGGATCTTGCCCCACAGGTCGAGTTCGTATTCCAGGTCAAGTGGCAATTGGATGTCTGTGAAATACTGCCCCACCCCCGGATTGTAGGCGGGGCTGGTCAGCGAGAAACGGTTGCGCGTGACCTCGGGATTGGCGGAAATCTTCGGATAGAAATCCGATTTCACAATTCCCGCGATCGCCCGCGCCTGCTCCACCCGCGCCAGCGAAGCGGCAACCTGCTGGCTGTTCGCCGCCGTGTCTTGCTCCAATCCGTCCAGTGTCTCGTCACCAAACAAGGCCCACCATTCCCCGCGCAGGATGCCATCCGAAGGCTGCGCAGGCTTCCAAATGCCTTCGCCCTCTTTAAAGGCGACCGGGGCTCCCGCTTCGGGACGCTTGTAATCCGGCCCGACCGCGCAGGACGCTAGCAACAAAACAGCCGATAACGGCGCTAATGACGAAAATTTCATACCAAAGAAACGAAAACCACTAACGATAAAATAATCAGAAATACACAGAATTCCACCAGCTTCGGGTGCCAGAAATACTGCTCCGGCCGGAACCGGCGCAGCCACCGCCGGACAATGAAGTACAACACCGCGGCAACGATCAGGTAAGCCACCATCGGTGTGACAAAGATGCCGAATATATTGAGCTCTCGCATGGTTATTTATCCGGCTGCCACTGCCCGCGTTTCACAAAAATGGTACAGGTCATTCCCGCCGCCAATTCAATGTCATCCGGTTTCTTATCGATATGGATGCGCACCGGAATGCGCTGCGCCAGGCGAACCCAGGTAAAGATCGGGTTCACATTCGCCAAACCCTCCTCCGCCTTGGCGGCGTTCAGGTCGGAGATGCCGCGGCTGATGCTTTCCACGTGACCGTACATAGGCGAACCGTAACCCATGAGCTTGATCTTCACCGGCGCGTTCATGCGCAAGTGATCCATCTTGGTTTCCTCGAAATAGCCGAGCACGTAGAACGCGTCGCTGTCCACAATGGACAACGCGTGATTGCCGACGGTGAGATAATCACCGACGCGTAACTGCAAATTGGTGACATAACCGTTGACCGGCGACACCAGCACCGAACGCTCCAGATTCAAGCGGGCCACGTCACGGTCCGCCCTGGCCTGTTCGAATGCCGCCACCGCCATCGCCGCCGCACCGCTGTAACTTTGTTTTTGATCCTGCGGCAACGCTTCGTCGCTGACCGCAAGGCGGCGCTTGGCCTGTTCGGTCTTGATCATCATGTCCTGGCGGCGCTGTTCCAGCAACGCCTCGGCCTGTGCCAGCGCCAGCTTGAACCGCTCCTGGTCAAACGAGAACAGAATGTCCCCTTTGTGGACAAACTGGTTGTCCCTCACCCTTAAGTCCGCCACGGTACCCGGTACTTCCGGCGCGATCTTTACCACTTCCGAGCGAATGCGCCCGTCCCGCGTCCACGGCGAGCGCATGTAGTAATACCATAGCACCCAAATAAACAGGATGGTGAGCAACGCCACACCGGCGGTGCGCCAGTAACGTTTGTCGATTTTTTTCAGGTCAATCATAGGGAGTGGTTCTTTCTATTAAAATATGCCGGTGTTTGCGAATCAAGTAAGCAATTTCCTTCAAAGACGCCACGGCCAGATAGTTGCGCATGCGCCGTTCCTTGTCTTCAATATTCCGCGAGAACAAGCTGTCCGCGGCGCCCGTCAGGTGATTCGCCGTGGCTTCGTTGTTCGTGCCGATCCCGCCAACACAGGCGACGGCATCGTCAATGGCCGCGCGCAACTCCGGTTCGGTATGCTCGGCATGCGAAAGGTTTTTCAGCGAAATCAATTCCACCCCGATGCGGATCATTGCGAAAAAATCCTCGACCAGCAACTTCGTCGCATCACGCTGGATTTCAATATAGGACATCACCCGCGCCAACCGGTCGTACATCCGGCTCTCCCAAACCGAACGCATCTCCAGCTCCTTCTCGGAGACCAGTTGCTTAATCTCCCGCAACAGCCGATCCAGTGACTTGCGGATTTCGTATTGCGGCGAAACCGGAAAAATCAACGTGTAAGCCAGTACCGCCAGCACAATACCGCACAGCATTCCCGCGCAACGGTTGATGAAACCGGACACATCATAAGACATCGGGTTGCCGAAATGCATCGCAATCAGGAAAAACGTCGCGCATGAGGTCGCCCGGGATGTAAATTTCGGCCGCGCCGGATCCATGTGCAACACCACCGATCCGATCACCACGCAAACCAGCACTGCCAGCAATGGAAACCCGTCCAACGCCGGCAGAATCCATACATAACAACAAAAGGCGATCACGCAGCCTATGCTCGCCCCGATGAGGTAGGAAACCGCCGAGCTGCGCGGGTGAATGGTCGAGGCGTACAACGAACAGGCAATCGCCAGCATTTCCAATACCGACGTCCCTGATGGCCACGCGCATTCGATCCACAAAAATCCGCCGGCCAACACCGCGCACAGGGTGCGCAGGGCATTGATCGCCGCGCTCCGATAATCGATGTCATAAACAATCCGTCCCCGCCCTGCAAGACTCGTTCCCGCGCAATAGGCGTTCCACCCTTCCAGGGCGATCGACAATTGGTCCAATGATTTCGCCAGATTCTTCATCGCCACCAGTTTGCCAAACGTATGGACATCCGCCTGTGCCGCCAATCGCTCGACATAACGGCGGTAATTTACGCCAAAAAAACCCAACTGCCGCCCTACTTCCACCAGTTCCTCGCCGGCACCAACCTGAAATTCTTCGATACGCTTGGCGACAGCGGCGGCCTCTTCCCGCAAACTCTGCAGATGTTCATCCGGCGGCAAACGGTCTCCTTCCTGAACATTTGAGTTGCGGGAAAAAGACCAGATGGCTGTCAGTGAATGCATCAATTCCGCCACCACCTGCCGCAGGCTCTCCTGATTAGTCCGCACCCGTGATGATTCCGCCGACGCAAATTCGATCACGCTGGGAATCGCCGAGATATTCCTCGCCAACCGGTGACAACGCATCTCAAATTCCGGCCCGACCACTCCGCGTGCCGCGTCGCAGACTAGCGCGCACAAAGCATCGAAACTCCGCTCAATCGTTCCGCTCAGGCCGTCCCCGGCAGATTGTCCCGAAAAAATCACGCTGGTCACCGCCGTTGCCGAAATGCCGCACACCACCGCCGCGCCCCGCGCCAAAGCCAGTTCCAGCACATGATCCGGTGCCGACATTGAACCGAATACGATGATTGCCGCCGTGTAACCCGCCAGCGCGGCTGAGTAGGTGCGGAAATTCCGCAGCAGGGTGCCGGCATACGTACAAATTGCCATCCACAGCGCGAAACATACCACGAACAAATCCGACGCCTGTGAAAATACGCCCATCAAAAAAATCCCCATGACTATTCCGCATAAGGTTCCGATCAGGCGGAAAAAACTCTTGGATAATACCTGGCCATGGACGCGGTTTGCCACCACGATGGCCGCCGTCGGCGCCCAATACGGATCACTGATATCGAAATAAAACGCCGCCAGGGTCGAAAGCACCACCGAGCAACCGACCTGGATGGCATATTTGAACTGCTCCGGCCCGGGCGCCAGGGTGTAGCGCAACATCCCGGCCGCCTGTTTGCACAGTCCGTCAAATGTCGGCCAAAATGGTATGGCTGCATTCTTCATGCCACCTTCTGGGCCTCCGTCAGGATGCGTTGATGTTCATTAATCAAATAAGCGATCTCAAACATGGAAGCTGCCGCATGATAATAATCCGCACGCCCCGCATCATCGTGAACACCCTCGCGGAATAATTGATTTGCCGATGCCTCCAATCTCCCGGCAATCAATTCATTGTTAATCCCAAATTCCACAAGTTGGGCCGTGGCATCAGCAATCGCCGTCTTGAGCTGCTCTCCGGCCTTGGTCGTATAGGCCAGGTTTTTCAACCCGATCAGCTCAACACCAATGTGAATCACCGAGAAAAAATCCCCCAGCAGCAAACGCGTCGCCTGCCGTTCCATTGCCAAAAATGACATGATGTGCGGCAAGCGGTCATACATCCGGCTTTCCCAGATCGATTGCACCGCCGTCCGCGTCATCCCCGCCAGCGTTCGGATCTCCTCCAAGAAGCGCCCGATCGTCCGCGCGATCTCATCCCGTGGCAAAACCGGGAATACCAGCGTAAAGGCCAGATAAGCGCAGAACATTCCGCACATCATTCCGATGGAATTATTGATGAACCCCTGAAGATCATAGCTCATCGGGTTGGTGAACCGCAAAAACATGACAAAATTGACCGCCGTCGACGAAAACACCATCGTCAAGTCCGGTCTGGTCGGATCGCAATGCAGATAGGATACGAATGTAAGCAACCCCATAATTGCCGCCAGCAACGGAAATCCGTCGATATCCGGCAACAAGAACAGATAACAAAAAAACGCGACAACCAACGGCAACAGCCCCCCCACGATGAACGATACGGTGGATCGCACCGGCTGGATACTTGAAGACAGCAGCGAACAAGTGATCGCGGTCATCATGAACATGCTGGATCCGTCAGGCCAGGCCGTCTCCACCCAGAAAACACCCGCTGCCAACACCGCGGTAAACGAACGAAACCCATTAATGAAGGCTCTTCGTGTATTGAAATCGTAAGCCATCCTCCCTTTTCGCCCCGGAGTGGCGCCGGAAAGATACGCGCCCCAAGTCTCTTGCGCGATGGAAAGCTGGTCAACTATCCGCCGCATGTTCTTAAGCACAATCAGTGTCCGGTAGGAATCCACATCACCATGGCGAATCACTTCCTGCAAATACCGGCGGTACTTTTTGCCGAAAAAACCAATCTCCCGCCCCAATTCCAGCATCGCTTCATGCGGCGCATGGTGTCCCATTCGTTTAAGCAGGGCCGAAGCCTCTTGCAGAAATTCCCGCAATTCAGCATCGGCCTCGATCCGTTCCATCCCCTTCGCCGCCATGCTGCGCGCCAAACCCCAGTTTGCCGTCAGCGAATTCATCAAACTGGCGATCACCACCCTTAATTCTTCGCGGTGTCGCTTGATTCGTGACGACTCCGCCGCCGCAAACTCCACTAGGGAGT
The DNA here is from genome assembly GCA_031256975.1 of Verrucomicrobiales bacterium. Classification (GTDB taxonomy): domain Bacteria; phylum Verrucomicrobiota; class Verrucomicrobiia; order Methylacidiphilales; family JAAUTS01; genus JAIRPN01. Next base: position 31,907 of record JAIRPN010000014.1, on the reverse strand, counting down.
CCAGCGTCGTCACCTGCTGTATCAACCGGTGCGCCCGCCTGCGCAACTCCTCCGTGCTCCCTGTTAACGCCGTCTGGCTGAATAAATCCGCCGCACCGTTGAGCGACTGCGTCATGGCGACACGCAAGATCTGCATTGCCGAAGTACGGGCAAACATCAGGCTCACCAACGCCGTCACCACAATACCGCAACTGTTTGCCGCCACGCGGGCCAGCGCGATATCCAGTACATTTTCCGGGCGATGCGCGGCGCTAAACACGATGATCGCCGCCGTATAACCGGACAATGCCGCCGCGTACATGCGGAAATTCCGCATCAATGTGCCGGCATAAGTACACAGCCCGATCCACAAGGCAAACAGCAAAATAAACAAATCCGACGCCTGGGCAAACACCGACATCAACAATACCGCCACCACACCGCCGATGACCGTGCCCAACAACCGGAAAAAACCCTTCGACAAAGTCTGCCCGTGCGTCGGCGTCGCCACCAAAATCGCCGTTGCTGCCGCCCAGTACGGACTTTCCAACTGGAAATAGAACGCCACCAGCAGTGACAAGATACCCGCCAGGCTGACCTGCAATGCATAACCCACCGCCCCGGGCCTCGGCGACAGGATATAACTCCAGTCCGAGGGCAACTGGTTGCCAATCAGCCCCAGACTAAGGCGTTGTTTCAGCGAGGGTTTCCCGGCTTGAGTCATAAAATCAATTCCCGGCGCAGCGGGAAACTATTCATGATAGCGGTTCTCCGTTATTTCTGAATTGCTAATTATAAATAGAACTGATACCAAAACAGTATGAATCGTCCCGGCATCCATGAACTGGAATACTTCGTCGCCGTGGCGGACGAACTCAGCTTCGTCAAAGCCGCGCGCCGCCTCCATCTTTCACAGCCCCCGCTTTCCCGCCACATCAGGAAACTGGAGCAAAAATTGGGCGTCCCGTTGTTCGAGCGCAACACCCGGAGGGTGACGCTAACGGCGGCGGGGGAAACCTTCCTGGAGGATGCGCGGGTGTTGCTGAGAAAAATCGACCGTGCCGCCGAGGCGGCGCGCCTGGCGCAGGACGGAAAGTCGCAGCGGCTGGACATCGGCATGGTGGGAATCCTGCTACGACCGGACGTTATTCAATTGCTAAGGGAATTTCGAGAACAAAATCCGGCCTGCCAGATCCGCCTGCATGACCTGCAGGCCCCGGAACTCGAAACCGAGGTCGAAAACGGAACCCTGGACGCCGCGTTCCTGTTTCTTTCGGGCAGGGAAAAATTGCCGCGCAGCCTGGCACAAATCCCCCGCCAGCACGAATCCTTCAAGGTTGCCCTGCCGCTCAAGCACCGTTTCAGCAAGAAAACCCGCCTGCGGTTGAAAGACCTGGCCGACGAACAATGGATCACGGTGTCGCAAAAAGCGGCGCCAACGCTATATCGCAAATTCCAGGAATCCTGCGCCGACGAGGGATTCGAACCCAAGATCATCGAGGAAACCAACCGCCTGCTGGCGGTTAGCGCCATGGTCGAGGTGGGCGAAGGCATCGGCCTGCTGCCGGATGTGGTCAGTCATTCCCGGTCAAAGGGCGTCGTGCTGTGTCCGCTAACGCCGAACTTCACCCTGACCCACACCTTCGTGTACCGGAAGAACAACAGTTCACCCGCCCTGCGGCAGCTGCTGGCAAGGCTGCTTCAATGAGGCAGCACCGAACGAATCAAGGCCAGGATGTGCACCAGGTTGAACGGCTTGTGAATCACCTTGGCAATGCGCAATTGTTTTTGCTCGGTAAATGTCAGCGGTATCTGGTCGCCGCTCATCAGCAAAAAAATCCCGGGCCAACGCTTGGCCTGCAATTGCCGCGCCAGGGCAATGCCGTCGAGCTGCGGCATGTGATAATCCGACAACACCAGGGCCACCGGGTGATGCGAAATATACTCCAGCGCGGACATGCCGTCGGCAAACGAATGGACATTGTGGCCGCGCATTTTCAACAGATTGTGCAAAGCCCGGATCAACTCAATCTGGTCGTCAATCACCACGATTTGCGGGGCACGCGGATGTTTCTCGTATTCCGCCGAGTGCGGCCTGTTTTTCCATTGATCCGTCTCATGCGTCATCACGTTCTTGTCGGCCTGCGGCAAATGGTCGATGGTGTGTCCGGTGCCATAGCCGGGCTGCGGATGCGGGAGTGGAATCATAGAAATACGGTCAATAGCTGAAGGTCAGTCCGATGTCTCCGCGGTTGCCGTGATTGTTGTCCTGCGGGTCCTGGTAAAGCTGGAAGCCGTAATCAAAGCGCAGCGACAGGTAAGTATTGATCGTATAACGCAAACCGACACCGATCGAGGAAAGCGTCGTGTCCGACGGTTCACCCGGCAACAGCGTGTGGTTGAAGCCCGAGCCGTAATCCCAGAAAAACAGGAATTGCAACTGGTCCTGGAACTGCGGACAGCCCAGCGCCTCGCCAAAACTTACCGAGGGAGTGCGAAGCTCGACGTTGAAAATATAACCTTCGTCCGTGTTCAACACGCCCGAGTCATAGCCGCGAATCGTGTCATAACCGCCAAAGCCCATCTGTTCGCTGGGGGTCAGGTTGGAATCACTGACCTGGAAGGTGCCCTTCAGGAACAGCGACCAATCCCACGGCAGGCGGGTCAGGCGGGAAATATTGATGTTGGCGTAGTCGTAGTTGCTGGTGGCATAGGTATGCGAGTCGTTAAAAGCCGCGTCGGAATTGTAGCCCCACCAATTGCCGGGGCTGAAATAGCCCTGCACGCCGAACGAGGTGATGCCCCAGTTGTCGCGCAATGACGAATCATAGGACAAGACGAACTGCTCCACTTCGATCGGCGAGGCCGAAAGCGGCACGTTGCCGAATTGCAGCGAGTTGTCGTTGTATTTGTAATCAAAGCCACCCGACAAATTGTGCTTGTAATCGCCAATCGAGGGAAGCGGCACGGTATAGCGGCCGCTGATCTGATAGCTGAGACCTTCCAGCGAAATCACCGGTGGTATTTCACCCTTGGTGGTGACGTAGTCGCCGAAAAAAGTCAATGTGTGATGCCAGGGCAGCGGAATCACATAGCTGCCCGAATGCGCCTGCAACCCGTCAAAATCGTTGCTGGTGGTGTATTGGTAATTCAATTGATGTCCCAGTCCCGCACCCCAGGCGTCACCCCAGTTGAAACCGGTGATGTAACGGTCGAGCCCGGTCTGGGCATTGCCGGAATCCTCATAACCCGCGTAAAAGCGCACTGGGAAACGATCCTTGGTTTGCAACACCACGTCGGTGGTGCCGATTTCCGGACCGGGCTGGTAAATCACGTCCGAGGTGTGGAACGGGTTCTGGTTGGCCCAGGAAATATCCGCCAGCATGTCGCTGGCGATGATGCGATCCCCCTTTTTCACGCGGAAATCATCCCGGATCTCGTTGCTGGAAAACCATCGGTTGCCGGTCACCTTGACGTCATTGACCCGGCTTTCCAACAGCAACACCTGGACAACACCCGCGTTGATATCCTGCTCCGGAACGATGACATCGATCACCGGATGGTTGTATTTGCGGTAATGGGTGATAATCACCGTAATCAGTTCGTTCAACTTGCCGCGGGTCAATTGTTTGCCGACAAATGGCTCAACCGTCGCCTTGAACTTTTCCGGTTCCGGCACTTCGACTTTCTTGGCGAACACCACCGGCGCGGAAAATTCCAGGCCCTGTTTTTCGATGTCATCCGGGTGGCCGACAAAAACCAGACCCTTCAACTCCGGCAACAACACGTCATCGGGAGAACCGCCGGTTTTTTTAATCTCCTGCTCCGGTTTTTCCTTCGATTCCCGCGGCAACGGCGGCACTGGTTTCGGCGCGAACTGGTCGTAACTCTGGTTCATTATTTGCGCCCGCGACGGGGCCGCGACGGCAATTGCCAGCAAACAGCCCGCCAGGGCCAAGCGATTCGTTCTCATCCCAAATTCTCCTTTATCCGAGTTAGTGCCTATACGTTTGGAAACGATCCAGGTCATACATCGAATCCAACCCAATTTGTACATCCAGTACGCTGAAACCGGCCGCCAGTCCGGGGAAATCCGCCGGCACCGAGCGCAGCATCGATCCCGGCACTTCCAGATTGTAGAAATGCCACGCGCCATTGCCGGAGTGGTACAAACCGCTGATTAATTGTTCGTAATCCGTGCGGGCGTTTCGCGGTATCGCTGGCTGGCCGAAGATCGTCGGCGTCACCGTGAACGGCGAGGCAACGAAATTGATGTTGTAGTTCGACAGCCCGTTGCCGACCGCGCTGCCCTGCAGCATCAGGATCGGATAGGCACCCGGTGTCGCCAAAGCCGGGGTGCCCGCGCTCGACAAGGTGACCTGAGAGACCGAGTCATTGTTCAATAAACCGGTCACCGTGAATTCGGTTCCCTGGAACACAAAACTGTCACCATACATCTTCTTCTGCGAAGAGGCGGTGATGGTCAAATCAGCCCGGTTCACTGTCCAGCTGCCATCCACCGTGCTCACCACCGTGTAGTTGGCGTTGGTCAATTCACCGTTCACATGCAGGGCGTAATCCCCGGCATTGCTGGTGTTGGTGATGCCGAAGCTATTGCTCAAACCCGTCAACACGCCGACATCCTGGCCGTTCTTCAAGCCACTGGCGTTCAGGCCCGGATTTAACGGTGAAGTACCGTAAACCGAACTGCCGCCCAACGCGGTGACGATGATCTGCGCGGGGTTCACCGTTAGCGAACCATTCTCATAGGTCACCGAGTAGTTGTTGATATCGAAGCTGCCACCGGCGGCATTGCCAATGTTGATCACGTAAGGCGAGCCCGTCACATTGGCAGCCGCCACTGCCCCGTCGCTGCTCAAATCAACCGAACCGATGCTTTCGCCGTTCTTCAAGCCGGAGGAACTGAACTCGGTTCCGCTCAGGGCCGCGTACACATCGCCATAAGTCTTGGTGCCGCTGTTGGCGGTGATCGTCAGGTCGGCTTTGTTCACCTTCCAATTGCCGTCCACCGTGCTCACCACGGTGTAGTTGGCATTGGTCAGTTCGCCGTCCACCTGCAAGCTGTGATCCCCTGCACCCGTGGTGTTGGTAATGCCAAAATTGTTGCTCAGGCCGGTCAGCACGCTGACATCCTGGCCGTTCTTCAAGCCGCTGGCGCTCAGGCCCGGATTTAGCGGCGAATCTCCGTAGGTCGAGCTGCCACCCAACGCGGTGACAATGATCTGTGCCGGGGTCACCGTTAGCGAACCATTCTCATAAGTAACCGTATAGTTGCTAATATTAAAACTGCCACCCGTTGCATCGCTGGCATTGATCGCATACGGCGAACCGGTCACATTAGCAGTCGCCACTGCACCCGTGCTGCTCAAGTTTACCGAACCAATGGTTTCGCCATTCTTCAGGCCGGAAGAACTGAACTCGGTTCCACTCAATGCTGTGTACACATCGCCATAAGTCTTGGTGCCGCTGTTAGCGGTGATGGTCAAATCGGCGCGATGCACTGTCCAAGTACCATCAACGGTGTTTACCACGGTGTAATTGGCGTTGGTCAACTCACCATCCACCTGCAAGGTATGATCGCCCGCATTGCTGGTGTTGGTAATGCCAAAGCTATTGCTCAAGCCGGTCAGCACGCTGACATCCTGGCCGTTCTTCAAGCCGCTGGCACTCAAGCCCGGATTTAGCGGCGAATCACCGTAGGTCGAGCTGCCGCCCAGAGCTGTCACAATGATCTGTGCAGGGTTCACCGTTAGCGAACCGTCCTGATAGGTCACTGAATAGTTGTTAATATCAAAACTGCCACCCGTTGCATCGCTGGCATTGATCGCATATGGCGAACCGCTCACATTGGCAGTCGCCGCCGCACCCGTGCTGCTTAAAGTTACCGTGCCGATGGTCTCACCGTTCTTCAAGCCACTTGAACTAAACGCCGTCCCGGACAAGACATAGGTGTCACCATAAGTCTTGGTGCCGCTGTTAGCGGTGATCGTCAGGTCGGCACGATGTACTGTCCATGTGCCGTCAACGGTGTTCACCACGGTGTAATTGGCGTTGGTCAGTTCACCATCCACCTGCAAGCTGTGATCACCCGCGTTGCTGGTGTTGGTGATACCGAAGCTGTTGTACAAACCGGTCAGCACGCCGACATCCTGACCGTTCTTCAAGCCGCTGGCACTCAAGCCCGGATTTAGCGGCGAATCACCGTAGGTCGAACTGCCGCCCAGAGCTGTCACGATGATCTGCGCAGGGTTCACCGTTAGCGAACCGTTCACATAATCGATATCATAGTTGTTGGTGTTGAAGCTGCCGCCGGTGGCGTCGCTAATGGTGATGGTGTACGGCGAGTTGCCCACATTCGCGGTGGCCCCTGTGCCGCTGCTGGCCAGGCTGACCGAACCGATGCTTTCGCCGTTCTTCAAGCCGTTCGAGCTAAATGCAGTGCCCGACAGGACATAGGTGTCACCATAGGTCTTGCTGCCGCTGTTAGCGGTGATCGTCAACGCCGCCTTTTTCACGAACCAGTTGCCATCCACCAGGCTGTCCACCGTATAGTTGGCGTTGGTCAATTCACCATCCACCGTCAATGTGTGGTTGCCGGCATTGCTGGTGTTGGTGATGCCGAAGCTGTTGTACAAGCCGGTCAGCACGCTGACATCCTGCCCGTTCTTCAAGCCATTGGCGCTCAGGCCCGGATTTAGCGGCGAATCGCCGTAGGTCGAACTGCCGCTCAAGGCCGTTACCGTGATATGCGCCGGGGTCACCGTTAGCGAACCGTTCACGTAGCTCACGGAATAATTATTAATGTCAAAAGTACCGCCAGCCGCGCCGTCAACCGTGATTGCATAAGGCGAACCGTTCACATTCGCCGTCGTCGTTGCGCCATCGCTGGCGAGTTGCACTGAACCGATGGTTTCGCCGTTCTTCAAACCGCTGGAGCTAAATGCCGTGCCCGACAAGGTGTAGGTATCGCCGTAAACCTTGGTCCCGCTGTTGGCGGTGATCGTCAGGTCGGCGCGATGCACTGTCCAGTTGCCGTCAACGGTGTTCGCCACGGTGTAATTGGCGTTGGTCAATTCACCGTCCACCTGCAAGGCATGATCGCCCGCATTGCTGGTGTTGGTAATGCCAAAGCTGTTGTACAAACCGGTCAGCACGCTGACATCCTGGCCGTTCTTCAAGCCGCTGGCGCTCAAGCCCGGATTTAGCGGCGAATCGCCGTAGGTCGAACTGCCGCCCAGAGCCGTCACAACAACCTGCGCGGGAGTCACCGTCAGTGAACCATTCTCATAAGTGATGTTGTAGTTATTCGAGTTGAAACTGCCCCCCGCGGCACCGTCAATCGTGATCGCGTACGGCGAGCCGGTCACATTGGCCGTGGCTGCCGCGCCATCGCTGGCCAAATTAACCGAACCGATAGTTTCACCATTTTGCAAACCGCTTGAGCCAAAACCGGCGCTGCCCGACAACACATAGGTATCGCCATAAACCTTGGTCCCGCTGTTGGCGGTGATGGTCAATGCGGCACGGCCGATGGTCAACGAACCGTTCACATACGCGATGTCGTAATTGTTGCTGTCAAAGGTGCCGCCGGTCGCATCGCTGGCAACGATCAAGTATGGCGAACCGGCAACAGCCGCCGTGGCTGCCGCGCCTGTGCTGCTCAAAGTCACGGAACCGATGGTCTCGCCGTTCTTCAAGCCGTTCGAGGCAAACGCAGTACCGGACAAGGTGTAAGTTTCACCATAGGTCTTGCTGCCGCTGTTGGCGGTAATGGTCAATGCGGCACGGTTCACCGTTAGCGAACCGTTCACATAATCGATGTCATAGTTATTGATGTTGAAGCTGCCGCCGGTGGCATCGCTAATGGTGATGGTGTACGGCGAGTTGCCCACATTCGCGGTGGCGCCGGTGCCGCTGCTGGCCAGGCTGACCGAACCGATGCTTTCCCCGTTCTTCAAGCCGTTCGAGCTAAATGCGGTGCCCGACAGGACATACGTGTCACCATAGGTCTTGCTGCCGCTGTTAGCGGTAATGGTCAACGCCGCTTTTTTCACAATCCAACTGCCGTCCACCGTGTTCTCCACCGTGTAATTTGCATTGGTGAGCGCACCGTTTACCGACAGACTATAAGTGTCCGCATTGGTATTATTGGTGATGCCAAAGCTATTGCTCAAACCGGTCAGCACGCTGACATCCTGGCCGTTCTTGAGGCCGGTCGCGCCCAAACCCGGATTTAGCGGCGAATCACCGTAGGTCGAGCTGCCGCTCAAAGCCGTTACCGTGATATGTGCCGGGGTCACCGTTAGCGCCCCATTTATATAATTCACCGAATAGTTATTGATGTCGAAGCTGCCACCGGTTGCGTCGCTGGCAATGATCGCATAGGGCGAGCCGTTCACATTGGCGGTGGCCGCCGCACCCGTGCTGTTCAAGGTTACCGTGCCGATGGTCTCGCCATTCTTCAAACCACTGGAATTAAATGCCGTGCCGGACAACACATAGGTGTCGCCATAAGTCTTGCTGCCGCTGTTGGCGGTAATGGTCAACGCAGCCCTGTTCACGGTCAGCGATCCGTTCACGTAGGTCACGGAATAGTTATTGATGTCAAAGCTGCCGCCAATCGCGTCGCTAATGGTGATGGTGTACGGCGAATTGCCCACATTCGCGGTGGCACCGGTACCGCTGCTGGCCAGACTGACCGATCCGATGCTTTCCCCGTTCTTCAAACCGTTCGAGGTAAACGCCGTGCCCGACAGGACATAGGTATCACCATAGGTCTTGGTGCCGCTGTTGGCGGTGATCGTTAGTTGCGCAGGCGTCACCTTTAGCGAGCCATTCACATAGGTAATGGTGTAATTGTCCGGATTGAAGCTGCCGCCGGTGGCGTCGCTAATGGTGATGGTGTATGGCGAGCTGCCCACGCTGGCGGTCGCGCCGGTACCGCTGCTGGCCAGGCTGACCAATCCGATGCTTTCGCCGTTTTTCAAACCGTTCGAGCTAAACGCCGTGCCCGACAGGACATAGGTATCACCATAAGTCTTGGTGCCGCTGTTAGCGGTGATGGTCAATGCCGCCGGAGTCACCACCCAGCTGCCATTGGTAATGCCAACGATCTGGTAATTCGGATTGGTCAGGCCACCCGCCACCGACAACGTGTAAGTGTTCACCCCGCTGGTCGGCGTGATGCCGAAGCTGTTGCTGATGCCGGTCAGCGCACTCACGGTTTGTCCATTCTTCAAGCCGTCGGCGCTCAGGCCGGGATTGCCTGGCGACGAACCGTAAATCGAGCTGCCGCTCAGCACCGTGATGGTGACCGGCGCCGGGGTCACCGTCAGCGTGCCCGGAGTATAGGTGATGGAATAATTGCCGCTGCTGAATGTACCGCCGGTCGCGTTGCTGGCATTGATGGCATAAGGCGAACCGGACACCCCGGCGGTACCGCTCGCTCCCGCGCTCGCCAAGGTAACGGAACCGATGCTTTCGCCGTTCTTCAAACCACTGGAGCTAAACGCCGTGCCCGACAGGACATACATATCGCCGTAGACTTTCGTCCCGCTGTTGGCGGTAATGACCAAGTTGGCCTTTTTCACCATTAGCGTGCCGTTCACATATTTGATCGTGTAATTGTCCGGGTCAAAAGTGCCGCCGATGACATTGCTGATATTGATGGAATAACCGGTGCCCGTCACATTGGCCGTCGCCACCGCGCCGGCGCTCGACAAGCTTACCGTGCCGACGGTTTCGCCGTTCTTCAAGCCGCTTGCGAGGAATTCGGTTCCGGTCAGCGCCGTGTAAGTGTCGCCGTAGGTCTTGCTGCCGCTGTTGGCGGTAAGCGTCAGCGTTGCCCTGTTCACGGTCAGCAAACCATTGACATAGTCGATGTCATAGTTGTTGGTGTTGAAACTGCCGCCGGTGGCATCGCTAATGGTGATGGTGTACGGCGAATTGCCCACATTCGCGGTGGCACCGGTACCGCTGCTGGCCAGGCTGACCGAACCGATGCTTTCGCCGTTCTTCAAGCCGTTCGAGCTAAACGCCGTACCCGACAAGACATACGTGTCACCATAGGTCTTGCTGCCGCTGTTAGCGGTAATGGTCAACGCCGCTTTTTTCACAATCCAACTGCCGTTGGTCACGTCGGTGGACGGGTTGAAGGAATAATTCGGATTGGTCAGGCTGCCCTGCAAGGTGAGCTCATAACTGCCGGCATTGGTGGTCGGCGCAATGCCAAAGCTGTTACTGATGCCGGTCAACACGCTCACATTTTCACCATATTGCAAACCTGTGGCGCTTAGGCCCGGATTGCCCGGCGAGTCGCCGTAAGTCGAGGAACCGCTCAACACCGTGATGGTGATCGGCGCCGGGGTCACCGTTAGCGTGCCCGGAACCATGGTGATCGAGTAATTGGTCGCGGTGGCGCCGCTAACGTTGATCGCGTGCGTGCCGCCGGTCGCCGCCTGGCCGGTGACGGTGCTCAGTTGCACGCCGCTAATGACCCCGTAGGTATCGTCACCATACAATTGGCCGCTCGGCGTGTAAGTCAGGGTGGGATCAACAGCGCCATAAACCTTGCCCTTGTTGTCGGCGGTCACCGTTAGCGGGGCTTTGCCGATGACCAGGTTGCCGCTCACGAAATTGATGGTGTAATTGCCGTTGTTCGCGGTAAAGCCGCTAACCGTGATGGTGTAGGTGCCGGCATTGACCGCATTCTGGGCCGAACCGCCATAGATCGCCGAACCGGTCAGCGCGTTGCCCGCATTGTCGCTGCCCTTGAAACCCGAATAACTCACCCCGTAACCGCCGCTGAAGGCAGTGGCGTCATAGGTCCTGGAGCCGCTAATCGCGGTGATCTTCAGGGTGGCCGGATTGATGGTCAGCGTCCCCTTGGCATAGGAGATGTCGTAGTTCCCCGAGGTATAGCCCTGCGGGATGATGTCGTAGGAGCCGACATTGATCGCGCCCTGCGACGAACCGTAATAACTCAACGCGCCGCCGAGTGAATTTTTATTGTCCGAGAACTTGAAGCCCGAATAAGAGACCCCGTTGCCACCGCTGTAGTTGGTGCCGTTGTAGGTCATGATCAGGTTGCTGGCGGTCACCACCAGCGGCGCCTTGGTGATGGTCAGGCCGTAGAGTCCCGAATTGTCAAAGGTGATGGCGTAATTGCCGGTGGTCGAATTATTGCCGGAGTTGACAATGCCGACGGTGCCGACGCCGTTGAATTGGTACGCGATGCCGTTATTGACATTTTCTCCTGACTGCCGTCCCAGGCTGCCATTGCTGGTGAAGCTTTCGCCATTGGCCAGGGAACCGGCGGTAATGCTGTAAAACCCATTGGCGTAGGTGAAACCGGGATCCGCATCACCGTAGGTCTTGGTGGCGCTCTTCTGCACGCTGATGGTGATGGCGCGCGGGGTGATATCGAGGCCGTAGCCGTTGTTATGGAAGGTGATGATGTAATTGCCGGAGGCATTGCCGCCGGAATCCGCCGCCGCCAGCGTACCCTGCGTGTAATTGTAATGATTCACGTTCGGGTTGGTGTCGTTTACGCGGCCCATCAGGCCGGTGACCTGGTCACCGTTCACCAAACCGGTGCCCGCCGCGGTCGCCCCGATGACATAATCGCTGGTGCCAAACGACACCAGGCCGGGCGTGCCGTCGTAATTGTAAGACTCGTTCTGGGTGGCATTGATCACCAACGCACGAGGGGTGATGACATAAGTGCCCTCCTCAAAGGTCACGGTATAGTTGGACAACGCCCCGGCTGCCGGGTTGGCCGGGCCGCTAACGGCGAAATTGTAGGAACCGACATTCGAGGCCGAGGTAACCCCGGGATTGGCATAGGAAAATCCACCCGAGGCGGTGATCGCCGAGGAAAGCGAGACAATATTGCCGTTGCTGTCATACACGCTTTGTCCGCTGGTAAACTGGGGATTATTGACCGCATCGCCGTAGATGCTGGTGCCATAGGCGCTAACGGTGATCTGCGCGCGGTTCACCGTGTAGCCGCTGTCATTCACGATCAAGTGCACATTGCTGTAATTGGCCTGGCTGGTGGCATTCAGCGAGATGGTGCCCAGGTAAGTGCCGACATTCGCATACTGGCCGACCGTGGTGACGAATCCCAGGTTGGGATCATCCAGAATGATCTGCGAGCTCGAGGGATCAACCACAAAATGCTGGCCGCTGCCAATGTAACCAAAACTCTGGTTGCCGCTGACGCTAACGGTGATCTCGCTGGAATTCGGCTCGACATGGATATTGCCCGAGTTGAACACCAAATTATAGCCGATCAGGCTGGTCGGCAGGGTCGAGCCGATGAACGACACCGCGTAATCACCCACCGATGAATACTTGGCGTAAACGGTTTCCTCGCCGGGCTGGCCGCTCAGCACCTGGTTGAAGGTTTGTCCCGCGGTGACCGTGTCTCCCGACAACAAACCGCTGACGATGTAAGTCAGTCCGGGAGTCGCCGCACCGTATTGCACGGTCAGCGACCCGGTTGCCGGATCCGCACCCGCGGCCACGGCGGTCAGCGTTAGCGTCGGGGTGAAGGAATAAATCTGGTAATTCAGTCCGGGAGCCAGCAAATACGCCGGCGTTTCCATGAAGTTGGTGCCATACAAGTGATATTGATTGAGCCCGCCGGTGTCGTCTTCCACCGCCTGATCGGAACCTTCCGGATTCTGCGAATACACCAGCCAGCTGCCGTTCGGTGTCTGGAAAGCGCCGGTGCCGACATTATTAATGAAATTGCCGTCGGTCTCGATGATGTACACGCGGTTGACACCATCACCCGACAGGGAAGCGTTCAACACGAATTCCGGCTTCGTGTTCCCTGTTCCCGATTGGGCGTACAAAGTAACGGTATGATCATAGCCTTCAGCCACCTGGCCATTTGAATCAAAGGTGATGTTGCCCTGCACGGTAATGTCCCCGTTGATCGTATAGCTGTCGATGATCGGCGAACTGCCCACCTCGAAATTCTCGGAAATATTCAGGTTGGTGCCGCCAAAGGCATTCGAGCTTGATACACTGATGAACGCGCTGCCCGCTTGCAGCAGCAAATCATTGTTTAATCCGTTGCTAACCACGCGCACCGTGTTCGCCCACGTATCGGCGGGAGCAATGTCCGCCAGCAGGCTGGGCACCCCGTTGTTGTTGTAATTGGAGGCGGCGATTGAATCCGCCTTGTGCGCGGCATCGGAAATTCTCAGCGTTTTGCCGGTATTCGGCAGGTAGTTGAACAAGCCGTCATCCGCCGCGAACAGAAACACATAGTTTCCCGACGCGTTGGCCGTGGTGGTGTTCAACAATTTAGTGCCCGAATTCAGCGTGACCGTGGCACCGGACGCCACCACCGTATGTGCCGCGTCGCTGTAAGCCGTACCGGCGATTTCGGTGGAAAGTTGGGTTAATAACGGGAACTCCCAGCCCGATTGGATGCGCCAAACCGAATCGCCGCTGCCGTAGACCAGGACCGAACCACCCACACCGGTGCTGAAACCCGGTGTCAACGCCGTATCGAAGCCGTTGTAATCGGCGGTGTTGACATTGATGGTCTTGCCATGCAGGTCGAGGATAAGGCCGCCGGAACCATTATCGATTCCAATTGCCCGCGTCGCATTGCTGCTGTCCCAAAAAAGATTCGCATACGAACCGCCCGCGGTTACTTGTCCGAGCAAACCGCCGGCCGCATTGCTGCCGCTCACTTTGCCGCTAGCGTAACTGCTATTGATCTGGCTGCTGCCGCTCAACAGACCGGCCACGCCGCCAACATTGGTTCCACCCTTGACTGTCCCGGTGGAGTAGCTTTGCAGGATCGCGGCGCCGTTATCCACCGCACCGGCCACGCCGCCAACATTGGTTCCGCCGCTAACCACCCCGGTGGAGTAAACCTGGCTGATTACGCCACCGCTGGTGTTACGGCCAACATTACCGCCAACATTGGTCGAAGTCGCATTACCGGTTACCGAACCGGTGGCATAAGCCACGGTGACGGTGCCGGAGTTCAAACCGACCAAGCCGCCCAAATCATTCTGCGCCGCGCCGCTGCCGGTAACGCTGCCCAACGCGTAACCATTCTCGATCAGGCCGCTATTACTGCCCGCCACGCCGCCGGCATTGCTGTTCCCATTGATCCTCGCGTTCACTGCAAAGCTGCTGATGACACCCTGGTTGTCACCGACCAAGCCGCCGATATTTTGATCGCCGCCAACCGCGCCGCTGGCGCTGGCACCATGGATCGAACCAAGATTCAATCCAGCCAACAGGCCAACATTGTCAAAACCAATCACTGTACCACTCAACGAAATCGAACTCAGCGCACCGGCGGAAACGCCGAACAAACCGGCGTAGGAGACCTGGGGCGTATTGATATACAGGTTGGAAATATTAAAGCTGCCGCCGTTGAAGGAACCGCTGAACGGGTCCGTGTAAGTGCCGATGGACACGAAACCGGAAGCGGAATTCCACAAGCTTGACAATTGGCGGGTTTCCGAAAGGTCAATATCCTTGCCCATTACATAATCGGCGCCCAGGTTGATCGCCATCAATTGCAACTGGTGCGCGGTGTAAACCAAATACGCACCGTTGGAAACCGGATTATTGACCGGAGCCTCCCAGGAAAGGAAAGGACGGGTCTGCCCATCCAGCATGTACCAGGCGGTCACAGAATTGCCGTCGATAATGCCCAGGGCGTTCGAGGCGCCGCCCGTCACGGCACCCGAGGCACCAAGTCCGGAATACGACGATGCGGAGAATGCCGTTGGCGCGGTACCCGTACTGGTCAAACCGGTTGCGCCGGTATTCAAAGGATCATTGCCGATTCCCCTGGTTCCCGTGGCAGTCGAGTTCTCATCCCAATAGCTGTTGGCAACCGTGCCGCTGTTCAGGCCAACCAAACCGCCTGACAACCCGGTACCGCTAACACTGATCGAGCCGGTGGCATAACTTTGTTCCAAAGTCGCACCGGTGGCATTTTGCCCCACCAAGCCGCCAACATTGGTCGTACCACTGACCGAGCCGGTGGCGTAGTTTTCACTGACGCGATCCTGGTTCAGGCCAACCAGGCCGCCGACATTGGCCCTGCCCTTAACGGTTGAAATCGAATAATTCTGCGTGATCAATCCCGATTGATTCTTCCCGGCCAGACCGCCGACATTCAAAAGACCGGTTACGGTTCCGGTTGAATAACTGGTCTGGATAATCGCACTGGCGCCATTATTTAAACCCACCAAGCCACCGACCGCATTGTCACCAATCACCGAATTCAGCGCATAGCTTTTGCTGATTTGACCAAGGTTCAAACCGACCAGACCGCCAATATTGGTATCGGTTGCCGTGCCGTTGGTGCTGCCCGTGCCATTGCCCAGCACCGTGCCGCTGGCGAAGGAAACGGTGATGATTCCGCTGTCTTCATTGCTGCCAACCAAACCGCCGATGTTGCTGACCGAACCGGAGCCCTTGACCACTCCCGAGGCGGTGGCTTGCTGCACTGTACCGAGGTTGTCGCCGACCAGACCGCCAACCGAACTTTGCCCGGTCACGTTGGCGCTTGCTTTGACATACTGACTCAGGCTTTCCACAATTGACAGTGCATCGCCAATCACGCCGGAATTCGTACCGACCAAACCGCCAACCGCGATGTTGCCAATGACCAGCGTGCCGGAAGCATAACTCTGCACACGATTGGTACCGCTGTTGCTGCCTATCGTACCACTGTTGTTGCCGACCAGACCGCCGACATTATTCGCCGTCGGGGCAATGACATCACCGGAAGCATAGCTGGCGCTGATATTGCCCGCATTATTGCCAACCAAGCCGCCGACATTCATGGAGCTGCCGGTCACTTTGCCGCTGGCATTACTCAGGGTGATGTTTCCCGCAGCATTATTGCCGATCAAACCGCCGACATTGCTCACGCCATTGACACTGCCCTGCGCGTAAACTTTGCTGATAGTCCCGCTGCTGCTGTTATAACCGACCAGGCCGCCAACCGAAGTGCCGCCGCTAACCGCGCCAGTGGCGAAACTTTGCTCATCAATCAATCCATTGTTGGAGCCCACCAGACCGCCAATATTGATACTGCCTGTCACGATGCCGCTGGCGTTGCTTTGCACGCCCAACGAACCGTCGTTGCCGCCGACCAAGCCGCCGACGTTTTGATAACCACTCACAGTGCCGTTCGCGTAAACCCCAGAAAGGACACCCGAGACGCGGTTATAACCAACCAAGCCGCCGACATAGCTGGCATCCGTGGTCCCCGCCGCCTGGCCGACCGTGATACTGCCGAAACTGCTGACCACGCTGCCACTATTGTTGCCGACCAGACCACCGATGGATTGAGCCGCCGTGCCCAACCAATCCCGCGCCAGTACCGTGCCGGTGCCCAGCACCGAGCTTTGTGTGACGTAACCGGCATTATTGCCGATCAGGCCGCCAACCTGCACCGCGCCGGTCACCGTGGATGCCGACGAGCCGTCTATCAATTTGCCCACAACCACCGAAGCTGATGCCCCGTTCAAACCAACCAAACCACCCACGTCCTGGTAACCGGTAACACTGACGCCTTTCGCGTAACTCTGCTGGATCAGCGCCGCGCCGGTGCTGGCACCGGCCAACCCGCCAACCTGGGAACTGTCCGCCGCATTTACCTTGCCGGTCGCATAAGACAACACAATTGAACCCGCATTGTTGCTGCCAACCAGACCGCCGATGCCGGTGCCCGAAAGCGTGGCATTGTTGTAACTGGACACGGTACCCGTGGCATAACTCGACAAGACCAAACCGTTGTTAGCGCCAATCAAGCCGCCGCTATTGCCATAACCCGTAACGCTAACCGTCGCGAAACTGTTCGACACATTGCCGGAGTTTGAACCCAGCAAACCGCCGATATTCAGCCCGCTGGCTGAATTAACACCGCTCACAGTGCCGTTGGCGCTGCTGGTATTGATCTGCCCGGCATTGCTGCCTGCCAGCGCGCCCACGTTGGACAGACCGCTGATATGCACATTGTTCAACACCACGTTGGAAACACTGCCGCCCGCACCGATTTGACCAAACAAACCGACATTGCTTTGTCCCGGCAGGTTGATAGTCAGCCCGCTAATGGCGCCGACACTGCCGTTGCCGTCAAACACGCCGGTGAAGTTGCTGATGGGCACGAATCCCGCGCCGTTGTTCCAATTCGCCACGCCGCTGGCATCAATGGTGGTCACCACGCGCCAGTTGGCCGCTTCATAGGCCACATTGCTGCCGATGCCCTGCAAACCGTAAATATCCCGAAGCTGATAGGGATCGCCGACCACACCGCTGCCACCGTTGACGCGCAGGAAGGAACCTCCCGAAATAGTAAAATTATAAGCGTAGAAAGAAGGAAGGGTGATGGCATTTTGAATCCAGGTGCCTCCCTGCAAGTTGAAATTTTTCACGCTGATGGCCGCGGGCACCGTGATGGTGCCAATCCCGCCGCTTCCCGCCAACAGGTTCAGGGAACCGTTATTCCCAGTAATGGCGCTGTTGATGTTCAGGTTGCGATAAGCAAATAAATTCAGCACGCCGGTACCGGTCCAGTTGATAGCCGCGGAAACCGTGATGTCGCCATTGCCGCCGGAGCCAAGCGAGGAATCCTCGGTCACAATACCGCCGCCATTCAAAGTCGATACAATCGTCGCCGCGGTCGTGCCGTCGATATTGATATCGGACGGATCAATCAGCCAGGTCCCGCCGCTGCCAACGTCAACCGTGCCATTGGCGATGACTTTGCCACCGCTGGTTTCAATGTCACCACCGGCACCGCCTGCCTTGCGGGCAGTCAATTCCCCGGTGTTCTTGGTCACGCCCTGGTTGCCCTCGGCCACCAGCCAGATACGGCCATCCTGCGAGGATACGCCGGTGGCGCGAATGATGCCGGAGTTGTTGGTCGCCAGCGCGTAAATATTGCCGTTGGCGGCCTTGAGTTCGGCAGATGCCGCCGCAATGGAGCCGGCGTTGTTCACGCCAACCTTGCCGGTGGCACTGCCGGGATTGGCAGTTGAACGAACAAACACATGTTCGAGTCCCGACTGGGTGATCAGCACGTCGTCCGCCGCCGCCAAACCGACATGGCCGTTAGCGGCATCAATGCTGCCCTGGTTGTCCACGGTCTTGCCGATCAAAATAACGTCGCCGCCAAGGGCGCTGATTTTTCCAAGGTTAGTGACACCGGCATCGTTGTTGCCGGTGAAATGCAGGTTGCCCGACAAAAAATCAGCATCCGACAAATCGCGTGTACTGCCGATGAAACCGGCGGTGTTCACGACACCGTTGGGCCCCACCAGGATGCCGTTGCCATTCAGCAAGTAGACCTGGCCATTGGCGCTCAAGGTTCCGTTGATGATCGAGGTCTGCCCGCCCAGCACGCGGTTCAAAGTCGCGCTCGCGCTGGAAGGCTGGATGAACTTGGTCGTCTCGCCAGCGCCAATGGAAAAGCTTTGCCAGTTGATGACCGCCGCATTGCTGGTCTGGTTGATGGTGACCTGCCCAGGCGTGGTATTATTAATAGCCGCCGCGCCCGAAGCCACCTGGCCGCCGGTCGGATTGGCCATGGCCACCGGCAATTGCAATTGAAACACCAGCATCAAAAAAAGCATCAGGCAGCGCGCTGCAAAATGCGCCTTGCCACACTTGGTCAGCCCGATTGTTTTTTCACCACTCTTTTTGTTCTTAGTACCAGATTTCAGCCCGATTCCCGCCAATACCCGTCCCAATTTCACACCACTCCAACTATTCATCAAACTACCCCTGTCTACAGATAATTACACAATCCCCCAATACCCCCGATTCCCGCCAATTCACCACGAATTCTAACTTTTAATTAAGCGGTAATAGTCATTCCTCCTACGGTAGACTATTCAAGATATCGTAATCAGCGCGCACATAACTCACCACAGACGGAAGTCTGTAAAACCCGAAATTTTAAGTCGCAAACATCATTTTCGCCGGATTGCGCGACACAAAACCCGGTTTTCAGGGGAAAATCGGTCAAAAACCGTTGAATATCTCCATAGTAACCTCATTTTATAGACAATTGTCTATTGCGCATTGCAGTATATATTGATTCGTGGTGAATCATAGTGGGAGAATCTCAGTGGTGTTGGGGGCATTGATTAGAAAGCATAGACTTGCTAGCGGAATCTCGCAGGAAGTCCTTGCCGAAAAAGCTCATTTGCATCCGACGTTTATAAGCCTGATCGAAAACAACAAGCGGGCCATCGGCCTCGACACGGCCAATCAGATTGCCCGGGCGCTCAATCTCAAGCTGTCCGACCTGATTGAGCAGGCCGAGCGCAAATACCTTTGCGAGACTTAAATTAAAGGATTTCGACAACCGGCATTTTCAGTCTTGGGGAAGATTGGAAAATGCGATCCATTTTGGCACCCCCCATGGTGCCAAACACCCCAATCAGCCTCCGGGACACCCCAAAAATCCGGAGGCTGATTTCTTTTACCAGGACCGCCATCCGATCAGCCCGCATTTACAGGCGCCGCTTTCCGCAAATCAATCGCACCAGCAACAACAAGGAAAATCCTATCAATAAAAGCGCACGGCCTCCAAGTTCCGGAACAACTATCAGGCGAACTTCCTGGACCGTGTAATCAAGCTCGAAGCAATTTTGCCCGACCTGCCACAGTTCCCCCGCAAAATTGCCGCTGATACCAGTCGTGCTGTGCAATATGGTAAAAGTCCTGCCCACTTCCAACACGCTATTGCCAAAATCTTGCAGCACCAACATACATCCCCGATTACCCAACACCACCGCGCCCAGCGCCAGAACCAAATCAACGGATTCCAAGTCACTGTTCAAATCGATGCGGTAAATAGAATCATTTTGCATCAGCAAAGAACCCATGGTTAGCGTACCCACAACCCCGTCTCCGCCCGGGGACAAAACCGCCCCTCCACTCACGCCAACAGCAGCCGCAGGATTAATCGAACCACTCCCAGCCAATACTCCACCGGAAACCTGTAACGTTGAAGTTTTTGAAAGAGCCTCGTCTATCAGCAATGTACCAGCCAATATCGTGGTACTTCCGGAATAACTATTATCATTTGTCAATCTCCACACTCCGCTGCTGTTCACGGTTAGCGAAGTCTTGTTTGCGGCATTAAGACCCTCATCAACGATACGACCGGCAATAGTTGACGTACCGGTGGAACTGCCTCGCAGCGACAAGGTATTATTTCCGGTCGACCCGGATTTCGCCACCACCCACGAGGAAATATTGGTAAAGTTCAAATTGGCATTGGCACTGCTATCGTTAGCGATGATATTGGTGCTGTTATTGCGAAATTGCAGGCTAATGGGGCGATCCGTACTGGCGTCATCCCCGCCAATATACCGCAAGGTGGAACCATAGGTTGAACCCGTACCGCCAATACTGATCAATGGATTGGACAGCCCGGTTCCCAATGAACTCGCAAATCCGCGATCCGCCAGTTTCACCACTTCCAAAATCGTATTATAACCGGTCGCGACTGCCCCGCTGAACGTATTGGCCGTACCCGACAAACGCAGCACATATGGCGTACCGGCATTATTCTGGCCATTGGCGGACAGGGACGTGCTGCGGCTGGCGCCAACGTCGCCAATGATGCCCCGGATCTCGGTTGCCGAGTCATTTTTGCCACTAATAACCAGCTGGGCCGGCGTGCTGCCAGTCGCCTGGTTTTGAAAATCCCCGGTCAAGATCAGTTGATGACCCGATTGATTTTCCAGGGTGTAGCTGGTTTCCGTTCCCAGCCAGCAAATTATCCTGTCGGACAGGGAATCCGACTTCACCTCGCCGTTAGCGCCGCCGAATTGCAATTGCACGGCGGAACTGGAACCGCCACCCGCTCGAATTATCCCGTCCGCCACCGTTAGCGGATTGCCCAGCGCACTGCCTTCGCCGACCCTGCCAATACTGGAAAAGATCAGCTTGCCCGCCTGTACTTGGATGCCGCCGGAAAAGCTATTATTGTCATCCCACAATTCCAATGTCCCGGATCCCTGTTTGATCAGGCCATAAACTCCGGCGCTGCTGCTCACGCCGTTTATCAATTGCACCGTGTCACCGTTGGCGACATTGAAAATCCGGTCGGACTGGCCCAGATCAATGGCAAGCTCCCCGCCGGGTTTCAAACTGCCGAACGCAAACAGGCGGTTGCCGCTATTCAGCGCGGTCACCACGCTGCCGTTCAGTCGTAACGGCGAATTCAGTCCTTCGCCCTTGAACAGGATATTGCCGTTCGTTTTCCCCAGCGTCAGATAAAAGCTGGTACCGCTCGGCAATACCACCCCTTCACGAACAACAACCGTCAACGTTGAATTGACGCTGCTGGTGAATTGGCCGTTAGCGACACCGCCCAGCCAATTTGGCAAATCGTCGTAATAATACGGATCAGTTCCACTCTTGATCCATTGTCCCCTCACCAATTGAGCCGCTAACAACAAACCCATCAACAATAACCATGCCTTGCAGTTCTTCATGAAAATCAATCGATTTTCGTTTTATAAAACTGCCATTTAAATACAAGGCTGGGAATGTATGACTTTGTTTAACAATGTCATACATTTGTTGGATAAAACAGGAGTTTACGGTTTGATAACCGTACCATCATCACGCTCATCGGCCCTGTGAATCCGCAGCAACTGGAACAAGCGCTTGATGTCGCGCACGCCTCCCCAGGTAAACCAGACTGCGGTCACCACCGAGATAAACACCGGCAGGCCAATGGCGGCAATGTGCCAGAACATCGACCATGATGAAACGGGCCACGGCGCGAAGATATTCCACAGACTGCCAATCGCGAAAATGATAAACCAAACCATGTTCCACCAAAACAGCCCGACGGCGATCCACTTGTCGCCCTTGGAAAACTGGTCGTCGAGACCGATAACCTTGCCCCACCACGAGACCTTCTTGGGCGCAGGCGCGCCGCCAACCTTGATCTCGGCCTTGGCAGCGGCAATTTCTTCCGGCTGCTTGTCGGCATATTCGCCACGATGCAGCATGCGGTCCATGTTGAAATTTCCCCGGCAGGTCAGCAGCGAGATTACAACATACAGGCCAATGGTGATCAACGCCGTGAAGAAGGACATTTGCATGAAATTGAGCGGGAAATCCGTTCCGAACATCCTGTGCATCTGGTCGCGCAAAGGCGAGAACACGCTAAACACGCCGCTGAACTCATCCGTGTAAAAGATTTGCCGGGCCACAATGCCCGCCACTGACAGCAACGATCCCGTCACCATCGCCGCCCAGGCCCCGGCCGCAGTGCCTTTTTTCCAATACAAGCCGCCAATGATGACCGCCCCCGCACCGCCGACATACACGGAAGTGGTGATGGCCCACCACATGACGATGTAGTCAGCCGGATTGAAGAAAGCGCCAAAGAAAAAGGCAAACAGCGCGACACCAATGACCGAGAGCCGCAAAATGAGCATGTGCTGCTTGGCGGTAAAGGGTTTTTTCCGCAACGGCACCAAGATATCCTGCACGAAAATCCCGGCCCACGAGTGCAGATGCGTGGAATCGCCGCTAAACAGGCCCATGAGCAGGATGGCGCACAACGCGCCCTTCAAGCCGACAGGCAAAAGGTAGGACAATGCAACGGGAATACGCATTTGCGTCTGGACGCTGCTATTGGTGATACTCTGGATATCAGCCTGGGCGGCGGCGGATTGCACGGAAAAATCGGCGTGCTGCAGGAAAGTCATGGCGCAGAGGGCCAGCAGCGTGACAACCGCCGCCTTGCCCGCACCACGCCAGCCGCTAAGAATATTGCCCATGCGCGATTCATGCGCGCTGATGGCGGCGGTCCGGTAACCGCCGGAAAACTGCCACGCGCCGGTGCCAAACAATCCCAGGAACATGCCCATCAGCACATACCAGAGGTTGAAATCCTTCAATCCCATTGAGTCAAACGGATTCAGCAGCGAATGGCCGGGCGGCGGGGAGGTCAGCACGGTATTGATCTCCGACCAATTGAACATCGAAAGCAGCCCGAAGATGAGGAGCAGGTAGAAAATTTGCGAAATGATTCCCTCTATGCAGTTGGTAATCATCATGGTGATCAACCCGCCGAGCAGCGTGATGGTTAGCGTCACAACCATGAACACCGCCATTAGCGCCACATGTGTCGGCACCGGCCACCCCAGGAAATGCACCTCCGTCGGCAAATGCAGGAAATAAACAAAAAACCGCGCGCCGATGGCGGGAATGATGCCGAAGTTTAGCAAACCGGAAACAAAGCCGACGATACCGCAGAAAAAACGGAATTTTTTGCTGTAACGTATCTCGAAAAATTGCGCCAGCGTCATTGCCCGTGTTTCGCGGAACCGATAAAACACAAACCCGCTAATGCCCACAATCACCCAGAACGGATTATTGATCCAGCCCCACCAGGTGAGGGTCACACCGGAACGGGAAATCACCTCGAAGGCCGCGACAAAGGTCACCGCGCCGGCCTGCATTTCCCCCTGGGCGACCGCCAGCAAATAACGCCCGGCCAGACGTCCTGCCGACAAGAAATCCGCCACGCCCTTGACAAATTGCGCCGTGTAAAAACCAACCGCCAGCACAATCAACAATGGCAATATTAACAAAATCCAATCCAAAAGTTGCATGCGCTTTTCCGGTTAAATTAACAATAAATCAAGCCTTGGCCTGCAGCACCGCGGCACTCTTTGCCGGAGAACGGGGCTCCTGCATAAACTGCAGGATCCGCACGCCCTCGACAATTTTCTGAATGTAATCATCGCTGATCGTTTCGCGGTGCATGATCGACCAGTACAAATTTTCCCATTGATACAGGCCGGACACCTCGGCCAGGCTTCTGGTTTCAACCACCCGCCCCATTTCCGTATCTTCCTCGCGCATGACCAGCGAGAGGTTAGCATTCCCCAGCTTGGGAGACAAGCCGCCGACGCCGATGTTGCGATAAATCGTGCCACGCTCATAGTTGAGCGTAAGACCGTTGGAATAACGGTCGCCGTCATCCACGCAAAAGGAAGCGAATACCGAGGCCAGGCAACCGGAGGCAAACGACAACGTCAGCATGGCATTATCCGGCGTGGGACGCCCGGTACGCACATGCGAGCTCACCAGATTCATCTGATCAATCGGTCCGGCCAGCCGGATGATGTCATTGATCAAATAAATTCCCAGACGCATCATGACCCCGCCCGGGCAAAGCATCGGATTATCCATCCAGCTTCCGTCCGCATCCTCGAAATATGAAGCCCACACTTCGCCTCTGGCGGAAACCAAACGGCCCAATTTATATTCCTTGGCCCAGGTCTGGATCTGCAACAAATCCAAGGTTGGCTTGGGGCTGGGAGAATTCAGATGCACCACCCGGTTCAAGTGCTGCGCTTCCCGCAAAACCTGTTCCGCCTCGGCAATGTCCAATTCAAACGGCTTGGTGGTCATCACATCACGTCCCGAGCGGATAATCTCCCGTAACAACTGCGCCCTGCCGTAGGGTTGCGTATACAGTCCCACCACCGCGATTGAGCTGTCTTGCAATACCTGATCCAAAGAGTAATAAGCTTTTACCCCGTATTTCGCCGCCACCTCATCGGCCATATCCTTTTTCAAATCGCTGACAGCGACCAGCTTGAAAAATTTGGCAACCTCCGGTTGCTGTAATAAACTGATAATGTACTGACCGAAGGACAATCCAACAATTGCCAGGGGGAGCGGTTTAAAATTGGATGTGGTATTCATCTGATTCGAAGCAGATTAAACCAGATTTTATGGGAATGTCACGCCTCAATTTCAGATTGCTTTAATCTATATTTTACCCTTTAAATAAGAAAAATTACTCGTAAATTCAAGCAACTCAATTTTCGCAAAATAAACTTTGCAAAATCAAATGCTTCGTAGTAGATTTTGTCAAAGTCCTCAACAATCTGCTTATGCTAAAACGCCAACACCTGCATTCCCGCGGTGCCGCCTTGATTGTGGCCCTGTTCGCGTTATTATTAATCACCATAGTCGTGCTGGCTTTTTTCGGACAAGCCAACCTGAATCGAAAGATTTCCTTCTCCAGCGCCAGCCAGGCCCGCGCCAATATTTTGGCATTAACCGCCATGGACTGCATCAAGGCCGATCTAATCGCGGAAATCCAAGCAGGGTCAACTGTTGCCACTCTTTCCGGCACCGATTTGATTCTTGACGCCTCCGGATCTTTTCCTGCTTACTCGCCCAGAGCCAATGCAAACATGTTACCTTACCGCATGAGCGGCACGGCGATCACTTCCGGAATCCCCACCAATCTTATCAAATGGAGTTCTTCCGGCAGTTCTTTTTGGCAATCTAATAATGGCTATCAATTCAGTAACACAGGTTCTATTCTCGCCGTTAACGTCACCACAACCACTTCTTCACAAAACGACCGCTACATTGATCCTGTCCGCTGGATCAAACCCGTCTTTAGCGACACCTCCACCGACTTGGCCATCACCCCCGAATGGGTGCTCATGACCCGTCAAGGACCTTTAGCTAATCCGTCTGATGCTCAATCTCTGCTGACCTCCGGCTCGCTGTCTAACACTTCCGCTAATAATCCCAACTATGTCATTGGCCGCTATGCCTTTATCATTTATGATGAAGGTGGTCTGCTTGATATCAACGCTACCGGTTATCCCAACGGCACTTTTGCTACTGATATCGGACGCAAAGGTAATCAAGGATACGCAGATCTAACCCAACTCGGCCTCAATCAATCTCAAATCAACCAACTCATTGACTGGCGCAACGCAACAAGCAAAAGCAATTACGCCTCTTACCTCAGCGGCACAGCCGCACAATACGGTTTTCTCAAAACCGCTAACGGTGACAATGCTTTTGTTAGTCGTCAAGATTTCATCCAATTCTGGATTGGCACTTTGAACGCCGATCCAAGCTACTTGAAATATTTTACTACCTTCTCCCGCGAAAAAAACGCCCCAAGCTGGGGACCTGAGTTTAATGCTAGTGGCAGCAATTCCAATGGACAAACCTCCCCCTATTGGACTGGGTCAAATACGGTAACACCAGATGTTAGTAGTTATACCGGTGGCGCGTCAGTATCAGGGTCTACATCCTATGCCTATTATGATAACCGCGACACAAACACCCTCCCAAGTGGACAAGTCGTCTATAATCGTTTTTTCCCAAATGTTCGCGTTACCAGTACTTTCACTAGATTGACTGGCGAGATTGCCAACACGGGAGAATCATTGGTCAAATATCGTTTTGATTTAAACAAATTATCATGGATCAACCATAGTGGCACCCTTCCGCCCAATGTTAGTGCGGCAGATGTGTATAGGAATTTTGGTTTGGTCTATGTTACCGGTTCAGGTGGCTATTGGGCTTATGATCATAGTCAACCCAATCCACCACCCGATTCAACCAACGCTCCCTCCATTTCCAATTTGGGAGGACCGAATATTTTAACGTTAGGTCAAGTTGCGAGCTTACCCAGCAACTATGCTCGTGAACCAGATTTTTTTGAATTGTTACAAGCCGCCATTCTACAAGGAAGCATGGGATTTATTAATGGTGACCCCAACAGTGTAAACAGCACCAATGGCAGAGAACTTTACCGTCTCTACGCCGTAATCACCAGTACCAATGCAGCATCAATGGATGTGGCTCCAACTGTACGGACTGACAGTAATTTTAACTTGGTGGCCTCTCAAATAAAATATCATATCATGCAAATCGGCGCCAATATGATCGGCCAAAATGGTTCGGATAATTTTCCTACGGAATTTGCGCTCAATGGCGTGCATTTTTACAGTCTCAAGAATCTTCCCTATATCAATGCAATCGGTGACGCCCTCTTGCGCCCCGCCCCCGCCCCCGGCTCATTACCATCTGACTTACAGCCTTACAGCCTCGGCGGTTACATCACAAGCAGTAATGCTGGAAATTTTCCATCTGCAGACCAAGCTTATGTACATCGTTGGATGACTTTTTCTCTTTGGAATCCCAATCAAAATGCAGCTGCATCCACAACCTATGGAAATAACGGCCCACAAAATATCCGTATTCGAGTCAGCTACGGACAACTCTATCCTACTACTCAAACGATATGGGTTACATCAGGCACCGGCTATTTGGGCATGTATTTCTCTGCCACTGGGGCAGCATCCTCTCTAACCGTGGCAGGAACACCCACAGTTATTTACAAAACCGGTCCATCATGGATTGGAGTACACTTAAGTGGAACCAATACTTTCTCTGAACCAACGAATATTGATGCTACAAATGCCTATACCAACGACGCTAACAATCCCGCCTCCGGAAATATAAATGACGGATATGGCATCGTGACAACTTCAGGCACTATGACTGCATCTTCAGGCAATACCACCAACTGGCAACGTGCAGGCATCTACATGGGATGGTCTCTCTCCCCGGATTATGGCGTAAATGGAACTCAAGTAACTCTTAACGGCACTGTATTTTCCGCTACGGTTAGTGGTACTGCTGCGGTTAGCGGCTCTGTATGGTACGGAGTTCCCCTTTGTGTCAAAGCCGCAATAGCCGGGCGTTCTGGTTGGCAACAAGTTCAGGGTGCAGGCACTAAAACAGCTGTATTTGGCCCAAGAACAGGCCTTGTATTTCCTTATGTGGAATTGCAGTATGAAGACATTAATAATCCAGGAACTTGGCACACCTATCAACAATTGCCCAGCCTAGTACATTACCGGAACAGCGGGGGAAATCCTTATTTTGATTATTCTCTCGGTGCAGCAGATGGCTATGTAGCCGCCATCTTAGATCCACGCACTACTCGGATGAACATATCCAGCCCCAGATATAATGCCCCTTCTTACCTAACCTTCACCGCAACGAATTATTACAATATCACATCTATTACGGTCAACCAACCAACCGGCCCCTATTTCATCGGAAATTCCGCTCTTATGGCGACTTGGGTCAATAATACAGGGACAACCTCCTCCTATAAAGATCGTGACTTTAATACTCGCATTGGCGATGCTGGAGGATGGAGTAGTAGTTCCACCGCAACCCCTCTGGCTTCAGGTCCTAATAATACCCTGCGTCCAATCCAACTCAATCGTCCATTTCGTAACGTAGCCGAGCTTGGGTATGTTTACAGAGACGATCCATGGAAAACTCTTAATCTGGTTTCCGCCAACAGTGCTGATGCCGGATTATTGGATATTTTTTGTATCGGTCCGAACAGCCAATACATCGTCAATTCCGGCACATGGCCGCAAACTCCTTCTGTAGTCGCAGGCAAAATTAACATCAATAGCTTGCGCTCCACTGCTGCCACCACCTCCGGTTCGGCCATTAGCTATCCCATATTGAATGCCATTCTCGCACAAACGATACGCGATTACACATTTTCCGGAACTACAGTTACGCCGAATAGCCCGTCAATTCCCGTGGGTGATTACTCGGATCTGGATAAAGCCCTGACGATTACCTCAACCACTCCTCTCTCAACCAGTGTAGGAGGACTCACTCAACTTGTCACTCAGGGCACTTCCATCAGCAATAATTTCCCCGGGAACAAAGGCCAACGGGAAGCTTTTGTTCGCGCACTTGCTGGCAACAGCCAAGTTCGCACTTGGAACCTATTGATTGATATTGTCGCTCAGACTGGAAAATATACTCCTAACGGCACCAGCCTTGATAAATTTATCGTCGAAGGTGAAAAACATTATTGGTTACACGTCGCCATTGATCGTTTCACAGGTGAAATAGTCGATCAACAGTTGGAACCTGTATCAGAATGAAATACTCCCTCCCATTATGAAAAAAATATTCTTACTTTGCTTGATTATTCCTATCGTCTTGCACTTACAATCAGTAACCATACAGGCACAATCCAAGGTGGATGCTCCTTCCGTTCTCTATCACAATGAAATCAAGGGTGATGTTCATCTGATCGTTGGCTATACTTACAAAAGTACTCCTTCAACTTCTCCATTCCTCAAAAAAGTAGATATTGTCCAGACAGGTGAGATCAGACGTGATATCAAATTCTATAGTAATAACACCTCTACCGAGGAATGGCGTTCCGGCAACACACGATTTGCCTCCCCTACTGGCAATTCGGATGTGATTATTGTAAATTATGTAACGGATGATAACCAAGGTTATCACGATGCAGTAGATTTCACGGAATTATCCTGGATCACCAAGGAGTCTTTTCGTGGCATTAAAGAACATGAAAACAAGAAATGCTATATTTATCAACTAGATGATCTGTCTGCTCTAATTGATGAAACGACCCTTAATCCCGTTGCTTTTGAATCTAAAAGTATGTCTGTCGCCTATACTTACTCAAATGCCACAGAAAAATCCTTGCAACTTCCGGAAAAATACCTGAAAAAAATACAGCAAAATCGTCGTGCGAATGCAGGCGGACCAATTGAGTAAAATAATAATCATTGACTTATGAGTCTCATCGTTCGCGAATTATTCAGCCTTGATCATGAACGACAGATTTTAACGATTGATTATCCGACTGGAGCGTCGGATTATTTTACTTTTCATGACGCTAACAGCAGCGGCAAACTTCCTGCGCAACGTTCACGACAAAATCCCAATAGGGCATTTTTACAGATCCAGATCAAGGCAGGACAACAATTCCAACTCAACGCCAACAACCAAGGTGCCGACATTAAAACCGGTCTCGCCATTAGCGGATCTATCATCACCAATGGCAACTGGTCGGCGGAGATTTTCCTGGGTGAATGGATTGCCCCGGATTCGCCAACCCCTACCTATGACACACCAACACCAGTCAAACGACTGCAGGTTGGCAACGGCACTTGGCGCGGCAATAATTTCTTCGACACCCGCCAGCCGGTCCGCCAAGTCACGGCAAGGTTGTTGGAATCAGGCCCGCTGCGAATCATGGTGGAGTTCAAGGCGCTCATTGGAAAATCAGGATCCTACCAAGCCCAATTAACCTTTGACGCCGGAGCTGATTTTATCCGTATCGACGAAAGCTTCGATGCGGGAGCCAATGACCAGTTGGTATGGGATTTTTCCGGCGCTGATTTGCCGGAACAAATTCATCTGCTGGATTCCAGCGCCGGGTTCAACACCCTGCCGTTGGCTTATTATTTCGACCGGCGTCTCGCCCGTCTGGCTTGCTGGAATCAATACTCCCAGTTGCACGATTTCTCCGATGGTTACGCACTGAGCTTTGCCAATGGTGAGGACGCCATCGGCTTTGTCGCCCTCAATGGCGGGACATGGACCGGCAATTCGCATAACTTTTTGGAAGCGTGGATGCGGCGCTGGTTGCCAAACGATGCCGAAAGCCGGCGCATTCCCGCGGAAAGCAAGGCTGACGCCGCCCCATCGCCGGAATCAATTGCGGCCCGCCCCGTCAATCGCTTTGAACCGCATTTTTCCGTCGAAGGCTGGTTGCATCATGGCTCACGATCCTTCGCCTTGACGCTAACCACCAAGTCCGCACTGCCGCCCGCCGACTGGAACAAAACACCACCCTTGGGGCACTTCGAAATCGTACCCGATCGTCCACGTTATCGCCAGCAGCAAAGCCTGCTGCGCCGCATTCATACGCAACACGGCCTCCTGCCATTAGCGTCCCTGGTCGAGCCTTATCACTTTTCACCCCTCACTTTTCACTCCTCATCCCTCCCTCCCTGGGAGAATCCCGACAATAAACACGAGGCCACTGACCTGAGTTTGTCCCTTTCACAGCGGATTGAGCGAATCCTGTCTTTCCTGGCCGCACGCGTTTACGGTTTCTGGGAAGGTTCCGGTTCCGCTTACACCAATGCGGTGGTCAGTCGCCGTCTTGCCCATGAACTGCTCGACTGGGAATGGCTGGCCGCCAACGGCCATCTTTCCCCTGAGCAACTGCGACAGGGCAACGCCTGGTTCATCTTTCTCGCCAAACTGTTTTCCTCGGCGAATTTTTATCCCGGCAAAATCGCCATGAACCTGGGTGACACGCACGAACCCACCATGGCGCACATGGCCAACCAGAATTTTTTCACCGATACCTTCAATTTCCCCGGCATGGCCGCGCAGGTGTTCCATACGCATCCGGACGCGCCCGCGTGGCGTGAATATTTTGGCAAAATGTGGCGCCGTCAGCTGGAATACCACATGTATCCCGACAGCGGTGTATGGGAGGAAAGTCACACCTATTTCCATCACGTGTTGCACACCATCCTGCCCACCTTGGAACGACGGCATAAGGATGGCGTCGACAACTGGTTTGCCGATGCCGCTTTCCAGAAATTAGTTTCCTCCGCGCTCAAGACGCTAACACCCAGGGATCATTATTTTGGCAACAAACGCCACACCGTCGCGCTCGGCGACCACAATGTCGACCCCAAGGATTATTACCGCCCCCTCTATTTGCGACTGTCCCGCCTGTTGGCGATCCCGAACCCGGAACTGGCGGCCCAATTCGCCTGGGCTTATCACGAAATGGACGGCACGGAATCCCTGCCGTTAGCGCCCAAGGCTCCCGCATGGAAAAATGAATATGTCCAGGGACTTGGTTATTTCTTTCGCGCCACGGACAGAAGTGGCAAAGAATCCTTGATGGTCTTGCGCTGCGGCAATTCCTGGGGGCATCATCATAACGACGAGGGCAGTCTGCAATTTTTCGCCGCAGGCCGTTCGTGGATCGTCGATTCCGCCTTCAGCAATGTGCAGCGCGACGGCATCCGCAAATTCCGCGCCGACGGCCACAGCCGCTGGGCACCGCGCGACTTCGCCCCGTTGAATTATCTCTGGCAGTTTAACCGCGGCTGGATCCAGCAGCATGACGGCGATGCCCCCTTCCCCTATGCGGTCGCCTTCACTCCGGTTTACATGGCGGAAACCAATGTGCAGCAATATATTCCCCTGCGCAGGCC
>JAIRPN010000007.1 GCA_031256975.1 Verrucomicrobiales bacterium | reverse complement strand
CCTTCGCGTGAAAATTTCACCGTTAGCGTCACCCCGCACATCACCATCAACAGCAAAGCCGGCCACAATCCCTCCAACACACTCGGCGCAAACCAAACCGAACCCGACGCCGCCTGCGTCCTCACCAAACCTTCCGCCGTCTTCAACGCCAACACCCAGCCCGCGTGCAGCCCCACCGCCGCCCAGATCGTGCCGTAACGCCAGCTCACCGCGCACAACATCATTCCCGTCCAGAACAAAGTCAGCCAGCGCATCACCAGTTCCTGCCAGACCAAAAAGTGACTGCCCATCTCCGCCCAAATCAGCCAACCGGTCAGCCAGTTCACCTCTCCCGCCGGATTCTGTGCCTTGATAAAATGCGCCGTGGCAAAAAACGCCGAACCCAGCACCGCTAACAACAAAGTCCTACCCTTGTCCTCCGACGCGAAAGCCAGGAAAAACACCCCGCGAAACATCAACTCCTCCAGCACGCCAACCAGCAACCCCGTCAACAAAAACCCCAACGGCTTGTACCAGACCAGATGCGCATCCCAAACCACCACCCCGGCCAGCCATTGCCCGAGATACAGCACCACGATGGTAAAAATTCCCAGCGCCAGCCACCATGGCACCCGCGCCAGCGCCGGGCCGCTAACCGCCAGCCCGCATTGCCGCCAACTGTTGATTCGCAGGAATTTGACCAGCGGCCATAACAACAGCAAGGCGCTAACCATGATCGTGCGGTTGAACACCCGCTTGACCGGAAAATGCCAGCCGAGTGCCTCCGTCCCCCACGCCGCCAAAGGCGTCAGCACGGCGCTAACCACCACGATTGCCAGGAGATAAAAAACAATGCCAAGCACAACACGACGCATCAGCACAGCCTAGCCGCGCAAATCCCAAATCACAAATTCCAAATCCCAAAAAAATTCCGTGTATTCCAATTGTTCCGTGGTTAAATGTTTCCTGACATGAATTCCATCATCATCACCGCCGGCCCCTCCTACGAACCGATCGACGACGTCCGCCGCATCACCAATTTTTCCACCGGCACCCTCGGCTGCACCCTGGCCAATCTGCTCACCGTTAGCGGCTTCAAGGTCACCCTGCTGCTCAGTGAGATGGCCTCCTATCGCGGCAACATCAAGGCCAAGACCATCATTCCCTTCGGCACCGGCAATTCCCTGTTGCAGCACCTGCAAACCCTGGCGCAGGAAAATCATGTCGCGGTCCTGCACGCCGCCGCCTTGTCCGACTTCAAGATCCACCAGATGCAGGACAGCCAGAACCGCGTCCTCGACCATGAAAAAATCCCCAGCGACATTCCCGAGATCAAGGTGGTGCTGCGTCCCGCGCCAAAAGTAATCCGCCAACTGCGCGGCCTGTTCCCCAACAGCAAGCTGGTCGGCTGGAAATACGAACTGGAGGGCGACAAGTCAACCGCCCTGCAAAAAGGCCAGCACCAGATCCTCGCCTGCAAAACCGACGCCTGCGTGGTCAACGGTAAAAGCTATGGCGACGGCTACGGTTTTTGCACCGCTAACAGCGAAGTCCTGCATCTGGAAACACCGGAAAAATTAGCCGAACATTTGACAGCTTGGCTGAAATAAAAAGGCCGTTCCCGTTCATCCCGAGCCTGTCGGAGGATGAGTTTTTCGTTGTACAAAACCGAATTATCAATTATCTATTAGTCCCGATGGCAACTCATCAGGAACTGCCGGGACTGCGCGTGAGCGTCGACCGGGTTGAATACATCAAGGATTCGCACAATCCGGCCGACCGGCCGCATCGTTTCGCCTATTTCATCACCATCCACAACGACAGCCTGCGAATTGTCACCATCACCGGCCGCAAATGGCTGGTGGTCAACGATCAGGGCCACCGCCTGATTGTCGAGGGCGACGGCGTGGTCGGCCAGTTCCCCCGCCTCACCCCCGGCGACCGCTTCCAATACAACAGCTACCACCTCATCAACACCAACAGCACCGCCGAGGGCGCCTATATCGGCAAGGACGAAGACGGCCAAAGCATCATTGTCCGCATCCCGCCATTCAAGATGGTGGTGCCATAAAAAAGACGCTAATGACGGTTTGGCCATTAGCGTCTTGTGTGCCAATCAAAATCAGTAACCGATAATCACGATCAAACTGTCATCCGTTACCTTGAATCCCTTCAACGCCGCGCTGGCCAGCTTGCCAACCGTGGTATTGGTGTCGAACTGATACAGGGAGATTGACCCTAACAACGGAACCACCGACTGCCCGATCAAGGCCACCACTTCGTCCTGCTTGCCGCTGGGCAGCCCGTCGATGCTCACCTTCAACACCTTGACACGATCGGCACGGATTGAATGGTCGGAAGCCTGATAAGCCAAGCCCGCCTCAACCTGCGTATGCCCCTTGTAGGAAACCAAGCCCAAGCCGAGCGGCGCCACCGTGGTGTCCACGTCCACGATAATCTTGTCCTTCTCGCCACTGAAATTCAGCACCGGATTCGACAGCGTCACCTTGAGCACGCCGTCCTTGGAAACCGGGAATTTGGCCTTCACCGCCTCGTTGATTTTATCCTTGGGAATCGGCACATTCATGGTTTTCCCACACCCCTGCAACAACATTAACCCCGCCGACATTACAACTAATCCGATGATCGATAATGTTTTCATGCCATCAATTTAACGCTAACCGCGAAAAAGCCAAGCTTTTGTAATGCCGTGAACAATTCAATACGTGAATTTAATTGGCGCCGAACTGATACCCATGTATGCAGCGTAGTTCCTTGCAGACGCTTCGATTGCCGGGTGCCAGCTCTTGGCCACCTTTGCAAAAGGATTCACTTCAATTTCAACCCGCTCCTTCTTGAAAGTCTTCTTCCAAGTACCGGCAACTTTGCCCCCGAGAACCAAAGTCGGCAGGAACATTCCATTGCCGCCCGGCACAATCTTGTCTGAATATTTTGACTCCAGCACATCACCGCGATAATTATAGCCAAGGATGTATTCGTCAAATCCCGGCAACAGACAGGCACTGTTTTCCAAGTCAGGCAGGGGTTTCCCGGATTCTGCGAAATAATACGTCATGCCGCCCGCCTGCATCTTTTGCAATTGGCCGCCAACCGCCGCCAATCCCTGCTTGGCCTCCGCGGCGTTCAATCCGGACCACCAGGTAAAATCCTTCAACGTTGCCGGTCCATGGCTGGTGAAATAGCGTTTTGCCAGTTCCGTCAGAGCTTCCTCGTGCGATAATGCTGCGGCCTTCGGCACCCATTCCTCCAGCAAGGCAAAAGTCGGTTGCTTGCCCTGGTGCAAGCCGAAACAAATCAATCCTCCCAGCGCAATCCGCCAAAAAATATGATAGGCTCTCGGCCCTTCCACCGGAATGCCCTTGCCACGCAACAACTCCGACAATTCATCCCGCGTCCGTTGTTTGTTTCCCTGCAAGGCGCGAATAAAATGGGATTCGCATTTTTTGATCTCCGCCTCATCCAGGCCGATTTCCCGGCGACGCTTGGCGCTACGCTCCATGATGCGCGGGGCGAATAATTGCAACATCCAGCGCACCTCTTCCGCCGCGGCCAGGTGCAGGGTTCCACGCATCAGCCAGGTGCGGACAATTTTCCGTTCATCAATGGCCTGTTCAACCGTTTTTTCCGTGGCTCCCGGCAAACGCAAGGCAACCGACCACTTCAAGCCCGGATAATCCTGCGCCTGCATCGCCCCCAGCCCGCCGACAACCTGTCCCGGATGCTTGCGGGAAGAAACCCCTATTTGCTGATTGGCCAGACGCCGCCACGCGATTTCTGAGGAATTCATCACAGATCAAGCTTATCCGTCATGCTTCAAACACAAGGCTTGTTTCCGTAAATTTTTGCCCGGCCTGCAACTTCCTGACAAAAGCATGCAACTGCCTATCGACAAGTCGCGTAAACGCCGTAAAACAGATTTATGATATTTAACTGCCCCCATTGTGACCAGCAACTCGAAGCCGAAGACGAGGGTGCCGGACTTACGATCTCCTGTCCAAGTTGCAACCAGGAGCTGGTTATTCCCGAAGTTGAATTGCTTGAGATGAAGGCGGAATCAACCCCAACCCCTGAACCGCCTCCGCAACCCAGGAAGGAAAAACCCCAACCACCCAAGGCAACACCCGCACCCCCCGTTCCCGAGCCACCCAAAAAACACAAGCAATCTTCCACCGCCATCCGGTGGATTTTATTCCTTGTCATTGTCCTGGGCATCGGCGCAGCGGTTTATTTTTCACTGATGGCTCCGGGCATTATTCCCAGAAATCCCCCGGATAATCCGCCAACCCAAACGCCGTCAGGGGTCGTTGCGGAGGAGCCGAAACCGGCTCCGTCCGCGCCGCCTGCGGATAACCAGCAATAAAGGTTGGCTCAGGCCATCGCCTTTCGCACCCGGAACAATCCGGGCAAGGCAAAACGGCAGGCCCGGCGAATCAGCTCCTCGCGATTCAATCCGGTCAGCACTGTCGCTTTCTTTAGCCATTGTTCGTCCGCCTTGTTCAGGCTCACCGCAATCGGGGCCTTATGTTGGTCATTGTTCTTGATCATGTCATACTCCCTACTTGTGTTCTTCCCGCGAGGGCGGGAAGAACGGTTTATTTTTGGTCCATGGACTAAAATTGATGACGGAAGCCAAAATTCACACCCCATGGCTTGTCATATTTGTCGGCAAACGCGGCCTCGTAATCCAAATGCAACTGGTTCTGGTCGTCGATCTGCCAGACAAGGCCCGCGCCGATCTCGGCCCTGGCTCCATCCAGATTCGGACGCCATGCACCGCCATCGGCACGCACGTAACCGCCGCTGCTGATTTGTTCAACCCCGTTCACCTTGATATAAGGCTGCAATATAGATTTGCTTTTCTCGAACCGGATGGTGCGCCCCATGACCAGCCCGCCGCGGAATTGCACCACATCGGCATCACCCAGGCTAACCGCGAAACGGTTGTCGCCGCCGGTCTGGTAATTGGCGTTGGTAAAATGCACATAACTCATCTGTGCCTGCGGTTCGACAAACCAGCCGTCCTTGAATTGGAATTGGCGACCAACTTCAAGGCTAACGCCCAGACCCCAGTTATCATAGTCACCGGTGGTGGTATTGCCGCTGGCATCCCAAGACTCGAAACTATTGTCAAAATACTGTGCCTTGCCCACCAAGTCCGCGTACCAGCCGCTGTCATGCAGCCAGGTGCCATAGAAACCGCTGTAATAGCTGTCCGTGTTGCCATTCGAACCAAAACTGTTGCGCAGGTCGCGATCACTGTTGCCATAACCAATGAACACCCCGGTATAGAGCAGATTTTCAGCGTCAAGCTGCCACGCCTTGTCGGTTTCCAAATCCACGCCATAAAGTTGCTCCCGATACGGGGTACCGCTGACTTTGCTGCCAAAATTCACCTGCTGCCCGTAACTTCTGACCCAGGCATTCTCCAGCCAACCGCCGGTCAATTTCGATTGTCCGGTCGCATGGTTCAACCGCAACTCGCCCATGCGTTTGTTCAAGGTATCCATCTGGGTCAACCACGCCATGCTCTGCGCCGCCGCGGCAGTCAGCACATTGGAACCGCCCGGATTCACCTGAGGCGTATCGGTACCGCTATCCTGCATTTGCGCCAAGTACCAGTTCTCGTTTACCAAGCCGAGCGAACTGCCGCTCTGCACGGTGTAATTGAACATGCCGATACCGGTTGTGCCGCTAAACACGCCGTTGCCACCGCCGGTTTCCACCAGCAGGAGCGGCGATTCGGTGCCGTTCGGATTGCTCGCATCATGAATCAGGATGCGATGACTGCCCTCGGCGGAGCCGCTAACCGTGATCAAGTCACCCTCGCCGATTTCCACATTGGTATTCATGGAAAACACACCGTTGCCAGTCAGGTTCTGGTTGATGATCAAATGCGAGGTATCGTCATCCGTTCCCAATTTTACTTGCCCGTTGTTGAGCATGTTGAGATGGTCCACGGTCGAAGTGCCACTGGTCATGCTCCACAAGGATCCTGCCCCGTCCATGTTGATGGTCAGCACGCCGGAAGTGGTGGTCGCGCCGGTTAATTGCGCCTGGTCATTCAGGGAAAGCGTCACCACACTGGCGTCACCATTGGCACTGCTGCCACTGACGCTGATATTGCCGATAATTTGAGTCTGGTCGTAAGCGTCGACCACGATTTGCCCGCCGTTCACCGATTCCAAAATTACGTTGTTCGGATCATCCGTACGCTGGATCAACGAAGAACCGCCCGCACTCATGCGCACCACGCCGCCGGAACCGCTCAAGGAGACGGTGCCGGTATCCTTGGTGGAATCCGATAACTTAGAATTGTCAGCCCGGATCTTGCCGATGATGTTCAAGGTCGCCTTGTCGCGGGCAAAAATCACCTCGGCATCCTGCCCTGCCAATACCGCGTTGGCCGTATTTTGCTTATCCAACGCGATGGTAGTATCACCCAGCATTTCGATATGCCCCGCATTGGTCGCGTAAAGCGCATGCGAAGTGGCCCCGGTGGTATATACTGTGGCGTTGTTACCGATAATAATCTCGCTGTTCAACTGGTTGGCATGCACCGCGTAGGCGTTGCTGCTGGCCGTGCTGGTTCCTGTCAGGGTGTTCAGTGTTCCCGTAACGGTGTTGTTGTAAGTACCGGTCTGGATCAAGGCGTTTTCTCCAATGATCACTTTGCTCGAGCCGGTGCGGGAAATGGTCCCGGTGTTCATTTCCTGGTACCCCAATCCCGCCAGCACCGCATAGGAATTATTGCCACCCGTGCTGAGTATGGCGTTGTCACCGATGGTGATGATGTTAAGTCCGTTGGCATATTGGGAATTGTTTGCCCGCACGGCGTGGGAACCCTCATAACCAACAGTACCAAACAGCAAGCTGGACTTTGTGGTGGTGATGTGTGCGTTATCACCGACAATCACCGTGGACGAAGCCGTATTCGAGGCATTGATGCCGTCCGCCGAATAGCCGCTGGTGGTAATGATCAGATTGTCGCCGGTTTCGATTCGGCTGCCGTTATTGTTCAGGCGCAGGCCGTCGGATTGCGTGCCCTGTGTGCCGATGGTGATATTGCCGGTCATAATGACCTGGCTGCCTGCCGAATACAAACCGAACCCCTGCAACGGTCCAAAACTCATATTAACCGTGGTGCTGATCACCCAGTCACTGGTTTGTGAGGGAGTGGACCAGATTGTGTAATTCGCATATTGTGTTGCTGCCCGGCCGGATGCCAAAAACACCAACCCTCCTGCAAGTAATCCGCTAAGAATGCCTTTTTTCATATGTTTGTTCAGACCCTTCTGCTTCTTTATTAAGTTCAACCTCGAACTGCCCAAAATCATTAACTGAACGAATCTGATTATTGATATTTTATGAATAAAACTTATGCATAAAATTTAATTTATACAAAATGCATGTATGCATATGTGATTTACATTAAAGTATGACTTTTGTTATATATGTGATTGCGTTCAATTCCGGAGAATCCAGATTTTTGGATTATGATAAGCGGCTTTCTCCGGATCCATACCGCATATATGAATATAAGACGAAAGCAGCTTTGGTATGACACCGCCAAGTGGTTTGCCTGCCTGTCGCGCGATGACGCGATACACCTTTTGCTGGAACGACTCGGCACCCTGCATCATGCCGACCGCACCTGGCTGACGCAAACCAATCTCCGGCAGCATACCACCCGCATCACGCACGAATGGTGCGGGGAGGGCATCCCCCCTGCACTGGCCAAGGGACGCGATTTATCACTGGACACTTACCGTTCCATGCTCAGGCGGCTGGAAAATTCAAAGGAAGTCTATATTCCAACGCCATTGAACATCGCCCCGCGATACCAGGATTTGCGCACCCGGCTTGCCGTGCAAGGGGTCCGTTCCCTCTACTGTGTTCCGATCCTTTCCGCCAAGGGCAGGCTGATCGCCGCCCTCGGCCATCACAAAGTGTTGAGCTATCACCGCTGGTCGCGCCTTGAACGCAGTGAAATGCGGCAAGCGGCGGGCGTCATCCGCGGGTATCTGCTGGCACAGGCGCGCAAACAGGTCGTGCAATCCGCCAATACAACCGACAACACACCAAATGTGTTCGTCAAACAGGGCTCCATTTCAAAGGCATTGTCCATCTCGCAAATCACTTGCATCGAGGCCTCGCTGAACTACACCCGTGTGCACCTGCTGAAGGGCCACCCCATCACCAAATACCGCTCGATGGAAAGATGGGAGAAAATGTTGCCGGAAAAACATTTCCTGCGCATCCACCGGTCTTACATCATCAATATAGCCAAGGTCGTTGAATTGAATCGCAACGGCGGGGCCTGGCAGCTGACCATGGCAGACAAATCGGTATTGTCGGTCGGGCGCATGTACCGGAAAAAACTGCTCCAACGCATCAAGACCCAGGGACGCGCGATTTAGTTCCGTCGCTCAATGACCGGCGGCGCGGTGTTTGGCCGGGGACGGCTTGTTCAAATCGAGGACCGTCACCTCACCGGCCTTGATGATTGCGGTGCGGACAACACCGCAATCCGCCTTGATCCTGTAGGTACCGGCTTCCAGGACCACCAGTTGCGGTTGTTCATCATGCACACTGTCATGATTGAGAATCCCGGCGATTTTCCGGCCCTGCAATGTGTAGATGTCGTAACCGGTATAAGGGTAGTAGTCGATATTGCCGTCATTAACAGCCTCGGTCGGCGTGCAAACCAGCAAATAACCATGCGCCGTGGCAGCCGCGGATTTGTTGCCAAGGGCCGAAACGACCGTCGGTTGCTGCGCGCAGGCAACCAGCAGCAACGCTGCCAACCCGGCGATTCCGCAGCGAATCCCCTTCATGGGCTAAGCCCGGTAGGCCTCCATCAATTGCTTCAACGCCAGCATTTGCGGCAGTTTGCCTTCTTTCACCTGCGCGGCGATCTGCGGTAAAATCTTCTCCACGCCGGGATTCTGGCGGAAGCTTTGCTTTAACGCTTCGTCAACCAGCGCCCTCAGCCAGTCGACATTCTGCTGCTGGCGCTTTTCCTTGAGCCAGTGGTGCTGCTTGCCGGCGTTGATGTAATCATGGATGGTCGCCCACACGTCGGTGATGCCCTTGTTCTCGACTGAGGAACTCAGCAACACTTTCGGCCGCCAGCCCTCGGTGGGACAATTCAGCATCCGCACCACCTGCGCCAGTTCCGCCTGCGCCCGTTGCGCGCGGGCGACATTGTCGCCGTCCGCCTTGGTGATCACCAGCAGGTCGGCCAGCTCGATAATGCCCTTCTTGATGCCCTGCAATTCATCCCCCGCACCCGCCAGCATCAGCACCACAAAACAATCCACCATCGAATGCACCAGCGTTTCGCTTTGGCCGACCCCGACCGTCTCGATCAAGATGATGTCATAACCGGCCGCCTCGCAAAGCAGCATCGTCTCGCGGCTTTTCCGGGCCACGCCGCCCAGCGCACCGCCCGAGGGCGAAGGACGGATGAAACTGTTCGGATGGCGGCTCAATTGCTCCATGCGCGTCTTGTCGCCAAGAATACTGCCGCCGCTCAGCGAACTGGTCGGATCCACCGCCAGCACCGCGACCCTGTTGTTCTCGTCGCACAAGTAGGTGCCGAATGACTCAATAAAAGTGCTCTTGCCCACTCCGGGCACGCCGGTAATGCCCAGCCGGATCGAGTTCCCCGACTTGTGCATCACCCCGGCCAGCACTTCCTGCGCCAAATCCAAATGCCTGTCGCTATTGCTCTCGATCAGGGTGATCGCCCGCGCCAGCATCGTGCGGTTGCCGGACAAAATCCCGTCGATGTAATCCTGCGCCGCCAGTTTGCGCGCGGGAGTCGCCGGGGCAACCGGGGCGAAGACACCTTCCGCCGGTCCCGGAGTTTCCACCCGGGGCAGTCCGTCGTGGTGGGGATCAGACACCCCCGGCATCACATAGGTCGTAAAGGCCTCGTTATTGGCGTCAGGCACCCAGTCAGGTCGTTCTCCTTTGGACATGATAAAATGATTCTAGGGCCAAACGGATTTATTACAAGCCGGCGGAACCTCAAAATAAACCGGGCGCCCACGGCAAAACCGCCATCGGCACCCCGGAATTTCAGTCAAAAACAGCCTTGGTTTAATGCCGGTTTGCGTGCGATTGCTGCCGGGGTTGCTGCTGTTGCGGCCTGGGCTGTTGTTGCTGTGGCCTGGCCTGCTGCTGCCAATGGGAATTTACGAACTCCTGCGGACTGCGCTTGGATGCGGAGGACTGCCTGCGCTGATAGCTGTCTCCCGGCCCCGGATTGCGGGCAACCTGTGGTTGCCGCACCACCGGGCGCGACGGCTGGGGAGCGGTCGCCGTCTGCGGGGAACGGTAATTCGCTCCATTCGCTTTGTGATTGCCTGCGGCGGCCCAAGCGCCATTGGTACGGGCGGCCTGTTGGTGATTGTCACGCTGTTGCGCGGTCTGTTTAAAATGCTGCTGCTGGGCGAAACGCCGCTGGTCCTCGGAGGCTTTCATCTGGATGCCGCCGCGGCCACCGTTGTAACTCAATCTCCGGTTGTCCGCATTTTGCCTCACCGTGGGCCCGACATAGGTTCGCACGCTCCTTACGCCGCGCACGTTATTGAAGCGGGAGTCGTAAACAAACCGGCCGCCGTCCCAGCGCCCGCCGTAATAACCGTAGCCGTTATAGCCAAAACCATAATTGACCCCGCCGTAGAAGCCCACATGGGGCCCCCAGTAACCGGTATGAAACACATAAGTCACGCCCACACATTCCCAATAACCCGGGGTCCAGAATAAACCAGCCTGCGGCGGCAGCACCCAGACACCCGGAATCCAGTAATAACCGCGCGGACCGTAAGCCCAATAACCCGGGGTCCAGATATAACCGTCACCCGGACAAAGCGGTTGTTCGTACACCGGCAATGCGGGCGGGGCAATGTCAATGTTGATCGAGACCCCCACCGCGGCAGAGGATCGCGACGCCGTCAAACCGAAGGCTGACAAGATTAAAAACAAGGACAACCAACCGATGGATTTTTGGGGAATTCGCATAAATGAATATAATATAATTTGCTACCTGAATTAAGTCTGTCAACCTCCCCCCCGGCTTGTTTCCCGGAGATATTCACCAGCCTCATAAAACTTGCATAGGCAGGTCGGCCTTTCTACCTTGATACGGAGCACCTTATGAACCTGAAACTCTCCCTGATCGCCTTGGTATTGACCGCGTTATGTCTCGACTGCCATGCCGACATGCGTGCGCCGGAGATTTTCCAGAAACAACAGGAATGCCGCAACGCCGCCAATGACGCGCTCGGCGACCTGTACAAACTCAACCCCGCCGCCAGGCAGCGGGTCCAACAGGCCGCCGCCTACATCGCCGTCGAGAATATCTCACCCAAGATCATCATCGTCGGCGGTGGCAGCGGCAAAGGCATCGCCGTCAACAACAAGACCGGCAAAGTCACCTACATGCAGCTCACCGACTCGCTGGAGGAAGTCTCCTTCGGCCTCAAGCAATATGCCGCTGTATTCGTGTTCGAAAGCGAAAAGGCCTATAACAAATTCCTCGAAAAACCCCGTCAGCTCAGCGACCAGGCCGCCAGGCTCAAGCCCGCCGCAAGCGGTCCCTATGCCGGGGCCTTCGCCATCGCGCCAGGTGTCTGGCTCTACCAAATCGCCAACGACAAGTTCATCGCCACCCTCAACACCAAGAGCCCGGTCTTTTCCAAATACGACGACCTGAACCGCGGCCTGCGGTAAAACAGTCGTTATTTTCCGTCTTTATTCACCGTATAATTTATATTGCACTTATCCTACAGCACTGTATTATCTTCTTTTCCGGTCGCGCCTGTTTCCGGTGGGAAACGATGCTCTGATGATGGAAGGAAGCGGGTCGCGATACTCAAGGACAGTCTGCTCAACACGGTAAGCAAGAAACACTTGCATGCC
The DNA here is from genome assembly GCA_031256975.1 of Verrucomicrobiales bacterium. GTDB lineage: Bacteria > Verrucomicrobiota > Verrucomicrobiia > Methylacidiphilales > JAAUTS01 > JAIRPN01. Next base: position 4,574 of record JAIRPN010000007.1, on the reverse strand, counting down.
CCTTAAACATGAAAAACGAGCGACCAACCATGAAAACAACATTTGCATCACGGAATATCCGCCGCTGGCTGATCGGCCTGCTGACCGGCGCCCTTCTCAACACCAAATCCAAGGCTGCCACCCTCGCCCTGCAACCCAACTGGGTCAGCGACTCCCTGTCACAGGCAACCCGTCCGCTGGAAGGAGAAAGCACCCGCCTCATCAACGTCTTCGGCAGCGACCCCAATACCCTGGCCGACGCCTTGGGCCCGGCCTCCGCCATGCCCGAACCCGCCGCCTACGCCTTCATCGCATGTGGCATTGGCATCCTGCTGTTCTACCGCCGCAGCCGTCACCGAATCATCAAGGACCTTCGTAAAAAGAAAATCAACTACACCCTGCGCCAGTATATCCGGAACGACTCGGCCCTGCCTGTCTCATCCCAATTACCGGACACACAACCTTTAAGAATCTCGCCCCCGCCCTCCCTGCCGAAACGGCGCTGGGACAGAATCACGCAAAACGTGTCCTTGGTTAAAAATCATCCATACGAAAATTGAGCCGGTAATTCGTAATTACGGCTTCACTTCCGCTCCTGCAGGGTCAGGATGTCCACCTCGCCATCGCTGAACCTCCGCAGGGTGTAATTGATGCAACGGCGGATGATGAAGGACTTGCTGAGCCCGGTCTTGGCCTGGAACTCCCCGAGCAATTCGATCTGTTCGGTCTCCAACCGTACCGGGATGGGACTATTGGAATAATCTGCGTGTGCTTTTGTTTTCATGAAAAAAAGAAGGTTCACCGCGGAGACGCGAAGGACGCTGAGTTGAGATGCATTTCAGTTGGCTGCGGCCCCTGTACAGGCTGTGTTTAAACCAAAATAAATAGCTTCTTTCTCTGCGAACTCCGCGGCTCTGCGATGAATTATTTGCTTTAAAACTGGTGTCTGTAGCCGAAGTTTAATCCCCAGGGTTTATCGTACTTGTTGGCAAAGGTGGCTTCGTAGTCCAAATGCAACTGGTTTTGCTCATCAATCTGGTAGACGATACCCGCGCCAACCACTGCCGCCCAACCGTCCATGTTCGGACGCCATTCCCCGCCACCGGCACGAACGTAACCGCCGCTACTGATTTGATTTTGGCCAAAAATTTTCACGTAAGGCTGGATAAAGCCCCAGTCTTTTGGATCCTCCTTATCCAGCTTGATGGTACGGCCAAACAACGAACCATAACGGAATTGCAAAAGGTCGGCATCGCTGTAGCCGACAGCGAACCCATTGTCGCCGCCGGTGGTGTAATTGCCCCCGAAGAAGTGGACATAGCTCGCCTGCACTTGCGGCTCCGCATACCAGCCGTCCTTAAACTTGAACTGGCGGCCCAATTCCAGACTGATGCCGGCGGCCCAGTTGCCGTAATCACCGGTGGTTTTGGTGCTGTCATCCCAAGCCTCAAAGCTGTTGTCGTAATAGGAGGCTTTGCCAACCAGGTCGGCATACCAGCCGGCATCATTGAGCCAAGTGCCGTAAAAACCGCCGTAATAGCTGTTGCTGCGGCCCTCCCCGGCATAGCTGCGGTAACTCTGGTCGGCGCGGCCATAGCCGCCGTAAATACCAGTGAAGTAAACATTCTTCTTCTCATCATCCAGCCAGGAACGATCGGCGCCAATGTCGGCCCCATAAATATACTGGCGGAAAGGACTGCCGCTGACCTGGCTGCCTATGTTGTATTGGCTGCCGTAACTACGCACCCAGGTCTGCCACTCGGCCGGTTGCTGAAATTTATCGTTGTTGTCAAACAAACCGCTACCGCCGAGCCGCAATTCTCCCATGCGCTTGAGCAAAGTGTCCATTTCCACAAACCATGCGGCATGCGGGGCAATGGCAAGATTGTTGACCGTTTCGCCGCCGTTGCTGGTGGTGGAACTGGTCAGCAGGAGATACCAGTCGTTGCCGCCGCCGGCAACGGTATAACCTGCGGTGCCGCTATTGAGCAAATCATTGGCAGCATCGCCATTCATGACGGTATAGGTGTAGGTGGTGGCGCCTTGGGTAACATTGTTGGTGCCGCTAAAGGTGGAGTTACTGGTACTGCTGCCGGTATTGACCAGCCAAAGAGCGTATTCGTTGCCCGTGATGCCGCCATTGGAGCTATCCCGGATGCCAATGACATGCGTTCCATCGGCAGTGCCGCTAACAGTGATAAAATCGCTGTTAGCGCCATCAATATCCTGGCTGCTGGCGAGATTATTGGCCGCAATATGGGTGTTCATCACAAAAGTGCCGCCCGCCCCGGTCAAGGTTTGCGCCGTAATCCGCTTGTAAGCGCCACCATTGTCAAAAGCCACTGTACCATGGTTCATGGTTAGCGTCGTGAGTGTGGAATTGTCATTCACTGTCCACAAGCCCTGCCCCGCCATATTAACATTCAATATGTCCGCAGCGGTGGTGGTGCCGGTACTGCCAATGAACTGACCGTTGTCCTGTACCGTGAGGGAAATATAACCGTTGGTATCCGTGACAGCGGTGCCGTTAAATTGGGAGTTATCACTCAAAATCAATTTTACCGTACCGGAATTTACCGCCGTGGTGCTGCCTGACCAGGAGGAGTTTTGCTTCATCGTCAAGTCCACGTTGGCAGTGCCGCTGGAACGAACCCCGCCATTGAAGGTGAATTGTCCGGTGCCGCTGATGACAGCGCGGTTGGTGGCGCTAATGGCCAACGCGTTTGCCGCTGCGGTGGAAATGCCCTTGATGCCGTTGAGATTAATTCGCGAGGCGCTGCCGGTGGCATAAATAGCGTGGGCCGCCGAACCGCTGGTATTGACCGATAAATCCTTACCGACAGTCACCACGCCACCGTTAGCGTAAATGCCATAGGCGGCATTGTTGCCGGTGGTGGCGATGGAGGCATTCTCCCCGATGGCGATCAATCCCCTGCCGACCGAGTAAGCGCCATAAGAAGAACTGCCGGATGTCTTGATCACCGCATTGTCGCCGATACTCACCCCGCCGCTGCCCGACGAGACCGTTCCCGCATACAAGGCATGCGAGCCGACCCCACCGGTTTCAATGGTCGTGTTGTTCCCCAATACGATAGTGCCGCCGGTGGAATCCCTTAAAATATAGGAATAATACGTTGCCGCCCCGTGCGCCCCGTTTCCGGTAGTGCTGATTTTATTGCCATCGCCAAGCACAATCTTGGAATTGGCTGTTTCCGTGTATAAGGCATAAGCGCCGCTGCCGCTGGTGGCAATGGTTGAGGAACCGGCGATAATCATCGTGCCGCTAACCGGCGTTCCCGCGTAGCTGATGCTTTGGTTGCCAACCTTGATGCCATAAGCACCGAAACGGCCGCTGTTGCTGCCGGTGGTGGTAATGTTCAAATCCCCATTCAAAGTAATGATCCCGCCATCCACCCGCACGCCATAACCGCCGGGGGAATCGACATCGATCTGGGTATTGCCCTGCACGTTGATAATGCCGCCCTGCCCGGTGCTGGTGTTTACACCGGTCCATAACCCGTAAGCCCGCGACTGACCGGGATTAACCTTAAGATTGCCGACGACATCCACCCTTCCCAGCGAAGCATATATGCCGGCGGCTTCATTGGTGTTATTGGCCGCTCCTGCCACATTGGTAAGGTTAATCATGATGGTTTTACCGGAATCACCGGCATCCAGTTTAACATAAGCATTCGAATCGGTCGTCTTCACCCCCGAACCGGCAAAGCTGTTGACTTCGATGCTGATGTCTCCCTTTAGCAATACCGTGCCGGAAGTGGTAACATCAACGCCATGTACATAAGTGGCGCTGGATGACGGATTACTGGCCTTGATGTCAATCTTTCCATCCAATTCCGTCTTCAATCCCGGCGTACTGACATGCACGGCGCCTTGTTCGGCGCTGCCATTGGTATAATTCAGCGTAGTGGTACCGGTAAACACACCATCCGCCACCGCCGTGCCGGCGTTGTCTTTTTTATTATTAACAATCCTGCTGCCATTAAAGTCAGCTTCCGATGACCACACCGTGGTATTGACGAACCCTATCATCGTCATTTGTACTAGCGCCAAGTATATTGTCTTGTTCCGTTTCACTTTCTTATCCTTTTTTCATGTGGTTGCGACTTTTGAGAAATTTGTTTCCGCCGATTCCATTACTTATCTTTCTGCTTAACACTCGTTTTCATTAGAAAAACTATCCCACCATATCGAGTCTTTCATATCTATCAAGCATATTATTTATACATTAATCATGTAAGTATTAAATACACTCGCTCCTATTTAGAATATTGCGCAATGCCTCTCAGGTGCGTTTGACCAGGAGGTTGACGTAGGCGGCGGCGCCGCTTTCCTGCCAGGATAATTCTGTAAGTCCGAGAGCTTTAAAAGCCTTGGAGCCCCACTTATAAAAAGCAGATTCACCGCAGAGGCGCGGAGTTCGCTGAGGTTTTATTTAAATTAAAATAATCTCCGCGTTCTCCGCGCCTCTGCGGTGAATGTGTTGCTTCAAAACTGGTGCCTGTAGCCGAAGTTTAGCCCCCAGGGTTTGTCGTACTTGTCGCCAAAGCTGGCCTCGTAATCGAGGTGCAGTTGGT
>JAIRPN010000015.1 GCA_031256975.1 Verrucomicrobiales bacterium | reverse complement strand
TTATCTTTTTGGTCATCCCATTTTCGCGAGTGTTCTGTGTCCCAGAAATTCAGGATTTCAATTCCAGCCGCCTCAAGCACAGCCAGTCCACGCATATGATCAAAATCTGGGTGGGTTTGAACGTAGCGAAAAATCGAGCGATTCGGATAGGTACTTTTAAGAAATTCAATGGGGTTTGTCAGTTCAATGTTATAACCAGCTTCACTTAAAAGAGTTTGCCATGATTTCCATTTATTTTGGCCGGCCATTACTTGAGCACGATAATTTGAACCGTTACTTGCTAAACTCTCAAGGATTGGTTTGACATCTTCTTCTTCGAGTTCCGAACCATTATTGATGTCAATCATAGTCAAATTGCCGTTATTATGCTCAATGATCGTGCAATCACCGTGCCCTACATTTAAAAAATGAATTTTTGCCATAATATATAAATGTGTCCTGAATTTTATTTTTCAATAAGACGGTTCCTTTGTCATATATCTTTAATTGCGGATGCTTGCTGAAACTAATTTGAATTTCTTCCTGTCCCCGATTATTATCATATTGACCGGCAATGATTCTAAATTCATTTGCTCGGCCAGCCATGCGCATGCTTTTAAATCATCCTGGCTTGGCGAAACTGATGCCCCTACAGGATGGGAATGCCATTCCCCAACATAAGTTACTTGTTCGAGCGTTTGTTTTTGTACTATCTTCAATTGTTCTTCTAATCCTGTACAGCCGCGTATATATGAAATCGGCCATTCTTGACTATCAGGAGGTGATGGTAACGCATCGATAATTGAACAGACGCGAGAATAAGTATCAAATACCCCCAACAAAATACCTCCAGTTTCGTTAGGCAGCCGTTCCTCGCGTATTCTAGATAACTTTTCAATAAGCCAATCATCGGTCTGAATAGTCCATTCGTCGCATGGATGTTTTATTTTAATTGGTTCTGTGACTATTGGCTTATAAATAGAAACTCCTGAAGCATCATTACTTGAAAACACTCGTAGTGCTGCGTTGGAATCAGTGGCTATTTGTTTAATCGTTTTGCTGGCTATGCCGGCCCATATAGCCACGTTATCTTGCGATAATTCAGACGTTATATCGCGACAAGAGTTCCCATAACGAAGATGAGATTCCTTCGAATCAAAAGTCTGTGCCAATTCAGCGTTATTTAATACGGCACGATAATGCAGCATTTCAAGCCAGTCCAATCGAGTAAGTCTTGGCTCATCCTCAGCCATTACAACTAAACTACTTCCATTAGGTGTTATAAATGTGGATAAATTTCGGACATTATTTTCTGATTGAGCTAATTGTCTTGCTACAGCAACCGAAGCCGACATATCAATCACTAATTTTGCTTTAAAGAGGGCTTCATCAATTTTTTCTTTATGCTCCTTGGGGGATATAAAATTTTCTGGTATTGATCTTACTAAAGTTTTATCGCCAAAAATAGCATTCCCGATCTTCGCCATGATATCAGCCTTATTTAGGCCTACTGCCCAGTCTCCTAAGAAGTGGCGGGAACAATTATGCGGCAAAAATGTATCATCATCTATTAAGGTCCATCTTCCATAACCCGATCGTAGCAAATTATTGAAAATTTGAGAACCCAACGCCCCAACACCAATACCGATAATTTCATTTTCATTAGGTAAGGTACCGTTTAGCAATGCAGCAAATTCAGGTGTTATCATCTTATGAACCTGAAGCATATCCATGGCTATAGTTTTCAAATCGGCTTCGGATGGAGTTTTTGGTTCAAGTATGTATCCAGATGAAGATCCGTTTTTTTGGACAACATCCAGAACTTTTCCAAATTCTTGAACCGTTGATAGAGTTATAAAAGCGCGTTGTTCAAGTTGAATATCTGAACTCTCAGCATATCGTTTTTTTGGTAAATTGATTAATAGAACTAGTTGAGCTTCTAAAAATTTTGATCCTTTATCATCACTTTTCAACCATAAGCGAATTTTTTCTGAAAGTTGGTGCACCAAGTCCAAGCCTCCTAATAAACACAATTCATTTAGTTCACATAGATTGCTTGGAGCTTTGTGTATAATTCCATGTGTCTGTGGCACGCATGAAAAGGAGGCTAATATATATTTTATTTCTTTTTGAGGGGCTAATTGTTCCTGCCGTATTAAGCGAAGAGTGCTTACCATGTTGGTCGAACCAATGGGACACAGGACAAATGGTCGAGCATTCTCATCTTCTTTAGCGGAGTTAAAATCCGCTGGAAGAATTAATCTGCAATTAGTAGACAATACTAATGGTTCTAGAGGTTGATCATCAGCATGGAGAGAGCCCCTGGCTGTTGATGAAAACCAATAATTTATACGTCGCAAAAAATCCGCCGGTGTCCACGTTAACCTAATTTGTTCAACCGGTTGCTCATATAAGCAAATACTACGGGGATATTCTTCGGCTCTTAGATTGAGGTGTGGAACTTTCGGAAAATCAGCTCTCAAACTTAAAACTTCTGGTTGTTTGTCGCTGTCTTCAAAAAAAATCACCGCTACAGGTTCCACGGCATTTATCTGATGGACCATTAATTGCGGACGTTCGATCTTTAATTTAAATACAATGACTTCGGAATAAGCATCCTTTATTTGGCGAACATCTATCAGTTCTACATAAGGCTGACACCCCTGAATATAACGGATAAATTCCTTTGATCTAGGTAATCGAAGACTACCTAGATCCACAACTTCACCAGGAGGTGTTAGCAAGGAATTATTGGTAGTCATCCTACTCTCGGAGATTTGGTTGTTGTAATAACACCAACAGCGGAAGGTACTTCATGCTTTAGTGTAACACCTGCCCCATCGACCAAAATGTTGACAGTTTTAGGATTATTGATCTTGGGATGCTCCATTGTCACAACTAACTGTGCATCCAGCTTATCGGCAGTTTCTTCATAACGACGATAAGTTTCAACATGTGGAGGCTGATCTTTAGTGGTATCCGGAATCGGCCAACTGGAAGAAACCATGATTGCTCGTTCGTTGCCCTGATTCAATAGCCATTCAAACTCTGGCGTCGGCTTTGTTTTATGGTCACCTTTTTCATCAGCCATGGATAAGTAGCTGCAATGATGCGGTATCTTAAATAAATCCCAAGCCAGGCGGTGATCGTTGCTATGCTTTCTCGTACTGTTAACGATATCAACCCAAGATTCAGAAACTGAATCGGCCGTTATTAAAAATCGCGAATCCCTCCCTCCTTCACGGATAGTGGCTTGCATCACAAGACAATTATCGTTTCGGTCCAACAAACCCTCATCAGTGCGTTTGGCAAATGGAGAGTGAACAAAAAACTCAATCCCATCTCCTTCTAAGGTCAATCCCGGGACACATTGGCCGGCATCAACGATTAAGTGTTTATAATCAGACAGTGACTTCCCCTGATCATTCAACCATTTTTCCAAATGTCCCGGCCGGGCAAAGACCTTAATTCCGCTTTTTTGTAGGAATCGATATCTCGCCTCAGATCGAATAACGCGCGTATCGTCTTCCGAGCCTTCTTCCACAATCAACGCAGCAGGAACCCAAAGCTCTTTAATTTTAACCCGATCGTCTCCTTGGTATTTTATTGCGTGATCGAGCCAAAACATTTCGGCAGCCTTTTTTACATGGTCGTTATCACCATGTGTAAATGCCAACACATCTATCTCTTTTCGCTTGGGCCAGTCGATGTCCTCTTTAAATTTTTCCGCCAAGTTAATCCGTTTGTCATCAATGTCGTCCGGATTCCGCATATCGGCATAATCAAATAAAAAATATTTTCCAGCCCCGGTTTGGATTAAACAAGAATCAGCATTTCCTAATGGATAGAACTTAACTTTGGTCATCGAATTCCTTTTTTGTTTATATGTTTTTCAAGACTGATGGAGATGGTTACACTCTAGCTTCCAGCCAACAGTCTCTTAAAAACATGTTAATTAGCTATTTGAAAGCAGTGTTAGCTTTTTTAGCCTACATTTCAAGCAAAATTTTTAGAATTCTAGCTGTCCCTTATTCTCCGGGAACATTTCCCCCAGTCGAATCCTTGCCACGACAGGATTTACATCAAATGTTTCCACCAAGATTTCTTCAGCTTTAATACGATTTTTGGGAGATAATATTGGAACCCCAGTCATCACCGATGTGTCCAGAATATCGGCGAGCGCATCACCTACCAATGACTTAGGAAGTAATAGCCCCCCTATGCAACGATTAGCCTGCCACTCCCACCAACGCCCATCATAAGTGCGTGAAACAGGCTTTATATCATTATCTCTGCAAAGGATCTTTCGTCCTTCTATGTTGGTGTTTTTGCCCTCTGTCTGGCTAAAACTAAGCTGACCGGCTTCTTCTATGAACAAGTTGGCATGCAATAAACAGTGACCCGCTTCGTGTGCCCAAGTGGAACGGACCCGCCTATCTGATGATTTCTTGCCATCATCGATTTTATTGGAAAGCATTACCTCTAATACTTTACCCTTTCCACTAAAAAGGGTATACCCCATAACACCCTGCTGCAAATCATCGTATCCGGTATTACATTCGAAGTGTTTTTCCACAAAACGATCGATTCGAATTGGCGCTGGCTTAGCCGGCATGTAGTGACTTTCCCGCAATGCCTCCGTACAAATGTCATCTATTTCACTTGTACTAAATGACAGCCGTATCTGAAAGCGACCTGTCATTGCGCGTGAGGCTTTCATTTTTTGCCAGTAGTTGGATTGATTCTTTTTGCTAATTGTTCAGGTGAGAGGTTCCCCTCTTTCACATCTTCGATCGCAGTCCTAAATGCAATATTCAAATTGGCATTTTGTTCAAGGAGGCGTTTTAATTCAGATAGAGACTCTCGATGATCGAACAACTTTAGATCATCGATCGAAATACGGAAATGATTAGCCAGTTTTAACATTACCGGCTCGGATGGATACCTCTTTCCTAGTTCAATATCAGAAAGAAATGGTGGCGTGATGTCTAACTGACGAGCAAGCTCTCTTAAGGAGATATCTAATTCATCGCGTCTCGAACGAATAAATTCACCTAAGGTTTTAGCGGGCATAATAAATAGGTTGTTATGCGTTAGCTTATACTGCCGACAAGAGGCTCTGTCTAGCAGTTACACCCAAGTTATTAACAGTGCTATGCTTTCAGATGACCGTTTGGATAGTCCGTTGTTGTGGTGACTCATCATGCTATTTTGGATGATGATGATACCGATGACATGTTACATCTTGCCAAGCATCTAATATTGGTTGATGGCGGATATCCGATACCATAGGCCAAAATACTGCCCAAGCGCCCAGTTAACTTCTCCAGTGACAACTCCCTGTATGCGCGGTTATCATTAAGTGAAATTTCGATGTAGCATTATTTGATAAAGGCAACTGAGTAATGTATGAAAAAACAGTTCATCCAGATCAAGGATCTGCTGACGAGCACAACTGTTGCTCTTATATCGATAAGGAACAGTTTACGATCTTGTTTAAAACTGTTAATGATTCGATTGACCAGTGGAGGAAATTTACTCAACAGACGGATGTTTCCGCGGCAAAGACGTGGGAAATCTAGGAATGGATCAAAGCAAAATTTGACTTATGACATGATTGAGGATTCTCCTGAAATCAACACATGGTTAAATCAATTTTCAAATACTCAGCAAACTACTGCATTAGAGCTATTGACTCGACTTCAATTTATATCTCGTGAGGAGTACTCTAAGTGGCTACAAGATATTTTGACAAAAATGGCAAATGAACCTTGTGGCCTTTATGCAGTTCGAAAATTTGATAATCCCATAGTTTCATTGTGGGACAAAGACGGGAATCTTTGTCCAAGGCCTAGTTCTTCTTTAGGAAGTGAGGATTTTATCCAATCTGAAATTTCGCGTTTAATGAAGATTGGGAATTCCTTATTTAAAGATCATCCTTCTCTAAAAGAATTAAGAGATAATAAGATCAAAAAAATTGTTTTGATAGAGGATTCAATTAGTTCGGGGCAGCGAGTTAGTGATTATGTCCGTTTGATGATGAACAATAGTACAATGCGTAGTTGGTGGAGTTCTAATATAATAAAACTCCACATAGTTTCTTATTCACGCACATCAAACTCAGTAGATCGCATTATCAAATCTTTGCCTGGTCAAAATAGAAAAAGGCGTAGACATCTCAATGAAGAAAAAATTGAATTCATAGGAGAATTGTTACACCATGAAGATTATATAAGTAATAAGTGGGGTAAGTATTATCGGAATATAAGGGATTTATGTGAATCTATCAAATATGTTAGGTCAGAATATCGACTTGGTTATGGCGACATGATGTCTAATATAGTATTCCATCATAGCGTTCCCGATAATTTGCCCGGTGTTCTTTGGTACAATGAAAGTAAACGATGGAAGCCGTTGTTCGATGGACGATCTTTTCCAAACTGGTTATTAGCCTTATTAGAAAATAATAAAAATGGGGGTCGAAGACCTGAAATGCAGGCAATGTTAAGACTGCTTAAAGTGATTAATAAGGGGATTAGAAATAAAAGCACAATGTCACATATTTTGGGACTTGATGTACCAGTAATTGATAGCTTGATTTCTCGCGCTCGTTCTGCTGGTTTTGTAGGAGCTAATAATCGTTTAACTAAAGTCGGGAAGGAAAAGATTTGGAAGCTAAAGGAGAACGCTAATAGTATATCATATGATCGTTCTTTATATATTCCTAAAAATTGATGTGTTGATCGAGTGACTGTTTAGACGCCATTGGGCAATAAGATAAACTTTATTGTACTGAAGGTGATTCCATGATCGTAAGATTTATGGATGGGGAAGACAGATTGTTTTCTCTGGTAAGATCTGACGCTAAGGGGCTATTCGCCCCCTTATCAGTCACCGCCCATTTTTCCTGCGAGGACTGGGCTGGGCGGCGACTGATATGGTCCCCTTGGGACCAAACAACAATGAGTAAATGGAAACTTGGTCAACACATCATCTTTATTTTGAAGCTCTTAGACAGGGTTATAATCAGCAAGATGCTGTCCTATTAAAGCAGGATGCGGAAAGATTAATTGCTAGGGGTCTTCCTGTAATTTTTACATTAGAACATTTATCCCAAGTAACGAGGGTTAGTGTAAGGGTTCTGTTAAATAGCGTTAACAGAAAAAGAGAAGCTGCAAATTACAGGATGTACGCCATTCGTAAAAGATCTGGCGGAAGAAGATTCATTCATTCAGTTTCAGCCGAATTATTTTTAGTACAACAATTTATAAATCAAGAGATTCTTCAAAAGTGTGTTCCGCACAATACTTCTTATGCTTTTCATCCGACAGGAGGGATAAGAAAATGTGCAAGTATGCATTGTGGTGCTCGTTGGCTTTTTAAATTTGATTTGGAAGATTTTTTTTATTCTGTAACTGAACTAGATGTTTATAAAATTTTTCAGTCCCTAGGATATAGAAATCTCCTAGCTTTTGAATTTTCTCGATTATGTACAACAATTCGTTTGCCAAAGTCTTTTCAAAGAAGAATTGGGGCCCTAGATTCTTATGAATGGCTGCCATATGTGAAAAATGGTATTGGAGTTTTACCTCAAGGGGCACCAACTAGCCCGATGCTAAGTAATTTAGTTGCAAGAGAATTAGACGAAAAACTGTATGATTATGCGTTAGAACGGGGATTGGTATATACTCGCTATGCAGATGATATAACACTATCAGCATCGTCCTTATCTTCCAGGGCGGAAATCGGAAAAATAATTCGCACGACAATAAATTGTATAAGGAAAGCTGGTTTTAGGGAGAATGTACGCAAAATTCAGGTCGCGGGACCAGGATCAAGAAAAGTGGTGTTAGGCTTATTGGTAGATGGTGATAGCCCTAAATTATCAAAAAATATGTACCGTCGAATCGATAGACATCTTTATGCATCAGTTAAATTTGGCATAGAAATGACGGCTAAACATGAAGGATTTGATTCTTCATTTGGGTTTTATAATCACTTGGCCGGATTGATTGCATACGTGAAAGATGTTGATGAAAAATGCTGGGAAGAATTATCCACACGATTGAAAGATATTTCAATTCCTTGGCATTGATAAGCCTAAAAAGAGGGTATTTTGAATAATGCTGTGTGAGGAAGGAATATTAAGAAATAGAGGTCTTTTGATCTCTTAGATTTTTAAATTAGTGGGATGATTTTAATCATAGAATTCTTATGAACTTATGAGTGACTACAATATTACATTAGAAGATATTAAGAAGTACACTATCCAAATTGATGTTACTGCGGATTGGGTGGCTTCGCGCGATCCAGATTATCCAGTCAATTCAGTATCGCTCAAAGAAAATCGTTTCAATCAAAACGGAGAAACAGCTTATTATATTGCAAGTGGCAGTCCCACTATGAAAGCAGAAGTTCCAAATTGGCAGGATCGTATAACATATCCTTGTTCTCCATCGACTATCCATGCATTCAATCTTGTGCAATGGTCGGAGGATAAGGGTTGTCGCGAAGATTTTCTACAATCTAAGGCCGACGGTGGTTATGGACTATGTCAACAAGTAGCCAATCAATTAACGGGTGCTTATGGATTAAGCGGAATTCTTTACAACAGCTATCAGAGGCACTCGGTCGGCGAAACTGGCACATGTCTTGTAATTTTACCTCCGAGTGGAATTTTGGTTGAAGAGACTTTCTTCATAAAAGACCATTAGGTTGGCATTGGTACCAGTATCGCATATGATTAATTATTCCTTATAATTCAGGAATATGTTAGTGGCATATTTTTATGCCTTGGCCATCGTCACAAGCTGAGGTATGGCTTTCTTTATGGCCAGTGATGAACACGAAAAATCGCTCAAATTAAGTCGCGAAGAATTATATCAACGGATCTGGTCCACTCCCGCTACCAAGCTGGCCAAGGAGTTTGGCATCTCAGATGTGGCATTGGCCAAAATCTGCAAAAAATTTAACATCCCAAAACCAGGGTTAGGACACTGGGCACGTAAAGCCGTTGGTCAACTAATCACACAGCTTCCATTGCCTCCTTGGGAAGGCGAAAAGCAAGGTATCGTATTCGACCTGCAAGTTAACCAAGACCGCCGGGCAAACTATTGGCGTCCAAAGCCTACCAAAACTATGAATCAACCGACTACCCTGCCAGGACCTGAGGTGGAATTGTGTCCCATGGCCAAACGGATACAAGTCTTGGCTAATAAGGAAAAGCCTGACGCGACCGGACGTGTGCGCATTCAGGGGAAAAGTGTGCCCATCATTTGTGTTTCACCTGAACAAATCGAGCCATTGTCCAGAGCGATACATATGCTGGTCGAACAGGCTAAAATTTTGGGTTACGAGCTTAAGGATGATAACGACTTTAACCGCTGTGTTCGATTCGTGCATGAAGAGGGTTATGTGACATTGGAAATCGAAGAAGGAGTCGCAGAAATCGAAAGACCGGTCACCAAGGAGCAAAAACGCCGGCCAAGCTGGACTTGGGAGAACAAGGTTAAGCAATTAACCGGTAAATTCTGTTACAGGATAGTTGCCAATCCAAAACATGGAGAAAGAAATTACTGGAAGAAAAAGACCCCTGAGCCGTTGCTCACCATGCTGTCCACAATTATTGAACGGCTTTCTGTTGCAGTAGAAAAATTCAAACGGGAGAAAATTCGTGCAGAAGAACGAGAGATCGAATGGAAAAAACGGCAACAAGAAGAAGAGAAAAAGGAAAAGCAAAGAGAACATCTTAAGTCGTTGCGACAGATTCGTGAAAAAAGAGAAGAAAACTTTGCCAAGGCCGCAGAATGGTGGGTTATCTATAATAACATGCTACAATTTGTGGAAGCGTGCGAAGCCAGATGGAGACAACACAACAACGGAGAATTAAATGAGGAACAAAAGGTTTGGTTGATTTGGGCTAAGCGACAGGCAGAACTTAGTTCTCCGTTTACAGCAGGTTATCCACATCCAAAAATAGATGGATCTTTTAATGAAGATGTTATCCCGGTTGGAGGGCCCTATCCGGCAGCAAGAACGATCCCTACACCGAATCACCAACAGCGGTACGAAGAAGCGTCTGAGCATTCTTCCTCTTATTACCAGGAACCGTCTGTTAAACCGTATCCGTTTTGGTTGAAGTATCAGAAATAGGTGCGTTACGCAGTTCGCGCAATTCATCCCATAAGGGGAAATCAACGGCTTTAATCAAGCCGCTGAGTTTTGTCGAGTTACACAATTTCCAGATCATAGCCGGTTCGGCGGCTTCGGCGGTGTAAAGCAGAAGACGGACCACCTGCACGACATATTTGGCATCCTGAGAGCCAAGGCCTCGTCGGGCGTAAGTTAGTTCTTTTTCAGGAGGATTCCATTTTGCCCCTGAATCCAATAATAGTTCGATACACTGCAAGCAGTTTTCTTCGCGTCCCTGGGGGTGATACCAATTGATTCTGCTAACGCTGATTAGTGATTCCAAAGCCCGGCATGAATTTGTTTGGGGATCATTTAACTCGTGAGAGGTGGCCTTTTTCAAAAGGTAACGAATGATTTCAATTCTTGCACCATAGGATGTGGCATCTAATAAATCCCGTAATTGTTGTGCATCCGGGTTGAGCTTAAGCGAGTGCAGATAAACGACATTGTCCTGCCGACAGGCCGTTTCCGCAGCCGTACTGTCTCATTCAGATTCGGTCTTATACCAAGGATCGGCGCCAGCCCAGGCCAGCATGGCAGTCCACCGGGGATTTTGATTTTCTATAGCTTGTCTGAGAGCCAGCGAAGCCTGTTCATGCAAACAAGGAAATTCTTGGCGTAATTCCCGATAAACACGCAGCAATGGCCTGGCCTTGAACTTATTCAACGCGTAAGCAAATCCCGAATCTTCGTTGCAGGGATCAACTCCCAAACGCAACATGCGTTCAATAAGGCCCTTGTCCATGGTGCGGCACACCTCGTCAAATCCCACCTGTTCTGTTGGCGCATTGTATTCCAATAAAAGTTCGGCAATGTCCACACGGTTATCTTGGAAAGCCCTGGCCAAGGCGCAGGCCAGATCATCTGGTTCCCATTTTTGCTTTTCCAGCAGGATTTTAACCATACTGTGAAACCCGGTTTCTACAGCTTTGTAAAGTAGGCCATTCCAACTACCGAGTTCCGGACGCTGTAGTTTATTGCCGGATGATATCCAATCGATTACTTCAAAAAGGTTGCCTTTGCGAATTAACTCCAAAGCTTCTTTTGTATCGGCAGATAAAGACATTCGTTGTCTGACCATTGTGGGATATCTTCAGCAAAATCGATTATGTAACCAAGAATTTAAATTTTAGATATGGCTTGTAGAAAAAACGGTTTAATTTTTGAGCAATGTTAACCAAGGGAAGAATGGCTATGATTAGATGAGATAAACCATTTCCCAATGAAGTGAATTTGATAGAAACACTGGAATTAGTAAAGAATACGCTCAACTAATGAGGAGATTATTTATGCAACTGTAACCGAGAAGCAGATAATAGCAAAAACTTGAATTATGAAGATTAATGCGCTTTTGCAAAAAAGCTAAAAAAGTATAGTAGTGAAGTTTATTGATTATTTAAATTGTATGAGCTACAAAAAAAGGAAGGGCGAACCCCTTGCGGGAGAGCGCCCTTTATTCGTACTAGGTACGAGAAGTATGAGTGAAACTACATCTTTTTCAGAAAAAGTCAATACGAATACTATAAAACCAAGAACCAGAGTCTACATTGACGGATTTAATTGGTACTATGGGGTTTTCAGACATAAGCCAGGTTGGAAATGGTTGAATATCAAATCTTGGTTTGATGAGATTAGGCCACATGAAGATATTCAGAAAATTTATTTGTTTAGTGCGAAGATAGATCCAGACGTGGTAAGTAGCTCAGGCCGCAATAGACAGGAATTATATTGGAGAGCTCTGCAAACAGTAGAAGGGGTAAAGATTGTAGAAGGACAATATCAAAAAAGAACTGTTCGCTGTGGAGCTAGGTGCCTAGAAGAATATCAAACCGCAGAAGAAAAGAAAACGGATGTTAATATAGCGGTTCAGATGATTAATGATTCCATAAAAGGATCTATTGATAGTATAGTTTTAGTATCTGGTGATTCTGATTTGCAGCCGGCTGTTATATGGATCAAGGAAAACCATCCAAATATCAAGTTAACGGTCTATATACCTGCGATTGAGGAGGAGCGAGAAAATCGTAATATCAAATTTTATGCCCATCACAAGATAGAGTGTCGTTGGATGCCCCTTAAAAATCTGGATAAACATCAATTACCGGATAAAGTGCCCTACGCAAATCAGTTGTTTATTGAGCGTCCAGCAAGCTGGAAAAAATGATGAGAAACTTTGATAGGTTCTTGTTATCTTGGTCGATATAAACTAAGGTAATTTATAGTTAGCATGGGCAAAATAAAGTATAGAAACTGCGAAATGACCCGATTGGGTTAATTTTATGACAATTTATGCTTTAAAAGAAAAAGTATATGACAACTTATGGTTTAAAGATGTCTCTTAAAACGGAATATTTTTCTCTGAAAACAGTGCCAATTTATGCTTTAGCCCAAGGGCTTTTTAACCTTTAAACGACAAGAGCGGATTGCAAAATCCGCTCTTTTCATATTTGCCCCCGGTATGAATGCCAATAAACAGCCTCACGGTCATTTGAAGCGTGGCTTGAAGAATCGCCATGTCCAGCTCATCGCCCTTGGCGGGGCCATTGGGACGGGATTATTCCTGGGGTCGGCCGGCGTGATGGGCATGACCGGGCCCTCGATGTTGCTCGGTTACGCGATTGGCGGCGTGGTGGCGTTTTTGATCATGCGCCAATTGGGGGAGATGATTGTCGAGGAGCCGGTGGCCGGTTCGTTCAGTCACTTTGCGTACAAATACTGGGGCGATTTCCCGGGCTTCCTCACCGGGTGGAACTATTGGGTGTTGTATGGCTTGGTGGGAATGTCGGAGCTGACCGCGGTAGCCAAGTACGTTCATTTTTGGTGGCCGCAGGTTCCGCAGTGGATTCCGGCCCTGGTGTTTTTCATCCTGATCAATGCTATCAACCTGGCCAATGTGAAAATCTTTGGCGAGGCGGAATTCTGGTTCGCCATCATCAAGGTACTGGCGGTGATCGGGGCGATTATTTTCGGTGCCTGGCTGCTGATTGGCGGTTCCGCGGCACCTGGCGCCGCGGTTTCAAACCTGTGGACCCAGGGCGGTTTTTTCACCGGCGGGGCGCAGGGGTTTGTGCTGTCGCTGGTGATCATCATGTTTTCATTCGGCGGCTTGGAGTTGATCGGCATTGCCGCGGCGGAAACCCGGGATCCCTCGCACACAATCCCGAGGGCTATCAACCAGGTGATTTACCGCATCCTGATTTTTTATATCGGCGCCATCGCGGTGATCCTGATGCTGGTGCCCTGGGACCAGATGGTGGCGCAGATCAAGGCCGGGGGTGATGTTTACGGCGGCAGTCCGTTTGTGCTGGCCTTTTCGCAGCAAGGAGTAAGCAACCTCGGTCACGTCTTGAATTTTGTCCTGCTGACGGCGGCGCTGTCGGTCTACAACAGCGGGGTGTATTGCAACAGCCGCATGCTGTACGGTTTGGCGGAGCAGGGCAATGCGCCACGCGTTCTTGCCAGCACGGACCGCCGGGGCGTGCCGGTGCTGGCGATCGGCATTTCGGCGGCGGTCACCTTCCTGTGCGTGGTGTTGAATTATGTGCTGCCGAAACAGGCGCTGATGTTGCTGTTGCTGCTGGTGGTGGCGTCATTGGTGATCAATTGGGCGCTGATCAGCATGACCAGCCTGATGTTCCGCGCGGCGAAGAATCGCGAGGGAGCAAAATTGAAATTCAAATCCATTGGCTACCCGTTGGGCAATGTTTTTTGCATCCTGTTTGTGTTGTTTATCCTGGTGGTCATGCACTACATCGAGGGTTATGAAAAGGTGGTCTGGGTGGTGCCGATCTGGCTGGGGTTCATGGGTTTCTGCTACATGATGAAGAAAAAGCCGCGCTCATGATGGCCATCCAAAACTGGTCATCGGTATTTCTGCGGCTATAGTGACAGCATGAAAGCCGTTGCCGTCCTGAAAAACCTGCCATTGGAAGATCCCGCCTGTTTTGTGGAAATCGAATTGCCGCAGCCGGCCCTGGGGCCGCAGGATTTGCTGGTGCAGGTGCGGGCGATCTCGGTAAATCCGGTTGATTACAAGGTGCGCCGCCGCCCCTTTGCCGCTAACGACGGCCCGCGGGTGCTGGGTTGGGATGCGGCCGGTACGGTGCTGGGCGTTGGCGCGGCAGTGAAAAATTTCAAGCCTGGCGACGAGGTGTTTTATGCCGGTGATGTGACACGTCCCGGCGCTAATAGCGAATTGCATGCGGTGGACGAGCGAATCGTCGGTCGCAAGCCGAAAAACCTGGGTTTTGCCGAGGCCGCCGCCCTGCCGCTAACCGCGCTGACCGCCTGGGAGGGATTGTTTGAACGGCTGGCCGTCAGCGTTTCAGTTGACGCCAATCGCGGCAAGAAACTCCTGGTCATCGGCGCCGCGGGCGGGGTGGGCTCCATTGCCATCCAGCTGGGCAAGCTCGCGGGCCTGCAGGTGACCGCCACCGCCTCGCGCCCGGAAACACAGGATTGGTGCCGGCAACTTGGCGCCGACCTGGTGATCGATCACCGCGATCCCCAGGCCTTCAAACAGGCCGCCAACAGCGACTTTATTTTGAACCTGGCCAACACCGACCAATACTGGCCGCTAATGGCGGAGCTGATTGCGCCACAGGGAAAAATCTGCTGCATTGTGGAAAATGAAAAACCGGTCGATGTCAATTTGTTGAAAAGCAAAAGCGCGACCTTTGCCTGGGAATTCATGTTCACCAAGGCCATGTTCCGGACTGCCGACATGCACACGCAGGGGGAGATCCTCAATCAAATCTCGTCATTAGCGGATGCCGGGAAGATCCGCAGCACGCTTGCCAAAACCCTGGATGGCCTCAACGCGGAAAACCTGCGGCAAGCCCACCGCTTGCTGGAATCCGGACGCAGCATCGGCAAACTGGTGCTGACCGTATGATCCGGTGTGCGGATTTGCTCAAGGCAGGGAAACCTCTGGCAATTTGAAGATTTTTTCCCGTCCAGGTTCCGGGTAAAGGAGAAAATCCACCACTTTGCCAATGTCCTTTGTGCCCTGCGCCGCCTTGACAATCGCGTCATGTTCGTCGGCGTTGCGCACGATTCCCATCAGGATGGCGGTGTTGTCCAGCACCTTGATTTTTAATTTCAGGCTTTCCCACGCGTTGTATTGCGAAAGGGCTCCCTTGATTTGCATGGCGACCAAAAATGCCGGGTTTTTGTCCTGACTGTCCTCATTGGATACTTCCGCCTCGCTTTCCGAAGAAGCGGCGGTTTTCAGGGGCAAATAATAATGCAATGTCCGCACCGGCACCCCCTTGGTGGCATTGATGACCTGGTCCTGTTGTTGTTCCGAGGAAACGAATCCGATCACGAACCCGTGGCCCATGTACACCGCGGTGGTGAATTTCAGGGTGCTCAATCCCTGCTCTGCCGCCAGTACGACCCTCAGCCGCAGATTCAACGCCTTGCTTTGCGCCTGGGAAAGGGGTTTCTCGTCGCTGGCGGCCGCCTGCGCGATTTGGCGGAACGGCGTGAAGCCCGCCCGGCAATTGCCTGGCATTGCGTCAAGCACCAAAATAAAAACCCCGATCCCTGTGACAAGCCCCGCCCACCGATTCATGCCGGCAAGCTAGCAGATAATCGCCAACGATGAAAACCCAATTAATTCAGCGTCCGGCCAGCACGCTGTGTTTTCTGCCGTAGGCGAAATAAATGACCTGGCCGATGACCAGCCAGACCACCAGTCGTATCCAGGTCAATCCCGGCAGTGAAAGCATCAAGACCAGGCTGGCGAGCGCGCCGACCGGGGCCACCAGCCAGATGCAGGGCGTGCGAAAGGGGCGTTCATGCTGCGGTTCGCGGATGCGCAAAATCAGCACCGAACTGCAAACAATTATGAAAGCCAGCAAGGTGCCGATGGAAACCAGGCTGCCGGCTTCGCGGATGGTGAAGAAGGCGGAAAAAATTGAGACCAACAATCCGAGGATAACGGAGGAAATCCACGGAGTTTTTAATTTGGGATGCACATGGCTGAAAAACGGCGGCAGCAGCCCGTCGTGCGCCATGGTCCAGATGATGCGGGACTGCCCAAGCAACAGGACCAGGATCACCGACGACAAGCCGGCAATGGCGCCGAACTCCACCGCAAATGACATCCACGGCAATCCGGCATGGCTGGCGGCAACCGCAATCGGATGCGGCACATCCAGGTCCTTGTAAGAAACCACCCCGGTGGCGACGGCGGCGACGGCGATGTAAAGGACCGTGCAAACCAGCAGGCTGCCGATCAAACCGATCGGCATGTCGCGCCGCGGATTTCTGGCTTCCTGGGCCGCGGTGCTGACCGCGTCAAAACCCACGTAGGCGAAGAACACAATCCCCGCGCCCATCATGATGCCGGTCCAGCCGAAATGCCCCCATTCCCCATTGTTCTGGGGAATGAACGGATGCCAGTTTCCAACCTTGATTGCGTGCATGGAGCCGAACACAAACAGCAGGATCACCCCGATCTTGATCAGCACGATCAGATTGTTCAGGGACGCGGATTCACGGATGCCGATGATCAACAGCACGGTTATGGCGAATACGATGAACACTGCGGGCAGGTTGAACCAGGCTTCCACTTGCTGCCCGTTGGCAAGCGTCACCAGGCTGCCGTGCGCCGCCGCCAGCTGCGGTGGAATGGCCAGGCCGAAATTTTTCAGAAATTCAGTGACATAACCCGACCAACCGATCGACACCGCCATGGCGCCAATGGCATATTCCAGCACCAGATCCCAGCCGATGATCCAGGCAATGATTTCACCCAGCGTGGTGTAGCTGTAGGTGTAGGCACTGCCGGAAATCGGCACCAGCGAGGCGAATTCGCTGTAGCACAATGCCGCGAACAACGCGGCGAATCCGGCCAGCACGAAGGACAACATGATGCCGGGGCCGGCATTCTGCGCCGCCACGGTGCCGGTCAGCACGAAAATACCCGCGCCGATGGTGCAGCCGATGCCGAGAAAAACCAGATGCAGGGGGCCCAGGGCCCGTTTGAGCCCGTGTTTGGCTTCAGTTTCCTGCAAATCACGGATTTGCTTGGTACGAAAAATGTCCTTGATAAAAGTCCCCACAAAAGGGGAATAGCATCTTCCGTTCCAAACGACAACGATTTATGCCTTGCGGTTGGCGTCGCGCTTTGCCAGGTACGAGCGCCCGAGCTCGATGAACACCGGGATGAACGAGATGAAGATCACGGCGACAATGGCGATCGAGAAATTGTTTTTCACCACCGGAATGTTGCCGAAAAAATAGCCGAGCATGGTCAACGAGCTGCCCCACAACAAGGCGCCGATGGTGTCGAAGATCACATATTTGCGGTAATCCATCGCCGCCACGCCCGCCGCGAAGGGGCAGAACGTGCGGATCAGGGGCAGGAAGCGCGACACGCACATCGCGCGCGGGCCGTATTTTTCGTAGAACGCGTGCGCGGTCTTCAGATGTTCCGGGTTGAAAATCCGCGACTTGGGAAAATGAAAGGCCTTGGGGCCGATCCAGCGGCCGATCCAGTAATTCGAGTTGTCGCCCAGCAGCGAGGCGATGATAAACAGCGGCACCGCGATGCGGATATCGAGCACACCCGAGGCCGACAGCGCGCCGACGGCGAACAACAACGAGTCACCCGGCAGGAACGGTGTCACCACCAGCCCGGTTTCGCAAAATACGATCAGGAACAAAATCAGGTAAATCCACACTCCGTACTGGTGCGCGTAGCCTTCCAAGTGTTTGTCGAGATGCAGCAGAATGTCGATAATGTGGTCCATAAGTCAGTCCAGCACGCTAACCAGCGGCCCGTATTTGTTCAAGCTCTATAAACGGGGAACGGCACTTGTTTTTTCATTTCACTTTTCACGCTTCACCATTCACTATTCTTTCATGCTCGCCGCCCTGCACATCTGCAATTTCCGCTGCCACGCGGATTTGAAACTGGAGGATTTTTCCAGTTTCAATTTGCTGCTGGGCGCCAATGGCAAAGGCAAAACCTCGGTGCTTGAGGCAATTTATTTTTTGTCGCGCTGCCGTTCGTTCCGCACCCACCAGACCCGCGAACTGATCCACTGGAGCGGCACGGAGTTCGGCATTAGCGGCAGTTTCAGTGGCCGGGATTTCAAGCGGCTGAAAGTCGAATGGTCGGAAGAGCGGCGCAACCTTGCCGTCGACCAGGCGGAGAATCTCAGCTTCCGGGAATTCTGGGGCAAGGCGCCAACGGTGATTTTCCAGAACAGCGACCGCCAGATCATCATCGACGGTGCGCAGGCGCGGCGCCAATGGTCCGACGGCCTGCTGGCTTCGATTCATCCCGGTTACCTGGCAATCATCCAGCGCGCGCAATTGTTGCTGAAACAAAAGAACGCCCTGCTGCGACAGGAGCGGCCCGAGCAGGCCTTGTGGCTGGCGTTGACCGAACAACTGGCGGAAATCAGCCGGGAGGTGTTGCGTTACCGCCGCGAGTTCACCGAAAAGGCCGCGCCTCTGTTGCAGCAATCCTATCAGGCGCTAACCGGCAACGCGGAAACATTGAGCATCCGTTATGTACCGAAGATTGTGCGTTATCTGGAGATGTCACGCGACGAATTGTGGCAACACGAACGTGAACGGCGGTTGGCGCTGCTGGGACCGCACCGGGACGACTGGGAAATCCAACTGTTCGAAAAATCGTTGCGCGATTTTGGTTCGGAGGGGCAGGTGAAAAGCGCGTCATTGGCGTTAAGGATCTTGGAATCACAGTTGATCCATGAAAACACCGGTGCCTGGCCGATTTTATTGATCGACGACGCCCTGACCGATTTGGACGTCAACCGCCAGCAAAAATTCTGGCAGATTCTGCCCGCTAACGCCCAGGTTTTTTATGCCACCACCCGGCGTGATGCGGGAACTTCGCCGTTGGCGGCAAGGGAAATTCAGTTCTAAACGCGGGAAAAAAATTTCTAGCTGCTTAATTCCTCGAGCCTGGTCAACGCCAGCAGCCATCTTTCATTGGTTTCCTCAAGGTTTGCGGTTAGCGTTTGCAGTTCGCGGTTGAGTTGCATGGCCTTGCCCCCGGCTTCGTAGGCTTCGGGCTTTTCCAGTTCGGCGGTGATTTCTTTTTGCCGCGTTTCGAGTTTCAAAACTTCAGCCTCGATTTTGGCGACCTCGTCCTTGGCGGCTTTGCGCGCCTGGTTGCGGACTTCCCGTTCACGGGCTTCCTGCTTTTTTTGCTCGCGGGTTTTGAAGATGGAAACTTTTTCGGCGACTTCGCCGTTAGCGGCTTCTTCAGGGCGGCGGTCGGAAAGCTTTTCACCGGCGACCAGGCCGCTGCGTTCGTTGACGGCCTTGGATTTGGACAAATAATAATCGTAATCCCCCGAGTAGGACGTGAGTTTTCCGGCGCTAATGTGCAGCACGGTCTTGGCCAGCGAACGGATGAAATAAACATCGTGGCTGATGAAAACCAAAGTGCCTTGGTATTGTGCGAGGGCGTCGATCAGCGCGTCGATACTGGCCATGTCGAGGTGCGTGGTTGGTTCGTCCATCAGCAACAGGTTGGGCGGATTGAGCAGTAATTTGACCAGCGCCAACCGTGATTTTTCACCGCCCGACAGCACGCCGACGCGCTTGAACACATCGTCGCCGCTAAACAGGAAAGAGCCCAGCACGGTACGCACAGTTTGCTCGGCGACCGGGGTTTTCAAGTCCATGGCTTCTTCCAGCACCGTGCGTTTGAGGTTGAGCATGTCGACGCGGTTTTGCGAATAGTAGCCGGAGATCACATTATGCCCCAGCGAACGTTCGCCCTGGCTTGGTGTTAATACGCCTGCCAGCAATTTGAGCAAGGTCGATTTGCCCGCGCCGTTGGGGCCGACCAGCACGATGCGCTGGTCGCGCTCGGCCTCGAAATCGATGCCGCGGTAAATCGGCAGGTCGCCATAGGCAAAATGCACGTCGCTAATGGTGATGCTGCGCTGGCCGCCGCGCGGCGGCTGCGGAAACTTGATCTTGATGCGCCGGCCATCGGACTCCGGCGCCTCGATCTTTTCCATGCGCTCGATTTGCTTCAGCTTGCTCTGTGCCTGCGAGGCTTTGCTGGCCTTGGCGCGGAAGCGGTCGGCAAAGCGTTGCAGAGATTCGATTTCCTTCTGCTGGTTTTTGTAGGCGGCGAGGTGCTGCGCCTCGCGGGATTCGCGCTGCAGCAGGTAGTCGTCGTAATTGCCGCGATAGCGGTTGACCTTGCGGTTGCGGATTTCCAGCACGTGGTCGATCAACTCGTTCAGGAAGGCGCGGTCGTGCGAGATCATCAGGATCGCGCCAGGATAGGACTTGAGATAATTCTGGAACCAGACCAGTGACTCCAGGTCGAGGTGGTTGGTCGGTTCGTCCAGCATCAGCAAATCGGGTTCCATTACCAGCAGGCGCGCCAGATGCGCGCGCATCACCCAGCCGCCGCTCATGGTGCGGGCGGGACGGTCGAAATCGCTGTCGCGGAAGGCCAGGCCGTTCAGGATGCGCTTGGCCTTGGGATCGAGTTGGTGGCCGCCAAGCTCGGCGTACTTGGCCTGCGCGTCGTGGTAGGCTTCGTTGTTGGTGTCGTGCCGCGACTCGCAATCGTTCAAAATGCGGCGCAAGCGGGAGTGCTCGGGCGAAATGCCGACCGCGATCTCCAGCACGGTTTCCTCGCCGATGGCGGCGGTTTCCTGCGGCAGGTAGCCGAGCGTGACGTTGCGCTCCAGCGTGACCGAGCCGCTGTCCGACGGATTTTCGCGCAAAATAATGGAAAACAGCGTTGATTTGCCCGCGCCGTTGGCACCCACCAGGGCCACCCGGTCGCCACGGTTGATCTGCAACGACACGTCCTCGAATAAGGTGCGGCCGCCGAACGACTTGCTGACATTGGACAAATTGAGCATGAAGCTCCCAACATTAGCGATCCGGTTCGCCTCCCGCCATGTTTTTCTTGGCAAAGGAAGGAATGTTTTCAGAATCGGGGCCATGAATTCCCGCCCGAGAATCAAGATTTTATTGACGCGCACGGACTGGCTGCTGGAAACGGTTGCCTGGTTGTTGTTCGTCCTGTTTTTGACCTTGGTATTTATAAAATATTCCAACCTACCCAAACAACTACCGGTTCATTTTAACATGCAGGGGTTGCCGGATGCCTATGGCAGCAGAAAACATTTGTTTCATTCGGCCGTTTTGGGTTCTTTGTTGTTCCTGCTGCTGAGCGTGATCACCCATTTCCCTCACCGGTTCAACTACGCGGTCGCGATCACGGAGACAAATGCCGGTCGCCAATATTTTCTGGCGGTCAGATTGATCCGTGCCCTTAAACCGCTAATAGCCGCCGATTTTCTGGTGATTGCGCTAACCATGACAGGACTGGTGAAGGGCCTGGGAAATTACTTTTCATCCATTACCATTCTGGCGGCGGCGGCAATGTTGGGCACGGTGGCTGTTTACCTTTATTTTTCGTTTAAAGCGCGCGATTAGCGGCTTGCTTCGGCTTGTTTTCTGGCTAAGGTTCTTCGTTTAATCAAACAATAAACCTTATCCGGAGTTAATTATGGGAGCGCATGTTGTTACCGCAGAGAAACTGGAAGCGAAACCGTTGAAACCGCTAAACGTGAAGTCACGTCTGGCCTCGACGCCGAAAAACACTCCGAAATACTCGGTCATCGTCCGCAACAAGGCTGGCAAGGAGGTTGTCGTCGCCGACCCGAACGCGACGCGTGCCTTGGTGGCGCTGATGGACATGCACGCGGTCAACGGTGGTGCGGCCTGTCACTGGGGCGGCCCGGCGGCGCTGGCGGAAGTTTCCTCGGCGATCCACTCGGTGATGTTCAGCGTTAGCGGCCGCGAATGGTACGACGCCTACAATTTCGTCAACGACGCGGGCCACACGGAAAACGGCATCTACGCCATCCGCGCCAACTACGGTTTCGACGGCCTGACCTTTGAGGATTTGAAAGCCTTCCGCAGTATCAAGAGCAAGCTCACCGGTCACGGTGAATCGCACTTGAACCCCGAAGGCGTGCTGCTCAGCAACGGCCCGCTCGGCTCCAGCATTCCCCAATCGCAAGGCCTGGCGCTGGCGGACGGTTTGTTGAAAAAGGACCGCGCCACCATTTGCATCCTCTCCGACGGCGCGGCGATGGAAGGCGAAGCCAAGGAAGCCTTC
Source organism: Verrucomicrobiales bacterium (assembly GCA_031256975.1). Taxonomy (GTDB): domain Bacteria; phylum Verrucomicrobiota; class Verrucomicrobiia; order Methylacidiphilales; family JAAUTS01; genus JAIRPN01. Next base: position 300,960 of record JAIRPN010000015.1, on the reverse strand, counting down.
GCGGCGATCCCAGGCTTGGCGCATCGCGGTTTGCTGGCGCCTTACGTTTTGGTCATTAGCGACAATGACACCAAGCTCTCGGGCCGCATCACCAAGGATTCCTACAGCATGCAGCCGACTTTCGAATCGCTGCACGTGCTCGGCTGGAACGTGATCAAGGAAGAAAAGGGCAATGATTTGCAGGCCGTTTACCTGGCTTTTGAAAGCGCGCTGGAAGCCGCCAGGAAAGACCCGAGCAAGCCGGTCGCCCTGTGGCTGAAGACCGTCAAAGGCTACGGCATCAAGGCCACCGAGGAAAATTCGGCCGGCGGTCACGGCTTCCCCTTGGCCAACGCCGACAAGATGATCGACTGGATCAACGAGATTTATTCGAACAACGCGCCGGAAGAATTTGTCAACTGGGCCAAGGCCTTGCGCAAGACATGGGAAGACAAGGAAGCGGCGAAGAAAGCCGCTCCTCCGGCTGCTGCGGCCACCGGTCCGAAAAAGACCAAGATTCAGGAAGGTTTGTCCAAGGCGCTGATCCGCGCCGTGCAGGATAATTACCCGGTATTTTCCGTCTCGGCCGACTTGGCCGGTTCCACCGGTGTCGCCGCGTTCCAAAAGTCTTATCCGGACCGCGCGCTGGACATCGGCATTGCCGAATCGAACATGATCAGCACCGCGACCGGTTTGTCCAAGCTCGGCTTGATCCCGGTGGTGGACACCTTCGCGCAATTCGGTGTGACCAAGGGTTTGCTGCCGCTAACCATGACCGCCATTTCCCAAGCGCCGGTGATCGCCTTGTTCTCGCACTGCGGTTTTCAGGATGCTGCCGACGGCGCCTCGCATCAGGCCAGCACCTACTTTGCGGCGGTCAGCCCGATCCCGCACACCACGGTGATTTCCTGTTCCTGCGCGGATGAGGCGGAAGCCTACCTGTACCAGGCAATCGCCCGCATCGCCGCCGACCGTGAACTCGGCAAGGATGGCGAATCGGTGATCTTCTTCCTCGGCCGTGAAAACTATCCGGTCTATTGGAAGGAAGGTTCCAAGTATGAATGGGGCAAGGCCCAGGTGCTGCGCGAAGGCGGCGACGTGTCGCTAATCACCAACGGCCCGCTGGTGGGCAAGGCCCTGGACGCCTGCGAAAAACTGAAAGCCGACGGCATCAATGCCACGGTGATTAACAGCCCCTTCGTCAACCACATCGACGTCGCCACCATTGGCGCGGCAGTGAAAAAGACCGGCGGTCGTCTGGTGACCGTGGAAGACCATCAGGTGACTTGCGGCTTTGGCGCGCAACTGGTGCAAGCCTTGGTCACGGCGGGTTACGAGCTGAAGGCCAGGACTCTCGGCATCCCCGGCGAATTCGGCCAGTCGGCTTACCTCGCGGACGAGTTGTACAACAAGTACGGCCTCGGCACCGACGGTTTCGTCAAGGCAGCAAAATCGCTGTTGTAAAAATTTCAACAAGATCAGCCGCTAATGGTGAAAGCACCGTTAGCGGCTTTTTTGTGTCGCTTGCCGCCAATAGTGATTGACGCTGGACCTCTGGACGGCAAATTCGACCGGTCAGTCATTAATAATTAAACTTAAGGAACAACATGGGCAAAGGACACGACGCGAGAAAAGAAGTAAAAAAGAAACCCGCCAAGACGATGAAAGAAAAGAAAGCGGCGAAGCTGGAAAAAAAGAAAAACCGGTAAATAAAATCCGGAGAATTTAAAAAGACGCTAACGGCAAATTTCACCGTTAGCGTCTTTTTTATCAGTTAAAGCCCGGCGTCTCTGTGGTGGAAATCAAATACCGCTAACATTGATTTCCGGCGGGCATTCGACTTGGAAATCCACGTCGACGGTGATTTTCTTGCGGGCGGGGATGGTGACCTGCCAGGTCAGTTCGCCGGTTTCCTTGTTTTCCTCGCTTATCTTGAAGTTGGATTTGTAGCTGACCTTGATCTTGTCGTTTTGTGAGACGGGGATCTGGTCTTTCAAAGTAACCACCACGTCCTTGTTCTGGAAATTTTCCAAATCAATGGTGTAGCCCATCTTGATGGTTTTCGATTTGGTGAAGATGCCGCCGGTTTCTTCCTTGCGGGTTTTGTCCTTGCGCTGGACCTTGATGCTGTCGTCCTTGCCGAGGAACAGGTCAAACACGCCTTCCGGACCGACCAACGCCAGTTGCGAGGAGCCGACGAAGTCGTTTTCCATGAAGATATTCAACTGGCCGGGCAGCAAGGGCGCGGCGTTGGCGTTCTTGACCTTGGCTTTTACAAAAGCGCCGGGATTGAGTTTCGGCGTGCTGGCGTAGCTTTGCTCGGCGGACATTTGCTGGATCGAGATGGTGCAGCGGTGCGGCTGGCCGTCGCTGGGAACGCTAACGGTGGCGGGGACCTTGTACACCGCGCTGAAGCCGCGGGTTTCAATGTTGGCGGTTAGCATCTGGACGGAAGAGGACGCATCTGCCGCAAGTCCCACGGCGTTTCCTGCCGCAAAACTATTGCCGCGAGTTTCCGCTCTGCGCAATTTGGCGGCGTTTATGTTAAAATCAGCCGATGGTGCCGGAGCGGCTGTGGCCATGGGCAATACCGGCTGCAACACATCAATGGTCCAGGCGCCAAGATCCGGCAGGCTGGTGCCCTGCTGCGGACGGGCGGTGGAGAGGGTGACTTTTGCGCCGTCCCAATTTTCACCGCTGTTCTGGCGGATCACGCCGTAGGCGGTGAGTTCGATGTTCTTGTCGCCCGACTGGTAATGCACGTCGTATTGCGGCTGCCAGCTGCAACCGTAGATCAGGTAATCAACCTGCAGGTCGGCGTTGGTGGCGCTATCAGCGTTTACGGTGACCACCACCACGCGCTTGTCGTCCGAACCGGGTTGGATGATTTGCTGGAGCTGCTTGCTCAAGTCGCGAATTTGCTCGGAAATATCCTGTTGGCCGCGCTCGATGCCGCGCAGGCGGACGCTAATGGCGGAGATTTGCGTGCCGTAGTAGTCGGCGAAAGTCTTGATATCCGTGACCGACGGCGGGGTTTTGTCGCCGCCCTGGCCGACATTGTTGCCCAGGCGTTTGAGCAGCTCGCGCTTTTGCTCCAGGTCGCGCCGCTCGTCGCCGAGGTCCTGCGATTTTTGCTGCAGGGTTTTGATCTGGTCGCGCAGTTTTTTGGTCTGCTCGTTCTCCTCGACCTTTTTGTAATCCCGGCGGATTTCCACGCCGAGGATTTTGTAACCCTTGCCCTGTCCACGCGCGCGGACCGAGTTTTCATCGAGGCCGATCGGCAGTCCCTCGAAAATGACTTGTTGTTCACCGTTTGAGAGCGGCACGCTGGCGCTGCGGGTGACCAGGGCACGATCCTGGTAGACCGTGACGTCGGTGACTTTGCTGTTGGCGGTTACGCTCGCGGCATGGGCGGCAAAGCCGCTGATGGCGAGCACGACGGAGAGCAGGAGTTGACGTTTCATAGTGGTTATGACGACGCTAACACCGATTTATTAGAGTGAAAAACGGAAAAATGTAAAAAGATTGTGATGGGGCGTAATCTGGTTTTATCGCGAAGGACACCAGAGGCAAAACGTCATTCGTTCTCGCTGGTGACCGGATCGTGGGAAGAATTGCCGCCGAGAGCCTGCTTCAGGGCGTTCCAGCCTAGGGTGGCGCATTTCACGCGTTGCGGGAATTTGCGCACGCCTTCGAGGATTTGCAAATCGCCGAAACCCTGCGGATATTCGGGCAAAGTGACGGCAGTCATCATGTCGTGGAAAGTTTTCTCGAACTTCGAGGCTTCCGCCACGGTTTTGCCCTTGAGTTTCACGGTCATCAGCGAGGTGGAGGCCTGGCTGATGGCGCAACCGGCGCCCTTGAATTTGATATCCTCGATTTTTTCGCCGTTGGCGTCGAGTTTGACGTAAACAGTGACTTCATCGCCGCAGGACGGGTTGTTGCCCTCGGCAAAGGCGGTGGCCTGCGGCAATTCGCCGTAGTTGCGCGGGCGCTGGGCGTGGTCGAGGATGACGGTCTGGTACAATTCGTCGAGGTTCATGGTTAGCGGGTAAAGTATTCTTTGATCTTGTGCAGGACTTCGGCGAGGCGGTCGACCTCGGTCTTGGTGTTGTACAAATAGAAGCTGGCGCGGGCGCTGGCCGGGGTGCCGAGTTTTTTCATCAGCGGTTGGTTGCAATGGTGGCCGCCGCGCAGGGCGACGCCGTAGGTGTTGGCGATCTCGACCACGTCGTGGGCGTGCACGCCGTCCATGACGAAGGTGATCAGTCCGGCGCGGTTGGTCTTGGGACCGAGGATGCGCAGAAAATCCAACTGGCTCAATTTTTCGTAGGCGTAGGCGGCGAGTTCCATGTCGTGCTTGGCGATGTTGTCGCGGCCAATTTTATCGAGGTAGTCCATGGCGGCGCCAAGGCCGATGGCGTCGGCGATGTTCGGTGTGCCGGCTTCGAATTTGTGCGGCGCGGGCTTGTAGGTGCTGCTTTCGTAGTTGGCGGCCGCGATCATTTCGCCGCCACCGTGCCAGGGTGACATTTTTTCCAACAGCTCGGCGCGTCCATACAGGATGCCGATGCCGGTGGGGCCGGCCATTTTGTGGCCGCTAAAAACCAGGAAATCGCAGTCGAGGTCGCGTACGTCGAGCGGGCGATGACCGGAGCTTTGCGCGGCGTCGATCAGGGTGGTGATGCCGCGCGATTTGGCCAGTGCGCAGAATTGCTTGGCGTCGTTGATCAGGCCGAGGGTGTTGGAAATATGAACGAAGGCGAACAGCTTCACCGGCGGCGCTAACAGCGAGTCGAGCGCGGCGAGGTCGAGGCTTTCGCCGTTGGCGAGGGCGGGAACAAAACGGAGTTTCAGGCCCTTGCGCTGGGCCAGCAGTTGCCAGGGTACCAGGTTGCTGTGATGTTCAACTTCGGTGAGCAGGATTTCGTCGCCGGGCTTGAGGTTGTCGAAGGCCCAGCTGTTGGCGACGAGGTTGATGCCCTCGGTGGTGCCGCGGGTGAAGACGATCTCGTCGGCGCTGGCGGCGTTGATGAATTGCGCGGTGCGGCGGCGGGCGTGTTCGTAGGCCTCGGTGGCGCGGTTGCTGAGTTCATGTAGGCCGCGGTGGACGTTGCTGTTGTCCTTGCGGTAATAATGATCGAGGGTTTCGATCACGCTCAGCGGCTTTTGCGTGGTGGCGGCATTGTCGAGGTAAACAAGCGGGCGGCCATTCACCTGCTGGTGCAGGATGGGAAAGTCGTTTCTGAGTTGTTCTGCATTGATCATAAGCGCAATTAATTAACCTAGACGCTAATGGCCGGATTTCAAAACGGAAAATCGCGAGACGGGGCTTATTTCCGGTTCCACGGCATCCTGGCCAGCAGCAGCCCCATGCCGCAGGTGTCGGTGAGGCCGGCGAAGACCAGCCCGGTGCCAACGAAGGCGGAGAGCAGGATCCACAGCGGATGCAACAGCCAGGCCAGCAGCGCGCCGCTGACGACCAGCGATCCGGCGGTGATCCGCACCTGCCGTTCCAGCGAGATGCTTTTCTTGCCGCTAATGACGGGAAGTCCGGCCTGCACCCAGGCACTGGTGCCGCCCTCGACATTGACCAGATTGGTCAATCCCTCCGCCTGTAATTTTTGCAGGGCTTTGCGCGAACGGTTGCCGCTGTGGCAAATCAAGTAAATTTCACGGTTAGCGGCGTCAGGAAATTGCGCCAGCAAGGTCGCGCGGGAAATTTCATCCAACGGAATGGACGTTGCCTGACCGGCATGTACTTCGGCAAATTCCTTCGGTGTGCGCACGTCAATCAGCAGGATTTCACTATCGGCGGCGATTTTTTGAGCCAATTCGGCCGGGGAGATGGAGAGAATGTTCATATGGTGAATATAATTGCCTGTCTGCCGATTTTCAAATATATCAGGAACCGTACCCCTGTTATGAAGATTCGTGCCATAGGGCTGGTTTGTCTGGGTATGTCTTTGGCATTGCCGTTGCAAGCGGGACAGTATTCGGCGGACTGGCGCGCTTTTATCAAGGTTGTTGATGAGGAATACCCGTTTTTCGATTTGAAGGGAATCCGGGAAGATTGGCGTGCCGCCAAGCCGCCTTTGACCAAACGGGCCGAGGCTTGCGCTAATGATGAAGAATTTTTGGTGGTAATTCGCGACGCGCTGGATTGCCTGCGCGATGGGCATGCCGGTTTTGTGAAAACACGGGTGCCGGTACCAAAACAGGAAGCGGAATTTTGCCTGCCGTTGGCGTTGATGCCCGCTGACGGCAAACGCGTGGTGGTGATGTCAGCCCCGGTGGGGTCGCCGTTTCATGTCGGTGACGAAATTCGCAGGATCGACGGGCACCCGGCACGCAATTTTCTGGACACCAACGGCGAGGCGTTATGGCGGATTGGCGGCGCGTTTTCCAGTCCGCAACGCGCGCGGTTGCTGGCGTACCGTTGCCCGCTGCGCGCACGCGAGGTGACGGAACATGTGCTGATGATCGCGACCGCCAATGGTGAACGGGAGATCAGGTTGAAAAATGACCGTGCCTCACAAGGTTGGGCGCATGTGTATAACATGCCGCCGGACCTGCAACGCGCAGACGGGGATTGTTATTACAAAAAATTGAAGGGTGGTGCCGGGTATCTTTATGTGCGGCGAATACAGGGTGACAAGACCACGCGGGGAATTCGTTCTGCCTTGGAGTCGGTGCCGGACGCCCATGGATGGATCGTGGATTTACGAGGCAACGGCGGCGGCGGTTACGACGAAAATTTATTGCAGGTAGTCAGGGAAATACCGCGTCCGGTGGCGGTGATTGTGGACGCCGGTTGCATGTCAGCGGGAGAAACGTTGGCGCGGGATTTCAGGCAACTGGCCAAGGCGCGGATTTTTGGCGAAAAATCAGCCGGAGCTTCGAGTGCGAAACGGAATTGGGATTTTCCGGGCGGAATCGCCACCGTGGTTTTGCCGACACGCAGCCGTTCGGATGACGGGAAACCAATCGAATTTTATGGCATTGAACCCGATGTTGAAGTGGAAGCCGTGCCGGAAGAGGTTGCTTCGGGCGCTAACAGTGAGATTTTGCGCGCGGAGGAATATCTGGCCACACGAAAATATTAGGACGATATTGATTGTGATTAGCGAGACTTCTTATTGTGTTGGTTTGGGTAAATTTTCTTGTGACGGTAAAAATTGAGTGATAAACCACACAAATGGACGTGGAAATCCTAGCGCGCATCCAGTTCGCCTTTACCGTGGCGTTTCATTATATCTATCCCCCGCTCAGCATCGGCCTCGGGGTGATTTTGGTGATCATGGAGGGAATTTGGCTCAAAACCAAAAATCCGCTGTACCATGACATGGCGAAATTCTGGACCAAGATTTTCGCCCTGACTTTCGCCATTGGCGTCGCCACCGGCATCGTGATGGAATTCGAGTTCGGCACCAATTGGGCGACTTATTCCCGTTATGTCGGCGATATTTTCGGCTCGGCGCTGGCGGCGGAGGGAATTTTCGCCTTTTTCCTCGAATCCGGTTTCCTGGCGGTGTTGCTGTTCGGCTGGAACAAGGTCGGGCCGAAAATGCATTTTTTCTCCACGCTGATGGTCTGCCTAGGCGCGCATTTCAGCGCGGTGTGGATCATCGTGGCCAATTCCTGGCAGCAGACCCCGGCGGGTTTTCATATTGTCTACGACAAGGTTGGCGATGCGATGACCGCGCGCGCGGAAGTGACGGATTTTTGGGCAATGGTGTTCAACCCCTCGTCGGTGGACCGCCTGAGCCACACGGTGATGGGTGCCTGGCTGGCTGGGTCGTTTTTGGTGATTAGCGTCAGCGCGTATTATTTGCTGAAGAAAAAGCACGTCGAGTTCGGCAAGGCCTCGATCAAGGTGGCGCTAACCGTGGCCTTGATTGCCTCGGTGATGCAGGCCATCACCGGCCATGACAGCGCCGACGGCGTGGCAAAGAACCAGCCCGCCAAGTTGGCGGCGCTGGAAGGACATTACAGCACCGGCCCGGCGGACATGTATTTGTTCGGCTGGGTGAACGACAAGGACGGCACGGTTAGCGGCGTGAAAATTCCCGGCATGCTGAGCTGGTTGCTGTATTACGACACCAAGGCCGAGGTGAAGGGCCTTGACGCTTATGCCAGGGAGGACCGCCCGCCGGTGAACATGACCTTCCAATTTTACCACCTGATGGTCGGCTGCGGCGTGCTGATCTTCGCCATTAGCGCCCTCGGCGTGTTCATGTGGTGGCGCGGCACCTTGTTCACCCATCGCGGCATGCTGTGGGTGATGATGTTTTCCGTGCTGCTGCCGCAAATCGCCAATCAGGCCGGCTGGTTTGCCGCCGAGGTCGGGCGCCAGCCGTGGATCGTGTACAATTTGCTGCGGACCTCCGACGCCCTGTCGAAGGTGGTGAAGGCGCACGAGGTGCTGTCGTCGCTGATCCTGTTCACCTTCATCTACGCCCTGTTGTTCGCGGTGTTTATTTATTTGCTAGACCATAAAATCCGCAGCGGTCCCGGCCTCAACGGCGAAAATGGCGCCGAACCGCTCGCCCACAATCCACGCGCATGACTGAATTCTTCACGCAAACCCTCGGATTGAACCTGAACATTGTCTGGTTCCTGCTGGTCGGGATCCTGTTCACCGGTTACGCGGTGCTCGACGGTTTCGACCTCGGCGTCGGCATCATGCATTTGTTCACCAAGAGCGACGAGGAGCGTCGCCTGATGCTGAACTCGATCGGCCCGGTCTGGGACGGCAACGAGGTGTGGCTGGTCACCGGCGGCGGCGCGCTGTTCGCCGCGTTTCCCAACGTGTACGCGACGGTGTTTAGCGGCTTCTACCTGGCATTCATGCTGCTGCTGGCCTCGTTGATTTTCCGCGCGGTGGCGATTGAATTCCGCAGCAAGCAGCCGCAGGGCTGGTGGCGCAAGGCCTGGGATCTCGGCTTTAGCGCCGGTTCCTTTGTCTCGGCGCTGCTGATCGGTGTGGCGCTGGGCAATATCGCCTGGGGTATCCCGCTCACCACCATTGATGGGCACATTGAATTCGCCGGCACCTTCCTCGGCTTGCTGCATCCATACGCCCTGATGCTGGGAGTGACCACGGTGGCGCTGTTCGCCATGCATGGCTGCATTTACGCGATGATGAAGACCGAGGGGCCGCTGCACGAGAAATTGCGCGGCTGGATCAACAACACGGTGATTTTGTTCATTGTTTGCTATGCGATCTCGACCCTGCTCACGCTGGTGTATGTGCCGAGCATGACCGAAAAATTGCGCGAGACGCCGTGGTTCATCGTGGTGGCGATCCTTAACATGCTGGCCATCGCCAACATCCCGCGCGAGATTTACCACAAGCGCGATTTCAACGCCTTCCTCTCTTCCTGTGCCGCGATGATTACGCTGATGGCCTTGTTTGGCATCGGCATGTTCCCGAACCTGGTACTGTCGAATCCCGACGCCGTCCACAGCTTGACCATTTATAATGCCGCCTCGTCGCAAAAGACCCTCGGCATCATGCTGGTGATCGCCCTGATCGGCGTGCCCTGCGTCCTGGTGTACACCGCTTGCATCTACTACATCTTCCGCGGCAAGGTGAAGCTGGACAGCCACAGCTATTAAGTCATGGCTTAACAAGCAAACCCAGCGCCTTGGCAATCTCCCGGTTGAGTTCGCGCTTGTCGGCGGGACCCTCGACCAGGGCAAAATCGCCGCAATAGTCCCACATGGTCCAGCCGATATGGTAACGGGCGCTGACGGCGACGACATCGGCAAGCCAGCGTGCGCGGGCACCGTCGCGCGCGACAAATTTTTTGTACACGCCGAATTCATTGCAGGTCAGCGTGACATCGTGTTGCCGCGCCCAGGCGGCAGCCTTGGCAAACTCGCGGTCGATGGCCCCGGCATCCCAGCGTTCCGCGCCGTACTCCAGCAGCAGTTGCCGGGCCGCTTCGCTTGCCGCCTGTGACGCCAACGGCAGCACCGATTCCGGAGATGAGGGATAGGAGACGTTGCGCAAATCGGCGGCGCCGGCCTTGTGCCACCAGGTTGCACCCTGGTGGGTGAGCTGCATCGGGTGGTAAAAATGGAAATTATAGACGAGATTGTCGTCGGGGAATTTTTTCATCTCCAGCAATTCATACAGGCCCGACCATTTCGTGCCGCTCACGATCAGCGTGTGTGCGGGCGCCTGCGCGCGGATGGCGAGCAGGGCCTGTTCCTGCAGTTGCTGCCAGGCGCCGTGGTCGGTGAACAAAGGCTCGTTGAGAATTTCAAAATAGGTGCGCTCCGGGTCGGTGGCCGCCAGTCGCGCGGCATAGGCGGACCAGAAGCGGACAAAGTCCCGCGCGGCGGCGGGATCGTCCTGCAGGGCTTGTTTGTAGTCGTCGTCGGGATGAAAATCGAGGATGACGGCGAGTCCGGCGTCATGGATCAGCGCCACGGCACGGTCGAGTTGCACGAAGAAATCCGCCGACAAATCCGCGGGATTCTGCGGCTGGATGAATGGCGCGAAATTGATGGTGAACCGCACGTGGTCGAGTCCGAGCGATTGCAGCAGGCGAAAATCGTCGGCGACAATGAATTCGGCGAAGTGCCGGGCATTAAGCTGGTCGGTTTGCGCGAACCAATGACTGAGGTTGATTCCGCGTTGTAAATGCCGCTGCTGGCGAATCTTGGCAAGATGACGACCATCGGAGTGTGGCATATTGTTAATCAAGGGCAATCGCATCGTTGAGAAAAGGCCAAATCCGTGTCATTTGCCTATGTGGTTTTGGTCTGGAACTTACCGCCGTGGTTGTCTTTTGCCGTTGGCATGGTAAATTCTCGGGCTGTGCGTGACGTCATTTCTGTTTCAGGGGTAGTTTATAATTACGGTGCCACCCGCGCCTTGCAGGGGCTTTCACTCAGCTTTGCGCAGGGCAAAATCTCCGGTTTGCTCGGACCGAATGGCAGTGGCAAATCGACTCTGTTCAAGTTGTTGACCACGCTGGCTTCCTTGCAGGAGGGTGAGATCACCATTAGCGGACTGTCCTTGCGCGAGGAACGCGCCCGCATCCGCCAAAAGCTCGGTGTGGTGTTCCAATCGCCGGCGCTGGATAAAAAACTTACCGTGTTGGAAAATCTCCGTCATCAGGGGCATTTGTACGGATTGCGCGGGGCTGATCTGGAACAACGCATCACCCGTTGGAGCAAGACGCTGGGCGTTAACGAGCGTCTCGGCGAGACGGTGGAAAAACTTTCCGGCGGCTTGCAGCGCCGTGTGGAAATTGCCAAGGCCTTGTTGCACGACCCCGAGGTGCTGTTGATGGACGAGCCGACCAACGGCCTTGATCCGATCGTGCGGCATGAATTATGGCGCACCTTGAAGCAATTGCAGGCCAACGAGGCCAAATCGATTATTTTGTCCACCCACCTGATGGAAGAAGCGCAGCAATGCGACAGCCTGGTGCTAATCGACAAGGGCCGCGTGGTCGGCACCGGTTCGCCGGACGAGATGGTGGACGCGCTGGGTATCGTGCTGGTGCGCATCGAGGCGCTAACGGCCAACTCGCTGGCGGAAAAACTGCAGCAGGAATTAAATTTGAAATCCACGGTCAGCGAAAACCGTATTCGCTTGGAAACCTCGTCATTAGCGTCTGGTCAGGCGCTAATAGCGCAGATTACCGAGAAGTTTGGCACTGAGATCCAGTCGATCGGCTTGGCAAAGCCGACTTTGGAGGACGTATATGTAGCGCGCGCCGGACACGACTGGCGCGACGAGGAAGAACGGACAACGGCGAAAAAGAAATGAGCACCCAAGTTTTGCAACACAACCTGATGGCAACCTACACCCTGTGGTGGCGCGAGATCGTGCGCTTCCTGCGGCAACGCACCCGCATCATCGGCGCCTTCGGTTCGCCGGTCATGTTCTGGCTCTTGATCGGCTCCGGTGTGGGGCATTCGTTCAATTCGGGGGCAACAACGGAATCGGTCAGCTATATCCGTTATTTTTATCCGGGGACGATGCTGATGATCGTGTTGTTCACCGCGATCTTTGCGACGATCTCCATCATCGAGGACCGTCAGGTCGGCTTTTTGCAGGGTGTGCTGGTCGCCCCGGTGTCGCGGGCGAGCATCGCCTGGGGCAAGATTCTGGGCGGCGCGACATTAGCGATAGTCCAGGCATTGGTGTTTTTGATTCCGGCGCGGTTGGCAGGCGTGCCGATGCCGCTGGAGCAATTGCCCTTGCTGTTGGCGGTTTTGGTGTTGCTGTCGATCGGCCTGACGGCGCTCGGCTATATCATCGCCTGGCGCATGGAATCCGTGCAGGGCTTCCATGCGATCATGAATTTGTTCCTGCTGCCTCTGTGGCTGTTGTCCGGCGCGTTGTTCACGCTGGACGGCGCCTTCAGCTGGCTGCGCTGGATCATGCAGTTGAATCCGGTCACCTACGGCTTGCAAGTGATGCGCTACGCGCTCGATCCGGACCAGACGCTAACCACCAGCTATCCGTCGATTCCGGTGTGCCTGCTGATCACCGCGGCCGGCACGCTGTTGCTGGTGGCCTTGGCGGTCTGGATGACCAGGCAGGAAAAGGTTTGAACGCATGAGCATCCTGCCGTTGGTTGACGCGATTTTGAACGGGATAACCGCAACCCTGCTGTTGGCGGGTTTCGTCGCCATCAAGAACGAGATGAAAACCTTGCATCGCACGCTAATGATCACGGCGTTTTGCACCTCGACGGCGTTTTTGGTTTGTTACCTGCTGCACAAATATCTGCACGGCATCACCCTGTATCAGCATCACGACTGGACCCGTCCGCTGTATTTCCTGATCCTCGGCACGCACACGATCCTGGCGATGATCAACCTGCCGCTGATCCTGTGGACCATGTGGCTGGCCGTTAGCGCCCGCTACGACAGGCACCGCCGCATCGCGCGGTGGACCTTTGCCAGTTGGATGTACGTGTCGGTCACCGGCGTGGTGGTGTATTTGATGCTGTATCGCTGATTTGAATATTGAAAAGCGCCATGGGCGCCGCATGCTAGGGGCATGTTGACTCTGGCGGAACTTTCACAACGGACGGGCGCTAACGGCGGCGCGGAATTGGACGAAAGCATTTGGGTGCAGATCGAAACTTTGCGGCAGGGACGCACGCAGAATGACAAACCTTTTTTCGATCTCGAGGTGGTCGACGCCAACGGCAAGGCCAAGTTCAAAATCTGGTCGGATTCTCCCGCTTATGACAAATGCCACGACTTGGAAAACGGCGATTTCTGTGAATTAAGCGGCCGTTTTTTCATCAATAATTTCGGACTGAATGTCAGCCGTCCCACCTTGCGTGCGCTTGGCGACGGCGAGATTGAGAATTTCTTGCAAGGTTCGCCGGAGGCGGCGAAGTTGAACCAGGAAAACTGGGACTTTGTCATGGGCGTCTTTTCCGGATTGAAAGAACCACGTTTACGCGAGGTTTCACTGTTAGCGTTGAAATCGCTGGAAAAAAAATGGCGCCGCGCGGCGGCTGCGCGGACCTATCATCATGCCCGGCGCGGCGGCCTGCTGGAGCACACCAGCCAGATGTTGCGTTGCGCGGTGGCCCTGGCGCCGTTGTATCGCGAGGTTTGCCCGGACTTGTTGTACTGCGGCGTGCTGTTCCATGATGTCGGCAAATTGTGGGAGAATGATTATCCGGACCGCGGTTTTGTGTCGAAGCCGAACCGCCGCGGCGAATTGCTGGGACATATTTCCATCGGCATCGAGATTGTGAACCGTTTCTGGAACCAGGCCAGGGACGCTAATGGCGAACTGTTCGCCGACACGGTGCAGCCGTCGCCGGAACTCGTGCGGGATCATTTGCTGCACCTGATTGCCTCGCATCACGGCGAAATGGAATACGGCTCGCCGGTGACCCCGCGCACGCCCGAGGCGTGGTTACTGCATCACATTGACAACATCGACGCCAAGATGGAGATGCTGCGCTGCACTTACACGGAAAAAGACGAGGTGGTGCCGGGCCTGTTCGAAAGGCGTCCGCCGCTAACCGGCATGATGGCTTCGCCGTTAGCGTGGAGCTTGCCGGTTAACAAGGGGTAATTTTTCACCGCAGAGGCGCAGAGGCGCAGAGGACGCGGAGATTTTTATTTGGTTATTAAAGGCATTTTGATCAAAAAATTGTAGTTTCTCCGCGTCCTCTGCGCCTCTGCGGTGAATTAATTTATTCCAAGCGTTCGATTTTGGCGCCGAGGGTTTTCAGGCGTTCGTCGATGCGGGTGAAACCGCGATCAATCTGGATGATGTTCTGGATTTCCGAGGTTCCTTCGGCGCATAGCGCCGCGATCAACATGGCCATGCCGGCGCGGATGTCGGGGCTGCTCATGCGTGCGCCGCGCAAACGTTCCGGGCCGATGACCACCGCGCGGTGCGGGTCGCATAACACGATGCGCGCGCCCATGTTGATCAGCGGGTCGGTGAAATAGAGCCGCGACTCGAACATTTTTTCATGGATGAGAACGGTGCCGCGGCATTGCGTGGCGGTGACCAGCGCGACCGAGGTCATGTCGGCCGGAAAAGCCGGCCACGGCGAATCCTCGATGTGCGGTGTGGCGCCGCCGAGATCACTTTGGATGCGCAGCTTTTGTTTGCCGGGAACCAGCAGGTTTTTGCCCTGTTCGACGGTCTGGATGCCCAGTTTGGCGAATACCTGGCGGATCATGCGGATGTTGGACAGATCGGCGTCCTCGATCAGGATTTCGCCCCTGGTGACGGCGGCGAGGGAAATGAAGCTGCCGACTTCGAGGTAATCCGGCGAGATGCGGTGCCGTGCGCCGTGCAGTTTCTTGACGCCGGTGATGGTGAGAATATTGGAGCCGATGCCGCTGATTTTGGCACCCATTTTGTTAAGTAGGAGGCAAAGTCCCTGCACGTGCGGTTCGCTGGCGGCGTTGCGGATGATGGTCTCGCCGTTGGCGAGGACCGCGGCACAGACCGCGTTTTCAGTGCCGGTGACCGAGGCTTCGTCGAGCAGCATGTCGGTGCCGGTCAATTTTTTGGCGCTAATCTCGAAGCCGTCCTTGCAATCCTTGATTTTCGCGCCGAGCGCCTGCAAGGCGAGCATGTGGGTGTCGAGGCGGCGACGGCCGATGCGGTCGCCGCCGGGTCGCGGCAGGAACACTTTGCCGCAACGCGCCAACAGCGGTCCGGCCAGGGTGACCGAACCGCGCAGTTTGATGGCCAACCCGGCAGGCAGCTGCCAGGACGGTTTGTTGGCGGCGTGGATGGTGGCGGTGTTGGCAATCTCGCTGCCCGCCTTCAAGTCGACGCCAACGCCGAGTTTCGACAGGATTTCCTGCATGATCTTGACATCCTCGATGGGTGGCAGGTTTTCGAGAATGACCGGTTCGTCGGTGAGGCAGCAGGCGGCCAAAAGCGGCAGGGCTTCGTTCTTATTGCCCTGGGGACGGATGGTGCCGCACAGCGGGGTGCGTCCCTGGACGCGGAAATAGGCGCGGCTGTTGAGTTCTTGCATGGATTTAAGTTAAGGATGCAACCCTGTCGGGCAAGTTTGAATTTAACTTAACCCGGTTAACTATGCGGAAATTTTCCGGTTTTGCGCGGAGAGCAACGTAGAAAACTGGATAATTTGGACTTGTACAGAAAAGGCAAGCCTGCTTTCATACTGGCTAACAAAAAAATAAGACACTTATGTCACAGATACCTGGAGCGGAAAAAAAGATTGTAGCCGGAGTTTGCGGAATTTTGCTGGGAGGACTCGGCGTTCATAAATTCATTTTGGGATACACCAAGGAAGGTATCATTCAGTTGATACTCGGGCTTTGTTGTGGGATTGGGGGAATCATCGGGTTGATTGAGGGGATTATTTATCTGACCAAGACAGACGAAGATTTTGTTAACACCTACGTTAATAACAAAAAGGGCTGGTTCTAGGAACCCGCCTTAAAAACAACTACAAAATAAAAGAAAGAAAACCATATGCCCACTGAAAACCCCCAAGACAAGCAATTGGGAATGCTCTCGCACGTACTCGGAATTATCACCTGCTGGCTCGGACCGTTGATCATCTGGCTGATCAAGAAGGACCAGTCCCCCTATGTCGGTGAACAAGCCAAGGAAGCCCTGAACTTCCAGCTGACCATGCTGATCGGTTACATCGTCAGCGGCGTGCTGTTCATCATCTTCATCGGCGTCATCCTGTATTTCGTCGTGCTGGTGGTCAGCATCGTGTTCGGCATCAAGGCGGCGATCGCGGCCAACAAGGGAGAAGACTTCCGTTATCCCTTCGCCCTGCGCTTGATCAAGTAATCCGGGTCAAGGTATCGGTTTAACAAGGCGCCAACGGCGGGCAAAAAAGCTCGTCATTGGCGCCTTTTGTTTTAGTTTCGAAAACATGCCGACCGACAACCCGCAGGAAAAACAGCTGGCCATGCTGGCCCATTTGCTGGCCATTTTCACCCAATGGCTGGGACCGCTGGTTATCTGGTTGACCCAGAAGGACAAGTCGGTGTTTGTCGGCGAGCAGGCCAAGGAAGCTTTGAATTTTCAAATCACCGTATTGCTGCTGGCCTTCGCGATCGCCATTAGCGGCTTTATCTTGTCGTTCCTGTGCATCGGGGTCTGGATGTTTTTATCGGCGCCATTGCTGATTGTCGGCGATATCATCTGCTGCGTGATCGCCGCTCTGGAAGCGAACAAGGGCAACGATTACCGTTATCCGTTCAATCTGCGGTTGATTAAATAAACCCACGCTAACGGTGAGGTTTTAACCGACGATTTTTTTCGCCCGGTTCCACAATTCATCCAGCTCGGCCAATGACTGGCCTTTCAGCGGTTTGGCGGAGTTTTGTTCCATCCACTCGAAACGCCGGATGAATTTGCTGTTGGCGTTGCGGGCGGCGAGTTCGGGATTGATCTTCAAAAAACGCGCCAGATTGGTCAGGGCAAAGAACAGGTCGCCGATTTCTTCCCCGGCTTTGGCAGGATGGTGCAGGTCCTGTTCCACTTCGTCCAGTTCCTCGCGCACCTTGGCCAGCACATCCTTGACCTCCGACCAGTCAAAGCCGACCTTGGCCGCTTTCCTTTGGATTTCCTCGGCCTGCATCAGCGCGGGCAGGGTCTTCGGGATGCCGTGCAAGATTCCGGTGCGTTCCGGTTTTTCCTTTTTCTTGATTTCGTCCCATTGCTTCAACACTTCGTCGGAACTGCCCAGTTTGTTTTCCCCGAACACGTGGGGATGGCGGTGCACCAGCTTGTCGGCCACGCCGTTGATCACGTCTTCCAGGGTGAATGCGCCGCGCTCGGACGCTAACTGCGAGTGAAACACAATATGCAGCAGCACATCGCCGAGTTCCTCTTGCAGCATTTTGTCGTTTTTTTCGTCGATGGCTTCCAACACTTCAAAGGATTCCTCCAGCAATTGCGGCTTGATCGACGCATGGGTCTGTTCACGGTCCCACGGACAACCGTCGGGCGCGCGCAGGCGGGCGATGATTTCCTTCAAACGGAGAATGGCATGGTTGTTTTGCATAAATCAAGTCAGGCGCTTTTTATGGTCGTTAGCGGCGGCGACTTGGCTTGCCGGAGTGCGCCACAACAGACTCACGATTAGCGTCACCGCCGTGCCGAGCGTGATCCACCACGGGAAGGCCAATTCCGGCAACCAGCCGGGTCGCGACCAGGCCGCGTGGCCGAACAGCAAGGGAATGTGCGTGTACAAACCGCTGAAATAAGACACCACCGCCAGACCGCCAAGCATGGCGATTAAATTACCCGTTTCGTTGCCACGGTGCTTGGTCAGCATGCCGACCAAAAACACGCCGAGCAAGGGCCCGTAAGTATAACCGAACACGCCGAGCACAATGGGAATGATGCGTGATTTGGGCACGGTCAACACCACCCACGCAGTCAGTGCGCCGACCACGATAAGCGCCACCGCGAAGGCGAAGGTGGCCCAGCGCATGGCGCGGACCTTGGCGCGTTCCTGCGGGTCGCGGTTGAAATAAGGCAGATACCAGTCCTGGATGAAACTGGTCGACAGCGCGTTCAGCGCGGTACTGAGTGAACCCATGGTGGTGGCAAAAAGACCGGCGACCAGAATTCCGCGTACACCGACCGGGAGTTCATGCAGGATGTAATAGGCGAAGATATACGGATTCCTGTCCGGCAGATTCGGGTCCGGATGCTGCTGGTAAAACACGCAAAGCAAAATGCCAACCAGCAGGAAGCTAACCACCACCGGAATGTCCGCCAATCCGGAAGCGATCAAGGCCAGCCGGCTGCGGTGATGATTCTTGGCGGTCAGCATGCGTTGCACCATGTCCTGGTCGGTGCCGTGCGTGGCCATGGTCACGAAGGTGGCGCCAAAAAACGCCGCCCACAACGTGTAGCTGTTGCCCAGCACGTAGCGCAGGTTTTCATCCCAGGAACGCAGGCCGCTGATGCCGAGGTCGAACACAGTGAGGTCTTCCGGCTGGTTGAGAAGTTGCGTTACTTGCTGCCAGCCGCCGACGCTATTGATGAGGATGCAAATCGCCACCACGATGGAGCCGAACATCAGCGTGGCTTGGATCACGTCGGTCCACACCACCGCCTTGATGCCGCCCAGCGCGGTGTACAGGCAGGTGATGAGCGTGATCACGGTTAGCGCCGAGACATAGATGACGAACTCCGCCATTAGCGTCGGTTTTGCTCCGGTGACCAGTTCCACCCCCAGCACCAAAATCACCGCGGCAATGTACAAGCGCGTGCCGCTGGCCAGCACGCGGGTGAACAGAAAAATCAGCGAGGCGGCGTTCTTGGTTTTCACGCCGAAACGGATTTGCAGGAATTCGTAGATCGAGATGACCCGGTAATCGTAATAGGGCTTGATGAAAATGTAGCTAACCACCACGCGACCGAGAATGGTGCCAATGGCCAACTGCGCGTAGGTGAAATTGCGCAAGGCGAAACCCTCGCCCGGCGCGCCGAGGAAAGTGGCGGCGCTGACTTCCGCCGCTATTAGCGACGCGAGCACCGCCCACCACGGAATTTTGCGGCCGCCGACCGAGAGGTTTTCGATGGACTGATTGTCGCGACCAAACCACAAACCGACGCTAACGATGAGCGCGAAATAAACCAGGATGATGAGGATGTCGGTGGTGAAATTCATGTCAGGGCAGTTGCCACGCGGCTTTGACTTTCAGGTAAACGTCTTTGGGCAGCAAAACGTAGAGCGGTTTTTTCGCCGGATCAATCCAGGCGATCAATTTGGCCAAGTCATCCTGCGCCATCGCAGTGCAACCTGCGGTCGGTTTTTCACCGTTAGCGCGCCAGATGTGAAAAAAAATCGCGCTACCGTCGCCGGGCACGATGCCGGGCGTGGCATTGTGGGCGATAAACAGCTTCAGGCTGTGCGACGGGTCGTTCAGGCGCATCTGCTCGTGTTTTTCCCAGGCGCTAACAGCGGGATGACCGAGGGCGACGAATTGGTTGTATTGCGGGGAAGAGGTGTCGCTAACCCAGAGATCGCCGGGAACAATTTGGTGGTAGGGCAGGTTGGCGTGTTTCCGGACGCTGGCAGCGTAACCGTAAGCCCCGCCAATGGCGAATACCCCGCAGGGGGTTTTCCAGTCGCCTTCTTTTTTAACAATTGAATTGGCGGTTAGCGGGTTCAGGCCGCGGCCCCAGACCAGGCCGTCGCGACCGCCTCTTGCCGGGATGCTGCCGCTAACGGTGAGCCAGCGATTGTCGTTTTGTTTTTCAAAACATTGCAAGGTGATGCGGCTGCTTTGCCAGTCGTCAGCGATGCCGAGCACCAGTTGCTGCGAGCCGGGAGGCAGCGTGAACGCGCGGACGCCAATGGCGAGAAAACAAAACAGCAAAAACGCGCCGGTTTTTTTCATGTCGTGTTCAATCTTCGCCCTTGAATTTTTTCATGCGGCGGCGGGAATCAAGGCGCATGCGCAGATAACGAAAATACCAGGGGCCAAAAAACACCAGGTATCCCGTGAGGCTGGCGAGAATGACGGGCAGCAGCACGGGAGACAGGATGGCGGTTAGCGCCGTGCAAGCCGCAAAGAAAATGGCGATATACTTGATTTTGACCTCGATGACAAAAAACAACAGGATCGGCGTGTCGGGATAAAAAGTGGCAAAGCCGAACAGGAACGAGAGCAGGATGTAGCTGTTCGGGATTTGCGCGTAGGGATAAAGGGTCAGCGCCACGACGCTAACGGCGACAACTCCGAGCAGCAGGTAAAGGTTAAGCAGGAACGGGCCGAGGGCATTCTCCAGGCCGTCGCCAATGAACCACAGGAACCACATGGCGAGCAGGAACCAGAGCATGCCCCAATTGCCGAGGACGGCCGGTTGCAACAGGAAGGTGAACACGCGCCAGACTTCCCCGGCGCGGATGGCCGCGCTGTCGAACGACAACATTTGCTCAAAGCCGGGCTGCAAATATTGCAGCACGAAAGTCAGGCAGTTGAGGACGACCAACCCCTTGATCAGGTGCGGAATGCCCCAGTGACCGAAACGCCGTTCCAGACGGAGAAGCCAGGGAGACAGTTCCATAGGCTTGCAATCAGCGCGTCAGGCCTCGTTGGTGATTTTGTCCCAGTTCATGTGGTGCTTTTCCGCGTAGGCGCGAAAATGTTTTTCGTGGGTGATCAACACCGAGCGCACCACCACTGAATCGTCCGCGCGGCCAAAGTCGGGAATGAAATCCGGAATCAGGTCGGCCCGCTTATGGGCGTACAATAGGGCAAAGGCGGCCTCGGCGGCGGCCCGGTAGGGCAGCTCGTCGGCCTCGCCCTCGGCGAAGTCCTCGACCACGTCGGCGAGAAAGGTCAGTTGGTCAACCAAATGGGGAAACTTGGGCGCATGAATCTGGGTGAATTCCAGCTTGAGCATAGGCAGCTCATGCAGCAATTTTTTCACCGTTAGCGGCGTGATCTTCATCGCCCCCTGCAGCACGTAATTGGCAATCTCAGGCATATGGCTGTCATTCTAAGCGGCGGCGCAGACAAGAACAACACTAATTGAACAGCCGAGGCGGTGCTTGCGCTTTTGCCATTAGCGGCTAAAGAGAATTGATGCGATTTGTTGCTTGTGTGCTGCTGTCCCTGATGCTTGGCGGGCTTGTTCGTGCGGAACAGCCGCAAGTGGACTTTGATTTTATCATCGACGCCCTCAAGGACACCGGCACCTGGCAGGCCAACGCCGCGCGCAAGTTCGATTACCAGCCGAAACAACAAGACGGCTGGGCCCCCTACCGCAACGGCCAGTGGATTTACACCGATTACGGCTGGACCTGGAAGGGCGCCGACAACGGTTCCTGGATGATCGACCATTACGGTTACTGGACCAGGCGCGATACCGACGGCGGCCGCTGGGCCTGGGTGCCGGGCGGTTATTGGCTGCCGTCCACCGTGGAATGGCTGCGCAGCGGCGACTACCTCGGCTGGCGGGTTTCGAAACTCGACCGTTTCAGCAACGCGCTGGAACCGGAAAACGTGCGCTACAGCGACCCGAATGAGTGGAATTTCGTGCTCGCCGACAAAATCCGCGGGCCGCTAACCGTGAAAGATTTCGCCGCGCCGGACAAAGCCAAGGATTTACTGGTCAGCGCCCAGCCTGTTGACCATACCTTTACTTCCTATCGTGAAATCGACCGTCCCGGCCCCGACCCCGCGATTCTGAAACCGGAGGATGGCAAGAAGCAATTCATTGTTCCCAGCGTCACCGACCTGCCGGCCATTGACGCCAAGCCGGACGCAAAAGCCACGCCGAAGGAATATTACGTTTACCGCCCGAAATTCTACCAGGATGACGACGGCGTCTTCCGCCGCATCGAACTGTTCCTCAACCCGAAGGCCAAGGAACAGAACCAGGAACAGCTCAACCAAATGACCCAGGCGGATGCCGATGCCGCCAAGAAGCAGAGCGCCGCGGAGAAAAAGCAAGAAGAGTGGTTGGAACTACAGCGCAAGCACAACCAGGATTTGTACCGCTGAAGGCAAACTCAACTGCTGGGTTTGAATTCGTCATCTTCCTCGTCGCCGAGGTCCTCGCGCCAGCTCTTGGAGATGTAGGGCCGCAGGAAACCGTAAAACAGGTAACCGGTGAACAGGACCGCCAGCGAATAACGGTAGAAGATGATGGTTAGCGCCACGCCCGCGCAGAACAGGAACAGTTTCGGCACCGACATTTGCGCGCGCCAGTTGAGCGACTTGAAGCTCGGGTAGCGGAACTTGCTGAACATCATGTAGCTGAGGAACAGCATCAATGCCGCCAGCAGGTATTTCCAGTTGCCGATAATGCGGTCCTGTTGGTAAACATGCAACAGCAGCAGGGTGATCGAGGCGATCAAGCCCGCCGCGGCCGGAATCGGGAAGCCGGTGAATTCCTTCAACACCTTCTTGTCGGGCATCGCCGCCAGCACATTGAAACGCGCCAGGCGCAGGGCACCGCAGGCCAGATACACAAACGCAATCGGCCAGCCGAGCCGGTTTTCGAATTCGAACAACACGATCTTGAACACCAGCAACGCCGGGGCGATGCCGAAGGAAACAATGTCGGCGAGCGAATCAAATTCGCGGCCGAAGGGCGATTCCTGCCCGCTCAGGCGGGCCATCCGTCCGTCGAGCATGTCGCAGACAAAGGCGCCGAGGATGCAGAACAGGCTGAACTGGTAATAGTGGATCCAGTCGCCGTCCTCGTTGGTGCGGCGGATGGTGCCCTCGAAAATATTGAGGATGGCAAAAAAGCCGAAACACAAATTGCCGGCCGTCATTAGGTTCGGCAGCAGGTACACCATTTTTGGCTCTTTCGATTCCGATTCTTTCATAGAAGCGCTCCAAGTTCGCTGTTAGCGTTGCGGCCAGCGGGCGACGACGGTTTTTCCGCCGACTACGCGCTCGCCGGGCTTGACCAGCAGTTCGCAATCCAGCGGCAAAAAGATATCGGTGCGCGAGCCGAAGCGGATCATGCCGAAACGCTCCGTCGTGGTTAGCGTCTGCCCTTCCTTGGCCCAGGCCACGATGCGCCGGGCGATCAACCCCGCGATCTGGCGGATGACCATGTCGCCGCGCTCGGTGGTGACCAGCCAGTTCATCGCCTCGTTTTGTATGTCAATGTCGGGCACCCGGGCGTCGAGGAACTTGCCGGGCTGGTGGGTGACTTTCCTGATGGTGCCGGCGTAGGGCATGCGGTTGACGTGGACGTCGAACACCGACAGGAACACCGCCACCCGTTTCATTTTCTGCTTCGAGTAGGAAGGTTCCTCGACTTCGTCGACAAAGATCACCTTGCCGTCGGCGGCGCTGATGATGAGATCGGGATCGGCGGGGGCACTGCGTTCCGGGTCGCGGAAGAAATACAGCACGTAAAAAAACAGCAGCACCGGCAGCACCGTGATCCAGGAGAACGGATGCGGCAGGAACGCGCACAGCAATGCGGCAATGGTCAGGATGATCAGAAAGGGTCTCGCTTCTCGTAGGGCCATCCTAAAGGTGTTAGCGGGTTCCTGGATTTTGAAAAGAAGAATGGCGGAGGTCCTTCCGGCTGTTATAATTGCCGCAGTCCATGAAGCATTTGAAAACTATTGCCGTGCTGCTGCTCGGCCTTGCGCTGTGTTCGTGCAAAAAACAGGCTGACGTGGCGCGTGAAACCCTGCAAGGCAAGCAGATCCCGGTTTCCGTGGAGGAGTTCCTGAAAACCGCCCGGCAGGGGCAGCTGGACAACCTGCAGTTGTTTCTGCAAACCGGCATCGACGTGAACACGGCGGACGCCAATGGCGAGACGGCATTCGGCCTCGCGGTTGGCGCCGGACAAAAGGAAGCGGCTGATTTTTTGCTGCGGCACGGGGCCGACTTGAACCACGCCAACCACCAGGGCCGGACCGCATTGATGACCAATACTATCAATGGCAAGGCCGATGCGGTGGAATATTTGCTGAAAGCGGGCGCTAACGACGAACTGCAGGACCGGCAAGGCCGTACCGCGTTATTCTTGTCAATCCGGCACAAGCAGCCGAAGATCACCGAATTGTTGTTGCGTTCAGGCGCGGCGCTAAATCTCGCTGACAAGGAGGGCAGGACACCGCTCGGCATCGCGCCGAACATTGCGACCGTCAACGCATTGCTGAAGGCCGGCGCCAAGCCCGGTCCCGAGGGAATTCAGGGCCAGCCGTTTTTGGTCTGGGCGGTGGCGACCGGGAACCTGGAACTGGTGAGTCGCTTGCTTGAATCGGGTGCCGATCCCAACACCCTGGCCAATACCCCGGCCGGCAATGCCTTTGTCAACACGGTTGGCGACGGCACCGTGGAATTTTATTTGCGGAAGGAAAAAGGAGTGACGCCGCTGATGATCGCCGCCGGGCAGGGCAACCTCGACATGGTCAAGTTGCTGGTCAAGCACGGTGCCAGGAAAACCGCCGGGACCGTGGAAACCGAAACCCGCGCGGTGTACATTGCCGCCACCAACAAGCGCACGCCGGTGATCCAGTATTTGCTCGGCGCTAACGGCGGGCAGAAATTCAAAATCGAGATTTCCATCTCCAGGCAGCGCGCGGTGATTTACAAGGAAGGCGAGATTTACATGAAATCGCCTGTTTCCACCGGCGCCAAGGGCTTCGACACACCGAAGGGGCAGTACGTGATCACCGACAAGCACGAGCAATGGATTTCCTCGATTTACAAGGACGCGGAAATGCCGTTTTTCATGCGCTTGAATTTCAGCCCGATCGGCATGCACGCGGGATTGTTGCCGGGTTATCCGGCCTCGCATGGCTGCATCCGCATGCCTTACGACAAGGCCAAGGAATTGTTCGGCGAAATAGGCATCGGCACGCAGGTTAGCATCGTGGATTAAATTCACCGCAGAGGCGCAGAGAACGCTGAGTTTTATTTGGGCAAGATACGGCTAACGCAGAATCGTGAACCAAAAAGATCTCCGCGTTCTCTGCGTCTCCGCGGTGAATGAAGCTATTCTTTGTTCTTGGAATCCAGAATCAGCGTCACTGGCCCGTCGTTGACCAGCTCAACTGACATCATCGCGCCAAAAGTTCCGGTTTTTACCTTGTCCGGCCCGATGCTGTTGCGCGCCAGCCGCACGAACAATTCATAAAGCGGCACGGCGATTTCCGGTTTGGCGGCGCGGTGGAAAGAAGGCTTGGTGCCTTTCTTGGTACTGGCGAACAGGGTGAACTGGCTGACGACCAGCAATTCGCCGTCGATGTCGCCGAGTGACAAGTCCATGAATCCCTCGTTATCATCGAACAGTCGCAGTTTGAGAATTTTATCCAGCAACCAGGCGGCATCGGCATCCGTGTCGGCCGGTTCCACGCCGAGCAAAATGACCAGTCCGGCGCCAATGCTGCGCGCGGGTTCACCGTTGATGCGCACCTCGGCCCTGGAAACGCGTTGCACCACTGTCTTCATGATTTGCCTTTCTTCTTGCGTAAGGGTTTCAAATCGGGGTCGGTTTTGGAGAATTCCTTGAAATGCCCGTCCATTTTGCAGGCATGCTGCAGATAACCGCGCGCCGATTCGAGATTGCCGAGCCGGGCCTCGTAACAGGCCATGTTGTAATGGAAAGTGGCGTTGTCGCGCAGCAGGTTCACCGCGCCGAGTAAAAATTCACGGGCCTGTTCGGTGCGACCGAGTTCATGCAGGCAATAGGCGATGTCGATATAGGCGGCCTTTTCGCCCGGGCTGATTTTCAACAGTTCGGTGCTTTGCGAAACCGCCTGTTCCCAATGCTTCAACTGCATCAGCACCGAGATTTTCAAACCCAGCACTTCGGTGCGCAATTCCTCGCCGGCGGGCAGGCCTTTCAACTCCTGCCAGGCCTCCTCGTACATGCCGAGCTGGTAGTAACCGACGGCGGCGTTGAATTGTTGGGTGGATTTCACGACTCAGGAATGAGTGATTTTGCGCAACTCGCCAAGGCATTGCGCCCAGACGGCGACGCTAACCGCGAGATATTTTTCCTCGCCGTTCCCGTCCTTTTGCTTCTCGAACACGCCCTCGCGCTCCTCGAGCAGCAACTCGGTGACACCATCGAGGAAGAATTCCTTCGGTGTCTCGCGCTTGGCTTCGTCGTTGGCGCCATTCAATTTGGCGATGGCGCGATCAATCGCGGCAACCACCTCGGTGCGATCGAACTTGATGCCCAGGCTTTTGCCCTCGTTCAAATATTCGATCAGGGTTTCCTGCAGGCGTTTGATCACCGGCGCGAATTCATTATTGGCAGCGGGCATAATCATGGGTTGTTAATAAAACATTTTTTACAGGAAGATCATGGAGTTCACGAAGAAATTTAAAATTCTCCACCGTTAACCTCCATGTTCTCCGTGATCTCCCTGTAAAAATTGCCACTAATTCAATTTCGTCAACTTGTAATCGTCCTTGGCGTCCTGCATGGCCCAGCCGAGTTCGCTGAGCTTGGCGCGGCATTCGTCGGCCAGTTTCCAATCCCTGGCTTTTTTCGCTTCCCAGCGTTTGGCGGCGACTTCACGTACTTCGGCGGGGACATCCGCAGTCACTTCATCGTTGGCGTCCGGCAAAATGAGGCCGAGCGCCTGGATGATACGCTGGAAACCAAGCCATGCGGCGGTTTTGTCACTGAACTTGTCGGTATCTTTCAAGGCGACAAAAGTCTGGCCGAGCGCCTCGCTGACGTTGAGGTCGTTCTTCAAGGCTTCCCACGCGGCATGGAACGGATTATCCGCCGTTAGCGTTTGTTGCTTGAGTTGTTCAAAGGTGATTTCCTTGGGCGCTAATGACGAAGCGGCCTTGGCGAGCTTCTTCAACGCGGCGCGCGCGGCGTTTAGCGAGTCGATGGTGAAGTTCAACGGCTGGCTGTATTTGCCCGCCAGCAAGACATAGCGCACTTCCATCGGCGTGAAGCCCTTGTCCTTGAGATCCTGCAAGGTGAACAAATTGCCGTCGCTCTTGCTCATCTTGCGATTCTCCACCAACAGGTGCGTGGTATGGAACCAATGTTTGGCGAAAACCTTGCCGGTCGCCGCCTCGCTCTGGGCGATTTCATTTTCGTGGTGCGGGAAAATCAAATCCACGCCGCCGCCGTGCAAGTCAAACGACTCGCCGAGATACTGCATGCTCATGCAACTGCATTCCAGATGCCAGCCCGGACGGCCCTCGCCCCACGGCGCGCACCAGACGTTGGCGCCGTCCTCGGGTTTGCGCGCCTTCCACAACGCGAAATCGGCCAGCGACTCGCGTTCGTATTCATCGGACAAATTGGCCTTGCCGCCGCTGTTGGTGCCGGGCGCCAGTTCGCGTTCCTTCACGCGCGACAGGCGGCCGTACTCGGGGAACGAGTCGATGCGGAAATACACCGAGCCGTCGTCCGTGCGGTAAGCGTGCTGTTTCGCCATCAGCGTCTCGATCAAATTGACCTGTTGCGGAATATGCTCCACCGCGCTCGGCTCGACATGCGGCGGCAGCAAATTCAACGCCGCGCAGTCGTCGCGGAACAACTTCAGCCAGTAGTCGGTGAATTCTTTCAGCGTCTTGCCCTGCGTTTGTGACTGCCGGATGGTTTTGTCATCCACGTCGGTGACATTGCGGACGTGCTTGGTTTCCCAGCCCGCCAGCTCCAAAGTGCGACGCAAAATGTCCTGCGACACGAAAGTGCGAAAATTGCCGATATGCGCGGGCCCGTAAACCGTCGGCCCGCAACAGTAAAAACGCACCGTTTTGCCGTCCAAGGGCTGGACGGCTTTCACACTGCGGGTCATGGTATCGTAAACGTGAACATCCTGTGGCATAAAGCAGCAGAAAGGCTAAAGCCCGACGGGCAAAAGCTCAACGTTAAAAAGGTACGCTAACGGTGAGGTGTTACCGTTAGCGTCAGATTTTACTCAAACTTGTATACCAAGGCGCCGAGGGCGGTGAAATCGCCTTTTTTGCGGTCGACGGCGGGATCGTTGTCGTACTGGTAGCGGCCGCTCAGGCGCAGGCTGATGGTTTTGGTGATCGAGGTTTCGATGCCGCCTTCCAGGGTGGTGACCCAGTCCTGCACGTTTTGCAGGTTATCGAGGAATTCCCAGCGTTCGAACAGTTTGGCGTTCGGGGTGAATTTCCAGTCGAATTCCTGCGCGACACGGCCACGGACACTGCTGGTGCTCGGCTCGCCTTCGTTGCGCTCCCAGACATAAGCCGGGCCGCCTTCCAGCAATAGCGTGATGGTGTTGTTCTTGATGAAATAATAACCCAAGCCGGGACCGATGGTGTTGCGGAAATCCAGGCCGCTGACGCCGTCGTGCAGGAAACTGGTGTTGGCGAGCCAGTACAGGTCGTCCTCGATGTTATGGCGGTAATTGGCCTCGGCCAGCAGGCGTTCGGCGTCGAGGGTGTCGCTGGTCTTGCCATATTCGCCCGCAAGGTTGAGGGTCAGCTGGTCGATGGCGGTTTCCCGTACTGCCTTGAAACCGAGGTTGCCGCGATAGGAATTGGTATTACCGGTGGCATAGTTGCCGCCGGCGTTGACTTCCATTTTCCATGGATTCTTGAGTTTTTCGGCGGCTTCGTCATTAGCGGCGACTTTTTCCGGCGCGCCTTTTAACGAGGCGACTTCCTTGTTCAGGTCGGTAATTTGTTGCCGGGCCTTTTTATTGGCGTCGGCGAGCTGGGCATTGTCGCGCTTGGCGGCCTCGAGTTCGGCGCGCAGGCGGACGAGTTCGTCATTGGCGGCGCTGTCCTGGGCGAAGGCAATGCCGGCGCCCAGCGTGAGCGAGCAGGCGATAACAAGTATTAAATGGTTAGTCGTCTTCATAAGCGGTTTCAATATTAGGGCAAAATGGCGCCTGGTGCAGCAAAAAGTTCGTGATTAGCGGCGCGCTTGCTTATAGAATGGGGCCATGAATAACTGGCAGAGCATTTTCGCCGAGCGTGGCGACAAGAAGCAACTCGAGGAAAGCACCCAGCTGGCACCGAAGTTCGACAAGGACGGGTTGATTCCCGTGGTAACAACCGATTATGACAGTGGCGAAGTGTTGATGATGGCGTACATGAACCGCGATTCGCTGGTGCGCACCATCGAGCTGGGCGAGGCGGTGTATTGGAGCCGCAGCCGCCAGGAAATCTGGCACAAGGGCGCAACCAGCGGCAACGTGCAAAAAGTTCGCGAGCTGCGCATCGACTGCGACCAAGACGCGCTGTGGATGCGCGTGACCCAGCAGGGTTTCGGCGGCGCCTGCCACACCGGCTTCCGTTCCTGCTTCTACCGCGAAGTGCCGGTTGGCGAAAAGGCCAAGACCGGAATGGCATTGATTTTCAGGGAAACCGAGAAACTGTTCGACCCTGAAAAAGTTTACGGCAAAAAATGAAAACCAAATTGCTGCTCTTCGGCTTGCTGGCGTCGCTGCTGCTTGCGGTTAGCGGCTGCGCCTCCACGGGCAAAGGAACGGTTTACACCATCGAAGCAGGTTTCTTCGCCAACTACAAGGAGGCCCGCACCCGCGCCGCCGAAGTGAAAAAAGTCACCGGCAACTCACAGGTGGACACCGACATCATCCATTACACTGCGGTTTACCGGGTGCATAGCGGGATTTACGACACGCCGCAGGACGCTAATGGTGATATTGCCAGGCTGAAAAAAGCCGGGATTGAATCGAAGGCCGTGCCGAAGTTATAACGCGGCGCTTAGCGTCTCGCTCCATTTTTCAAACTCGGCGTCGAAATCGAGGTCGAGGTCCCTGCGCGGCAGAAACGGTTTTCCTCCCTGACGCAGCAGGGCTTCTTCCAGTTTCCGGCCGAAGCCGCAAAAATCCTCATAGGCGGTGTCACCAAGCGCCAGCACGGTGAAGGACAAATTTGCCAGGTCGAGGTTGCCGGCATACACCTCCTTGGCGAAATCCTCGGCGGCATAAGGGGGTTCGCCATCGCCCCAGGTTGAGACCAAGAAAATCACCTTGCCGCCATTGGCGAGCGAATCCGCGGAAATATCGCTGACATTGCGGACGGTCACCTCGTGACCGAGCCGTTTTAATTTTTCACTGGTACGGCCCGCCAATGACTCGGCATTGCCGCTTTCGGTTGCGTAATAGATGGAGATGGATTGAGTGTTCATATTTATTGAGACATATTCTCAATAAATGACTTTTGGGTCGGAAATTCAACCTGAAAAGTTTGCCCGCCGTTAGCGGTTTTTTGCGTTGAAATGGCGATTATTACCAATTTGTAATTATATGGAAATGTTGAGGTTAGCCTCTTATGGCATAGTTCCAACATGAGCAGCACCAATATGACACCTCCGGCGATCCCGTCGCCGTCGCAACATGCCTCTATCCAAACCATCAACCAAGCCGTGCAACAAGCCTCGGCATGGGTCCAGCCGGTGCAACGCGAGATTGGCCGGGTCATCATCGGCCAGAACAATTTGATCGAGCGATTGTTGGTCGGTTTGCTCGCTAACGGCCATGTCCTGCTCGAAGGGGTGCCCGGTCTGGCGAAAACTCTGGCGCTCAAGACGCTCGCCTCGACCATCCAGCTTTCCTTCAAGCGCATCCAGTTTACCCCGGACATGCTGCCCGCCGACATCATCGGCACCGAAATTTACAACCCGCGCGACCTGAATTTTGCCATCAAGCACGGTCCGGTGTTCGCCAACCTGATCCTCGCCGACGAAATCAACCGCGCCCCCGCCAAGGTGCAGAGCGCGTTGCTCGAGGCGATGCAGGAACACCAGGTCACCATCGGCGACACCACCCACCCGTTGCCGGAACCGTTCCTGGTATTGGCGACACAAAATCCGATCGAACAGGAAGGCACTTACTCGCTGCCCGAGGCACAGGTCGACCGCTTCATGCTCAAGGTGGTCGTCACCTACCCGACGCCCGCCGAAGAGCGCGTGATTATTGACCTGATGGGCACCACCGATGCCAAGCCGCAGGCCAATGCCATGCTCAGCGTCGACGACATCATCAAATCGCGCCAGGTGGTGAACACCATTTACATCGACGACAAGGTCAAGGACTACATCGTCAGCATCATTCACGCCACCCGTGAACCCGCCAAATACAAATTAGACCTCCAACCCTACATCCGGTACGCGGCCTCGCCACGCGCTTCGATCAGCCTCACGCTGGCGAGCCGCGCACTGGCCTTTTTGAACGGTCGCGGCTACGTCACCCCGCAGGACATCAAGTCCATCGCGCCCGACGTGCTGCGTCACCGTGTGTCGGTAACCTACGAAGCCGAGGCCGAAGGCCTGACCAGCGAGCACATCATCCAGAAAATCCTGGACGCGGTGCCGGTTCCCTAACCATTAATTAATAATTAGTAATTCAAAATTTGCAATTGAGTCCATGAGCCGCCCCACCACCATCAGTGAGATGCTGAAAAAGGTCCGCGCGATCGAGATCCGAACCAACCGTTTGGTGAACGAGGCGCTGGCCGGCCAGTATCATTCGGTGTTCCGCGGCTCGGGCATTGATTTCGACGAAGTGCGCGAGTACGTGCCCGGCGACGACGTGCGCTCGATCGACTGGAAAGTCACCGCACGCCAGGGCCGCCCCTTCATCAAAAAATACCGCGAAGACCGCGAGTTGACCATTTTGCTGGCGATCGACGTCAGCGCCTCCGGCAACTTCGGTTCCGGTGACGACAGCAAGCGCGAACGCGCTGCCGAACTCGCCAGCGTGCTGGCCTTTAGCGCCATCAAGAACCGCGACAACGTCGGCCTGCTGCTGTTTAGCGACCAGGTTGAATTGTACATCCCGCCGAACAAGGGCCGTTTCCATGTGCTGCGCGTGATCCGTGAGATTTTGTTCCGTGAACCGCAGGGCCGCGGCACCAACATCAAGCTGGCGCTGGAGAATATCCGCCGCACGCAAAAACGCCGCGCGGTGATTTTCCTGATTTCCGATTTTTGCCTGAACGGCGATTTTTCCGCCGAATTGCAGACGCTAAAGACGACTTTGAATTCGGTGAACCGCCGCCACGATCTGGTCGCCGTTAGCGTTTCCGATCCTTGTGAAAGCAAATTGCCTGCCGTTGGCCGCCTGACCTTGGAAGACGCCGAGACCGGCGAACTGGTCGAGATCGACACCACCAGCGCGCGGGTCAGAAAAAATTTCGAGGAATTTTCCACCAAGCGTGCCGCCGAGTTGCGCCGCACCTTCAACAGCAACGCCGTCGACCTGCTTGAACTGAGCACCGACCAACCGTATCTGCCGGTGTTGCGCCAATTCTTTTACACCCGGGAAAGGAGAGTGAGGAGATGAAGAAGTTTTCCTCCCTTTTCGCTTCGATTCTGCTCGCGCTCGTGTTCCCGGGTGTAACTGTGTTTTCCCAAACCCCACCCCACCCAGAGCCTCCTCCGCCGAGCTTCGCGCCGGCGGAGGGGGACATCCACGATGTCCGCGGAATCTGGGTGCCGGATTACCTGAAGTATGTCTGGTGGACGCTAATCGCCATCGCCGTGCTGGTGGTCGTTAGCGGCCTGGTCTGGTGGCTGATTCGTTACTTCAAATCACGCAAACCCGTCCGCACGCTTTATCAAATCGTCATGGAGCGCCTGCGGCAATGCCGCACGCTGATCGTGGAAGGCAACGCCCGCGCGTTTTCCGGCGAAGTTTCCGACATCGTGCGCGGTTACCTGGAACGGCGCTTCCGTGTGCCGAGCACGCACCAGACGACGGAAGAATTTATCCGCAGCGCGACGCAAAACGCCAACGGCGAACTTGAACCGCATTTGCCGCAGTTGAATGATTTTCTGGGTTATTGCGACATGGCGAAATTCGCCCGCTCCGAATTGAACGTCGAGCAAATGCAACTGATGCTCGACAGCGCCGCCCGTTTTATTGAATCCACCAAGCCGCAGGAAAGTACGAAAACGGACGCTAATGACGAAGCCAAACCCGTGCAAGCGCAGGAGGTGGCGTCATGATTCCGCAAATGATTTTCAGGCGAAGCCGCGAAGGCGCGAAGATTAAAAAAACCGTTGTCCGGAGTTTTTCCCTTTCTCCTGGCAACGGTTTCTTCGCGCCTTCGCGGTTTCGCGCGGGTGCCATCGGGAGAGAGGGCGCATGACTTCCTTCCGTTTCATGTATCCCGGCTTTCTCTGGCTGTTGCTGGCGCTGCCGTTGCTGGCGCTGTGGTGGGGCCGCCGGGGCAAGGCGGCGACGATCCTTTTTTCCTCCACCTCGATAGCGCGGCAAACCGGCGCGCCGAAAAAATCGGCGGCGGGCTGGTTTGCCATGCTGTTGCGGCTGGCGGCGCTGGCGTTGTTCATTTTCGCGCTGGCACGCCCGCAACTGGGCAAGCAGACGCAGGACATTTCCGCCAACGGCATCGACATCATGCTGGCAATCGACATCAGCGGCTCGATGCAGGCGCTGGATTTCAAATTGAACGGCCAGCCAACCAGTCGCGTGGAGGTGGTGAAATCGGTGGTGAAAAATTTCATCGACCAGCGTCCCAATGACCGCATCGGCGCGGTGGCTTTTGCCGGGTATTCGTATTTGGTTTCGCCACTGACCATGGACCACGACTGGCTGGAGCAGCGGGTGGATGCCATCAGCACCGACGGCGTTGAGGACGGCACCGCGATCGGCTCGGCGCTGGCGACCTGCACCAATCATTTGCGTGACCAGAAGGGCAAGTCGAAGGTCATTATTTTGCTGACCGACGGGATCAACAACATGGGCAAGATTTCGCCGTTGGCGGCCGCCGAATTGGCCAAGGCGATGGGCGTTAAAGTTTATACTATTGGCGCGGGCACGCGTGGCGAAGCGATGATTCCCGCCACCGACCAGTTCGGGCGCAAAGTCACCGTGCCGATGCAGGTGGATATTGACGAGGACACCTTGCAAAAAATCGCGCAGGAAACCGGTGGTAAATATTACCGCGCCACCGACACCGATTCGTTGAAGGGCATTTACGCGGAGATCAACCAGATGGAGACCACGGTGCATGTGACCAAGAAATTTGAGAACTACCGCGAGCTGTTCCACTGGGCGATTCTTCCGGCACTGGCGGTGCTGTTGCTGGAAGTGGCGTTTTCCGAGGCGCTAATCAGGAGGTTGCCATGAGTTTCGCGACCCCGCTTTGGTTGTACGTCGGCGCGGTGGTGTGCCTGCTGTTGGCGGCTTTTTTCTGGTGGTCGGACCGTCGCCGTCGTCTGGCGCTGGAATCGTTTGTGTCCAGGCATTTGCTGGCGGAGCTAACGGTGAACTTTTCGCCGCTGCGCCGTTTGGTGAAACGCATCTTGTTTGTTTTGTCATTAGCGTGTTTTTTCATTGCGCTGGCACGGCCGCAGGTCGGTTATCGTTGGCAGGAGGTGAAACGCAAGGGCATTGATATCGTGGTGGCGATCGACGTGTCGCGCAGCATGCTGACGCAGGACGTGAAGCCGAGCCGCCTGGAACGCGCCAAGCTGGCGGTGCGCGACCTGGTGGACATGGCCGATGGCGACCGCCTGGCACTGATTCCCTTTGCCGGTTCCGCCTACGTGATGTGCCCGCCGACCCTGGATTACGACATGTTTTTGCAATCGCTGGACACCTTGTCGCCGGACATGATGCCGGTGCCGGGCACCGACCTTGCCACGGCGATGCGGGCGGGCGAGGATTTGCTGGGCAAGGCGCAGGGCAGCAAAAAAATCATGATTTTGCTGACCGATGGCGAGGACTTGGAGGGTTCGGCGCTGGCCGAGGCCAAGCGTGCGGCTTCGCAGGGTATTGTGATTTACACTGTCGGCATCGGCACTCCGACCGGCGACCTGATTCCGGTGCCGAACGAAAGCGGCGGCGTGGATTTCCTCAAGGATGAGAAGGGCCAGATTGTGAAATCACGGCTGGATGAAACCATGTTGAAAAAAATCGCCGAGCTCACCGGGGGCTCCTACGCCCTGCAAAGTTCCACCGGCGGTGGCGTGGAAAAAATTTACAACGACAAGATCCAGATTATTCCCAAGCAGGAGCTGAGCAGCCGCATGGAAAAGATTCCGCTGGAGCGCTTCGGCTGGCCGTTGGCGGCGGGAATGTTGCTGTTGGCGGCGGAGTTCCTGACCCGCGAACGCAAGACCCAGTGGTTTGCCCGTAAAAAATCCGTATCCGCCGCGGCGCTAACCGCGATGTTGCTGATGATGTTTGGCCTGCCTTGGGCCGCCCGTGCCAACAGCGCGCCGAACGCCAAGGACCGGCAGGAATTCGCAAAACTGGTGGAAAAATACAAAACCAAACTGGCCAAGCATCCCGACGATCCTGTTTTGAATTACGACTACGGCACTGCCAACTACAAACTTGGCCATTACCAACTGGCTTCCGAGGCCTTGCAAAAAGCCCTGAGCGCGGATGACCTGAAATTACAAAACCAGGCCTATTACAATTACGGCAACAGCTTGTACCGTCGCGGCGAGACCACGGAAAAGAGCGATCCCGACGCCACGCGGAAACTCTGGCAACAATCGGTGCAGGCCTACCAGGGCGCATTGAAGCTCAATGAGAAGGACCAGGACGCCAAATACAACATGGAGTTTGTGCAGAAACGCCTGAATGAACTGCCGCCGCCCCAGCAGAACCAGGACAAGGACAAAGACAAACAGGACCAGAAAGATCAAAAGGATCAGCAACAGCAGCAGAACCAAAGCCAACAGGATAAAAACCAGTCGGACAAGGACAAGCAACAGCAAAACCAAGACCAGAACCAACAGCAGCAGAACTCCGGCGACAAGAACAACCAGTCGCAACAGAACCAGCAGCAAAACCAAAACAATTCGCAAAACAAGCAGGATAAACAAAACCAGCAAGGCAAGGGACAGCAGGACCAGAACCAACCGCAAAAGCAGGACGCTAATGGCAAACCGCAACCGGGCAAAGATCAGAAGGATCAGCAGAATTCCGGCAACCGGCAACAGCAGCAAGGCGGCCCGGATCAACAGCCCGGCGGCATGAGCAAGGAACAGGCGCAGGCCGCATTGGATTCTTTAAAAGGCGAGGAACGTCCGTATAATATGTCGATGCCGAATTACCAAAATCAATCCGGTTCACAAAAAGACAACAAGAAGGATTGGTGACATGAAGAGGAATCTGTTCAAGACGCTAACCGTGATGTTGCTGGGCCTTGCGCCGCTGGCCGCGCTGGCGGCTGACGCCAACGTGCAGGCCAATTTGTCACCGGACGCCATCAGCCTGGGGCAGTCCGCGGTGTTGAAACTGGTTATCAATGGTTCCCGTTCCGCCAATCCCGCCCTGCCGCAGGTCGACGGATTGGAGTTTGAAAATGCCGGGCAAAGCAGCCAGTTCTCCTGGGTCAACGGCAGCATGTCGTCGAACGTGACCTTGATCTACCGCGTGGTGCCGACCAAGGAAGGCAGTTTCACCATTCCGCCAATCTCCTGCCAGGTCGATGGTAAAAACCTGCAAACCCAGCCGCTAACCCTGAAGGTATTGAAGGACAACAGCGCCGCTTCGCCCGCCCAGGCGGGTGGCACGGGTTCCTCTGCGCCATCGTCGGCCACGGTTCCCGCCGACATCGAGAAAAACAAATCAATCTTTGGCCGCATCACCGGTGTGCCGGACAAAATGTACGTCGGCCAGGTGGTGCCGGTGACCATCAGTTTTTACATCAATCGCAATTCCAATTTGCAGATCAACCAGGTCGGCATGCCGTCGATCAAGAACGATTCCTTCGCCAGCTCGACGCTCAAGCCGAACCAGATCAGGCAAAGCGAACAGGTCGTCGACGGCGTCCCGTATATCGTGGTTAGCGCCGCCGTGTCGCTAACAGCAATCAAGGAAGGGCAGTTCGACCTCAACGCGCAATGGCCCTTGTCAATTTACGTGGTCGAGAGCGACAGCGGCCAGGACGGTGACAATAACGACCCGTTCAATGATCCCTTCTTCCGCGGATTTTTCCGCCGCCGCGTGGAAAAATCCGTTACCGTCAACAGCAGGAACCACACGGTTGGCGTGCTGGCCCTGCCCGAGGAAGGCCGGCCGACCTCATTCGCCGGGGCGATTGGCAGGTTCAGCGCCAAGCTTTCCGCCGACCCGCTGCAGGTGCATGTCGGCGACCCGTTGACGATGAAGCTGGAAATCCAGGGCAGCGGCAATTTTGACCGCATCAGCGCGCCGGCCTTTGCCGACAGCAAAGGCTGGAAAGTGTATCCCGCGAGCAATCATTTCGAGCCGTCGGACAGCACCGGAATCGAGGGAGCCAAGACTTTCACCCAAGCCTTGATTCCGCAGGACGGGCAATTAAACAGCCTGCCCGCGCTTGAATTTTCCTACTTCGATCCGCAGGCGGTGCAATATGTGACCCTGCATCCGGAATTGCCCAGGGTGGCGATATTGCCCGCCGAGCAGGACAAATCCTTGGCGCAGCAGACTCCCGTTCACCCCGCACCGGAAAACAACGGCCCGGTGCTGGCGCCCATCCGCCTGGAAGAAGGCGCCCTGCGCGCCAACCTGTTGCCGGTGACCGGCAGGGCCTGGTACTGGGTCGCTAACAGCGGTTCGCTGTTGATCGGCCTGGCCGGGTTTTTCCTGCTGCGCCGTTACCGCAAACAGGTGCTGAATACCGATTACCAGCAAAACAAGCGCATGGGCCGCAACATCGTGCATTCCTTGCAGGCGCTTGATTCCGCACTGGCCAACGAGGATTCCGCCGCCTTTGCCGAGGCTGCCAGCCGTGCGTTGCGTGAACGGCTCGCCGGTCTGTGGAAAGTTCGCGCCGAGAGCATCACCACCGCCGATGTGCGTGCCAGACTGGGCGCCAACGGTGAGCCGATCGTGGCCCTGTTTGAGACAGCGGATGCCGTCACCTATGCGGGCCGCCGTTTCAGCCGCGATGAAATGTTTGATTTAAGACAGCGCATAACCGAACAACTCAGGCAATTGGAGGCAAAAGCATGAAAAATTTGAAGTCGAAGCTGCGTCAGGGAGGATTAATTCTTGCTCTTTTACTGTTGGCGTCGGCGCCGCTGATGGCGGGCAAACCCGGCACCAGCGATTTTGACGCGGCCAACCAGGCCTACGCGGCGAAGAAATACGACGACGCCATCCGCATTTATGAAAACCTGCTGCAGGACGGCAGCCTGTCGGCCTCGGTGTTTTACAACCTCGGCAATGCCTATTACCTGAAAGGCGAGATCGGCAAGGCGGTACTGGAATACCAGCGCGCGTTGCTGCTGGAGCCGAACGCGGCCGATGTTGCCGCCAACCTCGCCGTGCTGCGCCAGTCGCGCGGCCTGCCGGAACCCGTGGTCCCGGTATGGCAGAAACCCTTTGTCGCGTTTGGCTTAAACACCTGGGCCTGGATTGGGTTCGCCTCGCTGTTGGCGGCCATGCTGGGCGTTTTTTTGCGCGGCGCCTGGCTGAATTTCGGCGAGCACGAAAAATGCCCGACCCGCCTGTTCCACGGCATGGTCGCGGTTAGCGTGCTGGTGTTGCTGTTGGCGGGTGGTGGCATGATGGTGCAAACCCAGCAACTCGACCAGCAAGTGGTGATGGGCGAGGGCACGCCGCTGAAAGTTTCGCCGTTTGCCGACGCGGGCGATGTTGCCAGCCTGAAGGAAGGCGACCTGGTCAAGCCGTTGAAGCATTACAACGAGTTCGTGTATGTCAAAAACCCGGCCGGACAAAAAGGCTGGATTCCGCTCGCCAAGCTCAAGCCGGTCTTGCCCGCCTCGTGATTAGCGGCTGCTTATTGCAGCAACCGCGCGCGGGCCACGATGCCCCGCAGACGGTCACCGATGTTGTTGGCCAGCGCGATCATTTCCTCGGCTTCCTCCGCGCCCAGCTGCGCGCGGCAATTGTGCTGCCACAGCGTGAGCCAGGCCTGAAAATGTTGTTCCTCCAGGCCGAGCGGAACATGCCGGGCTGCCATTCCGCCGCCGTATTCGGCGGGACCGCCGGTTAGGCCCGACCAGAAATCGGCGATTTTTTCCAGATGCGCGGGCCAGTCGTGGATCTTCGCCAGGAAAATCGGCCCGATCACGGCGTGCTGGCGTACGTCGGCGTAAAAATGACGCAGCAGGCGCAACAGTCCCTTGCGACCCCCAACCCGTTCAAATAAAACCCCACTCATCGGTTCAAACCGGTTTGGCCACGAACACGTCCAGACCCGTCAGCAACCCGGCGGTCTTTTGCTTGAATGCGGTCAAGGCCGGCGCGATCGCATGCTGGTCGAGCAACTCCTGGCTGCCCCAGATTTCGTAAAAGTGAAACAACTCCGGTTGCCGGACATTCTGGTGCAGTTTGTAGGCGATGCAGCCCGGTTCCTGTTGCACGGCGGGAACCAGGATCTGGAGTTCCGCAAGCACTTGCGCGACGGCTTCTTTTTTGGCTGTGATTGTGGCGAAGACAGTGACTTCTTTCATAGGCAAATTATTTTTTAATTCTTTTGAAGATATAAGTGGGTCG
Organism: Verrucomicrobiales bacterium; assembly: GCA_031256975.1. Taxonomy (GTDB): domain Bacteria; phylum Verrucomicrobiota; class Verrucomicrobiia; order Methylacidiphilales; family JAAUTS01; genus JAIRPN01. The sequence continues at coordinate 261,613 of JAIRPN010000015.1, read as the reverse complement.
TTCGTTGCCGATTGTGGCGGCCAACTCCCATCCATCATTTCCAAGTTCATCCAATTTTTTTACAAAATAATTTTCTTTTTCGTCCTTTTCCATCAGGGCGAGTCCGTTTCTCATGTCGATCATCCAACTGCTTTTTTCTGGATCGCTGAAAAATTTAGCTTCACCATTTTGTTCCATCCCAAGCATAAGTGGCCTGTAAAGTTGACTCCACGTAACTGTTTTATATTCCCATTTGATGGCATTGTCTTTTTCATTTTTGCAGCCCGAAAAACAAATAGCAACAACAAGACATATTAAAATTAAAGGGTGTCTTTTCATATCCGTATAGAAGCAAATGAATTGTTAGTTGTCAAAGAGAGTTCATGCCAGCGGCAGTTTCAAAGTAAATCCTTCAAAGAGCTTCTTTAACCAGTGTGGGTGTGGTTGCCGTGTGAAAGATCACGCATTCGTCATATTGCCATGCGACGGGTAAATTTTCTTTTTCAAAAGCGTGATGATAGGCCGCGAGATTGCCCATCGTTTCCTTGTCTTTGATGATTAGCGGGGAGGAATCCGGTTTGGCCAGCGATTCAATGACTTCAGTATCCGCTATGTTGTTAAAATTACGAGGCGTGAAAATATTATGTAGCATGTTTCCCTGTGCGGCGAATAAACCAGTGCTGTAACTTGGAATTTGATGGTCTGCAAAAAGGACTTCAGCCGTATCGCGAAGTTTGAATTTGCCTATTTCTTTGCTCCCATGTTTTTTGATGTGGCCGTTATGAAAAAATCCGGCGATATTTTTATGCGGATGATTGCTTGCCACATTGGCGATGACTTTTGCCATATAAGAATCCCGCAAGGTAAAGGGGTCAGCCTGTGAATAAAATAAGCCTTCTTGCTCTGCTTGAATTTGTCGCGGCACAAGCATATCTCCGTGAAATTTTGCGATTTTGTTCCTAGTCACAACATCGGCTCCATAGTAGGGAATTTTCTTTTCGATCAGATATTCCAATAACATCAGCATTTCCTGAGTACGGTGTACTTTGGGAAAATTTTGTAAGATTTGATACGCTGGTTCGTCATTAGCGACTGAATTGAGCATGCCGATGTGATCCGCTTCAAATACAATGATCCATTCCTCGGGACGTTGATTTCTTAACCAGTCATGTTTATAGGTTGTGAATTCGGCGACCCCGTGAATGGCTTCACCTAAAAAACAGACTTTTCCCATGGCAATAATTCTAGGATGCCAGCGGCAATTTCAAAGTAAATGTGGAACCCTCGTTGAGTTTGCTGGTGACACCAATGCTGCCGTTGTGGGCCTGGACGATGGCCTGCACCAGGCTCAGGCCGAGGCCGGAGCCGCGCTGGCTGCGGCTGTTGTCGGCGCGGAACATGCGGTCCCAGATGCGCGGCAGGTCCTGCTCGGAGATGCCGAAGCCCTGGTCGCTAATGGCGAGGCTGCCGGATTTTTCGTCGCGGCTCACCGTTAGCGTGATGGTGGTGTTGGCGGGGCTGTACTTGATGGAGTTGTCGAGCAGGTTGGCAATGACCTGGTTGAGACGGACGGCGTCGGCGTGAACTTTGATATTTTTCTCACCGCTAATGACGAGGCGGATATCTTTTTCCTCGGCGATGATTTCGTACAGCTCAATCACGCGGGAGCAAGCTTCGTGCAGATCGACGGCGCTAATGGCGAGGCGCAGGCTGCCGGTTTTGGCCTCGGCCACGTCCATGGTGACTTCCAGCATCTTCAACACGTGTTCGGATTCCTCCAGGCAGTCGGCCAGGCCCTCGCGCAATTCGGCTTCGTTCTTGTTGCCGCTCAAGGCCAGTTCCGCCGCGTTGCGCAGGCGGGTAAGCGGGGTGCGCAGGTCGTGTGCCGCATTGTCGATCGACTCGCGCATCAACTGGATCAGGCGGGAATTTTTCTCCAGCAGGCGGTTGAACAGGGCGGACAGCGAGCCGAGTTCGGGATCGGAGGGACGCAGGGGCACGCGGGTTTCAAAAGCACCGTCCTGCAAAATACGCTGCATGGTGGCGCTGAGGTCGCGCAAGGGGCGGGTGGTGCGGTAGGTGATGATCGCGCCGCCGATCAGGGTGACGAAGATCAGGGGCAGGATGATCTTGAGGAAAATGGCTTTGAGCTGGTCGAGGACGAGGGCGGCTTCGTTGGAATTTTTACCGGCTTGCAGGACGATATGGTCGTTCACCTTGAGCGTGTAGAGTGTCCACTGGCTGCGGGTGATGTCGGGGCGGATGGTGAAGGTGAGGATTTGCGGAGTGGTGGGAATCTTGCGGATTTGCTCCTGCGTCAGCATGGCGAAATTTTTCGGGATGTTGCTGAAGTAGATGTATTGAAAATCGGTTTTCTGGTCGATGATGCGCAGGAAAAAGCCGTCCTTTTCCTTGGTTTGCAGGTCGTTGAAGCGGGCCTGCAACGCGGGCAGGCCGCCCTGGATGAGCCAGTTTTGGTATTCGGCGGCGCGCGCCTTGAGGTAGTCGACCTCGCGCTCCTGGATGAAACGGCTCATCGAAAGGTAGGTGACGCCGCTAACGATGAGCAGCACAACGGCAATGAAGATGCCGTACCAGAGCGAAAGACGCAGGCTGAGGCCGAGGCCGAGTTTATTGTGCGCTTTTAAGGACATAGCCCATGCCGCGGATGGTTTGGATGTGGGTCTGCTTGTTGGGGAAGTCTTTCTCGATTTTGTTGCGCAAGCGGCAGACCAGCACGTCGACCACGTTGGTTTGCGGGTCGAAGTTGTAGTCGTAGACGTTTTCCAGGATGGCGGTCTTGGTGACGATGCGTTCCGGGTTGCGCATCAAGTATTCCAGCAGGGCGAATTCCTTGCTTTGCAGCGGGATGTGCTGGCCGTCGCGGGTGACCTCGCGCTTGAGCAGGTCGAGTTGCAGGTCGCTCACCGTTAGCGTCTGCGAATCCGGGATCACCGCCGAGCGGCGCAGCAGGGCCTGAATTCTCGCTAACAATTCGGTAAAGGAAAAAGGCTTGGTCAGGTAATCGTCGCCGCCCGCCTGCAGACCGCGCACGCGGTCGTCGACGGTGTGCTTGGCGCTGAGAATCAGCACCGGCATGGTGATGCGCTTGGCGCGCAGGTTTTCCAGCAGGGCGATGCCGTCCATGCCCGGCAGCATGATGTCGAGGATGGCGGCGTCGTATTGCGAAGTGGTGGCCAGATGCAGGCCGTCGGTGCCGCTAACGGCGAGGTCGACGACGAAGCCGTTTTCCTTGAAGCCCTTGGCAATGAAGGAGCCGATTTTCTTGTCATCCTCGACAACGAGCAGTTTCATGGTTGGCGCCTTGTTTATTAGAAGTTCAGGCTGTCGCCGATTTTCGGCAGGTGCAGGGTTTTGCCGGCCTGGTGGAAGAACTTGATGGCCTTGTCATGGTCGATCTTGATCGGCGGGAAGGTGTCGTAGTGGACCCCGACAACCTGGTCGCATTTGACGAAATCGGCGGCGATCAGCGCGTCCTCGTAACCCATGGTGAAATTGTCGCCAACCGGCAACACGGCGAACTTCAACTGGGTGCTGTCACCGATCAGTTTCATGTCGCAGGTCAGCGCGGTGTCGCCGGAGTAATAGAAACTTTCGCCATTGGCGGTGACCAGGAATCCGGCCGGATTGCCGCCATAGGAGCCGTCGGGCAGTGAGCTGGAATGAATGGCATTGGTGAGTTTGACCGTGCCGAAATCGAGGTGGATTTTACCGCCGTGGTTCATGTGTTGCACCTTGTCGACACCTTGCCTGGCGACCCAATTGCCGACTTCAAACGGCGCGATCACCGTGGCGCCGGTGCGCTTGGCGATGGCGGCCGCGTCGGCGACGTGGTCGGCATGGCCGTGCGACAGCAGGATGTAGTCGGCCTGGATGGCGTTGATGTCAATGTGCGCGGCCAGCGGGTTCGGCGTGATGAACGGATCAAACAACAGGGTCTTGCCGCCCGCCGCGACGGAGAAACAGGAATGGCCGAGGTAGGTCAGTTTCATACTCTTATTCTGCCACGCCTGGCGGTCAGGTCAAACGCTGAGAAATTACAGTTTTGTAATGGCGTTGATTGCCCGCTAACCGCGAAATTCCGCCATTGGCGGCGTTCGTTGCGCAATTGTCACTTCTGCCGCATTGACCGCCGGGGCCGCCTGTGCTAGCTTTTTGCAACCTTTAGTGGGGGAAGAAAGGAGATGGACTCTGTTCTTAATCGGCCGGTTCTCGTACTGAACAGGCTTTGGCAGGCGGTTAGCGTTTGTTCCGCCAAGCGCGCGCTTTCCCTTCTTTACCTTGGCCACGCCGAGGTGGTCGACAACGCCGGCGGTTCCTACGCCACCCTCGATTTCATGGAATGGAGCGACTTCTCCCGCCACGCCAACGACGAGGATTGTTTCCACACCATCAAGTTCAAAGTCCGTGTGCCGCAGATCATCGTGCTGGTCTTGTTCGACAAGATGCCGCGCAAGGAGGTCAAGCTGACCCGCAACAACATCTTCGAGCGCGACAGTTACACCTGCCAGTATTGCGCCCGCAAGTTCGAACGCAAGGACCTGAACATCGACCACGTCATCCCGCGCGACCGCGGCGGCCGCACGACCTGGGAAAACGTGGTCACCTCCTGCGTGCCCTGCAACACCCGCAAGAGCAACCATCTGGCCCACCAGATCGGCATGCAGCTGCTGCGCAAGCCGAAAAAGCCCAAGCTGCGCACCTTCATCAATTTCCAGATTTCCACCGTGCCGCACGATTCCTGGAAGCATTTCCTCGATCTGGCGTATTGGAACGTTGAGCTGAGCGATTGACCGTTGCCGTCCGGCGGATTTTTCCCGGCAGCAGCCAGCCGGCGACATAGTTCACCGCCAGCAAATAGCACAAGGCCACCACCAGGATGCGGCACAGGATCTGCCACGACTGCTCCTCCTGCGCCGACGGTCCCAGCAGCGGCAGCACCCATAGGCGGTAGCTTTCGCAAATAATCACGGCTAGCAGGACAAGCGGCTTGCAGGTTCCCGCCAGCAGCCGCATGATGAACAAAACGTTGCGCAGGCGTGCGGGCGAAACATGGGGGGTAGTTTTGTGAAACCGCGGATTCACGATGTGACACTATCTTATATGATAGTGTTTAACAAGTAAAAATTGGGAGACGCTTGGAAATGTCCAAGGACCCGAAGCCCAGTCTATTTCTTGCCCGGCGGCTGCGGCGTTTGCGGGAAATGACGGGCCTGACCCAGGAGGGCTTCGCCGAGCACGCGGGGATTTCCTACAAGGTGTACCAAAGCATCGAGGCCGGGCGGCGCTGGAACCTGCGGCTGAAAACCATCCTGAATTTCGCGGCGATCTACGACCTGACCCTTGCCGAATTATTTGCCGAGCATTGCCCGAAGGTAAAATTGAAGCTGCGACGAAGCAGCGCCAAACGGCGCTAGCGGCGAAAGTGATTTCGTAGAGGCAGGGCTTGCCCTGCCCCCACATGAAGAGATTATTGAATTTGGCGTGGTTTTGCCTATATTGTTTATCCTTCACCGGTAGCGGGATTAATTACATGAAAAAAATCGTTTATTTCGACAACAACGCCACAACCCAAGTAAGTCCATCGGTTTTTGAGGCCATGGTTCCTTACCTGACGGAGCATTATGGCAATGCCTCCAGCGCCTACCGCATCGGCCGCCGGACGCGTGAGGCCGTTGAACAGGCCCGCGCCCAAGTTGCCGCGCTGCTCGGTTGCGAGCCGCGCGAAATTGTCTTCACCGGCTGCGCCACCGAGTCGAACAACACCGCGATTCACTCCGCGTTGCAGACCACCGGTCACCGCCACGTCGTCGTTAGCGCCGTGGAACATTCGGCGATCAAGAACCATGCCGAATACCTTGAACGTCTCGGTTACGGCGTGACCTATCTGCCGGTTGCCGCCGATGGCACGCTAACGGTGAAACAGGTCGAGGAAGCGCTGCGCGATGACACCGCGATCGTTAGCGTGATGTGGGCCAACAACGAGACCGGCGTGACCTTCCCGGTCGCCGAGATCGGCGAACTTTGCCGTTCCCGCGGCGTACTGTTCCATACCGACGCCGTGCAGGTGGTTGGCAAGCTGCCGATCAATCTCGCCGAATTGAAAATCGATTTCCTGTCGTTGGCGGGCCACAAATTCCACGCGCCGAAAGGCGTGGGGGCGTTGTATGTGCGCCGCCGAGTCAAATTCGTGCCGTACGTGATCGGCGGCCATCAGGAAAAAGGCAAGCGCGGCGGTACCGAAAACGTCTCGCACATCGTCGGTTTGGGACAAGCGGCGGTCGAGGCGCAAAAACATCTCGCCGAGGAAACCACCCGCGTGCGCGCGCTGCGTGACAAATTTGAAAACACCGTGCTGGCCTCGGTTCCCGACACCTTCGTCAACGGCAACCGCGAACAGCGCACGCCGAACACTTCCAGCCTGGCCTTTAGCGGCATCGAGGCGGAGGCCTTGCTGATCATGCTCGACCAATACGGCGTCTGCGCCTCGGCGGGTTCCGCCTGCACCACCGGCTCGGTGGAAATTTCCCACGTGCTGCAGGCGATGGGCGTGCCGAAGGAACGCGCCGTCGGCACCCTGCGGTTCAGCTTTAGCGCCTACAACACCGAGGCGGAAGTCGATTATGTGCTCGGCATCCTGCCTGCCATCGTCGCCAAGCTGCGCGCCGAGTCCGCCAGCGCGGTGAAGCTCAAGGAGCGTCTCGACGCCGGCGAGAACATCACCGAGGGTTTGTCGCTGGCGTCAGTTTAAACCTTTTTCAACCGCGCGTTCCGTGGTTAAATCGGACGCATGAAAATTCAGGACTTGCTCGCCGACGAGCAGCTCAGGCGCAAACATTTCCCGGTCGCTAACAACGAGGTTTTTCTCGCGCACGCCGGGGTCACCACCCTGCCATTGGCGGCGGCCGACGCGTTGCGGGATTTCGCGCAGCGCGGTTCGCTGGAGCATCAGGAGAAGGATTTTTTCAAACAGGTCGCGCACGCACGCAAGGTTGCGGCGCAATTGATCGGCGCCAATGACCAGGAAATTGCCCTGCTTGGGCCGACCGCGCTCGGGCTGAATCTGGTGGCCGATGGCATCGACTGGCGCGAGGATGACCAGGTCATCTGCTATCAGGATGATTATCCGGCGAATGTTTACCCGTGGCTCAAGCTCGCCGACCGAGGCGTGCGCTGCGAATTGCTGGAGGTCGAGGAGCAGGGGCGCATCACGTGGGAGACGATTGAAAACACGCTAACGGCGAGGACGCGCCTGGTGTCGTTGGCGACCGCGAACTTTGCCAGCGGCACGCGCATCGATGTCGAGCACATCGGCAGGAAACTGCACGAACGCGGAATCCTGTTCTGCCTCGACGGCATCCAGACCCTCGGCGCGTTCCCGCTAAACGTGGAACATGTCGATTTTCTCAGCGCCGATTCGCACAAATGGCTGCTGGGCCCGGTCGGCGCGGGGATTTTTTACGTGAAGGAAAAGAACTTTCCGCTGTTGCGGCCGACCCTGCTTGGTTCATGGAATGTGGTGTCGCCGGAGTTCATCGCCCAGCGCAAGATTGAATTTTACGAAGGCGCGCGGCGTTACGAATGTGGGACGTTAAATTTGCCCGGCATCGCGGGCATGACGGCGTCGATCGAATTGTTGCTGGAAATCGGCGTGGAAAATATCGCTGCGCGGCTGTTGGCGTTGAAAAAGCACCTGTTGCCGCGAATAACGGACCTGGGATTCGAGGTTTTCGGCGCGAAGAATTTGGCTATTAGCGAGATGTCGGGAATTTCTTCTTTCATCCTGCCAAAACAGGACCGCGTCAATGAATTGATTTCGCTGTTAGCGGCGGAAAAGATCACCGTGTCCATCCGGCAGAATCGCGCGGGAATCAAACTGCTGCGGGTTTCGCCGCATTTTTACAACACCGAGGTCGAGCTTGACCGCCTGGTCGTGGCCTGTGCCTCGTGGCTAAAGAAAAACCGCTAACGACGAGCCGTGGTGTGACTTGCCATTAGCGGTTTCTTTGGGTGTGACCTCCGTTCTGTACCTCAGAACGAAATCTTGAAGCCGCCGTACATGGCCTGGTCCAGCGCCGGATAACCGGCCACTTCCTCGTACTGCTCGTTGAAGGCGTTTTCCAGGCGGGCGAACAATTGGAAATTCTTGTTCACTTGCCAGGAGGCGCTGACGCGGGCGACGAAATAATCTTCCACCGGAACTTGGGCGAAGGTGACGGGGTCGTAATCCTGGCGGTCGATCACCCACAGGCCGCCGAAGCTGATGGTGACATCCTTGTGCGGTTTGCCGATGGCGGTGAAGGAGACCTGGTTGCGCGGGCGGCGCACCAGGCGCACGTCGTCGGTGCAGTTTTGCGCGTCGAGATAGGTGTAGGCGCCGATCAGAGTCAACTGTTCGATGGGTTTGGCGGTTAGCGTCAGCTCAATACCCTGGGTGCGAACCTTGCCGATATTTTCCGAGCTGAAGGTGGCCGGATTGTAGAGGATGTAGTCGCTGATGTCGTTGTAGAAGTAGGTCACGCCAACCGTGAGTTTTTTGTCGAGGAAGGGCTGCTCGATGCCGACGTCCCAGCCGCTGCCGTATTCGGGCATGAGGTTCGGGTTGCCGTAGTAGGCGGTGGCGATGTCCTGCGGCGAGGGCGGGGTGTAACTGGTGCCGTAACTGGCGTGGAACAGGGTGTCGAGCTTCGGCAAGCGATAGCTGCTGCCAATGCGCCAGGTGATCGGATTGCCGAAATCGGAATCATGATCCAGGCGGAGGGAGCCGTTGAGGGTCCAGCCTTCGAGGGCTTCCCATTCGGTTTGCAGGAAAGGCGAGATGACGGATTGGGAGTCGTTGATGTCCTTGGTGCCGGCGGTGGAGCCGTAGTTGGGAATCCGGTAATAGCTGTTGCTGGTAAACGAGGCGCCGGCGAGAACTTTCCATTTTTCCGCGACCTGGAAGGTGTTTTGGTAATCCACCTGCTCGGTGTCCACCTGGATGCGGTTGTTGGAGCCGTAGTAATCGGGCAGCGGATAACCGGAGGCAACCTGTCGCAATTCACTGTGCGAGTAGAACAGGGTTTGTTTCCACCAATCGGTTGTCTGGTAGGTGATGCCGGGGGAAATCATCCAGTTTTCGCGCAACAAATCCTGGGTCGGGCTCGGCGATTGGACCGAACCGGGCAGACCGTTGTCGGAGTAGTTGTAATAGGCGAACAGATCGATATAGATGTCCTTGGTCAACTGGTAACCGTTGTGGGTGATGAAGTTTGACAGCATCTGATCGTTGTTAGCGCGCTGGAAGGTGCTGTTGTTATTGGAGAACTGCGCGCTGTAGTCAAGCAGGCCGGTTGCGCCGCGGGCGCTAGCGGTTTCGTTGAAGGTGTTGTAGGAACCACCTTCAAAACCAACGCTGTATTCCGGTTTATCAAGGTCCTTGCCGCTTTCGGTGACCACGTTGACCAGGCCGCCGGCGGTGTTGCCGCCCTGGATGGAGCTGACCGGGCCGCGCAGGACTTCAATTTGCTGCACGTTGTCGAGGGTCATGTTCTGGAGGGCAAAGCCGCTTGCCAGGTCGGTGGGCATGCGACGGCCGTCGATCATGAACTGGGTCATGTTGGTGTCGAGACCGCGGGTGAACACGCCGACGTTCTGGCCGGGACCGCTGGACGCCAAGGCAATGCCGGGAGTCTGCGACAGCGCGTCCTGCATGGTGCGGAGTTGCTGGTCCTGGATTTGATCCTTGGTGACGACGCTGGTGCTGACGCCGCTCTGGAACGGCGCGGTTTCAAGGCGCGTGGCCTGGACCAGGATTTCCGGGTATTCCTTCACGGCGGAAGTGCCGCTGGTGCCGGTGGTGGCCGCGGTGCCGGAAGTTGCCGGGGCGGTCGTGCCGCTGCTGGCGGCTGGTTTCGATGAGGCATCCTGCCCGATGACGGGCGAGGCCAGTAATGAGATGGCGGTTAGCGCCATGCCCACATGATACTTTAACATGTTCCACTCCTTTTTATGTAAGAGCGGAAACGCTGCTCGCCGGAAAGGGAGAACGAGAATTCCACTCTCACGCTTCATTTCTGCGATGAAGTTTTTCATCCGTCCTGCCGTTAGCGGCAAGCTGAATGATGTGAGGACGGGCAGGCAGATATTCGGACTCCGGGTGTCAAACCTTGTTCCCGCCTTCACTTTCGCGCCTGACGGCGAAAATTGGCTTCAGGAGAACTTGTAACCCGATACCGCAGCGCAACTGTGGCCGATTCTCACGGCCTTCCCTGTGGCTGCCCATCACGCCCGCATGAGACACACGCGGGTCAATCTCGCAAAGAACTGGCAAAGGTTATAAAACGCACGGACGTTCTTGGCAATGAATTTGCATGCTAACTGCGAAGTATTAACCGGAATGCTAAACTGCATTATTTATTTTTATAAATACGGAACAGGGATTTTAATTTCTCCCAAATTAATCCGTAGAATCGTTTTTCGGTGCGCCAAAACAGATAATCCAGCAGGATATAACCAAGCGGTATGGCAAATATGCAGATAATGTAATTCTGTTGGTAGTCTTCGTGAGGACCCAAGGCATAGGGCAAAACATTGCCTAACGCGAGCCAAACCAAAATGGCGAAAAGAACAGGCGGCCGCCATTTTTCGCGAGGTTTGTTTATTAGATAAGCCAAAAACGGCAGGAACGTTAAAACGCCGATAACAAACAGCCAGTCTAGCATATTTTTATCCATTAATTTAACCAAATTGCTTGCTAGCAAAACCAACGTTAACTTAACGGTTTATAAGCTGATTTATTTCTAATGCGAGCTCTAAACGTAATCTTGATTTGGTCGATGGCTCAACTATACTAATAAACCCTTTATGAACAAAAACGGATATAACGTGGCCGTCGTCGGAGCGACGGGAGCAGTCGGTGTGGAAATCCTGCGCGTCATGGAACGCCGCAAATTCCCGGTCGCCAACCTCAAATTGCTGGCCTCGGCCCGTTCCGTCGGTAAAAAACTCGATTTCAACGGCAAGGATTACGCCGTTGAGGAGCTAAACGCCGCCGCTTTTGCCGGCATCGATTACGCCTTTTTCAGCGCGGGGGCGACCCGTTCCCGCGAATTCGTTGATGCTGCCATCAAGGCTGGCGCGGTGGTGGTGGATAATTCCTCCGCCTTCCGCATGAAGGAAGACGTGCCGCTGGTGGTGCCGGAAGTCAATCCGCAGGATTTGCAGAATAACAAGGGAGTGGTTGCCAACCCGAACTGCTGTGCCGCGATTCTCGCCGTGGCCATTTGGCCTTTGCACAAGGAATTTGGCATCAAGCGCATCGTGGTGTCCACCTACCAGTCGGCCAGCGGCGCAGGCGCGCAGGCGATGGCGGAGTTGGAAGACCAGGTCAAGTCGCATGTCGAGAAACGCAAGATCGAGAAGAAGGTGTTCCCGCACCAGATCGCCTTCAACCTGTTTTCGCACAACACCAAGGTGGCCGCCAACGGCTACAACGAGGAAGAGAACAAGCTGATCGAGGAAATCCGCAAGATGTTCCACGAACCGAATCTGCCGATCGTGCCGACCTGCATCCGTGTGCCGGTGTTGCGCGCGCACTCGGAGTCGGTGGTGATCGAGACCGAAAAGCCGGTTGATGTTGAAAAAGCGCGTCAGGTTTTGGCCAAGTCGCCCGGCGTGAAACTGGTCGACAATGTCGAGCAGAACCATTTCCCGATGCCGCTGGAAGCCACTGGCGATCTCGATGTGCTGGTTGGCCGCATCCGCAAAGATCTCGCTAACGACCACAGCTTGGCCTTGTTCGTCAGCGGTGACCAGTTGTTGAAGGGCGCGGCGTGGAATGCGGTGCAAATCGCCGAAGAGCTGATTAAGGCCAAGGCCTGAGACGCTAACTGTGAAATCAGCGGCGGTTCGCCATTAGCGGCCGCCGTAACGGAGAAATAGATGAGCAGGATGATCAAGATTGTCGCTGTTGTTTTGGTGTTTGGCTTCATTGTCGGGTTGTTGTGCAAGCATTTCATTTTCACCGACCAGCGCAAGATTCGCAAAACCATGCAGCGCTTGCAGGAGGAGGTTTCGCAGCCTTATACCGGCAACGGCTTGGATTTGGCGGTGTATGCCAACACCTTGAAAAAATATTTCGCCAACGAAGTGCAGATCGACATTCAGGACCCTTCCTATGGCGCGTTGCAGCTTAACGGCCGTGATGAATTGATCCAAGTGGCGGTGGCGGGTCGCCAGGCCAACCCGCAGGTGAAATTCATCTTCAGCAACGAGCAGCTGAGCATCCTGCAGAAGGGCAAGTCCGCGATGCTGACGCTAACCGTGACTGCCGAGCGCGCCAACGAGCCGATCAATCCGCAAAACCTGGTGTTCCTGCTGGCCAAGAGCGACAAGGGCGACTGGCAAATCATTCGTATCGAGCATGCCGCCCGGAATGCCGCGCAACCCTGAATTTTCATGCCGATGGCAAAAGTTGGTTTAAATTAGAGGCTAACGATGAAGTTGAATATCCATAATGTTCCCGATTTGACCAAACGCCCGCCGCGCAGCCCGCGGGTCCGCCTCGGCGGTTATGTGATTTTACCGCGCGTGCTCGACAAGGGCCGCGCCACGCTGGCCGGCAAGAACGGCGAATACCGTTACAACAGCCAGCTTGACGAGCGGCTGTTCCGCTTCCTGGAGATCAAGCCGGAGGATTTGCTGGAACAACTCAAGCTGGGCAAGGGCGACGGCGAGATTTTGCAGTGGATCAAGGAGCATTTGCCCAGAAAGCACAGCATCTGGGAAGTCTGTCAATGGTCGAGCTTCACCGAGCAGTTTTCCCCGGGCACCATCAAGTTCCGCGAGCATCTGAACGGGGAAGTCGCCAAATGGAACGCGGAACGCACTGACATCGTAACAGTGTTTGATTTGCTGGATTTGGATGATCACGCCAGTTTTGGGGGGAAAGCGTAAACGGATTGACGGCGCTAACGGCGAAGTTGGCTGTTAGCGGGCCGTCGGTGCTATGAGTTCTCCCCTGACCGGACACGATCCCTATGCGGCGCTAAAGATCAGCAACTACCGCGATTACATCATCGGCAGTTTCCTCGCCTTGTTCAGCCGCCAGGCGGTCAGCATCGCCATCGGCTGGCAAATTTACCAATGGACGCATTCGGCCACGGCGCTCGGGCTGATGGGATTTATTAACGTTCTGCCGGTGCTGGCCCTGTCATTGCCCGCCGGGGTGGTGGCTGACCGTTACGACCGGCGCAGGATCATTTCCATCGGCGCGTTGGGCACGGCGGTCTGTTCCCTGCTGCTGGCCTTGCTTTCCTTCGAGCGCAATGCCTTGCCGCAGCTGGGGATGTTGCAACACGCCAACGATGCGCTGCACGCGCTGGCGCTGGTGTTTGAACGCCATGCCGACCCGGCCAAGCTGGATTTCAGCTCGCCCGCCCTGCCGTTGATTTACCTGATCCTGCTGGTGCAGGCTTGCATCCGCATTGTCGCGTGGCCGGCGCGCATGAGCATCGTGCCCTTGTTGCTGCCTTCGGCGAAGCTGAGCAATGCGATCACCTGGAATTCCACCGCGTTTGAAACTGCCACGGTGCTGGGCCCGGCAATCGGGGGTTTCATTGTGGCCGGATTGAATTTCTCGGCGGTGTACCTGATGGACGCGGCGTTCGGCGTGTTGTTTTTCCTGCTGTTGCTGCGGGTGAAATATTTCAACCAGCCGCAGCACGCCCCGGCCGACCGATCCTGGAAGACGATGTTCACGGGGGCGAAATTCATCTGGAAGAAAAAAGCGATTTTCGCGGCCAGCACGCTGGATTTGTTCGCGGTGCTGTTCGGCGCGATCACGGAACTGCTGCCGGTGTTTGCCAACGAAATTTTGCACGTCGGCCCGATCGGGCTCGGCTGGCTGCGCGCCGCGCCGTCAATGGGCGCGGTGGGCATGGCGATGTGGCAGGCGCATCACACGCCGTGGAAAAAACCGGGTCGCACCTTGTTGCTGACCATGGCCGGTTTCGGTCTCGCCATTGTCGTGTTCGGTTTGTCAAAGAGCTACGCCCTGTCGTTTTTGGCGCTGTTTTGCACCGGAGTGTTCGACAATATCAACGTGGTGATCCGCCAGTCGTTGATCCAGCTGTTGACGCCGGATTACCTGCGCGGACGGGTGACCAGTGTGACACAGGTGTTCATCGGTTCCTCGAACGAAATTGGCGCCTTGCGCGGCGGCCTGATGGTGGCCCTGCTGGGGCCGATGCTGGCGGTGACACTGGGCGGCGCCTGCACGCTAATGGTGGTTGGCGCCGTGGCTTATCTCTATCCGGCGCTGAAGAATCTCGGCCCGCTGGCGACGCTAAAGGCGGAGGAATGAGGGTATTTAAGATTTAAGATTCTTACAGTTAGCGCCTCCGGCGAATCAATTGCAAATACGCCGGAGGCGGAAATATTGGGAATCTTAATTCTTAAATCTAAAATCTTAAATAATTTCAACGTTTGTCGATCGGCACGTATTCGCGGCGCGGCGAACCGATGTAAATCTGGCGCGGACGATGGATCGGCGATTTGCTGGTCGCCAGTTCGCGCCAGTGACCGATCCAACCCGGCATACGGCCGATGGCGAACATCACGGTAAACATATCCACCGGGATGCCGATGGCGCGCATGATGATGCCACTGTAGAAATCCACGTTCGGGTACAGCTTGCGGGCCAGGAAATACTCGTCATGGGTGGCGATTTCCTCGAGCTTCAGCGCAATGTCGAGCAGAGGGTCGCTAACGCCCAGCGTGTTCAACACCTCGGCGCAGGTCTTTTTCAGGATCTTGGCGCGCGGGTCGTAATTCTTGTACACGCGGTGGCCAAAGCCCATCAAGCGCTTGGTCTTGTCTCCGCTCTTCGCCGCGGCAACAAAGCTGGAGCCGTCGTCGCCGGCCTTGTGGATTTCCTCCAGCATGTGGATAACCGCCATGTTGGCGCCGCCGTGTGCCGGGCCCCAGAGGGCACAGACACCGGCCGATGCCGAGGCGAACAGATTGGCACCGCCGGAGGCGACCATGCGCACCGTCGAGGTGCTGCAATTTTGCTCGTGGTCGGCGTGCAACAGCAGGATCAGGTTCAGCGCGCGGTCGATCACCGGGTTGAATTTGTAATCCACATAAGGCTCGGAGAACATCATGTGCAGGAAGTTCGAGCAATACGGCAGCTCGGGCTTCGGATGGATGAAGGGCAGGCCGTGCTTCATGCGGTAGGACATGGCCGCCAGGGTGCGGACCTTCGACAACAGGATAGTCGCCGCGTTGTCGAGCTGCTCGAGATCGCGCTGGCGGTTGTTGGTGGCCATTTCGGGATAGTAACAGCCGAGCGAATTGAGCATGGCCGAGAGAATCGCCATCGGATGCGAGTTGTTCGGGAAGGCCTCGAAGAAGCTGAACATGCCCTGGTGAATCGCGGCGTTGCGCAGAATCAAGTGACGGAAATTTTGCAATTGCTGGACAGTCGGCAGTTCGCCGTAAATCACCAGATAGGCGGATTCGATAAAATTTGATTGCACCGCCAAGTCCTGGATGTCGTAACCGCGGTAACGCAGGATGCCGGTTTCGCCGTCAATGAAGGTGATCGAACTTTCGCAGGAAGCGGTGTTGCCGTAGCCATCGTCGTAGGTGACGTAACCGGTGGTATCACGCAACTTGCTGGTATCGATGGCCTTCTCGTTTTCAGTGCCAACGACTACGGGAAATTCAAAGGTCTTGTTCTCGATGATGATTTTCGCTGTTTCCGACATAACTCAAACTCCTTGTATGCTGCCCACTTATTATGAACAGGCATAGCTTTTCAACTTAAATCCAAATCACGGATTTGGCAGTACAATTTTTGCAAAAGGAGGTAAAAATCTGCCGGATTAGAAATAAAACTTATACAGGAACAAGTCCTGGCATTAGTTTATCTTCGGCACCGGCGGTTTTTCGCCATTGGCGCCGCGCTTCAAATCACTGTGTGGAAAGTGGAATCGCTGCGCAACCGGATGGTCTTTTCCTTGAGATTATGCACGGCCTTGATGTAACGGACCGTGCGGCTCTTGGCGCGCATCAGGATGGAATGGGTGATGGCGGTTTCGCCGATCAGTTTCACACCCGGGAGCAGGGCGCTGTCGGTGATGCCGGTGGCGCAAAAAATCGCGCTCGAACCCGGCACCAGGTCGCGGGAAAAGAAAATGCGCTGCATGTCCTTGGCCGAGGCTTCCTTGGCGGTGTCGCTGCGCTGCTGTTCGTCCTTGAACCACATGCGCAACTGGATGTCACCGTCCAGGCATTTCAACGCCGAGGCGGCCAGGATGCCCTCCGGCGCGCCGCCGATGCCGTAGAACAGGTCCACCCCGGAGTCGGCCAACGACGGCGCCACCGCGGCGGTCACATCGCCGTCGGAGATCATCCTTAGCGCCGCGCCCGCCTTGCGAACCTCGGCGATTAGCGGCGCGGAGCGGGGACGGTCGATGGTGGCGACCACCAGTTCGGGCACGCGTTTGTGCAGGGCCTGGGCGACGAAATCCAGCAATTGGCCGACCGGTGCGTCGAGGCTGATGGGATGGGACGGGTTTTTCTGCATGGCGGCGACCACTTTCGGGCCGTAGGCGAGCTTCTCGACGTAGAACGCGGGAATGTTGATCATCGCCGGCACCTCCGGGTCCTTGCGTTGCGAGGCGCTAATGACCGAAATCGCGTTGGGCATGCCCTTGCCGACATTGGTGGTGCCGTCGATCGGGTCGAGGGCGATGTCGAAACAGGGCGTGTTGTCGGCCCAGGTGCCGAGATGTTCGCCGAGGAAGATGCCGGGGGCATTGTCCTTGATGCCTTCGCCGATCATCACCGCGCCGCGCATCGGCACCGTGTCGAACACGCCGTAAATCGCGTCGCAGGCCGCCGCGTCGGCCAGTTCCTTTTCGCCCCGGCCGAGCCACTTGATGGTATTGAGGGCGGCGTTTTCCGTGGCCCTGACAAATTCAAACTCGATGGTCCGTTCAATATCCTGGCGAATCATGGTAAAATAAATATGGCCGTTGGCGGCTGTTTTGCCACAAAAATATGGAGAGCATCTCCAAGTCGCCACATTTCAAAAAGACTTTACAGGCTTCACCATTAGCGTTGAATAAAGTGCTATGAAACGCTGGTTCAAATGGCTGTTCATCTCCCTCGGCGTCCTGGCGGCGCTAATCGTGATCTTCTATCTGGAGGAAAACTGGCGCGGCGCCCGCGAGTGGGCGAAAGTTTCCGCCGAGCTCAAGGCCAGGGGTTATCCGCTAACCGTCAAGGAGACCATCCCGCCGCCGATTCCTGACGAGGACAACGTCGCCGCCGCGCCGATTTTCGCGGAGTTGTTTGACGCTAATGGCGGGGAGAATAAGGAGGCGAGGCTGGCAAAAGCTGTACCGTTCAAAACAACACCGAAAATATTGCCGGTATTTATAAGGGGTGAGATTGGTGATCTACGGTTTTATTTTGAGCAGGGGGAATTCACCATGACGGAACAAGAAGCCGCGCACAAAATTTTAGCTGAGTTGGATAAAGAATGGATGCCGCTATTAGCGGAGATTGCCGAGGCATTAAAGTGTCCGCAATGCAGATGGCCATTAGCGTATGAAAAAGGGTTTGCAATGAGGATGCCTCAGGTTGATGCATGCTTAAAAATTTCCAAGGTCTTGACTCTTCGTGCAATTTGTCGTTTGGAATTGGGGCAATCAAAAGAGGCTGTCGATGATCTCGTCACTATTTTTCATCTAGCTCAAGTGACGGAAAAATATCCGCAGTCGATTAGTGTTTTGAGTTCTTTGATGGAGAGGGGGCTGGCAATAGATGTTTTTTGGAACGGTTGCGTCAGGAAACAATGGAAACAGGAAGACTTGAACAGGTTGCAGTCCTTGTTTGCTGATATTGATAATTTGAAACCGCAGAAAAGAACTTCTTTGATTGATTGTGGATATTTCTTGAGCATGCAGCCAATGGCGAAAAAAGAGCTACGTAACATTAAATCGTCAACAAGTCTGATAAATTCCGGAAGCATTGAAGCCGGTTTTTTAGGAAAAATTTTGGTTCTAATTTGGAAGATTCGGCCGCATGGCTGGGAAGATTTGGATTGTTGTGTGTATCTGAAATATATAATGAGCGCCGAAGAGTTGATTGACGAACCGAGCGCTCGAATTGACATCCTAAAAGCAAAGCAATTGGTAGTGGATATGAATGCGAGATTTTCCTGTGGAAACACCAGAACAGCCGCAATGACTCCGCTTAGCAGTTTATTTGTTTCTTCCCTTGTCATACCAATGATTACGTGTGCACGTATAGAAACGCAAAGTAAGATTGGAGAGTTATCTTGTGCCTTAGAACGCTACCGGCTCGCTAATGGCGAAGTGCCGGACAAGTTGGAGGCGCTAATGCCGAGGTATTTGGACAAACTTCCGGTGCAGGTGGTGAACGGGGAGCCGTTTATTTACCGCAAGGTGGGGGCTCGTGACTATATGTTGTATTCGGTCGGTTGGGATTTGAAGGACGACGGGGGCAAATGGTCGAAATCGCGCGAGAAGGGCGATTGGGTTTGGGCGTCGAAACCGGAATTATACCAAGAGTTGCAGTGATTACATTTTCCGCGCGAAGCGCCAGTAATACCGGATCGACTTGGAAAAGCACAAGGCCCAGAGGACATAACCGAGGCCGAGGAAATAGCAGAGGGTTTTGACGGTTAGCGGGTTTTGGTCGGCGGGTTGTGTTTTGCCGGTTAGCGCATAGGCCAGGCCCAACAGCAGGATGCCGCCGAAAATGATTAGTATGGCGCGCAGGAACCAGATCCACAGTTTGTTACCGAGATAGACACAGTACAAGATGGCCAGTGTGATGATGTAGCCAATCGCGGTGCCGAGCAGATTCCAACCCTGAAAATCCTCCTTGCGGGAGACGAACAACAGGCCGAGAAACACCAACAACAAAGCAATCTGCAACTGGCCGCGACCGACCTTGGCGATTAGCGGGTTGAAGGATTCGTTCGCCATTAACGGATGATGCCGCGCTGGCTGTTGCGGACGAAATTGATCAACACCTGCACCTCGGGATTGGCGCCGAGTTCTTCCTCAAGTAGGGTCAGGGCCTGCGAGGTGTTGAGGTTGGCGTCGTACAGGGTGCGGCGGGCGCGGCGCAGCAGGGCGATTTGTTCCTCGGTGAAGCCGCGGCGCTGCAGGCCGACGGTGTTGACCGCGCGGACGTCGGCGGGATTGCCGTCGGCGATGAAATAGGGCGGGACATCCTGCACGATCTTGCTGCAGCCGCCGATCATGGAGTGCTGGCCGACCCGGCAGAATTGGTGCACGGCGGCGAGGCCGCTGATGATGACGTAATCCTCGACGATGACGTGGCCGCCGAGCGTGCCGTTGTTGGACAGGATGCAATGGTTACCGACCTCGCAGTTGTGCGCGACGTGGCTGTAGGTGAGGAACAGGTTGTGGTTGCCGATGATGGTTTTTTCCTCGGGGCTGGTGCCGCGGTTGACGCTGGTGAATTCGCGGAATTCATTGTGGTCGCCCATGATCAACCAGGTGGGTTCGCCCTTGTATTTCAAATCCTGGGTCTTGGTGCCGATGGTGCAGAAGGGGTGAAACAAATTATGCGCGCCGATCTTCGAATAGCCCTCGATGTTGACGTGGTGTATCAGGCGGCAGTTGTCGCCGATTTTTACATTGTCGCCGATGATGCAATACGGGCCGACTTCGACGTTGTCGCCGAGCTTGGCCTTGGGGGAGACGATGGCGGTGGGATGGATGCTCATGGTTGGCGTGGCTGATTATTGGATCACGAAGCTGAGTTCGCATTCCGAGACGACTTCGCCGTTGACGGTGCATTGGCCGACGGCCTTGCCGATCTTGCCGCGGCTCTTGGTGAGCTCGGCCTGGATGATCAGCGTGTCGCCGGGGACGACGGGCTTGCGGAATTTGACCTTGTCGGCGCTCATGAAGAAACCGATGCGCCCCGCGTTCTCGGCGCGGCGGAGCATCAGGATGCTGGCGACCTGGGCCATGGCCTCGATTTGCAACACGCCCGGCATCACCGGATGGTTGGGGAAATGGCCTTGGAAATAGGGTTCGTTGATGGTGATGTTCTTGCAACCGGTGGCGCGATTGTCGCCCTCGAATTTCAGGATGCGGTCAACCATCAGGAACGGATAGCGGTGCGGCAGGATGTGCATGACTTCCTGCGTGTCCAGCGCGCCCTCGCCGACCGGAATGTATTCGATCGGCATGAGCTGGCTGAGGTAGCGCTTGTATTCCTTGGCGATGGCCTTGGCCATTTCCACGTTCAGCGCGTGGCTGGGCCTGGCGCAGATGATATGTGCCTTGAGGTGCACGGGGAACAGGGCGAGGTCGCCGATGACGTCGAGAATTTTGTGACGGACAAACTCATTGCTGTAACGCATCGGGTCCTTGCTCAACAAGCTTTCGCCCTTGATGACCACCGCGTTTTCCAGACTGCCGCCTTTGATGAGTCCCTTTTCCAGCAGCGGCTGAACTTCCTCGTAAAACACAAAGGTGCGGGCCTTGGAGATTTCCTTGGCGTAGGTGGCCGGGTCGAGGTCGTAGCTGAAATACTGGGTGTGGAAGCCGGTGTGGTTGGCGTTGGTGCAGGTGACCTTGAAGTTGTCGTGCGGCAGCGCGATCATGTAGGAATCATCCTTGCCGTACACGTAAACCGGTTCGCGCAGTTCAAAGTAGGTGCGCGGCGCGTTGAGTTCCTTTTTGCCGGCTTTTTCGATCAGCTGGACGAACAGGTCGGAGCTGCCGTCGCCAATCGGCGGCTCGTTGGAGTCCATCTCGATCAACACGTTGTCGATGCCGAGCCCGCGCAGGGCGGAAAGCAGATGTTCGATGGTGTGAATCTTGACCGCGCCTTCGCTGATGGTGGTGGCGCGCTCGACCTGCCTGACCAGTTCCACCCCGGCGTTGAGGGTCGGGGCATCGGGGAGGTCGGTACGCTTGAAAACGTAACCGGTTCCGGCCTCGGCGGGCTTGATGGTCAGGTTGACTTTGTTGCCCGTATGCAGGGAAGTGCCCATCAGCGAGGCTTCGCGTTCGATCGTGGTTTGGTTAATGACGGCCATAAATAATAGGGGTTAACTGTAGCCGAGGGGGGCTGGAAAAATCAAGTGGTTAGCGGGACGTCAGCAACAAAGTATACGGCGCGAGTCGGCTGAAAACGCCAATGACGACTCACGGTTAGCGTGCGTGCCGTTCAGGGCAGGGTCCAATACACGATGCGGCCGCAATTGTCGCAATGGGCGATCTTGGTGTCGGACTTGGCGATGGCGACGGTGCCTTGGGTGATCTTCATGTGGCAGCCGTTGCAGGTGTTGCCGTGCACGATCGGCACGATGGCGATGTCGCCCTTGCTTTGCAGGATGCGGCGGTAGCCGGACAAATCCGCCGGATTGACCTGTTTCTGCAGTTCG
Source organism: Verrucomicrobiales bacterium (assembly GCA_031256975.1). Lineage (GTDB taxonomy): Bacteria > Verrucomicrobiota > Verrucomicrobiia > Methylacidiphilales > JAAUTS01 > JAIRPN01. The sequence continues at coordinate 240,162 of JAIRPN010000015.1, read as the reverse complement.
GCCACTTCAGCGCTGAGATCCTTGATTTGCTGCTCCAAAACCGCCTTTTTTTTCTTTAATTCCTCCTGGTGGTTGGCGGCGATGCGTTCGTATTCCTTGACCTTGACGCCTTCCGCCTGGACTTCCTTTTGCGCGGCGTCGTACTGGTCCATCAGCACCAGTTCCTTTTCCTCCAGTTCGTCGATGTCCTTGCGGGCGCGCTCAATCTCGTGGATCATCGCTTGGTATTCGTCGTTTTTCTTGGTTTGGGCCTGGTGGGTTTGGAATTTGCGGATCGCTTCCTCCTTGGCGCCGACCTGCAATTCCAGCTGCTTGCGCTCGCTCTCGATGTGCCGCGCCTGCTGCTTGAGCGACTCGAAATGGGCGCTTTGCGACGCTAACCGCGAGGCGATTTGTTTTTCCTCGGTCGGAATCAGGCTGAGTTCCTTTTGTGCGCGATGCAAACGAACGTCGCGTTCCTGCAAGATGAGCAATTGCTCCAGCGATGGCAACATTCCGCAAGACTAGCAGAGCTTTAGCGGCATCTGCTAGGAATTTTTACCGCTAACGGCAAGAAGTTTCTCGGTGTACTTGGCCAGCATGTCGAACTCGATGTTCAGGCGGTCGCCGGCCTTGCGGTCGCGCAGGGCGGTCACGGTTAGCGTGTGCGGGATAATCCACACGTTGAAACGGTTGCCGTTTACGGCGCCAACGGTCAGGCTGATGCCGTCAATGGCGACGCAGCCTTTCGGCACCAGATAGCGTTCCAAGCCCTTGGGTACTTCCAGTTCCAGCTCGTAATCGGCGCCGGATTTTTCCCACTTGGTGATTAGCGCCGTGCAATCGACATGCCCGGTGACGAAATGCCCGCCGATGCGGTCGCCGACACACAAAGAACGCTCGATGTTCAGCAGCGAACCCGGTTTCATCGCGTTGAGATTGGTGGCGCGCAGGGTTTCTTCCAGCAGGTCGAACACCAATTCCTTGCCGCTGATCTCAGTGACCGTGAGGCAGCAGCCGTTGTTGGCGATGCTGTCGCCGAGCTTCACTCCCTCGACGGCCTTGCCGGCGCCAATGACGAACTTGGTCAATTCACCGGCGTGTTTGATTTCCTTCAAGGTTCCCGTTTCTTCAACAATGCCGCTAAACATAAGCCATAGTTTATCCGCGGATTTCGCGGATGCACACCGATTATTTCTGCAAAATTTCCTGCGCGCGCTGCAGGGCGTGATGCATGTCGCCGCACAGGTTTTCCATGCCGAGTTTTTCCAGGAAACGGTGCTTGTACATCATCCGCGCGGGGTGCGGCTGGGTGTTGCACAGCACCAGATGAATGCCTTTCGCCATTAGCGACTCGTAAATCTCCTCCAGCAGCACCAGTCCTTCAAAGTCCAGCGCCAGCATGCGTTCCACGCGCAGGATGACTACGCGGGTCGAGAGTTGCTGGCGGATGGCGCGTTCCAGTTGCGAGGCGAAATCATCAGCCACGGCGTAGAACAACACGCCTTCGAAGCGGAATTGCAGGATTTCCGGCGACCCGGCGAGGTTGCTTCCCCCGGCGCGCTCGGCCGCTAACTGCGCCCCGCTGTCAATCGGGCGCATGATGGTGATTTCCTTCAAGCGCATGATGAGCGTCACCGCCGCCACCGCTAGGCCAAAGCCGACGCCGACATTGAGGTCGACGCACACGGTCAGCAGGAAAGTCGCCACCGCGATGGCCAGTTCCGAGTAAGTCACCTTGAACAACGCGTTGAAATGATGCGCCTCAAACATTTTGTAACAAACGTGCAGCAGGATGGCCGCTAATACGCACATCGGGATGTAAGCCACCCATTGCGAGGCGACCAGCATGACAACCAGCAAGAACACCGCATGCACCATGCCGCTAACCGGCGTGCGTCCGCCGCTTTGCACGTTGGTCGAACTGCGGGCAATGGCGCCGGTGGCGGGCAGGCCGCCGAACCAGGGTACCACGCAGTTGGCGATGCCTTGGGCAAGCAATTCCTGGTCGGGATTGTGGCGATCCTTGATCATCTTGTCGGTGGAAATGGCCGACAAAATGGACTCCACCGCGCCGAGGAACGCGATGGTCATCGCCGCCGGAATCGCCTCGCGTATTAGCGGCCAGGAGATGTCCCACTGCACCAGCTGTGGCAGGCCGCTCGGGATCGCGTCGATATATTTGCCGTCGAAAATCTTGCCGAAGGTCGAACCGATGGTTGCCAGTCCGGCGTGATCCGGCGTCTGTGTCAGGCCGAACAGGTTGGCGATCAGCGTCGCCAGCACCAGCACGCTGATGCGCGGGTTCCATTTTTGCGGGAAGGAGAACAGCGCCACCACGCAAGCGGCGGAAAAGATCGCGGTTAGCGGCGAGAGGTGATGGATGTTCATCGCCAGCATCTTGATCTTGCCGAGCGTTTCCGGCGGCAGGCCGTGTTCCAGCTGCAAGCCCAGCATCGGCTGCACCTGCTGGATGCCGATGATCACCGCAATGCCCGAGGTAAAGCCGACCACCACCGGCAGGGGGATGTAACGGCTGAACGAGCCCGCCTTGAGCGCGCCCATCACGATCAGCAGGATTCCCGCCATGAGCGTCGCCGCCCACAGCGTGGTCATGCCGTGTGCGTAGACGATGCCGGCGACAATCGGGATGAACGCCCCGGTCGGCCCGCCGATCTGCACCCGGCTGCCGCCCAGCGCGGAGATGATAAACCCGGCGATGATCGCCGTGGTCAGCCCGACCGTGGCGGGACTCACCGAGCTGGCCGTGCCTTGCGGAATGCTGGCAATGCCGAAGCCGATGGCCAACGGGATCGCCATTAGCCCCACCACGATGCCGCTGACCAGATCGGTGTGGAGTTGCCGTTTGGTATAACCTTCCTGCAACACCTCGACCAATTTTGGCCGGAATGAAATTCGCCAGTTCATAATATTGGATTAAACGAGAGCCGCCACTATACCTGAAAAACCAAAAAGCAACATACGCAATTCAATTTTGTACAGAATCGTAGTGAGCCAAATGGCAACATAAGCATGGTTGATTGCCTGCTTCTGGTAAATTGCAAAAAACGCTGTTCCTGCGATTGCCACCGAGGCGAAACCGGTTTATGCTGCCAATGGAATCAACGCTAATGGCCAACCTGAAACTTGCCCGATATTGCCTCTTGTTAACGGGCGGAATTTGCGCCGCGCTGCTCGCCGGTTGTTCTTCCGCCAAGGTGGTCGAAGACAGCCCGCAGTACAGCGGCGAATTGAAGCCTCCGCAATTCATTTATGTGCAGCTTTTTGACACCAAGGACGGCACCTGGCTGGTGGATCGCGAGGGCAAGGAGCTGGAAGAGTTCAAGAAAATCATCGCCGAGCACCTGCAGGAAATGATGCTTGAACGCTTTGTGGAAATCGCGCCGACCGACCTCGCGCCGAAAAAATTGCCGAAAAGCGGCTTGCTGGTCACGGGTGAATTTACATACGTCGAACAAGGCAGCCGCGCGTTGCGCGCCGTGGTCGGCATGGGCGCGGGCGGCACCAAGGTCAACACCATCGTGCGGCTCTACGACCTTGCGGAATCCGGCAGCAAACCCGTGGTCACGTTCAGCACCACCGGCGGTTCCAACGCCCAGCCCGGTGTCATTACCGGCGGCGGATTGACCCCGGGCGGCCTTTCCAGCGGCGCGTTGAATGTCTATGGCCTCGATGACGACCTAAAGCGCACCGCCCGCGAGATCCGCAATTTTATCATGCACAAAAAGACCGTGGCGGATTACCTGAAGGAAACCTACCAATGATCAATCCGCCCGCGCCCGGCGGTTCTGTTTGATGCCGGAGCGATGTCGCTTGGCCTCCACCATTTTCCGCTTGGTTGACCGGGAGCGTTTCGCCTTTTGCCGCCGTGCCTTGGAAATCAACGCCAGTCGTGACAGCCGCTGTTCCTCGCGCTTGGCAGCGAACAACTCCAACAAGCGTTCGCGCGCCAGGGTGCGGTTCATTCCCTGGAAACGGGAATCCTGCACACGCACACTGAGCCCGCTCGGCAGGTGAACCAATTCAACGGCGGTGGAAACCTTGTTCACATTCTGTCCGCCGGGCCCGGAGGAACGGCTGAAGTTCTCGCGAAAGTCGGTGATCCTTAACCCGAGCTGCCTGCAGCGTGATTCAAATTCTTCCGCTTTCATGGTTAGCGCCTCACGATGCCTTGTAATTTCAGGTCTTTGCCGACCATGGTTAGCGTTGCGTCCGCCAACGGTAATTTTCGCAACGCGTCCGCATGCGGCAAATCCTTCCGGTTCGCCATGAGCGGCGCGTAATACAACACCACCTCGTCCACCAGTTTTTTCTTCGCCAGCTGGTTGTGAATCTCCCCGCCTCCCTCAACCAGCAACCGCGTCACGCCGCGCTTGCCAAGATCGCGCAAAATCCTGTTCCAGGATTGATTCCGGTACACCAGTGTGGATTCACGGTTGGCGTCGGTGAACAAAGGGGATTTCCCGGGCAATTTCCCCGAGCGCGTCACCACCACCCGCAAGGGCTGCTTGACCGTCTTGACTCCGCGCACCGTCAGTCGCGGATGATCGATTCGCAAAGTTTCCGCGCCGATCAAAATGGCGTCGCTGATGGCGCGCAGCTTGTGGGCATCCCTTTGTGCGTCGGCGGCGGTGATTTGTGTCCGGCGGCCCGATTTCGTCGTTAGCGCCCCGTCCAGCGTCAGGGCGGCCTTGGCAATGACCCACGGTTTTCCCGTGACGATCCAGTGATTGAACGCTCGGTTCAATTCCTCGCTTTCCTTCGCCAGCACGCCGTGCGTCACTTCGATTCCCGCCTGACGTAAAATTTTAAACGCCCGTCCCGCATGATGCGGGTTCGGGTCCGTGGCGCCAATGACCACCCGTTTGAACCCGCCGCCAATGATCGCTTCCGTGCAGGGCGGCGTGCGACCGTGTGTGCAACAAGGTTCCAGCGTGACATACATCGTGGCGTGCTTGAAACTGGTCACGCCGTTGCGCTTGGCGTCGCGGATTGCCTCGATTTCCGCATGCGGCCTGCCCGCCTGCTTGTGCCAGCCCTTGCCGAGGATTTTCCCGCCTTTGACAATGACCGCCCCGACGCAGGGATTCGGGCTGGTCCTGTCGATCCCCTTCCGCGCCAACTCCAGCGCCAGCGTCATCCATTTTTCATCGGTGGTCATGATTGGCGACATTAACGCAAAGGCGCCAAGAAGCAAAGACGCTAATGACGGAAGGGATCAACGCGGCTAAAAATCCTCACCACGCCCGCCGCATATGCTTGAATCGCAGGCATGCGAACTCCCTTGCAAATCTCGCGTGAACTCGCCGCCATCGCGCAGACCGGGTTGACCCTATGCGCAGGATCCCTTCGACCGCCAGCGTTACACCCGCCTGCACGAAATCGCCAATGAAATGCTCGGCCTCGCGGTTAGCGACAATAAATTATCGTGGCCGCTGGAAGCGGGTTACCCGACACCGAAGGTCGATGTGCGCGGCATCGTCATTAGCGAAGACAAGGTGTTGCTGGTGAAGGAAATTTCCTCCGGCTACTGGACCTTGCCCGGCGGCTGGGCCGATGTGAATTCCACGCCGGCCGGGAATGTCGAACGCGAATGTTGGGAAGAGAGCGGTTACCAAGTCAAAGCCCGCATCCTGACCTCGGTAGTGGAGAAAGAAGCCGCCGGACACCCGATTGAACAATTCACCTGCTACAAACTGTATTTTCTCTGCGATCTAATCGGCGGCGAAGCCAAGACCAGTATTGAAAGCGGCGAGGTGAAATGGTTTCCGCTAACGGAGCTTCCTGAACTCGATCCGGCACGCAGTGCGGCTGTTGAAGTTCATCGGGCGAGAGAGTTTCTGAAAAATTTTAACCAAGTCACACATTTTAATTAATAATACATTGGAAGAATAATTTATGAATAAAAGATGGGTACTTTTTGAGCTTAAAGAAGCCTTAGAACAACTTACGGCTACAATTTCTGAAATTCAAAACAAGGATTATGATGTTGAAACTTTTAGGGTCCACATGGGACACGCTTATCATCATCTAAATACAGCCTGGAATGCCAAAGATTGTACAGACGCCGAGCATAAAGAATGCACGCAGGAAAAATTTTGATCGTTGGCGGAAATTTCCTAAAGAGCACGAATTGTATTTGGACTAGCGGAAAAACCTGCCGACATAATCCTGCGGATTGAATTCCACCAGATCATCCATGCCTTCGCCTAGGCCGACGAACAGCGGGTCGATTTGTTCCTCGGCCTTGATCGCGGCGACGGCACCGCCCTTGGATGAAGTGTCCAGCTTGGTGACGATGATGCCGCTAATGGTGAGGAATTTGTGGAATTGTTTGGCTTGGTCAAAGGCGTTGCTGCCGTTGGTGCCATCAAGCACCAGCAGAGTTTCGTGCGGCGCGTCGGGAACCAGTTTCTGAATGACGCGTTTTACCTTTTCCAGCTCGCGCATCAGGTTTTCCTTGTTATGCAAACGTCCGGCGGTGTCGATGATGACCAGATCGGCGCCTGCACGTTTGGCTTCTTCCAAGCCCTGAAATGCGGCGGCGGCGGGGTCGCCGCCTTCTTTTCCGGCGCTAAAGCCGAGCCCGAGACGGTCGGCCCAGACTTTGAGCTGGTCGATGGCGGCGGCGCGAAAGGTGTCAGCGCCGACCAGGTGGACTTTTTTACCCGCTTTTTTGTAACGGTTGGCAAGCTTGGCGATGCTGGTGGTTTTGCCGGTGCCGTTGACGCCGATGATCAGCCACACCGCAGGACTGCCGTTGGCGGCTGCCGGAGTTAGCTGGCGCACGGGTTGCGGCCAAAGTTCCAGGATGGCTTGCGAAGCCGCGGCCGTGACAGTCTGGTCGGAAAGGGCCTGTCCCTTGAGTCTCCCGAGAATTTTTTCCGTCAGCGGCAGGCCGAGGTCGGATTGGATCAAGTGAGCCTCGACTTCATCCCAGTCAACCTTGCCTCCCTTGATCTCGGCAACCCATTTCTTAAAGAAGGAAAACATAATCGGATTTTTACAGGGAGATCATGGAGAGCGTGAAGAAAACTCTATGTCCTCCGTGATCTTACTGTTTAACTTTTTTGGTTTTCTTGGGCTTGTCATTAGCGTCACCACGGGCGGGACGGTCAAGGGTCTTGATCGCGCGGTCGAGAATGCCGTTGACGAAGCGGCCGGATTCCTCGGTGCTGAGCTGCTTGGCGATGTCGATGGCTTCGTTGATCGATACCACCGGCGGGATGTCCGGGCAGTGCAGCATTTCAAACAGCGCCAAGCGCAAAATATTGCGGTCCACCGGCGCCATGCGGTTCAAATCCCAATTCTGCGAGAAACCCTTGATTTGCTCGTTCAGTGAATCGTACTGTTCCAGCACGCCGCGGATGGCCGGTTCCGCCAGCTTGCGCAGCGCCGGTTCCGCCTCGGTGGTGTCCCAGAAATTCGCCAGGCTGGCCTCCAAGTCCTGCTTGGCGCCCACTTCCACCTGATATAAAAATTGCACCGCCAATAGCCGTGCGTCTCGTCGTTTCCCCATAATTCAATTTGCCAAAGTTAATTTTGATTATTTAAAAAGTTCCAGCATCTTCAAGGCCGCCTGCGCCCCCTCGGTGCCGCGGTTCAGTTCCTTGCCGAAGCAGCGTTCACGCGCCTGTTTTTCATTGCTGACATCCAACACTTGGTGAATCACCGGTTTTTCATACGCCAAGGACAGGCTCATCAGATTATTGGTCACGGCGCTGGCGATCAAATCGGCGTGGGCGGTCTTGCCCTGCCAGATCACGCCAAAGGCAATCACCACTGCAATTTCCTTTTTTTTCAGCAATTTTTTGGTCATTAGCGGGATTTCATACGCGCCGGGCACGCGCACCACCACGGTTTTGTGTCCCTTCAATTCGCGAAGGCAATTTTCCACCAAACCGTCCACAAATTCCTTGTTGAACTCGCTGGCCACAATTCCGATGACAGGCTTCATAACGTGTGTCCCATTCTGGTTTTCTTGGTTTCCAAATATTTCTTGTTGTGCTTGTTCGGCTTGGTGCGGATCGGCACCTGCGAAATCATCTTCAAGCCGTAGCCCGCCAAATTGACCACCTTTTTCGGGTTGTTGGTCATCAGGCGCATCTTGCGCACGCCCAAGTCGTAGAGGATTTGTGCGCCGATGCCGTACTCGCGCAGGTCTTCGGGGAAGCCCAGCTTCACATTGGCCTCGATGGTGTCGTAGCCTTGTTCCTGCAACTTGTAGGCGTGGATCTTGGGGCCGATGCCGATGCCGCGGCCCTCATGCCCGCGCATGTACACCAACACACCGCTGCCCTCTTCATCAATCATGCGCAAAGCGTCATGCAATTGCGAGCCGCAATCACAACGGCGGGAACCAAAGATATCACCAGTCAGGCATTCACTGTGCACGCGGACTAGCACGGCCTTGTTGGGGTTGATTTTGCCCTTGGACAGGGCGAGGTGATGCACGCCGTCGAGCGATGAACGGTACAGGTGCAAATCGAATATGCCGTAATCGGTGGGCATGGACACGGTTTCCTCGAGCACTACCAGTTTTTCCGTGCGGCGGCGGTATTCGATCAGATCCTTGATGCTGCCGATCTTGAGTTTGTGTTTGAAGGCGAATTTCAGCAAATCGGGCAGACGCGCCATTTCGCCGTCGTCTTTCATCACTTCACAAATCGCGGCGGAAGGATCGAGGCCCGCTAACCGTGCCAAATCAACGGCGGCTTCGGTATGCCCGGCGCGTTGCAGCACGCCGCCCGGCTTGGCTTGCAGCGGGAAAATATGGCCGGGCTGGATCAGGTCGGCGGGAGCGGATTTTTTCTGCGACAGGATTTTGACCGCCTTGGCGCGGTCGGGAGCGCTGATGCCGGTGGTGATGTCGCGCGCGGCGTCGACGCTAACAGTGTAGTCGGTGCGCAGGGAATCGCGGTTGTCGGCCACCATGCGCTGCAGGCCGAGCTGCTTGGCGCGTTGCTGGGTGATGGGCGCGCAAACTAGGCCGCGCGCATGGCTAACCATGAAATTAATCGCCGCCGGGGTGACCTTTTCCGCCGCGACGATGACATCGCCCTCGTTCTCGCGGTCGGGATCGTCGGTCATGATCACCAGCTTGCCTTTGCGGACATCGGCGATGATGTCCTCGATCGGACTGAACTTGGCGCTGGCTTTGGACGACTGCTTTTTCATAGTAGAGAGCTTGTTATTTACGAGGTTAAATTTAGGGAATGTCCGCGCAGGTGCAAGTCTGTTTAATTCACCGCAGAGACGCGGAGGACACAGAGAAATTTTAATTAAAACAAAAGCCGCTAATGGTGGTTCGCCATTAGCGGCTTAATTTTTAAAAACTCTGCGTTCTTTCCGCCTCTGTGGTGAAAAACTACCAGCCGAGCAGGTAGGCGAAAATCAGCGGGGCGACAATGGTGGCGTCGGATTCGACGATGTATTTCGGCGTGTCGATGCCCAGCTTGCCCCAGGTGATTTTTTCGTTCGGCACCGCGCCGGAGTAGGAACCGTAACTGGTGGTGCTGTCGCTGATCTGGCAGAAGTAGGCCCAGAGCGGCACGTTGTCGCGTTGCAAGTCCTGGTGCAGCATCGGCACCACGCAGATCGGGAAATCGCCGGCAATGCCGCCGCCGATCTGGAAGAAACCGAGCGGGGACTTCGCGGTTAGCGTCGTGTACCATTCGGCCAGCGACATCATGTATTCGATGCCGGTGCGGACGGTGTGCACGTTTTTTACATCACCGGTGATCACGTGGCCGGCAAACATGTTGCCGAGCGTGGCGTCTTCCCAGCCGGGGACGAACATCGGCAAATTCTTTTCCGCCGCCGCTAATAGCCAACTGTTTTTCGGATCGATCTGGTATTCACTCTTCAACTTGCCGCCGAGCAAAATCTTGTACATGAATTCGTGCGGGAAGAAACGCTCGCCCGCCTTGTCGGCCTTGACCCATTCTTCCAATACGGCCTTCTCGATGCGACGCATGGCTTCGCCCTCGGGAATGCAGGTATCGGTGACACGGTTCAAGTGTTTGTCGAGCAAAGCCTGTTCATCCTGCGGGGTTAGGTCGCGGTAATTCGGCACGCGCTTGTAATAATCGTGCGCCACCAGATTAAACACATCCTCCTCGAGGTTGGCGCCGGTGCAGCAGATGCCATGCACCTTGTCCTGGCGGATCATTTCCGCCAGCGACAGGCCGAGTTCCGCCGTGCTCATCGCCCCGGCGAGCGTCACGAACATCTTGCCGCCGTCGTTCAGCAGCTTTTCATAACCTTTGGCCGCATCGACCAGGGCCGCCGAGTTGAAGTGGCGGTAGTGATGCGTAATAAACTGGGAAATCGGTCCTTTGCTCATGGCGGACAAGCTAACAGCGAAATAAAAAATGCCAACTCAGAAGAGCATTTTTTTCTGGTTCGGAAGCCTACTGCGGGCTTGAGATTTGATGGTTAGCGTCCACCATGGGGCGACGGGAGGGTGTCCGCATGTCCAAGAATGTCGGTTCTGAAAAAATTGCGCAACGATTGCGTTTTGAGCTAATCCAGCTGATTATTCTATTGTTAGTATTCTGTTCCGGAGGCCTGTTGTATCTGGTGCACGGCGATTTATATGACATGCTGGCCTTTTTGTATCCTTTCCTGATCGGCTTGCTGGTGATGCGGCTGGTCTGGCGGATCGTCAGCATTCAAAGCCATTCGCTTTCAAGGGCCATTGACCAAATGTCGAAGGAAGACGGCCCGTCCCTGTCGCGCATGGGAATTGGCATTCATAACCACGTGCTCTGGATGGTATTGGGCGGGTATGTGGTGATCTCCGTTGCCTTTGCCATCACCTTTCATTTGACCGGTGCGCTGAAAGACGTGAGCGGCGTGTTGAACGTGACCAATTCCCTGAGCGACTGTTTTTATTTCAGCCTGGTGACACTGGGTTCCGTGGGTTGCAATGATTTCGTGCCGGTTGGCATCGGCCGCTGGCTGGTGAGCGGCGAGGTTCTCATCAGCCTGGGCTATCACATGATTGTGATCGGTGCGGCCGTGAATTATTTCTCCAAATTTTTGCAGCAATAAGTAAGCTGGCTGCATGGTTGCCGCGAAAAATCCCGTCGTTCTGGTCCATGGTTTCAAGGACAGCGGCAAAAAGATGTCGCCAATGGCCAATTGGCTGCATGAACGCGGTTGGGAAACCCACACGCCGACGCTAACGCCGAGCTGGGGACAGGTTGGCATCGACATTCTGGCGCAACAACTGGCCAATTATGTTGATTCCACACTGGGGCTCGATGCCAAGTTTGACCTAATAGGTTTCAGCATGGGTGGACTGGCGACGCGCTATTACCTGCAAAACTTGGGCGGTTATCGACGTGTCGATCGCTACATCAGCATCGCCGCCCCACATCACGGCACCGCGATGGCATATCTCTGGCCGTTGGCAGGGGCTAAGCAAATGCGTCCCGGTAGCGGGTTTCTGCGTGACTTGGACGCTAACAGAGAAGTTTTGAATCAGCTCAAAGTCACCAGCATCTGGACGCCGCTGGATTTGATGATTGTTCCTGCCACCAGTTCGCGGTTAGCGTTCGCCCGTGAATATAAAATCCCACTTCCGGCACATCCGTTAATGGTATATTCGGAAAAAGTTTTCCACATTATCGAGCAGGAACTGGAGAAATAATTTTTACAGGGAGATCACGAAGATCGCGGAGCTGGATTTCTTTGTGTTCCCCATGATCTCCCTGTAAAATCAATTTTATGAAATCCTACCGTCAGGAACTTTGGTTCGACATCAAGCAGCGTCGCGAATTCATCAATATCACGCCGCAGGTGGAAAAGTGTCTGTATGAAAGCGGGATCAAGGAAGGGCTTTGTCTGGTCAACGCGATGCACATTAGCGCCTCGGTATTCATCAATGATGATGAGTCGGGGCTGCATCAGGATTTCGAGGTCTGGTTGGAAAAACTGGCGCCGGAAAAGCCGCACAGTCAGTACAAGCACAACGGCTATGAGGACAATGCGGACGCGCATTTGAAGCGCACAATCATGGGGCGTGAAGTGGTGGTCGCGGTTAGCGGCGGGAAACTGGACTTCGGGCCGTGGGAGCAAATTTTTTACGGCGAATTCGACGGCATGCGCAAGAAGCGGGTTCTTGTCAAAATTATCGGGGAATAAATTTCACCGCAGAGGCGCAGAGAGCGCGGAGGAGATGTAGTTTTTTGGCATTAGATACAGCTGACGCGGAACCGCGAATTAAATGAAACTCTCCGCGTTCTCTGCGCCTCTGCGGTGAAAAAACTTATTCCCGGTGATAAGGTTCGCCGCGGCGGATGGTCTGGGCGCGGTAGAGTTGTTCCAGCATCACGGTTAGCGCCAGTTCGTGTTGCAGGGTCAGGGGGCTGAGCGACCATTTCCAATCGGCTTGGTCGCGTGTGGCGGGCAAATGGCCATTGGCGCCGCCGATCAGGAAGGCAGCGGTCTTTACGGCCTGCCGTTCCCATTGGTCAAATTTGGTGCTTAGCGCCTTGGAGGTGATGGAATCGCCGCGTTCGTCGAGGATGATGCGGAAACAGCCTTCGCTGGCCGCTAACAGCCGTTCGCCCTCTTGTTCCTCCGTGCCCTCCTTGACCTGTTTCCAATCGACCGGCAGATAATGTTTCAACCGCGACAGGTATTCCTCCGCGCCGCTCTTGGCATACGCGAGTTTGGGTTTGCCGACGCTAACGACGAGCAGTTTCACTTTTTACTGAAGTGCGCGGCGAATTCAGCGAAGCCCCTGGCTTGGTCAACCAGACGGGCGGTGATTTCCGCCGACTTGAGCTTGCCGTTGGCGTCGATCTCGTTGAACACGCCGGGAATGAACACGCGCACCGGATAAATGAAGGCATTGCGGTAACCGAAAATCTGCTGCAAGTGTTCGATCGGACGCAACGCGCCCCAGATGCCCGCCGCCACGCCGACAAAGGCCACCGGTTTGCTTTCAAAGCTTTCCGGGAATTTCAGCATGTCGATGAAGTATTTCAAAATGCCGGGCACTGCGCCGTTGTATTCAGGTGAGACAATCAACAAGCCATCGGCCTTGAGAACACGCTCGCTAAACTTGGCGAAGGACGCGGGTTTTTCGCCGTAGGACGACGGGTCGAAAATCTCCGCCGGTAATTCGGCGAGGTCGAGGATCGCGGCCTCAGTGCCTTGCCGTTTGAAAATTTCCAGAATTTGCGCCGCGACTTTTCTGCTGTTAGCGCCCGGCCGATTGGTTCCGACGATGATTTCGATCATGTCCACCAATTAAGCGCATAAAACAACAAGCACAAAGCAAATTTTCACCGCAGAGGCGCGGAGGACGCGGAGATTTTTTTGGATTTGTGCTTCCGTGTTAGCGGTATCTCACTCCAAATAAAGTCTGCTCTGCGCTCTCCGCGTCTCTGCGGTGAAATGTTCTTTACAACAATTCCGCCAATTCCTTGACCCGTCGCTTGAACAGGTCCAACGCACTCTGGATCGGTGCCGGGCTGGACATGTTGACTCCCGCCAAGCGCAGGGTATCGAGCGGGAATTTGCTGCCGCCGGACTTGAGGAAATTCAAGTACGGCTCGCGGTTAGCGGCAGGGTTTTGCAACACGCCTTCGGACAACGCTAATGACGCGGAAATGCCGGTGGCGTATTTGTACACGTAAAACGCGCCGTAGAAATGCGGGATGCGCAGGCATTCCAGTTCCAGCACGTCGTCGATGACCAGTCCTTTGCCGTGATATTCATCCAGCAATTTGCGGTACACGGCGCGGAAGGATTCCAGCGTCAGCGGTTCGCCGGATTCTTCCATTTCGTGGGTGAGTTTTTCAAACTCGGCGAACATGGTCTGGCGGATCAGCGTGGCGCGGATGTCGTCAATCTGGCGATTGAGAATATAGGCGCGCATGTTTTTGTCACCGGTGGTCTGCAACAGGTGATGCGTGAGCAATTCCTCATTGAAGGTGGAGGCCACTTCGGCGAGGAAAATCGGGTAATTGTAATCCTGGAATTTCTGGTTGCGCTGGCTGAACCAGGAGTGCATGGAGTGTCCGGCTTCGTGAGTCAGGGTGTAGACATCGGAGAACACGTCCTCCTTGTAATTCATCAGCATGTAGGGCGGGCTGCTGTAGCTGCTGCTGGAAAAGGCGCCGCTGCGCTTGCCCTTGGTTTCGTAACGGTCAACCCAGCGGTTGGCGAAGCCGTCGCCGAGCACTTGGCAATATTCCGCGCCGAGCGGCGCTAATGACGAAAGGATTTTCTCGCAAGCTTGGTCGAAGCTGGTGTGGACCTCGATATTGCCGACCATCGGCACGTAGGTGTCGTAGAAATGCAGGTCAGCCAAGCCCAGCACTTTCTTGCGCAAGTCGTAATACTCATGCAATGTGCCAAGATTTTTCTTCACCGTGGCGATCAGGTTGTCGTAGACGCTAACCGGAATGTTGTCGCCGAACAATGCGGCCTCGCGCGCCGAGGGATAATTGCGCGCCTTGGCATTGAACACGCCGGTTTTCACCGAATGCGCCAGCGTGGCGGTTAGCGTGTATTTGTGGGAATCGAATTCCTGGTAATACTGGTGGAAGGCCTCGCGGCGCAACTTCGGATCACGCTTGACCAGGAACGATGAGAACGCGCCGTGCGACAATTCGACTTCCTCGCCGCGCTCGTTTTTGATCAGGCCGAAACTCATGTCGACATTGGTCAACTGTGAGAAGGCCTCATGCGAAGCGCCGAGCGGCAACGATGCCATCGCCATCAGCCGTTCCTCTTTCTCCGACAAGACATGCGGCTTGAAACGGCGCAGGCGAGTAAGCTTGATGTTCCACTCCGCTAACAGCGGGCTTTGCAGAAATTCCTCAAAGGTCGCGTCGGGAATGGATTGCAATTCCGGGGTGAGGAACGAGGCCGTCTCCGCCGCCAGAGTCATCAAGTGCATGAAACGCGCTTCGCGGGAAAGGTTGGCATTGTCCGAGCTGTCCTCGCTGCCGCGCAGTGACGCATAATGCCCGAGTTTTTCCACCAGCAAATCGAGTTCGCGGTCGAACTCCAGACATTCCTTCAGGCGCTGCGCGCTGGTCGTTAGCGTGCCCTTGAACTCGAGATAGCGCGGATAAAGTTTTTCATATTTGGCAAAATCGGCATTCCACGCCTCGTCGCCGGCGTAAAGATGTGACAAGTCCCAGGTGTCGCTAACCGCGATCTCGCTGCGTTTCGGGATGGTTTTTGCGGCTGGCTTTACCGCTTCGTCATGAGCGTGGTACAACATGAATAGCAGCATAGCGGCTTTTCGTCCTGCGGCAACTTTCGATCTAGTCGGCCTGCGCGGCGGCTTTCCCGCATTGCTTGAAAAACTCCTGCAGTAATTTGCCGCGGTAATTCAGGTGGAAGCCGGTTTCGTTCTCGACAACGATACTTTCCGTGGTGTTGTCCCAGCCGCCCCAATAATTGAAACCGACCAGGATGCCGTCGTTGGCGAGTTTTTGCAGCCGGGCATAGATCTGGCGCAGATAAGCGCTGCGTTCGGGCAAGGAAGTCTGGCTGTGCCAGAAGTCGCTCCATTCCTGAATGAACACCGGTTTGCCGTAACGCGCGTGCATTTGCCGGATGTCCGCTTCCAGTTCTTCCGGTGTGCGGCTGCTGCCGTAATAATCGACGACGATGACGCCTTGCGCGTCGAAGAACTCTTGCGGCAGCCAGCCGTTTTTGACTTCGGTGTAATTATTCGCGGAAAGGCCGCAACGGACTTGTTTGCCGATTTTGGCGAAGGCGCTTTCGGAGACTTGTTTCAGGTCGCGGAAAAAATCAGTGTAATTTTGTTGAATACCGCCGTCATGTGGCAGGAACGAGGTTGCGTCCTGAAAAATATACTCGGTGCGCTCGGGCAACGGCGCCCAGAGATCGCCGTTGGCGAAAAAACCGGGATGCTCCACGATATAGCGGTAGGTTTTGCCGAGCCAGGTGGCGTTGCCGTCGGTCGGAGCCGATTTTGCCGTGCCGGCGGGGAAGCGGTCGTTGCCGACACGCTTTGGAAAATGGTACAGGCCTTCGAGTCCCGACCAGGTGCCGCGCCACAAAACGTGCAGTCCCTGCGCGTGGATGGCGTCGGCCCACTTTTGGGTGAAGTCACGGGCGCTGCGCGGGGCGGGTTTGTCGCCGGCCGGGTAGTCTTCATCCGCATCGAGCGGAATGGCGATGGCGATATGGGTGATATGGAGTGACTTGAGTGCGGCTATCAGGCTTGCGATGCGGGCGTCGTCCGGTTGATGGGTCATGACATCCTTGGTGTACTTCATCACATCCACGCTGCGCAGGTTGGACAGGGAAAGACCGGGTTCGCCGGTGGTGGCTGCCAGATCGGTATTAGCGGCAAAGGAGGCTCCGGCTGGCAGGAAAAGCAGGAGCAGGCTTAGAATAAAACGGGATACCGGGAGTAAATTGATGATCACAATATGTTTACTATTAGCGTCCCAACCGATTGCGTCCAGCCGCCAGCGGCGGTTTTTTGGTTTGGCAAAACAGGGGGATTCGTGCATCATTTCCAGCCTGATTTATATTTAATCAAGGAAAGTTATGATTCGCTCGCTGTTAAAATCCAAAATCCACCGTTGCGTGGTGACCGATGCCAATGTGAATTACGAAGGCAGCATCACCATCGCCGAGGATTTGATGAAGGCGGTTGACTTGTGGGAAGGGGAAAAAGTGCTGGTTTCGTCCGTAACCAGCGGTTCACGCATTGAGACCTATGTGCAAAAAGGCGCGGCTGGTTCCGGCGTGATCATTATCAACGGCGGTGCCGCCAACCTGATCCACAAGGGCGAGATTCTTTCCATCATGTGCTTCGCGCAATCGGAAAACCCGATCGTTCCCAAGCGCGTCGTCTGCGATTCGAAGAACAACATTATCCGCTAACGGCGAACTTTGCCGTTGCTGTGACGTTGTCTGGTTTATTTGGTCATCGCAGGACGCGGACGGATGCGGTGCGAGCCGATGATATCGGTCTGGTGCTTGGCTCCCAGCTTGGTTTTCCCGGTTAGCGATTTGACTTTGTCGAATGCCGGGCTGTTCAGGCGGTCGCCGGGTTTGCCGGTGCGGATTTCCTCGACCAGGTCGGCGATGCTGTTCATCACGCGGGTCGGCTGGTAAACATAATCGGCCAGGTCATCCAGCTCGGTCGAACCGGTCAATACCAGATAGGCCTGCATGCCGACCTCGATGCTGCCGCGGATGTCGGTTTCCATGGTGTCGCCAATCATCACGACCTGGTCGACGCTAACGCCGAGGTGCTGGCGAGCCTTGATAAACATGTAAGGGTTGGGTTTGCCGAGATAATAAGCACGACAGCCGGTACTGGCCTCCAAAAAAGCCGCCAGTGCTCCCGCGCCGGGGCGGGTGGCAGTCGCGGAAACCGGGCACCAATTGTCGGGATTGGTCGCCACCAACCGTGCGCCTTTTTCAATCAACTCGTGGCCTTTCAAAATGCGTTCCGCGGCAACCTGACCTTCGCCAACCACCACGTAATCCGCGCCGATGGAGTCGTTGGCCAGATGTTTGTCGTTCAACGCCGCCATGAGTCCCGCATCGCCGATGGTGTAGACGGTGCAATTGGAATGGGTTTCCTGCAGGAAATCCGCCGTGTTTAGCGCCGAGGTGTAAAAGTGTTTCGGGTTCAAGCCGCTAATGCCGAGGTGATCCAGTTTCACCACCAGGTCGTTTGGCGTCAGTGCCGAGTTGTTGGTGACGAACAGGAAGGGCGTGCCGGTTTCGGTAAAGGCCTCGACCAGCGCGGCGGCGCCGGGAATCAACTGGTTTTCGCGATAAATCACGCCGTCCATGTCTAACAAATAACCTGTGGTGCTCATAATCTTGATATTAAATATTCAACCGAAACCGTGTTTCGCAAACCGTTTTCACCTAACTCCTTGCGCGATCCCATGTTTATGAAACTCCGGTTCCTTCTCCATTCCAGACGGAATTGATCCATTACACAACTTAAATGTTAGCGCCAATAATCCGTCAATAGCTCCTTAGCACAATTTTTTGCCGCCGTCTTGACGCCGGGGCAACTTCGCCTAGCTTGTGCAAGTGCTCACTTGCATTTTATGAAACGGGACTCGGGGGAGCGGATTCTAAAGGCCGCGGTGCAAATTTTTTCCAAACGCGGCTGGCAGGAGGCCACCACGCTGGAAATCGCCCGTGCCGCGCGGGTCAATGAAGTGACACTGTTCCGCCGTTTCGGCAACAAGGACCAGCTGTTCAAGGCGGTGATCCAGCGCACGGTGAGTTTCCAGGCGCGCGCCTTGCAGCAGTCGATTGATCACGGGTTGCCGCTGGAGCAGGCGATGAAACTGTACGCCGCGGCGCTGTACAAGTCGCTGACGCTGAACAAAAGCCTCGTGCGCTCGATGATCAATGACAAATCCGAGCTGCGTTGCCAGGTGATCAAACATGTCAGGAACACGGTCGAGCCGGTGATCGATCAATTGACCTTTTTTCTGGAGAAATGCCAGCAGCGCGGGGAGATTGCGGCGCACTTGAATTGCGAGATCCTGCGCGAATCGTTTAGCAGCATGGTGTTTTCCTTTGCCATCAAACCGAAATTGCGCCCGCGCAATTACACCACGCAAAAATATTTGGACACCGCGGTGGAGGTTTTCGTGAAAGGCGTGAAGCCATGAGCGAGGCCTCTGCCATGCCGTTGCCGGCCGGAACGGACGCCAGCCACGATCTGTATCCGTCGAAGCTTGCCCGCCGTGCCGCGGAGCGGGGCTGGCTGAAATGGGCGATTTTGATTTCGGTGTCGTTCGGCGCGATTCTGGAAGTGATCGACGTTAGCATCATCAACGTCGCCGTGCCGCACATGCAGGGCAATCTCGGCGCTTCGCTGGAGGAAATCGGCTGGGTGGCAACCGGCTATTCCACGGCCAACGTGATCATCATCCCGCTGACCGCGTGGCTGGGCAACCGTTTCGGCAAAAAGAACTACTTCATCTTTTCCCTGTTCGCCTTCACCGTGGCATCGATGGCCTGTGGTTTTGCGGTCAACCTGCACATGCTGGTGTGGTCGCGCGTGGTGCAGGGGCTTGGCGGCGGCGGCCTGTTGGCTAAGGCACAGGCGGTGATGTTCGAGACTTTTCCGAAGGAAGAACAGGCGACCGCCTCGGCGGTGTTCGGCCTCGGGGTGATTGCCGGGCCGACGCTTGGCCCGGTGCTGGGCGGCTGGCTGACCGACACATTGAGCTGGCGCTGGATTTTTTTCATCAACCTGCCCTTCGGCATTCTGGCGATCTGGATGATCTCGATGTTCATGCCCAAGGACGAGCCGCACCCCGACCGGGAGAACCGGGTTGACTGGTGGGGCATCGGTTTGCTGGCCGCGGGGCTCGGCTGCCTGCAGGTGGTGCTGGAGCAGGGCGAGCAGGATGACTGGTTTGATTCGAAATTCATCTGCCGGATGATGATCATCAGCGTGGTCAGCCTGGTGGCGTTTGTCTGGCATGAATTGCGGGTGAAGCACCCGGCGGTCGATTTGCGGGTGCTGCGTTTCCCGGCGCTGACGGCGGGGAGCTTGTACTCGATCGTCCTGGGCATGGGTTTGTACGGCACCTTGTATGTGGTGCCGATCTATGCCCAGACCATGCTGAATTACACCGCCACCCAGACCGGCATCCTGTTGATTCCCGGCGCGCTGGCGGCACTGGTGGGAATCATCCTGTCGAGCAGGCTGCTCAAGTTCATGGACACCCGCATTTTGATTTTCATGGCGGCGATGGGCATGGTGGGCACCTGCCTTTGGCTGGCGAATTTGAATCCCGATACCGGGTCGAAGGAATTGTTCGGCCCGTTGGTTTTGCGCGGCATTTCCTCGGTATTCATGTTCGCGCCGCTGGCGATTGCCACGCTCGGTTCGCTGCCCAAGCAATATGTGGCGGCGGGTTCCGGCTTTTACAGCCTGACCCGGCAAATGGGCGGCAGTATCGGCATCGCGCTGATCGGCACCATGGTGGACAAGATGACGGTGGTGCACCGTTCGGAACTGGTATGGAAAATTTCGGATTTCAGCTCCGCCTATGCCGATCGCATCAGGATGTACGCGGACAATTTCATCCGCAACAGCGGCGACCCGGTGGCGGCCAAGCAACAGGCGCTGGCTCTGGTTGACCGCATCATCAACCAGCAGGCCGGACTGATGGCGTTCATCGACGTGTTTTACGTGATGGCCGCGATGTTTGTGCTGACCATTCCGCTGCTGATCTTTTTGGACAGCGGCAAGAACAAGAAGAACGCCGCCGAGGCGGAGGCGTTGCATTGACAATTTGAACGAAATGGCAATATGGAAAATTCAAGTATGACTGAGGAAAAGAAAACAACCGAACCGGCCAAGGCGGGGCACGCCAAGGGTGGCAAGGCGTCGAAGAAGCCGAGGCTTTCGCCGGAACAAAAACGCAAGCTGCTGTACGTGCTGGCGGCGGTGGCGCTAGTCGGAATTGTTTGGTACGCGGTGGACAGCTATTTTCACGAGGAAACCGATGACGCGTATGTTTCCGGTCACGTGCACTATGTGGCGCCGCGCATTTCCGGAGTGGTGCAACGGGTGCTGGTGAACGACAACCAAGACGTGAAGGCCGGGCAGCCATTGGTGATCATTGATCCTGCCGATTATCAGACACAGTACGATGAGGCCAGGGCCGACCACGACAAGGCGCAGCTGGATTACAACATGATGACCCAGCTGGGCGACAGCCGGGCGGTGTCGCAGCAGGACATTGACCACGCGCGCACCACGCTGGCCGCCAATACCGCGCGGCTGGCGCAGCAGAAACTGCAGCTGGATTACACGGTCATTAGCGCCCCGACCGACGGGCGTGTCGGCCGGAAGAATGTCGAGGTGGGCAACCATGTGCAGCCGGGGCAGTCGCTCATGGCGGTGGTGGAGCCGGATGCCTGGGTGGTTGCCAATTTCAAGGAAACCCAGGTCGCGCATATGAGCGTTGGCCAGGAAGTGAGGATGACCATTGACGCGATACCGGGAAAGACCTTCACCGGGCACGTGGACAGTTTTTCGCCTGCCAGCGGCAACCAGTTCGCGCTGCTGCCCGCCGACAATTCCACCGGCAATTTCACCAAGATCGTGCAGCGCCTGCCGGTGAAAATCGTGTTTGATCCCGGGTCGGTCAAGGGCTATGAGGAACGCATCAGTCCCGGCTTGTCGGTGATCGTGAAGGTGAAAGTAAGATGAAAGAAAAATGGGTCACCGGGTTGTGTTCGCTAATGGCGGTTTTGCTGTTGGCGTCCTGCGCGACGTCCGATACGACGAAGAAAAGCGGCGGCATGCCGCAGATTTTTATTCCGACGGACAAGGGTGACCCGACCAGTGTCTGGTCGACGAAATAAATTTATGAAACAGTTGTTATCACGTGTTTGGTTGTTGTTGCCGCTGCTCGTCATTGGCGGCTGCGCGGTCGGGCCCGATTACCAGCGCCCGGTGGTGGACACACCGCCCGACTGGCGATGGAAAAAAGCCGAGCCCGGTGACGACCAGGTCAAGGGACCCTGGTGGAAGATTTACAGCGACGGACAACTCGACAAGCTGGAAGAACAGGCGCTCGCCAACAACCAGAACCTGAAAGCCTCGCTGGCACGACTTGACCAGGCGCGGGCAATCTCGCGTTCAAGCGAATCCGATTTTTTCCCGAAGGTGAATTTTGACCCGTCCTGGCAGCGCACCCGCACCTCGGCGCATAATCCGATTCCGTTCCCCGGAACAATCCCGTCGATGACTTACAACTCATTCAGCGTGCCGTTCGATCTGAGTTACGAGGTCGATCTCTGGGGCCGGGTGCGGCGTTCCTTTGAATCCGCCGAGGCGCAGACCCAGGCCAGCGCCGCCGACTATCAGAACACCATGCTCAGCGTCAGCGCCGACGTGGCCAACACCTATTTCGCCTTGCGGGAAATCGACGGCGAAATCGCCGTGTTGAACAAGACCCTGGCTATCCGCAACGAGGCGGTCGAGTTGCAGGAAAAGCGGTTCAAGGTGGGGCTGATTTCCGAGGTGGATTTGTCGCGTGCGCGCAATGAAAAGGCGACCACGGTTGCCGACCTGGCCTCGACCCGTGCGACCCGCGCCAAGCTGGAAACCAGCCTGGCCTTGCTGTGCGGGCAGGTGGCGTCGCAATTTCAGATGACGGAGAATCCGCTGGCCGGACTGCCGCCGGATATCCCGGTCGGTTTGCCGTCGACGCTGCTGGAACGCCGGCCCGACATCGCCACCGCCGAGCGCAAGCTGGCTTCGCGCAATGCCGAGATTGGCGTGGCCTACGCGGCATTTTTCCCCGCGGTCAGCCTGACCGGTCAGGCGGGTTATCTCAGCGCCGAGACCAGCGATTTGTTCAACTGGCCGCAGCATGTGTGGTCGTTCGGTCCCACGGTGACGCTGCCGATTTTCAGCGGCGGCGAAAATACCGCCAAGCTCAAGGCCGCGCGCGCCGCTTATGACGAAGCGGTGGCGGATTACCGCCAGCAAGTGCTGGTGGCATTCCAGGACGTGGAGGAATCGTTGTCGCAGATTCGTTTCTACCGCGAGCAGGCCGCGGCCACCAACGACTCGGTGGTCGAGACCGACAAGATTGCCGCGCTGACCGAACAGAAATACAAGACCGGCACGGTGGATTATTTCGAAGTCATCAACGCCCAGCGCGACAGTTTGCAAAGCCAGCGCGACGCGGTGCGCATCCAAGGCTTGCAATATTCGGCATCGGTGAGATTGATCAAGTCACTGGGCGGAACCTGGAACTGACGCGAACAGTCGCGTTGGACTTTCTGCTTCGGTGAGGCGATAAGAAAGCCGCTAATGACGAGCTCGTCATTAGCGGCTTTCTTGCAAGGGATGTTTTATTTCAAGCTGACATCAACCCAGGCGCCATCCTTTTCCGACGAGGAGACACTGGCGTCGATGAACGCCATGCCCATCCGGCCGTCGTGAACATTGGCGTAGGTGGAGCCGTCGTTCTGGAACGGCTTGCCGTCCCAGTAGGCGCGGACATCGGCCTCGAAGAAGCGGTGCAGGCGCGCATAAGCATCGTGGAAGGCTTCGCCGTGGCCGCTCGGGATCTTGGGTTCCGCCATCAGCCAGGCGGGCAACTCGCCGAGGAAACCGTCGTTGGCGCTAACCGCGCTGCGCCAGTATTTGCGGTCGGGCTGGCCGGGCAGGTAGATGGTCACCGCCTCCGGTTCCTCCTGATGCCAGACCAGCGAGCCTTTGGTGCCAACCACCTCGATGGCGAGGTCGTTCTTGTGGCCGTGGCAGATTTGCGAGGCGCGGACCAGGGCCTTGCCGCCGTTGGAGAGTTTGCAATAGGTGGTGAAGTGATCGTCCAGCATGCGGCCCGGCACGTAGTTTTCCAGGCGGGCGCTAACGGCGGTCACATCGAGCCCGGTGAGGAAGCGCAATTGCATCAGTGCATGGGTGCCAATGTCGCCGCCACAGCCGCTCTTGCCAGCGGCCTTGGGATTGGTGCGCCAGGAAGCTTGTTGGTTGTCGGAGTCCTCCAACTTGGTGGCGAGCCAGCCCTGGATGTAGGAGGAATCCACCCAGCGGATGTCGCCGAGCAGGCCGCTGCGGATGATGTGCCGGCTGAACAAGGTGGTCCAGTGGCCGAGGTAGGTGTGCGCGACGGCGAAAGGCACTTTTTTGGCGCTAACGGCGGCGACCAGTTTGTCGGCTTCCTCCAGGGTCATGCACAGGGGTTTTTCGCACATGACGGGGATGCCGAGTTCGACGGCCTTGAATGCCGGGTCAAAGTGCACGAAATTTGGGGTGACAATCAATACGTAGTCGAGCCGTTCTTCCTTGGGCAGGTTTTTTTGCTCGGACAACATCTGGTCGTAGGATTCATAACCCTTGAGCGGATAAGGCCAGGCGTTTGCCTCGCTAATGGCGCGCTTGGCATCGGGATTCAGGGCCGCCGCGACCACGCGCCGCGTGCCGTCCATGTGGATTGCCCGTTGGTGCGGCTGGGCGATAAACGCGCCGCCACCGCCGCCAACCATGCCGATTTTCAATACGTTATTTGACATAAGTGTGTTCCTGTTTGCTTGAAATGGGATGGACGCTAATGACGGTTGACGATCTCGTCATTAGCGCCTGCAGTGAATTATTTTTTCTCAAACGCCGCGTCAAAGGCGACCTTTGACGGCGCGAAGTCGAGCCGTTTCACAAACGCGGCGGACTCGGTGGCGCCGTGCTCGCGATCCATGCCGATGTCTTCCCATTCGACTGACAGTGGGCCCTGATAATTGATTTCGTTCAACACGCGGATGATTTCCTCGAAATTGACCGAACCGCGGCCGAGCGAGCGGAATTCCCAATAGCGGCGCGGGTCGCCGAAATTGGTGTGACCGCCGAACACGCCAGCCTCGGTGGGGGTTTTTGACCAGTGCACGTCCTTCATGTGGACGTGGAAGATGCGGTTGCGGAACTTGCGCAGGAAGGCGACGTAATCGACGCCCTGATAACCGAGGTGGCTCGGATCGTAGTTGAAGCCGAAGGCGGGATGGTTGTCCAACGCTTCCAGCGCGCGTTGGGCGCTGGCGATGTCGAAGGCGATTTCGGTCGGATGGACCTCTAACGCAAATTTAACGCCCAACTTCTGGAATTCGTCGAGGATCGATTTCCATTGCTTGGCGAACTTGGCAAAACCGTCGTCAATCATTTGCGGCGGCACCGGTGGGAAGGAATACAGCAAATGCCAAATCGGGCTGCCGGTGAAACCGTTGACCACGCCAACGCCGAGTTTCTTCGCCGCCTTGGCGGTCTCGACCATCTCCTGCGCGGCGCGTTCATTCACACCCTCGGGCTTGCCGTCGCCCCAAACATGCGGCGGCAGGATGGCTTTATGGCGTTCGTCGATGCGGTCACTGACGGCCTGGCCGAGCAAGTGGTTGGAAATCGACCAGACGTTCATGCCGCAACCCTTGAGCAGGGCCAGCTTTTCGCCGGTGTAACCGGGTTCACTGTTAGCGCGGGGAACTTCAAAATGGTCGCCCCAACAGGCGAGTTCGAGTCCGTCGTAGCCGAAATTTTTTGCTTTTTGCGCGAGCACTTCCAGCGGAAGGTCAGCCCATTGTCCGGTGAATAGGGTTACTTTTCTCATAAAGCTATGAGCATGTAAAAACAATCAATAATTGCAATTATAATAAATCGTTTTTACCAAGGCTGCCGCTAATGGCGAAGGCTGGCGAGTGCGTCGCTAATGGCGATATCCTGACGCTGGCGGTTGAGGAACAGGCTGACTTTGTTGAATCCGCAATCCTGCAACAGGCGCAGCCCTTCCTCGTATTTGTCAGCGACGCGGCGCGGTTCGTGTGCGTCGGCGCCGAGGGTCATCGGGATGCCGCGTTTTTGGATTTCGCGGATGATAGCCGGCGTGGGATTCATTTCCTTCACGACTTTCAGCAAACCCGAGGTGTTGAGTTCCATCGCGATACCGGCCTTGGCGATACGGTCGAGCGCACGGCAGATATCCGGCATTAGCGTGTCGACATTCCAGAATTCCGAGCCTTGGTTCTTCACGATGTCGGGGTGCGCGAGCGAATCGAACAGGCCGGTTTCCGCCGCCAAGGCCAACTGGTTGTAATATCCTTTGTGAAACTCATGCCAGTCGCCGTTGAAATACTTGGCGGCGTATTCCTTGATCTGCGGATGCACCGAGCCGAGGATATAATGGAACGGCGCCCGTTGGTGCAGTTTTTCCAGCCAGCTTTCCATGCCGGGGAAATAATCGCTTTCCATGCCCGGCAACACCTCGACACGCCCGCGCCATTCGTCGGCGGTTTTGGCGATTAGCGCCAGATATTCGTTAAATTGATCGGGCCGCATGCGTACCGACTCGGAAAAATGATCCGGCATCGGGCTATGGCAGGTCACGATGATGCCCTTCAGCCCGCGCTGTTCCGCCCGCGCCGCATACTCACCGGGCAGTCCTTCGGCATGCTTGCACAGGGGTGTGTGCATATGGGATTCGTAGAGCAGGCGTTGCGACATAGACGATCCATTATGCGCGAAGCGGAGGGATTGGCTAGGTAATAAACGGAACTCAGGTCGTGAAGCCGTCAAAGCACGAAGTTTTGAAGCTTGAAATAAGCTTCTTACACGTTTGTTCTCGGTGCCGAATTTGTTAAATCTTGTGACCTTTGAAGCCTTGTGGCCTGGGTTTCCTAATTAAACTCTTGCGAAGTGCGCCTGATGGATTAGTTTAAAACTTCAACAACGAAAGGAAAATTATGGCTTATACTTTACCTCCCCTTGGCTACGCTTTTAACGCGCTGGAACCGCACATCGATGCGCAGACGATGGAAATCCATCACGACAAACATCACGCGGCCTATGTCAACAACCTGAACAAGGCTTTGGAAAACAACGCCGACCTCGCCAAACAGCCGGTTGAAGCTTTGATCTCCAACCTCAGCGCCGTGCCGGAAGCGATTCGCACCGCAGTGCGCAACAACGGCGGCGGCCACGCCAACCACAGCCTGTTTTGGAAAACCCTGACCCCGGGTGGTGCCAAGGCTCCGACCGGCAAACTCGACGAGGATATCAACTCCACTTTTGGCAGCTTCGATGCTTTGAAAGAAGCCATCGAAAAAGCCGGTGCCGGACGTTTCGGCAGCGGTTGGTCCTGGCTGATCGTGGATGGCGGCGGCAAACTCGCGGTGGTTTCCTCGCCGAATCAAGACAGCCCGTTGATGGATGGCCACAAACCGGTCTTCGGTGTCGACGTTTGGGAGCATGCCTACTATTTGAAATACCAGAACCGCCGCCCCGATTATTTGAAGGCGATCTGGAATGTTCTCAACTGGGACGAAATCGGCAAGCTCTACGCCGCCGCGAAATAATCAGCTTTAGCTAACAACCAAAAGCCGCTAATGACGAACTCGTCATTAGCGGCTTTTTTATTGGCGGGTCGGACTCAGTTCCGATCGGATGACGGACATGGGCCGGTTCAGAAAACGTTCCGTTTGTTCAAGCTGCTGCTTGATTGACCCCAGCAAAGTCTCGCCATTAGCGGTGGATCTGACGGTCGTCCATTCGTCAAAACCGCGCAAGATTTTCCGCCACAAACGCAGATACGGGTAATGGCTGAACAAATGCCGCAACGGCGTGTGATTTTGCAGTAAGGATTCGATTCCTTTCGCATTGGAGCCCAGGTCGGGCGCCAATTCCGAAAGTTTCGAGGTCTTTTGGAATACCACCCGGATAATGCCGCCGTCATTGGCGACATATCTGTTTCTGACGAAAAATCCCGCGCGTTGTCCGAGCGACTCAAGTGTGGCCAGGTTGAAATTATAAATATGGGCGAAATGGAAACGGTTTTTCGGCGATCCGCACAAGGCCTCGACATTGGGCACTTCCACGATCAAATGACCTTCCGGTCTCAGCCAGTCACGGGCTTGGAGTAAAATTTTCGACGGTTCCAGAATATGTTCCAGCACATGAAACATGGTGATTAAATCGAATGAACTGGGCGCTAATGGAGAAGTCTGATAATCACCGACGACCATGTTTATCCCCAGCTTTTCTTTCGCGTGAAGCGCGTAACCGCGATTTGGCTCAATACCGGTGACTTGGCGGTTGGCGCCCTGCATCATATAACAAAGCTCGCCGCCCCCGGCGCCGATATCCAGCACATGGCGCGCCTCGGATAACCATGCGTTCATTGCCTTCACCCGCTGCGCGGCCACCAAACCCGCGCGATAAATATGCCTTGGTTTTGGTGCAAGTGTCTTTTTGTAATCCAGCCGGTAATCCTTTTCGTAATACTGCCGCACTTCTTCAGGGGTTGGCAGCGGATGATGCCGCACCAAGCCGCAACCGGTGCAAATCACCGTGGTTAGCGGCTTTCCGTGCCGATCCCGTTCCGATAATAATGAAATTTCCGACTTGCCGCACAGACAGCAGGGGATGTTGCCATTCATTTTTGATTCCTTTTCACGGTTGGTAAAAATCGCCATTAAACGTAGTCTGGCTACGTGGTCTTGGCAATTAAAAAACGTAGTTTAACTACGTGATAAAAAAACGATTGGGGAAACGCATTGCCATGCTACGGAAAGAACGGGGTTTTACGCAGGAGGGTTTTGCGGAAAAGACCGATTATTCGGTTGAATTTATCAGTTTTATAGAACGTGGCATTAATGCCCCTTCAATTGAAGGCTGCGAGCGGATTGCCAAAGCTTTGAGGATCTCCATTAAGGATTTGTTTGATTTTTAACCCAACGGATTCCGTCAAACATGAATGGGGTCAGCTGATTCCTGGGGTGCTGGTCAGCCTGCCGCCTGTATTTTTGGTGCGGGGAATCAGGACAGGTGCCGCAACGCGCAACGGCGGATCCGGTTCAATGCCATTACCACGGCAAGGGTAAGCAGTCCGCCGATGGCGAAAAGCAGGCCGGTTTGCGCCGGGTCTTTCATGGTTAGCGTGTAGAAAACGCTAATGGCCAAAGCGGAACAGGCGGCAAACAGCAAATTGACACAGCTTTTTTTGACGAAGCGGGTCTTTGGGGCGAGGTCTTGCAGCAAGTGCATTTCCTTGGTTACCCGGTCAATGCTGGTTTGGTTCGCCGTTAGCGGCACGGAGAAGGAAACGGTGACGCGACGCACCAAGCGGTGCGGCAGCTTGGTGAACAAACGGCCGCCGTAGTAGGAAAAGACCGAGCCCCACAATCCGTCCATGCGGGCGACGACGCTTTGGCAATCCGCATGTTTGGCGATTAGCTGGAATCCGGCACGAAGTTCGTTCAACTCACCGTTAAGGGTTAACCTGCCTTCGGGGAACAGGCAAACCACTTCGCCCGCACTTAGCGCCGCCGCGGTTGCCTGGATGCCTTCCTTCGCGCGGCGCGGGGAAATCGGAATGCCGCCGAAGTAACGCAGGATCCAGCCCAGCACCGGTTTGTTGAAAAAGGCCTCGTCCGACACGAAACGAATCCGTCGCGGCGATGCCAATGACAGGATGACCGCGTCCACATAGCTGACATGATTTGGCAGCAGCAGCACCCCGCCCTGCGCCGGAATGTTTTCCACACCGCGCACGGTGAGGCGGTAATGCCATTTGGCGCAGCAGCGCAGGCTTGTTTCCACCAGGTTCATCAGCAACTCCACTAATTCGTTCTTGTTGTTCATGGCTATAAAATGCCACGCCCTGATTTATTCTTGAAATCGATAATAAACTAGATATCATTGAATATATCAATGATATGAACACGCACCATCTTGAATTATTCTACTATGTGGCCAAATACCAGGGTGTTTCCAACGCCTGCCGTCATATTCCATACGGCGTGCAACAACCTGCCGTTAGCGCCCAGTTGATCCAGCTGGAAGAGGAGCTGGGCTTGAAGTTGTTTGAGCGGAAGCCCTTCGCATTGACCGACGGCGGGCGTCTGTTGTTTGAATTCATCCAACCCTTCTTCGGTCAGCTCGGCGACGTCAAGGATACGCTGACGGGGAAATTGGCCAAGCGACTGCGTCTGGCGGGACCGACGCAATTGATGCGGGATCATCTGCCCGCATTGCTGCAGCAGATGGAGCGAAAGTTTCCCAAGCTGCAATTACAGTTGAGCGAAGCGGACAGCAATCAGGCGCAGACTTTGCTGGAGCGCGGGGAGGTGGACGTGGCGATCGTGGTGCAGGACGGCAAGGCGCCATCGGGAATTCATATGTTGAAACTGGCGAGTTTGCCGCAGCTCCTGCTGGTGCCGCGCGAGTCCTCCTGGCAATCCGCCAATGAGGCGCTCAAGGCGGGCGCGGCGGGACAGTTGCGCCTGGTGTCATTGCCGGGCCGGGAGTTGTTGACCCGCCTGTTCATGGGGGAATTGCAACAACGCAAGTTGCACTGGCCGGTGAGCATCGAGGTGAACTCGACCGACCTGGTGGCGCGTTATGTCTCCTATGGCTTGGGCGCGGGTTTGGTGGTGGCTTCGCCATTGGCGGTGATTCCCGACAATGTCCGGGTATTGGAATTGAAGCGTTTCCCGCAACTGCCGGTGGCGGCCTTGTGGAAAGGAAAATTGCCCGAGGTTCCGGCGCAATTCCTGGAAGAGTTGAAACTGCGCGCCAAGCAATTTGAGAATAGCTGAGATGAAAACTGCATTGGCAATTTGGTCGTTAGCAGCGGTGTTTTGCGCCTCATTGTTAGCGGAACCGTTGGGCGTCGATGCGGACCGTCTGGTGGTCGACGCGCGCAAGCAAGTCGGTGTCACTTTGACTTACGACCCCGCCTACCGCAGCTTGGCTTATCCGAACGGCGACGTGCCGCCCGAAACGGGAGTCTGCGCCGATGTCGTCGTGCGCGCCCTGCGCGGGCAGGGTATCGATTTGCAAAAACTGGTGCATGACGACATGGTAAAAAATTTCAGCAAATATCCTCAGCGCTGGGGCTTGAAAAATCCTGACGCTAATATCGATCATCGGCGCGTGCCGAATCTGATGGCTTATTTCACCCGGCGTGGCAACGCTGTCGCCATTAGCGCCGACGGACGTGATTATCTGGCGGGGGACATCGCGGCATGGAACCTGAATCCGAACGGGTTCCTGCCGCACATCGGCATTGTCTCAAATAAAAAATCCGCCAACGGCGAACCATTGATGATCCACAACATTGGCAACGGGGCGCAGGAAGATTCCGGCGTGCTGTTCCAATATAAGATCATCGGTCATTACCGCCTATAAACGAGCAGGCCTGCCGCACCAGCCCGGCAAGCGGGGTGGAGACATCCAGCACCAATGCCGCCTCAGGTTCTTCCAGAATATCGAACTGGGATTGCAACAAGGCGGGAGGCATGAAATGCCCGCTGCGGGACGCTAACCGCGAACGGATCAATTCGAAAGAACCCTTGAGATAAATCACCGTTAGCGGTGCCGGTAAACCTCCGGTGAGCTGGTCACGGTAAGTCCGTTTCAACGCGGAACCGGCGAGAAAAACAGGTGTTTCGCCATTAGCGTGTTTTTTTAACTCGGTGTTGAGCGAGGCCAACCACGAACTTCGGTCTTGGTCATCGAGCGGGATTCCAGCGGACATCTTTTCCTTGTTGGCAGCAGAATGAAAATCATCACCCTCCAGATAAATGCCGGAAAACTTTTCCGCCAGCGCGCGGGCCAGGGTACTTTTGCCGCAACCGCTCACCCCCATCACAAGAAAAAAGCGCGACGGTTGGGCGTCGCGCTTTTTTAGTGAAGCTGAAGGATCAGGCGTCATGCTGCTGTTTGTCGCCCACCCAGTCGAGGTGGAAGAACTTGCCGCGCGGCTGGTCCACACGTTCGTAGGTGTGTGAGCCGAAGTAGTCGCGTTGCGCTTGCAGCAGGTTGGCGGGCAGGCGTTCGCTGCGGTAGCTGTCAAAGTACGCTAACGACGCGCTGTAGGCCGGAACCGGGATGCCGGTCAGCGCGGCCTGCGAGACGATGCGGCGCCAGTTATGCTGGGTCTTCTCGATGATGTCCTTGAAGTAAGGATCGAGCAGCAGGTTCGGCAATTTGGCGTTCTTGTCGAAGGCGTCCTTGATGCGCTGCAGAAAGCGGGCGCGGATGATGCAACCGCCACGGAAGATCATGGCGATCTCGCCGTAGTTCAGGTTCCAGTTGTACTGTTCCGACGCGGCGCGCATCAGCGCGAAGCCTTGGGCGTAGGAACAAATCTTCGAAGCGTACAATGAATCGCGCACGGCCTGGATCAATTCGGCCTTGTTACCTTCGAACTGGCTGTTAGCGGGTCCCTTGAGCACCTTGGCGGCGGCGACGCGCTCGTCCTTCAACGCCGACAAGCAGCGGGCGAACACGGCTTCCGACATGGTCGAAGCCGGGATGCCCATGTCCAATGCGGAGTTGATGGTCCATTTGCCGGTGCCTTTTTGTCCGGCACGATCGAGGATTACGTCCACGGCGGGAGCGCCGGTAACCGGGTCCTTGAAACCGAGAATCTTGCCGGTGATTTCAATCAGGAATGAATCGAGATCGCCGTTGTTCCATTCGGTAAAAACATCGTGCAGTTCGCTAACGCTGAGGCCGACGCCGTGGCGCAGGATGTTGTAGGCTTCGCAGATCAACTGCATGTCGCCGTACTCGATGCCGTTGTGCACCATCTTGACGTAGTGACCAGCGCCGTTGGGTCCGATGTAGGTGGTGCAGGGCACGCCGCCTTGGACGGGCTTGCCGGGAGCGGCCCCTTCGATCGGCTTGCCGGTGGCGGCATCAACCTTGGCCGCGACAGCCTTCCAGATCGGTTCGAGTTCCTTCCACGATTCGAGATCGCCGCCGGGCATCAAACTTGGGCCGAAACGGGCACCTTCTTCGCCGCCGCTAACGCCGGAACCGACGAAGCGCAGGCCTTTGGCCTTCAAATCTTTTTCGCGGCGGATGGTATCTTCGTAGAGGGAGTTGCCGCCGTCGATGATGATGTCGCCCTGTTGCAGCAACGGCACCAAACCGTCGATCACCGCATCGGTGGCCTTGCCGGCCTGCACCAGGATGACGATTTTGCGCGGAGTCGCCAATGACGAGACAAATTCCTCCAGGGTCTTGGTGCCCACCAAACCGCCGGGCGTGCCGGGATGCCCGGCAACAAATTCGTCGGTTTTCGCCGTGGTACGGTTATAAACAGAGATTTGGAACCCGTGATCCGCAATATTAAGAGCAAGGTTTTGGCCCATAACAGCCAAGCCGATAAGTCCGATGTCCGATTTGGATTTCATAAATTGAGCTAACAGTGTAGCGCAACGAGACTAATAAGCAATATTTTCGCCGCGCAAGTATTTGGGGCTCTGGAAGCAACAGAAAACCGGTGGAAATTTCATCGTCCGCCGTTTGACAAAATGACAAACGCAACTACGCTGTCGATCTGTTCGATGAATATCGAACAGATGGGGAAACAAACAACAGAGGGAGTAAAATTATGAGCAGCAACAAACTGGCAGGAAAAGTCGCCGTGGTTACCGGCGCATCAAAAGGCATCGGCGCCTCCATTGCCGAGCGTCTGGCCGAAGCCGGCGCGTCCGTGGTGGTTAACTATGCCTCCAGCAAGGCGGGGGCGGACAAGGTGGTCGGGAAAATTATCAAGGCCGGCGGAAAAGCCGTGGCGGTGCAGGGGGATGTCTCGAAGCAGGCGGATATCAACCGTTTGTTCGACGAGACCAAAAAGGCGTTTGGCAAAGTCGACATCCTGGTCAACAACGCCGGGATTTACGAATTCGCCCCGTTGGAAAATGTCACCGCCGAGCATTTCCACAAGCAGTTTGACTTGAATGTGCTCGGCCTGATTCTCACCACCCAGAAGGCCGTGGAGCATTTCCCCGCCGATGGCGGCGCGGTGATCAACATCAGTTCGGTTGCCGGGGTACATCCGGTCGCGACAGCCTCGGTTTACAGCGCCACCAAGGGGGCGGTGGACGCGGTCAGCAAGGCGCTGGCCAAGGAACTTGGACCGAAGAAAATCCGCGTCAATTCGCTCAATCCGGGCATGATCGAAACCGAAGGGGTGCACAGCGCCGGATTTATCGGCACGGATTTTCATAAAATGATCGCGGCACAGACTCCGTTGGGCCGCATCGGACAGCCGGACGATATCGGCAAGGTGGCGGTGTTCCTGGCCTCGGATGAGGCCGGCTGGATCACCGGGCAAACGCTGCTGGTTTCCGGCGGACAATATTGACCGCCAACCACGAAACCGGCCATGAGCACCGATCTGTTTTTCTTCGACCTGACCCAACGCCCGCCGCGCAGTCCCCGCATCAAGCTGGGCGGCTACGTCCTGCTGCCGCGCATCCTTGACAAGGGACGCGCGTCATTGGCGGGCAAACTGGGCGAATATCATTACAAAGGCGCCGGCATGGACCGGCATTTTTTCAACTTCACCGGCATCGATCATGAAGCATTGACCAAGGAAATCGCCAAGGGGCTTAGCGATAGTGAATTGTTGGCCTGGATTCAGGCGAATGCCAAGCATCAGCGCCAGCCGTGGGAGATTATCGCGTGGAGCGAATATCATTTGCACCGTGGTCCTGACAGCGATGCGGAGACGATGGAATTTTTCGCCAATGAGGTGAAAAAATTCGGCCCGGCCCGCGAGGATATCAATACTTGGTTCGACTTGATAGATTTGGATGATTACTGCTCGTTTGGTGGAAAGGCTTGAAGACTTAAAACAGTTCAGGCGCTAACGGTGGGTCTCACCGTTAGTGCCTGATTGTTGATGGTAAAATCAATGACGGAAGTGGCGGCGGCCGGTGAAGATCATTGCCATGCCGGCCTTGTCGGCGGCCTCGATGACCTCGGCGTCGCGCACGCTGCCACCCGGCTGGATGGCGGCAATGGCCCCCGCTTCAGCGGCGGCCTGGATGCCGTCAGCAAAGGGGAAGAAGGCGTCGCTGGCGATGATGCTGCCCTTGAGCGACAATTTGGCTTCGCCCGCTTTCCAGACGGCGATCTTTGAGGAATCCACACGTGACATTTGTCCGGCACCGATACCGATGGTTTGGCCGTTAGCGGCGTAGACGATGGCGTTGGATTTGACGTGCTTGACCACTTTCCAACCGAAGCGTAAGGCAGCGAGTTCGTCGTTGGTGGGCTGACGCTTGGTGACGACTTTCCATTGGGATTCATCATCCGGTGCGCTGTCGCTTTCCTGCGCGACGATGCCGCCGAGCACGGAGTGAAAATCATAATTAGCGCCAGTCGATTGGTATTTATTTTCGATCAGGCGCAGATTCTTTTTCTTCATCAGCAATTCCTTGGCGTCAGGAGCGAATTCCGGCGCGATAATTACTTCGCTGAAGATTTCGGAGATAGCCTGTGCAACCGGTAGATCCAGGGTGCGGTTCATCACGATGATGCCGCCGAAGGGGGCTTGTTTGTCGGTGGCATAGGCATGATCCCAGGCCTCGCGCAAGTCCTTGCCCGAACCGACACCGCAGGGGTTGGTGTGTTTGAGGATCGCCAGTGTTAGCGTGTCGAATTCGCGGATCAAATTCACCGCGGCGCTAATGTCGATGATATTGTTGTAGGACAATTCCTTGCCGTGGATCTGGTGGAAATGTTTGTGGAAATCGCCGTAGAGACCGGCCTTTTGGATCGGGTTTTCGCCGTAGCGCAAAGGCTGGGCGAGGCGGCCGCTGAGGGTGACGCTTTCCTGCAGTACCGGATTTTCCGACTCGGCTTTACCGGTCAGATATTTTGCGATTAGTGAATCGTAATAGGCAGTGTGACGGAACACCTTGGCGGCGAGTTTTTCGCGAGTGACGGACGAGGTTTCGCCGTTAGCCTCGAGTTCCTTCTGCACCTTGGCGTAATCGGCGGGATCGACGATAACGGTGACGCTGCGATAGTTCTTCGACGCGCTGCGCAGCATGCTTGGGCCGCCGATGTCGATATTTTCAATCAACACCTCATGACTGACGCCGGGCTTGGCAAGGGTCTGCTCGAAGGGATACAAATTGACGACCACCAGATCGATCGGCTCGATGTTATGCGCGCCCGCCTGTTTGACATGTTCCGGGTTATCGCGCAAATGCAGCAAACCGCCATGCACCTTCGGGTGCAAGGTTTTGACGCGGCCGTCCATCATTTCAGGGAACCCGGTGTAATCCGAGATTTCCTGCACCGGCAGGCCGTTTTCCTGCAACAGCTTGGCAGTGCCGCCGGTGGAGATCAGGTGAACTTTCTTGGAGACCAGGAATTTGGCAAATTCCAAGAGTCCGGTTTTGTCGGATACGGAGAGGAGGGCATTTTTAATCATAAATTTATTGTTCACCGCAGAGGCGCGGAGGACGCAGAGGTTTGATAGTTGTTGGCTATTCGTTTGATGCCTTGTTTTAACAAGGGGACGTTAAAATTAATGAGCAACCCGAGTTGTCTGTTTGATAATTTCAAGTAAGTAAGCAACTGGGCTTGATGAATGGGTTCAAATTTTTCGACAGCCTTTAGTTCGAGGATAATCTTATCATTTACCACAAAATCCATGCGGTAACCACAATCGAGAGATTGTCCTTTGTATGTAACTGGCAAGGTCACTTGGCGGTTGAACGGAAGCTCTTTCAGTTCAAATTCTCGGGCCAAACATTCTTCGTAAGTCGATTCCAGAAGCCCAGGTCCTAAATGACGATGAACTTCAATCGCCGAAGCAATAATCTGTCCTGTCAGTTGCTCCATCCAATAAAACTCCGCGTCTCCGCGCCTCTGCGGTGAACTAAAACTTCAACTGCACCTTGCAGCTGCCTTTTTCGATCTGGCCGATGATGTAGGACTTGCTGTGTTCCAGAACTTTTGGGGCGTCCTTGGAGCTGACGATGGCGACCATGCCAATGCCCATATTGAACACTTGGTAGAGTTCCTCGCGCGCGACGCCGCCTTTTTGTTCGAGTAATTCGAAAACCGGCAGGGTCGGCCAAGTGCCAACGTGGATGACGGCATCGACGTTCTTCGGCAGGATGCGCGGAATGTTGTCGACGAAGCCGCCGCCGGTGATGTGCGACAGGCCCTTGAAGGTGACTTTCTTGCTGAGTTTCTTCAGCAAGGGCTGGTAATTGATGTGCGGCATCAGCAAGGCTTCGCCGAGCGACTGTTTGCTGCCGGGCAGCGGGGTTTGCACCGGGAGGCCGAGTTTGTTGAACAAAATTTCACGCGCCAGGCTGTAGCCATTGGTGTGCAGGCCGGAGGACGGGAACCCGATGATCACGTCGCCTTTTTTGATCTTTGAGCCGTCGATGGCTTTCTTACGATCCACCACGCCGACAATGCAACCGACCAAATCATAATCCCCGCCTTGGTAAATGCCGGGCATCTGTGCGGTTTCACCACCGATGAGGGCGCAGCCGGCTTCTTTACAAGCCACGGCCAGGCCGCTGAGGATTTGATTGAAAGTCTTCGGCTCAAGTTTGCCAGTGCCGACGTAATCGAGGAAAAACAGCGGTTCCGCACCGACCACGGCGATGTCGTTCACGCAATGATTGACCAAGTCCTGGCCGATGGTGTCGTGGCGGTTGAGCATGGTGGCGATTTTCAGCTTGGTGCCGACGCCGTCCACGCTACTGACCAGCACCGGTTCCTTGTAACCCTTGAAATCCGCGCGGAACAGGCCACCGAAGCCGCCGATTTTGCTCAGGACCTCTTTGCGGTGGGTCGAGGCGATGCGGGCGCCGATGCCGGACTTAACTTTGTTGCCGAGGTCAATGTCTACGCCGGCCGCGGCATAGGCCTTTTTGGATTTGGTGCTCTTTTTCATGTGCTTGTGAATGCGAAAAGATTAGGGGTTCGAGGTGGAAAGAAAACAAAATATTTCACGGTAATTTAACGTTTTTTGACCGTGACAAAGGGGAAGATGGAGGGTTTTTCCGGTTTTCCTGCCTGGTTAAGCCTTGGTTCAAGCTTGAACAAGGCCTTGGCGAGTTTGAAGTAAGCTTTGTCCGACTTGGACAAAGATCTTGTTGGGATTGAACCAAGGCTTAACGGACTTGATAAAAGGCTTATCAAGCCTGAACCAGCTCATAACCAAGCCTGACAAAGCCTTTATCAAACAGGTTGCAACCCTTAACCGAAGGGGGAACAGGGCGTTTTGCAACCGATTCAACCGTCAACAGCCGTAATAGTTGCCTTGTTTGCGGATGGTTTCCCGCAACCTTGTGATTAGCGCCCTGGGAGCCAGGGCCTTGGCGTGGGCTCCCCAGCTGAGAATCCATTGCTCGATCTCCGCGAGGTCGGACAATTGCAGGCTCAATTCCAGTTCACCATTGGCGAGTTCCCGGATTTTTTGGCTGGGATGCCAGGCGCGTTCGCGGACATATTGCGCGGCGAAGGCGTCAAACCACAGGCAGACCCTGTGCGATTCCTTGCCGCTAAAGACGCCAAAGCTGTTTTGCAGATACTTTTCGATGGAAAATTTTCGTACCGCCTTGAATTTGCGGTCACCGGACCTGGCGTTTTTCATGCGCGACAACACGAACACGCGAATCTCGCCGCGCTTGGCGGTATCCTCGCCGAAACAATACCAGCGGTTTTGCACGCAGCCGAGGTGATACGGCTCGATGACCCGGCGCTGATAGGTTGTCGATTCGGACTTTTTGTAATCAAATTCCAGCAACACGCCGTTCCTGACTGCCGCGCCGACTGCCTGAAAGGTTTTCAAATCCAGCGGCGAAGCCTCGAAATTGCGGAAGGACAACCGCGAGTCCAAGTCATCCCACGACAGTGAGATTTTCCCGTGCAAATTGGAGGTCAGCTTCTCGAAAGCCGCGCGCAGGGAATGCTCAAACGGCGTTCCACGATACTGCGCCAATGCCTTCTGCGCGACGAACACTGCGACCAGCTCCGATTCGCTCAACTCAATCATTGGAAAGTTTTCAATCGGCTCGGAAAACTCGTAGCTTTGCTTTGCCCGGTTATAAGCAATCGGCATATTCAACCGCTCGCGCATAAAATCAATATCGCGTTGAATGGTCTTCTCCGTTACCTCGATCTCCGCCGCTAATGACGAGCGCCCGCACACATTGCCCGCTTTTAGTGCCGCAAAAATCCGTTGCATCCGGTCTAGCGGCGGCCGAGTGATGAGTTGTTGTGAAGGTCTCTTTAAGGGAGAGGGACGAGCCATGTCCTTAACGCTAAGGTTGAAGAGGGCTAACAGCGAGCCAAAGTTTTTTTGAATTCTTCAATACGTTCATATTCATGTTTGCCGAAGCCTCTTCCCGAAGGGTGATTGCATTTCAGAATCGAAAAAAGAAACGGCTTGGTGAAGTGATGGCAATCCGTCCATTTTTCTTCTTCCCCTGCAGGATGCCACTCAAAATTTTTTAGTTTGCTGGCTTTTTGTTCGTTTATCCATTTATAAAAATGCCAAGCTATCCTGCCTTTGCTCCAAAAAATAATCAAACGAGGTTTGTAGTCATCAATAAGCTTCCACAAGTATTCGGCTGCTCCCTCATAATCAGTTGATTCTGGTTTTGAACGTCCTCTTGGACCTCCTAAACTTTCGGTTTGCAGATAATTACAAAAGATAATGTCGCACCAAAAATTTTGCCAAATTTTATTACAATTCGGTCGGGTTCTTAACTGAGGAACGCTTTCATTTTGCATAGCCTTGTACATGTTGCCAAAAAAAGGGCACTTTCCCCAGTGTCTTCCCTGAATGTTTTTGACTACATCTTGCATGACAATATTTGTGGTTCGCTCGCGATATTTCTTGGTATCTTCGCCGTAATGGGATTCGCCAACGAACATAGTACGGAGATGGCTGTTTTTGTAATTTTCGCCAATCCAAGGCTCAAATTTGTAGTCCATATTCAAGTAGTAGCAAGACAGTAGGGACAAATACAGTCCTTTTGCAGAATCCCCGCAAATGTCCCTCACGCTTGTCATCATTAGCGCCATGACAAAAAACGGAGTGACACTAACAGCAGGGGTACGGCAGGCGAGAGATTGGTTTGAGAAACGGCAGATTGAGGTGTTCGTGGTTAGCGTGGAGGGGAAGCCCGCATTACAAATTCCGTTAACTTTCAAAGGGGATGGTTATATGCTGCTCGCAGCTGAGTTTGACGATGATAAACATCGGAATTTACACTTGCTGGTATACCGTCTCGAACTAGTGCAAGGTAAAAGCAGGGATGGAGATTTTTTCCAGAACCTGATTAGGCTATTGCAAAGAGCAATTACGATCGGTCACCTGGAGGCTAATGAAGTAAACAATTCGGTGGATTTTCGTGTTGAACACATGCATTGCGGGACGATTCCCGACTGCATATTTTTTGCCATCTACAACGAAGTACTCAAAGTATTGGCAGAAATAGTTTTCGTTTTGGATGCCAATGGCGAGGAGCAATCATGAGAAATGAATTTCACCGCATCATTGGCAAGATGCGAAAGAACTCCACCGGGAAATTCATTTCCATTCCGCCCGTGGCGGCTTGGGAAAGAAAGCCGACGCTTGAGTATGAGATTGAGTGTATTCGGCCTGAGAATGCCGAATTGCCGTTAACTCCGACATTGGCAATGATTCGTGGCCATTGTCGACCGGTTTATGTGCGTGAGCAAGAAGGTGTTGTCGCGTTGCAGATTCCCTTTGTTCATTATGACCGGCATTTTGATATGTTTATCGCCGATTTCCCGCGCGACATCAATGGTCGCCGCTGGTGGACGCTGATGGTGAATTTACAATTGCTTGATCTTAAGTTGCTGACGGAGGAAAATTATTCCGACGTGCTTTATCAGGTGCAATTTCCGCATGGAAATCCTGAACTTGCACTTTACACGCTGGGAGGCGGGCTGAATGTCAATACCGAGGAAAATTCCCTCGACTATGATTTGGAAATTCTGCACGGGGAAAAGTTTTTTGACATGGAAAAGATCTTTGCCTGCAAGTCAGGTGACAAATGGGCAAGGCAGATTTACCTGACATTTCTGAGAATCTGGGGCGCGGCATTTTCGCATATTTGGCTATATCCGGATTTTGTTTGCGCCGAAGATGCCTTTCCGGGAAAGGTTGCCGGTGGCGACGACCCGGCCGATGACGAAATCCCGTTTTAATAACACAACACCTTTAGCGTTGGCAATGGGCGCAGAAAAAGGTGCTGCGCTGGGCTTGGGTCAGTTTTTGAACCGGGTTGCCGCATTTTTGACAGGGCTCTCCGACGCGGTCGT
The DNA here is from genome assembly GCA_031256975.1 of Verrucomicrobiales bacterium. Lineage (GTDB taxonomy): Bacteria > Verrucomicrobiota > Verrucomicrobiia > Methylacidiphilales > JAAUTS01 > JAIRPN01. The sequence goes on along the minus strand of JAIRPN010000015.1, from coordinate 199,511 downwards.
AGACTTTCAGTTTTTGGGCGAAATAACCGGGTTTGCCTTCGGCGCTGAGGAAGTCACTGATGGTGGTGCCGCCGTTTTTGATCGCCAGTTCCAGCACTTTTTTGACGCTAATGACGATTTTTTTGCATTCGTCCGGGGTTAGCGACTTGGCGCGACGCTTGGGCGAGATGCCTGCGCGGAATAATGATTCGCTGGCGTAGATATTGCCGACGCCGACCACGACTTTGTTGTCCATCAGCCAAGGTTTGACCAAGGTGTTTTTGCCGCGTGATTGGCGAAACAGGTATTCTGCGGAAAAGTTCGTGGTTAGTGGCTCGGGGCCGAGATTGGCCAGAAGCTTGTGGTTAGCGGGTGCGTTGATGGTCCACAACCAACAACCGAAGCGGCGCGGGTCGGTATAGCGCAATACTTTGCCACTGGAGAGGTGGAGATCGACGTGGTCGTGTTTTCCGGCCGGCAATTTTTCCGGCAGCACGCGGATCGTGCCGCTCATGCCGAGGTGGATGATGATCCAGCCCTTGGGCAGCTCGACCAGCAGGTATTTGGCTCGGCGACCGACGCTAATGACCAGCTGGTTTTTCAGACGGATGATTTCGGCCGGAATTGGCCAACGTAATTGCGTCTGGCGCACGCTAACGCTCAGGATATGCTGCCCGCTCAAGTGCGGTTCAATGCCGCGACGGGTGGTTTCGACTTCTGGTAATTCAGGCACGGGGAAATTTAGCCGCTAACGACGGGGATAGTAAGGAAAATTGCCGGATTTTTGCCAATCTGTCATTTATTGTAAACAACTTGACATTAGTAGCCGCGATCAAGAAAATTGATCCCTTTAACATGAAAGTAGCACCTACCCCCAAGCGTGCCGTTAAGTTTTTTAGCGGCGAGGATATTCCATTGGAATTGCACAAAGTCCGTGTCGTGCAAAAACTTAACCTGGTTCCCGTCGAGCGGCGGTTAGCGGCGATTCAGGAGGCCGGGTTTAATACCTTCCAGCTGGGGACGAAGGATGTCTATCTGGACATGTTGACCGATTCCGGCACCAATGCGATGAGCGATAACCAGACCGCAGCGATGCTGCAGGCGGACGACGCCTATGCCGGGTCGCAGAGTTTCTACCGCCTGCAATCGGCCGTTGAGGAAGTGTTTGGTAAAAAGTACCTGTTGCCCGCGCATCAGGGGCGCGCCTGCGAGAATATCCTGTCGCAAACCTTCGTGAAACCCGACAGCGTGGTTCCGATGAATTACCACTTCACCACCACATTGGCGCACATTGACCGCAATGGCGGTAAGATTGTGGAAATTCTCACCGACGACGCCTTGCAGGTCAAGAGTGTCAATCCGTTCAAGGGCAATATCGACATCAACAAGTTGAAGGCGCTAATCGCGAAGCATGGTACGGCGAAGATTCCGTTCATCCGCATGGAAGCCTCGACTAACCTGATCGGCGGCCAGCCGTTCTCCATCGCCAATATGCGGGAGGTGCGCAAGATCGCCGACGAACACAAGATCATGCTGATCCTGGATGCCAGCCTGATCGGTGAAAACGCCTACTTTGTCAAACAGCGCGAGGACGAATTCAAGGATTCCAGCATTAGCGTCATCCTGCGCGAAATGTGCGACCTCGCCGACATCGTGTACTTCTCGGCACGCAAGGTCAGCTCCTCGCGCGGCGGCGGCATTTGCACCAATCGCAAGGAGTATTTCGACCAGATGAAAAACCTTGTCGTGCTGTACGAAGGATTTCTCACCTACGGCGGCATTAGCGTCCGTGAAATCGAATCCATGGCCGTCGGCTTGCGCGAGACCACCGACGAGAATGTCATTTCGCAAAGCCCGTCATTCATCGAGTACCTGGTTCGCAAGCTGGAAGAATACGGCATTCCTGTGGTCACACCGGCGGGCGGCCTGGGTTGCCATGTCGATGCGATGAACTTCCTGCCGCACGTGGAGCAGAAGGACTATCCGGCGGGAGCCTTGGCGGCGGCATTTTTCATCGCCTCCGGCGCGCGCGGCATGGAGCGCGGCACCGTTTCCAGCGTGCGCGACGCTAACGGCAATGACGTGATGGCTGACGCGGAATTATTGCGGTTAGCGTTCCCGCGTCGCGTGTTCACGCTGTCGCAGACGCAATATGTCGCCGACCGTTTGAACTGGCTCTATCAGAATCGCGGGCTCATCGGTGGCATTCATTTCGTCGAGGAACCGCCGGTGCTGCGTTTCTTCAACGGCAGACTCGCCGCCAACAGCGACTGGCCGCAAAAACTCGCCGCCAAGTTCCGCCAGGATTTCGGCGATAGTTTGTAAGAATCTTTCACCGCAGAGGCGCGGAGGACGCGGAGTTTTTTTGAAATTAACCGCTAATGGCGAAGGGAAAATGGAAAAGAGATATTATTCCGCAGTAGACTGGTGGCTGGCACTCATTTTGGCGGGAGTGCCGGCAGCGCTGATCATTAGCGGTGCCTGTATTGGTGACAAAATCTTGATGCTGAGCGGCTTGCTTGTTGGTGTTGTCATTGCCTTGCTGGCGGTGCCGTGCCATTACACGTTGACAAATCAGGCGCTAATCATCAAGTGTGGGCTAATCAAGCAAACCATTCCGCTGGAGAAAATTCATGACGCCGGGAAAACTTACAATCCGCTCAGCTCTCCCGCACTGTCGATCAAGCGCGTCAAAGTCACCGGCACCAACGGTAAAATCCTCACGCTGGTTTCACCAAAGGACCGGGACGCTTTCATCGCGGATTTGAAAACGCGGCTGGCAAAATAAAACTCCGCGTTCTCCGCGTCTCTGCGTTTAATCCGGTTTTTCTTCCAACCCGAGCTGGCTTTCGCCGTCGCGGAGCTTGGTGATGGTCTTGTCGAAGCGGTCAAGATCACGGCCGGCCTTTTCGTAGTCGTCCTGCGCCTGGCGGATGCGTTGGCCGATGTTGGCGAAGTCCTTGCGAAAGTTCTGGAAGTGCTTGTCCATGTCCTGAATGCTGCGCAACAGGGCCTTGGCGTTTTCCTGCATTTCGTAACCGCGGAAGGCCAGTGCCACGGCATAAAGCGTGGAGGCCAGGGTGTTCGGCGAAACGACGCTAACCTTGACCTTGCGACAATGCTCGGTGAGTTCGGGCAGTTTCAGGATCTCGTAATACAGGCTTTCACTTGGCACGAACAGGAAGGCCTGGTCGGTGGTGCCGAGTTCGGGACGGACATATTTTTTCGAAATGTCACTGGCCATTAGCTTGATGACGGAGGCGAGTTCCTTGCGCGCGGTTTCCTTGCTCACTTCGTCGTTAGCGGCGTCGAGCAGCGCGGCGATGCGGTCCTTGGGGAATTTGGAGTCGATGCACAAGCGCAGGTCCTTGATGCGGATGGTGGCGTCGGGCTGGCAGCCTTCCGCCAGGCGGGGCTGCAATTCGTAGGCGCCTTGCGGAAGAATGTCTGCCAACAGCCGTTCCAGTTCGGCCTCGCCGAAGTTGCCCTGCAATTTCGGCGAACCGAGGATCTGGTTGAGTTCGCCGACCTGCTGGCTGACTTTCAACATCTGGTCGGCGCTGGATTTCAAATCGCCAAGGCTCTTGGTCATGTCCTTGAATGCGGAGAAGTTTTGTTCCAGGTTTTCCTGCAGACGGCGTTCGACGTTGGCGCGGATTTCCTGCAGGCGCTGCTCGGTCTGGTTTTGCAGGGATTCGAAACGCTTCTCCATCACCAGCGACTGGTTGGTCAGGGCGTCCTGGATGCTTTTGCGTAACAGTTCGCTGTTAGCGGAATTGAAGTCGCGGAAATCACTTTTCTGGTCGCCGAGGCTTTTTTGCAGCAATTCGCGCAGTTCGGCGAGTTGCTGTCCCTGGCTGCTTTGCAGGCTGGGCGCCAACCGCGAGACCAGCCACAGCACTCCCGCCAATGACAGCAGCACGAGGATCAACAAGACTACCACGAGGATTTCCATGGGCTGAGAATATCAGGGCGCTAATGGCGAGGCAAAGTCTGTTTTCATTGTACAGTGCGAGGAAATCCGTTAAGGTTTGCGCCCATGCGAAATTTCGTATTCATCGGCAGCCCGGGTTCGGGCAAGGGCACGCATGCGGATTTGATGAGCGAACGGCTCGGCATCCTGCATATTTCCACGGGGGATTTATACCGCGACGAAATGGCGCTGGGCACGCCGCTGGGGCTGGCGGCGAAGAAGTTGCTCGACCAAGGCTTGCTCGGCACCGATGAAATGACCGAACAATTGTTGCGTCGCCGGCTGGAAAAACCCGACGCTAACCATGGTTTTATTCTCGATGGTTTTCCGCGCACCCTGCCGCAGACTGAAATCCTGAGCCGCATCCTGCAGGAGCGCGGGCAAAAATTGACCGCGGCGATTTTCCTGAAAGTGCCGGATGTCTCGGTGATCGAGCGCCTTTCCGGCCGCCTGATTTGCACCCATTGCCAAAAAACCTATCACCTCAAGTATAACCCGCCGAAACAGGCCGGGATTTGCGATGAGTGTGGCGGCAAATTGCATCGCCGGGCCGATGATAATCCGGAAACCATCAAGCAGCGCCTGAAGGTATTCCATGCCCAGACCGGGCCAATCCTGGATTATTATCGCGGGGAGAGGCTGCTGGTGGAAGTGGATGCCGATGCCGAATTGCCGGTGGTTTCACGCAATCTGGAGCAGGCCGTGCGAGCTTTCTTGGGTTTATGATGAAATAAAATCGCGGCTCTGCTATATGTGGGGGCTGAGTCCATGAATTCGATTTTTTTTGCTTTCCGGTTTGGCTGGCCGTTCCTGAAGAAATACCGGCTGCGTTTTTTCGGCGGAGTGCTGTTTGGGGTGTTGTTCGGCCTGTGTTCCGGCGTGGTGCTGTTTGGGGTGAAAACCATGGCCGAGCGGATGACGCCCGATTTGTCGCACCCGGCGCAGGTGGCGACGGCAACGGCAGCGCCCTCTTCACCGGCGGTCAAGAGCGAATGGCGCCAGCAAATGGATCATCTCAAGGGCGAGGCCCGGGCGGAACTCGACCGGCTGGTTGATGAATGGTTGCCAAAGGTCGGGCAGTCGATGACGTGGAAGCAGGCCTTGGGTTGCGTGCTATTGTTGCCGTTGGTAACCCTGGTTCGCGGAGCCTGCAGTTATTTGAACGGCTACTGCCTGCAATGGGTCAGTGAGCGCTGCCATTACGACATGCAGCAATTCGTGTTGCAGCGGATCAACTTGCTGTCGATTGATTATTTCGACCGCTCAAAGACCGGCGACATCATGCAGCGGATCAACGGCGACACGTTGTCGGTGTACACGTTTTTCCGTGTCGGCGTGGCCGATTTGATCAAGCAGCCGGCGGCGATTGTCGGGTCGCTAACCGCGATGTTGTATGTCGACTGGAAATTGACGCTGATCGCCACGGTCATCATGATCCCGTTCATCCTGCCGGTGCGCATTCTGGGCAAAAAGACGCTAACGGCGGCGCGCTCGCAGGTGGATACCGAGGTGAAATTCGGCAGCTTTTTGGTCGAGGCCATCGCCAACATGCGCATGGTCAAGGCTTTCAGCCTGGAGAGTTTCATCCAGAAGCGTTACCGCGATTTCCGTACCCGGCTGATTTCCGCCAGCATGCGCCGCAACCGTGCCGAGGTGATGATGAATCCGCTGCTGGAAGTGATGAGCGTGATTGGCGTCAGCGTGGTGCTGCTCTATGTGTTTTTCTCGGGCACGGAAATTCCGCAGTTGATTACCTTCGCCATGGGCATGGCGATGATGGCCAACCCGATCAAGAGCCTGGCGAACATCAATTTGGTGCTGCAAAAAGCGCGCGTTGGCGTCGAACGTTTACAGCAAACCCTGCAGGAGCGTTCCGACACGCCGGAACTGCCGGAGGCCGCGGCCTTGCCGGATTTCAACCAAGCGATCGCGCTGGAACAGGTGGATTTTTCCTACGGACGCGCGGATTTGCCGGTATTGCGCAAGATCAATCTGACCATCAAGAAAGGAACGAAGATCGGCATTGCCGGGGAAAGCGGCTCGGGCAAGAGCACCTTGATCAGCTTGTTGTTCCGCTTTTACGATCCGAAGAACGGTGCGGTCAAAATTGATGGCCATGATTTGCGGCAATTGACCCACAACAGCCTGCGCACGCAGATGGCGCTGGTCGGGCAGGAGGTGCTGTTGTTTGACGACACCATCGGCGCGAATATCTCGCTCGGCAAGGCGGACGCCACGCGCGAGGAGATTATCGCCGCCGCCAAAGCGGCGCATGCCCATGACTTCATCACCAGCATGCCGCAGGGTTACGACACCATTGTCGGCGAACGCGGTGTAAGATTGTCGGGCGGGCAGCGGCAGCGTTTGTCGATCGCCCGCGCCTTCATCCGCAATGCGCCGATCCTGATTTTGGATGAGGCGACCGCGGCGCTGGATTCGCAGGCCGAGGCCGAGGTACAGAAGGCAATCGATGAATTGTCGGCGCATCGCACGGTGGTGATGATCGCGCACCGGCTTTCCACTTTGAAATCCTGCGACCAGGTTGTCGTGTTGGAACGGGGTGAAATTGTCGAGCAGGGTGGATTTGATGAGTTGTTGAAACAAGGCGGACGTTTTGCCAAGATGGCGGCACGGCAGGGAATCAAACTGTGATTGGCGGAAAGAACATCCTGGTTACCGGCGGCTGCGGCTTTATCGGTTCGAATTTTATCCGTGCCGCGTTGGTGCAAAAAAGTTGGCCATTAGCGAAGCTGGTAAACCTGGACGCGCTGACCTATGCCGGGCGGCAGGATAATTTATCCGGCCTTGATGATCCGCGATATGTGTTTGTCCATGGGGAAATCGGTGACGTTTCGCTAACGGCGAAAATTTTGCGCGAACATCAAATCGACACGGTATTGAACTTTGCCGCCGAATCGCACGTTGACCGTTCCATCGACAGACCCGCCCCGTTTGTACAAACCAATGTGGCCGGCGTGGTCAGCCTGCTGGAATCCGCGCTGGCGTATTACCGGGAATTGCCCGAACTGCGGCGCCGGGATTTTCGCGTGGTACAGATTTCCACCGATGAGGTGTACGGTTCCCTTGACGCTAATGGCGAAGCGTTTACCGAGATTTCGCGTTATGCCCCGTCGAATCCCTACGCGGCATCGAAGGCGGCGGCCGATCATTTTGCCTGGAGTTTTCACAAGACCCACGGCCTGCCACTCATGGTGAGCCATTGCAGCAACAATTACGGCCCGCGCCAATTGCCGGAAAAATTGATTCCGTTGATGATCCTCAACGCGCAAGCGGGAAAATCCCTGCCGATTTATGGAAATGGGGCCAACATTCGCGACTGGATTTACGTCGATGATTATGCGGCAGGCCTGCTGGCGCTAATGGCGAAAGGGCGCGTGGGGGAGAGTTATCATTTTGGCGGCGGTCAGGAAGTCTCCAATTTGTCAGTGGTGCAAAAAATCTGTGATGTGCTGGATCAACTTTCACCGTTGGCACCGGGTCAGAACCGTCGCGAATTGATTCGGTTTGTGGAGGATCGTCCCGGGCACGATTTCCGTTATGCGATGAATACTGAAAAAGCCCGCCGGGAATTGGGTTGGAGCCCGCAGGTTGGTTTTGACGAGGGAATCAGGAAAACCATCCGCTGGTATTTGGACCATGCGGCATGGGTGGCAACCGCGGCGCGGTATGACCGTCAGATCAGGTCGAATTGAGTGTCGCTTGGCGGTTGGCGAGGACGCCTTCAATCAACCGGGCGGGATTGACCCGCAAAAATCCGCTGTCGTCTCGCGGCACAAACAGGATCTGGTCGTTGGCGGCGCGAGGCAGCCAGTTTGATTGGCGCGAGCCTTCGTGAAACCAGGCCAGGTTGGGGATTCCCAGCATGGTGGCGATGTGCACGGCTCCGGAATCGCCGCCCAAGTGCACGCGTGCCCGATCGATCAGGGCGCAGGTTTGGATGGTGGTTAGCGTGCCTTGGAAAATTTTCCATGGCGGTTGTTGTAAACCGGACAGAATCTCCGCGAGTTTCGAAGTTTCCCGTTGATTGGGGGCGCAGCTAATAACGACTTTTTCAGCCGGCGTTTCCTTGGCCAGGGTATTTAGAAAATCAATCAAGTCCTGCGGATGTGGTTCGCGGTGGTTCTGCGTAGTGAACGGGCTGATATGAATGAAGCCGCCTTGATGGTCGAGCAATTTGTCAACCGATTGTCGGACATCCGCCGGGATGGTCACATCAAAGCGCGGCACGCTAACCGGGAAACCGCTCTGTTGCAGGCAAAGCCAGCGCTGGCGGAAGGATTCCACCGAGTTATAGGGAACAGAAACCGTATGGGTGAAGCACCATGGCCACAGCGCGCCGCCTGGTGTTTGCGGAATGCGGCCCAAGCGGTGGCGGGCTCCGGTGGAACGGGTGAGAAAACTTGAACGGTTGGAGCCGTTCAGGTTGATGACAGTATCGAATTTCTCCCGGCGCAAGGCCCTGATAATCGGCAATGTTTTGTGCCAGGGGGGGGATTTGGGAAACCGTGGGTAACCCCAGGCACGGTCAATCCAGGGAAGCAGGCGCAACAGGTCCATGACATGGGTGGAGGACATGACATGCAGTTCGGCCTGCGGATAGGCGTCGCGAATTTCCCGCAAGGCAGGGAAAAGATGGACAGTATCCCCCAAAAAGCCGAGGTCCGCGACAAAAACTTTACGACTGTGCCTGGTGCACTGATAAAAGTCCGCTGACCCCATAGATGAATTTATGCTGTCTTTTACCAAATTTTTGGCAAGATACGACTTAAAACGGCACAGACTTGAAAATATTAGTCATCAAATTTAAATATCTGGGCGATGTGGTGGTGTCGACACCCATGTTGCGTGCCTTGAGGCAGCGGTTTCCGCAGGCTGAATTGCATGTTTTAATACCGGAAGAGGCCGTGCCCCTGTTGAAGTATGTTCCTTGGCTGGACAAAGTTTGGGGCTTCCCGCGCCAGCGGGGCAGGATGCAGCTAAAAAAGACCATGCCGTTGTTGACTCAGTTGCGTGCGGAGAAATTTGATTTATCGCTGGATTTTGTTGGTAACGACCGCGGCGCCTGGACCAGTTTCATGATCGGCGCCAAGGAGCGTTGGGGATTGGAAGCACCACGCGGGTTTTTGGGCCGATCCTGGTGTTATCATCACACGACCGAACAACCAGACTATGATCTTTACTATGAGGGGTTGCGCGAGCTGATGATTCTGGATGCCATGGGCATGGGTACCGGATCAAGGGACACGCGTTTGGAAATTTATACCAACCCGGATTTGAAAGCGAAGGCGGCTGAACTGTTGCCGGAAGGCACAATTCTGTGTCACATCTCCTCGGTGCAATTGAAAAAGGAATGGCCGTTGGAATATTGGCGCGAATTTTCGATCAAAGCCGCAAGCAGGGGATTGCGCCTTATGTTTTCGGCGGGCATCAGTGAGCGTGAGCAGCTCTCGTTGCGGGCGCTTGCCAATCCGGACTTGGGTATTACTTGTCTTCCGCCTGTTTATGACTTGGAATTATTTTTGGCGATATTGCAGCGGGCGAAGCTGTTCGTGAGCGCGGACACCGGGCCGCTGCATTTTGCGGTTGGCCTGCAAACGCCCACGCTTTCCTTTTTTGCGCCAAGTGATTATTTGAGATGGGCGCCGGTTGGCGAACCGCACACAACTATCCGTGGGAAAGAGTGTGAATGCTCCAAGAAGTCACACGTATGCTATAACCAGTCACCTTGCATGGCTTCCATCAAGCCGGAACAGGCGATGGAAGCGGTTGAGCGGGCGATCTTTGCCAAAAAGATGCAGGAAGTGGTGGTATGAGCAAGAGGTTGCCGATTTCACTGGTCATGATTGCCAGAAACGAGGGGAAGCGTTTACCCCAATCTTTGGGCAGCGTTGCGGACTGGGTTGCGGAAATCGTGGTGGTGATCAATGATTGTGCCGATGACACGGAGATGGTGGCGAAATCTTTCGGGGCCGTGGTCAGCGAGCATCCGTTTCAAAATTTGCGCGACCAGAAAAGTGTCGCGTTGGGCAAGGCGACACAACCCTGGATATTGAGTCTGGATGCCGATGAAGTGGTGTCGCCAGAGTTAAAAACAGCGATTTTCCGGTTCATGGATAATGCCAATGATCATGTGAATGGCGTTTGGTTTTCCCGTCGTTTGTGGTTCATGCAGCGATGGATCAGGCATGGGGATAATTACCCGGACAGGGTTTTGCGCTTGTTCAGAAACGGCGAAGGCAGGCTGGGCGGCACCGAGGAACATGATTGTTTTGTGGTCGATGGGCAAACCATCCGTTTCACGGTCGATCTGCTGCATTATTCGCACGAATCCATTTCCAGTCATGTCGGGAAAATCAATTTTTTTACTGACTTTTTTTTGCAACGGGCGAAACAAAACGGCAAAAAAGTTTCGGCATTGTCAATCGTGGTGCATGCCTGTTGGCGTTTTTTCCGGGCGTATTTTTTACGACTGGGAATCCTAGATGGATTTCCCGGTTTTTACCTGGCTTATTTTTCCGCGTTTTCGACGTTTATAAAATATGCCAAGCTTTACGAATATAGAAATTCCGCCAAAGAATGAACACAGCAGAACGGCCGGTGACGGGAAAGATAGCCGTGGTAATGGCGCCAGATGATGCTTACACGGTACATGCCGGAGTGGCGATTTTATCGATTCTGCGTGCATCCGGGCAGCCCCAGAACTTTCATTTTTATCTTTTGCGTGACCGGCAGAGTCTTTCGACTGAAAATATACGGCAACTCCGTGATATTGCCGCCAGCTATAATGCTGGTCTCGACGATGTTTTGGTGGAGCGTCCGATTCTGGAGGGAAAGACAACCGGGCATTATCTCCCTGCCAATGCGTTTTACCGCATCTTGATCCCGGACTTATTGCCAGAACTGGACCGTTGCATTTACCTGGATTGTGATTTGGTGGCCTTGGATGATCTCGCTTTGCTCTGGCAGGAGGACATCTCGCAAGTGGCGGTCGGTGTTGTGCGGGACTGGCATGTGGAGGGGCGCGGACTGGGCAAGTATGAACAGATCCGGTATTACTTTAATTCCGGGGTTTTGTACATGAATCTTCGAAAATGCCGTGAACGTCATTATGTGGAAGAGTGCCTGAAATTGATGGAGGTTCCGAAATTTACCGAACGCTATTCCGATCAGGACGTGCTCAATTTGGTGTTCAGCAATGATTTATTGCTGTTGCATCCGCGTTGGAATATCCAGACCGGGCAAGAACTTTTATGCAAGTTATGCAGTATAAAATCCGGTAATGCGCAGTGGCGTGAAGTCGAAGAGAGGCCGGGGATTGCCCATTACAGCGGGCGGAAACGGAAGCCGTGGCTGTTTGACATGAAGCACCGGTTGGCGATGGCATACTGGGATAGTTTTCGTCACAGTCCGTGGAGAGGATCGGATGAAAATATCACGGCAGCCTTGGCGAAGGCCGTTGCTAAAAACCGGATTGCCAGATGGCATGACGTAATCCGTCATCTGCTATTGATAAAAATAACCCCCAAACGTGGAATTTATCGATTGGTTTTCTTGGGAATAACTTGCATAAATATTATGCCAAGTGGCAAAAAGAAGCGTTAATATAAAATGTCTGGGGGGGGCAGGAGTATGAATGTTGACATTGAAGTACTGCGACATGAAAGAGACGATGCATATTGTTTTTTCGCCGGACGAAAACTACGCTGCCCCTGTCGGGGTGGCTGTCTGGTCGATTTTACAACATGCTGCTGATCCCGGACGGTTTCATTTCCATTTTCTACAAGGGATCAACAGTCTTTCCGAGGGTGCTCGTGACAAGCTGATGCTTGTTATCAACCAGTTTGGAGCCAAGGGTGACTTCGTGATAGTGAACAGCAGCCTGGTTCAGGCTTACGGTGAATTGGGGCCTGAATATATCACTGCCGCCGCTTATTACCGTTTATTGATTCCGGATGTATTCAGGGAACTGGAACGCTGCTTGTACTTGGATTGCGATGTGGTGGCTTTGGGTGACATTGCCGGGCTGTGGGATATGGCGATGTCTGAAGCAGGGATTTCCGCCATTGTTGATTGTTATGTCGACCGGGAAAATCTGCAGCGCTACAACGAGGTCCGTCACTATTTTAATTCCGGGGTCTTGATGATGAACCTGCGCCGTTGGCGCGAACGGAATTATATCAAACAATGTCTCAGTCTGGCGAGGAAGCCGGAATTGCATGAACGTTTTGCCGATCAGGATATTCTGAACATTGTCTTTTGTGAGGATGTCCACATCTTGCATCCGCGCTGGAATATTCAGACCGGACAAAAACCGTTGTTTAAATCGGGCGACCTGCAGCCGGACCTGCAACAATGGCGGGAAATCAGGCAGGCACCCAAGATCGCCCATTTCACCAGCCACAAAAAACCCTGGAATATGGGCATGAAGCATGACTGGTCGATGGAGTACTGGAAGGTTTTGGAGCAAACCCCATGGGGCAGAGAGATGCGGGGGTTTGGCAAAAAAATGCTCGTGGCCAAATGTTTCCGCTTGAAGGCAAAGTTAACCAAATTGTTACGCTGGTTGTTGACCTACAGAAAGAATAGCGCCTGTGGTGCCTGCCGGATCAGTTTGTGTGGCCGGTTGATTGTCGACCGCAAACCCCAGCAACCATGAAGTTCTCGGTTTTAATTAACAACTACAACTATGCCTCCTATTTGCGGGAGTGCATCGACAGCGTGTTGCGGCAAACCCTGCCGCCTGCGGAGGTTATTGTGGTGGATGACGGTTCGACGGATGATTCCTTGTGGTTGCTGCAGCAAAATTATGGGAACAACCCGCTGGTAAAAATCATCAGCCAGAAGAATGGCGGCCAGTTTTTGGCAATTGATGCCGGAATCCAGGCTGCGAACGGGGAGGTTGTTTGCCTGCTCGATGCGGATGATCGTTACAAGCCTGATTATTTGCAATCCTTGGCGGCAGTTTATCAGGCCAATCCCAAGGTCGATTTGGTTTTTTGCCGGTTCCAAGCGTTGGGAGGTCAGGCGGAGAACCCGATTTGGTTGTCTCCTCCCGGCGATTATGACTACGGTTATACCACATTGCTGACCTATTTTTATTTTCGCGCCCGGTCCGCTTGCTGGATTGGCAATGTGACTTCCTGTGTTTCGCTGAAGACCAGGCTGGCTAAATTACTAAAACTGAAGGAACTGGGGGAATCTTGGAATTACCCGATCCAGGCGGATTATTCGTTATTGCTCGGGAGTTCATTGTTGGGCGGACGGAAGTATTATCTTGCCAGGGACTTGGTTGAATACCGCATTCACGAAAAGAATAACTGGGGCCTGACGGAAAACAGGTCGGCTGACGAGCGGTATAAAGAGCAGATTCAGCATTGGATTGCTTTTAATTTTTACAAGCAACGGTTAAATATTGGTAGCGAAGTTTTCGCGATGCTGGACCAAGAGCTGGCCACTGTCCCGAATCCGTTACCCAAGCACATTAAATCCTACCGCGAACTGCGCGGGAAATTTATCTGGAAACATGGCCGTTTGTTGAGAAAAAGCCTGTTCTGGCAGTGACTCGCTGTTCTTTTACCGGATATCGTAAATTTCCAGCAGTTGGCGGAATGATTGCCTGAGGGCGGTTTGGGAATGTGCTTCCCGGTATTCTTTCCAACGCGGTTGTTGTTGTACAAGCCATTGTGGATAATCTGCGGTTATGCGGTGAATCGCCTGTACAATTGAGGTGGTATCATTTTGTGTTACTACTTCACCCAACCGGAACTCCCGGATTCGTCTTTCCATCAGATGATGCCGGCTGACAATCACGGGTTTTTCAAAAATTGCGGCTTTTGTCAAAGTGTTGCTGCTATGGGGAAAATCAATATAGGCGGCGTACAGGATATCACTGGCTTGGATGACTGCGTTGTAAGAGGCTTCATTCGGCAGGCGGTGAAAGTGAAAAAAGCTATTGGGAGATTGTTTTTCCGCAATGGTGATTTTTGCCAATTGATCAGAAGAAAAATTGGCGCGGCACAATTCACCGACGAAGGCGAAGGCATAGTCCGACAGGTCATCCTTAAGCGCCAAGTCGATTAATGGCATCATCCCTTTGCTTGGTTGTAAATAACCGGTCAGGGAGATCAGGGGACGCTTTCCGGCGAAGTCCCTGAGTTTTTGCGCCAGCAAGGTTGTGGCAGTTTCGGCATTGGTGACGTCCGGAAAAAATAAGCCCTCCGCCTGTTCATCCAGCGCTGCCAGAGTTTTGAAAGTGGGCGGGAAGTATTGTCGCGCATCGCCTGTCACGTGCAGGTATAACCCGCTCCAGGGTTGGGACAACGCGGTGACAGCGGCATGGATATGCCGTGACTCGTAGGCATACAGACAACTGAAGAACACCAATTTGCAAGGTTGATTGAAGTGCTGTTCCGCCTGCCTGATGAGATGACGTATTTTCCGCTGCAAACGCCATAATTCCAAGGATAATTTCCAGGAAGCCGGCGCTGCGGACCGGATGCGCGGCGCGAAATGGAGGGAGGTGATGAATGGTGAATCGAATCGTAGCGGATACGGGCTTAACACCGCCACCCGGCAACCCAGCGACACCAAAGCCGCGGCGTGCTCGCGCAAGTTTGTTTCATTGTGTCCACCTCGGTTCCAGTCCACCAACGCGATCAGGGAGGAATCGTGACTCATCAAGCTATGACTATGACCAGTGTGTTTGGCTTGAAAAGCTTAGAAAACATGAGTATGGGAATAATCAATATCGAATAAGAAGCGATAATATCGGGCAAACTGATCTTGGATTTTCCTGCGGAATTTATACTCCAAAGTCCTTCTGTTCGGCATCCAGCTTGATATGGCAGCGCTTTTGAAAATGATGAATGTATACCAAACCCGAGCAGTTTTATCAGGAATGGATGTTGGTAATTATCAAGATAGGTTTGGTATTCCATGGTTTTTTCTTTATGTTGTACAGATAAAACCAATGCTGGCACGCCTGTGCCGGCAATGAACCCGATGAAAAATAAATTGCTGATTGTTACACCCTGCAGAAATTCCATAAAATTCATTGATCAAACCATCCTAAGTGTGATCACTCAACAGGGAGATTTTGAAATTTACTATCACATCCAGGACGGTTTATCCAAAGATGGCACTGTCGAAGCATTAAAAAAATGGAAGGCGCGGTTTGAGCTGGACGCTAAGTTTGAAAATTGCGCACCGGTACACTTTTCATTTTCCTCAGAAAAAGATGTTACCATGTACGATGCAATTCAGAAAGGGATGAATTATTTGCAGAAACAAGTGGCTGGGAATGAGGGGAAAATATTAATGACCTGGATCAATTCCGATGACTTGTTGCTGCCTGGCTCGGTGCAAACTGCTTTCCGGATGATCTACGAAACCGGGGTCGCCGAGGTGATGACTGGTTACCCGTGTTGCATTGCCGAGGATGGAACCTATGTAATGACACAAGCGGTTGCCGCCGTATCCCGTGAACATTTGCGCAAAGGATATTATGATGGACGACTGATGCCGTTTATCATGCAAGAAGGAACATTTTGGACCAAAAAAATATGGGATGAAGTTGGTGGAGTTAGGACGGATCTTAAATTATGCGGCGACTGGGACTTGTGGAGAAGGTTTGCCGAGGTTAGTGAAATACTGGTTTTCAGGGGGGCGCTGGCATGCCACCGTCGACATGAGAAACAATTGTCAGCTGATTGTCGGGAATATTGGAAAGAAATAGACACCTTGCTTGAACCGGTGAAGAAGAAAAAACTCAAAGGAGCCTGGGGTTATTCGGCGTGGTTTTCATTGGATGAAAATCGTTGCAAATTGGAAAAATGTCGGGTTGTGAACATGAAGAGCAAGCCGCTGAAAGTCGGAGGGCTAAGAAAATTGGAGCGGGCAATCAGGGGATATCGAAAAAGAATATGGAATAAATCGGGAGATTAATTGATTTGTGTGACGTCTTATGATTTCCAAAAAGATATTTTTTTTTCATATACCAAAGACGGCTGGGACTTCTGTGACAGTGGCAATGATGCAGAGATTTCCCCATGAAAGGATTTGTCCGTATGCCCACCGAGAGGAGCTTGAGGCAAATGATATATCCAAATTGAAACAATGGGATTTCTTCAGGGGGCATTTGCCATTATCCATTTGTAGACAAATACCCCGATTGTTTGTTTTTACATTTTTGAGAAATCCGGTTGAGCGGGCATTGTCTGAGTATCATTACGTCACCGCACAACGCCAGGAAATCGAAGAGGAAATCCAAGAGAAGAAATGTACAAACTGGTGTGTTCGCCCTATGCGGGTTTATGAACAAATAAATTTTAAAGAAGCGGTTGGGAAACGTCCTGATTATATCATGGAAAGATTAAATTTTCAAACCGGTTGGCTGGCCGGCAAGGGAGAAGCTTGGATTGACAGGGATAAAGAGAATATGAATACCCTGAGAATTGCCCTTGCAAACATGAAGAAGATTGATTTTGTGGGTCTGGTGGAACATATGGATATTTCTCTTATCTTGTTAAGTTGGCGCCTGCAAATCCCGCTGCTTAGTTTTCCACAACTGTATAAAGTTAACCAGAATAGGCCGAAGGGAGGATGGAGGCAGGAATTGGTCGATATGGAATCCGAATTAATACAAATAGCCCGTATGGATCAGAGTTTGTATGCTGTAGCAAAGGAACGGTTGACTAGGGAGTGGGAAGAATTCTGTGGGGAAATTAAAATGGATTCGCGGCGGAAATTGGATGAATCAGGCTATATGCAAATAGAAGCTTTTTTAAATCAGCGCGCAGAAAATAAAGATTGGAGAGCATATTTGGCAAGTCACTTACGTCAGTTGGAAAGAAAGGCGAGGACTTTTCGCAAGAAAATATGGTAAGAATCTTGCAAGCCGACAATTTGACTGATTGTACTTTGATCCCGGTTGTTTCATGATCAACACGGCGCGTCTTGAGGTTCGTCGCCGCATCTATATGTGGCGATTGGTATAAACAGGTGTGGTTATGGATTGTGTGTGGTAGTTTGACTTTTGAATTGGGCTTGGTGCAGCGAAGCGTAAACACCTTTCTTTTCCAAGAGGATTTGGTGTTTACCCTCTTCAACGATTTCACCCTGATTCAGGACGATGATTTTATCCGCATTTTGGACGGTGCTGAGGCGGTGGGCGATGACGAAGACGGTGCGGCCTTTCATCAGGTCGTTGATGGCGGCTTGAACCACGGCTTCGGATTTGTTGTCGAGGGCGCTGGTGGCTTCATCGAGAATCAGGATGGGGGCGTTCTTGAGAAAGGCGCGGGCGATGGCGATGCGCTGCTTTTGGCCGCCGGAGAGAAGGATACCGCGTTCACCGATTTCAGTATCGATTCCCTTTTCCAGGTTGGCGATGAACTCCGAGAGATGGGCGTGTTTTAACGCGCGATATACGGCTTCCTCGTCCGCGTTGGGATTTCCAAGCATGACATTCTCGCGAATGGTGCCGCTGAATAGGAAATTATCCTGAAACACCACGCCGATCTGCTGGCGCAGGGAATGCAGGGTGAATTTGCGGATGTCAGTGCCGTCAATGCGAATGGAACCCGATTTGATTTCGTAAAAGCGGGGCAGCAAATTGACAACGGTAGTCTTTCCCCCGCCCGAATTGCCGACCAAGGCGACCATTTCGCCGACTTTGGCGCTAAGGGTGATGTTTTTGAGAATCGGGGCATTGGGACGGTATTCAAAACAGACGCCATGGAATTCAATGATATTATGGACTCCCTGCAACTTGATGGCGTCGTTGGCGTCCTCAATCTGCGGTTTGAGATCCAGAATCTCGTGCAAGCGCTCAATGGCCATGAAGGAATATTGCAGGGAGACGAAATTATTGCCGATACCCTTGAGCGGGGTGTAAAGCATGATCATGGCGGTGCCAAAAGTGAAAAAGGCGCCGACGCTAATGACGTCATGCACGATCATGTTGCCGCCGAATCCGACCACCAGCGCGATGCCGATTGCGGAGATAAAATGCATGCAGGGCGAAAGCCAGTTGGTGTTGCGCACCATTTTCACCGCGAATTTGAACACGCCGTCGACCAGGGTGTTGAATTTGCGGGTCTGGGGCTCCTGCAGGTTGTAAGCGGCAATGGTTTTATTGCCCGCGAAAGTTTCATTGTAAGCGGTGATCACCCCGGTAATGGAAGCAATGCTTTTACTCATGATCCGTTTCATGTGTTTGCGCGCGATCCCCAGGGGTAGAAATACAAAAACCAATACGACAAGGGCAATGGACGAGAGTTTCCACGACACGGCAATCATGGCGGCTATCAACGCAAGTGAAGTTGACAGGCGGGTGAGAAACATTTTCAGGTTGTCAATCAATCCGGACGAGGCGGCCTCGGCGTCGGTATTGAAGCGAAACAGGACATTGCCGGAGGAATTGGTATCAAAATACATCGCGTTCATGGAAAGCAGTTTTTGATACAGGCGTTTCTTGATGTCCATGGTTACGCGATTACCGACCCAGGAATTGATGCAGTTTGAGGCATAGGTAATGCAGCCGATCACAAAGACAAAGCTGACGATCATGTAGGGAATCGCCATGGCGAATTGCTTGCTGTCGAATGAATTGAGCCAGTCAATCATGGGCCGTACCAATTCGAGTTTTGCCGTTAGCGGTTTGTCGGTGATTTTATTGATGAACAGGCCCAGAAACCCGACCATTGCCCCATCGGATGCCCCAACGACCATGGTTAGGGCCACTCCCAACAGGGCCATCCATCGGTATGGGCGAAAAAACGGCCACATCCGCGTGTAATTTTTAACGAACAGGTTTTTTAAGGCCAAAAACTTAAGCTGGTTAAGCATGTGAAGTTAATGATTGTGTTTTCTTTTGTTAAATTCAGCAAGTCTCTTTATTGTTGCCTCTGGGGAGGCCAGCGATTCAGGTTAGTGACAGGCTTATATGATGGAATACAAGGGGCAAGGGGAAATAAAATTGTATCCAGCGAGCAGAAGGTGTTTGCGGCAATTGTGACAATGATAAGCTATATATAGGAGGGCGGATCCATGAGTTGTTTTGTAATTAATCTTGAGTCAGCCGTTGATCGGCGTGAAGCGATGGCGCAGCAACTTCGTACTTTGGATATTCCTTTTGAAATTTTTCCGGCGGTCGATGGCAGAAAGATGAGCGAGCTTCAACTCAAGGAGCAATATAATGGCGATAAGGCTGTTCGTGAACGCGAAAAAATGACAGGGGCGGAAATTGGCTGCGCCTTGAGTCACTTGGGGATTTACCGGAAAATGGTGGATGAAAATATTCCCCATGCGTTGATTTTGGAAGATGACGCGGAGTTGTCGCCTGATTTGAACACGATACTTGAACAACTGGAGAGTCGTTATCCCGCCGGGCAGGAAATGGTGGTTTTGTTGAACCATGTGCCGAAGTATTTGAAAAGATCGCAGGTTTCGTTGACCGGCGATCGGAAATTGGCCGAGACCTATGGATTATGCTGGAACGCACACGGCTATTTTATCACACGACAGGCGGCACGGCACATGTTGGACAAGTTATTCCCCGTGTGGATTGTGGCTGATCATTGGCTGAGGTTTCAGGAATTGAGGATTGTGCCTGTCAGAGCCCTGGTGCCTTACTGTGTTGGCTTGCGTGAAGCTGCTGAGATCAGCTCCATTGGCACGCGCGGTGACAAACAGAATGGTTTTGCGGGTCGTCTGAAGCGCCTGGGTGACCGTTACTGGCACAGAGGGCTTCCCCAATATCTTTATCGCAGAATGGTTAGGCTGTTTTCGCGATCACTGGCGATCGCGAGCGGGAATGTGATGTGGCAGCAAAAAATTTGGTAACCGGTAGGCGGACGGAATGCCCAATTGATTATGATGAGATGAAAGATGGTTTGTTTTCAGTCCTGGTGGCTAGCTATAACAATGGAAGATACCTTTCCGAAGCAATTGACAGTGTGATTGCGCAAACCTATCAGGATTGGGAAATGGTGATCGTGGACGATGCCTCCACCGATGATTCGGTGGAGATCATCAAGCGTTATATCAGCCAAGGATATAAAATCAGGTTATACCGCCAGGAAAAGAATCAAGGCTGCGGCGCCACCAAACGAAGATGCGCAGAATTGGCTGAAGGAGCGGTGTGTGGCTTTTTGGATCCTGACGATGCGTTGACCCCGGATGCGTTACAAATCATGATGGAAGCCCATTACCAGCAACCGGAAGCGAGTTTAATCTCTTCCCGTTTTTACAGATGCAATGAACTGCTTGATATTAAAAAACAAACCACCCATCAGCGGGCATTAAAACCGGATGAAAATTACTTGATGCTCAGAGACAGTGCGCCGATTGTGACTCATTTTGCCACTTTCAAGACGGCCAAATACCGGTGTACTTCAGGTATTGATGCCAAATTTAAAAGAGCCGTGGATCAAGATTTGTACTATAAAATGGAGGAAGTGGGGAATCTGGTTTTTATTGATCTGCCATTATACAAATATCGTATTCATAAAGGTGGTATTTCGCTATTTGATAATGCCAATAAAGCTTTGTATTGGCACATTGTAGCAATGGTTGACGCTGGGATAAGGAGGGGGATTGATGTTGAGGACGTGGTGCAAAATCGAGTGGAACGCATTTTATTGAGGAAACGGAAAAAACAGCAGTTTTTCAGGGTTAAGATCTGCCCAAAACAAAATATTTACCGATTAATCCTGTTTGGGATTACACTAATTGATACAGATAGATGATATTTGATTTGTATTTGATAGATGTGACTATATTTTCTGCATAATTAAAAATAGTAGATAGGATTATGAATATACTGCGACAAATCGCTTCTATTCTGTACCACAACAAATATCTTGAGTATAAAATCAAGGGGTATTTACTGGGCGTGCCTGTCTATAAAAAGACAACAAATCGATTTTATATCAGGAAATCTTTCGCGAGAATTGCTTATTCATTTAAACGAACATACAAATATTGTTACCATGGCGGTTTTGAAAAAGCGCGATTGCGGAGATTCTACCAAGGTTTCTCTACGCCTGAATTTCCGGAAAAATTCCGATTATTGACCGAAGGGCTTGATACCCGGAGCAAGTTTACGGTCAGTCGCATTATAAACCGCATAAGGGAAGTTCAAGAATTACCGGTAAAGGGAAAAGATGTTTATACGGTGCAGGAGCAAAAATTATTGTCCGATTTGAACGATGAATTCTATGCAAACATAGTGGATTTAGCAGAAAAATTGTTTTGTTATGGTGAATATTATTTACCGGTCAGACACTTTGAGCCCAGTGTCTTTTTTTATAAACATGGATTGGCGCATGTACAAAACCCGGAAAAACTAAAGGATAAAGACATCTTGGACATTGGCGGATTCATCGGGGACTCGGTTCTGGTGCTTTCCCCCTACACGAATCGTACAGTATATTCCTTCGAGGCGGTTGCAGGACAAAGGCAGTTGATGCAAAAGACCCTTGAATTAAACAAAATCAAAAATGCGAAAATAGTGCCGTTGGCCTTAGGTTCCCGAAAAGAAAGCGTCGAAATCGTTGTTAACGGCTCATCGAGTTGCATTAGCAAGGATAATTTTGCTCGGGCGGTTAGGGAGAAGGTCGATATGGACACTCTGGACAATTATGTTGTACAGAATGGTATACAGGTTGGATTAATCAAGGTTGACATAGAAGGATTTGAGCAAGAATTCCTCAAAGGGGCGGTCAACACAATTAAAACACAAAAGCCGGTATTGGTGCTCAGCATTTATCATAATTGGAGTGATTTTTTTGATATCAAACCAATGATAGAAAGCTGGAATTTGGGATATAAGTTTAAGATTGTGAAGCCAATTGACGGGGCGATTTTGGCCGAGACGTTGTTGATTGCGGAGGTCAGGTAGCGTAAATCATGACTTCCACATGGTGTTGTGATATATTGAGTTTCGTGAAAGAGCTCGATCCGATCCAGGGGGTGGCGCAACGACAGTTCGACAAGCAAAGCGCGAACTATGGCAAATCTCACATTTTGCAGAATACGGATGATTTGCGTTCGACGCTAAACGTGCTCAAGCCGCAGCGTGGACAGAAGCTGCTTGATGTCGCCACCGGCGGGGGGCACACGGGGTTCTATTTTGCCAGATTGGGATTGGATGTGACCATGGCGGATATTTCGGCCGCCATGCTCGAACGGGTGCAACAGACCGCCAAGGATGAAAATCTCACCATTAGCGTCAATCAGCATCCGGCGGAAGAGCTGCCTTATCCTGATGCCAGTTTTGATTTGGTGACCTGCCGCATTGCGGCGCATCATTTCAGTTGTCCGGCCTCATTCGTGATGGAAGCGGCACGGGTATTGAAAAAGGGTGGCCATTTTTTGCTGATCGACGGCACGGTTGAAGACGGGGAACCGGAGGCCGAGGAATGGATGCACCAGGTGGAGAAATTACGCGACCCGAGCCACAATCGCCTGATCACTCCGTTGAAATGGGCTCATCTTTGCGGGCATGCCGGGTTGCGTGTGGTGCACAGTGAAATCCAGACGATGAAGCAGCCGGATCTCGAGTGGTATTTCAACACCGCCGGAACCTGCGCGGAGAACCGCGTAGCGGTACGGACGCTAATCGCCACCGCGCCCGGCTCGGCTCGGCGTTTGTTCCGGCTTGCCGAGGAAGACGGCAAGACCATCTGGTGGTGGCAGCGGCTGATTCTGGTCGCGGTTAAATTGTAAGTTCGCTATTAGCGTTAGCGTCCGAGCAATTCGAAGAATTTTTCCGGATGGCTGAAATCGTCAAAATAAGCGGTCGGTTCGTGCCCGAGCAATTCTTCCTTGCTGTAACCGCCGGTGGCGACCGAGATGGTCTTCGCGCCGATTGCCTTGCCGCAGGCAATATCGTGCGGAGTGTCGCCGATGATATAAACATTCTCCGGTGAGAATGGCTGGCCGGTTTTTTCCAAGGCACGCTTGAGTGCCACCGGGCCGAGTTCGTTGCGAACAGGCGAGTCGTCGGAAAATGCGCCAAACTCGAAATAATGCCAGACCGAATAATGCGAAAGTTTCAACTCGGCTCCCCGCGCAAGATTGCCGGTCAGTAGTGCGTTGACGCAATTTTCTCGGTTGGCGGCTTGTTCCAGAATTTCCAGAATGCCGGGAAATATTTTGCCATGGTTCAACGGCAGTTGTTCTTTCAGGCAGGACAAATAGGCCTCGTGAAACTCATGCAGGTGCTCGGGCGTCGGTTCCAGCCCGAGTTGCTTGAACAATTGCATGCCAATCCAGGTGTCGGTACGGCCGCGGAAATCAACCTTCGACAAGTCGGACTTGATTCCGAAGGCGCGTTCCGTCGACTGGGCCATGGCAATCTCGCCCGCCTTGCCGGTAGTGACCAGTGTGCCGTCAATATCCCAAAGCAGCAGGTATTTTTTCATGCGGTGACGGAATCAATTCAACACCGCATCTTTGCCGTCGACCTGTGCCGGATTGCTGTCGGCTTCGTAATCGACACCGGACAGACCAAAGCCGAACAATTTCAGGAATTCCTTTTGGTAGCCTTCGAAATCGGTCAATTGTTTCAGATTCTCGGTGGTGACGGTTGGCCAGATGGCGGCAACAGCGGCTTGGATTTCCGGTTTCATTTCCCAGTCATCGATGCGGATGCGACCGTTAGCGTCGAGCACCGGCTGCTTGCCGTTGGCGAGGTGATCGGCATACAGGCGCTGCATTTGCTCAATGCAACCTTCGTGCAGGCCCTTTTCCTTCATGATTTTGTACAGGATGGAAATGTACAACGGCACGACCGGAATCGCCGAGCTGGCCTGGGTGACCAATGCCTTGTTGACAGAAACATGCGCATAACCGCCGCTAACGGCGAGCTTGGCATTGAGTTTGGCCGCCGCCTGTTCCAGGTCCTTCTTTGCCGCGCCGATGGTGCCGTTGGTGTACACCGCGTGGGTGATTTCCGGCCCGATGTAGGAATAGGCCAGGGTGGTGCAACCGGGTGCCAATACGCCGGCCTGTTCCAAGGCTTCCATCCACCAAATCCAATCCTCGCCACCCATGACCTTGATGGTATCGGCAATTTCCTGTTCGGTGGCGGGTTCGATGCTGACATCCAGGACTTGGGCCTTGTCCGTGTCGAGCGTGCGGGATTTATAAACCGTGCCGATTGGTTTTAGGCAGGACTTCACCGATTCGCCGGTACGCGGATTGGTGCGACGGGGTGAGGCCAGACTGTAAATCACCTGGTCAACCTGGCCCCAATCCTTCCTGATCTGTTCGACCACTTTGGTTTTAAGCTCATCGGAGAAGGCATCGCCATTGAAACTCTTGGCATAAAGGCCTTCACGGTTAGCGGCCTGTTCGAAGGCGACTGAATTATACCAGCCGGCAGTGCCAAGTTTTTCTCCCTCGGCCGCTTTTTCAAAAAATACGCCGATGGTTTTCGCCCCGCAGCCGAAGGCGGCGGTGATGCGCGAAGCCAGCCCGTAACCGGTCGAGGAACCGATCACCAGCACGCGTTTCGGTCCCGCTGTTAGCGTTCCCTTGGACTTCACGTAATCGATTTGTTCCCGCACGTGCGTCGCACAGCCTTGCGGATGGGCGGTCACGCAGATGAAACCGCGAATCTTCGGACGAATAATCATCCGTCAAAAATGGAGGTGTAAGACACCTTTGTCCAGCCAGAAGGAAACCCGCTCAGTTCGTTTTCTTGAACAGAACCGGCACCTGCTTGCCCAAAAAGAAACAGGTACCCACACCAATGGCCAACATGGTGACAAATAGCGAGAGAAACTGCATTTTTAACTGCAATTTCAGGATGTTTTCCAGCAAGGCGTGAAAGGCGACCGCGACAATCCCGCCGAGATTCAGTAGCAAATTGGTGGCGGCAATGACACGGCTGCGCCGGTCCTCGGCGGCATTGTCCTGCAAAAAGGTGTTCAATGGCACGATGAACAGGCTAGAGAAAATTCCTAACACTAACAGTGAGCCAAGGTAAGGCCATCCGGCCGGATAAAGCAGGGCCAGCGCCAACAGCGAAGCCGCCATGCCGAGTCCGCCGACCGGCACCAGTCCCATCACCGGGCGGTGCTTGGCAATCCAGATCACCAGCAGGGCGCCAAGAATGATGCCGCCACCCATGATGGCCAGGTATTCGCCGCTGATGAAACCGGCCTTGCTGCTGTCGGGATACAGGAAGCGGCCGACGCTAACCATGACCAGATACAACAAGCCGCCGAGCGAATAAAAGTAAGCGATACCGAGTGCGGGCAGGAACAGTTTGTGCATGCGCCAGAGATAGGCGATGTCGCGGAAATGATTCCAGAACAGCGACCAGCTGAACGGGTCGCTGCTTTGCGAACCCGCGGTCTTGGCGTTGCCGAAAACAAAAACCGACAGAATGCACCCGAGGGTCAGGCCGATGAAACAGCCCGCAGCGCCGTGCCAGTGATTGCTGAACAACCCGTCGAGCCAGGTGAACAATCCCGCTCCCGCCAGTCCCCCGAGCAGGATGCCGAAAATGGTCAGCGATTCCATCCAGCCGACCGCGTGAGTCAAATGCGCGGAACCGACGATTTCCTTCAGCGCGCCTTGTTTGGCCGGGGAAAAAATACAAGCCTGCAAAGCCAGCAGGAAAAACACCACGATGGCAAAATACAACGAGTGCAGCCACAGCGCGAAGATCATCAGGAACATCAGCAGGCTTTGCAAATACAACGCGTACTTGAGCACCAGTTGTTTCGGATAACGGTCGGCCAGCCAGCCGCAGAGCGGCGAGAAAATCACAAAGGGTAGCACCAGCAAAGTGGCCAGCAGATCGGTGACCCAGTTGGCCCCGGTGGTGCTGAGTACCAGCGGAGCAAGGCTGATCAGCGCAAGCTTGGAGGCATTGTCATTGAAAACGACTTGGGTTTGCGCGATGAGCAGTCGCCAGAGGGATTTGTGGTCGGGTTGCATATTTTGCAGAGGAATCGTAAAAGCTGGAGTTTAATTTAAATTGATTGGCAAGGGCTCGGAGCTTATGTCATCTTTCGTGCCGAATTTTTTATCTTTGTCTGCGGAAACAAAAATAATGCTGAGGTCTTGATTGGTAATAATTTTGATAGGTGATTGCCAAGAATCAACAATTTCACCATTAGCGTTAATGTCCTTACTGGTGAATTCCATGTATTCGATTTTTTGAAGATTATTTCCAGTAATCTGTTCATAAAATACCTTGTTTTCCATCGATGGAGATTGATGGCAGTCTTTGATATACGCTTTGGTTGCAGTTTTTAAATTTGATACCAAGACATTTGCTAGTAGTTCAGGAGATCCCATTCTATTGATACAAAACATGGGCAAAATCAATGCAACGAGGAGGCCTATGGCTGTGGGTATGCCGAACCAAAAGAACCATCCTTTCATTACATTATTCATAAAGCTTAATCAAAGACATTAAAAGTCCGCCACCGAACTCAGGCTCGGTTTCTTGATCCAGCGGGGGTCGCGGATGCCGCTGATGCGGACGAGACAGTCGTGCAGGGTTTCCTTGGTGTTGATCAGTTGGATTTCGACCCTCAGGAAATACACCGGCAAATCCTGGCGGTTGACGCGCGGAAAACGCACGGCGTCTTTTTCCGTGGTGATGAGCGCGTGGCCGCCGCGGGTGCGGGTGCGGTTGATGGCGTTGGTGACTTCCTGGTCGGTGTAACGGTGGTGGTCGGCGTAACTGCGGGTGTAAATGATGTTGGCGCCGAGGTTGCGCAAGGCGCCCTCGAAGCTCTCGGGCACGGCGATGCCGCTGACGGCGCCGACATCGCGATCCTGTAAATAACTGAGCGGACGGCGTTCGTTGGTGTACAGGTCCTGCAAGTAAAGTGTTTTGTGCACACACTCGATCATCTCGGCGTGCTTGTTGAATTCGCGGATGCGTTCCTTCAATTCGCTAATGTCGGAGCCGTCGCACTTGGTGATGAAGATCACGTCGGCGCGCTTCAAATGGTCATGCGGTTCGCGCAAAGTCCCGCGCGGCAGAACGTATTCGTTGCCGAACGGCGCATGGCGGTCAACCAAGGTGACATTGAGGCGTTCTTTCAACGGCAGGTATTGGTAGCCGTCGTCGAGCAGCAAGGTGTCGACGTTGAAATGCTTGATGGCGTACAAGGCGCTTTTGACGCGGTCCTTGTCGACCACCACCACTACGTCGTGCAGGTTGGAGGCGAGCATGAAGGGTTCGTCCCCGGCGCGGCCGGAATCCAGCAACAGGGAACGGCCGTCGCTAACCACGCGCGGCGGAATATAATTGGAACGGAAGGTGAGGCGGTTCCAGATACGTTGCATCATCGGGCGCGGGAGACTTTTGTAACCGCGACTGAGAATGGCGACGCGGCGGCCTTCCTGGGTCAGGGAGCGGGCGAATTGCTCGACGATCGGCGTCTTGCCGGTGCCGCCGACGGTCAGGTTGCCGACGCTAATGGTGAAACAGCCAACCGAGTGCCAGCGGGCCAGTCGTTTTTCGTAGAGCCACCAGCGCAGGCGCATGATGCGACTGTACACCGATGACAAGGCCCGCAGCACGCCGCGCAACATGGCGGCGCGTTTGCCGTAGCGACGTTCCAGAATCACGTCGATGGCGAATTTTTCTAGCCGTTCTAAGGGTTTGTCGGGCACCGGGTAATTAAAGATTGTCGTTGGCGGCTTGTCGATGGTTTATCACGACAACGCTTGCGGGTGGCGGCGGTTTTATTGCTTATAAAATCCGCGGTACCAGTCGCAGAATTTTTTCATGCCGTCCTCGATGGTGGTTAGCGGCTTGAAGCCGGTGGCGGCGGTTAGCGAGTCGATGTTGGCGGCGGTCTCGACCACGTCGCCGGGCTGCATGGGCAGGTATTCGCAGGCCGCTTTTTTGCCCAGCGCGCTTTCAACTGCGGCGATGAAGCGTGACAATTCGACGGGCTGGTTGTTGCCGATGTTGTGCAAGCGATAGGGCGCGGAGCTGGTGGCGGGGTCGGGATTGGCGGAATCCCATTCGCTGTTAGCGGCGGGGATCACGTCGGAGATTTTAATCACGCCGCTGACAATGTCGTCGATGTAGGTGAAATCGCGGCGCATTTTGCCATGGTTGAAAACCTTGATCGGCTCGCCTGCCAGGATTGCCTTGGTGAACAGCCAGGGCGCCATGTCGGGCCGTCCCCACGGGCCGTAGACGGTGAAGAAACGCAGGCCGGTGGTCGGGATGTGGTACAGATGGCTGTAAGCGTGGGCCATCATCTCGTTGGATTTTTTGGTCGCGGCGTAGAGGCTGACGGGATGGTCGACCGGGTCGCCAACGGCGAAAGGGGTTTTGCTGTTGAGGCCGTAAACCGAGCTGGAGCTGGCAAAGACCAAATGCCCGACCGGATAATGGCGACAGGCTTCGAGAAGATTGAGAAAGCCTAGCAGATTGCTATTAGCGTAGGCATGCGGATTTTGCAGCGAATAACGCACACCGGCCTGAGCGGCGAGGTGGATGACGCGCTGGAATTCGCCGCGCTTGAACAGGGCGCTAACGGCGGTCTGGTCGGCGAGGTCGGTTTTTTCGAAACGGAAATTGACGTGATGTGCCAGGCGGTTGAGGCGGGCATGCTTGAGCGCGGGGTCGTAATAGTCGTTCAGGTTGTCGAGGCCGGTGACTTCGTGGTTGACGTTGAGGAGTTGTTCCGCAACGTGGTAACCGATAAAGCCGGCGGCGCCTGTGACGAGGTATTTCATGTGAATCGGTGAAAAAGCCTAGGGCTTGCCGGCGCTGGTGACAAGCCGGGAGACATGCGACGGATGACGGTTAGCGGGTCAATTGACGCGCATCGCGGCGGGAACGGTCTGGCGGTAACTGGTGTTGTCGGCGGTTTGAGAGCCGGTGATCGGTTCCTGTTTGATGACGCGGCCGAAACCGACGAATTCGCCGCGGCGGACGTAGTCGCCGAGGAAATCTTTCACGCCGCCCATGTTGGCGTTCGGGTCGAAAACGTAAACGTTGACGCCGCCGCTGTTGGTGGTTTCTCCCTTGGAACTGCTGGCGGAACCGGCCATCTTCGGCGTGCCATCGGCGGTGCGGCCGAGGTAAACCATCACGTGGGTGATCGGCGGGTCGCGGTCGATGTCGTAGGTCCATTGCCAGAACAGCAGGTCGCCGGAACGGAGTTCGCCGAGCAAGGCTTGGCTGTCAACTTTGCCATTGGCGAGCCGTGGCGCGTAAGTAATACGGCCGACTTGTTTCAGGGCGTAATATTGGTCCGAAGCGGTGCGGGGCAGGTTCAGGCCGAAAACGGTCTTGTAGATGTAGCGGCTGGTGTTGGAGCAGTCCATGGCCCAGGATTTGGTGTCGCCGGGCGGCTGCCAGCCCTGATTATAGGCGATGCGCAGGGAACTGATTTGGCGCATTTCGTCGACCAGGGTCGTATGCTGGGTGGGCGTCAATTGGGCCTGTGAGGCGCTAATGACGACTCCGAAAATGCCAATGGCGATGAGTTGCGCTTTCATTTATTACGGAATGTACAGTAAAAACTAACACAGTCAACAGGATATTTTCGGTTATTCGCTAATGGCGAGGTAGTTACAAAAGCCTGAAAATCCGGGAAAAGTGGACAAAGCAGGAAAAACCGGCATTCGTGGTCATTGGATTTTTACTTTGTACTTGTGAAAAACTTCGGCGTCTGTAGCCTTTTCCCCTTCTCTGAAAGGTTTCAGGGAAAAACGCCCGCAAGGGCACAACAACAAAAAATTATTCGCTAGAAAGCGAAGCCCGCAGTTAGCGGGTCATAAATCAGGAAATTGATATGTCGAAAATCGACCCGAAAACATTATTGGAAGCCGGCGTGCACTTTGGTCACCGTACCGACAAGTGGAACCCGAAAATGAAGCCCTTTATTTATGAAGCCCGCAACGGCATTCATATCATCAACCTCAGCAAGACTTCGGAGCAACTCAGCGACGCGGCCAATTTCCTGAAGAACGTCGCCGCCAAGGGTGGCAAGGTCCTGTTCGTCGGTTGCAAAAAAGCCGCCCAGGAAGCCGTCAAGACCGCTGCGGAAAAATCCGGCGCGTTTTATGTCACCGAGCGTTGGCTCGGCGGCACCCTGACCAATTTAAGCACCATCCGCAAGAGCATCGCCCGCATGCGCGAGATTGATGAACTCGAGACCAGCGGCAAGATGGCCAAGCTGAACAAGCAGGAAGCCTCCGCCCTGCGCCGTGAAGCCGCCAAGATCCACAAGAACCTCGACGGTATCAAGGACATGACCCGTTTCCCTGACGCGATCGTCATCGTGGACATCACCCGCGAATACATCGCCCAGCAGGAATCCACCCGCTTGAACATCCCGATCGTGGCCATCACCGACACCAACGCCGATCCGACCGGTGTCGCTTACCCGATCGCCGGCAATGACGACGCCATTCGCTCCATCCGCATCATCGTCGACGCCCTTGGCGCCGCGGTGGCCGAAGGCGCGGTCAACGTGACCGACAAGAAGGATGGCGGCCGCAAGTCCGGCAAGGCGGACAAATCCGAAAAGAACGAAAGCCTTGACGCGGTCAGCGCCTGATTTTCAACCAACCAGAATTTAGCAAGCCATGTCTACTCCGATTGATTCACAACTGGTCAAACAACTCCGCGAAATGACCAACGCGGGCATGATGGAATGCAAGCGCGCGCTCGAGGAAGCCAAGGGCAACCTCGAGGAAGCGGAAAAGGTTTTGCGCAAGAAGCTCGGTTTGAGCGCCGCCAAGAAGGCCGGCCGTGACGCCAAGGAAGGCGTCATCGCCAGCTACATCCACCTCGGTGGCAAGGTCGGCGTGCTGATCGAAGTCAATTGCGAAACCGACTTCGTCGCCAAGAACGACAACTTCCGCGAGTTCGTCAAGGACATCACCCTGCAGATCGCCGCCGCGCATCCGCTCTACCTGAGCCGCGAGGAAGTACCCGGCGACCTGATCAGCAAGGAACGCGAAATCGCCGCCGCGCAGGTCAAGGGCAAGCCCGAGAACGTGGTGCAGAAGATCGTCGACGGCAAGATCGACAAGTATTACTCCACCATCTGCCTGCTCGAACAGCCTTACATCAAGGACCAGAACAAGACCATCCAGGAATTGCTGAACGAAAAGATCGGCGAGATCGGCGAGAACATGCGCATCAAGCGCTTCGCCCGCTTCGCGGTCGGCGAATAAGCTGATAAATATTTCAAGCCGCTAACGATGAACTTCGTCGTTAGCGGTTTTTTATTGCCATGAATTTCCACCGGCACGCCGAAAACAGTTTACTAACAATCGGGGTTGCAACTATATTCCCAGCATGGGTTCAAAAAACGGCCGCCTGTTGTTGTTAGCGTCGATTGGATTACTTGCGAGGGAGACGGTTTTTGCCGATACGGCGGTGGATTGCACCGCCACCGACAAAGTGGTGGCGGAACACGTCGCCAACAGCGATTACACCTTTGACGGCTGGTGGCACGGTGACCGTGCCTTGGGCGACTGGTTCGGCGTGCGCACCACACTGGAGGACAACGGGGTTGATTTCTTTCTCAGTACGGAAAGCGATACCGCGGGCAACCCGACCGGCGGTCGCAGCCAGGGATTGACTTACGTCAACAGCATTGAGTTTGGCATGAAACTGGACATGCAAAAACTGACCGGCTGGCAGGGAGGCAGCATCTTGATTCGCGCTGTTGACCGTAACGGCGACAATCTTTCCGAGAAATACATCGGCAATTTTTTCACCGCGCAACAAGTGTTCGGTTCCCAGGCGCTCATGCTGCAATCCATCGCGGTTGAGCAAAAATTGTTCAGCGACAGCCTGTCACTCAAGGCGGGTCGCGTGGCGATGGGGGATGATTTTGCCACTTCGCCAATCTACGGGTTGTACATGTCAAACAGTGTGGACGGCACGCCGAAAAGTCTGACCACTACCAGCGCGTTTTCCTGTTACCCCGGTTCGGTGTGGGGTGGGCGGGTGCGTTATACCGACCTGGACAAACAATGGAATGCCAGTTTCGGTGTTTATCAGGCGGATGACCGGATTTACATCCGCAACAAACATGGCTTGGATTTCAGCATCCGTGGACAGGACGGAGTGACCATGATCGCCCAGGTTGGTTGGACTCCGACTTTTGCCAGAAGTGAAACCAAGGCCGCTAATGGCCAAATCACGGTTAGCGGCCTGCAGGGACATTACTGGATGGGCGGTTATATTGCATTATGGGATATCCCGCAATTCACCAGCACGGAGACTTACGACACTTCCTACGCCTTGTATTGGCATGCCGACCAGATGATTTACCAAGCCGAGCCGGGAACGGACAAGGGACTGAGTATTTGGGCTTTGTTTGACTTGGCACCGCAGCAGAATGTCAGCCTGATGCCCTACCAAGTGGCCGGCGGATTATTTTACAAGGGATTGATTCCCTCGCGGGATAAAGACATTGTCATGGTTGGCGCCAGTTGCGGCTGGTTCAGCCGTGATTATGCGCAACAGCAAATTGCCGCGGGCCAGGATGACCCCAGTTCGGAAAAGGTGTTTGAAATCGGCTACCGCGTGCAGTTGAACAAATTCTTTTTCATCCAGCCGAACGTCCAATACATCTTTGATCCCTACGGCACCAGCACCCCGGACGCGCTGGTACTGGGTGCTCGGGTGGCGTTGGTTTACTAAACTTTTTTGAAAATCTCCATACCGCTCATGCTGAGCTTGTCGAAGCATGACTATACTCACAGGATGTGATTGCCCTTCGACAGGCTCAGGGTGAGCGGTAAAGGAGAGTCGGCGTTTTCGATTTTTTGCTAAAACACCTGCGGCTTGCCCTCGGTCAGGATGCGGATTTTGTTGACGATGCCCTCGCGCAGGGCGGCTTTCATCAAACGTTGCGGCGGTTCGGCCATGGGTTCGAAGCTGAGGCGGTAGGTACCGAAATGCATCGGGATGAAAATCCTGGATTTCAATTCCTGGAAGGCCTTGATTGCCTGTTCGGGCCCGATGTGGTGATCGCGTCCGCTTGGCGGCTGGTAGGCGCCGATGGGCATTAGCGCGATTTCCGGCGCGTAACGCTTGCCGATTTCCTTGAAACCGTCGAAATAGGTGCTGTCGCCGCAATGATAAATGCGCCGTCCTTCGTACTCGATGATGTAACCGCCGCATTTGCGATGGGTGTCCACTAACATCCGCGCGCCCCAATGCTTGGCCGGGGTGAAGATGATTTTCAGTTTCTTGAATTCCCAGGTGTCCCAACGGTCCATCTCGTGCACGGCATCGAAACCGAGGTTATGGACCAATCCGCCGACACCCTCCGGCACGACGATGGGCTGTCGCGCGGCGACTTTTTTCAATGAACGTTTATTGAGATGGTCGAAGTGGGCGTGGGTGATCAGCACCAAGTCAATTTCCGGCAAATGCGAGATGTCCATTCCGGCATGTCGCAAGCGGCGAATGACAGACATCCAATTGGCCCAATTCGGATCGATGAGAATATTGTGCTTTGGCGTTTGAATCAGGAATGAGGCGTGGCCGATCCAGGTGATGGCGACTTCGTCGTTAGCGAGCTTGGGGAAGATGGGCGCGCGGTCGCGGCGTTTGCCTTCCTTGGGTTGCAGCAGGGACGGGATCAAAACCTTGGTGATAAAGTTTCGATTTTTCCAGGTGGGGGGCTTTTCCTGACTGCTTTTTGCCGCTGTCATTGTCTTGTATAATATGGTAACCGTTTTGGTGGCAGGTTCAAACACCGAATCGAAAATTTATGGATGTGGCGGAACAGAAGAGGCTTATGCGGCGGGAGATGCGGGAGAAATTGTTCGCCATTGGCGCTGAAATCCGCATAGCCGCCTCGACTGGGATTGTCGGCCGCATCACTTCGTCATTGGCGTGGCGGGAAGCCGGGTCGGTGGCCTTGTTTTCACCGTTGGCATCGGAGCCGGACATTTCATCGCTGCTTGATGCGGCGCTGATGGTGGGGAAGGATGTGATGTATCCACGGATGAAGGGTGGGGAATTGGAATTGTGCGTGGTGCATTCTCGCGGGGATTTTCAGGCAGGAGCGTTCGGAATTTTGGAACCGCACGGGGAAAGTTCGCCATTAGCGGCGGATTTGATCCTGGTCCCGGGTTTGGCGTTTGACGCCAATGGCCACCGGCTGGGGCGTGGGAAGGGTTATTATGACCGGTTATTGGCGCTAATGACGAAGGCGCGAACCATGGGCGTGTTCTTTTCCTGCCAGCAAGCGCAACGGATTCCCGCCGAGGGACACGACGTCAGACTTGATTGCGTGGCAACGGAGGAGCGGCTGGACGTTTTTGCGCGACCATGATCCAACCGATACAGACAATAATCAGCCCGATTAACGATCCTGTTCTCACCAAGGTGAATATCTGTGCCAGCGACGAATAACCGGAATTGTTGTACAGGTAATATTGGAGGGTTCCCACAAAAGAACCCAGGGTTAACAACAGGGAACCGTAGCCAATGATCAGCAGGCCGAGAGCTTTCCGTCGGGAAGCTGCCAGGAAGATGAATATATTGATGACCAGGTGAAGCAGAAAATACAGGCTGGGAAAAACGTGGAGGTTAAACATCCTCCACAACTCATCAAGGTGACTCATGAAAATTTCGGTTGGGGTCGCTAATGGCGAACCCTGCCATTAGCGACGGAATGTTATGGGTCAATGTCCGCAACCGCAGGCGTTGATTTGCTGGAAGAAATCGTTGCCTTTGTTGTCGACCAGGATGAAGGCGGGGAAATTCTCCACCTCGATTTTCCACACCGCTTCCATGCCGAGCTCAGGGAATTCGACGGTTTCGACTTTCTTGATGTTTTCCTTCGCGAGAATCGCTGCCGGGCCGCCGATGGAGCCAAGGTAGAAGCCGCCGTATTTGTGGCAGGCGTCGGTGACCTGCTTGCTGCGGTTGCCCTTGGCGATCATGACCATGGAGCCGCCATGTTTTTGGAACAGGTCGACGTAGCTGTCCATGCGGCCCGCCGTGGTCGGACCGAAGGACCCCGAGGGCAGGCCGGTCGGCGTTTTCGCCGGACCGGCGTAATAAACCGGATGATCCTTGAAGTACTGCGGCAGTTCGCCGGTCTGGTCGAGGCGTTCCTTGAGTTTGGCGTGTGCGATGTCGCGACCGACGATGATGGTACCACTCAGGCTTAGCGGAGTGGTCACCGGATATTTGTCGAGCTCCGCGAGAATTTCTTTCATCGGCTTGTTCAGGTCGATTTTGACCGCCTTGGCGTTAGCGTCGAGCTGGCGGTATTTTTCCGGGATGAACTGGCTCGGATTGTGTTCAAGCTGCTCCAGCCAGACGCCGTCGCGGTTGATCTTGGCCTTGACGTTGCGGTCGGCGGAACAGGACACGCCGATACCGATCGGGCAGGAGGCGCCGTGGCGCGGCAGGCGGACGACGCGGACATCGAGGGCGTAGTATTTGCCGCCGAACTGCGCGCCAAAACCGCAGTTGCGCGCGGCTTCCAGCATCTTGGCTTCCATTTCCAAATCGCGGAAAGCCTGGCCGTGTTCATTGCCTTGGGTCGGCAATTCGTCGTAATACTTGGTCGAGGCGAGCTTCACCGTCTTCAGGTTGGTCTCCGCCGAGGTGCCGCCAATGACGAAAGTCAAGTGGTAGGGCGGGCAGGCGGCGGTGCCGAGAGTGAGCATTTTCTCGGTGAGGAATTTTTCCAGCACGCCCGGCACCACGGTGGCGCGGGTTTCCTGGTACAGATAAGTCTTGTTGGCCGAACCACCGCCCTTGGCGACGAACAGGAAGCTGTATTCCGCGCCCTTGGTGGCATAGAGGTCGATCTGCGCGGGCAAATTCGTGCCGGTGTTTTTTTCGTCCCACATGGTCAACGGGGCGTTTTGCGAATAACGCAGGTTTTCCTCGGTGTAAGTTTTGTACACACCGTGGGAGAGATATTCCTCGTCATCGGCGCCGGTCCAGATTTGCTGGCCTTTTTTGCCCATGATGATGGCGGTGCCGGTGTCCTGGCAGAAAGGCAGGATGCCGTGGGAGGAAACCTCGGCGTTGCGCAGCATGGTGAGCGCCACGTTGCGGTCGTTCTCGGAAGCCTCGGGATCGTCGAGGATGGCGGCGACCTGTTTCAAGTGCGCGGGGCGCAGATAGAAAGCGACTTCCTTGAAGGCTTGATTCGCGAGATAACTCAGCGCCTCGGGCTGTACGCGCAGCAGTTCCTTGTCGCCGCAGGTTTCAACGGTGACGAAGTCCTTAGTTAGCAGTCGGTATTCGGTTTTATCGGTTCCGAGGGGGAACATCTTTTGGTAATGAAATGCAGGGGTGGCCATAAGCGGAAAAGTATAACGGCAGAGGGTGGAAGGAGGAAGGCAAATTTAACCGCGGAACCTGCGGAAAGAAGCGGCGGCCGCTAATGGTGAAACGGGTCGTTGGCGGGTGCCACGGCTCTGCGCATGAAGGTGGTATTGCGCAGGAAACCGTATTGCGCGTAGAGGCCGTGGGCGTCCTCGGTTCTGAGGATGCCGGTCATGGATTGCAATTTGGGGTGGCCGGTGATGAATTGCACCAGGGCTTTGCCCAGGCCTTGCTTCCGCCGGGTTTCCGCAATGACCACGTCGCAGAGCCAGTAAACCGTGGCCCGGTCGGTCACCGCGCGGGCGAAGCCGACTTGCTCGCCATGGGCGGTGTAAATGCCGAAGCAGAGGGAATTTTTGCTGGCGCGGCGGATCACTTCTTCGGGCCGGTGCCGGGCCCAATAGGTGTTCCGCAGCATGGCGATGATCTTATCGAATTGAAGCAGCTTCTTGTCGTCGCTAATGGTGAAGTCTTGGAAAGTTTTTTTCATGCAGCAAAACCGCTTATGGCAAGTTCATCATCAGCGGCGTAAATCGTCAATCTTATAGCTTTGGGCAAACGGAGCAGAGCACATTTTCGTATTTGCAAAAGGCTAGGCGGCATTGCACGTTACGTCCGGCGAGCATAAGGGCGATGCGTGAAAGTTTGTGTTCGCCTCGCCCCTTGATCAACACCGCGTCGCCGGCTTGCAGTTCCGCGCGCAATAACGCGGCGGCTTCTTCGACGGTGTTTGCCGAACTGACCGGTATATCACCCAGGCCGCGCTTGTAGAGTTGCGCGCGTTTGCCGATGAGGATGATGCGGCCGACCGTTTCAGCGGCGAGTTTTGCGATGTCCTGATATTTGGCGATGCGCGGGCGCGGCGGGTGAAAGATTTCGCCGAGCACGACGATGCGGCGTCCGGCTTGCATTTGCGCGAACACGGCAAGCGAGGCACGCACGGTTTCAACGCTGGCTTTGAAGTCATCGCATATTGCAACGGCGCCGTTGACCAAGGACATCGGCTGCATGCGTCCCGGTGTCGGCGTGAGTGTGGCGAGGCGTTCGAGCAGGGTATCCAAGGAAATGCCGGCATGGCGTCCAACGGCGATGGCAACAAGGAGCGCGCGCACGGATTCGCTCCCAATGAGCCGGGTTTGTATGCGCCGTCCTGCAAGGGTAAATGAAGTGCCATTTGGCGTGACTTCAACATCCCTCGCGTGTACATCGCAGTTTGCTGAAAATCCGTAGGTAATCGTTTTAATGCCGCCACTGGCTTTCGCCAAACGCAACACATTTTCGTCGTCGCCATTGAGCACGGCAACGCCGCCCGGGCGCAGGCTTTGTACCAGGCGCAGTTTTTCCTGCCAGAGTTTTCCCGTGTCGCCAAAATTCCTGCTATGATCGGTGCCGAGCGCCGTAAGCACCACGATGTCCGGTTGCAACATCCTGGCGTAGCGTTCCATTTGTCCGACGTTGCCGATGCCGACTTCAACGATGGCGTAAGGCTGGAAACATTGCCGCAGCATGTTGAGGCCGACGAGCGCGAAACAGTTGTCGGCCTCGTGTATCCAGGCCGGTGTTTGCCGGTTGAGCGCGCACATGAGCGCGCGGGTCGCGGTGGTTTTGCCGAGCGAGCCGGTGACGGCGATGAGCGACTGGCATCGCAGTTTGCGCGTGCGACAACTGCGATAACACGCCAGCAGCCCTTCGGTGCGCCGCCAAAGCCGTTGGTTGAGCATGTCCATAAGCTCGACACGCATGGAGAAATCGGCGCGCGCGCCGATGGCAAGGCGCAGCAATTTTTTCATTTCAAATGCCGGGATGGTTGAATCAATCCGGTATCTTTGTTTCCGGCATATGAGGCGGGTACCTGCCACTGCGCGCCGAGCCTGCGGTCGAGTTCATGCGGCGCAAGAAACGCATGTCCGGTGAAGGGTATGGTGCCGGCCGCGGGATAGTTGGTCATTTCGTTGAAAACAATGCCGCGCGTCGTCAAGTGCCAGTCCACGCGCACCATGTCGGTGCCGCGTGAAAGCAGCCGGCATTGTTGCGTGATTTGCTGTGCGCTGTCCACGGCGATGTTCCATTCCCTCGAGCCGTTATTCCATTCATCCACAAGATAGCGGCGCTGGCCGGTTTCGCCAAAGTCACCCGCGCGGTGTGTGAGCACATATTCCGCCGGTTCGCCGTGGATGCAATGCACCATGATCTGCGCCGGCAGCGTGCGTTGTTCGTTGGTGACGTGAGGCAAAAATTCCTCGGCGACGATGCGCGGCGGAATGTGGCGATAGGCAAGTTCAATCGGCCTGCGCGGGTTTTGCGCATAACGCCGGCACAGCCAGCCATCAAGCAGTTTGCCGGCGTGCGCTCTCTCAAACCGGTCGGGATGCACGACATAACGTCTCCATTGAAGCGATTTTTTTTGCGACAGCACCGGCAAAGCGCCGGCATTGGCGACATCGGCAACCACGATGACGCCGCCCGAACCGTGATTGACCTTGAGTGCGAATTCGCGCGGCAAGGCGTCCCAATCTATTTGCGCCGCGTGTTCATAAATGCCATAACATGCGGGCAGTGCGTCACTGCCGACGCGCTCGCGCACATATTCTTTCACACGCGCTTTGTCGTTAAGCAGCGTCGCCAAGGCGCTGCCGTCGCGCGCCATCTTGTAGCGCACTTTCTCATTGAACGTGACCGGACGGCGCGACTGCCATTGTTGGTAGCGCAGCGCTAGGGCAAATCGGAATGACATTTGAAGTGAATATGAGGCTTGGGCTTCATTTTCCTGAGTGGAACAAGAGGCTGAAGATGTCCGCTGAACCCGGCATGGAACAGATCGTGCCCTTTCCTAAAAAAGGCAATTTATGTTTCCGGTCCATCCCCCCAATCAATCAGAATCCCATGCGCTTGCCGTTGCCGACGTTGAACAGCGAGGAGACGGATTCGCCGTAGTGGATGCGCTTGATCGCCTCGCCTAACAATTCAGCAACGCTAAGGACGGTGATCTTCACGCCTTCGATCTGCTGCACCGGGGTGCTGTTGGTGGTGATCAGTTCCTGAATCGGGGAATTCTTCAACCGCTCCTCGGCCTTTTCGTTGAGGATGGCGTGGGAGACGGCGGCGTAGATGCTCTTGGCGCCGTTAGCGGTGAGAATTTTCGCGGCCGAGGTTAGCGTGCCGGCAGTCTCGGTCATGTCGTCGACCAGCAGGATGTCGCGGCCCTCGACTTCGCCGACGATATTGATCGCCTCGGTTTCGGTGGCGCTGATGCGGCGTTTGGCGACGATGGCGATACCAGCGTTGAGCACCTGGGAATAGGCGACGGCCATTTTCATGCCGCCGACGTCAGGGGTGACCACGGTGAGATTCTCGACTTTTTTGGTCGAGAGGTATTTATAAAACACCGGCGCGGCGTACAGGTGATCGACCGGGATGTCGAAGAAACCTTGGATTTGCTGGGCGTGCAAGTCCATGGTTAGCACGCGATCTGCTCCGGCGGTGGTAAGAAGGTTAGCGACGAGTTTCGCGGTGATCGGCACACGCGGCTGGTCCTTGCGGTCCTGGCGGGCGTAGCCGAAGAAGGGGATGACGGCGGTGATGCGCGCGGCGCTGGCGCGCTTGGCGGCGTCGATCATGATGAAAAGTTCCATCAGATGATGGTTGGTGGGCGGGCAGGTGGGCTGCACGATGAACACATCGTTGCCGCGAATGTTGTCCTCGAACTTGACGAAGCTTTCGCCATCGGGGAAGCAGGTTACTGTGGCGTCACCGAGCCGCACGCCGACGAAACCGGCGATGGCTTGCGCGAGTTCCTTGTTGGCGGAACCGGTGAAGATTTGCAATTGTTTTCCAAATGTTGATCCAGACACGCGGGTTATTTTCTCGGAAAGCTCGCCAACCGCAAGGCGATTTTTGAAATTTGATGAGGAATAAGCGGGATTGCGTGTGTCGCCGGGACGCTAATGGCGGGTTTTGTAGTATACCAAACTTTACTTTGCCAGCAAATGCAGTTGCGGTGCGCCGATCGGCGACCAGGGATTTTCACGGTACTGGCTTTTTTGCAATTCGTGCCCGTAGAACACGCACAGGCGGCGCACGTCGCGTAGGTCGAGTTGTTCGTGGATGTCGGGATAAAATTGCATGTTCTGCCAGCACAGCCGCAGTAGCCGGTAGGCGGGGCGCAATCGCTGGCTGTGGGCGCGGTGCAAGGGCTCGGCGTAATGTTTTTGCATGTGCACGAAGGCGCCGGTGCACTGGATCAGGCCCTTGTAGAAGGCGAAGTTGATGCTGAGTTTGCCGTCCTTGAGCCAGAGTTCCTCGAGCACGTCGTGGGCGTCGTAATATTCCTGCCGGTTGAAAAGATCGAAGTAGCAGAGATAATTCGCCCGCCAGCCGAAGCTTTGGTACTTGGCGATCAGCGCCTCGATTTTTCCGGATTTGCCGCTCATGAGTCGGCATTAATCAAACACAAGATCGGGGATGGACAAATTTTTTGGAGCAGGTAATGGTTGTTGATCGCAATTGAAACTTTCAGGCGATTAAACGTTATGCTCGACCGCAGAAATTTTCTTAAAACCGTCGGCTTGGTCTCGGCGGGTTATTCATTATACCGGGCGACTTCCCCGTTGGCGTTGGCGCAGGAACCGGTTGCCACAAGCGCTAATGGCAAGGTCAATCTGGCCTGCATCGGCATAGGCAATCGCGGCGAACAAATCATCACCGAGTTTGCCAAGACCGGACTGGCCAACATTGTGGCTCTGTGCGATGTGGACATGGGCGCCAGGCAAACGCAGAAGATGATGGCGGCATTTCCCGACGCGAAACAATTTAAGGATTTCCGCAAGATGTTTGACGAAATGGGCGGTCAAATCGATGCTGTTAGCGTTGCGGTGCCGGACCACGCGCATTTTCCGATTGCCATGTTGTCATTAGCGTTGGGCAAGCACATCTATTTGGAAAAGCCGATGACCCGCACCTTTCACGAAGCGGAATTGCTCATCCAGGCGGCGAAGAAACGTCCCCAGGTGGTGACGCAGGTTGGCAATCAAGGGCATTCGGAGGCCAATTATTTCCAGTTCAAGGCTTGGCTTGATGCCGGCATCATCAAGGACGTTACTGCCGTCACCGCGCACATGAACGTGCCGCGCCGCTGGCACAAGTGGGATGTGAACATCAGCCGCCTGCCCGAGGCGGAGCCGATACCCGAAACACTCGACTGGGACTCGTGGTTAGCGGCCGTACCGTTCCACGATTTCAACAGCAAATATCACCAAGGCAACTGGCGCTGCTGGTATGATTTCGGCATGGGAGCGCTCGGCGACTGGGGTGCGCACATGCTCGACACCGTACACGAGTTCCTGAAACTTGGCCAGCCTTATCAAGTCAAGGCACTCAAGCTTGACGGTCATAACGATTATTTTTTTCCGATGGCCTCGACCATCCAATTCAAGTTTGCCGCCCGCGGTGAGATGCCACCGCTGGATATCACCTGGTATGACGGGGTGAATAATCTTCCGCCTCTGCCCGAGGGCTATGGCGGCGAGGCGCTAACGGCGAACGTGCCAAGCACCAATGTTAGCGGACAGGACGCGCCGCCGAAGTTGAATCCCGGCAAGATCATTTATAGTAAATCCCTGACTTTCAAGGGCGGTACCCACGGCAGCCCGCTAACCATCATTCCCGAGGAAAAGGCGAAGGAAATGGCGGCGAAACTGCCTGAGGTGCCGAAAAGCCCCTCCAATCATTTTGCCAATTTTTTGCAAGCCGTGCGCGGCGAGGAAAAAACCCGTTCACCGTTCGAATTGAACGGGCCGTTGAGCCAGGTGTTTTGCCTCGGTGTGATCGCCCAGCGGTTGAATGTGGATTTGGAATTCGACGCTAACAGCAAGCGCATCACCAATAATTCCTTTGCCGACGCCATGCTGACCGGTATCCCGCCGCGCGGCGCCTGGGAGCAATACTATAAACTTTAATTTAATCAATCCAACGGAGCATTCCCATGAATAAAATCATCCCGTCATTAGCGGTCATTGTATTGTCAACAAGCTCATTGTTAGCGGCCGGGCCGCAGTGGCAGCCCTTGTTCAACGGCAAGGATTTGTCAGGCTGGAAACGGCTCAACGGCGAGGCGGAATACGTGGTCAAGGGCGACGCCATTGTCGGCATTTCCAAGCTGAACACGCCAAACACCTTTTTGGCGACCGAGAAAAATTACGACGATTTTATTTTGGAATTTGATTTCAAGGTGGACGACGGTTTGAACTCCGGCGTGCAGATTCGCAGTGAGAGTTTGCCCGATTATAACAAAGGCCGCGTGCATGGTTACCAGTTTGAGATCGACCCGTCGAAACGGGCCTGGACCGGCGGCATTTACGACGAGGCGCGGCGCGGCTGGCTTTACCCGCTAACCGTGAACCCGCCCGCCCAGAAAGCCTTCAAGAACAATGAATGGAACCATGCCCGGATTGAAGCCATTGGTTCTTCGATCCGCACCTGGGTGAACGGCATCCCGTGCGCCGATTTGTGGGATGACAAGACGCCCTCCGGATTCATTGCGTTGCAAGTACATGCCATCGACGACGACGCCAAGGCCGAGGGCAAGACGG
Source organism: Verrucomicrobiales bacterium (assembly GCA_031256975.1). Lineage (GTDB taxonomy): Bacteria > Verrucomicrobiota > Verrucomicrobiia > Methylacidiphilales > JAAUTS01 > JAIRPN01. The sequence goes on along the minus strand of JAIRPN010000015.1, from coordinate 156,625 downwards.
TCAGCTGGAAAAACCTGCGCATTTGCACGACGGATGTGCAACAGTTTGCCAGTGCCGCTAACAGCGAGGTTCCGGAAGTCAACGCCATTCCCAACACCATCTCGCCGCGCGAAGCAAAGGAAGGCTGGAAATTATTATGGGATGGCAAGACCAATGCGGGCTGGCGCAGCGCGAAGAGCGGGAAATTCCCCGATCATGGCTGGGTGATCGACGATGGTATTTTGAAAGTCATGAAGAGTGGTGGCAAGGAATCCGCCAACGGCGGCGACATTATCACCGACCGTAAGTACAAAAATTTCATGCTGAAAGTGGATTTCAAAATCACCGAGGGCGCTAACAGCGGCGTCAAATATTTCGTCGATCCCGAACTCAACAAGGGCGCGGGCTCGGCAATCGGCTGCGAATTCCAAATTCTAGACGACGAAAAACATCCCGACGCCAAACTCGGCAAGAACGGCAACCGCAAACTCGGCGCGTTGTATGATTTGATTCCCGCGCCGGATTCCAAGCCGTTCAAGAAAAAGGAATTCAACACCGCATTGATCATCGTGAATGGCAATCACGTCGAGCACTGGCTCAACGGCGTGAAGCTGCTGGAATACGAGCGCAACAACGATGCCTGGAGTAAACTGGTTGCCGGCAGCAAATACAAAAACTGGCCCAATTTCGGCAACGCCGCCGAGGGTTATATTCTCCTGCAAGACCACGGCGACGAAGTGTGGTTTCGGAACGTGAAGATCAGGGAATTATGACAGTTGTGAATTTTATGATAAAGAGGTGATTGGTAAAAACCCCGGCTTGGCACCAGTGAGTTAGGGCTATTTTCGTTCCGGTGTAATTAGTGCCACGGGGAAATAAGCGGCGGATAAGCCGCCATCCATGTAGCTGGCGAGGGGTATGGCGGTGGTTCTGCCGATTTCCAGGACGCCGGGGGAAAAGCTGATGTATTGCGACTGGGCGAATTTCGATTTGTCCGACGCAGCGAGCCAGACGGAGGCGTTTTCCATCCACAACAGATTTTTTTCCGGTTCGCTCCAATCGGTCATGCAATGAATTTCCGCCATGTCGTCGCCATTTTTGGCGTTGGCAATGCAGAATTTTTTGGCCGATACCTCCGGTGCGTTGTTGCCCAGGCTCACGCTCAGCCATTTACTCGGCTTGGTCTCGGTGACGGCCTTTAGCGCCAGGCGTTTGCGCAGGTGCATGATTTTATCGATGGTTTCCGCGTCGGTCCGGAGTGCCTGGCTTTTTTGCAAAGACAGCGCCAATTCGCGCGGCACTTCATGGACGCTAATGGCAAACTGCAAGTCGAGATAATCCGCCGGCTCCTCAACATTAAGCCGTCCGGCGCCGCGCGTGTTGGAAAGTTTGAGTTTGTAGCGAAACCGGTTTTTGGTATCCGGCATAAAATTGTTGAAGGACACGAGCAATCTTTCCGTCGCCGATTTTTCCGCCGCGTACCAAAACAGCGTCGGGAATCCATGGTTCAAGGATTCTGTGATTTGTTCTCCCTTGGCAAGGGGATATCGAGTTTTCAATTCTTCGCCAATCGCGGCGGCTTGTTCCTTGGTCAGGCAGCCGGTGATGATTTCAATCTCCGCCACCGTGCCGTCGACCAGCGTGTAGGTATATATACCGACCGGAATGTTGCCGGCGTGTTTGTCGTAATTTTTGGGCACGGCGAAGCAAACATTTTTGTCGTTATGCATGAAATGCAGGGAATAGGCCAGTTCGTTCGGATTTAGCGTTGCCCCGGGAAGATCAAGGAGGTTGGTGGCGGTGGAATAACTTGGCTTGGACGTGGCTGAGGGTTTGTCGTTAGCGGGTTTGGCAGCGCCTTCCGGTTGATTGTTGGCGGATTTTGGATCTGCGGCTGCGATTGGCTGAAAGTCAGTTTTGTCGACAGGGATTTGGAAGACTTGGTTGGCGATGATGCAGGTGAGTGTGCCGTCTTTTTCACTGACAACTTCCAGTTTGCAACCTTTCGGCAGGGTCATTTGCAGGTTGTCGTTTTTGATTTCATATGGCGCAATTAGCGTCGCCGTTGAGGCGGCATGCAGGACGGACGCTAACAGCCAACACCAGGCAAGCAGATGAAGGCGTTTCATATTGGGATAATAATTGGCTGGTACCGGATGGCAATTATTATCAAGTGTTAATGACGAATCGAGAATGAGCAGCTGCCGATATTCAACGGATTTTTACCATATTTTCTTCCGGCAGGTTCGTATGGCTTTTTCCCATTGCCGCAAGCGGCTTGCCAGATCGGAATGTTTCCAAGCGCCTTTCCTTGCCTGTTGGTTCAGGAAAGTGTTGATTTGCGCGTAACCTGCGTCATCCGGCGCATTCCGTGGGTCGATGTTTATTATTTTACAGAATTTTTCCCACTCATTATTCAGGCGTGTTTTGGCTGCTGCATATAATTTGTAATCCAGTTCTGCCAGTTGTGCCAATTCTGGTTTTACCTTCGCGAATTGGTGTTGCCATCCGCCTTCTGGTTTGTGCTGATTCACCTTGAATAACCGCGAGAAGCAAAGAGGGGGGATTTGCAGATGCCAGCTTAACAAAATGCGTGAAATTTCCATTTGTTCCACCAAGCCGACGAAATTCAGCCGCCGGATTTCGTCAAGGGCCTTGTTCAATGAAGTTGTCCCGTCATCATGAAGCCAGGATTGGCTGTTCCATGCAAGATCTGCCAGGCAACCGGTCTGAAAATTAAATTGCTCCTTCATGTAGGCGGGTTTTTTTTTGACCAAATCCAGGAAATCCATTCCCTGATACATGTAAAACGGATGCCCCGGCCTGGGGCGGTAATTTTTGTTTTTGATTTCCTCCTCCACTTCCCACTGTTGACTGGTCAGGTAGTGGTATTCCGAAAGTGTTCTTTCGATCGGGTCTCTTAAAAAGGTGAATACGAAGGGCTGTGGCAGATACTCGCGGATGGACAGGGATAGGTGTCCCTTGAAAAAATCCCATTTTTTAAATTCATCAAAATTCTGGCCGTTTAGTTCCTGCTGGTGGGCGAAAGGACAGATCCTGCGGTAAGCAAATTGTTCCGACAGTGCGGCAATCAGTGAGGTCCCGGCAGTTTTGGGAATATGGAAGAAAAAGACTTTGCGGGAGGTCATAGATGTTTGCCCGGTATTTTCCTCGGGTTATTGTTTGAATTTTGCCATCCGAAGTTTTTCAGTTCACGACAAATTTCATTTATGGAAATAAAGGAGGGTTGATCCTAAAATTCATATATTTTTATTCCTTGAGATATTCCGCCCAAGCCTTGGCGGTGGATTCGCCGGGAAGCCAGGTGGCGGTGGCGCGTTTGCCGGTGAAACTGTTGGCAGGGGCGGTGTTTAGCGTCGCGGGGTCGCCCAGCCAGTCACTGTTAGCGGGCAACCGGCGGATTTTGGGCGTGGCGGCGAAGCTGTCGCTGTCGTCGAGCCGCAGATTGATGGTTTCCTCGAGAAACGCCAAGGCCAGTGGCTTGGTTTTGCCTGCCTCGTGCCCTTCCTTGGGATTCAGGGCCAGGACCCAGTCGGCGCGGTTTTTTTGCCCAATATTGTAATTATCCAGTGCCGCTTTCACCCAGTCGGGTTTGTCGTTTTTGCCGATGCACAGCAGCCAGGGGATTTCCTTTTTGGCATTGTCCCAGCCGCCCGGCCCCCAAGTGCCCTTGATGCAGACGACGCTAATGACGCGCTTGGGGAAATAGTTGGCGTAACGCTCGGCGGTGTTGGCGCCGGCGGAATGGCCCCAGAATGCCAGGGGCGGGTCCTTTAATTCTTCATGGCCGTTGGCGGCGGCGAGGGCGTTGACGGCTTGGTTGATGACTTTGGCCGTCGAGCCGTCGGGGTCGCCTTGGTAATCTCCCGCCGGGTCCTTGAACAAGCGGCAGCCGACAATGGCGAACTGCACGTTTCCGGCCAATGTTTGCCAATCGGCATCGTTGACCGAGTCGCGGGCATCGCCGTTGCGTCCCGGAATGATAACCAGCACACCGCGCAGTTTCTTCGCGTCGGCGGGTGCCCACCAGCGGAACGAGCCCTTGTCGAGATAGTTATTGGGTTTGTCCGGAGTTTCCCAATCGGTTTCCGCGGCAGGGAGGAAAGATGCTAATGACAAGCTCAACAACAACATAACGAGGGGAGTTTTGCGCATGTGAGAAAGTATTCCAATATCCGCGCTTGAGTCAAAGGGATTGAGATTGTCGCTGGCGTTAAAATACGCCTAATTACGCAAAAATCGCTTTTAAATTGAAAAAAGTGACTTTGTACGTGTTTTTTGGTGAAAAAGAATTTGACCAAAGGGCTGTTTTACGGCTTCATATACAGTTCCCTCTCATAACGAAAAGGAATATTTATGGCTAAACGTATTGCGATTAAAGCTGAGTCTCGCACCAGCACTGGTAGAATCCAGGCGAAGAAAAGTCGTGCCTCGGGCAAGATCCCCGGTGTGCTCTATGGTTTGAGCGAGGCCAAGCCGATTCATCTCTCCGCGGTTGAAATTGTACAGGTTATCAACTCCACCGGCGGCGAATCCTCGCTGGTTGATTTGGAGATCGATTCGAAGAAACATCTCGCGCTGATCAGCGAATTCCAGGTTCATCCGGTGAAAGACCGTCTCCTGCATGTCGATTTCCACGAAGTGGACCCGAACAAGAAGATGCACACCGAAGTCGCGGTGCATGAAACCGGCGAGGCGATCGGTGTCAAGGATGGCGGCGGCGTGCTCGATCACGTGCTGCGTCACTTGCGCGTCGAATGTTTGCCGGCCGACCTGCCGTCGCATTTCGTGGTGGATGTCTCCAGTCTGGCGCTTGGCCAGGCCATCCACGTCAAGGACATCGTCCTGCCCAAGGGCGTGACTGTTTTGAACGATCCCGAACTGACCGTCTTCGCGGTGCACGCTCCGAAGGTTGAAGTCGAAGCCCCGGCCGCTGCGGCTGAAGGCGCGACTCCGGCCGAACCGGAAGTCATCACGGCGAAGAAGGACAAGGAAGAAGCGGCTCCGGCTGCTGACGCCAAGAAGGACGCCAAGAAATAGTCGGGAGCCTGACCGATGGCCGTGTTATTTCCCCTTGTCGTCGGACTGGGGAACCCGGGACGGGAGTATGACTCCACCCGGCACAACTTCGGTTACATGGTTCTTGACCACTGGGCGACGGTTAGCGGCGCTGTCTGGAAGACGGCGAAATTCCGCGATGCCAGCGCCCGGCTGGCCCAGACGGAGGATGGAATCCGGTTGTTGAAACCGATTGATTACATGAACCGTTCCGGCCTCGCCATTGGCGCCGCCATGCGCTGGCTCAAGTTGGAGCCGAAGGATGTGCTGGTGGTAGTGGACGATGTGAACCTGCCGTTCGGGCATTTGCGCCTGAGGGCGAAGGGGTCGGCGGGCGGTCACAACGGGTTGAAGTCCGTCGAGCAGTCGCTCGGCACGCAGGAATACGCGCGGTTGCGCGGCGGCGTGGGAGCGGCGGAAGAAGGACGGGATTTGGCGGGACATGTGCTCGGCAAGTTCGCCGTTGGCGAGAAAGAGATTTTGGAAGAGATGATTGTAAGGGCGCTAAGCGTCCTGCAGGATTGCCAAAGCCAGGGTTTGGAAAAGGCGGCTGCGAAAATAAAGAACGAAACATGAAACAGTACTACGAAGCAATGTTCATCCTGGACATCCAGGGCAAGGAAGAAGGCGTTGACGCCGTGTTGGCCACCATCAAGCAGGCAATCGAAGGCCTTGAGGGCTCTTTCAAGGGTGCTCAGCGCATGGATCGCCGCAAATTCGAGCGTGTGGCGGTGAAAAAGAGCGATTCCGGCTATTACCTTGGTGTCACTTTCGAACTCGATCCCGCCAAGCTCAAGTCGCTGCGCGAAAAATTCCAGTTCGACAACAAGATTTTCCGCCAGAACTACCTGCGGTCCAAGCCGGTGACGGTGAAGGAAAAGAAAGCCGAAAAGGTTGCGGCCTGAGCCGTTGACCCGGCGCTAACCGCGAACTGACGCTAACGACCATGGCTTCGCTGAACAGAGTCTTCTTGATCGGGAACCTGACCCGTGACCCCGAAATCCGCCACACGCCGAAAGGCACCGCGGTGGGCGATCTGTCGATGGCGATTAACATGACCTATCGGACGCAAGAGGGTACCGACAAGGAAGAAGTCTGTTACGTCGATGTGGTGGTCTGGGGCCGTCAGGCGGAAACTTGCAAGGATTACCTGACCAAGGGTTCGCCGATTTTCATCGAAGGACGTTTGCAACTCGACCAGTGGGAAACCCAACAGGGCGAAAAACGCAGCCGTCTGCGTGTACGCGCCGAACGGGTGCAATTCCTTGGCGGTCGTGGCGGCAATAGCGGCGGCGGTTCCTCCCGCTCCTCGGGCGGTTACTCGCAGGAACGCGGTGAGCGTGATAACCGCCGTGACGAAGGTAGTCGCGGTTCGCGCGACAACTATGAACGTCCGTCGCGCGATTATGATGAACCCCCGATGGCGGACGCCGCGGATGACGAGATTCCGTTCTAAATTTTTAACAACTAGCAAATTATTGGAGACAACATTATGGCAGTAGAAGTGATTCTGAAGAAACCCGTGCTGGGTTTGGGCGCCGAGGCCGACCTCGTGAAAGTGAAACCCGGTTACGCGCGCAATTATTTGTTGCCGCAGGACCTCGCCGTGGTCGCGACTGCCGCCACGAAAAAGTTGGTGGAAGAATTGAAGCGCCGCCGCGCCGAGCGCGAAGCCGCCGAGCTGAACGCCGCCGAGGAGCTGGCCACCGCCCTGAAGAAAGTCACCATCACCTTCCAGGTGGAAACCTCTCGCCAGGACAAAGTGTTCGGCTCGATCACGACCAACGACATCGCCGCCCGCTTGGAAACCCTCGGTCACAATATCGACAAGAAAAAGATTGTCCTGCCGAAGCCGCTCAAGGGCCTGGGCGAATACGAAGTTCACCTGCACCTGCCGATGAACGTCCAGGGCAAGTTCAAGGTGGTGCTGGAAAGCGCCAACAAGGACGCCGAGGCCGCGGAAGAGGAAGCGCCGAAGAAAAAAGGCCGCAAACCCCGCACCGCCGAAAAGCCCGCGGAAGCCTAATTCTCACAAATCATGATTTCCGGACCGTCAAACCAAGAAATAGGCTTGACGGTCCGCTGTACATTCTCCAGTTTCTGCTCTAATAGTTTACACGCATAAATTGGTAAAAACGTCCTTTGGTGGAAGGACTAACGGGAAAAGCAAACAGGATGAGTTACTCGAAAGCGAAACAGAACTGGAAACTGCCGTTAATGGCGATCATCGGGTGCATCGCTTTGGTTCTGTTTGTCTCTGTTGATAAGACCCGTGCCGAGGACCAATTGCCGCAAAAAGCCGCCGATGCCTCCCCCAGTGCCACTGCCGCTCCCGCAGCCCGCTTAACCCCTCCCAGCACACCCGCTAACGCTGAAAACGAGGTTTCTACCGATAACCAGGGCAAAATCACCGTTCCCGCCCCGACCGCTTCCGATGCCGCCGCTACCCGCGGTCCGATTGTCAAGGACATCGAAATCGACTACGCCGGACCGCATTCGGTCGACCGCAGCGTGATTATTTCCAACATGCGCACCACCATCGGCCAGCCTTACTCGCTGTCCGGGGTGGAGGAAGACGTGCGCAACCTCTATGCTACCGGGCTGTTTGTCAACCTGCGTATCTATGATGAACCCTTGGCCGACGGCGTGAAAGTCGTGGTGGTGGTGCAGCCCAAGCCGGTGGTTCGCGAATTGGAAGTGACCGGTTGCAAGGTCATCGAGGAAAAACGCATTCGCAAGGAAATCAAGAGCAAGGTCGGCGATCCGTTGAGCGAACAGAAAGTCGCCGACGATATGCGCAAGGTGCAGGAATACTACCGTTCCAAGGGCTTTTTCGAAGCCAAGGTCGAGTACAAGATTGATGTCAATGAGCAGGCCGGCCGGGCCGTGGTGAAGTTCACCATCAAGGAAGGCGAGCGAGCCTGGATTGACAGCATTAGCTTTGCCGGCAACAAGGCGTTCACCGACGACGAACTGCGCAAGAATTTCAAGACCAAGAAAAAGGACTGGCTCTCCTGGATCAACAAGTCCGGTTTGTTGAAGGAAGACCAATGGACTTCCGACTTGAAGAAACTCAGGGAATTCTACCAGAACCACGGCTACATCGACATGGACATCAAGGATGTGCAGAAAACCTATCCCGAGCCGGAGAAGATCGACGTCAAGATCACCGTGTTTGAGGGGATTCAGTACCATGTTGGTTCGATCAGTTTCGAGGGCAACAAGCTTTACACCCGCGAACAAATCCTGACCCGCATGAAGATGCTGGAAAGCGGCATCTTTTCGCCGCAGGGTTTGGATGCTGACGTGAAGGCAATCAAGGATTTGTACGGCCAGAACGGTTATATTGACACCAACGTGATGCCCCAGCGCCAGCCTAACATTGAGAGCGGCCGCATGGACATTTTGTACAAGGTGCAGGAAAACACCCAGTCCTATGTCGAGAAGATCGTGATTCAGGGCAACAACACCACCAAGGACAAGGTGATTCGCCGCGAATTGCCGCTGGCTCCCGGTGAAGTGTACGACACGGTGAAGGCTGATGCCGCCAAGAAGCGTTTGGAAAACCTGGGTTATTTCTCCAAGGTCGATGTCTCGCCGGAAGACACCTCCATCCCGAACCGCAAGGACATGGTGGTGACTGTTGAAGAACAGCGTACCGGAAACGTTACCTTTGGTATCGGTTTCAGCACGGTGGACAGCCTGTTGGGTTTCGTGGAATTGAGCCAGGGTAATTTTGACATTGCCAATCCGCCGCGCTTCACCGGCGCCGGCCAGAAATTCCGCACCCGCTTGCAATACGGTCTGGAGCGCAAGGACTTCCTGATCAGCTGGACCGAGCCGTGGTTTCTCGACAAACAGCTGGCCTTCGGCTTCGACTTGTTCGCCGACCAGGAAGAATACCTGAGCAGTGATTACAATTTACAGCGTTACGGCGGCGCCTTGCGCTTGGACAAATCGCTCAACCAGTTTTGGCGCGTGGGCTTGCGCTACCAGCTGTCGGAGGTCGACATCTATGACGTTACCGCGGCCGCTAACAGCCAATTGCAGCGTGAGGCCGGCTGGCGTTCGGAAAGCGCGGTGACAGCCACGATTACTTACGATTCTCGCGACGATTTGTTCCTGACCCGCAAGGGTGAAACCTTCCAGTTTGCCGTCACCGGGGCGGGCGGTCCGTTGTGGGGCCAGACCAACATTTGGAAATTGCAGCTTTCCGCGGCGAAATATATCCAGTTGCCGTATGACATGATTCTGTCGCTTAATGCCACTACTGGCGTTGCCGACAGCTACGGGGATTCGGATTTCGTGCCCCTGTTCGAGCGTTTCTTTGTCGGTGGCTCGCGTTCGGTGCGCGGTTTCAGTTTCCAGTCGATTGGTCCGCGCGACCAGCAGGGTAACTCGCTGGGTGGTGACACCATGGGCTATGCCAACGTGGAAATGACCTGGCCGATCATGGACCGTGTGCGTGGCGCGGTGTTCGTGGACGGCGGTTTTGATAGCGCGGGAACCTTCGAATACACCGATGCCATCAACATTGGTGCCGGTCTCGGTCTTCGTTTGAATTTGCCGATCGGCCCGTTGCGCCTCGACTTCGGCTGCCCGATCGTGACCGATGGTACCAGCGGCAAGGTCGGACATTTTCAGTTCAACTTTGACGTAGGCTACCAATTCTAGTAGTGTTTCCAGCTTATGAAAAAAATCATCGTCAGCGCATTGTTCAGCATTTCGCTCATGGCCGCGTCGTTGCAAGCGGCGGATCTGAAGATTGCGACCATTGATATTCAGCAGGTTTTCAAGAATTATTACAAAACCCAGGAAGCCGAAACGCAATTGCAGGCCAGCACAGCGAATTACAAGTCGCAGTATGACTCGATGACCGCCGACTACCGCAAGCTGTACGACCAGGCCAACGCGCTGCAAAACGAATTGAACGCCGATTCCACTTCCAGTGATGCCGCCAAGAAGGATAAGCAGGGCAAGCTGCGTGATCTGGTCGGTGACATCCAGAAAAAGGAACAGGAAATCAAGAGTTTCCAGGAGCAGACCTCCCGCTTTGTGGCCGACCAGTCGCAACGCACCCGCAAGAGTATCATCGATGAGATCACCCAGTCCGTTGCTACATACAGCAAGGGCAAATACACCGTGGTGCTCGACAAGTCCGGCGTCACCCTCAACGGCACGCCCGCCCTGTTGTATTCCGAGGGTCTGACCGACATCACCGATGAAGTGACCAAGCAGCTCAACGCCAGCAAACCCGCGGCGGGCAGCAAGCCGGCCACCTCCGGCACCAGCAAATAATTGCCAGGCAGACGCTAATGGCAAAGAATCACAGTCTCGGCGAAATTGCCGCATTGGTTGAAGGACAGCTGGTCGGCGACCCGAACTTGGTGATTAGCGGCATCAATGACCTTGGCCGCGCCACGCCGGAACAAATTTCCTTCCTTGGCAACCCGCGTTATGTGCAGGCGGCCAAGGACAGCAAGGCCGGGGCGATTTTGGTGCCAGCTAACGGCGAGCTTGAACTTGATGCGGCACAAGTCTGCGTGGCCAATCCTTCCGCCGCCTTTGCCAAGGTGTTTGCCTTGTTTGCCCCCGAACCGATCCGCTGGGAAACCGGTGTTCATCCAACCGCAACCGTGGCTCCCGGAGCCAAATTGGGCAAGGATGTTTATGTCGGCCCGCACGCGGTGATCGACGCCAACAGCGAGATCGGTGACCATACCCACATCGGCGCAGGAGTTTATGTCGGGCATGAAACCAAGATTGGCGGCGACACGTTCATTTATCCGAATGTGACCATCCGTGAACGTTCCGTGATCGGCAGCCGGGTGATTTTGCATCCCGGCGTGGTGATTGGCGCGGACGGGTTCGGTTACGAGTTCCAGCAGGGCCGGCATGTCAAGGTGCCGCAGCTCGGTTATGTGCAGATCGATGATGATGTGGAGATTGGCGCCAATACCACCATCGACCGTGGACGTTTTGACAAAACCTGGATTCAGGAAGGCTGCAAGATTGACAATCTGGTGATGATCGCCCACAACGTGGTGGTTGGCGCCCATAGTGTGATCGTCGCCCAGTGCGGCATTAGCGGCAGCAGTACCATCGGCAAATATGTGACCATCGCCGGCCAGTCGGCCGTGGTGGGGCATATCAAGGTTGCCGACCAGGTGACGGTGACCGGCTGGACCGCGGTGACCAAGGATATCATCAAGTCCGGCGTTTATCGCGGTGCCCCGGCCAAACCGATGAAGGAATCGATGCGAATCGAGGCACTAACCATGAAATTGCCCGAATTGTACGAGCGAATCCAAGCCTTGGAGAAAAAACTCGAGCAATACGAAGGCCGGAAATGAATTTTCCAGCGGTTTTGCCGCCGTCCAATACTTCAGCCATTTAACGATTAGTCGGGTTTGTTAAAAATAAATTCCGCTTAGAGTTTGCCCTTTACTTGACGATTGGCAGTGGCTAGTTAATAAGAGGCTTTTTACCGGGGGAATAGTGGGGGGGAAATGAAGGATCGTCTTGTCCGCGATGGGGCGGGCAGAGTGGGTTTTCATTACAGGATTGCCTAAGCAGAAGGAGTGGGATGAACATGATGGGGTTTACTAAAATCGGGGTGGTTATCACTATAGGTTTGTTATGCATGCCCGGCTTGGTTTTGGCGCAGAACTATGAGCAGGTGGCGCCGCAGACCCTGCCGGTCAAGGAAGGGAAAATCAAGGAAACCCCGCCGCCGCCGGCGCAAAAAAATGACCAGGTGATCGTCAAAAATTTCGAGGGCGTGGTCTTTGTCGACCAGACTTCCAAGATCAACAAGGACGGGGTCAGCGGCATTAGCGGCATCAAGGCTGATGGACTGCCCTTGTTGCAAACCCCGGGCGCCGCGAAGATTATTTCGCCCTATTTTGGCAAGCCGCTCACCCTCGGCGGGCTGGACTCACTGTCCCGCCAATTGATTGTGTATTATCGCGAGCAGGGGCATCCGGTGGTCAACATTGTGGTTCCCGAGCAAGCCATTCCCGGCAACAACGTTCAGGTGCTGGTGATGGAAGGCAAGCTGGGCAAAGTGAAGGTCGAGGGCAACAAGTGGTTTGACAGCAAGTTCCTCGCCTCGCAGGTGAGGACCCAGTCGAACGACATCATCGATTATGACAAGGTTCGCAGCGATGTCGACTGGCTGAACAGCAACCCGTTCCGCCAGGTGGACCTGCTGTTCACTCCCGGCACCGAGGCCGGGCAGACCGACATTGTCCTGGAAACCAAGGATCGTTTCCCGTTGCGGGTTTACACCGGCTATGACAATACCGGCAACTCCACCACCGGCTATGCCCGTTGGAACGCAGGTTTCAACTGGGGCAACGCCTTCGGACTGGATCACCAGATGAATTTCCAGTTCACTTCCGACTCGGATTTCGAGCATTCGCTGTCCTACGCCGGCAGCTACATTATTCCGCTGCCGTGGCGGCATACCCTGACCTTTTACGGCAGCTATTCGGACGCTTCCAGCGAACTCGATCCGATTTCGCAGAATGGTTACAGCTGGCAGGTGGGCACCCGCTACAACATTCCGCTGCCCGCCCCGGCCTGGCTGCGTCATTCGATCGACATCGGTTATGATTTCAAACGGTCGAACAACGATCTGGCCTTTGGCGGCGACACCGTGTACACCAGCGCAGTTGACGTTTCCGAACTCTCGTTGACCTACAAGGCGGCGGCGGAAGACGATTTCGGCAAGACCATCCTGAACATCCAGGGTTATTACAGCCCGGGCGGCATATCCGGTGATGGCAATGATGCGGCTTACCAACAGGCCCGGGCGGGCGCCGACACGGAATACGATTATGTCCGCTTCATCGCCCAGCGTGATACCAAGCTGCCCTACGATTTCACCTACGTATTGCGCGCGGTTGGCCAGGTTTCCAGCGGCAACTTGCTGCCGAGCGAACAATTGAGTTTCGGTGGCTATGATTCAATCCGTGGTTACCAGCAGAATATGTGGAACACTGACGAAGGCTGGCAGTTGACCAACGAATTGCGTTTTCCGGCCTTCAGCATCAGTTCCATCTTCTCCGACCCGATCGGAAAGAATTGGGCTAACGACAAGTTCCAGTTCCTGTTCTTTTGGGATTACGGCGTGGCGAGCAATCGTTACATCCAGCCGGGTGAATCGCGTTACGCCACCTTCAGCAGCATTGGACCCGGTTTCCGTTACAGCATCGGCCAGTATTTCAGCATGCGCTTTGATTACGGCATTCGCCTCAACGACTCGAACGTTGGCGTGCCGGAAGGCCAGAGCATGGATTTGGCCATCACCCTGTCGTATTAAAACAACAACCTGAGCGCGCCGAGAATCGCGAACGCCAGGATCAGGATTTCAAATACCCGTTGCGGCAGGCGCTGGATCAGCCAGCGCCCGCTGAATACTCCGGCGGCAATAATCGGGGCTGCCAGCAGCGCCAGCCACAGGCTCGGCCAGGTAATTAATCCCAGTTGCACGCTAAAGGGCACCTTGATCAAATTAATGATGCAAAAGAACCACGCGGTGGTGCCGACAAACACCAGCTTGGGCAGCCGCATGGCCAGAAAGAACAGGCTCATGACCGGGCCCGCGGCGTTGGCCAGCATGGTGGTCCAGCCGCCCAGTCCTCCCAGCGACCAGGCAAAAGCCCTGGAGTGATAAGTGGTTTCAACCCAGGCGCCGAATTTTCCGCGCAGCAATTGCAGGACGCTAAGGGCCAGGATAATCGCGCCGATCAGCAAGCGCAGTTGTGAGTCCGACAGTTTGCCGAGACAGAACCAGCCGAGCAGCACGCCGATGACCGCGGGTATGGCGACCCGCCGCAGTTGCCGCCAGTCGGCGTGCTGGCGAAATACCGCGATGGCGACAAAATCGCCGACAATCAACGGCAGGAGAAGCATGCCGGTGGATTGCCTGGTGGGAAAGATGCCGGCGAAAATCAGGATCGAGATCATGCTCACACCCGGCAACCCACCCTTGGAAATGCCGACGCAAAACACGGCGATAATGATCAACAGCCAGGCAGTGGGAGCAAGTTCGGGCAGGGACATCGGAATGAATGCTAGGGATTGGCGTCGTGCAAAACACGCCTATTTTTGACAAAGCCTTGATTTCCGGTGTTGGCGGAGCCGCCAATCGTGAGCTAGAGTAAACCCCATGATCACCGATCCTTTGAAAGCCGCCGCCGATGCCTGGTCGCAGATCCCGCGGTTTAAGGAAATCTTTGGCATTGCCTACAGGTACGGGTTCACCGATTTTCTCAATTTGGTGCATTTGCATCAGTTGTCGGAATTCCGCGCCAAGCATCTGAGCGAGGAAGGCAAGATCATCCAAGAGAAACCGGCCGCCGAGCGTTTTCGCCTGGCATTGGAGGAGCTTGGCCCGACCTATGTCAAATTCGGCCAGATTCTCAGCTCGCGCCGCGACCTGGTGAACGAGGAATTTTACAACGAGTTGCGCAAACTGCAGGATCATGTGCAGCCATTTTCCGGCGAAGAGGCCAGGGACATTGTCTGCAAGGAACTGGGCCGTCGCATGGAGGAGACGTTCAAGTCTTTCGACCTCAAGCCCATCGCGGCGGCTTCCATCGCGCAAGTGCACTCGGCGGTATTGTGCGACGGCACGCATGCGGCGATCAAGATCCAGCGGCCGAATATCCGCAAGAAAATCGAGGTGGACCTGCTGATCCTGAAGGAGGTCGCCAAGTTCCTGGAGAAACATGTCGAGCAGGCGGCGGTGTTGAACCCGACCGGCGTCGTCGAGGATTTTGCCAAAACCTTGCTGAAGGAATTGGATTTCCAGAACGAGGCGCAGAACATGGAGCGCTTTGCCCGTGAATTCTCAGACAACGAATGCATTCGTATTGCCAAGGTTTATCGCGAGTTCACCACCGAGCATGTGCTGACCATGGACTTTCTCAGCGGCATGCGCATTGATCGTCCCACCGAGTTGCAGGCGGAGGGGATCGACACCAAGGCCCTGTCGGAGCGGGTATCAGTGATGATTTTCAACCAGGTGCTGGAGCATGGCTTTTTCCATGGCGACCCGCATCCCGGCAACATGGCGGTGCAGCCTGACGGCGTGCTGGTGTTGTACGATTACGGCATGATGGGACACCTGACGCCGACATTGCGCGACCAAATCGCGGATTTGCTGATGGGGCTGACGGATTCCGATTCCGGCAGGATCATGCAGGCCCTGATCGGCATGTCCGATTCCGGTTGCGTCGATCACCCGCAGAAAATGAAGGCCGACATCGAGGCGTTCAATGACAACTACCTGAACAAGCCGCTCAAGGACATCAATATCGGGTACGTTATGAACCGCCTGTTGGACTTGTTGATGGCGCACAAGCTGCGGATGAAGGGGGTGTTTTACCTCGGCATCAAGGCGCTGTCACAGATTGAGGCGGTGGGTTTGATTTTGAATCCCGACCTGAATTTCATCGCTATGGGGCGCCCGCACGCGCAAAAGATTTTCACCGATAAGTTAAGGTGGTCGAATTTGCGCAAGACTTTCGGCGGGCTGTTGCTGGATGTCACGCGCCTGGTCGAGCATCTGCCCGGTGACGTGCGCGAGTTCTATTCCCGGCTGCGCAACGGTTATTTCAGCATTCCCGTGCAGCACAAGATCGATCCGGAGGGGTTTGAGCCCCTGCGCAAGACCCTGCATCAGATTGCCAACCGGTTGGCACAGGCCATCTTGAGCGCCGCCTTGCTGATTACCGGCGGCCTGCTGGCACGCACGGAAATTCCGCCGGTGATTTTCAACCTGTCGCTGTTGGCGTGGCTTTGTATGGGACTTGGACTGTTGATCGCCGCACGGCTGGGCTGGAAGATTTGGAAAGACGGCAACCAGGGCTGAGCCCGCAAGAGCGCCTTAAATCTTGCGCACGCCCTTCTTCACCGCGCTGGAGCCTTCATTGATCGCGGTGGTGAGTCGCTTGTTGGCGAAATCGACGAAGGACAGCGCCTTTTTCTTCAGCAGTTTGCGCCCCTCCACGCTTTCTTCCTCGCCCTTGATGATGGCTTTTTTCAACAGGCCGGCTGCCTTGTCGATCAATTTCAAGGCCGGCTCGGAAATATGCGTGTCATGGACGGGCTTGGTTTTGGCGGAGGTGGACTTGCGGGTTTTGGATTTTTTTGCAGCCATGCCTACAGTGTAAGCGAAAATCCGGGAAATGCACGGCCTTTTCTGCTAGAACAATCCGGCATGAAAAGGATCGCCGCACCGGCATTGGCTGGCATTTTATTGACGCTAACCGCGGGGGCTGGGGAATCACCCGCCAAGGATGACGCGGTGCGCCTGTATTTCCCGACCACCAATCATCACCTGCTTGACGATGAGGAGCAATTTTACCAGGCCACGATAGAAAAGCGCAGCTTTGGCGGGCATTACGGTTTTGTGCGCAGCACTGAATCGGGGCCCAACCCGCATTATTACAATATTTTTCACATGGGTCTGGATATTCGGCCGGTACAACGCGACGCCAACAGCGAACCGCTCGATCCGGTGCTGGCGGCGGCGGACGGCAGGGTGGCTTACGTGAACAACGATCCCTCCAAATCGAACTACGGCCGCTATGTCAAATTGTTCCACCAATTCCCGGGCGGCGAGGTGTGCACCACTTACGGGCATCTGTCCAGGGTCACCGTTAGCGCCGGGCAGAACGTGAAGGCGGGCGAGCGACTTGGCATCATGGGTTACACCGGGCCCGGCATCAACAAGGAGCGTGCGCATGTGCATTTCGAGTTTGGGTTTCGCACCCTGCCGGATTATGCCGGGTGGTACGACAAGTACGGCGTAAAAATGGGACTGGAAGGCAAGAATCTGCACGGCGAATACAACGGCATGAATTACATCGGCATCGATTCCGCGCCGATTTTGATTGCCACCGCCAAGGGACGGCCGCTAACGATGAAACAGATTTTTGGCAACCTGCATCCGGTCCTGCGAGTCAGGGTTCCGGCCGGAAAGGATTTTTTCTACTGGCAGAAATGCTGGCCGTGGATGGTGGTTGGCGGCTTGCAACAGAAGCAGCCCCGATCATGGGAGATTGATTGCGACCGCATGGGTATTCCGTTGAAATTCACGCCGTCGGATGTGGCGGTTAGCGGCCCGGAATTGATCTGGTTTGACAATTCGCTGACCACGCAGGAAGCCTTCACCCGTGGCATTGTCGAGAAACGCAACGGCCAGCGCGTGTTGGCCAAAACCGGCCTGCGTTGGTTCAGCCAGCTGACTTATCTAGGTGATTGAGGATTGGCGACTTTGCCATTAACAGCTACATTTTCCTTTTGATTTCTTATGGCGAAGATTCTGGTAGCGATGTCCGGCGGCGTGGACAGTTCGGTGGCGGCGGCCCTGTTGAAAGAGCAGGGGCACGACATCACCGGCGCGTACATGAAGAATTGGATCAATGAGGAAAACATCATCGGCAACTGCCCCTGGCAGCAGGACATCGAGGACGCCTCCGCCGTCGCCGCCAAGCTCGAAATTCCGTTCCGCGTGGTGAATCTGATGAAGGAATACCGCGAACGGGTGGTGAGTTACCTGTTGGCCGGCTATGAGGAGGGGATCACGCCGAACCCCGACGTGATGTGCAACCGCGAGATGAAATTCGGCGTGTTGCTGAATTACGCCCTGAAGGAAGGCTTTGAATTTGTCGCCACCGGCCACTATGCGCGCAAGGTCGCCAATGATGACGGAACCTTCGACATTCTGGAAGGCGCCGACAAGAACAAGGACCAGTCGTATTTCCTCGCGTTATTGCGGCAGGATCAAATCGCGCGGGCGCTGTTCCCGATCGGCGACCTGCCCAAGCCCGAGGTCCGGCGGCTGGCGGACAAATTCGGCCTGGGAACGGCGACCAAGAAAGACAGCCAGGGAATCTGCTTTATCGGTGAGGTGAAGATGTCGGATTT
Organism: Verrucomicrobiales bacterium; assembly: GCA_031256975.1. Classification (GTDB taxonomy): domain Bacteria; phylum Verrucomicrobiota; class Verrucomicrobiia; order Methylacidiphilales; family JAAUTS01; genus JAIRPN01. The sequence goes on along the minus strand of JAIRPN010000015.1, from coordinate 138,625 downwards.
TCTCACCAAGTTCATCCCGGACAAGCCCGGCAATATTGTCAACTTGCAGGGCAAGAAACTGGGGGAGCATCGCGGCCTGCATTTGTACACGCTCGGCCAGCGCAAGGGTATCCGCGTGCCGTCGAACACGCCGAACCAGGCTTATGTGGTGCTGGAAAAACGGGTGGCGACCAACGAGTTGATCATTGGCTTCGACCGGCCCGAGACGCCAAGGCTCTATGCCAGCGAATGCGTGATTTCACAAATTTCCCACGCTAACCGCGGGCTTGATGCGCGGAGGGAAATCGAGGCCAAGCCGCGCTACCGGGCGGCACGCCAGCCGCTTACTTTTCTGCCATTGGCGGAAGGCAGGGCCAGCTTGAATTTTCACCAGCCGCAACGTGCGTTGTCACCGGGGCAAATCTGCGCCTTGTACGACGGTGAGAGATTGCTCGGCGGCGGGATTTTTACGGAGATTATTTACTGATGAAATACATATCGTGGAACGTCAACGGCATCCGTGCCTGCCAGAAAAAAGGTTTTGAACAATTCGTCGAGCGGGAAAATCCGGACGTCCTGTGTTTGCAGGAAGTGAAGGCGGAACAGCACCAGGCGGAGCTGAACTTGCACTTTAATTACCACACCAGCTGGTACAGCGCGGAGAAAAAAGGTTACTCCGGCACGGCCGTGTTCTCCAGGCAGACGCCGCTAACGGTGAAATTGGGGATCGGTGAGGACGAACACGACAGGGAGGGCCGGGTCATCACGTTGGAATTCGACGATCATTTTTTGGTCAACGTGTACACGCCGAATTCCAAGGACGAGCTGCAACGGTTGCCATACCGCCACAAGGTTTGGGATGTTCTGTTTCTCCAGCATCTGCAAAAACTGGAAAAGAAAAAACCAGTCACATTTTGCGGGGACTTGAACGTGGCGCACCAGGAGATCGATCTGGCGCGTCCGAAAGACAACCATTTCAATGCCGGTTTCACGGACGAGGAGCGCGAGGGTTTTGCTAATTATCTCAATGCCGGGTTCATCGATACGTTCCGTGAATTCGAAAAAGGCGGCGGCCATTATTCCTGGTGGAGTTACCGCGCGGGGGCTCGCGAGCGGAATGTCGGGTGGAGAATCGACTACTGGCTGATCTCGCCAAAGTTGCGTCCGCGCCTGAAAAAGGCTTGGATCATGCCGGAGGTGCAGGGTTCCGACCATTGTCCCGTGGGCATGATTTTGGAATAAATCAGGCGAATAATCCGAGCAATATGGCAGTCCATGCCAACAAGCCTGCGATCAGACAGATTATATGGCCTAGTGACCATTTGTTATAGTAGGCAGGGGGATCGGGTAAGGCTTGATTGACAGCGTTAATGTAATCCTGCACCGGCAAGAAGAACAGAGCGGCCAACAGAGTGATAGCAAGGCCGATTAGGTTGATTACGAGATCATCAAGCCTGCCGAGCATGTTACTGAAAATTGTGGCGATGATCCAGCAGGCAGCAAGGGGTCCGGCCGAAAACTTAGGTTTGAGAAGCTGGGTTGCAGCCGAATAATTACGAATTTCATTAAACAGTTGGTAAATGAACAGTATGGAGAATACCGCCCGCCAGAATGGCATAACATTCAATTTGCCGCGTCGCTTGAGGAAGCGCCAGTTGTGATAGATCCAGTACACTTGATAAAATCCAATGGAAAGGACATTCATGAGGATCAAGCGCGAAACTGGTATGTAGAGAAACAGTGGGTTCGACTTGGATTCGGTGACGGCAAATCCCGCAGGATCCTTGGGATTAAATTCGTCGTCAAGATCGGAAATTTTACTCCAATTGCGTAGGGTTTTGTTCCAGACCAGAGTATTGGTATTAATGGTACCTGCCACTAACAACGAAACAAGTTCGCCCTTGGAAACCGGCCCGGCTTGACGGCCGTGCAATTCATAAAACCAATCGTCCATTAGGGCAGAAAGTTTATTGTTTTAATGTCGCGTTCGCCGTATGTGGTGCAAATCACGTTCATTCGCTAATGATGGTTAGCGATTATAAATTTGAAAGCTGAAAATATCGGATATTAGCGAACGTACGGATTATATTTCCGTTCGTTGCCGATAGTGGTTTCCGGGCCGTGGCCGGGGTAGATGATAACGTTGTCCGGCAGCGGAAGCAGTTTCTGTTTGATGCCGCTAATCAGTATTTCCTCGGAACCGCCGGGCAGGTCCCAGCGACCGACGCCGCCGGCAAACAACACGTCGCCGCCGAAGATGAAGCCGTGCTGTTGTTCATACAAACAAATGCTGCCGGGGCAATGTCCGGGAATGTGCAGGATTTTAAAATTGTAAGGGCTTAGGGTTAGCGTGTCGTCCTGATCGAGGAACTTGGTGGTGGCGACGGGTTCAATGTTGGCGGGCAATCCGTAGGCGCGCATGACCTGCGGTTGGGTACAAAGGATTTCGTCGGCCTGGTGGTAGTAGACGGGGCAGTTGAATTTCCTGGCAATCGGCGCGGCATCCCAGATGTGATCCCAGTGGCCGTGGGTGAGGACAAGGGCGCTAATGGTCAGGCCGTATTCTTCCACTGCCTCGGCGGTGCCTTCCGGCGCGTCGACGGCCAGCCAGCCGTTGTCGAGTTTCAGGAAATAAGCGTTGGTTTCGGCGAGGCCGCCGGTAAACATGTTGATTTGCGGAAGCGGGTTCATGGTTAGCGTTGGTTAAACCGAGGTGCAAAACTGGCGCCATTGTTCCAGTTTTTGCAAGGCCCGGCCGGATTCGATGATTTCGCGCGCGAGATCGAGGCCTTCATCCCAGGTGTCGGAAGTTTCCGTGACCACAAAACCAAGGGCGCTGTTGGCGATGATGATTTCCTTGAACAATCCTTGTTCGCCGCCCTTGAACAGGTCGAGGATGCGGCGGGCGCTTTCCCCGGGGCCGCTGATGAGCAGGCTCTTGTAGCTGCCGAGGTCGTCGCGGGTGCGGTCGGGGATGTCGAAGTCCAGCGAGGTGTGGATGGTATTGGGCCCGAGGATCGAATATTCGCCGATCGGCGTGCCGTCCTCCGCCTCGCTGTAAATGGCGAGATGGTGCTTGCGTCCGAGCAATTCGAGCACTTCACCGAACAGCGGAACATAGGCCTTCTTGAACAGGCCGATCATTTGCGCGTCGGGGCGGGCGGGATTGATCAGCGGGCCGAGCAGGTTGAACACCGTGCGGCGGCCTTCCTCGGCCAGCTTGCGGCGCAACGGGGCGATCAGCTTGAAAGTCGGATGATAAAACGGTGCGTGGAAGAAGCCGAGATTACTGGCCTCGAACACGGTTTTGTTCTGGCCGGGCGTTAGCGTGGTTGGAATGCCGAGCACGCCAAGTACATCGCTGCTGCCGGAAATCTTGGTAACGCCGATATTACCGTGTTTGACCACCGGTACGCCGCCGGCTGCGAGCACAAACATCATGGTGGTGGAAATATTGACCACGTTCAATCCGCCGCCGCCGGTGCCGCAGCAGTCGAGCAAGGGCTTGCCGTGCCAGGTGCCGTTGATGCCCGGGTCAAGCGCCTTGGGCAGAAAGGCGTTGGTGAAGGCCAGCAATTCGCGTGCAGTCTCGCCTTTATCCGTGAGGGCGCGGAGGAATTCAAGCTTGTCCGCCTCGCTGTTAGCGGGGTTCAGCAAGTCCTCGGCAATCTGCCAAATGATCGGCGCGCCAAGTTCCTGCTTGGCGTGGCAAAGTCGGGTGGCTTCGGCTAATTCACTCATTGGCGATACACCGCGGCCTTAGGGCAGCAGCTTGGCGACCATTGCGCTGATTTGCTTGCCATCGGCGCGGCCCGCGGCCTTGGCCACGGCGGCTTTCATCACCGCGCCCATCTGGGCCTTGCCGGTGGCGCCGGTTTCGCTAATGGCGGCCTTGACGATGGCTTCCAGTTCGGCGTCGCTCAATGCGGCGGGCAGGAAGGTTTCCAGCACGGCCTTTTCGGCTTTTTCCTTGGCGGCCGCCTCGGGACGGCCGTTCTTTTCGTAGACCTCGATGGATTCATTGCGTTTCTTGATTTCCTTGCGGGCGACCTGCATGACGTCTTCGTCGTTAGCGTTGCCGTCGGCGCCGTATTTCTCGATGGCAAGATACTTGGCGGCGGATTTCAATGCGCGCAGGGTGTTGAGTTTGTCCATGTCCTTGGCGCGCATGGCGTCTTTGAGCTGGGAGTCGATTTGTTCGAGAAGAGTCATGGCGCTAATGGTGAGGTTTTTTGCCCGTTGGCGCAAGGGAGAAAATTACCCGGCGAGGGCGGAGGCGGACCGTTCGGTGCAGTTTGCGCATGCGGTTTTTGCGGATTAGGCTATATCTTTCCGGAGGTTACAAACATATGAAAAAACGCATCGATTATTATCAGGCCGCGCCGGACGTCATCAACGGTATTGCAGCGGCAAGCAAACAGGTGGCGGAATCATTCGCCGATCACAAGTTGAAGGCGCTGGTGGAGTTGCGGGTCTCACAAATCAACGGCTGCGCCTATTGTATCAATCTGCACAATCAGGAGGCGCGTGCGCTGGGGGAACGGCAGCAACGGCTGGACTGCCTCAGTGTCTGGCGCGAAGTTGGTTTTTTCAGCGACCGGGAACGCGCGGCGCTGGCTTGGGCGGAATCGGTCACCTTGATTGCAAAAGGCGTTCCCTCCGATGAAATTTACGAGGAAGCGGCCAAGCATTTCAATGCGGAAGAATTGGTCCAGCTGACCTCGGTGATCAGCCTGATGAATTTATGGAATCGAATCTCGATCAGTTTTGGCAAAACACCGGGGGAGCGCAAGGAAGGTTAAACCGACATGAAGCCGATTGATCCCGGAACCCGCATTGGCCACGTACACCTCAAGGTGGCTGACTTGCAACGAGCCCTCGACTTTTACTGCGGGGTGCTGGGATTTGAACTGACCCAGCGTTACGGCAACGAGGCGGCCTTTGTCTCGGCGGGCGGTTATCACCATCACATCGGCCTGAATACGTGGGAAAGTCACAGGGGCAAGCCGCCCGCACCGGGCACGACCGGATTATTTCACCTGGCAATTTTGTATCCAAACCGGGAGGCGTTGGCGGATGCTTTGCGCCGTTTGCTGAAGGCGGGAATCCCGCTGGATGGCGCCAGCGATCACGGGGTGAGCGAGGCATTGTATTTGCGCGACCCCGACCAGAACGGGGTTGAGCTTTACCGTGACCGCCCGGCAACAGAATGGCCGCGCCACGCCGACGGGAAACTGGCAATGTTTACCCGGCCCCTGGATCTGGAAGACCTGTTGAATGCGGTTTAACCGGGGAACCGGCGGATAGTTCTAATTTGGAGTTTTATTTTGCGCGGGGAATCCCTAAAACAGTTCCCGAGTGAGAATCATTTACCGTTACCTGCTTGGCGAAGTCGTCAGCTCGTCATTCGCGGCCATCGCGATCCTGACGTCGCTGATCATGTTCGGCGACGCCTTCAAGCGCATCGCCCAGGTGCTGGTGGACAATGACATCCCGTTCTGGGTGGTGTTGAAGATGATCGCGCTGCTCAGCCCGCAGGCCATGACCATCACCATCCCCTGGGGGTTGCTGGTTGGTACCCTGCTGGTGTTTGGCCGCATGTCGCACAATCGCGAGATCCTGATCATCCGCTCGGCGGGGCTTGGCTTGGTGCCCTTGATCGCGCCAGTAGTGTTGTTCAGCATGTTCATGTGCATGCTTAGTTTTTACAACAATGCCATTCTTGCGCCGAAGTGCATGACCAAGTTCAAGGAAATGATCTTCGAGATCGGCCGCAACAACCCGACCATGCTGATCAGGGCGCAGGAACCGATCGACAAATTTTCCGGCTACACCATCTATGTCGACAAAAAATACGGCAACACCATCGAGGGGGTTTATATCTGGAAGCTGGATCCCAAAACCAAAATACCGTTGAACAGTATGCGGGCGGACAAGGGCATTCTTAATGCCGATTTGCAGAACATGGAGCTAACCATCACACTGTTTGGCGCCCGCGAGGAAGACCGCGCCAATGCCGATCCTGCCGATCTGAGCCGCATTACCACCGGCATCCGCGCTTCACAACTGCCAATCCGGGTGCCGCTGGGCAAGGACTTCGATTCCAGCCGTCTGACCACCAATATCGGCATCATGACCGCGGAGCAAATCGTCAACCACATCTTCGCCGGCAGCAATCAGGAGTTTCGTTTCACCCCGCTGTTCACCGAGCTGCAAAAACGCGTCTCGTTCTCGGTGGCCTGCTTCACCTTCATGTTCCTGGCGATTCCGCTGGCAATCACCACCGGGCGGGCGGAGACCTCGATCGGATTCGTCATTAGCGTTGCCATCGTGGTGTTGTATTACCTGATGATCGTCTACGCTATGTCGCTCAAGGACAAGCCGAACGCTTATCCCGACCTGATTATCTGGATTCCCAACATCCTGTTCCAAGGACTGGGTTTCTGGCTGATTTGGCGGGCCAACAAGCACCCAGCCTGATGGCGCCAACCGCGAAGTTTATTTGGCAGCGTGGATTTTCTGCAAGTATTGGTCCGGCTCCGCGTTGAACTTGGCGATGCAGCCGGGGCAACAAAAACGCACCAGCTCGGTGGTGGATTTATTGTTAGCGTCAGGATGTTGGTACAGGTAATCAACAGGCTTGCCCATTTCACCAAGTTTGGCGCCGGAAACGGGGCAATTAGCCAGGGGGTAATCCTTTTGTAATTCGGTTAATTTGGCGTTATCGCTTTTTGAGCAAGCTGTAATGCCAAAGGGAACCAGTATCAGGGCTGCGAATTTCAACAGGGTTTTGTTCATAAAACCTTAAACGGACTGTTTTGCTGTTTCCCTCAAAAATCGGCGATTTTTTCGGCCAGTATTTTCCGGGCCCGGTAGATTTTCATCTCGACGGCCTTTTCGCTTAGGCCGAGCTTGGCGGCGCAGTCCCGGTGGGAATCGCCTTCCAGCACGCTAAGGATGAAGGGTTCCTTCAATTCCGGCGGCAGGTCGGCAACGGCCTGTTCCAAGGCGCGCATTTTTTCGTTTTGTTCCAGGATTTCGGTTGGATTTTTTTCGTGCGAGGATAATTCGATCGTCACTTCACCGTTAGCGCCCGGTGAAAGCGATTCGCTGCGCTGCGCGAGCTTGTGCGCCCTGCTGCGCGAGCGGTCGCGGCACAGGTTGAGGGCGATGGAAAACAGCCAGGTGGAGAACAGCGCGCGCGGGTTGAATTTATGGATGTTGAAATACGCGCGGACGAAGGTTTCCTGCGCCAGTTCCAACGCGTCGTGCTCGTTGGGAAAATAGCGCCAGATGAAGCGGTGAATACGCTGCTGGTGCCGGGCCATGAGTTCGTCCAAGGCCTGGTCATCGCCCGACTGGAGTTGCAGCACCAGCGGCAGATCGGGATCGTCTTGCGGCATGCGGTCAATGACAGCAGGGGCTGTCGGCGGCGGCGGAAAGTTGTTGCGCGGTGAGTTGCAGCAGTTTGTCGTATTGCGCCGGGGTCAGCACCTCCTTGGCGGCAAAGATCGAGTTTAGCGTGGCCTTTTGCATGTCGCCCATCGCCTCGTGGATTTTTTCCACCGCGGCCTGCACCCGCGGGGAGTCGGCCCGGTCGGCCAGGATTGCGGCTGCCAATTCGTTGTTGCGCTGTTGCATCAACAGCATGCACTGGTGTTGCCGCGCGGTGAATTGCGCGCGAATGGCGTCGATTTTTTGTTCCTGATCCGCGCTCAGGTTGAGTTGTTCAAAGACCTCGGTTTTGACCGCGGGGGTGGCGGGTGCCGGATGGCCGAAATAATGGCGGGTCAGCAGGCAGCTGGCCGAGGCCACCACGGCCACCAGAACCAGCAAGGCAACAAAGGGCAGGATGCGTTTCATGGGCGGGTGTTTATTTGATTGAAGATAAGGGAAATCCGGAAGAGTGGGCCGAAAAAGCCTCGAACTGCAGGCGGTGAACCGGTTTTTCGGCGCTAACGCTGAAACCGCCGAACACGCCGAGCAACAAGGCCAGTGTCAGCGCCGCGGCAACCGGACGGGGTTGCAGGGCCGCGCCGAGCAGCCAGTTGGCAAAATCAACCAGGCCAAAGTTTCGGTTGCTTTCACGCCGCTGGCGGATTTCCCGCCATACATTCTGTTGGAAGCCCGGCGGCAAAGCCGGAGCCTGTTTGGCGGACATCGCGCCGAGCAGTTGATCGAGCTGATCTTGGTTATGCTTCATAATTAATATTTAACACAATATGGATTGTTTTCATAACGGGAAACGCAGGATTTGGTCCCATCCCTCAATAAAAAAGCGCGTTTTCCCAAGAAAACGCGCTTTCTGCCGAAACTTCATTAGTTGCAGCCGACCATCCGGTTGTAGGTCTGCTTGTCAGCCTGCCGGGTTAATTCCTGACGGCAGGGGGTCATGCGCTGAACCGCGCCTGTGCGGGTGACCTGGTCGTGGTCCTTGCTGTATTTGGAATAGGTGATTTTGGCCTGTTCGGTGGTGGTGCGGGGACAATTTGCCACGGTCATGCGCTCGCCGGGAGCGGACGCGGGTTGCACTTGCGGCGGGGTGGTGGCGATTCTTTCGCCCTTGCTGGTCTGGACAACTGCCGCCTGCAACGAACCGGCACCGACAATGGCCAGTAATCCGAGAACCGTGATACAGCGGGATGAATGATTGAATTTCATGTTTTTTCCTTGGTTGAGGTTAATGTGTCCGAAATCGATCGGTCCACGCAGGGGAAACGGACCAGCCAGTGTTCCTCCCTCGAAAATTAAAAAATATTTTTTGTGAGGGGTTGCGGGCTTTGGCGCGTTTCAAGGGCGTATGGCAACAATCAAGAAATGGTTCCTGTTATCGTTGTTGGCGGGACTTGGAGTGTGGCTGACGGCGTGCGGCAAACCGGCAAATCAAGCGGTGGCCGAGGATGTCGACTATTACACCTGTCCCATGCATCCCAGCGTGCATGAAAAGAATCCGGGCAACTGCCCGATTTGCGGCATGACGCTGGTGCCGGTCCCGAAGAAAAAGGACGCCAACCACGACATGGAAAAAACTTCCGGCTCACAACCGGACAAGACAAACATGAGCGCCGCCGATCACGGCGCTCATGTCGTCCCGCCGGACAACGGGGCGACCGGATTTCAGGTTGCTCCCGAACGCCTGCAGGCCATCGGGGTGCGCAGTGACGTGGTGAGGAGGGAAAAATTGCAACGGCTCCTGCGTGCGCCGGGCATTGTGACCATCGATGAATCGACCCTGCGCGACATCAATATCAAGGCGGCTGACGGTTACATCGAAAAACTCTACGCCAGCACTACCGGGCAAACGGTGAAAAAGGGCGAGCCGCTGGCGCTGATCCTCAGCGAGGGGTGGATCGAGGCGCAGCAGGATTATATCAACGCTTACCGCAACTGGAAACGCACGCGGCAATTCATGGCCAATGAAAATCCGGTGATGTTGCAGCAGGAGTTCGAGCGTTTCCGCGCGCGGATGCGGGTCTGGGATTTGTCGGACGCGCAATTGAAGGCGTTGGAAGACCTGGCGCTCAAGCTGCCGGACACCTCGCTAACATTGAGACGCGGACAAGGCCAGGGATTGAGCGGATTGTTTGAATTGCAGTCGCCGGTGGACGGCATTGTGATGGAAAAGCAGGCGGTGGAAGGGATGAAGTTTGAGCAGGGTCAGCAATTGTTCCGGCTGGCGCAGTTGTCGCCGATCTGGGTCGAGGCCGAGTTTCCCGAGGATCAGTCGCCATTTGTCGCAATCGGCCAGGAATTCCAGGTCAATTTCCCATCGCTGGCGAACTTGACGCTAACCGCGAAAGCCGCGTTTATCTACCCGCAATTCAATACGGAAACCCGGCGGCTGAAAGTGCGTTTCGTACTCGCTAACGACGACCTGAAAATCCGTCCCGGCATGTACGCCAATGTCAGTTCCTCGACCACGCTGGGCGAAAAACTGGTGGTGCCGTTCAGCGCGGTGGTGCCGACCGGCAACCGGTTCGTGGTATTTCTCGACCATGGCAATGGCAGGCTGGAGCCGCGTTTTGTCGAGCTTGGCGAGAAGTCGGGGGAAAACTACGAGGTTCTCAAAGGATTGAGCGAGGGTGACAAGATCATCATTAGCGCCACATTCCTGATCGATTCCGAAAGCCGCATCCAGGGAGCTCTGCAATCCTGGGGCGAACAAAGATGAATTAACCGCAGAGGCGCGGAGACGCAGAGCATATTTTGAAAAAACTCCGTGCCTCCGCGCCTCTGCGTTGAAAATAAAATGAACGAGCAAACGACTTTAATTGAAAAACTGACCGTTTGGAGCGGACGCAATCCGCTGCTGATTTCCATTTTGGCGTTCATCGGCATTGCCTGGGGCGTCTTTTCATTGAGACACACCTCCCTGGACGCGATCCCGGATTTGTCCGACGCGCAGGTAATTGTTTATACCTCCTGGGAAGGACGCAATCCGACCTTGATCGAGGACCAAGTCACCTATCCGATTTCCAGTCGCTTCATTTCCGCGCCAAAGGTCAAATTCGTGCGCGGGGAGTCAATTTTCGGCAAATCGTTTGTTTATGTCATTTTCGAGGACGGCACCGATATTTACTGGGCACGCAGCCGGGTGCTGGAGTACCTCAACCAAGTGCGGGGTTCATTGCCGGATGGGGTTAATCCGCAAATCGGGCCCGACGCCAGCAGCGTTGGCTGGGTGTTCCAATATGCGCTGGTGGATGGATCCGGAAAACAGGATTTGGCGTCGTTGCGTTCATTTCAGGATTGGACTTTGCGCTACGCGCTGGGTTCGATCAAGGGCGTCGCCGAGGTGGCCACCGTTGGCGGTTATGTGCGGCAGTATCAGGTCAACCTGGATCCAAACAAACTGGTGAGTTACGGCGTGGCATTGAAAGAAGTGGTCGACGCGATCCAGCGCAACAACCGTGACAGCGGCGGCAAGACCATCGAGGTCGCCAACACCGAATTTTATGTGCGCGGGCAGGGTTATTTCAAATCGGCGGGAGACATCGAAAATGTCGCGGTCAAGGCCGACGCCAACGGCAATCCCATCCTAATCAAACAGCTCGGCACGGTGGTCATTAGCGGCGATATGCGACAGGGCATCGGTGAATACAACGGCCGTGGCGAGACGGTGGGCGGCATCGTGATCATGCGTTATGGTGAGAACGCCCTGGATGTGATCAAGGCAGTGAAGGCCAAGTTGAAGGATCTGGAGCCGTCGCTGCCGCCAGGCGTGAAAATCGTGCCGGTGTATGACCGTTCCGAATTCATCAATCATTCCATCGACACGCTAACCTGGAAACTGATCGAGGAAAGTATCATCGTCAGCCTGGTCTGCATCGTGTTCCTCTGGCATTTGCGTAGTGCGCTGGTGGCGATCATCATGTTGCCGATCGCGATTGTGATGTCGTTCATCCCGTTCCAGCACATGGGATTGACCGCCAATATCATGTCGCTCGGCGGCATTGCCATCGCCATCGGCGCAATGATTGATGCGGCGATCGTGATGATCGAGAATGCCCACAAGCATCTGGAACACGCCAGTGGCGGCCTTGCCGTCAGCGGTGAGCAACGGCGCGAGATTATCTTGCGGGCGGCACAATCGGTCGGCCGTCCGTTGTTTTTCTCGTTGCTGGTGATCACGGTTTCGTTTGTGCCGATCTTCAGCCTAAGCGGGCAGGAAGGGCGTTTGTTCCAGCCGCTGGCATTCACCAAGACTTTCTCCATGTTGTTTGCGGCACTGCTGTCGGTGACGCTGGTGCCGGTGCTGATGACCTGGTTCATTCGCGGCAAGATCAAGTCCGAGCGACAGAACCCGGTAAACCGTTTGTTGATTCGCTGTTATCGTCCGGTGGTGGAATTGGTGCTGCGCTTTCGTTGGCAGACGCTAACGGTGATCGGCTTGATTTTGCTTTCAACCTTGTTCCCGATCGCGCGACTCGGCTCGGAATTCATGCCGCCGTTGAACGAGGGAACCGTTTTGTACATGCCGACCGCGGTGCCGGGGATGGCGGTTAGCGAGGCGTCGCGGGTGCTGAATTTGCAGGACCGCATCCTGATGCAAATTCCCGAGATAAAAAGCGTGTTTGGCAAGGCGGGACAGGCGGAAACGGCGACGGACCCGGCACCCTTGTCGATGTTCGAGACGGTAATCCAGCTCAAGCCGCGTGAGCAATGGCGGCCGGGCATGACCTGGGACATGCTGCTTGCCGAGATGGATCACCGGTTGAAAATTCCGGGTATGGGCAATGTGTTCTGGATGCCGATTCAGACCCGCACGCAAATGCTGAGCACCGGATTTCGTTCGAATTTGGGCATCAAGATTTACGGCAAGGACTTGCATGAACTGAACCGCTTGGGCGAGGAGATCGAACACAGTCTGGCCAATTTCCCGGGTGTGCGCAGCGCCTATGCCGAGCGCATCACCGGCGGGCGATACCTGGACATTAGCGTCCGTCGCGAGGCCTTGGCACGGTATGGATTAAGCGTTGAGGATGTTAACGACGCGATTGAGCTGGCGATTGGCGGCAATTCGATTTCCCAGGCGGTGGAGGGTCGTGAGCGATACCCGATCGCGGTGCGCTACGCGCCGGATTTTCGCAACGACATCGTGGCTCTGCGACAAATTCTGGTCAGCACGCCATCCGGCGCCAAGGTGCCGTTGTCCGAGGTGGCCGATATCCGTTATAATTTCGGCCCGTCGATGGTGCGCAGCGAGAACGGGCAACTGGTTGGTTTTGTGTTCGTCGACAGCACGGCGTCTGACATGACAGGCTTTGTCGGCCAGGCGACCGAACACATCAAGCAATCGGTCAAGATGCCTGCCGGATATTATTTCGAATGGGCGGGCACCTTTGAATATCTGTTACGGGCCAAGCAAACGCTGATGGTGATTATCCCGTTCACCCTGTTGATTATTTTCCTGTTGATTTATCTGAACACCAAGTCGGTGGTGAAAACCTGTATTGTATTGCTGGCGGTGCCCTTCTCGTTGGTCGGGGCGTTTTGGCTGTTATACCTGTGCGGCTATAACCTGAGTGTCGCCGCCGCAGTGGGTTTGATTGCCCTGGCGGGCATTGACGCGGAAACCGGCATCGTCATGTTGTTGTACCTCGACCATGCCTACGATGATCGCAAGCGTGCCGGCAAAATGAACGGGATTGCCGACTTGATGGACGCGATTCGCGAAGGTGCGGTACAGCGCATCCGTCCGAAAATGATGACCGTTAGCGCCATCCTGCTGGGTCTGCTGCCGATCCTGTGGAGCCACGGCGCCGGATCCGACGTGATGAAACCAATTGCCGCGCCGATGATCGGTGGCGTGGTGACCTCGGCGGTGATGGAACTGCTGGTGTATCCGGTGATCTTTTATCTGTGGAAATCTCGGCGATTTGACGGTCGGGTTTGAAATCCCGTCCATAATCGGCTATATTCCATGAATGGCCAGGGCGGTGTTAAAATCACGGAACTCGGAACCGGTGAAACAGTTCTCGGTTTTCACGGAGAACAAGGTCGGCCGCCTGCTGGACGTGGTGACCATTCTTGCCGACCGCAATGTGCATACGCTGGCGCTGACGGTGCTGGACACGATTGACAGTTCGATCCTGAGACTGATCGTGGACGACCCGGAAGCGACCCGGCAGATTTTCCATGAGCAGGGCATCATGTATGTCGAGACTGATTTGCTGGCGGTGGAATTGCAGGCGGCGACGGATTTGCCGCCGGTATTGAAAGCGTTGCTGCAGGCCGAGATCAATATTCATTACACCTATGCCTTTGTCTGTCGTCCGCATGACAGGTCCGCGTTGGCGATGCACCTGGAGGATACGGAAATCGCAACACAGGTGTTAATTCAAAGCGGGTTCAAGGTGCTCACGCAGCGCGACATCTCCCGCTAACGGCGAACTTAACTTGACTACCTCGGCATGCAGTTCCGCGGCGAGCTGTTTGCGGTCATGGCTGACGGTTAGCGGCTTGCTGAAACGAAGCTCGGCATGGATATTTCCTTTGCCCAGCAAATTCCACAAATGCGACAGCAGGGTCATGTCGCCCCAATAACAAACTTCCTCCCCGGCGTCGCCGTCTTCCAGGCGATAGGCGATATGCGCGGCGCAAAGCGGGACGGAGAGTTCGCAGGCCGGTTGCAGCAGGGAGGGGCGGAAGGGCAGTACGGTGCGGCCTGCGGAGCTGGTGCCTTCCGGGAACAGGACCAGCGGGAGGTCGTGCCGCAACTGTTGTTTCATCCGTTCCGCCGTCAGCGAAAGATTTCTGGTGTTGTTGCGGTCGACGTACACGGTGTTGGCCAACGTGGCCAATGCGCCCAATAGAGGCCAGGAACGGACCTCGCTTTTGGCGACAAAGGCGCAGGGCATGAATTGCGCCAGCAAGGGGATGTCGAGGTAGCCGAGGTGATTGGTGACCACCAGGCCCTGCTTGGGAATTTCGCCGCTAACCGTGATTGACAGGTCAAACAGGCGGCAATAATAGGTTGCCCATTTCTGCGCCCAAAGTCCGCGCCGTCGCGCCGGTTTTCTGACCAGCAACAGGCCCTCGCATATCGCCATCAGCGTACAGGCAAGGAAGACGCAGAATTTGCGTGGGCGGCGGAGCATGGATCAGGCAGTGCGGTTGAGGTAACGGTTGGTGGTTAGCGGGGGCAAATTCTGCAAGTCCATCAGGGTGAGGAAATCGATGGTCTTGAACTCACGGTCCATGGCCGGTGCGGCACAAACCTTGGCACCAATATTGAGATAGGCACGTAACAGGCGCGGTGGCGGCGGGCAAGTTTCATAAATTTCATCGAGACAGAATGCGTATCTGGGCAGTGGTTCGGTCATTAATTCGTCGCTAACCATGAACTGGTGAAATAGGTTGCGAAAGGTGGTGGCGCCGAGCCGCGGGTCCTGCGAGGTCAGCGAACTGCAGCCGATCAGGTAACGGGCGTCGCGCTGTTCCGCATAGGCGGCGATGCCGCGCCAGAGCAGGTTGAGGGCGCTGATATTGCGGTGCTGCTTGTGGATGCAGGCGCGGCCGAGCTCGACGATTTCCGCGCGGCGGCTTTCGTACGGTGAAAAGTCAAATTCCTGGGCGCTGTAATAGCCGAGGTTGCGGGCCGCGGTGATGCCGGTTTGCATGCGGTAGGTGCCGACAATTTCCCCGCTGAGATTGTGGATCACCAGCAGGTGGTCGCAGACCGCGTCGAAATCATCCTGGTCGCGTCCGGACAGGTAGGAGTTTTCCAATCCCTCACTGAGTTCGAGATTGAAAATCTCAAAACGCAGGCGCTGGGCTTGCGCAATCTCGTCGCGGTTGCGGGCGAGACGGACGGAATAATGTTCGCCGGCCAGGAATAATTTATCCGCGGCATAAGCGCGCTGCCGGCCGGCGGTCAATGCCGGGCTTTGTGACAATACGGAGTCGGAACTGAGAGAAACCATGCGTGGCATTTCACTCAGGCAAGGTGACACGCCAATGGCGAAGTGTTTACAATTGGATGACGGGTTGAATGGTGAAAAGTGAAGGGTGAAGAGTGAGATAAGATGCAGCTTTCGCGGGAGCTGTGTTTATTCCACTCTTCACCATTCACTCTTCTAATAGCAGTCGACACGCGGATTGCCGGCGTTGACCAGGGCTTTTTCCGGGGTTTCCGGTTCAAAGGGGGTGTCGCTGTTCAGGAAGCGGTCGCAGGTCTGGAAGAAATCCTTTTCGGTCTCGACGCGGCGGATCTGGTGGGCGAACTCATCGTTAGCGTCGATTTTTTGTGCGATGAAGTTCATGTATTTCTTCATTTTCGCGACCTGGAGTTTTTCGGTGAAGCCCTCCGGCTTGGTTTCATGGTACAGGAATTCGACGTATTCGCGGACATCCAGCAAGGTCGCACGGGTTTGGACTTCGCCATTGGCGTAAAGTTCGCGAAGCTGGTCGAAGATCCACGGATTGCGGATGGCGCCGCGGCCGATCATCAGCCCGGCGGCCTTGGTTTGCGTGGCGACTTCGCGGCCGATATTGGCGCTGATGACGTTGCCGTTGGCGAACACCGGGCAGGGCATGGTTTGCACCGCGCGGGCGATCAGGTCGAAATGCACCTCGCTGCGGTACATCTCCTTCACGGTGCGACCGTGCACGGTGAGGGCGTCGATTTTGTGATTGGCGTAGAGTTGCAGGATGTTGTCGAACTCGGCGATGTTGTCGAAACCGACGCGGGTTTTCAGGGTGAAGGGAATGCTGATGACGCGACGCAGCTCGGTGATGATATTGTCGAGGTGGTCGAGATGGCGCAATAGTCCGCCGCCGGAGGACTTTTTGCACACCACCGGAGCTGGGCAGCCGATATTGAGGTCGATGGCGTGGATGTTTTCCTTTTGCAGGGCCTCGGCGGTGCGGACCAGCGCGGGAATGTCCTGGCCGATCATTTGGGCGATGACCGGTTTTCCTGGCGGCTTGTTGCGGATGGCGTGCAGGATCGGCTTGTCGGGAACCGAGGTCGAATGCACGCGAAAATATTCGGTGAAATAAATATCGGGACCGCCGTAGCGGTGCAGCACGCGCCAGAACGGCAGGTCGGTCACGTCCTGCATCGGCGCGATCAGCAGGACCGGGCGGCTGGCGGGAAAGACGCTGTCAAACTTCATGGCTGGCGAGTTCCTGGTGCCACTGGCGGACAATCTCCATCGGCAGGCCGATGACATTGGTCTTGGAGCCCTCGATGCACTCGACGATCAATTCGCCGTGCTCCTGGTAACCGTAGGCGCCGGCCTTGTCCATGACATTGACCTTGGCCATGTAGTCGCTAATGGCCGGTTCGTCGAGCCGGCGGAAGGTGACGCGGGTGCGCTCAAGATGGGTCTTGATCAGGCGTTGCGCGCAATTGCACCAGGCCACCCCGGTGAGCACCTCGTGGGTTTTGCCGCTGAGAAATTGCAGCATGGCGACGGCGTCCTCGCGATTGGCGGGTTTGCCCATGAAACGCCCGGCGCAATACACCGTGGTGTCGGCCGCGAGGATGATGTCGCGCGGATGGCGCCTGGCGATGTGCTGGGCCTTGCGCCGCGCATTGGCCAGCACAAGTTCCCCGGCGGACAACTCCGGATGGGTGTGATTGTCCCATTCGTCGATGTCGGGGACATCCACGCTGAAGCGGATGCCGGCCTCCTCCAGCAGGTCCTGACGCCGGGGCGAACCGGAAGCCAGGATCAGATGATTCGTACCGCCAGCCATGAACCTATTTTTGTGCCGTGGCCGGGCCGGAACCGGACAGGTTGATCCACTCGGTCAGGATGCGTCCCGTTTCGCGCAGGCTGAGGTCGGCGGCGAAGGCGTCCATGGTGCTCTGTTTTTTATTGCCGGGCAAATCGTCGTCATTCGGATCATTGCCGAGTCCGGCCGCCTGATCCTTGGTATCGCCGTCGTTGCCGCTTTTCTCGATGATCTGGTTCTTGTCATCAAAGCTGAAGGTGATCACTGGCGGCAGCTTGGCGGAGATGGCCTTGATCTCCTTCTCGCGGTCGTCGGTGCGTTTCTTGTTGTCGGCGTCCTCGGCAACGCGCTTGGCCTCGTTCAACGAGATCCGCTTGTCCTCCATGCGCTTTTTCACCAAGGTGATGTCGTCCTGCATCAGCTTGAAATCAGGGTCGGCGGTGATGCGCGCGGTGGAATCCTTGATCAAGGCCGGTAAGGCCGGATCGTAAGGCTTTTTCCACAGGCTGAATTTGGTGGTTTCGATTTCATCCCAGGGCAGCGCGTGCGGCAGACTGGCTTCGCCAAGGTCCATGTAATCCAGCGCGGAAGGCAACTGGATGTCGGGAATGACACCGCGCATCTGCGTGGAATGGCCGTTGGGCAGGTAGAACTTCTGGATGGTGATCTTCAGCGAGCCGGAGTCCGGGGTTTCACCGAAGATGCTGGGGATGAATTTTTTCAGCTCGGCGACGGTCTGCACCGTGCCCTTGCCGTGGGTGCTCTTGTCGCCAACGATGATCGCGCGCTTGTAATTTTGCAGGGCGCCGGCCGCGATTTCCGAGGCGGAGGCGCTAAGCTTGTTGGTCATCACGATGAGCGGGCCGTTGTAAACGGTGCCGGGGACGTCGTCTTCGAGGGTTTGCTTGCGGCCCTGCGAGTCCTTGACCTGCACGACCGGGCCCTTGTCGATGAACAGGCCGACCAGTTTGACCGCCTCGGTGAGCAGGCCACCGCCGTTGCTGCGGAGATCCAGCACCAGGCCGTCGATGTTCTTTTCCTTCAACTTGAGGATTAGCGCCTTGACGTCGTCCGAGCAGCCGGTGCCGCCGCCATCGCCGTCGTCGCCCATGCCGACGTTGTAGAAGGCGCTGAGCTTGATCACGCCGATCTTGTAAACCTTGCCGTTGGCGTCGGTCTGCTGGAACAACTGGGCCTTGGCGCGCTGCTGGTTGACTTTCACCTCATTGCGCACCAGTTTGATTTCCTCGCGGGAACTGTCGCCCGCGGCGGCGGGAATGATTTTCAGGCGCACGGTGGTGCCTTTGTCACCGCGAATCAGGCGGACCGCGTTGCGCAGCGGCATGTCGATGATGTCGACGTAATCGGCATTGCCCTGCGCGACCCCGACGATCTTGTCGCCGGGCTTGAGGCGTTTGTCGAGGTCCGCCGGACCGCCGCTGATGATTTCCTCGATGCTGCAATAGCCGTCCTTCGACGACAGCACCGCGCCGATGCCGACGAGCTTGAGCTGCATGGTAATCTTGAAATCTTCCTCGCTCTTGCGGCTCATGAAGTTGGTGTGCGGGTCATACAATGAGGACAGCGAAGTCAGATAGGCCTCGATCACGTCCTCATGGTCAAACTGGTCGAGGTTTTTCTTGAACAACTCGTAACGCTTCTTGATGGTCTTGACCGAATTCTCGGTTTTCTTCTTTTCGCCGAGGCGGTCGGACAACACGTCGTATTTCAGGCGGGCTTCCCAGATCTTGTCGGCATCAGCCTTGTCCAGCGGCCAGGCGGACTTGGAACGGTCGGGGGCGTAATAGTCATCGGCGGCGAAATCAAACGGCTTGTCGAGGCGTTGGGCGACCCATTTCATGCGGTCGTTGCTACGCTGTTGGAACACCTTGAAGATATCGAATGCGATGCTGAAGTCGCCCTTGCGGATTTTGTCGGCGATGATGCCGGTATCGTCACTGACGAACTTGTCCACGTCGCTCTTGAGGAAGAACAGATGGTTATAATCCAGGCTCTTCATGTAATTTTCGATCCATTCCTTGGAGGTGGCGGCGTCGATCGGGTGATGGGCGAAGTGCTCATCCTCCAGGAAGCGGGCGACCAGCACGGCCGACTGGCGGTAAAGCTGGTCGATTTGGGAATCCGTCGCCGAAGTGCTGCTGCCGGAGGTGGTGCCGCTATTGGCGGCTTGTCCGTAACACGAAAGCATGAACGAGAACAACAAGGCCAGACCGAGAATACTGTTTTTGAGTCGCATAGATTTGAGTTGCGATAAATCTATACTATGTTCCTGCCCCTGTCATTCAGGAAAGGGCGTTTTTAACATTACAATTGAGTAATCCGGTCGACATGGATTTTGCCTTTTGTCTCAATCGGCCTAACATTACGGATGTATGGAATATCTGATTTGGACGCTAACGGTGATCTGCCTGGTGCTGGGAATCGCCGGAACGATGATCCCGGTGCTGCCCGGGGCCGGATTGATCGCCTGCGCGGTGCTGGCGCACAAGTTGTTATTGCCGCAAATCCTGTCGTGGTGGGTGGTGGCGTTGTGTATTTTGCTGGCGCTAATCACCATGCTGGTCGACTGGATTGGCGGCGCCATCGGCGCGAAATGGTTTGGCTCGACCAAGTGGGGCGTGATCGGCGCATTGATCGGCGGTTTGACCGGGTTGTTCTTTGGCATCCCGGGAATGTTGATCGGCCCGTTGGCGGGCGTGTTGCTGGGTGAATTGATCTTTGCCGGGAAGACCTTCTGGCAATCCGGGAAAATCACCATTGGCGTGGCGGTGACCATGTTGGTCTCGGTGTTTGTCAAACTGGGACTGGCGCTAACGATGATCGCGGCGTTCGGCGTTAATGTGGCATGGTATTATTGGAATCGTTAGCGCATCAACTCGGGTCACCAGGACTCCGGGACGCAAAGTATCTGTTTTTAAACTTCGAGTCTTCGCGGACTTGGTGACTGGAGTTTATAATCCCAGCCGTGCGGCGTTCATCTTTAGCCACGCCTCGGCATCGCGGTAATCCGGGCAGTGCTGTTCCACCAATTGCCAGAAACGGTCGGAGTGATTCATTTCCTGCAGGTGGCAGAGTTCGTGGATGATAATGTAATCGCGCACGGAGTCGGGGGTCTGGATCAAGCGCCAGTTCAGCGAAATCGAGCGGTTCGGCGAGCAGGAACCCCAGCGCGAACTTTGATTGCGGATGGTGATGCGCGACGGCTGCAACCTGGTCATTAGCGCCAGTTCGCCGACGCGCGGCGGAAGCTGGCGGTTGGCGAGTTGTTGCAGGTGGCTTTCAACCAAGGGGCGGAAATTGGTGCTTTCGAGCCGTGCGGGGAACAATTCGGAGCCGAGGCTGACCATCAGCGTGTCGCCCTGCGGGGTCGCGGTTAGCGTGTGAATTTCGCCGTGCAACAGGACTTCGGTACCGGCGCCCCAGCTTTTCGGCGGCACCAGGGCGGCGTCGAGTTTCTTCAACTGGTGCTCGATCCAGCGCGACTTGCTGTGGACGAAGGAAATACCCTCGCGCTGGCTGCCGCGACGCGGAATGGTGAGACGGATCGAGCGGTCGGAGCGCACGTAAATCTGGTAACGTCGCGCCTGCATGTTGCGCCGGGCGTGAATCGGGTGTTTGCTGTCGCCAATGACCAGAAAGTCCGCCGCCTCGCCGTTAGCGGGCGTTTCCGGGCTTTGGAACAGGAAACTCAGTTGGTCAAACACGCCGTGAATATAGCAAAACCGGAAAGGTTGTACAGAGCCTGTTTTTAATCGCGGCTCCGGTTCGCCGTTGGCAGTCGCGAAAAATCGGCTCGTCATTGGCACCGGTTTCCCTAGAACTGGACGCTAACTATGAAATTTGCTGTTTTGAGCGGTGACGGAATCGGACCCGAAGTAATGTCGGTGGCATTGGACGTGATGAAGGTCGTGTCCAAGAAGTTCAATTTTACCTATGAATACACGGAAGCGTTGGTCGGCGGCGCAGCGATCGACGCCAAGGGCAAGGCTCTCCCGGACGAAACCGTGCAAATCTGCCGTGCCAACGACGCGATCCTGTTCGGTTCGGTCGGCGGCCCGAAATGGGAAACCCTGCCGCCCAACGAGCAGCCGGAACGCGGCGCGTTGCTGCCGCTGCGCAAGATTTTCGGCCTGTACGCCAACCTGCGCCCGGCCATTTGCTACAAGGAACTGATCGAGTCCTCGCCGATCAAGTCGTCGATTATCCCGAATGGCTTTGACATGCTGGTGATGCGTGAACTGACCGGCGGCATTTATTTCGGCCAGCCGAAAGGCACCACGCAGACCGCCAATGGCGAACGCGCGGTGGACACGCTGGTTTACGAAACCGCGGAAATCGAGCGCGCCTGCCACATCGCGTTCAAGGCCGCGCGTAATCGCCGCAAACATGTGACGCTGATCGACAAGGCCAACGTGCTGGAAAGCTCGTTGCTCTGGCGCAAGATTTTCAAACAAATCGCCGCGCAATACAGCGACGTGCAGACCGCGTTCATGTATGTCGACAACGCTGCGATGCAAGTGTTGCGCAACCCGTCGCAATTCGACGTGATGCTTTGCGAGAACATGTTCGGCGACATTCTCAGCGACGAGGTTGCCGCGGCGACCGGTTCGCTTGGCTTGCTGCCCAGCGCGTCATTAGCGGAAGGAACCTTCGGTTTGTACGAACCGAGCGGCGGTTCCGCCCCGGACATCGCCGGCAAGGGCATTGCCAATCCCATCGCGCAAATCCTCAGCGTGGCGCTGATGTTGGAATACAGCTTCAACCAACTGAATGCAGCCAACGCCATCCGCGGCGCGGTGCACAAGGTCATCGCCAAGGGCATCCGCACCGCCGACATCGCCTCACCGGGTTGCACCAAGGTCGACACCGCCGGGATGGGCCAGGCCATCGCCGCGGAAATCGCGTAAATCCGCGGGTTGTTTTCAGGACGCCAACGGCGAAGTTCACCGTTGGCGTCTTTTTTGTACTGGCATTTTCCCGTGTCTGGAATAGCTTGCCCCCATGAAGGTCCACAAGTTCTGCAAACCTTACTGCATCACTAATGGCAAAAAATTCAAACTTAAGGACTTCAACCCGGCGGATACGGACGGGTTCAAACCTGGAAAAAATCTCGACGAACGGATTGCACAGGGCACCAGGGAACTGCAAAAATGGCAGGATAAATTGTACGCGCAGGACCGCTGGGGACTGTTGCTGATTTTCCAGGCCATGGATGCGGCGGGCAAGGACGGCACCATCAAGCATGTGATGAGCGGCATCAACCCGCAGGGCTGCCAGGTATTCTCGTTCAAGAGCCCGTCGTCGGAGGAATTGAACCATGATTTCATGTGGCGTTGCATGAAGAACGTGCCGGAGCGCGGACGCATTGGGATTTTCAACCGTTCGTATTATGAAGAAACCCTGGTGGTACGGGTGCATCCCGAGTTCCTGAAAAACCAGCGGGTGCCGGCGCCGCTAATCACCAAGAACATCTGGAAGGAGCGCTTCGAGGACATCACCGCCTACGAGCGCTATCTCTCTCGCAATGGCGTCAAGGTGGTGAAGTTTTTCCTCAATGTTTCGCAGAAAGAGCAGAAAAAGCGTTTCCTGGAACGCCTGAATAATCCGAAGAAACACTGGAAATTTTCCGCCGCCGACATGCAGGAGCGGCAATATTGGAAGGATTACATGGCCGCCTACGAGGACATGATCCGTCACACCGCCACCGAGGAATCACCTTGGTATGTGGTGCCTGCCGACGATAAACTTTACGCGCATCTGGTGGTTGGCGCCGCGGTATTGCATGCGTTGGAAGAAATTAATCCGACCTATCCGGAAGTCAGTCAGGAACAGATGAAACGTATTGAGGCGGCGAAGAAAGAATTGTCCTAAGATGCTAATGATCAAGAGAATCGGGCCGCCGAGATTTGAACTCGGGACCTCTTGAACCCCATTCAAGCGCACTACCAAGCTGTGCTACGGCCCGTTCGGAGAGGTAAGCATACTGAATTTCCCGTGCGCCACAACCTGAAAATTTAACGAATTAACCCATCGCCGGCCGCCGGGTTATTCCGGTGATGCGGGGGTGCCGGGCTTCATCATTAGCTATAAGAAACAATGATAGATTGTGTGTAATCCGCCGGGAATGATGTTTTCCGGCTAGACAGTTTCGATTTTTACGCTCTAATTATTGTCAGAGTTAACGGTGGCAGCATATATATGGGGCCGCCGAGTAAATGGAAATGCGACAAGCAAAACTAAAGTAACCGTCTGAATCTAACAGACCTTCCGGCTCTGTGCCACAACCCGCCCATGTCTCCTTCTAATCCCTTGTCGCTCCAGCAACCTAACAATTTTCAAGCATCCAAGGCACCCGTGTGCCGCGGAACTTGAGAGATGAACCACAACCAAGCAAAAGTAAATGAAGAGTATATTCGTCGGCAATCTGCCGTTCAAAGCAACTGAAGAAGAAATCGAGCAACTGTTTGCCGCCCACGGCACGGTGCATGGTGTCAAGCTCCTGACTGACCGCGAAACCGGCCGCCCGCGCGGCTTTGGTTTTGTCGAGATGGATGACGCCGAGGCCGCTAACGCCGTTGCCGCACTTGATGGCAAGGATTTTCAGGGCCGTCCGCTGCGTATCAACGAAGCGCGTCCGCGCGAAGACAAACCGCAGCGCCGCTAACGTCGGAGTTTCATGGTTGGCGCCCGATGAAATATACGGGCGCTAATCCCGTGAAAATCGTGTTCAACGAAACACGATTTTCCTGATGTTCAGCTTCAATTGTTTGCCCAGCAGCGCGGGCAGATTTCCCTTGCGTTGCAATTCGAAGCGGCGCACCGAACTGGTGGAGCTGCAATAGGCGATGCCCTTTAGCGAGTCGATCCGCTCCAGGATGGTTTCCATTGCCGCCTCGCTGCCGACCACGTCGGCCCAGGCCTTTTGCAAGTTATCACGGTTGGCGCCCTGCGCCTTGCGCACCTTGTTCACTACGGAATTGAGCCAGATCTTGCGCACCTTTTGCGCGCAGACCGCCGGATTGCTTTCCTGCTGCTGGTTCAGCGCGTTGGCGTACAGCTCCTTTTCCCGGGCGGTCATTGAGCGGCCGTGCTGCTTGGTGAATTGCTGGTCGAGTTCCGACAGGTTCACCGCCTGCGACGCCAGTCGCGAGTAGGTTTCCCGCTCGATACGCGGCAGCAACAGGTTGAAGCAATCCTCAGCGTTGCCGAAACTGTCCGCCAACCGCGAAGTCAATTCCCGCGCCACGGTTTTCCAAGTGGCGACATAGCTGCTTTTCAACACCTTCAGGTAGGGATAATTCGCCGAATAGCCGCCGATGAAGACATAGATGCCATGCCTGGCCACGGCTTCGCGCTTGGCGCGGCTTTTCAATTGCCGGTCCAGGTGCAATTTGTAATAAGTCGCGAATTCGCGTTTCTTGTCCCGTTCCATGTCGTCCTTAGCGTTTCATAAAACCCAACGGATTAAAAGTTGAATCAACTGCGGGCACGACGGCGAAAGGCGGCGGGGTTGTTGTGGAAATACTGCTTGAAGCAGCGCGAGAGATGAAAGCGGTCGCAAAATCCGGTCTGCTCGGCAATGGCCTCGATGCTTTGGTCATCCTGCTGCAACAGCTGCCCGGCGTTTTCCAGTCGTCGCAACAACAGGTACTGATGGGGCGAATGGCCGGTGCTGTTGCGAAACAACCGGGTGAAGGCATTGACATTCATGCCGGCCGCGCGAGCCAGTTCGCGGTTGCCGATGGCCTGCGGCAGCGCCTCGTTGATCTTGCGGATGGCCGACTCAATCCGCGTGTCGGGCGGGCGGCTGTCCCAATAAGTCGCGGGAATCTTCGCCAGCGCCAGGTTCACCAGTGCCTGCGAAAGAAATGATACCTCGGTTTCCCGGTGTTTGCCGTCGGCCAGGGCCAGGATCAATTCGCGCATCAAACGAGTCTCCTCGTCGCTCCTGGCATGGGAGAAAATCTGGTTGGCCAGCGGCTGGTGTTTCATACCAAGGGTGAAATGCAGGTACAACTGCCGGATCGGGCGGGTATTGGTCGAGGCAAAGGCGGTGTTTGGCGGGATCAGGAAGATGGAGCCGGGGGTCAGCGCGATGCGTTTTTTATTCATCAGGATGGTGGCGCCGGGACCGGTGTTATGGTACCAGCGCCAGAACGGGGCCGACAGGTTGGTGAACCACCATTTCTCGACGTTGGAATGACACGAACGCAGCATCTGCACCGGCATGAAGGAGTGGCAATCGTGGTATTCTTTTTGTATAAAGGTGAACTCGCGCACGGTGTTTTCATACATAAAAAATATCGCTTTGTATATAGTCATTTGCGTGGGGGCGGTGTTATGGTCTGGCCATGCAATCCATCCGTTCCTGGTTCCCGGTGTTATTGGGTATTAGCCTGCTAGTTCAACCGCTGCGCACCGCCGGGCATCCGGTTCCCGCCGTCCAGGACACGGAAACGAAGGAGCAGCGTGATGCCCGCATGCAGTGGTGGCGGGAGGCTCGCTTTGGCATGTTCATCCACTGGGGGCTTTATTCCCTGCTGGCCGGTGAATGGCAGGGGAAGAAAACCCCGAGCAGCAACGGCGAGTGGATCATGAATGATCTGCAAATTCCGGTGGCTGATTATCGTGAATTGGCCCGGCAGTTCAACCCGGTCAAGTTTGATGCCGATGCCTGGGTTTCACTGGCCAAGGCGGCGGGGATGAAATACATCGTCATCACCGCCAAGCACCACGACGGCTTTGCGATGTTCAAGTCGAAGGCGAATTCCTTCAACATCGCCGACGCCACGCCGTTCAAGCGCGACCCGTTGAAAGAACTTGCAGCGGCCTGCCAGCGGCAGGGGATCAAGCTCGGTTTCTATTACTCGCAGGACCAGGATTGGACCGCGCCCGGCGCATCGGCCCTCAACCGCGCGCATTGGGACAAGGCGCAGGACGGTGATTTTGCCACCTATCTGCATGACAAGTCGATTCCCCAGATCAAGGAACTGCTCGCCAATTACCAGCCTTACCCGGCGGTGATTTGGTTTGATACCTCGACCAAGAACATGACACCGCAACTGGCGGCGGAAATTGTCGCCCTGCTCAACCAGCATCCCAACCTGATCTGGAACAACCGTCTCGGCGGCAGTTATCCCGGTGACACCGAGACCCCCGAGCAGCACATCCCGGCGCAGGGCTTCCCCGGCAAGGATTGGGAAACCTGCATGACCCTCAACGGCACCTGGGGTTACAAAAAGAACGACTTGAATTTCAAGAGCACCGAGACTTTGTTGCGCAACCTGATCGATATCGCCAGCAAGGGCGGCAATTATTTGCTGAACGTGGGACCGGACGCCAATGGTGAAATCCCGCAGCCCGAGATTGACCGCCTGCTGGAAATCGGCAAATGGCTGGACGTCAATGGCGAGGCGATCTACGCCACCGGTCCCAGTCCGTTCCAGCGCCAGTTGTCCTGGGGTCGCGCGACCCAAAAACCGGGCAAGCTGTTCCTGCATGTGTTTGACTGGCCGAAGGACGGCAACTTGCCGGTGCCCATGGGCAACAAGATCGACAAGGCCTATCTGTTGGCGCAACCGCAGGCGCCGCTAACGGTGAAGAAGAATGGCAGCGACGGGATGATCATCAGCCTGCCCGCCACGGCGCCCGACCCGCTGGCCAGCGTGGTGGTGCTGGAATTCTCCGGCCCGGTGGCTGCCCTGCCACAACCGCTGGTGCAGGAGGCCGGTGGCAAACTGGTCCTCGCCGCCGGGGACTCGATAGTGGTTGGCAAGACTTTGCGGGTGGAAAATCCCGGCAATCTTGGTTACTGGACTGACGTCAATGACTGCGCCACCTGGACGGTGCGGATCAACAAGCCCGGCCTGTTCAAGGTTGTGCTGGAATATGCCACCGTAAGCGACGCCACGTTGACGCTCGGCGTTGGCGAACAAAAGCTGGAAATTCAGCCGGTCAAGACCGGCGGCTGGAAGAATTACCAGACGATTGAGGCCGGTACGATCAAGATTGCCAAGGCCGGGGATTACACCGTCCGGCTGGGCGGCTCGTTCAAATCCGGCGGCGCGGTCGCCAACGTGAAGAAGCTGGTGCTGAGCCCGGCGAGTCCCTGATTTTTCGCCGCGCCCAAGTTTAGCGTTGAGGCTTTGCAGCGGGTGCTTTAGCCTCAGGTTTTCGTATGTCCGAGACGCTAACGCCCATGATGCAGCAGTATCGCCAGATCAAAGGCGAAATCCCCAAGGATGCCCTGCTGCTGTTCCGTCTTGGCGACTTTTACGAGATGTTCTTTGACGATGCCAAGGAAGTCGCCGCCACGCTTAACCTGACCCTGACCAAGCGCAACGGCATCCCGATGTGCGGCGTGCCCTACCACGCGGCGGAGAATTACATCGGCAAGCTGATCCAGGGCGGCAAGCGCGTCGCCATCTGCGACCAGGTTTCCGAACCCCGGCCCGGCCAGATCGTCGAGCGCAAGGTGACGCAAATCCTGTCGCCCGGCAGCACCTTCAATCTCGAGTTGACCCAGCCGAAGGAGAACCGCTTCCTCGCCGCGGTGTTGCCGAAGGACCAGGTAATCGGGTTCGCCTATCTCGACATGACCACCGGTGAATTCCGCGTCACCGAGATGTCCTCGCTGCGCGAATGGCAGGACGAGATGCAGCGCCTGCATCCGAAGGAATTGATTTATCCCGCCGAGACCCGCGCGCCGGAAATCGGCGGCGACCTCGGCATCGCGCTGGTCGAGCACGATGAATGGACCTTCGAGCAGGGCAATGCCGAACTGGAGCTGAAGGAACATTTCCAGATCCATTCGCTCGAGGGGTTCGGCTGTGCGCAGCTCGGCACCGGGCTCGGCGCGGCAGGCGCCTTGCTGCATTACGTTACCAAGGAACTGCGCGCCAACGCCGCGCATGTGCTGAAAATTTTGCCCTACTCCAGTGCCGAGTTCCTGGTGGTCGACTCGATCACCCAGCGCAACCTTGAGCTGGTGATTAGCGCCGGCAACAACGCCGCCACCGACACCAGCCTGTTGAAGGCCATGGACCAGACCGTCACCGCCATGGCCGGACGCGAACTGCGCCGCTGGATTTTGCAACCCTTGCGCGGCAAGGAAGCCATCGAGGCGCGGCAACTGGTGGTGAGCCGCTGGCTGGAGGATGTGGGACGGCTCGAATTGTTCCGCGAGCAGTTGCAGGAAGTGCGCGATCTCGAACGTTTGATCGG
This sequence comes from Verrucomicrobiales bacterium, assembly GCA_031256975.1. GTDB lineage: Bacteria > Verrucomicrobiota > Verrucomicrobiia > Methylacidiphilales > JAAUTS01 > JAIRPN01. The sequence goes on along the minus strand of JAIRPN010000015.1, from coordinate 110,218 downwards.
ACGACTGGCGCAGGGTTCCGGCAACGCGCGGGACTTGCAGGGTCTGCGGCAATCCCTCGAAGCCTTGCCCGGCCTGGTCAAGCGCATCGCCGAACTGGAAGCGCCATTAGCGGGTGAGTTGGCTGCCAAAATTCAACCGTTACCGGAAGTTGTCGAATTAATCGTACAATCCATCGTGGACGAACCGCCATTAGCGTTGAAGGAAGGCGGCCTCATCCGCGAGGGTTACCGCCCGGATGTCGACGAATTGAAAAACGCCCAGCGCGACGGCAAGAACTGGCTGGCCGACTTGCAGGCGCGGGAACAGGAACGCAGCGGCATCAAGTCGCTCAAGGTGCGCTTCAACTCGGTGTTCGGTTACTACATCGAGATCACCAAGAGCAATCTGCAGCAGGTGCCCGACGATTACACCCGCAAGCAAACCCTGGTCAACGCCGAGCGTTTCATCACCCCCGAGCTGAAGGAAATGGAAGGCAAAATCCTCGGCGCAGAGGAACGCGCCAAGCAGCTCGAGTATCAGATTTTCCAGGAAGTGCGCGAGAAAGTGGTGATGCACACCGCGGCGATCCAGGAAAGCGCGCGGGCCATTGCGCAGCTCGACATCCTGGCCGGTTTCGCCATTAGCGCCCGTTTGTTCAACTACAACAAGCCGATCATCACCGCCAACGGTCGGCTGGACATTGTCGAGGGCCGCCACCCGGTGCTGGAGCAGATCATCAAGGGCGAGCGTTTCGTGCCGAACGACACCGTGTTGAACGATGACGAATGCCGTCTGGTCATTCTCACCGGTCCCAACATGGCGGGCAAGAGCACCTATATCCGCCAGGTGGCGCTCATCGCGCTGATGGCGCACATGGGTTCCTACGTCCCGGCGCAGAAGGCGATGATTCCGGTGCTTGACCGCATCTTCACCCGCGTCGGTGCCAGCGACGACCTGTCGCGCGGGCAGAGCACCTTCATGGTGGAAATGAACGAGACCGCCAACATCCTCAACAATGCCACCTCCGAAAGCCTGGTGATCCTTGACGAAATCGGCCGCGGCACCAGCACCTTCGACGGCCTGAGCATCGCCTGGGCGGTGGCCGAGCATTTGCACAACGCGGTCAAGGCCAAGACCCTGTTCGCCACGCACTACCACGAACTCACCGAGCTTTCCATGCTGCTGCGCGGCGCCAAGAATTACAACGTGGTGGTGCGCGAATGGCACGACCAGATCATCTTCCTGCGCAAGATCGCGCCCGGCGGCACCGACAAGAGCTACGGCATCCAGGTCGCGCGACTGGCGGGGCTGCCGAAGGAAGTGGTGGGCCGCGCCAAGGAAATCCTGCGCAACCTCGAGGAAGCCGAGCTCGACGCCACCGGGCAACCCAGCCTGGCGCATCACCGCCAGCCGAACGAACAACGCAAGCCCAAGGCCAAGAAAAACGGCAAAGCCGACATTCCCCAACTCGACCTGTTCAAGAGCGGCAAGCAGGAATAGTAAATTCACCGCAGAGACGCGGAGACGCAGAGTTTGGGTACTGTTTTTTTTGGATGTGCTGCTTTTGCGTAGTTGCGCTTAAATTTTAAAAATGTGTTCCTCTGCGTCTCCGCGTCTCTGCGGTGAAAAATCTGCTGCTTTTTAAGCGTGGTGGTTTAGAATGCTTTTTCCCATGAGTGGTTATTACGCAGTCCTTGGCCCTGTGCTGACAGTATTCCTGGTCATTGGCGTCGGTTTTGCCATGCGGCGCTTTCACGTGTTGAGCCGCGAGGCCGACAGGACCATCTTCCGCCTGGTGGTGAATCTGCTGTATCCCTGCCTGATCATTGATTCGATGGTGGGCAATCCCGCCCTGCATCAGGCCAGCATCTCCCTGCTGGCGCCGGTGCTGTGCATGGCCAGCATTCTGATCGGCATCGGCGTGGGCTGGCAGTTTTCGCGGCTGGCGGGATTGAAATTCAACATCGAGCGCCGCACCTTTGCCGCCACCACCGGGATCAACAATTATTCATTCTTTGCCGTGCCGGTGTTGTTCGCGTTGTTCGACCCGCAGACAGTCGGCGTCTGCTTCGCTTTCAACATGGGCTCGGAACTTTCCATGTGGACCATCATCGCCCTGCTGATCAGCGGCGGCTCATTGGCGGAGAGTTGGCGCAAGGTCATTAACGGTCCGTTGATCGCCATCATCCTCGGCCTGGTTCTCAACCTGTTCCCGGTGCGCGAGCATACGCCGGCATTCCTGTGGACCACCATCGGCATGTTCGGCAAATGCGCCATCCCCTTTGGCCTGATGATTGTCGGCGCCTCGTTCAGCGACTTCACCGTCAACGGCGTGCGCGAACTGCTGGAATGCAAGCGGGTCGGCGTGATGGCCCTGCTGTCGCGCGGGCTGGTGATGCCGTTGATCCTCATCGCCGCCGCCAAGTTCCTGCCGGTGCCGCTGATGCTCAAGCAGGTGCTGGTGGTGCAGGCCGCGATGCCCGCCGCCACTTTCCCGGTGGCGATGGTGCAACACTATGGCGGACACATGCCCACCGCGCTGCGGGTGGTGCTGACCAGCACCATCGCCGGACTCATTACCATTCCGCTGTGGATTCACTTTGGGTTGAAATGGATCGGCTAAATTCCGGCGGCCCCAGGCGACAACCCGAAACGCCGGGTCTGTGGCGGGATGGTTTAAACCCTTGTCTGGCACCGTCACCAGGGGCATACTCGAATTATCACACAACTTGATAAAAGGAGTTTTGTTTTGGATATCCCCCGTATTTTCAATATTACCGAGAGCGCCCACCGCATTCATAACCCGTTCACCCCGGAAAAGCTCGCCACTCTCGGCGCGGCGTTGCGCCTGGAACCGGGAACCCGTGTGCTCGATCTCGGCAGCGGTTCTGGAGAAATGCTGTGCACCTGGGCGCGCGATCACGGAATCAATGGTATTGGTATCGACATGAGCCGGTTGTTCGCCGGGCAGGCGAAACTCCGTGCCGAGGAACTCGGGGTTGCCGATCGGGTCGAGTTCATCCACGGCGACGCTGCCAGCTACGTCACCGGTGAAAAGGTCGGCGTGGCAGCCTGTATCGGTGCCACATGGATCGGCGGGGGAGTCGCCGGCACCATCGAACTGCTGGCGAAGAGTCTTCGCCCCGGAGGAATCATCCTCATCGGTGAACCCTACTGGTTGCGGTTGCCGCCGACGGAGGACGTTGCCAAGGGCTGCCTTGCCAATTCCAGCTCGGACTTTCTCATGCTTCCGCAGCTTCTCGCGTCTTTCGGCGACCTGGGCTACGACGTCGTGGAAATGGTCCTGGCCGACCGGGAAGGCTGGGACAGGTACGAGGCGGCCAAGTGGCTCACCATGCGCCGATGGCTCGAGGCGAATCCCGAAGACGACTTCGCGAAAGAAGTTCGAGCCAACCTGACTTCGGAACCAAAACGCTACGCCACCTACACGCGTGAATACCTTGGCTGGGGCGTGTTCGCGTTGATGGCGCGCTGAATATCGTTTTTACCTTTAGATTTGCGCTTTGCCGCGCGGCTGGTTAGCGTGCCAGCAGCTATCATGGACAAGCTGATGGAATTCTTCGGGCATATCGACCAGCATCTGGGCGGGTTGATCGACCAGTATGGCGGCTGGGTCTATGTGATTTTGTTTCTGATCCTGTTCTGCGAGACGGGACTGATCATCAGGCCCGCTCTGCCGGGCGACTCACTGCTGCTGGCGGTGTGGGCGGTCGCGGCGGCGGGACTGCTGGATATTTTCATCGTGGTGCCGATGTTCGTGCTGGCCTCGTTCCTCGGCAGCAATACCAATTACTGGATCGGTCGCTGGATCGGGCCGCGCGCGTTCCGCCTGCCCAAGTCGCTGCTGTTCAACCCCCGGCACCTCGAGCGGGCACACCGGTTCTACGGGAAGTACGGTCCTGGCATGATGCTGTTCACCCGCTTTGTGCCAGTGGTGCGCACCTTTGCGCCCTTCACCGCCGGGGTGGGGGTGATGGATTATCGCAAGTTCCTGCTCTATGACGGAATCGGGGCCCTGCTATGGAGCCCCTCGCTCATCTTGCTGGGATTCTGGGGCGGCAACTTCCTCTTCACCGGCTGAAGGCCGGCGGCAAGGGCTTATTGCTTTTCCTGCAAGGTCAGGATATCCACCTGGTTGTGGATGAATCTTTGCAGGGCATAGTTGACACAGCGGCGGATGATGAAGCTCTTGCTGAGATCCGTCGTGTCCTGCAATTGGGTCAACCATCCCAGTTGCTGCTCATCCAAGCGAACCGGAATCGGATTACTGTCTAGTTTGGCCTTTTCTCTCATGTGCTTTTTCTCCATTGGGGGCGGGGGATGGACCCCGCCCGGATTGATCTTTGCTGTTGCGGATCAGAACCGGTGCCTGAATCCGAGGTTCAACTGACCAGAACACAATCCGCGTCATGTTTAATTATTCTTATTCACAATAACTATATGTATTAATTATGTTTACATTTTGTAATACAAAAATCAATATGGCAAAAAATATTATGCCAACAACATGAAAGGGTAGACGAACAACAGGAAATACCCGTTTTCAGGCCTGAAATAGGGCGATTCAGGAGAGTATGAGCACAGGCCGTCCTCTGCACACACGGAATTATCATCCGAATAAGAAGTACGCAGGATAGGGAAGGAAGAGCGGGAAGTAACGGGATTACGGAACCGGCCTGCCGCTTACTTCCGTTCCAGCAGGGTCAGGATGTTCACCTTATCATCAATGAATTTCCGCAGCGCATAATTAATGCAGCGGCGGATAATGAAGGACTTGCCGAGCCCGGTCTTGGCCTGGAACTCCTCGAGCAACTCGATCTGTTCGGCCTCCAACCGTACCGGGATGGGGCTATTGGGATTGCCTGCGCGGGCTTTTGTTTTCATGGGAAAAGAAGATTCACCGCCGAGTCGCGGAGTTCGCAGAGGTTTTTTGTTAAAATCAAAACAAGCTCTGCGTCTCAGCGTCTCTGCGGTTTATCCGTTAGAATTGGTGCCTGTAGCCGAAGTTTAATCCCCAGGGCTTGTCATACTTGTCACCAAAGCTGGCCTCGTATTCGAGGTGCAGCTGGTTGCGGTCGTCGAGTTGATAGACGATGCCCGCGCCGATCACGCCCCTGGCCCCGTCGATGTTCGGACGCCATTGGCCGTCGTCAGCACGCACTTTGCCGCCGCTGCTGACCTGCTGCAGGCCGCCCACTTTCACGTAGGGTTGCAGCCAGCCCTTGTCGCCCAGCTTGATGTTGCGCCCAAAACGCGAACCGCCGTAGAACTGGATCACATCGCTGTCGTCCAGGTCCACCGCCATGCCGTTGCGGGTGCGGTAATTGTCATTCATCAGGTGGACATAGCCGACCTGCACGCTCGGCTCGGCAAACCAGCCGTCGGCGAACCGGAACTGCCGTCCCAATTCCAAGCTGACACCCACGCCGACGCTGTCATAACTTCCATGGTCGTCGCCGTCGAAGCTGCTGCTGAAGTACTGGCCCTTGGCCACCGCGTCGGCATACCAGCCGTCCTGGTTGATCCAGGTCCCGTACAAACCACCGTAACCGCTGTCGGTGCTGCCGTCATAACCGCTGTGGAAATCGCGGTCGGCGCCGCCGTAACCGGCGAACACCCCGGTGTAGAGGGTATTATTGTCGTCGAATATCCACGCCTTGTCGGTGCCGAAGTCGACGCCGTATTGGGTTTCACTGAAACCGCTGACCCCCTCGATGCCGAGGTTCATGTTGGCCTGCTGGCCGTAGGAGCGGACCCAGACGTTTTCCACCAGGTTGCCCTTTGAGGGGGTGTTATAACGCAGCTCGCCCATGCGCTTGTTTAAATTGTCCAACTGGGTGAACCAGAATCCGCTCAGGGCCGCCGCGGTGTTCAGGACCGCGCCACCGCCCTCGCTGATGCTGTTGCGGTCGCTGACCAGCCAGGCGCCGTTGTCGCGCACGTCCAGCAGGTAATTGTACATCCCCGCGCCGACCTTGTTGCCAAGGGTGAATTCATCACCGGCGAGGCTGTTGGATTCCACTTCCACTACCTGGATGCCGTTGACGGTCTGACCGCCCGCGCCACCCTTGTTGTTGATGATAATGGTGGTGCTGCCGTTCACCGAGTCGGTGACGACCAACTTGTCGGTTTCCGAGCTGTCATCGCCCAGCGCGGTGTTCAGTGTCAGGCTACCGCCGTTGCTGGTGTAGCTGTCAGTGGTCAGGGTGTGGAAACCGGCGTTGTTGCTGTCAAAACGGATGTTGCTGTTCTGGTTTAGCAAAGTGTTCATGTTCGAATCGCCGGTGATGCTCCACTGGGTGTTGTTGTCCAGGGTCACGTCGGCGATGGCGCCACTGTCGGTGACGATCGCGCCCTTGATTGCCGAGTTCTTCACCGTGAAATCCACCTGGGTGTCGATGGCCACGCCGCTGCCGGCATTGTACACCCGCAGCACGTTGTCACCGTTGGCGGTGGCCACGCTGTCGAGGCTGATCTCGGTGTGGGTGAAGGACGTGCTTTCCGCCACCGAGTATACCGACACCAGGTTGCCCTTCTCCGCCGACAGGCTGCCGCCGGTCAGCGACACGCGGGTCGGATCGTCCACGTCGCTGTTGTATTGCACCATGATGCCGTGCGACTGTTCGCTGGTGATGTGGGAATTGGTCATCTCGATCGCCCCGCCGCGCCAGACATGCAAGCCGCCGGAACCCACACCAGTGGTGTTGACGGTCACGTTGTCACCGCGGAATAATCCGGTGGAACCCGACGACGCCACGCCGTAGGAGTTGCTGCCGTTGGTGGTGATGCGGCTGTCGCTGAGTTCCATGATGCCGCTGCGACTGCCCAAGGCGCCGGAAACATAAGCACCATGGCCGCTGTTGCCAGTAGTGGTGATATCCAGATTGCTGCCGCTGACATAGGCGCCGATGAACAAGGCCCCCACGCCGTAGCCGCTGCTGCCGGAAACCCGTACAGTGCTGTTGTCGATGTACAACTTGCCGCCGTTCTGCGCCAGCAGTCCCTCGTGCTGGTAATTGTCGCCGGTCGTCCAGTCGCTGGTGACGTCCAGGCCCGAGGCATGGATGGTCGAGCCGTTGGCGTCGGCTTCCGTGCCATAGGCCCAGATGCCGCCGTCCACCACCACGCCGACGCCGCCCTGTGTGGTGATGCGGCTGTCGTTGATATTAATCACGCCGCCGCCTGTTGCCAGAACACCGTCGGCATTCTTGCCGCCTGCACTGATTTGCAGGTTGGAACCGGTGATGGCCGCGTTCGAACCGCTGGCATACAACGCATGTCCGCCATATTCGCTGGTGCTGATGGTTGAATCTTTAATGTTGATGGTGCCGTTGGTGCCGCTCCACACACCGTGACCGCGAGAACCGCTGGTCTGCACGTCGAGGTTTGTGACGTCGATGCGTGATCCGCTGCCGGTGGCGAGCAGGCCCGCGACGGAGCCGGTGCCCGACACATTGCCGCTGTTGATGATGGTCGAGTACGACCCGGTAATCACGCCGCCGTTGGCATACCAGTTATAACTGTTATCCGCCGTGCTGTTGTAAGTGCCGGAGGGTGCCGTGCCGGAACTGCCGCCGTCGGCGACCACATTGGTGCCGGTGTTAATCGTGAAGGCCGCATGACTGGAAGGCAGCAGTGCGAACAATAGCAGTGCCAGCCAACTGAAGGGCATACCTATTCTGTGTTTATGGATCGTTTTCATATGTTTACTCCTCTTTCCGTTATGAATTCTTATTTTTAATAAGAACTTGTATTCAATCTGCTAATATTGTGTAGTGTGATAGTTCTTTAGGCAAAAATTATTATACAAACTGCATAGTCTTATATATGAACTGCGTGTACCGGCTGTTTCTGGTGCTAAAACAGACGGTTTTCAAGGAATTTTGATGGCTGGACATGTTTTCAGGTGCGTTTGACCAGCACGTTGACATAGGCGGCGGTGCCGCTTTCCTGTCGTTTGACCCGCAGGGCGATCTTGTAAGTCCAGAGGATTTCGGCTTCCGGCAATTCCGTGTTGTGCGGATAGTGCGAGGCGGTGCTGGAGTCCACATAGCCCATTCCCTTGCCGTCGTGCTTGTCCACATAGACGGCAAAGCTGTCAGCAGGCGACGGAATCACAGTGAAGATTTCTACATTGTGACCGGTGCAGGTGATGGTGGGGTTGGCAATCAGTTGGCCGGGAGTGGGTATCGTCTTGGGTACCGGAATCAAGCCAAGGTCCTTGCCGATGGTCTCGTTGTAAGCGGGGCTCGGGAAAATCTTTTCCTTGTTCTGCTGGTCGACCAGCCAGACCAAGCCGCCGGGCATACTGGCAAGGCCGCTAAAACCGAGATTGTCCGGCGTGGGCACCGGAACCGTACTGCCGTTACGGTTGTAAAACAGCTGGTTCTTCAACTCGGTCATGCCCTTGCGGTAATCGACGATAGTGTTGAGGTAACTGCGAATTTGCAGGATGTGGTCGAAGATACCTTTCTGTACCTCGACATCCTGCTCCTCGATTTGGAAGGTGGTCAGATAGGCGGGCAGGTTGGCGAAGTAATTGTCAAACCATTTGACCAGGCCGTCTTCGTCTCCCGGCATGTAGTCAGCTATTGTATGTCCATTATTCACTTTCATATCTCCTTGTTAGTGGGTAAAAGTTGGCGTTTCTGGTCGCAAGAAAGGGTGTTTCTTGCCGCAAGAAGGGGTACTTCTTGGAGGAAGAAAGGGCGTTTCTGGCAATAAGAAGCAGTACTTCTGGTAACAAGAAGCGGGTATTCTTGCAGCAAGAAGCAGTGTTTCTTGTCATCAGAAGTGGTATTTCTTGCAGGAAGAAATGGGGGAACGGGTTTCGCAGGGCGGTCCTGCAAAAGTTTGCAGCCGGGTGCGCCACCGAAACCCCTGAATAAAGGCGGGCGACGCCAAATTCAGGGGCCATCGGGGAAGCGTGGAGGGTAGTGCAATCCATACGAGGTATATTCAGATTATTTAGTTTACTAAATAAAGTCAATAACTCTTTCAGAAAAGTATAGAAACAATAGGATTTGGGCCGTGAAACCGTATAAAACGCCGGAAAAGCTGATGGTCTCCATCGTCCAAGCCAAAGTGGATGATGTGTGCCGGGTGTCTTATGACCTCAATCAGAATACTAATGCGTTTATCAACGAGTGCGTGGGTTCGGTTATCAAGATGATGGAAGAGGAGACTCCGACCCTGCCGCCCATCGTTACCCAATACAAGGCCCTGAAAGCCGCCAATGCCCTGAAGAGCCAGCTCGAAGCCAAGACGGTCGCCGTAAGCTCCGTCAAAGCCACTGCCTTCCCGAATGCACGGAAACGAGGTTAAGGAGTCGATGCGGGCTTAAGGATTCCGGGGTTTTGATCCTTTCCTGACCGGCCCTTCTTGAATCCTGTTTAGAAATCCGGCTAACACCCCCATAAGCCGGGAATCTATAACAACCGTCTATCCTGCAAAAAATTGACAAACGGGGTGAATGGTGGAATGTTAGGGATTTCAAGTCCAACAGGGTGAGGATGAGATGAACCAATCCACGGCAAACATGGGAAAGCAGGGGACTGCTGCCGGGCTTCCGCACTCCGCGCCGAATTGACACAGGCGAACGAATCCCATGGCCGTTTACTTCCTCAGCCTAGACTTGAACATCGGACGCGATTACCGCGAGCTGTATGAGGAACTCGACAACCTCAAGGCCGTGCGCGTGCTGGAATCCGACTGGTGCCTCGAGCGTTACAACACCACCCCCTCCGAACTGCGCGACTACTTCAAGTCCTTCCTCGGCAACGACGAAGGCCTCTTCGTCATCGAAGCCAACAACTGGGCGACTTCCAACACCTTCTCGACGCCGAATGATTTAAGGTGAATAATGATAAAAATCGATGATGAATTTTTACTGTATAGAGAAAATTGATCTGATAAGCGAATTGTGAAATATTGACATTAAAGAAAGAATGTAAGGAGAAATTATGGATTCGGTTAAAGAAATTCTTCAAAAAATCGAAGTCATGTGGGATTCAGTTGCGAGCAGCGCGCAAATCACTAGTCCAACAGTCGCCCCATATTTTGCAGGATTAAATACGGCTCAAATAAACGAGGCTATTGGTACTCTGCAAATTATCCTTAATAGAGTAAAAACTCCGAAAGGATTTTACCCGGCTTTTCACACAGGGAAAGCACTTGCTACGAACTCACTATCAAGTGCATTGAATGCTCTAACTCAAGTTCAAGCTGGGCAATATGCACATTTACCAAGTTTTATTGCTTATATTGTTCAAGCGCTATCGGCAATGCATTCGATGCTTAAATTTGGTGATCAAACAGACACACTGAATTCGCTTTCTTTCGAATTCTCGGAAAAATTATCTGTTCTACGGACTGCGCAAGTGGAATTGTCGCAAAAATTAGAACAGCTTAAAAAAGCCGAAGAGATTGCAGAATCCGCGACAAATGCATTAAAAGATATCAATGATAATAAAACAGAATCCGAATCTTCACTAGAAGAAATCAAAAAAGCAGAGGAGGAATCTCAATCGAAACTGGGTCTATTGACAGAGCACGTAACAAAGTATGCAGCAACAGAGGAATCTTTGGCTAAACAACTACAAAAAGTGAATAGTTTGGTAAAGCAATTAGAACAGCAACAAGAGTCATTGAATCAAATGAGTCTACGCTCCAAAGAACAACAAGATGTTATAGATGGTATTTTACCAAAAGCAGCTAGTGCAGGGTTGGCTCATGCATTCGGTGGACGAGTAAAATCGATGGAAAAAACGAAACTAATGTGGATGTCGTTCTTTATACTTTCCATTGCAGGTTTGATTTTTATTGGTGGGTGGATTACAAAAATGACCTTTGTGGAACAAAAAGCACTCTGGGAAATTGTCATACAAAAACTACCTTTTGTTGCTCCATTAATTTGGTTGGGTTGGTTCAGTGCGATTCAGTATGGAAATAGTCTGCGAGTACAGGAAGATTATGCTTTTAAAGAAGCAACATCAAAGGCTTTTCAAGGATACCATGATCATATGCAGCATTTGGAATCTATCAGTGAAGCGCGCGCGCAAACAGCACTTAACCTTTTATCTATAAAAACAATAGAGATTTTAGCTGCAGAGCCGTTGCGAGTGTATCAAAAGAATGATCATGATGCCACGCCTGCACAAAAAGTCATTAGTATGCTTACTCCAAGCGCAAAAAATTCTCGTAAAGATGTTGAAGAATAAATGATAATAGAATTGGAATGCTTCTATTCTATCATCATATTGATATTCGCGATTCGAAGAAGGGCTAAAACTATGCCATCTTATTTTTTTAATTCAACGCGTAACGCACATAAATCAATTACGGACTTATATGATTTTGTATGGCCAACAGCTGCAGCTATGTGGAATCTTAGATGGCAAGTAGTAGGATATTTGCAAATCGTACCTCATGCAACAGTGAAGCAATTAGACTCACGTTTTACCGAAGGCACAAATATTACAGGTGTAAACTACACGCGTTCATGCATTGAGCATACATGGGATCAACAGAAAGAAATTTTTGCGAAAATTATATTAATAAATGTCATAGCAATTTATGAGGGCTGGCTGGAAGAAGTGTTAACTAATCTTGATTCTAAGATTAAACATTTAGTAAAAGCTCTTCAATTTCCTGAAGGATCAAATGGAAACACAAAAACAAAAGGAATAAGAACGGGAATTAATGAATTAACATCTGTAGAGTCTGATGTTTTGAAGAAAAATTTTTATTCAACATTTTGTAATGACCGGCGCTACGCTTTGGCAAAATTAGATGCAATTCTGCTATGTTATCGATTCTTTAAAGAATTACGTAATTGCGACATGCATGGAGGCGGTATTGCGGGGCAAAAACTTGTTGATGCATACAAAAATTTTTTGCCAATTGCGACAACTAGTGATTTGGGAGTCAAAGAAATTCCTAAACATCATCAGGTAGTTTTAGGATCCAAAATAAAAGTTAATCTTCGAGGGGTAGTAGGTTTTTCTGATATTATCCTTCGTCTTATAACAACACTTGATGCTGAGTTGAGTCGTTCTAAAGGAGCAGAGAAGGAATTCATTAAAAGTTGGCAACAAATACATTCAAAACCAATTACCTTACCGAACGATAAGAAAAGAAGAAAAAATAGAATTATCAGAATGGTAAAAAAAGTCGGTTATCCAGAACCTAAGATGCCAGAGGAATTAGAAGACTGGCTAAAAAAAATGGGATTAGTGAGACTTTAAAAAAATACTCGAATGATATAATTTCCTGCCCATAATTAATCATTTAATTAATTATGCTGTAAAGACCAAGAAAACGATCCGTGGCAGACGGCGGGGGCGCCCGGTGGTGGGGTTGTATTCCGGTAAATAAGGGCCCCGCGATGACTCCAGCCTTAGAAATAATCCGACGGGCAAGCGGTTCCGGGGCAGCGGGTTGAGTGTTATGTTGAGCCGGGCAAGGGGGTTTGGCGCAAAATAGCCCTTTACTTTGGTGGAATCTGTGCGAAGTTTCACACATCGATCATATCGCTTCCCACTGAAGCCAGCAGTTGTGTCTCAGGCCGTTTATTAGCTTGTCCGCTCCCAAAGGTAACCTTGCGTGTTAGTTGCACGCTCTTCAATAGTCGGCATAAGGTCTGAACCAAGAAAGAAAAATAATATGAAACTCTATGTAGGAAATTTATCCTTCGAAACCACCCAACAAGACTTGCACGAGCTGTTTGCCAAGCATGGCACGGTCAACGAGGCCAGCCTGGTGATGGACCGCTTTACCCAGCGTCCGCGCGGCTTTGGTTTTGTCACCATGAGCAGTGCCGAGGAAGGCCGCAAGGCCATCGAGGCCCTGGATGGTCGCAATCACGACGGTCGCAATCTGTCGGTGAATGAAGCCCGTCCGATGGAGGCACGCAGCGGCTCTTCGGACCGTCATCGCGGCAATCGTGCCGGTGCGGGTTATCGCGGTAGCCGTTAATCATTGAAGATCGCCGGGTTTCGGATCGCTGCCAGCTTCAAAGGCAGGCAGCTCCAAGCCCGGTGTATCCAACAAGAAAGACCATCCATTTTCATTTCCCACCCGAGGAGCATTCAATCGCATGTCCGATCATTCATCCGCCAAGCCTGTTGCTAACCCGGTCGCCTGGAAAGAACTGGTGCACGAGTACCAGCGACCTTCCACCCGCAAGGCGGTTTGGCAACTGGTCAATACCCTGCTGCCTTATTTTTTGTTATGGGCGTTGATGGCATATACCGTGCGGATTTCCTGGTGGCTCACCCTGCCGCTGGCGGTACTGGCGGGATTTTTCCTGATCCGCGTGTTTATCATTTTCCATGACTGCGGTCATGGCTCGTTTTTTAAATCCAGAAAGGCCAACCGCATCACCGGGTTCATCTGCGGCTTGCTGACTTTCACGCCCTATCATCACTGGACCCGGCAGCACTTCATCCACCACGCCAGTTCCGGCGACCTGGACAAGCGCGGTACCGGCGATGTCTGGACCATGACGGTGCAGGAATATCTGGCCGCGTCGCGCTGGAAGAAATTTACTTACCGGGTGGCGCGCAATCCGGTGATGCTGTTTGTCGTCGCCCCGTTGCTTTTATTCGTCGTGCTGCAACGCTTTCCGTCCCGCGAACTCGGGGAGAGGGAACGCGCCTCGGTGCATTGGATGAACCTGGCTATTGTGGTCATGGGCGTGGCGCTGGGCCTGCTGCTCGGTTTCAAGGCCTATTTGTTGGTCCAGATGACCGTGGTGCTGGTGGCCGGTTCCGCAGGCATCTGGCTGTTTTACGTGCAGCATCAGTTCGAGGATGTGTACTGGGAAAGAACCGAAGCTTGGGATCACACCGCCGCGGCCCTGCAAGGCAGTTCGTTTTACAAACTGCCGCGGATCTTGCAGTGGTTCTCCGGCAATATTGGTTATCACCATATCCATCATTTGAGCACCCGCATCCCCAACTACAATTTGGAGGCTTGCCACAACGCCCACGCCCTGTTTCAAAGTGTCAAACCTGTCACCCTGCTTTCCAGCCTGAAGTCGTTCAAGTTCCGGCTTTGGGACGAGGAGGGGGGACGCCTGGTGGGCTATGCCCATCTCAGAAACATCAACAAAAGCGCCGGGTAATTGGCCTGATTCCGTGCTTGGGAAAGCAACCCTATGTTACTCTATATTGCCGTGATTGTGCTGATTGCGCTGTGGCTGCTCGGCTTGTTGACTGGTCGCGCCACGGGTTTCCTGCCCGATGTACTGTTGGTGGTCGCGGCCATCCTGATTCTGTCGCGCTGTCTGGTGCTCGTTATCGGTCGCTTCAATAAGAAGTGACCGACGCCGGAATGCCGCCTTGCCCTTACCCAGGCATTTTTCGCGGTGAATCAATTGCCGGGTTTTCTGTTTTGACATAATTAATTAATCATTTAATTAATTATGCCGTGAAGACCAGAAAACCAGCGAGGGGCAGGCGGCGGGGGCGGCCGGTGGTGGATGCGGGCGACGATGTGCGCGGGAAGCTGCTGGATGCGGCGGTGGGGTTATACGCGGAGCAGGGCATTGCGGCGACCACGGTGGCGCAAGTCGCGCGGCATGCCGGGGTGACCGGGGCGATGGTGCATTATTATTTCAAGAACCGCGAGCAGTTGACCGACGCGGTGTTCCTCGAGCGGGTGTTGCGTTTCCGCGACCTGGTCTGGCACGAGGATGAGGATTTCCAACCCACCCAACCCAAGGATGCTGATCTATTGCTGGGGCTGTTGATCCGCCGGGTGATCGCGGCGACGGAGGAGTTGCCGTGGCTGCCGAACCTGTGGGTGAAGGAAGTGTTGAACGAGAGCGGGTTGTTGCGCGAACGGTTGATGAAGCATTTTCCGGTGCAGCAGTTGCAGGGCGTGGCGCAGGCGGTGGCGAGGGAACAGCGCGCGGGCCGGATGAACCGGGAGTTGCAGCCCTTGCTGGCGGTGGTGTCGGTGTTCGGGCTGACCCTGATGCTGCTGGCGACGCGCAAGGTGTGGGGGCGCTTGCCGGGGGCGGTGGAATTGGATAATACGAAACTGGAACGGCATATCGTGTCGCTGTTGCAAAACGGCTGGAACGGGAGGAAGTCATGAGCGAGTCGCATCCGTTGGAATTCATCAAGAAACACAAGTGGAAGGTCATTGCCGCCGCGCTGTTGCTGGCGGTGGTGACGGCGCTGTTGGAGTGGGCGCCGTGGAGCATCGGGCATTTCCAGGGTTACGTGGAGGGCGAGTACGTCTATGTGGCGTCGCCGGTGGGCGGCAGGCTGGACGAGTTGTGCGTGCAACGCGGGCAGCAGGTGGTGGCGGGCGACAGGCTGTTCCGTCTGGACCTGAGCCCGGAGCGGGAGGAACTGGCGCAGGACGAGGCGCGGTTGTTATTGGCGGAACAGAACCTGGCGCGTGGCAAGGCCTCGGTGGACTCGGGGGCGATGTCGCGCAAGGACTACGACACTTATGTGAGCGACCAGCGTTCCGCCGAGCAGGCGGTGGTGCAGGGTCGGTGGAAGATCCAGCAAAAGACGCAGAACTCGATTATCAGCGGCTTTGTGCAGGACACCTTGTATGTGGTGGGCGAATATGTGCCGGCCAACAAGCCGATTGTCTGCCTGTTGCCCCCGGAAAACATCAAGGTGCGTTTCTTCGCCGACGCCAGGCAGCGTGACGGCATCGTGCTGAACCGCCGGGTGAAGCTCAAGGTGTACGGGGCGAATCAGGACTATTATGGGCGGGTGAATTATCTGTCGTCGAACGCCGAGTACACCCCGCCGGTGATCTACAGCAACGACACGCGCGGGGACTTGACCTTCATGATCGAGGTCCGGCCAGACAAGGAGGCCCTGCCGCATCTGTATCCGGGGCAGCCGGTGGAGGTGGTGCTTTTAGAGGCAGGTAATTAACCGCAGAGGCGCGGAGAAACGGAGTTAAACACAATTTATTTTCCAATCAAGATGCGGCTAACACGAATACCCAAATTAAAAATGCTCTGCGCCTCCGCGTCTCTGCGTTGAAAATTTATTTGAATGAACAAAGAACTGGTCATTGATGTGCGGGGGATCACCAAGCGTTTTGGCGACAAGACGGTGGTGAACGGCGTGGACATCAGTGTCCAACGCGGGGAGATTTACGGCTTTCTCGGGCCGAACGGCTCGGGCAAGACGACATTTATCCGGGTGCTGTGCGGTTTGTTGAAGGCGGACGGCGGGGGCGGGACCTGCCTGGGCTATGACGTACTGACGCAGTCGGACGAGATCAAGCTGCACGTGGGGTACATGACGCAGAAGTTCAGTTTGTACCAGGATCTGAGCATTGAGGAGAACCTGGATTTCATGGCGCGGGTGTACAGCATGCCCGGCCGCAGGCAGGTGGTGGACGCGGCGCTGGAACGGCTGGGCCTGGCAAATCGCAAGGAGCAACTGGCGGGCCAGTTGTCGGGCGGCTGGAAGCAGCGGCTGGCGCTGGCGGCGGCCTTGCTGCACAAACCGCAATTGCTGCTGCTCGACGAACCGACGGCGGGGGTCGATCCCAAGGCGCGCCGTGATTTCTGGCTGGAGATTCACAAGCTGGCGCAGGAGGGGCTGACGGTGTTGGTGAGCACGCATTACATGGACGAGGCCGAGCAGTGCGACCGCCTGGCCTATCTGGCCTATGGCAATCTGATGGTCAACGGCACGGTGGCGGAGGTGGTGGCCAACAGCGGCCTGCACACTTACTGCGTGACCGGCGGCGACATGCAGAAGCTGGTGTCGTTGCTGGACGGCAAGTATCCGGGGCTGCAGGTGGTGCCGTTCGGCATCAAGCTGCATGTGTTCAGCCGCGATACCGCATTGCTGGAGCGGGTGGCGGCGGAATATGCCAAGGACGACTGGCAATGGGAGAAGTCGGAACCGGCGCTGGAGGATGTGTTTATTGAACTGATGAATCGGGCGAAGGATAATTACGCATGAATCATTTTGCGGATAACGTAATTCATTCGCCGTTCATGCTGAGCTTGTCGAAGCATGGGTTACGCTCATTTGGTGTTGTCATCCTTCGACAAGCTCAGGATGAGCGGGGTGGGAGACTGCCATGAAAACCGGCTCGACAGTCTGGCAGCGTTTCGTGGCGATCCTGTCGAAGGAGTTCATCCACATGCGCCGCGATCGCACCACCTTCGCCATGATGGTGGGGATCCCGATCATCCAGTTGATTATTTTCGGCTACGCGATCAATTCCAATCCGAAGTACCTGCCGACGGCGGTGGTGTCGGCGGACAACGGGCCGTTGATCCGCACTCTGACGACGGGGATGAAAAATTCGCCGTACTTTGAATTCCTGCCGGGCCGCCCGACCGAGGCGCAGGCGAAGCGAATGCTGGAGTTGGGAGATGTGCAATTCGTGCTGCATGTCCCCGAGCATTTCTCGCGCGACCTGATTCGCGGCGACCGTCCGCACTTGTTGCTGGAGGCCGACGCCTCCGACCCGACGGCGATGAGCAACGCCTTCGCGGCGATGAATACACTGGTGACCACGGTGTGGCAGCGGGATTTGCAAGGCGGGGCGAACATGGGCGACTATGTGCCGTCGCCGGTGGATTTACGCATCCAGGCCAAGTACAACCCGGAGGCCTTGTCGCAATACAACGTGGTGCCGGGCTTGCTCGGCGTGGTATTGACCATGACGCTGGTGATGATCACCGGCATGGCGATCACCCGCGAGCGCGAACACGGGACGATGGAAGCGCTGCTGGCGACCCCGGCCAAACCGATCGAGGTGATGATTGGCAAGATTGTGCCCTACATCCTGGTGGGTTACATGCAGGTGTCGCTGATCCTGATCATGGCGCGGTTGTTGTTCGGCGTGCCGTTTCTGGGCAGCGTGGTGCTGCTGCTGGTGTCGGCGTTTTTTTTCATCATCGCCAACCTGACCATGGGCATCCTGTTCTCCACGCTGGCGAGGACCCAATTGCAGGCGGTGCAAATGACCTTCTTTTTCTTCCTGCCGTCGTTGCTGCTGTCGGGATTCATGTTCCCGTTCCGCGGCATGCCGCAATGGGCGCAATACATCGGCAGTTGTTTCCCGATGACGCATTTTCTGCGCATCGTGCGCGGCATCATGCTGAAGGGAAACGGCATCATTGAGACCGCCGACCATCTCTGGCCGATCCTGCTGTTTACGTTGGTGGTGGTGGCGTTGGGTTCGAAACTTTACAGAACCACGCTGGATTAAGAGCAAATTGTTCACCGCAGAGAACGCGGAGATTTTCATTTGGTGGTTAGCGCCTCAATTAACCCACTTTTAAAAAGTGTTTTCTCTGCACTCTCCGCGCCTCTGCGGTGAATGCTTAATCCCCCAGCACATTCAGCACAATGCTGCGGGTGTAGGGTTGGCGGCGGTGTTCGAACAGGTAGATGCCCTGCCAGGTGCCCAGGCAGAGTTCGCCGTTGCTGACGGGGATGACTTCGGAGGTACGGGTGAGGACCATGCGCAGGTGCGAGGTCATGTCGTCGGGGCCCTCAGCGGTGTGGGTGTAGCCCTTGCCGTCCTCGGGAACCAGCCGCTCGAAAAAGGAGTGCAGGTCGGCGCGCGCGGTGGGGTCGGCATTCTCGAAGATCACCAGGCTGGCGCTGGTGTGTTGCACGAACACGGTGACGATGCCGTCGCGCACGCCGCTGGTGGCGACGAATTCGCGCACCTGTTCGGTGATGTCGTAGGTGCCTTTGCCACGGGTGGCGATGGTGAAGGAGTTGGTTTGCGCGATCATGGTTAGCTGCCGAACACGGTACCACCAATCCAGAATCCCAGCAAGGTGACGGTGCTGCCCCAGGAGGAGGCTCCGAGGCTGTCGTAAAGCAGGAATTTGCGGTAATCCATCGCCGCCACGCCGGCGGCGAAGGGGCCGAAGGTGCGGACCACCGGCACGAAGCGCATGAACAGCATCATGGCGGAGCCGTATTTGCCGTAGAAGCCGTGGGCTTTCTGCAGGTGGGAGGGGTTGAACAACATGGATTTCGGGAAATGGAAGGCGCGCGGGCCGATCCAGCGGCCGGTCCAGTAATTGAGGTTGCTGCCCAGCGCCGAGGCAAAGATGAACAGCGGCACGGCGACAAAGATGTTGAGCACTTCCACCGCCGCCAGCGCGCCGACCGCGAATAACAGGGAGTCGCCGGGCAGGAATGGCATGACCACAAAGCCGGTTTCGCAAAACACAATCAGAAACAGGATGGCGTAAACCCACAAGCCGTATTGTTCTACCAAGACGCCCAGATGTTGGTCGGCGTTGAGCAGGATGTCGATGGCTTTGTCCATAGGCTGAATGAGCACGGTAACGTCAGCGGTATTAATTGCAAATCCCAAAATGCACGGATTGACATTTCGTTACTTCAGATGCGGGAAAAAGCCGTTTGGCAGGCGCACATTGTTGCCCTCGGTGTCACTGAACTCCGGCGGATCGTGCAGGATGTGCACGTTGATCAGGTCCCCGGGTTCGAGCTTGAGTGAGATTTCCTGCAGCTGTCCGTAGTCGTTGGGCAGGAAGCTGTCGAAGCGCAGGAGTTCCGGCTGCGCGGGGTCGCTGCCGATGTAACCCGACAGCATGATGTCATTGTACAGGATGATTTGCGCGTAAACACCCGTTCGTACCCGGGCCAGATCTTCGGATTTCACGCGGACAATTTAACGCAGAAAAAGCGGTTCCCCTACAAAATTTCAACGGAAATAAGTGAATGGACGAAATTTAATACTTGCCAAGGCGGGATGTTATTGATAATCAATTCTCAATATGAAAAACAAAATATGCAGGATATCGAGTGTTCTCTTGTTGTGTGCGGTCTTTGCCGGTTCGGCCGGGGCGGCGGAAAAACTGAAGGTTTTAACCAGCTTTTTGCCCATGTACGCGCATACCAAGTCGATTACTGGCGATCTGGCGGATGTGCAAATGTTCATCGATAAAGACGCCGATCCGCACGATTATGAGTTCAAGCCTTCCGATGTGAAAAAGGTGTTGGCGGCGGATTTGTTCATCGCCAATGGCGCGGGATTGGAAATCTGGCTGAAGGGCTTGCTGGAGAAATCGGGCAATCCGAAATTGAAGGTGGTCAATACCAGCGAGGGAATTTCCCTGATGGACAACCCGAAGGAATTTTTCAAGGGCAGCGCGCGGGAAGAGGAAGAAGCCAACGACGGCAGCAACAAGAATCCGCACGTGTGGCTGGATCCGGTATTGGCGCAGCGGCAGACGGAAAACATCCTTGCCGCCCTGGTGCAGGCCGACCCGAAGAATGCCGACGCCTACAAAAAGAACGCCGAGGCTTATCTGGTCAAGCTGAAGAAACTTGACGAGGGTTACCGCAGCGCGATGGACAAACTGGCTAACAAGAATCTGGTGACCTTTCATGACGCCTTTCCCTACCTCGCCAAGCGTTACGGGTTCAATTACCTAGGCTGCATCGCGCAGTTCCCCGAGCAGGACCCCAAGCCGGGCGAATTAAAGTCGCTGGTGCAACTGATCCAGAAGAACCATGTGAAAGTGATCTTCGCGGAGAATGGTTATTCGCCGAAATTGTTGTCGGAAGTGGCGAAACAGACCGGGGCGACGGTTAGCGAAATTGACACTTTGGAAATTGGCACGCCGGACGCGAATGCGTATCTTAAGCGGATGGGGGACAACCTGGCCTCCTTTGAAAAAGCATGGAAACCGTGAATAAATCGCCGTTGGCGTTTGATCTGGCCAGCCTGAAAGGGCCGGAACGCCTGGCCCTGCAAGTGAAGCAAGTGTCGGTCCGCTACGGCGGCGAACTGGTGCTGAATCATGTCGACCTCGATGTGCGGCGGGGGGAAATCCTCTCGCTCATCGGGCCGAACGGCGCGGGCAAATCGACCTTTTTCAAGGTGGCGCTCGGCCTGATCGAGCCGGCGGCGGGGGAGATCGTGTTTGGCGAGGGCTTCAGCCGGGAGACGACGGGTTATGTGCCGCAAATGGCGGCATTGGACCGCAACATGCCGTTTTCGGTGATGGAATTGTTGACCTTGAATCTGCCCAAGCAACGTTTCTGGTTTAGCGGCACGGCGCAACGCAAAGCGGCTCTGGCCAAACTGGAACTGCTTGACGGCGGACACTTGGCCAGGCGCGGCCTGCATGAATTGTCGGGCGGCGAATTCCAAAAGGTGATGATCGCCTATTCGTTGTTGCGTAACCCGAAGATGCTGATTTTGGACGAACCCTCGACCGGGGTCGACCATGAAGGCACGCACATGCTGGAACGGTTGATTTGCCATCTGCGCAATGAGGAGTCGCTAACCATCCTGATGGCCTCGCACGACCTGCATCTGGTGCAGCTGGTGTCGGACCGGGTGTGCTGCCTGAACCGCGAGGTGTGCGCCGTTGGCGGTGCCGGCGATGTGTTGCACGGACATTATTTGAAGGAATTTTACGCCCTGGGCGGCCGGGACTTCCGGGCCAGGGCGTAGGGATGATTATGGATTTTTGGCATATTGAGTTCATGCGGAACACGCTGGTTTCCGCGACAATTTTGGGGCCGACCTGCGCGTTTCTCGGCGTGTTTGTGACCTTGCGCGGCATGGCGTTTTTCAGCGACGCGCTGGCGCACGCGGCGGTGACCGGGGTGGCGCTGGGTTATTTGTGCCAGGATTTGTTGCAATGGGAATTGAACCCGATGTTGTTCGTGTTCATCTTCAGCATGCTGCTGGCCACACTGATGGCCTATTTGTTTGAAAGGACCAAGCTGCGGCCCGACACCATTATCGCCTTTAGCTTCACCGGCAGCGTGGCGCTGGGATATGTCATCATTAGCGCCCTCGGCAAGTACCGGCTGATTGATGCGATTTTGTTCGGCAGCATTTATTCCAATTCGTCGCAGGATATCCTCATCCAGCTGCTGCTGGCGGTGGGTGTCGCCGGAATCCTGTTGTGGAACCTGAAGGCCTACGCGCTGGGGATTTTACAACCGGATCTGGCCCGGGTGCAGGGGATCAAGTTGGAACGGCTGAATTACCTGTTCGCACTGGTGATTGCCGCCACGGTGACGATTTGCCTGAAAATGCTCGGTGCGCTGCTGTTAAGCGCGCTAATCGTGATCCCGCCCGCGGCGTCGCGGCTGGCGGTTGGCAACTTTAAGCAACTCTTGCTGTTAGCGCCGGTGGTGGGTTTGCTGGCGGCGATTAGCGGGGTGTTGACTTCTTATACCCTGAACAGCCCGACCGGGCCGACCATCGTGCTGGTCAATGTCGCCGTGCTGCTGGTATTCCTGGTTTTCAAGGCCGCCAAGGACAAACGCTGACCGGGCCGGTCTGCCGCAATTTACATTGTCGAACACCGCGTCCAACGGCTAGATTGGATTCCCATGTCTTGAGGCATGCGACCCGATTTTATGAGCAATAACGAAAATTTTGATCTCGATTTGGACAAACTGTTCCAGCCCGCTTGGGCGCAGGACAAGATTGAACAGCAGCTGGTGAAGAAATTCGGCGGCGGTGGCGACGACAGGCCGCCGCGCCGTTTCGATGAGCGGTCCGGTGACCGCCGCGGTCCGCGTCGTGAACAACGTGGTCCGCAGGGGCAAGGACAGGGGCGTCGTGGCGGTCTGCGTGACCGCAAACCGGGCGGACGTCGCGGTGATGACCGCCGCGAGCAGCGTGTGGAACATCGCGAACCACCCGCGCCGTTGCCGGACATTCAGACCAATTTTATCCCGGCGGAGGAAGGCGTGATTCGCCTCGCGCAACAAATCAAGCAGGCCGGCCGTGCCTATCCCTTGTTCCAGGTGGCGCAACTGCTGCTGGACAAGGCCGAATGTTACAACGTCGAGTTGAAGCCGACCAAGAGTTCGCAGTCGCTGTTTGTTTGCGCGCTGGATGAATCGCCCTGGGCTAAGGAAAACGAGGCGGTGCTGCATGTGTTGAAAAATCACCTGGCCACGTTCTACCAGGCGGAGAAAACACCGACCGAGCCGCCGAAGGGTGTGTATACCTTTGTTGCGCAATGCGGCATCAGCGGCGTGGTATTGGGACCGCCGAATTACCACGGCTATCAGGCCGCCCTGCTGCGTTTGCATGAGGAACGTTTTTCGCGCATGCCGTTCGAGGCGTTCAAGACGCGGGTGAAGATCAGCAAGGACGAGGTATTGCTCAAGCAATGGCTGGAGGAGCAGAGCTTCAAGACCGAATACGTTTGTCTGAATGTGGCGGAACCCTTGCGGTTGGCGTCGCTCGACGAGGTGAACAAGCATTTCCGCGAGGTGCACAAGGATTACATCATCAAGCGGGTGGAATCCTGTGTGGTGCCCGGCGTGCCGAGCCGGCGCCTGGCCTGCGACGGGTTGCAGCGCTTGATCCGCCGCGACTGGGACCAGTTGAAGCGTTTCCCGCTGCCTTTCGCCACCAAGCTGAGCCAGCAATTGTCGGCGCAGGGCTTGCAATTTTTCAAGGTCAACAAAGCCGTCACCCACGTCAACGTGGCGCGGCCGAAGTATCTCGACCTGGAAGCCGCGCCGGTCTCGGACGGCATCAAGCGCATCGTGGAATTTCTCAACGCCAATCACAAGAAATGCAACCGCAGGAAATTGCTGTCGGCCCTGGCGCCGGTCCGGAAGCAGGACGCTAACGACAAGCCCGCGGAAGCGGCAACTGCCGAAGCCGAGGCAAAACCGGCTGCCGTTCCCGAATTGACGCCGGAACAGCAGGCGGTGCTGACCGACTTGCACTGGCTGATCCATCAGGGCCATGTGCTGGAATTCGCCAACGGTCGCATGGAGGCGGCGCAAAAACCCGCCGCGCAGAAAAAAGCCGAGGCGACAGCCAAGACGGTGCAACAAGTCGAGGTGAAGCCGGAGAATCCGGCCGAGACGCCAGCCGAAACCGGTGGCGAGGCGGCTGACGATGGCCTGATCATTAGCGAGTAGGAATTCGAATATTCAAGAATCTGGTCTAAATTGACTTAATATGAACGACGCAAAACGCATTCCGGTGACCATTCTGACCGGATTCCTCGGGGCGGGAAAAACCACCCTGCTCAACCGCATCCTGACCGAACAGCACGGCAAACGCATTGCGGTGATCGAGAATGAATTCGGCGAGATCGGCATCGACCACGAGCTGGTGATCCAGTCCGACGAGGAAATCTTCGAGATGAACAACGGCTGTATCTGCTGCACCGTGCGCGGTGACTTGATCCGCGTGCTCGGCAATTTGCTGAAGCGTCGTGACAAGTTCGACCATATCCTGATCGAGACCACCGGCCTCGCCGACCCCGGCCCGGTGATCCAGACCTTTTTTGTCGACGAGGACCTGAAAGATTCGCTGCTGGTGGACGCGGTGGTGACCTTGGTCGATGCCAAGCACGTGTTGCAGCACATCGACGACAGTCCCGAGGTGAAGGAGCAGATTGCCTTTGCTGACATTATTTTGCTGAACAAGACCGACTTGGTTTCCACGGATGAAGTGAATGCCTTGGAACGCCGGGTCAAAGGCATCAATCCGTTGGCGACCTTTTATCGCACCAAGAATTCCGATATCGCCATCAACAAGGTGATCGGCATCGGCGCGTTTGATCTCGACCGCATCACCAAGGATGACCCGGATTTTCTCGAGGGCGAACACGACCATCACCATGACCACGATCACGAGTGCGGTCCCGATTGCGACCACGAGCATCATCATCACCATCATGATGACGAGCATGAATGCGGCCCGGATTGTGACCATGAACATCACCACCACCATCATCACGAGCATGACGAGCATATCAAGTCGGTGGGCATCGAGCACCACGGCGAAGTCGACGGCGTGAAGCTGAACAAGTGGCTAAGTGAATTGCTGGCGAAAAAAGGCCCGGATATTTTCCGCATGAAGGGCATCTTCACCATCAAGGGCCAGGAAAACCGCGTGGTGTTTCAGGGTGTGCACATGATGCTGGATGCCAAGCCGGAGGAAAATTCCAAGGGCAAGGCGCGCAAGTGCATGCTGGTGTTCATTGGCAAGGATCTGGACCGCGAGGAATTGAACAAGGGCTTCCGCGCCTGCGTGGTTTGACAAAACAACGTAGGGGCAGGGCTTGCCCTGCCCTTGCAATATCACAGAATATAGCCACGAGGGCAGGGCAAGCCCTGCCCCTACGACCATGACAGAAGAAAAGAAAGCTTTGCAGACCAAACGCCTGACTCCCGCGTGGGAAACGCGGTTGAGTGATTGCGTGGTGGCGTTGGAATGGGCCGCTAATGGCGAATTGCTGGCGGCGGCGACCATTGACGGCAAGGTCAGTATCATTCCGAAAAAAGGCGGTGATGTGCTCACCTTTAGCGCCCACGCCAACGGCATGGGAACGCTGGCCTGGCATCTTGACCAGGACTTGCTGGTTAGCGCCGGACAGGACGGCTTGGTCCGTGCCTGGCGGGCCAATGGGGAAAAGGTGTGGGAGTACAAGGCAGGCAAAGCCTGGCTGGAAAAGCTGGCCTGGAGTTCGCAGCCGGTAAAAATCGACGACAAAGAGGAGAAAGTTCTGGCGGTCGCCAATGGCAAGGAATTGTTGCTATTGAACGCTGAGGGGAAGTTGATCACCAAGAGCGAGCCGCTCAACACCACGATCACCGATCTTTGCTGGTATCCGAATGGCGCGATGGTCTTGGCCGCGGCCTATGGCGGTTTGTATGTATTTCACGGCGCCAGCGCCAAGCAGCTGAGGAATTACGAGTGGAAGGGTGCGATGTGGAATTGTCGCTGGAGCCCGGACGGTCACTGGGTTTGCGGCGGCAGTCAGGAAAACGCGGTGCATATCTGGGACGCCAACAGCGGCGAGCATTTGCACATGCCGGGCTATCAGGCAAAAATCCGCACGCTGGACTGGAATCACACGGGCAAGTGGCTGGCCACCGGCAACGGCATGGATGTGCTGCTGTGGGATTGTTCCGGCAAGGGGCCGAACGGGCGTGCGCCGCAGATGTTTGGCGCGCACAGCCAGAATGTGACCGAGATTCGTTTCCGGCACGGTGGCGATGTGTTTGCCGCCGGGGGCAAGGACGGCAATTTGATGATTTGGGACGCCAATGGCGAACCCGAACCGCTGGCCGCTTTCATTGGCACGGCGGAAGTCGGGCCGGTACGCTGGTCGCCCGATGACAAACTGGTGGCCATCGGTACCGCTAATGGCGAAGTCATCATTTTCTGAACCCATGAAGGCCTTGCCGGTTTATTTGGTGGCGGGATTCCTCGGCAGCGGCAAGAGCACCTTGTTGGAGCGCGTCATTAGCGACGGAAATTTTCCCCGGCAAAAAACCGCGTTGATCATCAATGACGCGGGGCCGATGAATGTGGATGCCAAGCTGTTCCGCGGCAAGGCGGCGCGTATTGCGGCGTTGACCGGCGGTTGCGCGTGTTGCGTGACTCCGCAGGAGTTGATTAGCCAGCTGAAACAATATGCCGCCGATGCCAATCTTGAGCAGGTCTGGATCGAGGCCTCGGGCGTGGCGGATCTGGAGGATTTGCTGGATTGTCTGACCAATACGGAGCTGGTTGGCAGGATTGAGATTCGCCAGATCATTTATGTGGTGGACGCGGAAAATTTCCCGCGCTGGTTTATCAACCGTTGGGTGCACGAGGACCAGGCCAAGTGGGCCGACGTGATCATCATCAACAAGACCGACAAGGTATCCGCCAGGCAACTGGACGACATTAAAAAGCGGGTCAGGAGCTGGAACGCCAACGGCGAAATTTTGCAAAGCGAATTCGGCAAGGTGAAATTGCCGGACGCCAACGGCGGGAAACGGGATTGGTCAACATTGGCGGGTTCCGGCGGGCATGTGTCGATGAAGGCATTCTTTGTCCCGTTGCGGCGCCCGGTTGCGCGGAAAGAATTGGAAAAGGTTTTGCAGTCAATGCCCGAGGGGGTTTGCCGGGTGAAGGGATTTGTGCGGTTTACTTCCGCGCCGGATGAATTGCAGGTGGTGCACCAGGTCGGTAAAAGCGAGCTGAGTGTCTGGCGCTACGAGGGCGAGGTGGCGGAAACGGGTCTGGTGGTGATCGGGCTGGATTTGGACGTGCAACTGGTGCAGCATGCGATCAGGAAATTGACGGAACGCTAATCATGAAAAAACTCCCGCGCTGGTTTTGGTTGTCGTTGGTTCATCCCGTGTTTTCGCTGTTGGCGTTCGGCACGGTGTGGCTGATCTTCGCACTGACAGCGCCGGGCGACCAGCAGTGGTTCCGGCTGGCCTCCGCGATCTTGAAATACGTGTTTCTGGCAAATCTGCCGGGACATTATCTGTTATACCAAGCCTATGAAGCGCAGGTGCAAACCATCTGGATTACTTACGCGATCTGCGTGGCGATCGTGCTGTTGACCTGGCTGGTGACGGTGCTGCCGTTGTGCTGGTGCGCCGGGAATTGCTTCCGCTGGCTGCGGCGTTAATCAGCTTTTTTCGAAAAACACCATTCTGTTCACCCTGAGCCTGTCGAAGGGTGGAATTTGTTCTTGGGTTTTGTCGCCCTTCGACAAGCTCAGGACGAGTGGGGCAGAAGGATATGTCGGAGGTTCGTTACATATCGCCCTTGAGGCGGAAGATTACCGTGTCCTCGTAGGGCTTGGGAAATCCATCGGGCGGCGGCATGGATACTTTGCCCGCATTGCGCACGGCGCTAATGACGGAATTGTCCATTTCAGTATCGCCGGAGCCGGAGGTAAGGCCAAGGTATTCGATGGTGCCATCGGCGAGGACGCGAATCCTGACCGTGGCGGTCAGGTTGGGATTGGTGGACTGGGGTTTCATCCAGCGGCGTTCGATGGTGTTCTTGATCAACGTGCGATACCAGTCGCCGTTGGGATTGCCGGTGCGGGAACCGGGTGAACCGTCCGGGCCGCGTCCACCGGGAACACCGGCAGTTGGGTCGCCGCCCCCGCCAAGGGCGTTGGACAGGGAGCGTTCAACCGTGCTGGCACTGATGCCATTGCTGGAACTGCTGCTGGCGGAGCGTTGAACCGTGGTGCTGGTGTTGGCCTTGACAGTATTGGAGCGGCTGACGGGATTAAGATTGGCCTCCACCTTGACTTTGGTCGGTTTCGGTTTGGGAGGAGACGTGGTTTCGGTTGGAAAGTCGTTTTTTACCACGGGTTCCGGCGGGGTCGGTGTTGGTTGGACGACCGGCGGTTGTGGAGGCGTAGGTTGCGGGGGGGTGACAGGGGGCGTGGGCTGAGGCTGGGGAGGTGTCGGGGTTGGCGGAGCTGTCGCGGGTTGCGGATTTGGGTTGGGATTGGCCGGGCCGCGTTGCTTGGCACTGGCGCGTCCCTCGGCGGGATTGACGTTTTCTTCATTGCCCAAGTTGACCATGATCAGCTTTTCCGGCGGCGGGGTCGGCGTCAGCACATGCGCGAGAAATATTGCCAACAGCAGGACCAGGACGTGCGCGACGCACACCCAGAACATGGTCTTCCTCGATATTTTGTGGGAAATCATCGGGCGGTTTTGGCGTCGGGAAGATTGGTCAGCCCGAGCGGCGCGCCGGAGCGCCGAACGACGTCCAATACATCCACCAATTCCTGGTAACGCAAATCCTTGTCGGCGCGCAGGGCGACGACGGTCTTGGGATTTTTCTGCAATTCCTTGTTGAGCAAAATTTCCAGTTCGCCGACCGAGCGCAGGGTGTCGCGGCCGACGCTGATGACGCCCTTGGCGTTGACGGTGACGTTGAGGATGTTCTTGGAGTCGAGCTGGTAGGAGGGATCCGCCTTGGCGTGCGGCAGCTTGACGTCGAGCGACTGCTCCATCAGCGGCGTGGTGATCATGAAGATGATCAGCAGCACGAAGCAGAGGTCGAGCAGCGGGGTGATGTTCAGTTCCGCCAGCACCGCGCCGCCGCGATTACGTTGGGAGAAGCGTTTCATCCGCGGTTCTTCAAATATTTGTGTTCAAAGTCCGCCAGGCACTCGGCGGCGAAGTTCTCGATTTCCACGGTGGTTTCCTTGACCGAGGTGATGAGGAAGTTGTAGCCGAACATGGCGGGAATGGCGACGGCGAGGCCGGTGACGGTGGTGATCAGCGCGCCGGAGACGCCGGGCGCGAGGGCGGCGAGGCTGGCTTGCCCGGCGAGGGCGACGCCGCTGAAGGCGTCCATCACGCCCCAGACGGTGCCGAGCAATCCGAGGAACGGCGCGCCGCTAACGGCGGTGGCGAGCAAGATGAGTTGCGCTTCCATTTTCAAGCCTTCCTCGCCGACGGCGCGTTCCATGGCGGAGCGCACCGAGGACATGGCCACGGAATCAACCGGGCTGGCGGTTTGCATGCGCGCGGAGAAAGTTTCATCGACCTCGGCGGAACCGAGCAGGTTGAAGGCCAGCTCCCCGGCTCCGGCTTGGTAGACGGCGGCGGCGGGCGACACGCTGTAACGGCGCTGTTCGCGGTAAATGTCGAGCGGGGTGCGTGAGTTACGGTAACGGCGGATGAAGGCGCGGTTTTCCTGGCGGGCACGGCGCAGGTAGACAAATTTGCCCACCATCACCGACCAGCTGAAGATCGAGCCGATCATCAGCAGCAGGATGACGCCTTTGCCCGCGACGTTGGAATGTTCGAACGCAAAGAAAATGCCATCGCTTGCGAGCAACGGAGGTAGCGGTAAAATCATCGGTAAACTATTCACGCTGTAAGGCGTTTCGTCAATTCTGTCTTGCAGGGGATGCGGTGAGGGCTTTGTGGAACCGTCGCGGGGCGTACCGGACCTTGTCCCGGGTCCTGCTCCGCTCCGCGACGGGGCGGGCCCTGCCCTGCCTCGGGGTCATCTCCGCCCTGCGATGGGGCGTGCCCGACCTTGGCACCGGGTCCACCTTGACCCGTGACGGGGTCACCCCGACCTTGAGGCAAGGTCCATGCCGCCCGATGGCAGGGTTGGGACAGATTGGCGGGATTAAATCAGCTCACCGTTAGCGACTTGCCGTTGTCCTTGGCACCGAGCTTCAGGATGAAGGGGGCGGCTTTCTTCACCCATTCGGCGGGATTGGGGAACGATGCCGCGCCGTCGGGCCAGCAGGTGCGCAGCATGTCGGTGTCGATAATGCCGGGATTCAGTGCCACGGTGGCGAGGCCCGGCGGCAGTTCCTGCGACAGGGCCTGGGTAAGCCCCTCGATGGCCCATTTGCTGGCACAGTAGGGCGCGACATTAGCGTCGGTGCTGCGGCCCCAGCCGGAGCTGAAATTGACAATGACACCCTTGTGTCTGGCTCCCATGGCCGGGAGAAAATGG
Source organism: Verrucomicrobiales bacterium (assembly GCA_031256975.1). Lineage (GTDB taxonomy): Bacteria > Verrucomicrobiota > Verrucomicrobiia > Methylacidiphilales > JAAUTS01 > JAIRPN01. The sequence goes on along the minus strand of JAIRPN010000015.1, from coordinate 79,989 downwards.
CGGATCAGGTTGGCGGTGCCGTTGACATTCACCGCCATTAGCGAGTCGAATTCGGCGGCGGGAATTTCCCAGAGCGGCTTGGGCTGGTTCATCAAGGCAGCGTTGTTGATGAGAAAATCGGGCGCGCCGTAGGATTCCAGCACATGCGCGGCGAATTGCGCCACTTCCTTGTCGTTGGCGACATTGATGGCCTGGAACAAATGCGGGTCGCCGAATTTTTCGTTGAGGACGGCGATGGCGTCGGCGTTGCGCCCGCAACCGATGACGGTGTGGCCGCTAACAGCGAAGTTTGTTGCCAGTGCGAGGCCGAGTCCGCGAGTGGCGCCGGTGATGACGATGAGTTTGGACATGAGTTCAAATTAATTTATAATGGGGAATTAACAATGAAGAATGTGCTGGCCGGAATCCTGTTGTTAGCGTTGGCGGTTTCCCTGCGTGCGGAAACGCCAGCGGTGAGGCTTGGCGGAACGGCCGTGCTGCGCGCCGGGATGGCGGCGGAACTCGCGGCGGCAAGCGGCGAGGTCGGGTTGCAGGTGGTGCCGGATTGTGAACGCTCGGATATCATGGATTTGGTCAAGGGGCGGGTGGATTTGGTGTTAATGCCGCGGTATCTGACGGCGGAGGAAATCAAGACCGCGAAACAGTCGGGGCAGGTATTGCATCCATTCACTTTCGCTTACGAAGGCATCGCAGTGGTGGCCGACAAGAAAAATCCGTTGAAGAAGCTTTCGCGCGCGGAGGTGCGTGACATCATCGGCGGCAAAATCACCGTGTGGGAGGAGTTGGGTGTTAGCGGCGGAGAAATGCGCGGCTATTTGCAGGAGGACGGCGTGGTCTTGCGCGAACCGGACATGAGCGTGATCGAACCAGCCTTGCGCGAGGGGTTGAACATTACCCGGTTGCCGCGGAACATTGCCCTGATCGGCGGCGATCAGCTGCCGCAGGCGGTTGGCGGGCATCCCGATGCGTTCGGTTTTGTCGGTGTCTCGCGGCTCAGGGATGCCAAGGAGGTGAAAATCATTCCGGTCGACGGGTTGCTGCCGACCTTGCCGGCCGTGCAGGGACGGAGTTATCCCTACATCCAGGGAATTTACATTTATACCCGCGGGTTGCCGTCCGGGGAAATCAAGCAGGCGGTGAATTACCTGACCGGCTCGGCGGCTCGGAAGATTCTCGGCAAGTACGGGATGGTGTCGGGCAACAACTGAGCGGCGCTAACGGCGAACCCCTTCAGTTTTTTTCAATCATGGCGTAGGCGCTGTGATTGTGGATGCTTTCCATGTTCTCGGCCTCGACGCGGTACCAGGTGATGTCGGGATGCTTGTTACAGCGCAACGCGATATTACGGACCAGGTCCTCGACGAACACCGGGTTGTCATAGGCCTGCTCGGTGACGTGTTTTTCGTCGGGGCGCTTGAGCAGGGAATACAGTTCGCAACTGGCGGAGTCCTCGATCAAATCGATGAGGTCCTCGATCCAGACCACTTTTTTGAATTTCACCATGAGTGTCACGTAGCCGCGCTGGTTGTGCGCGCCGCGGGCGCTGATGGCCTTGCTGCAGGGGCAAAGTGTCGTAACCGGGACGATCACGGTCAGCGTGAAGTCCATTTTCTTTTTGCCACTGGCGGCGGCATCGAAACGGGCGACGTAGTCCATCAGGCCGGACGACTTGGTGACGGGGGCTTTCTTTTCCAGGAAGAACGGGAATTCCATGGTGAGGTGCGCGGTCCTGGCCTCGAGTTTTTTTTGCAGCGCGGCAAGGATGTCGCGGATGTTCTCGACGTGGATCAGGCGTCCGTGCGAGTTGAGCACCTCGACGAAACGGCTCATGTGGGTGCCCTTGAAATGGTGGGGAAGGTCGACGGTCAGCGCGATGGTGGCGACGGTGTTCTGGCGCTGGTGCGCCTTGTCGGCGATTTGGACCGGGTGCTTCAATCCTTTCACGCCGACCTTGTCAATGCGCAGGCGGCGGGTGTCGCGGGTGCTCTGGGTGTCGTGCAATGGAGTTGCGGTTTTCTTCGGCATCGGGACAACTTAGCGCAAGATTCGGAAGAGTGAAGAGGGAAAATTGAAGAGTGAAAGATGAAAAGTGAGGAGTGAGATAAAAGACCAAGCCGCGTTAATTTCACTCTTCACTTTTCACTTTTCACTCTTCATCCTAAGCCTGTGCGCGAATTGCATTTGGCCTGGCTGTTCGTACTGGTGTCGCTGTTAGCGACTGCGGATTTGCAGGCAACCACACACACGATCAAGAAGGGGGACACGCTGTACAGCCTGAGCCGCACCTATGGTGTCAGCGTGAACGAAATCACCAAGGCCAATCCCGGCATTAGCGCCTCGTCCTTGAAGGTCGGGCAGAAGGTAGAAATTCCTGACAAAGCCGATGCCACACCGCCCCCGGCAAGCGACGCTAACAGCGCGCAGTCGGGCGCGGTCAGTCCGTCATCCGAGGTGGTTGACGCGCCATCGACGACACCACCGTCTGCCGTGGCGCAACCCGCCGTCGAAACGCCGAAAACCTATGTGGTGAAAAAAGGTGACACGCTAACGTCCATCGCCAAGCAGTACAGTGTCACCATTGGCGACCTGAAAAACTGGAACAAGCTGGGTTCCACGCAAATCCGGATCGGGCAGAAGTTGAAATTGAGCGACGATTCCGCGGCCACACCGCCGGTTGTCCAGTCGGGTTCCACCAATGTCGCGGGCAAACCTGTGGATAAACCCAAGACCCCGCCGCCAACCCCGTCAAAGGGCAATGACGCCGTAGATACTGACATCGGCAAATACCTGTTTGTCTCCAAGGTCAAAAAGCAGATCGACGCGCCGCGCATTTCGCACATCTGGAAATACATCGTGGTGCACCACAGCGGCAGTGACAGCGGCAACGCCAAGATTTTTGATTATTATCACCGCAGCCGCGGCATGGAAAACGGGCTGGCCTATCATTTTGTCATCGGCAACGGCTCGGATTCCGGCGACGGTGAAATCGAGGTGGGCGGCCGCTGGCCAAAGCAATTGAAGGGCGGCCACCTGCGCAGCGACGAACAGAACGAGGTGGCGATCGGCATCTGCCTGGTTGGCAATTTTGACAAGGACCGGCCGACCCGGAAACAGATTGCCGCGTTGATCGAATTGGTGAATTATCTGAACCGGCGCGTGACCACGGCGGGTTATCCGCGGCCGAAATTCGTGCTGCACCGCGATATTAACATCCGGCCGACCGATTGTCCGGGCAAGAATTTCCCCGCGGCGGCAATGTACAAGATGTTCGGCGCATGGAAGGGTGAATGAGTTTGATGTTATGAAAATCAGTTCTGTACAGATAGGTTGGGCTCTGGCGATCATGGTGGTGCTGGGATTTTTCATCCCCTGGGTGCGCTACGCGCCGAAGCACATGTTTGACAACAGCATGCAGATCGCCTCGCAGTTGGCGTCGGCTGACGAAGGCTCCGAGTTGTTGTACGATTATGTGCTGATGAGCCGTCAGGACTGGAAGGCGCTGTGGCAGAATCCCGCCGAGGGCGAGTCGGGCTACCAGATCGTGATGGCCGGAAAGAATGAAAAGGACGACGCGGCGGAAGCCTTGGTCAAGATCCTGTTTGGCGACCAGGGGTACTGGTGGAAGGGCAAGCTCCTGGCCCTGGCACCGTTGTTCGCCTTGGGCGGCGCGCTGGCCCTGGGTTGGCACAAGAGCAACCGTAAATTCCTGCTGGCGATGATTCTGGCCCAGGCGGCATTCTACCTGTATGTGCGCTGGCAGCTGCACGAAGCCTATGTCGACCGGCTGGTGTTGGAAATGAACTGGGGAATCTGGCTAACCCTGTACGGGCTGGCGCTAATGGCCATCGTGTCGACGGTGCGCCTGTTGTTGCCGGCGAAGGTTAAATGGTAAGGAATCCCTGCGGCGGCCCGACGGGTCGCCGGACATCGCGGCTTTAATCGATGCTCAGGCCTGCTTCGGCGGTTCGTTGTTGCTGCCGGAGTTGTTGGCGATGGTGCCAACCGGCTTTTCCTGCTTCTTGCTCTCGTCCTCGTGCAGCGCCTTGTTGAACTCGCGTTCCACTTCGTCCTTGGCCTTCTTGAATTCGGCGATGCTTTTGCCAAGCCCGCGGGCCAGCATCGGCAGCTTGTTCGCGCCGAACAACAAAACAACAATCGCCAAAATCCAGATCCAGTCGGATCCGTGAGGCAGACCTAAAGCCAGCATGGGAGTGATCATGATGTACAGAGTATAGTGTCTGGCGGCAGCTTAGCAATGAGATTCCAACTTGACAGAGTGGCCTTGAAAATCGGATAGTCTAGACTCATGCCATCACGCACCAAATCCTCTTCGTTCAAACCCAAGTACAAACGAATCCTGTTAAAATTGAGCGGAGAGGTGCTGGCGGACAACGACGAGCACATTTCCGCGGAAGTCAGTCACAAGATCGCCCGCCAGATCAAGGAAATCCACGATATCGGCGTGCAAATCGCGGTGGTCATCGGCGGCGGCAATATCTGGCGCGGCCTGACCCACAGCAACGAGGGCATGGACCGCAGCACCGCCGATTACATGGGCATGCTGGCGACGGTCATCAACAGCCTCGCCTTGCAGGACGCGCTGGAACAGGAAGGCGTGATGACCCGGGTGCAGACCGCCATTGAAATGAAGAATGTGGCCGAGCCCTTTATCCGCCGCCGCGCGATCCGCCACTTGGAAAAGGGCCGCGTGGTGATTTTTGGCGCCGGTACCGGCAGCCCGTTTTTCTCGACCGACACCACCGCCGCGCTGCGCTCCAACGAAATCGGCGCCGATGTGCTGCTGAAGGCCACCAAGGTGGACGGCATCTACGATTGCGATCCGAAAAAGAATCCCAAGGCCAAGCGTTATGCCCGCATTTCCTATGTCGACGCGCTGCGCCAGCGTCTGCAGGTGATGGATTCCACCGCGTTTAGTTTGTGCCTCGACAATAACATGCCGATCATCGTGTTCGACATGTTCAAACCGGGCAATTTAAAACGTGTTGCCTTGGGCGAAACCGTAGGCACACTGGTCACGGAGAAATAATTTATGCCAGCAGACGAAATCTTATTTGAAGCCGAGGAAAAGATGGAAAAAACCCTGAGTAAGATTCAGGAGGAATTTTCCGCCGTGCGCACGGGCAAGGCTTCGCCCGCCTTGGTTGAGCACATCCGCGTCAACGCTTACGGCACCACCATGGGCCTGCGCGAAATGGCCGGCATCACCTGCCCGGAACCGCGCATGATCATGATCCAGCCCTGGGACGTGTCGAATGTCGATCCCATCCGCAAGGCGCTGGAAGAATCCAAGCTTGGCATCAACCCGCTGGTCGACGGCAAGATCATCCGCATCCCGATTCCCGAGCTTTCCGAGGAACGCCGCCGTGACTTGACCAAGGTGGTGAAAAAAATTTCCGAGGACGGCAAGATTGCCATCCGTTCCATTCGCCGCGATGCGATGGATCATCTTAAGAAGGAACAAAAAGCCGGGGACATGACCGAGGACCAACTGGCGATTTCCGAAAAAGACGTGCAAAAACTCACCGACAGCTATGGTGAGAAAATCGACAAGGCCGCCACCGCCAAGGAAGCGGAATTGATGAGCATGTAATACATGATAATTTTATGCCGCTAATGACGAATTTCGTCGTTAGCGGCTTTTTTATAGTCAGATTTTCAGGCACCACATCATGGTCGCGGCCACGCTAATGACCACCAGCCAGCCCGCACAACAAACGCCCAGGGCCTTCAAGCCGTTTTGGCGGATGACTTGCCAATTGACCTGCAAGCCCAGCCCGGCCATGGCCATCGCCATCAGGAAATTCGCCACGGTCAGGATTTGCGGGTCGGCGGTTTTCAGCCAATTTGCCGCTTCCGGTCCTGCCGCCAGCAGCAGACTGTGTGCGACTCCGACGGCGAGAAACCACAGGATGAACCAGGGCTTTTCCATCCTGGTGTCGGCGTGTCCGTGACGGCGCATGATCAGTTTGCCCAGCAGAAAAACCACTGGAACCAATAAAATGACCCGCACCAGTTTGGTAATCGTACCGATTACTAGCGAATTATCGACTGCGCCCGCCGCGGCAATGACCTGGGCGACTTCCTGCAACGTCGAACCTGAAAAAATGCCGTAAAGATGCGGCGACAAATGCAGGCTTTGTTGCAACAAGGTGTATAACAACACGCCAACCGTGCCGAGCAGAGTGCAAAGCGGAATGGCGAGGGCGATCTCCTCATCCTTGGCCTTTAGCGTCGGTGCGGTGGCGGCGATTGCCGAGGCACCACAGATTGAGTTGCCAACCGCCAATAGCAAAGGCAGGCGGCCTTCCAGTTTACAAAATCGTCCCAACAGATAAATGGCCCCCACGCCGCAGCTCACCACCACAATATCCAGCAGCAGGATTTTGAGGCCCGATTGCAGGATCAGCGCGAAATTCAGCCGGATGCCGAGCAGGATGATCGCCAAACGCAGCAGCGATTTGGCCGAGAAGGCGATGCCGGTGTGATGTTCCTGTGGGGTGTGCAGGAAGAGACGCCAGGTGGCGCCGAGCAGGATGGCGATGGTTAGCGGTCCGAGTTGGGCGAGACCGGGGAACTCCGCCAGTACGATCGAGCACAAGGCCAATACGGCGGTTAGCGCCAGTCCGGCCCGGAAATGGGGGTTCTGGAATTTCATGCCGTGACCCTAGCGCGGCTGTCCTTGCTTTGGGAAATGCCGGTTTTTTATCTGCCATAACAAAAAGTTATGGCCGGGGATTTTTGACCAGCTCCATGAAGGCGCGGACCGATCCGGTGGGCTTGGGTCCCGCCGGATAGATGAACTGGAAGGCGCGGGTGATTTTCAGCTGCGGGATCTTGATGTGAACCAGTTTGCCGGTTTGCAATTCTTCATGGATGGTGGCGCGGGGCATGAAAGCCAGACAATGACCGCTAATGGCGATTTGTTTGATGGCCTGGCTGTTGTTGAGTTCAAACTCGAGATTGAGATCATGGAATTTGACGCCGCGCTTTTGCAGGGCGCTTTCCACCACTTGCCGGGTGCCGGAGCCCGGCTCCCTCACCGTTAGCGGCCATTTTTTTAATTGCGCCAGGCTAAGCGATCCCGCCCTGGCCAGTTGGTGATGAACGGCGGCGACGCAGATGATTTCGTCCTGCTGGATGAATTCGGTTTTGATGTCGTGGCGGTAACAGTCGCCCTCGATGACACCCAGGTCAATCTTGGACGCTAACAGCGAACCGATGATTTCATCGGTATTGCCCGTGGTAACTGAAAAACGCAGGCCGGGATATTTTCGCCGTGATTCAATGAGCCAGCCGGGAAGCAGGCATTCGCTAACCGTCAGGCTGGCGGCCAGTCGCAGCGTGCCGCTGATGATATGCTGCCGGGAACGAATGGCCTGGGTGACCTGCTGGTCCAGATGCTCGATCTGCAGTGCGTATTCCAGCAGTTTATGTCCGGCAGCGGTTAGCGTGATTCCGGATTTCTGGCGCAGGAATAAGGGCGTGGCGTAATATTCTTCCAGTTGGGCAATGTGCCGGGTGACCGCAGGCTGGCTGATATTCAGCAATTTTGCTGCCTTGGTGAAATTCAGTTCTTCAGCAACAATGCGAAATACGTGCAGCCGATAATCCATCGTTTTATTTTAACCACGGATGGACACAGGTGCACACAGATTGTTTTTATTCGTGGTTAACGTTACGAAACAATAAAAAAGCCGCTAATGGTGAACTCGCCATTAGCGGCTGTGGTTAAAGCGAATTGATTATAAACCGCACTTTTTGAAGGTGCTGTTGACGTGCGCAAAGTGACGCTCGATGGAGCAGATTTTTTTCAGCTCTTTCGCCGGGATTAACTTCAACACTTCTTTGTCTTCCAGCAGGAAGTCGATGAAGGGTTTGCCGTTGCCGCGCCAGCAGGCCATGGCATTGCGCTGCACGGTTTCGTAAGCGTTGCGGCGGGCCATGCCACGATCGGTCAACGCCAGCAGCACGCTTTGCGAGAAATAAAGGCCGCGGGTGATGTCGAGGTTGCGTTGCATGTTTTCGGGATAGACGATCTGTTTGTCGACCAACTTGGTGAGCTTGTCGAGCATGTAGTCGAGCAGGATGGTGCTGTCAGGCAGAATGACGCGCTCGGCGGAGGAGTGCGAGATATCGCGTTCGTGCCACAGTGCGACATTTTCCAAGGCGGCGACGCTGTTGCCGCGGATCACGCGGGCGAGGCCGCTGAGGCGTTCGCCAATGATCGGATTGCGCTTGTGCGGCATGGCGCTGCTGCCTTTTTGGCCGGCGGCGAAGTATTCCTCGACTTCCAGCACCTCGGTGCGCTGCAGGTGGCGGAACTCGGTGGCCCAGCGGTCGATGCTGCTGGCGATCAGCGCCAGGGTGGTCATGAAGTGGGCGTGACGGTCGCGCTGGATGATCTGGGTGCTGATATTGGCGGCCTGCAGTTTGAGTTTTTTGCAAACGTAGGTTTCCACGCGCGGGTCGAGGTGTGCATGGGTGCCGACGGCGCCGGAGAGTTTGCCAACAGCGGCTTGTTCGCGGGCTTCGAGCAGGCGTTGTTCGGCGCGTTTGAATTCCTCGAACATCAGGGCGAGTTTCAGTCCGTAGCTGACCGGCTCGGCATGGATGCCGTGGGAGCGGCCGATCATTGGGGTGAATTTGTATTGGCGCGCTTTCCTGGCGATGACTTTTTGCAAGTCCTTCAAGTCGGCGAGCAGGATGTCGGCGGCCTTGACCATTTGCAACGCGAGGGTGGTGTCAAGCAGGTCGGAAGAAGTCAAACCCTGGTGGATCCAGCGTCCGGCAAGGCCGACGTAAGTGGCGACGTTTTCCAGGAAGGCGAGCACGTCGTGCTGGGTGCGTTCTTCGTTGATGCGGACTTGTTTGATATCAAATTTGGCTTTCTTACGGATGATTTGCGCGTCTTTTTTCGGGATGAAGCCGTACAGGGCCATGCCTTCGCAGGCGAGGGTTTCGATTTCCAGCCAGTGCGAGAGTTTGGCTTCCTCGGTCCAGATGGCGACCATTTGCGGGCGCGAATAACGTGTAATCATAGAGCCGTGTATTTAAGCGGAAACGCCGCTAATGGCGAAGCAAAAAGTTCACCGCAGAGGCGCGGAGACACGGAGGTTTTGAAAGTTCGAGATTAGCGTTCAAGTTGATTTGCCGGGGCGGAAGAATTGTCTTTGATGGGTTCGATGAATTGGGTTAATGGAGCGCGTTCCAGGGTTACAGTGAACTCGGTTTTGGGTTCAGGGCGTGAAATCGCCAGTTCAACTTTTGTTCCTACATTACCGCGCAGCAGGGTGACGCGTTCTTGAAAATCAATTTTATTCAACGGTTTGTCGTCGATTTTCGTGATGATGTCACCTTTTTGCAATTTTGCTTTTTCGGCAGGGCTATTGGGCAAAACCTTTGCGATAGTCAAGGCGTCGGAAGCAGAAGGCGATTTTTCAATGATAATGAGCACGCCGATCGAGCCTGTATTATTGATTGAGTTACCAAGATGCAGATTGGATGGAATTTGATCATCGGCACGGCTAATGGTGACTGTGGTGAGTAAAACCGCGAAGAACAGGGGGCGCAGCATGACTGTAGTTAACGAAGGAATGGAAGTCGCGTCAAGGTGGTAAATCGGGCGAACTCGTCATTAGCGTCGAAGCTATTTTTTCGTGAAGGTGAAGTAGGCGAAATTCATTCCGGCGGCGGCTTCGATTTTGACCGTCATCAGGTAAGTGCCGGGTTCCAGTTTGACCTCGGCGAGGTTGTCGAGAGTTTCCCATACGTGGTAGACCTCGACGTTTGGCTGGTGTCCGGCGGTGGTGGGAATGGGAATCGGGCCGGTGTTGATGTTGGGGCCGAAGCTAAAGGAGATTTTGGCGTCACTGGCGCCGGCGGATAGTTTGCCGCCGATGACGTAAGTGCCGGCTTCGCCGACTTTGACGCTGTAGCGCAGCCATTCGCCGACCTGGGTCCAGCCGACGTAGATTTGATTGGGATTCTCGGGTTTGCCATCGATGCTGACGTGTCCATTGCCGCAGCGTGCCAGTCCGATGGAGTCGGGACTTTTGCGCAGGTCGGTTTGTTTGGAATCGCCGTCGTAGTGGAAGGTGATGTTGTTGGCGCCGTTGGGGGCGATGTCGTATTCCGCGGCCTGGATGGTGCCGGGGATTTTGAGCGGTTCACCGTTGTAGGGCGTGCCGGGATATTTGGCGGGAAAACCGTGTTCGTCGATGGCGGCCCGGGAATTTGAAAGAGCCAGAATCAGGAAAACGGCAACCGCCGGCAAGGTATTAAAGTGACACATGCCGACAGGTTACCATGAAAAATTAATAATGCAATATTATGCACATATCAACCGTTGCGATCTTTGAAGGTGAGTTCGGAAACGGCGGATTTGTCGAGTTCGCCGAGGCCGAGGGCGCTCAGGCGTTCGTATTGCAGGCGGGTGGCGGCCGCCAAGGGGAGGTTGAGGCCGAGCTGGCTGCCGAGTTTCCAGGCAATGGTGGAATCCTTGGCGGCGTGCGCGGAGGAGAAGAAACAGGAGTGCTCGCGGTTTTGCATGTCCTCGCCATCGGTCTTGAGAACCTGGCTGTTGGCGCCGGTTTGGGAGAAGACATCGCGCAGCATGGCCAGGTCGAGGCCCAGCGCGTCACCGAGTCCGAGTCCCTCGGCGAGTCCGGCGGTGTTGATATTCATGACCATGTTGACCAGCGCCTTGACTTGGGAAGCCTGTCCGGTCGGGCCGATGTAACGGGGATTGCTGCCGAGGTGCTCGAGGATGGGTTTAACGCGTTCAAAGGTGGCACGGTCGCCGCCGCACATCAGATACAAGGTGCCGTTGCGCGCCTGGGTGATCGAGGAGGCCATGCAGGCCTCGAGCGTGCTGGCGCCTACCAGTGTCGCGCGGCGCTCGACTTCCTGGTGCACGCTTGGCGTTAGCGTCGCGCAATTGATAAAGGTTTTGCCGCTGGCGGTGGTGAGCAGTGAATCGCCGCTTTCGGAGAAGATGGAGAGTTGCGCGTTGTCGTCGCTAACCACGGTGATGATGATGTCGGCGTTGGCAGTGACCGCGGCAAGGCTGCCCGGATGGGTGATGGTGATGTCCAATTCCTTTGCCAGCGCGACCGCGGTCGGCTCGTGGGTGTCGTACACGGCGCTAATGGTGAAGTTACAGTCTTTCAGGTGGCGCGCCATGTTGGCTCCCATGCGACCGACCCCGACGAAGGCAATTTTTTCAGGCATGCGATAATTTAAGTCGCAAACATCAAATGACAAGCGGGTTGCTTGCAGGTTGTTGCCAGGAATTTGACAGTTAACGAAGAAAGGAGGATAATGGTTATGTCATGGCCAAGAGTAAACGCAAGCTGCAGGAAGAAGCAGAGCAGAAGCGGCTCGATGAGATCGAGGCGCATGACCGTGCTTTGGCCGCAGGTCCCGGACTATGCATTTTCTGCGGTCGTCCGGCGGTGCATGACAAGGGCCAGTCGTTGCACAAACGAATGAAATGGGAAAAGCATTTCGAAGATGTGGTGATCTGCCTGCAATGCCACGCGGAATTGCATCGATTGGCCAAGAGCCGTGACAGTTCGCAGAAACTCGACTCGGTTGAGGTGGCCCTGGCGGAGAAGTCCTTCCAGCGTTATCTAAAATGGGCCAGCAAGCGTCCGCCGGAAACGGTTTATGATTAAAAGCTCCGTTGATCGACGCTAACGGCGAAACTCATCAGGAGTTGATAAAGTTTTCCAGTTTGACCAGCACGGTCTTGGTCAATCCCAGTTGTTTCAACACACTTTCATCGCGGCTGGCGGCCTCGGTGATCACCCGGCAGGCATCGGCCAGTGAGACGTTGCCCGGTGAGGAGGTTTCGCTGCTGGTGCCATTTTCGGCGGGACCGCTGCCGGCGATTTCCGGCGGCAGATCCTTGGGCGTGATGGTATCGCCATTGGCGAGCACGGCGGCGCGCTGGATGCAGTTTTCCAATTCACGGACATTGCCCGGCCAGGGATAAGTGGTCAGGATTTTCAACGCGTCCTCGGAGATCTTGGTCGGGCCGCCACTGTTGCGCTTGCGCCACTTGTTCATGAAGAACGTGACCAGCCCGTTGACGTCGCCAAGGCGCATACGCAAGGGCGGCAGGTTGATGCTGAACACGTTGAGGCGGTAGAACAAATCCTCGCGGAAGATTTTTTTGCGCGCGGCCTCGCGCAGGTCGCGGTTGGTGGCGGCGATGATGCGGACGCTGACCTTGATTGGCTTGCTGCCGCCGACACGGAGCAATTCGCCGTCTTGCAGGATGCGCAACAACTTGGACTGGACGGCCAGCGGCATTTCGCCGATTTCGTCAAGGAACAGGGTGCCGCCGTCGCATTGCTCGAAACGGCCGATGCGTTGCGCCATCGCGCCGGTGAAGGAACCTTTCTCATGGCCGAACAGCTCGCTCTCCAACAGGTTCTCGGGAATCGCCGCGCAGTTGATTGCCATGAACAGCGCATTGCCGCGTTTGCTGTTGGCGTGGATGGCATGGGCGACCAGTTCCTTGCCGGTGCCGCTTTCGCCGGTGACCAGCACGGTGGCGTCGGTGGGGGCAACCTGGCCGATCAATTTGTAAATCTGCTGCATGGCGCCGGAGCTGCCGATGATGCCGTTGTTGGCGTCCGGATTGCCGCTAATGGCCAGCACGTTTTCGGAATTCAATTCCTGCGCGGCGCGCAGCGCACGCTTGAGCAAATCCTTGAGCTGTGGAATTTCGAAGGGCTTGAGCGTGTAATCGTAAGCGCCGAGCTTCATCGCCTCAATCGCGGTTTGCGAGGTGCCATAGGCGGTCATCATGATGACAATTTGTTGCGGTTTAGCTTTGCGGATTTCGCGCAGTACGTCGAGGCCGCTTTCCTTGCCCATGCGGATGTCCATCACCACCACGTCGGGGTTTTCCTTTTTCAGCACCCGCAGGCCCTCCTCGCCATTAGCGGCGGTGACAATGCTGACCGGTTCCTTGGCGAGCAGTCGTTCGAACGAATAATGCACGTCGGTTTCGTCGTCGATGATCAGGATTTTCTGTTGCGCGGCGTCGGACATAAAGACTGCACTATAACCCGATTAAGGGGAGATTTCAACCGCCGCTAACGGCGGAATTGCTCAATAAACAAAGATGCCCAGGCCAAGCAACAACAGGCCGAAGGCGAGACCGGCGACGACCCCGAGCCTGAGACGGCTTTCGTTCTTGTAAAACCATTCCAGGATGTCGCGCATGAGGTAGGGCCAGGCGACGAATACAATGCCACAAATAACGTAAACATAGGCCAGGACCGTGATGACCAGCTTGCTGGGTCGGTTGTCAAGGAATGCGGCGTCGAGCAGGACATTGGCCAGCAGCAGGAGCAATGCGCCCAGTGCGCGGACCGCGAGAAATTCGCGCACAAAAATGATCGTTCCCGCCGTTAGCGCCACGGTGATGATGAGAAACAGGTTCTGGTACGGCGCGAAATCCATGAGGTCGGCGTTGAAGATCAGCCAGCAGAACCACAACCCGGCGGCGGTCATGAGCGTCACCCCGGCGGGGTAGTTGCGGGGCAGGGCCAGGGCCCATTTTTTGCACAGCGCAGGCTGCCAAAGCGACCAGCCATGAACGAGTACGGACCAGATGCCGAGAACAATGGCAACTTCCTGCAGGGTGAACGAATAAATCATAATTTAACTTGGCGGCTTGCGATAATGAAATGAAAGAATAGATTTGTCATTATTATTATTGAGCGGGAGGGGGAACCGTCATAAGCTCGCGGTTAATCTTGAACGGGTAAACGCGGGTGGGGGGCGTCTGCAGAAAAGATTCTGCCGGGGCGCCAGACAAAAGGGGAGTCATGTCCGGCACAGTATTATTAAAAGAAGCGGAAATTCTTTCCGAATTTCGTGAAAAAAGTGTGGGGCCTGCGGAATTGATGTTCCGCGTCGGTCCCGATGGCGAATACGTCATTGTCTATTCCAACCGGCAGTCGCAGGACCAACTGGCAGTGCCGCGCCGCAGCTTGGGGGACGATCCGGTTCGCTGGGAACAATTGCCGAATCCCCTGATGCTTTATTTGACCCAGGTGTTCGAGGGGCTGATGCGCGATGCTGAGATGATCCTGCCGGTGTTCGAGACGGACGTGCCGCAAAGGCGCGCTTTTTCCGCCAAGGTGCAAATCCACAAATTGCAGCATGAGGAGCGCTGGTGGCATTGGTTTTTCTTTTCCTTCAGCGATGTGACGCCATGGCTCGACTTGCAGGAGGAGGTCATGAACGCCCGCAAGCTGGAAAGCGTCGGCGCGCTGGCCAGCGGGGTGGCGCACGATTTTAATAACCTGATCATGGCGATCCAGGGACATGCCGAGTATTTGCTGATGACCCGCGCGAATGATTCCGAGCTGCGCGACGCGATGGAGCGGGTGGTCAAGGTTTGCTCCAGCGGCGCGAGCCTGACCAAAAGCCTGTTGGGCTACGCGCGCAAGCAAAGCCTGGAAATGGATATCATCGATGTGGCGCACATGGTCCGGGAAGTGGTCAATCTGGCGCGCCGTTCCTATGGTCCGCGTTACCAGCTTGAATTACTGGAGCCGTTTGACCGCGACGCTAACGATGAAAACCGGCAGGAACTGCCGATTAGCGGCTGTTATTCGGCGCTGAGCAATTGCATCCTCAATGTGTTGAACAATTCCCGTGACGCCATGCCGAACGGCGGGCGCATCCGTGTGTCGGGCCAGATTAAGGATGGTTTGGTCGCGTTGAGCGTGCTGGATGAAGGCGGTGGTATTGACTTGCGCCACATCGAAACCGTGTTCGAGCCGTTCTACACCACCAAGGAAGTGGGGGCAGGGACCGGCCTGGGGCTGGCCATGGTGCAGGGCATCATGAAGCAGCATGGCGGTAACGTGGAGATTAAGTCGAAGAAGAATGTCGGGACGGAGTTTAGTTTCTATTGGCCCCTGTATGCGCCGGAAAAGGGCGGTGCGATCAAGCAGTCGGCCGAGAACGGCGAAAAAATCCCGCTGCCGGTGGTGGCGGATGTGCCAAAACTGGTTTATCTGATCGAGGACGACGAGCATGTGATGTCCTCCATCCAGTCATTGGTCCAGCTCAACGGTTATGAATGCCGCAGCTTCACCAATCCGGAGGGGGTGTTGCAATTGCTGGAGCGCGATGTGCTGCCGGCGGTGATCATTGTCGATTACGCCATGCCGGCCATGGATGGCGCCACCTTTGTGCGGGAAGCCTACGCAATCATGCGGCGCAAGCCGAAACAACCGTTCATGAAGATCGTGCTGACCAGCGGTTATCCGGCGAGTTACTTCGACGATTTTCTCAAGGAGTTCGACGGTGTGCCGATCAATTTGCTGCAAAAGCCGTTCAACCACGAGTCGCTGATGAAGATCATCAAGGGTTCCAGCCGCCGTTTCCTGCGCAAGATCACCTCGCGCGTCAGCCCGGTTTAACGGTTGCTCTTTCGACTGCTGTCGGAGTCCTTGCGGAAATAATCTTCCAGCACGCTCTTGTCATATTGCAGAGACCGGATTTCGGAATAAATCCTGGCCCGTGCGTCCAAGACCGGCTGGAAACGCGGGTTGTACGTGGTGTTGCCGGATAAATCGCGACCTTTTCCTGAATTCGCGAGTACTTGTAATTCTTGAATGTAGGAAAGGAAGGCATCCTGTAATCCGGCGGTTTTCTGGTTAACTTTGAAGTTCAGGGTGTTTAATTGCTGAAGACACTTGTCGCTGACTTCTTGTGGATAGATTGGCAGCGTCCCGGTATTTTCCGAGCTTTTGGCCAAGTATGGCAGCAGGGGTGCCGCTGCCATGAAGATTTGATCGATTGAATTGGGAACGGACATTTTTCGGGGCAACGAACCGTTGGCGCTGCGCAATAGGATTTTGGCAGAAAGGTGATTGGGCGCGAGTTGTACAATTTCCTGCAATTGTTTTAGCACATCGGGATTACGCAAATTTTGTGCCTGCGGGGAAGAAACAAGGGCTGAATACAATTCCATCGCCTTGGCGAGATTGTCGCTCTTTTGTATTTTCATCAACGCGGTTGCATCGTCGATGTTATCAGCGGAAAAAATCTGGATTTTTAATGCGTCCCCGACGGGATGCATGACAAAATAGTCATCGATATCCGTTGTGTTTTGGGAAGGAAGCACCATGAATTTTGCGCCGGAAGAAATGGCCCCTTCGGTCTTGGCAAATACCCCGCCGATTTTTTGTACCAATCCGTCGACGGTAATGTCGCCGGTGATAACTCCAGTCTGGTCGATATCGAAATTGTCCACCAAAGATAACAATAATACGGCAACTGCTGTTCCGCAGGAACCGCCGTCTTTTGGGGTGTATTTATCCTCGAAACTAAGTTTTATGGAGCAACCGGACGAAAGATTGGGATGCTTGACATTTGCGAGTCGGGTGGCTTCCTCAGTTGCAATATTCATTTGTGTGCCAACACTTCCGGAAAAGGAGGTGCTGATGTTCGTTGCGGCTGCTTTTTGCTGTACGCCGATCAAGTTGTTTGTGGCGCCTATTTCCTGCCCGGTATTCAGACTGTTTACCAGCAGGATTTTGATCGAACTGCGCTCCTTCGAGGGGTCAGTTGTCGTTGTTGTGGGATTGTCGGGAATAGCGGGTTTGGAATTAGGATTATTATCCACCAACTTGATTTGCCACGCAGAATGAAAACCATTTTGTGCAGAACTGGTCATTTGATATACGGCATCATCATTCAACGGATTAAGCACTGCCGCTAGTTCGAATATATAGCAAGCCAAAGTCTTATTTTCCGCATTGCCATTAGTTACAAGAGAGATGGCTTGTTGGTAGAGATTATTGGAGATTTTTTCCACAGCAGAGGCATCAGCTGGTACATTGGGAACAACTCCCTGGCCAAGCTGATAATTGGTGACCATAACGGATTTTGCATCCGATGCCAGATCCTGGGCCAGCGCGACACATTTGCTGGGTAGCAATGGGTCGGTTTTTTTATTAAATTTCAGATTGGTTGCGCTAATCTTGGCTGCGGTACACAGCAATACGGCTAATTTTTCCTTTTCCTCGTCTGACAGGGATAGCTTGCTGCTCTCAACTAAATGGGCAGTCTCGAGAGGCTTGATATAATTAAATGACCTCTGCGCCCAAGAGGAAGGGATGGAGAAAACGATTAAGAATAGGGGTAAAAAAATACGGAGGCTCATAATATCCGCTTATGGAGGAAGCATAGGCTTGACCGCAGGATTCTGGCAAGCGGGTTTTATAAATGAATGACCGGGTCGCCGTAGAAGGTGAAGGCGGTGTTGTCGATGATTTTGACCGGCAGGATCTGGCCTCGATGGCGGTTGTCGCCCTCGAAGATCACCAATTTGTTGGTGCGGGTGCGGCCCATCAGGCGGGAGGCTTTGGTCTTGCTGGGACCTTCGACCAGGATCTCGACGGTCTTGCCCATCAGGTCCGTGGCGTTTTGCTCGGCGATGACGTCGATTACTCCTAGCAAGTCCTTGTTGCGCGCGTCCTTGATTTCCTCGGCAACCTTGTCCGGATAATCGGCGGCCGGAGTATTGCGGCGCTCGGAGTAGCGGAAGATGAAGGCATTGTCGAAGCGCACGTCCTCGACCAATTTGCGGGTCGCCTGGTAATCCTCCTCGGTCTCGCCGGGAAAGCCGACGATGATGTCGGTGGTGATGGCGATACCGGGACTGGCGGCGCGGATTTCATCGACCAAGCGACGGTATTTGTCCGCGGTGTAGGTGCGGTGCATGGCCTTGAGGATGCGGTCGCTGCCGGACTGCAAGGGCAGGTGGATGTGTTCGCAGAGTTTTTTCAACTCGCGGAAAGCCTGGATCAAATCCTTTTTATAACCGATCGGATGAGGCGAAGTGAAACGGATGCGTTCGAGGCCATCGATTTCTTCCAGCGCGTAGAGCAGTTGAGTAAACGGTGTTTTGCCGTCAACGGCGGGAAATTCGTGGCGGCCGTATTGGTTGACGATTTGGCCGAGCAGGGTGACTTCCTTAACGCCTTTGGTGACCAGGCTGCGAACTTCGGCAACGATTTCATTGATAGGCCGGCTGCGTTCGGCGCCACGGGTGGAAGGGACGATGCAGAAGGTGCAGTGCATGTTGCAACCCTGCATGATCGAGACGAAGGCAGTGACTTGGCTTGTCGTTAGCGCATGGTCTTTGATCGTGTTTTGCGAACCGGCTTCCTCCGCAGTATCGACAATCGGCTGGCGCAGGCTGTCCATGTCGGGGTTCTGCCGGGCGAACAATTGGTCGATATAATCGGCCACCTTGTGGTATTTCTGCGTGCCGACCACCATGTCGACCTTCGGTATTAGCGTCGCCAATTCACCGCCGCGGCTCTGTGCCATGCAGCCCATGAAGCCGATGACCAAGCCCGGATTCTTGCGTTTGCGGCCTTGCAAGTTTTGCATCTTGGCAATGGCCTTTTGCTCCGCCATGTCGCGCACCGAGCAGGTATTCAAGAGCACGACATCGGCCTCGGCTTCGCTGTTAGCGGCCGTGTAACCGCGCTGGCGCAGCTGAGTGGCGACTTGTTCGGAGTCGCGCTCGTTCATCTGGCAGCCGTAGGTCTTGATAAAAAAGGCAGGCATGAGGGGAAATAATAGCGTGGTTAGCGGAATTGTTCAATCTTCGCCATTGACGGAAAATTTCAGCGGATTTGACTGTTCAGCCGGTTTGAAAGTTGGCCGTTAGCGTCAGGAGTTATCAGGATAATCGTCTTCCCAATTATCCAGCGACTCGCGGCGCGCGCGATCCTTTTCGATCCAGCCGACGCAGTAAATGCTGATTTCATACAGCAGATACATCGGCCCGGCCATGGCCATCAGCGAGAACAAGTCGGTGGTCGGCATCATGCAGGTGGCGAACACGAAGATGATCAGGAACGAATGGCGGCGATAGCGGGTGAGGAAGGCCTTGGAAACAATACCAAGCTTGGCAAGGATCACGATCACCAGCGGCAACTCGAACGACAAACCAAAGGCGATCAGGAATTGCACCACGAAGCTCAGATATTCATCCAAGGCCCAACTGAAACGCAGATTGATCCAGTCGCCCAGTTCGATCAGGTAAATCAGGGTCTGTGGCAACACCAGGAAATAGCAAAACACCACGCCGCCGAGAAACAACAGCGCACCGATGCCGAAAGTCGGCAGCAACAAACGTTTTTCACGTGCGGTGAGCGCCGGGAGAATAAATTGGCCGATGAAAAATAAAACGAAAGGCAGGGCTACGATCACACCGCCCATCAATGCGGTTTGCATCAGTGTGTTGAGCGAGGACATCGGCGTGTAGGCGATCAGCATTTCGTTGAACTTGATGCCTTTCAAATCGGCGGCCCTGGCCAGCGGATGTTCCAGCAGCGTCAAAATCTGCTTCACGAACACCAGGCACAGACCCATCGACAGGATCAGCGCGAGGATCGACTTGAACAGCATTTTGCGCAAGTCCTCCAGATGTTCGAGAAAGGGTTTCGAATCGTTGCTCACGGAGTGGCAATCTAAACAGGGAACGGGCCAAAGTAAAATGGCAATTATTCCTCGGGAATCGATTCGTCGGTTTCGTCGTTAGCGTCGGGATTCGGTTCGAAGAAGCGGATGAAGCGGATTTCACCATTGGCGTCCGGGTAGAAAACGATATCGCAATTCCGTAATACCCGTCGTTGGCGGATCAATACGGGAATGTCGGTTTCGCCAATTCTCACGGTTAGCGTCGCCAGCGGCTTCTGGCCGCTAATGGCGAAACTTTGCTCGAAAGGAATTTCGACCGGACCGGAATCAACCGCCAAGCGCAAGGTTTGTCCCGGCAGCAGATTCACCACGCGGTAACGCAAGCGAGCTTCATTTTTGGCCAAGGCGAAATCGAGGGGGAATAATTTGACATTCGGCGTGCTGGTTTTGCGCTTGGAATGAGGCTCCGCCAACGGCGAGAAATCACCATAGATCACCGCGGCCTGGCGGGAATGCGGGGCAAAGCTCGCCGTTAGCGTCCGGTTGGCGCCGCTGAACGGGGCCTGGATTTTGTAGCCGACTTTCTCCGTGTGAGTGGCGGAACCGGCGGTGTACAAACCCTGGGGGAAATGAGGATAGAAGGGCTGTCCGTCAATGCTGACGGAAATTTCTGGCACACTGGCGGCGTTGACCAAGTACACTTCCTGTGCGAACGACGCTAACGACGAGATGCCGCAAAGAACGAGGATATTAATGAGTTTCAACATGCACGAATTTTGGTTTGAAAATGGTTTTGCCATTAGCGTTCTGTTCGGGAACCAGTGCGACGATGGCTTCCAGATAAGTTGTTCCGGCGACTGCGCCATTTGGCGCGAGGGCTTGGCCGACGGCGTAGACGCGGTAATTGCGCGATTGCACGGCGACCAGGTTGCAGAATTTGGCGAAAGCTTCCTCGCGGGCCCGATCCATCACCTTGGGGGTTTCGTTGTTAGCGCCGTCGCCGAGTCTGGGTTCGTAGGCATCCGCGCGATTCAATGCCGGAAGGATGCGGTATAAGTCGGACAGTTTTTTGAATGGTGATTTCTGCCGTTCGGCGATCACGGCATCCGCTAACCGTGAGGAGTTGAGACGGCTGATTTTATTTTCATCACTGGCGTAAGCACCGATGTCGGATTTGATTTCGATGTTGTCGAACAAGGCTTCCAGCACTTCCTTCGGCGCGGTGTTGATGTTGATGCGGCCGCGCATTTTGCTGCCGGGATTGACGGTGAAAATATCCAGCAATTCGATGGCGCGTGTGCCGTCGTGGTCCCAGTAAGCGAATTCCGGTTGGCCGATGCGCAGGGTTCTGCCGCCGCCGCTGACAAATACGCTGGCTGGGGTGCCGCCTTTCGGCGCGCTGCCGTCGTTGGCGGCCTGCGCGGGATCGAAGATGTTGCCGAGTTCGCCGATGGATTCCATCTGGCCTTTGCGAATGGAGAAGGGCGCGTTGTTAGCGTCCATGGTTTCGTCATAAGCGGAAGAAATTTCGTCGGGCGCGACGCTGATTTTTCCCGGCGCATTACCGGCGGACGGATTGGCACGGATGTAATCGCGGGCTGCCCAGGTATTGACGAAATCCTGGCTGAAGGGAAACTCGTCGCGCGGATTGCGTCCGTTCCAATAGGTCCTGGCGGCGTAGGCGGAATCGGCGCTAATGACGGAACCCCAGTCGTAATTGCTCAAATAAGTGGCACGCGGGTCTCCGACCACATTGCCGTTGTTGTAAGTGGGAATGGAACAAACTTGGTAATGGACTTTGTTCAACTCGAGTGTCTTGGCGTTGCGTACCATACCGCTGTTAGCGTTGCCGGGCGCAACCGGGAAGCGGCGGCTCATGTCGGCGCGGCAAGCGTTCCAATAAAATTCAAACGGCTGGTGGGTGGTCTGGTCGGCGGAATCGGCGGGAGAGCCGTTCCAATTTGGTTTGTTCGCCGGAGTGGGACTGCTGAAGGTCTGTGTGACCGGGGCGAAGGCGATGACTTTGCATTCGTTGGGCCGGACGCTAACGGTGATCTCATCGGGAAAATAATCGTCAAAAGGTTGGACGATTCCCGCGCCAAAATTGACACGTTGGCGGTTGGCCAGTTTGATGCGTGCCCGGCCGCTAACGGCGAACGTGTATGGGTTCCAAACCTGTACGTAAGTTTTGGTTTGAATATTGGCGTGGCAAGAATCGCCGCCAGTCCAGAGATATTGCTCGGCGACGTTAACAACCATCGGGAATAAACCGCGACCCGCAGGTTCGCCGTCGTTAGCGGCGGTGCAGCAACTTTCGGGGTCGATATAATCGACGATGGATGCGGCAAGCCGGTTGAGATAACGGCGTTGGGTTGCCGCCGATTCTTTGAGCAGGCTCGGGTCCCGGGTTTTGAAAAGCGGCAGATTGCGGTCGATGATTTCGGCGATGTTCTCCGCGCGTTGCTGCGGGGTCAGGTTTGGATCGGTGGCGAGATCGTTAAGATTGTACTTGGGTTTACCCGCGTCAGGAAGTCCGGCGGGAATCAGGTCCTCGTCGTTAGCGGTGTGCAGGCCGAACCAATGTTTGATTTGTTCCCGTCGTTGACGGTTTGATAGCGCTTGGGCGAAAGCGAGCGGTGTGGCCGGCAATGGCGGGAAGGAAAGCAGTTTGGCGAGTTCCTCCTTGGTGAGAGGCTGGTTGCGGGTGCCGGACAAACAAATTTCCGACGCGCTCAGGCCGTAATGTTCCCGCATTGCAGAACGATGCAGGTGCGGGTCGAGACGCGCTTGTTCGTCGAGAATTTGATAACCGTAACGTGCCACCGTGGTGCCGGAGTTGTCGGATAGCTCCAGCAATTTGACGTTAAATTTCAGGGCATCGTTGCCGGTTTGAATCAGGCCGTTCTGGTTCAGGTCTTTGTCATGGCGTTCCTGAAACAGCGCATCGAGGGCAGGTTGATCGTTGGTGTTGATGGAATGGTTCAACGTTGAAATCAATGGGTGAATGGTGGAATTGTCGCTAATGACCAAAATGGGCGACAAGCTGCCGGACTGCGCGGGTGCCGCCAATTGCCAAGTGATGAAGGTCAGGTCGGCTTCGCCGTTAGCGGGGTTGGAAATTACCGCTGTCAGTTGCGCGATGGCGTGATTGAGCGCGGCGCGGGCAGCCCAATCCGCGCGGATTTTGTCATTGTGCAGGGCGGCGGTGCGCGATTCCACCGGAACAAGGGTCAGCACGCCAATAACCAGCGCCGCCAGCGTGGTGATCAGCGCCAATACGAGGATGAGGGCGAAACCGCGCGGGTTATTGGTACGGGACGCGGACCTTGAATTCCTGGGTAAGGCCGGATTCCACCAGGTCGAGAACGATTTCCAGCAGCGCCGGTTTTTCCCGCGGCGGCCAGCCGTCGGGAGCGGTGGTATCGGCGCGCAAGGCGCGGATGCGGAAGGATTGGACGTGGCTGAGCAGCACTTCGTTTTCCGTTGCCTCGGCAACCGGGGTGAAGAGCGGTTTGGCCGGGTTGAGTGCGTGCGGCAGGATGCCGCATTTGGCGTCGGCGGTTTGCCAGGTGGCGTCGCTGTTCTTGAAATAGCGGTGCAGTTCGCGCGGCTTGCCTTCCGGGGAAACCACGTAATAACCCACCGCGCAAAGGTCGCTCTTGCCGTTTTCAGCGTTGTTGGTGAAGAAGAACAGGCTGTCGCCTTCGCTGCAAACCGGCTCCGCCAGCTCGATAAAATTCGATGCGGGATTGATATGCAGCGGGGTTTCATCACCAATGACAGCCTGTCGCAAATCCTTGTCGATCAACCGCGCGGTCATGCGTGCATTGTGGAAGGAAACCAGTTTATGCGGCAACGAGGAGGTGGAGTGACTGACCAGTTGGATGCAAGTGCCGGTGATGAAGGCAAACAAGGCAAGAGCCGCTGTGGCCGCAAGAGTCTCTGCCAGGGTGAAACCTGTACGTGAGCATTTTGAGGGCATAGTATCAGGCTATGGTAAAATCGACGTTTTCTTGCGTGGCTGGCCACACAACCGGGCCATTCGACGAGAATTTCCACTGTGGAAAGTCCTGTCAGTCCGCTAGTTGCGTTATCGAGGCGAATGGAAACCAAACAGTCGCAATTACTTATACCAGAGATAAATATGGAGTGATCCAATACCTGAATAAGATCACCATTTTGCTTCAGGGAGATGAAGTAAGTGGCATTATTCGGGTTGAGCGGGAAGAGCGTCCCTCCGCCTTGCCTGAGTCCCCCGAAAGCGGTGATTTCGGCCAGCAGGTTTTCCGCAATCAGCCCGGCGCGGGTTTCCTGTTCCACCATGGCGCGGCAATTGAAGACTGGTGGCAGGGCTGCCAGCAGGCAGGACAAGGCGATGGCCAGGATGCCCAGAGCAACCACGGTCTCGATCAGGCTGAAACCAAGGACGCCGGTTGATTCATTCAAAACACGTGCCGGGGGTAGGGGATGTTGCATGAGGAAACGGATCATGCGGTGATTTGATGAATTGAAAATCACCAGTTTGTCTAACTTTGTATGACAAACGGACGAGGCTTATTTGCCGAACCAGATTTTGGCGTCGATGAACAACGGATAATGGTCGCTAACGGTGAACGGCACCCGCACAATTTTCACCCAGGGCGGCGGCGACGCCAACCGTGAGCGCAGCGGCTTGGATATGAAAATGTGGTCGAAGTCGTTGTCGGGATAACCGGCGTTGTTGGCGGGAATGGTGA
This sequence comes from Verrucomicrobiales bacterium, assembly GCA_031256975.1. Taxonomy (GTDB): domain Bacteria; phylum Verrucomicrobiota; class Verrucomicrobiia; order Methylacidiphilales; family JAAUTS01; genus JAIRPN01. Next base: position 55,759 of record JAIRPN010000015.1, on the reverse strand, counting down.
TGCGCTGGTCGGCGGTCATGCCTTCCGCCGTGTCGCTAAAGCCGAGCTTGCGCAGGCGGCGCAGGGTTTGCTCGCTGGCGAAAACCGGGTCGTGCAGGCTGGTGTTGAAATCGCCGAGCACGATGATGAAATCGCGGTTGGCGTCCAGTCCGCGGCGCTGCCAGTCCCACTCGAGATAATCCAGCGCGGCTTCCCGTTTGGCGCGGTTGGCGGCGGGGTCGCCATGGTTGCTTTTCAGATGCACGCCGTAGAGGGTTAGCGTTTGTTGATTTGGCAGGGAAAAACTGGCGGCGATGATGCCGCGCGGCGGGCGGTTGGGCGCCGCGGGCAGGCCGCTGAAATCCAGCGCCCATAATTCCTGCCACGGATGGCGGCTGAGAATGGCGAGTCCCTGGTTGGGCAGTTCGGCATCGTCGCCGGGCGGGCGCGGGAATTCGGTGCAAGCCAGGTAAGGGTAGTCCAGTTGCAATTTTTTCAAATCCTCCAGGCTGCGGACCTCGCAGACGAAAAAGATGCCGGGTTGCTGTTCCGCCAGGACTCTTTTCACGCCGTCGATTTGCATTTGCGCCAGGTACGGTTCCGTGCGGCGCGGATTGCGGCCGGGGAACCATTCGAGATTCCAGCAACCGATGAGCGCCGGGACTTGGTCGTTAGCGTGGCTGGTCGCGGTTTCGTGCGGCGGCACCGTCACCTGCGGCGGGATCAGCGCCGAGACGGAAACGGCATTGCATAATAATAACAGGAATGTGAAACGGAGGATTTTCACCAGACGGAGAATACGGCGCTAACAACCAAGGGAAAGTTTTTTGTGCCTGGCAGCGGATGGAGGCACGAAAAAATTAATTGGAACAGTTCGTCATTAGATTTTGTGTTTTTGCGATTAGCCTTTATATAAGGAAAGCATGTTTGAGAGAATACCGCCGGAAAAACGGGTGGCTGCCATGATTGGTTTGGCGCTGCTGGTGTCGTTTCTTTGCCTGCTGGTGGGACTGTATGCGGTTTACCGCGCGGCGGAGGACCGGCGGCAGGTTTCGCTGCTAACGGACGCGAACCGCAACCAGCAGGAAAAAATCGACCGGCAAAGCGGCCAGTTGCTGCGCTTGCAGCAGAATTTCGACGATACCCTGTCGCAGTTGAAGAGTCGCGACGAATTGCTGGCGCGGGCCGGTGAATTGCAGCAGCAGATTTCCCGCCAGCAGGCCCAGCAATTGCAGGACCAGAAGAACAAGCAGGAATTGCTGCAAGGGGTGAAGGACAAGATCGACGGCCAGCTTGGCGCGGGCAACGGCACGGTGTTTTTGTCGGGATCGGCGCTAACCATCAGATTGTCGGACAAATTATTGTACGGGTCGGGGAAATCGGATTTATCGGATGACGGCCAGGCGGTGTTGAAAAAAATCGCCGACCTGCTGAACGGGACGCTGAAGGATTTTGATGTGATCGTCGAGGGACATACCGACAATCTGCCGATTGCCAAAACTTTGCAGAACAAGTATCCGACCAACTGGGAGCTGTCGGCGACGCGGGCGAGCGGCGCGGTGGTGTTTTTGATCGCGCAGGGCAAGGTTGACCCGAACCGGCTGGCGGCGGTCGGTCGCGGCGAGACCGGCGCGGTGGCGGACAACGACTCGGAACAGGGCCGGGCCGCTAATCGCCGCATTGATATTATCGTGAGATTGAGCAAGGAACAGGCAACCTCCCCGTTAGCGGAAGAGAAAAAACAATAACTATGAACGGACCGAACCCGCAGCAGGAAAAATTATTGTGGCAAGCCCTGTCGGCGCTGGCGTTGCTGGTGCTGGTGTTGATCGGTTTGCTGGTGTTTGGCGTGGTGCTGTACACCTTGCGGATGTTCAGCAGCGTGTTGCTGCCCTTGGCGGTGGCGGGTGTGATCGCCTGTTTGCTGAGTCCCTTGGTGGAGCTATTGACGAAGTGGAAAATCCGGCGCTCGGTGGCGGTGATCGGATTGTTTGTGTTGGCGACGTTGGCGTTGTTGTTGTTTGGCGCGCTGGTGTTGCCGAGCGCGTATTCGGAGGCGGTATTGTTCTTCGACAGTTTGCCCGATTGGTTGGACCGTCTGCGCTCGACGGCGCAGGATTTTCTCAGCCAGCATCCGAGCGTGGCGGAGCATGTGAAACAACTCATCGAGCAGAACAAGGAACGCCTGCCGGAGTACGGTTCCTATGCACTGCATTACTCATGGAGCGGGATTGTCGGCGCGTTCGGACTGGTGCAGCTGTTCCTCGGTTGCGTGATGATTCCGTTGTATGTGTACTATTTCCTGATCGAGAAGGAAATCATCGAACAGCGCTGGAAGAACTATGTGCCGATGCGCGCCTCGACCTTGCGCGACGAGATCGTGCTGATTCTGAGCGAGATCAACAAACACCTGATTTCGTTTTTCCGCGGGCAGGTGGTCGTGGCGATGTTCATCGGCGTGTTGACCGGCATCGGCATGTTGATCATCGGGTTGAAATACGCGGTGCTGATCGGGTTGATCGCGGGGGCGCTGAGCATCGTGCCGTACCTCGGCGTGGTGTCCAGCCTGGTGCCGGCGCTAATGGTGGCGTATTCGCAGTCGAACGGCAGCTGGGCTTACGTGGCGCTGACGGCGGGAGTGTTCGGCCTGGTGCAGTTGTGCGACGGCATGTTCATTTCCCCGCGCGTGATGGGCGGCCGGACCGGCCTGCACCCGCTAACCATCATCGTGTCGATTTTGGTGTGGTCGATTTTGCTCGGCGGCTTGCTCGGCGCGGTGCTGGCGGTGCCGCTAACCGCGACGTTGAAAGTATTATTGAACCGCTACATCTGGAGCTGGAACAAGTAATTCACCGCGAAAATGTGTAGCCTATTTTTTAGGTGAACCGTCAGGGTTCAGGATGGTGAATGTGATGGCAGTGCTTAATCCATCGTCGAATTTGGCGGTGATGGGTTTGTTGTTTTCCGCGGTACCGGTAAAAATGAATTCCAGGGTTTTGAAATATCCAGTGTAATTATCGGATGCAACAGGCTTATCCGGATGATCTGGGACCGGGATTCCTGCCGCGGTGTTGATTTTTCCATCCTTGAAGTTGCGAATGGTGACTAGGCTGGAGTAAATAATTTTGGAGTCTTGGATGTCGGCTTGAACATCAAGGATAATTCCGACATCCAGTTGTCGGGAGTCGAGTTTCGGGTTTGGTGCGGGAAGGCGAAATTCTCGACATATGCGGAGGGTGGATTTTTGTCCTGCTTCTATGATGACGCTGGGCTCGGAATGCAAGGTGTTTTTTGCATTACTGTCATCATTAGCGGTTTTTTTGATGATTTTCGCCATGATTTTGATTTGGTTTTTGGCAGCAGTTTGATTGTCGTTGGCGGCAACAGCAGAGGAGACGGCCAAACAAATAGCCAAGATGGGCAGGCAGAATTTCACTTGTTTTGATTTAGTCTTACGAATCAGGATTGTCAACGGCCGTGTGACTTTGAACCTTGCGTTTCCGATTTTTTCTGCCATACAAATTTCATGATGAAATCATTGATCTACTCACTTGTCGCGACTCTTGTCCTCTCGGTGCAATCCTATGCGGTGACCGCTTTCCAGGCGGTGGAAATCGCCCGGAAACAGGTTAATGATTACGCCAAGAAGAGCCTGGTGCAGGTGGTGGGCAAACCCAGCACCGTGGGCCAGATGCCGGAGGAATGGCAGGTCTTGTTTTACGACCCGAAAGCCGAGCAGAACGGCATGATGATCACCGTTAGCGGCAACGTGGTGACCGGCATCCACGACGGTTACACCCAGATGGACAACGCCCGCATCCTCGCCTACAAGATGGAGGAAATCATCGACCCGAACAAATTCAAGATCGACTCCACGCGCGTGATCCCGATTTTGCAAAACGATTCCAGCCTGAAGGATGTCAAGATCACCAGCATCGGCCTGTGGTTGAAGAAGGACAAGAAGGGACCGCTGGAACCGCCGGTCTGGCACGCGGACCTGTACGCTTCCAATGCCAAGGGCGACAAGGAAGTGCAGTTCGGCACGGCCAAGGTTGACGCGGAAACCGGCAAGATCGTCAAGCTGGACCTGAATCTCAAAGCGATTGGCAAGGGCAAATAACAAACGGCGATTTTTGATCGTTAGCGTGGCGCAAGGAATGGCCTTCCTTGCGCTGTTTGTTTTTCCGGCACAGGCGAAGCTCGGCGTGCTGGCGGAACAGCCTGACTGGCTGCTGCTCGACGGTTACCAAGGCACCGTTACGGCCGAGGAATTCAAGTCGCGGGTGCCCCGTTATTCTTCCGACGGCGCGTTGTACCAATATCTTGTCGTTGGCGACGACCGGGTCGAGGTTTATTCCGACAAGCAAAAACAGGTCAGGTTGTGGACGCTGCAGTTTGCTGGGCCCAAGGCTTCCGCGCCAGTGCCATCCGGCACGCTAACCGTGAACCCAGGCGCGCCGGCGGCAAGTGACGCTAACGACAAGCCGTTGGCCGGCCTGCGAATTTGCCTCGATCCCGGCCATATCGGCGGCGACTGGGCGGACATGGAGGAGCGGCATTTCCGCATTGGCAAGGGGCCATGGGTGGACGAGGCGACGCTGAATTTTGAAACCTGCAAATGGATTGACCAGGGGTTGAAGGACGCCGGGGCGGAAGTTTTCTGGACCAAGCAACTCGGCGTTCCGGTGACGGCGAAACGGCCGGCTGATTTTGTGCGCCAGGCGATCACGCTGATGTGGCGGCAGGATGAAAAGAAAGCCGCCAGATCCCCGGAGGCCGGTTTGCTCAAGCTGTTGCAATGGTATCAGGAATTGATTTTTTACCGGGTCGCGGAAATCCAGGCGCGTGCCGAGGTGGTGCAGGAATTGCATCCCGATCTGACCTTGTGCGTGCATTACAACGCTTTCGGCTGGAGCAAACGGGGGCCGCGTTTGTACAAGGGGGTGAACCGGATCGTGATTTTTGTGCATGGCAGTTACCTGGCCTCGGAACTGGAAAACGACGACATGAAATACGGGCTGTTCCGCAAATTGCTGGAGAACAACGCGGCGACCGAAAGCCGGGTGGCGGATGCCATTGGCCGGCAGGTGGCGAAAGTATGGGATTTTCCGGCGGAACAATACGGGGACGGCTCGCCCACCGCGTCCGCGGCGTCGGCGGGGGAGATGCCTTATGTCTGGTCGCGCAATTTATTGGCCAATCGGCTGTACCCGGGCCCGGTGGTGTTCACCGAGGGCCCGTTCATGGATGACAGGTTGATGTACCAACGCATCATTGCCGGTGACTATGACGGCGAGCAAAGCATCGCCGGGAAAAAATACCGCAGCATTTACCGCGAATACGCGGAAATCGTGGTGCAGGGCGTCATTGACGCTTACCGCAAGTAAAACCGGGCCTTGCCTTAATCCATGTTAACCAGCCGGACCTTTTTTAACAATTGGAACGGACAGAGTTTGACGCATTCGTTCTCGTAACCGAGCAACACCGACGGTGAGGCCTTTAAGGCCCGGCTCAGATAAATCATTTCGCCGTCTTCCACGCAACGCAGCCGCAGTTCGATTCTCGCGATAATGTCACGGGAAACATCCCAACCCAGCAACTGGCATTTTTCGGCCAATTCCTGCTGGGAAAGATGCAGCAAGCCCCGGTATTTTTTGACTTGGGGACCACATATATTCATATGTTTTCTTTCTGTGATCACTATACATAAGATTATATAATAGAAAAAGGTGCCTGAAAAGTGTTTTTCTTCTGTCAGATTGTGTGGGGTGTCACACCACATGATGTTTGTAAAAGCGATATGCTTTACATAAGAGAAATGGAAATGTGGTATTGTGGCGGCGTCAATATTCGCTGGTGATCATATGTGCCACGGGTTCGTAACCACGTAAAACGAACCGCCTTTCTCTTTTTTTTGCCTGGAAGAAGTTCCCCAAGGGAAGCAAAAAAGATTTTTAAAACTTTTTAACTTTCACTTGCCTATTTCATAGGAAATGCGTAAAAAGACCAGTATGAAACATTTCTTAGTAGCCCTTGCACTGGTGGCAACCTTTTCCGTGGCGCATGCCGATTTGACCATGCCCAAAAAACCCACTTTTTATGACCGCATGGGCCAAGGCTTGGCCAATGTGATTCTGGCTCCTGCCGAATTGTTTGATTCCACCTACATGCTGACCCAGTCGGACGGCCCGACGGTTGGCACCAGCAAAGGTTTCGTCCAAGGCACCAGCCGCATGATCATGGACATGGGCATCGGCATCGCGGAAATTGTGACTTCGCCCTTCGGTGTGGACGGTATTAAGCAGGCCGCTTATGACAGCGGTGATGTGAACGCTTATCCTCCGGCTGATCTTTACGACAACTGGTATTGATTTATCCGGCTGTAACAAGCTGAGCAAAACCCGCTTCCCATTCGAAGCGGGTTTTTTTATGCTTGCCCGATACGACGCTAACCATGAAATCCGGTGATTTGATTGAATTGGAAATAAACGACATCGCCTTTGGCGGTGATGGCGTGGCGCGTCATGAGGGCCGGGTGGTGTTCGTGCCGTTCGCCGCCAATGGCGACAAGCTGCGTGCGCGGGTGGTGAAGAATAGCGGCCAGTTTGCCCGGGCGGAAATCGAGGAACTGCTCCAGCCGGGACCGGGTCGCTGCCGGCCGGCCTGCGAATATTTCGGCGATTGCGGCGGCTGCCAGTACCAGCATCTGGATTACCAGATACAACTGGCGGTGAAGACCAAGCAATTGCGCGATGTGCTGGCGCGCATCGGGGGAATTGCCGCTCCTGATGTCAAAGCGTGGCTGGCGTCGCCGCAAGCCTATGGCTACCGCAACCGCATCAGTGTGCACCAGGAAGGCCGTGTCATCGGTTTCCGTTCGCGCGACGGGCGCCGCTTGCTGGATATCCGCGAATGCCCGTTGGCATCGCCGGAGGTGAATGCCAAATTGCAGTATCTGCGCGCCCATCCCGGGAAACGCGAGCATTATTCCCTGCGGGAGGATAATATTCCCGAGTTGGGATTCTATCAGGCGAACCGGTTTTTGCTTGATGAATTCAAGAAGCTGGTGGCGGGGCATTGTCTTGGGAATAATCCGGATTGGCTGGTGGAATGTTACGGCGGCGCGGGATTTTTTACTTCGCTGTTAGCGGGGGAAGGCCGCCGGGTCACCATGATCGAATCCGATGAACGCCTGGTGTCCGGGGCGAGGGAGCAGTTGCCGGGTGATGTGGAAATCCTGTCCGGTGATTGCGAGGCCATTTTCCCGGGTTTGACGGAACGGGCCGGTTTTTCATCCGCGACCATCCTGGTGGATCCGCCGCGCGAGGGATTGAGCACGGCAATGCGGAATTTACTGGCCAACAGCCCGGCAAGGGGACTGGTCTATGTGTCCTGCAATCCGGCGACCCTGGCCCGTGACCTCAGGGAGCTGGCACCCAATTGGGTGTTGCAATTGCTCCAGCCGGTGGATCTGTTCCCGCAGACCGCGCACTTTGAATGCGTGGCGGTATGCGGCCGCGGCACAAGATAATTTGACAAATCCGCAATCCCGCGCATTCTCTTTACGGAAAATGTAAACATATACATTATATGAAAAACAGACCCCTCAAAGATGCCCTGTTATCCGTACGACTCCCGACCCTGCTGAAAGAACGCATCAAAAAGGTGCAATCGGAAACCCACGTGCCGGTTTCGACCTTGACGGCTGAATTGATGGAAGCCTTGTGCCGCTATGTGGAAACCAAGGGTGAATTGCGCATCCCTTTTGATTTGGTTCCCTGTAGCGAAAACAGGGTACATAAAGTGAGTCTTCAGGCAGAGGCGGGAAAATGAATTTCCATAATTCTGCCCGTGCAACCGAACGGGTTGCTGTCACCAATCTGTAACACAAGTATTAAACGCTAATAATAAGCTGATAGGAAAAGCCGTGCCTCTATCAGCTGACATGGAGAAAATCCTTTACATAGACAATAGTATCTGATATCCCTATTAGCTCTGTTTAAGATTATTGCTGGAAAATGCCTGTGACGCTTCAGGGGTGAAGGGGAATCAGGCAGGGTGCTATGAAAGGTCCATGGGGGGATTATGAAAATATGCACATGGCAGGCAATGTCAGTGGTTATGTTGACCATGCATCTCGTTTCAAGCCGGGCAAATGCGGATGCGACTGCGGATGTCTTGGTTAGCGGTTCAACATTGATCATCAGCGGCAGCATTTTTGCTGACGGCGAAGGATTTCCCGCAACCACGCCGAATTCAAGCGCGGCCCATCGCAATGCGATCCTTGTTGAAAATAGCGGCACCCTGGTACTCGCCAATGGCGCGACGGTGCAGGTCGCTAACAACGACAATAATACCGCGTTCCTGCGGGTCGGTTACGATGATGTTCCGGGTGGGGACGGCACGCTAAACATCAACTCCGGCGCGGTGCTGCAGATCGGGCAATCCTCGCGTTACGCGAATTTCCACATTGGCGAAGGCAGTGGGGTGACCGGCCTGGTCAATCAATCGGGTGGCAGCGTTACGGTGCTGGGCTCCCTGAACATCGGCGTCGATGGCGGCACGGGAGTTTACACCATCAACGGCGGTTTGCTGACCATCGATAATGCGGACGATGCCGGGCATACCAGTCTGGCGACCATCGGCTTGAATTTAAACGCGGCGGGCGGCGGGACTTCCAACGGCTTGCTGCTGATCAACGGCGGCACGGTCAGCGTGCTGGCGCATGAACTCGGCTCCAGCGGCACGTTCGGATCCGTGGCCTTGATTCTTGGCAACCGCGACCGCGGGGTCGACAGTTATGGCGACGGCAACGGTGCCATTACCCAAAACGGCGGCGTGCTGTATGTCAGCAACCTTGCCGGGCTTTATCTGTCATCGGTGGGCAGCGGCACCTACAATCTGAACGGCGGTGAATTGCAAATCGGCGCCAACTCGTTGAAAGCCAAATACGGCAACGGCCCCGGCACTTATGCCTTCAATCTGGGCAGCGGCACCATTAGCGTCACCGGCACGGACTTGAACACCAGCGTGAACGCCAATCTGGTCGGCAGCGCCACGACTTATTTCAATACCAACGGCCTGAACATGAACTGGACGGGGAACCTGACCGGCAGCGGTTCGCACCAGATTGACTATGGTGGCAACGCGCTGCGGAAAATCGGCAGCGGCACGCTCACCATTAGCGGCAGCAATGTGTTGGACACTTTCGGGGCCTTGCAGGACACCACGCGACAAACGGCCGGGCGGACTTCCGCGGTGGAATTCATGGTCGGCTCCGGCAGCGGCAGCTCGGCACAGTTTATTCTCAGCGGTGGCACACTGGCCATTACGCCATCAACCCTGGCGGACGGAACGACGCCGGTGGCCGGTTCGTTTCGTGTGGGCGATTTTAGCGGCAGCGGCACATTCAACCAGACGGGGGGCACCCTGATTTTGCAGGACAACAGCGCGTTCAACATTGGCAACCAGGGCGGCAGCGGGGTGTTTAACCTGAGCGGCGGACAGGTGATCCTGAATGACGGCCTGCATGTCGTGGGACGTTCCGCGGCAGGCAAGTCCGCCAGCAGCGGGGTGATCAATGTCAGCAGCGGCACGTTTAGCGTGCAAAATGGCGGACAGTTGATTTTGGGCAACAACCTGAAGGCGGATGCTTCATCGGCGACTTTTAACCAGACCGGCGGGGTGGTGTCGTTTGACAATGATTCGACCTTTTTCCTCTCCGGTTTGTTCAACACCGGTTCCAGTGTGTACAATCTGCTTGGCGGTGAATTGCGAATCGGCGGCAACAGTTTCCAGCCGCGTTACAACAATGGAAGTTCTCCTTACCAGTTTAACTTCGGCAGCGGCACCATTAGCGTCACCGACTCGAGTTTGAACAGCGCGGTCAATGCGCGATTGGTGGGCGACGCCGCGTCGGTGATCAATACCAACGGCCTCAATGCCAATTGGTCCGGCAATTTCATCGGCAGCGGTTCTTACCAGGTCGGTGTCGGCGGCAACGGTTTGTACAAGATTGGCAGCGGCACGCTCACCATTAGCGGCAGCAACAACGTGTTCGACACCTTTGCCACCTTGCAGGACGCCACGCGGCAGACAACCGGGCAATCCTCGGCGGTGGAATTCATGGTCGGTTCCGGCAGCGGCAGTTCGGCGCAATTTATTCTCAGCGGCGGGACGCTAACCATCAATCCCTCGTTCAGCGGCACGACGCCGGTGGCGGGCTCGTTCCGGGTCGGTGATTTTAGCGGCAGCGGCACCTTCAATCAAAGCGGCGGGGCCTTGGTGATTGCCAATAACAGCGGGTTTAACATTGGCAACCAGGGCGGCAGCGGTGTTTACAACCTGCTGGGCGGCGAATTGGATCTGAACGACAGCCTGAATGTTCTGGGCCGCAGCGATGGCGCGCAGGGTCCCAGCCAGGGTGTGCTAAACATGAGTGGCGGCTCCTTGAATGTCAGGAATGGCGGTTCCTTGATTTTGGGCAACAATCTGGAGGCTGACAGTTCGACCGGGGTGTTCAATCAAAGCGGCGGCACGCTCCATGTGGACAATGATTCCTCGCTTTGGCTTTCCGGATTGAATGCCAGTTCCGGCACTTACAATTTTACCGGCGGCACCCTGCAGATCGGCGGCAACTCGCTAAGGGCGAAATATTCCAGCGGCAGCGCGACGAATAATTTCAACCTGGGAGGCGGTACCATCCAGGTGACAGGCACGGACCTCGCCACCAATGTCGCGCCGACGCTAATGGCGAGCTCGACATCGGTCATTAATACCAATGGCTTGAACGCGACATTCAGCAATGCGATCGCCGGCAATGGCGGCAGCTTGCGGAAAATTGGCAACGGCACCCTGACGGTCAGCAACATCAGCGCGGCCAACGGCAATCTGAGCATAGAAGCCGGCACCCTGTCGGTGAAAAACGGCGGCTCGGTTGGATTGGCCACGGTGATTGGCGCGGCGGGAACCTTGGCGATAGGCAATAATCCCGGAAGTGTCGGCAGCATTACCTTCAGCTCGGGACTGACCACCCAAGGCGGCGCGGTTCTGCAATTTACTCTGGGCCAAAGCAGCAATGACACAATTTACGTCGGCGGGGATGTCAGCCTTGGCGATGGCACCATCTTCCAGTTGAGCGCCCTCGCCGGTTTGGATTTGGGGGTCGATCATACATGGGACCTGATTGTCGACCAGAGCGGTTCCAACATCAATTTGGATAACGTCACCATACAAATTTCCGGGGTGGTATTGGGCACCGTGCGCAGCACGCAAGTCGGCGTGATCGGATCCGGCAACACCGTCCAATTGGTATATACCGCGCAGATTATCCCGGAACCCCGGACATGGCTGCTGCTGGCGTTGGGGCTGGGTATTTTGTTAACGGGTAAAAGATTTTGCGGGATTTTCAAGCACCGGGAAAGGCAGATCCTGCCGGTGCAAAAAACCAATTTGTCGCCGCGACGGCGGCGATGATGCCCGGCTAGCCTCCGGCGATGCTCACCACCATCCGTCCGGAGGCTAGTTCTCGGCTTTTGCAGCAGCAGGCGGCATTGCCTGCCTGCTGATTTCAAATAGCATAAACAATACCCGTTGGTATTTTTTTACAAAAGGCGGGACCTCTTCCCCAACTTACAAGTGCACAATATAATTCTGGACATTATGTGCATAAAAGTGCAAATTGTTAATCAACACGGTCATTTGGCTGGTATGAACAGATATCAGGTTAACAAGCGTTTGGCCGGGGTTATTTGGAGAAAAGGTGTATAAAGTTGCGTTAATAAGTGGCCATGAAGTGCTGGCGAATAAACCGCCCGGCCTTCAAGGCACAGTTTGATTTTGGTTATGTCCCTGCCACCCACAATTTCCCGCGCCAGTTCTGTCGGTTCGCAGAATCAGAATGGCCATGTTTCCCTGCTGTCCGCCGAAGGCGCCCAGGCTCCGCTGGTTACCATCGACGGTGATTTATTTTACAAGATTGAAAACGTCGACCGGATGGAGCCGTTTTTCATCAGCCTGGCCAGCGATTCGAATCACTGGTGCTTTCTCAGCAGCAACGGGGCGCTGACCGCCGGCCGCACCGATTCGAGCCGCGCGTTGTTTCCCTATTACACGGTGGACAAGATCGAGGACTTGCAGGGGGTCAACGGCCCTTGGACGCGCATCATCTGCAAGACCAAGAACGGGCAGGAAATCTGGGAACCTTTTGCCGCACCGTTTCCCGGCGCCTGCCGGCTGAAGCGCAACCTGTACAAAAGTGTTTGGGGCAACCGTATCGCGTTCGAGGAAATCAACCTTGAGCTCAATTTGAAATTTTCCTATGTCTGGTCGGCCAGCGAGAAATATGGTTTTGTGCGCGAGAGCTCGCTGAGCAACCTTTCCGGCAATGAACTGGCGGTTAGCGTGCTGGACGGCCTGCGCAACCTGATGCCGCCTGACATCAGCCTGCGTTTGCAAAACGACATGAGCTGCCTGGCCGACGCCTACAAGCTCAACGAATTATTGGCGGACCAGTTGGCGGTCTATGGCATGTCCTCGGGCATTGTCGACCAGGCCATCGCGATGGAATCGCTGACCGCCACCACCGTGTGGTCGCTCGGGCTGTCCGACCCCACGGTGTTGATTTCCGACGCGCAACTGCGTTCCTATCTGCGCGGATTGTCGGTCGAGCAGCAGGACATTGTGCGCGGCCGTCGCGGCGCCTACATCCTGAGCGCCGATTTGACGCTGACCGCCAACCAGACGCAAAGCTGGCAGGTTGTCGCCGACGTGCAGCAGACCCAGTCGCAGGTGGTGCGCCTGCAAAAATCACTCGGGGACAAAAGCGCGCTGCTGGCGTCATTGCGGCAGGATATCCGCAAGGGCACCGAGCGCCTGCAGTCGCTAACCGCCAGCGCCGACGGCCTGCAATTGACCGCGCAGCAGACCACCTGCATCCACCATTACGCCAACGTCCTGTTCAACAACATGCGCGGCGGGGTGTTTGCCCATCCGGTGTTGATCGAGACGGCCGACTTCGCCAGATTCGTCGGCCAGCGCAATCGCGGAATCGCGGAAAAATATGCGACGCTAATGGCCGACTTCCCGGCGCAATTGCCGCACGATGAATTGCTCGCGTTGGTGAAAAAAACCGGCAGCGCCGATTTTGAACGGCTTTGCCTCGAATACGTGCCGATCACGTTCGGCCGTCGCCATGGCGACCCGAGCCGTCCGTGGAATAAATTTTCCATCAACATCAAGGACGCCAACGGCGATCCGATCCTCGATTACCAGGGCAACTGGCGCGATATTTTCCAGAACTGGGAATCGTTGCTGCAAAGTTATCCCGCCTACATCAACCACATCATCGCCAAGTTTGTCAACGCCACCACCGCCGAAGGCTACAACGCCTACCGTATTTCGCGGGCGGGCATCGACTGGGAAGCGCCGGATCCCGAGGATCCCTGGGCGGGCATCGGTTATTGGGGCGACCACCAGTTGATTTACCTGCTCAAGCTGCTGGAGTTTTCCTACGCGGTGGAACCGCGCGATTTGTTGCAGGCGCTCGACCGTGAAATTTACAGCTACGCCGACGTACCCTATGTCATCAAGCCGTACCGGAACCTGGTTGCCGATCCGCACAACACCATTTTGTTCGACAAGGAACGTCATAAACAAGCGCTGCAGCGCGAGCAGGAACAAGGTTCCGACGCTCGGTTGTTGCGGGACGCCAACGGCCAGGTACGACATGTTAACCTGGCCGAAAAATTGCTGGCGACGCTGATGGGCAAGATTGCCAATCTGGTGCCCGGCGGCGGCATCTGGATGAACACCCAGCGTCCCGAATGGAATGACGGCAACAATGCGCTGGTCGGTAATGGAATTTCAGTGGTGACGCTGTGTTACCTGCGGCGTTTTTTGGTGTTTGCCCGCGAATTGTTTGCCGCCGCGCAACAGCAGGAGTTCGCCATTAGCGCCGAAACGGCGAAGTTGTTCGACAGCTTGCATCACGCCGTGGCCGAAGCAGCGGCCAATAACGAGAAGGTGATTGCTGACGCCCAACTGCGCCGCGAGTTTGTCGACCAGGCGGGGGAGGTGGCCTCGACATTCCGCTCCCACCTATATACCAAGGGTCTTGGCGGGAAAACGCAGCTGCCACTAACGGCGATCCGTTCCTTCATCGACCACACGTTGACATTGGCGGACGGCTCGATTCGCGCCAACCGCCGTGCCGACGGTCTGTACCATGCCTACAATCTGTTGAAGTTCGGATCGAAGAAGCTGGAAATCAGCCATCTGTATGAAATGCTGGAAGGGCAGGTTGCGGTGCTGAGCAGCGGATTGTTGTCGCCTGCGGAATCCGCGGAACTGCTCAAAACCATGCAGGACAGCGCCCTGTTCCGCAAGGACCAGCACAGTTACATGCTTTATCCCGACCGCAGGGTGAAGGGTTTCCTGGAAAAGAATCGCATCGCCGCGCGTGATCTCACGGCCGGCTGCAGGGAGCCAATCAATCCGCGGATTGTCATTCGCGATGATGACGGCCAGTTCCGCTTTGCCAGGGATTTGGTCAATGCCGCGGCCTTGCGCGAACGATTATCTCAACTCGCCATTGGCGGAGCCGAGGCGGAGAATATCCTGGAAATTTACGAACGGACCTTCAACCACCACGCCTTCACCGGCCGCAGCGGCACGATGTTCGCGTATGAGGGATTGGGCAGCATTTACTGGCACATGGTTTCCAAGTTGCTGCTGGCGGCGCAGGAAAGCTTCTATCATGCGGTCGACCGGGGCGCGGAAAAAGCCCTGTTGCGGGATTTACACAAGCACTATTACCGGGTCCGCGAGGGCCTGGGTTTCAACAAGCATCCCTATGTGTACGGCGCGTTTCCGACGGATCCGTATTCGCATACCCCGGCGCGGCGCGGCGCACAGCAACCCGGCATGACCGGGCAGGTGAAGGAGGAAATCCTGACCCGCCTCGGTGAATTTGGCCTGCGTTTGCGCGGCGGAGAAATCCATTTCCAACCGTTGCTGTTGCGCGATGACGAATTTCTGGCCAAGCCCGCCGAGTTTGAATATTTCGACGCCAACGGCGAACGGGCGAAGTTGCCGTTAGCCGCCTCGTCATTGGCGTTCACCTATTGCCAGGTGCCGGTGGTGTATCATAAGGGCCGCCAGGCCAAGGGTCTGGTCTGGACCGATGCCAATGGGAAATCCCACGCGCTCGATGGCCTGGTCTTGGACCGTGATATCAGCCGTCAGATCTTCCGCCGCAGCGAATTGGTGCGGAAGCTGGAAGTTTACCTGTAAACGCCAACGACAGGCAGCGCTTAATTCGCGGTGCTGGAGATCGACTGGCGGGCCTGCTGGAAATCCTGTTTCAACTTGTCGTAGGTGGCCAGCACGGCATTGCCGTCCTTGGACGCCTTTTGCAGCGGTTTTTCCAGCGATTTGACTCCCGCGGCGGTGAGGTCGGCCTTGAGCACGCCGTTGATGTCGCTGAGCTGCTTGATCACCGGGGCGAGCTGGGTCTGCGCGGCCTTGATGTTTTTGGCGAGGGTTGCAAATTTCTTTTGCTCATCGGCGAGGCGTTTTGCGCTGATGGACTTGAGCGAGGAATCCTGGATTTGGTCAATCTGTGCCTGCCAGGAGGAATAGTTGGCGGTTAGCGCCTCGTTCAATTGTTCGCTGTTCTTGTCGACCGTGGCGGACAGGCTTTGCAGTTTTTCGAGGTTGCGGCTGAAATCGCCGTAGGGGCTTTTCAGGTCGCCGCCGCCTTGCAGGCTGCCGAGGGAGGTCAGGGTGTTGCCCAGTCGTTCCTGAACATAACCGGTGTTTTTCTCCAATTCTTTGAGCGCTGAGGCGACCTTTTCATGTCCCGGCAGGACGGAGTCCGCACGCAGGGTGTTGGCGCTAATGGTGATGGTCAGGGCGGTTAAAAGACAAAGAATAGCTTTCATATGCGCAACTATAAGCCAAAACCGCCGCCACCGCAAGCCGCGGTTAGCGTGCAGTTCCTGACGAGAGGGCTTGACGGGGCATGCTTTCGGATGGAGGATGGCGGGATGTCAATCCCCGCCCCAGTCGGTCCGTTGAGGGCCTTTTTGAATCGTTTCGGTATCCTGTTCAAACTCGCCATTATTGGCATTTTGCTGCTGTTGCTGCTGATTCCGTTGTCGATGTTGGAGTCCAAATTGAATGAACGCAAGCAACGCCGGGACGATGCGGTGCAGGACATCACTTCGTCATGGAGTTCGTCGCAGCGGGTGATCGGGCCGATTTTGAAGGTGCCGTTCGAACTGACGAGGACGGTGCTGCGCGACACGGTGGTCGACGGCAAGACCAAGCAGGCCGAGGTGAAGGAGACGGTGGTTTGTCATGCGTATTTCCTGCCGAAGACGCTAACGGTGAAATCGGTGGTGAAACCGGAATTGCGGCACCGTTCGATTTACGAGGCGGTGTTGTACCAGACGGAGTGTGACATGACGGGCGAGTTTGACCTGTCGGAATGGAAGGACCTGAAGCTGGACGCTGCCAATGTCAAGATGCTGTGGGGCGAGGCGGTGCTGAGTGTTGTCATTAGCGATTTACGCGGCATCCGGGAGAATATCCCGCTGGAATTCGGCGGCCGGCAGGTGTTGTTCAAGCCGGGCACGACCTTGCGTTTCACCGGTGACGGTTCTTCGGGCAGCATTGCGGGCGTCGTGGAGAAGGGAATCCACGCGACACCGGGCAATGTGGATATCAAGAAAACGCTGGTTTATCCGTTTGCAATGAAACTGGCATTGAACGGCAGCGGCAGTCTGGAGTTTGTGCCGGTGGGCAAGGAGAACAAGATCGGCATGCAGTCACCGTGGCCCGACCCGAATTTTTACGGCCGTTTTTTGCCTACCAACCGTCAAGTCGGTCCCGGCGGGTTTGCGGCGGACTGGCAGTTGTCTTATTATGGGCGCAGCTTCGGTCAGCAATGGAATTCGACGGAGCGTTACGGTTATGAGGAATTGGTTGGCGGGGCGGTTTTCGGCGTGGAATTCATGACGCCGGTGGATAATTACCGGCAGGTGGAACGCGCGGTGAAGTACGCGGTGCTGTTCATTGTGCTGGTGTTTACGGCCTATTTCCTGTTCGAGGTGCTGGCGAAACGGAAGATTCATCCCTTCCAGTATATTTTGATCGGTGCGGCGATCTGTCTGTTCTATCTCGGCATCCTGTCGTTGTCGGAAATCTGGAATTTCGGCTGGGCTTACTTGGTTTCGTCATTGGCGTCGTGGGCGATGATCTCGTTGTACACGCTGTCGGTGCTGAAGAGCGGCCGTAAGACCCTGATCATTGCCGCCTTGCTGGCCTTCATCCAGGCATACTTGTACATCGTGCTGCAACTGCAGGATTACTCGCTGATCTTTGGCGCCGCCCTGCTGTTTGTCGTGCTGGGCACGGTGATGTTTGTGACCCGTCGTGTTGACTGGTACAACAGCGAACCGCCCCCACTGCCTTGAGCGCTATGATCAGAAACAGTTTGTTATTAGTGGCCGCGGTTTGTTATGGATTGGTCGCGAATTCCGGAGCCGCGAATTTGGCGAGGACCAATGCCGAGACCGCCATGACCGTCACCATGGATGGCGGGAGCGCGATGAAGAAACTGCCTGCGGGCGTTGTATTGGAGGTCTTGCAGGACAATGGCGACACGTTGCAGGTAAAGGATGAAAATGGACTGGTTGGCACAATCGCCAAAAGCGCGTTGACCGTGGAACAGGAAGCCGTTGTAACTGTCAGTGCGACGACGGCGCAGCCCGCTGTTAGCGGCTCGAATGAAGCCGTGGCGCCGGCAGTTCCCGACGCTAATGGCAAGGAGTCCCCGGACGGATTGAACAAGGCGTTCGGCCTTGAGCTGTTTACCGATACGAATCTGTGGCAGGACGATGCCGATGCGGTGGCAAAGCGGCTTGGCTGGCCGCAGGAGTCGCGGACTGATACGCAAAGCAGTTATCGTCTCTATGCGAAAAGCGAGGTGCGGGTGCTTGGTACGAGGCCTTACTCGCTGGTGCTGTACGCCCATGATAACAAGCCGGATTCACTGTCCATGGTGTTTTCCAACAAAGGGGATTTTTCGGGCGTCGGCAAAAAGAACGACGAGAAAAAACGCGATGTTGCCATCAAGGATTTCAAGGACGCGGTGAGGGATGATGCGAAGATTATTGAACAAACGCTAAGTGCCGCGTTGGGAATGCCGAAGCGGCAGACTTTCGGCGAGACCCCGGAAACCCGCGAGAGCGTGGCGCGCTGGGATTGGCAGGAACACGCCATCTTGCTGGCGTCGCCGAAGGATGAGTATGTGGCCGTGCGCATCGTGCGCAAGGACGTGGCGGACAATTACGGACGCGCGTCCCGTGTCGATGGGTTGCGCGAGTTGTTGCAAAATCGCGTATTGAAGCGTGACAACGGCGACGTGGTCGTGCAACAGATCCCGATGGTCAACCAAGGACCGAAAGGTTACTGCGTCCCCGCCACTTGGGAGCGTTATTTGCGTTATATGGAAATTCCGGCCGACATGTACATGCTGGCGATGGCGGGCAATACCAACATGGGAGGCGGCACCTATGTCAGTTCCATAGTCGATAATATCAACATCTACGTGAACCGCTATGGTTGCAAAATCCAGGCGGTTGACGCCAGTCTCGACACCAGGAACATTGCCCGTTACGTGGACAAGGGTTTGCCGCTGATGTGGTGCTGTTATGTGTCGAAGGACATAGAGAAAAATATCACCAGGCGCAGCGAGCAACGCCGTGATACAATGGACTGGGATGCCTACATCAAGGAATTGAAGGCAGTAAAGAAACAATACCGCGACGCGACATTCCGTGACATCAACGCGGGGCATATGCGCATGATCATCGGTTACAACAGCAAGACCGGGGAGATCGCCATTAGCGATTCCTGGGGCAATTGGGCGGCGGAACGCTGGATCACTGTCGAGGAAGCTGCCTCGACTTCCCAGGGCTATCTTTGCATCATCAAATGGTAGCCCCTTTGCTTGTTTACGGTCTGGGGAGGATTTGTTAATCTTTCAGCTTTATGTCTTACATTGCCGGAATTGATTTGGGTGGCACCAAAGTGGAGGGAATTATCCTGCATGAGAGCAATCTCGACCAGCCTTTATGCCGCCTCCGCGTGCCCACCGAAAGGGAAAAAGGTTACGACCACATTTTGTCGCAAATCGCCAGGTTATGCGAACTGATGAGCAGGGAAACCGGCATCCCGTTCCCGCAGCGGGTGGGCATGGGCACGCCCGGCGCGATTGATCCGGTGACACAAACCATCAAGAATTCCAATACGCAATGCCTGAACGACCGCCCTTTGCACGATGACTTAAAAAAGCTGACCGGCTACGATTTCGTGATGGCCAATGATGCCAACTGTTTCGCGCTGGCGGAGGCGACCCGCGGTTCGGCCAAGGGTTACGAAACGGTGTTCGGCGTGATCATGGGCACCGGTGTGGGTGGCGGGCTGGTGGTGCATGGCCATGTGTTGAACGGCTGCCACGGCATCGCAGGCGAATGGGGACAGCTGATTTTGGACGCCAACAGCGAGCTTTATTCGACCTACGGCACGCGCGGCACCGCCGAGGCGATTTTGTCCGGTCCGGGGCTGGAGAAATTTTACCAGTTGCGTTCCGGCCGCAAACTACCGCTCCAGGAAATCGTGCAGTTAGCCCGCACCGGGCGGGACGCCAATGCTGAACTGACCTTGCAGCACCTGGTCCGCTATTTCTCGCAGGGCATCTCGATCCTGATCAACACCATCGACCCGCAGGCCATTGTACTGGGCGGTGGCGTGGGCAATATCGATGAATTGTACGCCGAGAGCACCCTGCAGGAAGTCGCCAGGCACGTGTTTAACCCCCGCTTGAATACGAAATTCCTCAAGCCAACACTGGGTGACAGCGCGGGTGTATTCGGTGCCGCGATGCTGGTGGCAGAATAGTGAAAAGTGAATGGTGAAGAGTGAAATAGGCTTCCGCGAAACCCCTGTCTGATTTCACTCTTCAATCTTCACCATTCACTCTTATTCGACACTTCCCGTTTCCAGCAGTTGTTTCATGCGATACAAGTCCGTTTGGATCATCTGCACCGGGTCCTCGTGCAGCATGGCCGCCAAGGCCACGCCGAAACGCCCCATGGGCGGCACATATTCGGCGATCACGCGCACGATGACGCTGCAATCGACCGGGCCGTTCATGAAGCGTACGCTGCCGGCGCTGGTCACCTGCGGCTGGCCGATGGTGCGCCAGGAGATCAGCTCGTTCTCGTGCAGGTTGATGATTTCCGCGTCCCAATGCATGTGCAGGCCGAACGGCCCCTGCACTTTCCAGTGCGTTACCATCGGATTTTCACCGTAGGTGACGCTGAGCACGCTTTTCATGAAACGTGGCAGGTTGCGGAAATCACGCCAGAAGTGATAGGCCTCGGTGGCGGGACGGTTGACTAACACGCAACAATCGATCTTGTGTCCCTGATTTCCCCGGATGACGGGCATTTGCCGCCGTTCTGTTGGCAAGACAGTCATAGAAAACTCCTTTCGTTCAGTTGGACGCCGGTGGCGAAACACCCCGTTTCACTGTTAGCGCCGATCAATCACGCTTGCGGAAGTTTCAATTTCGTCTTATGGTGAAAAGACAGAACTGATTTTGTGCTAAGTTTACTATAACACAATTACGATTTATGAACAAGAACTCGATACTGGGACTTCTCGCCGCCGGGGCGGTCATCGGCCTCTCGGCGTGGTCGATCAAACGCCGCCATGACATCAAAAAAACCAAGGCTTTGCGCGCCAGTTTGCGACCCCAGTTCACCAACGGCTGCTACATCGTCAAGATCATCGAGGGCCCCAAATGGGCGGTGGGCGAATATGGCACCTTTGACGCCGCCAAGAACTTGCTGCTGATCGAGGGCGAGGAATTCCCGGCCGGCGATTTCGAGTTTATTTTGACCTGATTTCGCCGTTAGCGGCGCAGCCGGCGGGCATTGGCGGTGATGTTCGACAGGATGTCCAGCAACGCATCGGAACAGCCGCCTTGGCCGAGTACCGCCTGCAAATTCATCAAGGCGCGCGGAATGTGCCGCAGGAACTCGGTCTTTTCCTTTTTCACCCCCAGCATGCCGTAGGCGCCCAGGGCCTGCATCAGGCGCTGGATCGCCGCGCATTGCAGGTCGCGCCGGAAGGCGGCCTCGTTTTGGCCGTTGGCGTCGAGGCGGAAGGCGATTGAGATCAGCAGTTCGCGGTTGGCGTCGCTCATGTTGACGTAGGGATCGAAGATCAGCGAGGCCAGGTCGTAGTGGCGCACGCCGAGTCGCATGCCCTGGAAATCAATCAGGAACGGCTTGCCGCCGCTAATGATGATGTTCTGCGACTGGAAATCGCGATGCACCAGGTCGCCGGATTGTTGCGCCAGCGTCGCCGCCAAAGGCGAAAGATCGGCCTCGATTTTTTCCTGTTCCGCCGGACTCAGCGGGCGCTCACAAACGGTGCCGAGGAATTCCTCGTAGAAATAATTCCGCTCCCAGGCATACAACGCCTCGTCAAAGCCCGGCATCAATTGCAGTCCCTCGCGCCTGGCTAACTCCCAGCCGTTCCGGTGCAGGGTGGCGACGGCGCCAATGGTTGCCTCATATAGCGGCAAATCGGGCGACTCGCCATTGGCGGACGCCGTGTGCAGGTCGGTCACGCCAAGATCGTTCATCCATAAAACCCGCCGCGTGGCGTCGTGATGTAGAACGCGCGGCACCGGCACGCCGAGCTTTTGCAGAAAGGCGGCGATGTCGGCGAACAGGGAGTTTTCACGTCGCTCGATGCCATAGTGCATGACGATCCACGACTGGCCATTGGCACCCCTGAGGCGGAAAAAATGACGGTCGGAGCCGCCTTTCAAGATTGGCGTCAGTGTGAGCGGTTCGCGATCGGCCAGATTCAACACCTGCCGCGACGACGCCAATAACGACTGCTCCTCCTGTAACAAATCCTCGGTTTGCACAGTGGGATTAAACCACGGAACACACGGAATACACGGAATTTTTGAAGCTATGCCAATGAATAATTTCCAGGGCGTTTTGTTTCGCCTGTTTGCAGCGGCGTGTAATTGCCGTTTTACTTGTGTGGGTTTCGTGGTTTAATGAATTCTTTGAAACCGATCGAAACAGCATTTGTCTTGGGAGCCGGGCTTGGCACGCGGTTGCGGCCGCTGACGGAGGAATGTCCGAAACCCCTGTTGCCGGTGCGCGGCAGGCCAATGGTGGAATATGTGTTTGAAAAGCTCGCCGTTGGCGGCATCAGGCGTTTCATTGTCAACACGCACCATGCCGCGGAACGCTGGCAGAGACAATTTCCGGATCACCAATGGCAGGGGGTCCCGATTATTTTTCGCCATGAACCGATGCTGCTCGGCACGGCGGGCGGATTGAAAAACATTGAGGACCTGGTCGGCGGTGAAACCATTCTGCTGCACAGCGGTGATGTGGTGACCAATTTCAATCTGCGGCCGCTGTTCGACAAGCACGCCAACGGCGAGGCCGAGGTCACGCTCGCCTTGCGCGACAACGGCACCAAGGCCATCGGATTGAACGCCAGCGGTGAAATCAAAAAAATCGGCAGGCCGGACGCCAATGACCGCCTGGATTGGTACGACTATGCCAATGTCGCCATCATCGACCCGCGCTTTTTGCAACGCATCCCCGATGCCAGGCCGCGGGTTATTGCCGACGTCTGGCGCACGATGTTGGCAAGCGGCGGCCTGCAAGGCTGCGTCGCTAATGACGGTTATTGGCATAACATCGGCACCTTGGAGGAATATGAAAATTTCAATCGTTAGTCTTTCATTGCTTGGTTTGTTGTTTTCGCCACCGGCGTTGCAGGCGCAATTGCTGCCCGCCATTAGCGACGTGCAGGCGCAGGAAATCGGCAAACGCATCTGGCAGAATGAATGCGGCGGCACGGTTGGCGGCCTGACCTCGTGGAATGTCGGCGAGGAATTCCCGTCGCTGGGCATCGGCCATTTCATCTGGTACCGCAAGGAGGCCCCGCAACGCTTTGAGGAAAGTTTCCCGCCGATGCTGGCCTATTTGCAGTCGCGCGGCGCGAAGCCGCCGGAAGTGCTGGTGAAAAATAAAAGCTGCCCATGGCCCTCGCGCGAGGCGTTTTTGGCGGCACAGAACAGCCCGGACATGGTGGCGTTGCGGAATTTCCTGCGCGACACCGTGCCGTTGCAGGCCGCCTACATGGCGCAGCGTTTCGAGCAATCGCTGGCGAAAATCCTCGATGCGGCCCCTGCCTCCGGGAGGACGGCGCTAACCGCGAGAATCCGGGCGGTGGCCGCCACGCCGCAGGGAATTTACGCGTTGATGGACTATGTGAACTTCAAGGGCGAGGGCCTCCGGGCGGAGGAGCGCTACAACGGCCAGGGCTGGGGATTGTTGCAAGTGCTGGAGGAAATGCGGGACAGTGCCTCCGGGATTCCCGCACGGCAGGAATTTTCCCGCGCCGCCATTGGCGTCCTCAAGCGCCGGATCTCCAATTCGCCACCGGAACGTGGCGAGCAGCGCTGGAGGGAGGGCTGGCAAAACCGTTGCTTGACCTATCGCTAATACGAGCCAGATTCTGACAATCACATGAAGGAACGAGCTTTATTGACGGTCGCCCTGCTGGCGGCGGCGCTAATGGCCGCCTGCGCTCCGCAGCAGCCGAAATCGGCCTACCATGACCAGGATCCCCTGGGCAATGCGATCGAGGACGAAATGAACCGCGACATTTCCAAGAACAATAACCCGGTGGGCCAGGCGATTGATGCCGAAGCGGGCCGCAATCCGGCCTCGCCGAAGTAAACACGTCCCTCGAACCATGAAGAAAAGCATCGTCCTGTTCCTGCTGACGGCCATCGTGTTGCCGCTGGCGTCGTTCGCGCAAACATCCTCGCTGGTGAAAGTTGACGCCAAACCGGCGCTGTTGTGCGGCGGGTTCCGCTTTACCGAAAGCCCGGCCCCGGACGCCAAGGGCAATGTCTATTTTGTCGATATTCCGAACAACACCATCAACATCTGGACCACCGGCGGGGATTTGAAAACTTATCGCGATAATTCCGGCGGTGCCAACGGCATGGTGTTTGACCGCGACGGTTCACTGGTGGTCTGCGAGGGCGGCCGCCGCCGGGTGGTGCGTGACGACCTGCACGGCAAAATCTCGGTGCTGGCGGATTCGTTTGGCGGCAAAAATCTGAACAGCCCAAATGATTTGTGGGTCGACGCCAAGGGCGGCATTTATTTCACCGATCCGCGTTATGGCAATACCGATGATCTCGAACAGGACAAGATGGCGGTTTATTACCTGCCGAAGGACGGGCCGCTGGGGCGGGTCGCCGATGACCTGGTGAAACCGAATGGCGTGGTCGGTACGCCCGACGGCAAAACCTTGTATGTTGCCGACGAGGGCGGCAACAAGGTCTACGCCTACGCGATCCTGAAAAACGGCAAGCTGGGCAAGAAGCGCCTGTTCTTCGATCATGAGGCCGACGGCCTGACTTTGGACGCCAACGGCAATGTTTACTTGGCCAGCGAGAACGTGTTGATTGTTTCTCCCGAGGGCAAGCTGCTGGAGGAAATCCATTTCCCCGAGCATCCGACCAATCTTTGCTTTGGCGGGGCCGACGGCAAAACTCTGTTTGTTGCCGCCAGAACCTCGTTGTACGGTTTGCAGATGACCGTTGGCGGGGCGAAGTAAAATCTTCACCGCAGAGGCGCGGAGCACGCAGAGATTTTCTTTTGGTTTGTGTTTCGCGTTGGCAGCATCTTAATTTAAAGACCGTATTTTCTTCTCTGCGTACTCCGCGCCTCTGCGGTGAGGGTTATTGTTTTAATTCTTTTGCCGTTTCAATGAGGCGGATGAACTCGGCGCGGTAGTTGTCTTTGTCCTCGCCTTTGCCCATCTTGGCGAGTTGCAATGCCAGGGCCAAATCGGCATCGCCGCGATCGGGGCTGTCTTTCAAAGTCATGCCGAAGGCAGCGCAGGCGGCGGCCAGTTTGAAATCCACCGAGGCTTTGCGATAATCCAGGTCACGGTCGCTAACGGCGACGTTGAACGGCGTGCTGCTGTCCTCCTTCGGCAGTTTGTAACGCAGGCGCACGGTGCCGAGTTCTTCGCTGTTAGCGGCGGCGCTGAGTGCTGGTTTGGCGGTTTCGGATTGTTTGGTGTATTTGGAGGCGTCCACGCGGTCGCTAACGGCGACGCCGGGCGGCACGATTTCATACAGCGCGGTCACCGTGTGGCCGCTGCCGATTTCCCCGGCGTCCTTTTTGTCGTCCTTGAAGTCTTCCTTGTTCAACAGGCGTTTTTCATAACCGATCAGGCGATAGGCGCCGACTTTGGCGGGGTTGAAATCCATCTGGATTTTCACATCCTTGGCGATGGTGATTAGCGTGCCGGTGATTTGCTTGGAGAAGATTTTCTGCGCCTCGGCGTAGCTGTCGATGTAGCCGTAGACGCCGTTGCCCTGGTCGGCGAGTTGAACGAGGCGGCTGTCCTTGTAATTGCCCATGCCGAAGCCGTAGACGTTGAGGAACACGCCGCTCTTGGCCTGGCGCTGCACCATCGCGGCGAGCGATTCCTCGCCGGTGTTGCCGACGTTGAAATCGCCGTCGGTGCAGAGAATCACGCGGTTGGCGCCGTTTTCGATGAAGTTGTCGCGCGCCACCCGGTAGGCGGTGCGGATGCCGCCTTCGCCGTTGGTGGAGCCGCCGGCGCGAAGCGAATCGATGACGCTCATGATGAGGTCTTTTTCAGCAATCGGCGTGGATTTTAACGCCAGTTTGGATTCCCCGGCGTAGGTGACGATGGCCACGCGGTCGTCGGGACGCAGTTTTTGCAGCAATAATTTCATGCCGCTAATGACGAGGGGGAGTTTGTTGGGCTGGTCCATTGAGCCGCTAACGTCGATCAGGAACACCAGGCTGAGTCGCGGGCGTTCCTCGTCGCTGATTTCCCTGCCCTTGATGCCGATGCGCAGCAGCTTGTGGGTAGAGTCCCAGGGGCAGGAGGCGATTTCGGTGGTGACCGAGAACGGTTGCCTGCCCTCGGGTTGCGGGTAATCGTAGGTGAAGTAATTCAACAGTTCTTCGATGCGCACCGCGTCGGGCGGCGGCAGCTGGCCTTGGCTGAGGAAGCGGCGGATGTTGGAATACGAGGCGGTGTCGACGTCGATGGAAAAAGTGGAGAGCGGTTCCTGCGCCGCTAACAGCCAGATGTTTTCGGGTTTTTGCAGGTAGGATTCGTTGGTGTTTGGAGGAGGCAATTGGTCTTTTGTCATGGCGGATTGGCGCCGCCGCATGTCTTGTCCAGAGTACCCGTCTGTAGCTTGAGACCCGAAGGCGTTGGTCATTCGCCGCGTAACGGATGTGGAACTTGATTTGGTGGAGGGTGGCACAGTACTTGGAGAAGCGGATGAGCCAACACTGGGGTTTAAGTTTGCCACGGTCGAATCTGAAGGAACTCCGCCGCTTACTACAGGACCATCGTAATTGATGTAACCATCAGTGCTTACTTGGGCAGAACTTGCCGGGGCGCTAACGACGAAAGACGGTGAATTTGAAGGTTCTAATTGTGATTGACCGACAGGTCCTGAGGTAATTGTTAAGCCAGGGGAAGGGGTGGCTGAGCCTGCCATTCCGGTGGATGCCATACTTACATCGGGCACGGCAATCCCTTCGTCAACAGGCGGAGGAGGGACAACAGTGCTGGCTGAAGTTACAGGTAAAGAGGGCTGTTCAAAACCGGCGGCAACCATGTCGGCTTTGGGCAATTGATCGGCGGAGACTGGTTTGGGCGGACGGGAGAAGAAGACGCTAATGGCGATACCCACCAATAGCAGGCAGGTGACGGCGCTGGCGCTGAGGATGAGTTTTGGGGACGCTAACCATGAATTGATTTTGCCCCACAACGATTCCTTGGTTGCGGCGGACTGGTTGAGGACGGTCTGGCGCTGGGCGGCGCTGAGGCCCATGGGTTCAGCCTCGGTGCGGAGTTTGACGGTTAGCGTCGCCTGGGTTTGGCGCAGGGATTCAACGAAGGCGGCGAGTTCGTCGTTGGCGGCGATTTGCTGCTCGATCTCGGCGCGGTCCTTGGTGTCGAGTTCGTTTAAAATGTAGGCGCTGAGGCGCGGATCGTTTTTGTCAAAGTTCATACGGTTGCCTCGGTTAAGGTTGCAAGACGAAGAAAATTTTTAACCGCCGAGACGCAGAGGTGCAGAGAGTTTTTGGTGGTGGGCGGTTGGGGGTTGGCAGGGGCCTTCTTAATCAAAATTTTCTCCGCGTCTCCGCGTCTCGGCGGTGAATTGTTTTCGTCGTTAGCGACTTGGTCGCGAAGTTTTACCAAGGCGCCGTGCAGGATGTAGCCGACGTTGCCGGGGCTGAGGCCGACGGTGTCGGCGATTTGTTTGTAACTGAAGTCGTGCAGGAATTTGAGGCGGACGATTTCCTGCTCGCGCTCGGGCAGGGACGCCAAGGCGGAAAGAATGCCGGCGACTTGTTCCCGGCGGATGAGTTGTTCGTGCGGGGTTTCGTCGTTGGCGGCGTGGTTGTCGAGTTGCTCGGCACTTTCGTGGCGGCGGCGCTTGTTTTTGCGGTAATGGTCGATGGCGCGGTTGCGACAAATTTTGTAGAGCCAGGCGTTGGGAGGGTCGCCGACAGTTTTAGGGCTTTCGTGACAGAGTTTCAGGAAGGTATCTTGGGCGATGTCGCGGGCGGTTTCCAGGTCGCCGACGATGCTCCAGGCGTAATGCACGAGCTTGGATTCATAGGCGTGAAAGCTGCGGTGTAGCCAATCTTGGTGCGGCATAATGTTTTCCTTGTTTCAAAGGGTATAACGCCGGAGGTGGGGGTTTATTAGGAAAAAAACGAAAAAATTTCAACCGGGGCCGGGCCGGGTCATATTTTCCGGATTTCCCAGCCGACTTCGCCGTTAGCGCCAATGGTGAGGAAGGCAAAGCTGGGTGGCGCGCCTTTGTTGGGTTTGCCGATGGTGCCGGGGTTGAGGAAGCGGATGCCGTGCACGGTTTCATCACGCGGGACATGGGTGTGGCCGTGCAGCAGGATGTCGGTATTTTCGGGAAGATGGTGGCGGTTCGGCGGGATGTGTTGCAGGCGGAAGCGGATGCCGTGACGTTTGAGGTCGATGATTAGCGGCCATTCGTAATTGAAGTCACAATTGCCACGCACCACGTGAATCGGGACGTCGAGGATATGCAGGTCGTCGAGGATATGTTCGGCGGTGACGTCGCCAAGGTGCCAGATTTCATCGAGACCGGCGGCTTTCAGTTCGCTAACGACGAAACCCGGCAGGTGGTCGTGCGTGTCCGAGATGACTCCGATACGCAGGACCCCTTGCATAAATTCAAACTGCCGAATGCGCTTTTTGGAACAGCGAGATGCGTCCGGCGCGCTGGGCGGCAAATTCCATGCAGCTGACGAACACGCCGGTGAAAATCAGGTCGCCAACCAATGAGTTGCGGAAGAACACGATGGTGGGCGGGAAGCCGGGTTGCCCGGTGGTCAACGCCTGCACCCAGCCGGCGAAGGTCTTGGCATAAACCGGATTGTCCAGCCAGCACAGGCTGTTGGTGACCAGATAGAACAAGAGCGCCGAGGCGAGTGTGCCGGTGAAGATGTTGATCCAATTCTTATGCTGGCTGACCCACACGCCCATGGCGGCGGCCACGATATAACAGGCATAGGCCGCCAGGGACGAAACGTTAAAGGCGGCAACGCCGAAATGCAGGTTAAGGATGATGTCGCTAATGGCGAGGGCCAGCAAGGGGAACAAAACGGCGCTTTTGCGTCCGGTGTAAATGGCGGCGCAAAAGGCCAGCGCCATGACCGGGGAGAAATTCAGCAACCCGTCAACGAAGGGGCAGAGAATGCGATAAAGTATTGTGGCTGCAATGAGGATAGACCAAAGAATCATGTTTTTGATGCTAGGACCGCAGTTTTATGATGCAATCTCTTTTTTAAGGAGTATCAATTCAGCAGATTGCTTAATGGAGATATAATTTTATCATGTCGCGCAAACAATATCTGCTGGTGGACGGGCACAGTGTCATTTATCAATGGCCCGAGTTGCGTGCCTTGCACCAACGTCAGCCGAACAAGTGCCGTGAGGTACTGGTTCGGCTGCTGGGCGATTTGCACGACACTTCCGACTGGCTGGTGACGCTGGTTTTTGACGGCAAAACCGGGCCGGCTGAACCGGTAAAGCCGGGGAAAATGGCCTTGATTTACAGTCAGGAGGGACAGACCGCGGATAGTATCATTGAACGCTTGGTGGGCCAGGTGGCCGACCGGAGCCTCGTCTACGTGGTTACCGCCGACGGGGCGGAACGGGTCACGGTTGAGTCCCTTGGGGCCATTGTCCTGTCGCCTGATTGGCTTAAAGATGAGCTTGAAAGGGTCAATCATGACTGGCGTGGCACCCTCGACCGGGTCCATAAGCAAGCAAAGTGGTGATTCCAATTCCCACTTATTACGCAAATATCTATAATTCTATTATTGACACATTAAGCAAATTCGGGCTTCATTTCTTGACCTGTTAAAAGACAGGATTTTTAAGGAATATTATGTCTGGTCTTGGAAAAATTTGTTGTGTAGTGGCGATCATCTGTTCATTGGCGGCCGGTGCGGTCGGCTTCATGAATGCCAAAAAGAAATCGGGTTACAGCAACCAACTGACTGCGGTTGAGGAAGCCACGCGAAAGTTCCCGAATGTTAACTACACTGCTGATTTCAAAAATGCCCCCGATGAACCGGCTGTCACGCTGACCAAGGTTGCCGGGGTTGCCAAGAAAACCCTTGATGAATTGAACACCACCAAGACGGATCTCGGCACCACCAAGGAAAAGCTGGCCCAGTCCGATTCGCAGGTGCAGAAACTGACCACCGATTACACTGCCGCTAAGAAGGATCTCGATGAAAAGAGCGCGGCGCTGACCAAGGCCACCGCCGATTTGCAAACCACCGCCACCGAACTCAAGGATTTGAAAGACAAGCTGGGCGGCCGTTCGATTGACGACATGATCAAGGATCTGAATGATGCCACCGAGAAAGCCAAGGTTGTCAGTGCGGAAAAGAAGATCGTGGACGACGCATTGGCCAAGGCCAACGCGGAAATCGAGAAGTACAAGGAACTCGACGAATTTCGCGGTACCAAGAGCGCCCCGATGGACCTGACCGGCCGCGTGGTGGCGATCAACAAGACTTGGAATTTCGTGGTGCTGGATGTCGGCAAGGACAACAAACTGGTTGAGAATGTCGAACTGACCGTCTATCGCGGCAACCAGATGATCGGCAAGATTCGCACCGTTTCGGTCGACGCCAAGGCTGCCATCGCCGACGTGATTCCCGATCTGACCCCGAGCGAAATCCAAGTGGGTGACAAAGTCCTGTATTAAGCTATAATAAACAGGTCATGATCGTATTGAAGAAACTGTTTTTGGTTGCTGCATTTGGCTCCGTCATTTTGGGTAGCTTGGCAGCATGTTCATCAACCGACCAAAAAGATCCGAATGCCGTCAACACCGAGCCGGTTTCTACCATTCCGTGGAACCGTCCACAAAACTGGGAAGGCAAAGGCGTCCTGGGCGGTATGTCCGGCGGCAATTAAGCCTTGGTTGGATGATTTTAACAACCCGCTACTGGTGATTTCACCGTTAGCGGGTTTTATTTTGTCCGGATTTTGATTACCCGTTGCGGGTCGGTGAGCTTGCCGTCCTGGAACAGAACGCCTTCCTGCCGCAGCAAGTCCAATTTGCGTTGCAGTTTCCTGCCGTCGATTTCACCGCTGTAGCCGCCAATGGTCAGGTCGCTCTTGATCACGCGGTGGCAAGGCACTTCCGGCGCGTAGGGATTGCGGCGTAGCGCTTGGCCGATGGCCTGGGAGGAATTACAATCCAAGTATTCGGCCAGCAGCTTGTAAGTGGTGACTTTGCCGCGCGGAATCCTGCCTAGGGCGTCGTAAACCTTTTGTTGGAACGGGGTGACCATCCGCTAATGGCGATCAATGCTTGCCGCCGCCTGCGACATGGGCGAAGCGCTGTTTGTCGATCGACTTCATGTAGGCCTCGGTGCCGCTGATGATGTTTTGTTTCAGGTAAAACTCAATGCCGTCGTCCATCAACTGCATGCCGTCGGCGCGGCCGGTTTTCAACACGTCGTTCAGCTTGTAAGTGGCGCCTTCGCGGATGATGGAGCTGACCGCCGGGTTGGAGATCAGGATTTCGTTGATGGCGAGACGGCCCTTGCCGTCGGCACGTTTGAACAACAACTGCGCCACCACGCCGCGCAGCGAGGTGGACAACATGGTACGCACCAATTCTTGCTGGTCGGCGGGGAAGGCGTCGATGATACGGTCGATGGTCTTGCGGGCGTTGTTAGTGTGCAGGGTACCGAATACCAGCACGCCGGTTTCCGCCGCTGTTAGCGCCAGGGAAATGGTTTCCAAGTCGCGCATTTCACCGACCAGGATCACGTCGCAATCCTCACGCAAGGCTGATTTCAAGCCGGTGGCGAACGACGCGGTCTCGGTTGGCACTTCGCGCTGGGTGAGGACGCTCTTCTTGTTCTTGTGCACGAATTCGATCGGCTCCTCAATGGTGATGATGTGCTTGGAATACTTGTTGTTGATGTAATCCATGATCGCCGCCAGCGTGGTGGATTTACCGGAACCGGTCGGGCCGGTGACCAGCACCAAGCCGGAGCGAATGTCGCCAAAGGTTTCGAGAATCTTCGGCACACCGAGTTCGTCGATGGTCTTGATGCGGTTCGGGATCAAACGAAAAATGGCGCCAAAGCCGTTGAGGTGCTTGTGGTAGTTGCAACGGAAACGGGAGTCCTCGTCCATTTCATAGGCAAAGTCGAGGTCACCGGTTTTCAGGTATTTTTGCCAGTATTGCGGCGGGCAAATTTCCTGCAACAAATTGGAGATGCTGTCGTGGGTCAGCACTTCGGTGCCGGGAATCGGCTGGATATCGCCGTTCTTGCGGAATTTCGGATACTCGCCCTCGCCGAGGTGCAAGTCGGAACCGCCCTCGCTAACGAGGACTTGGAACAGGGAGTCGATCAGGTGAGGCTTCTTCATTTTCTTTTCATCCTCTGGGCAAGTTGCTGGGCGAAAGTCTTGCGGTCTTCGCAACGGTTAAAGGCTTCTTCGGGTGTGATCAGGTTCTGGTTGACCAGTTCGATCAGCGAATCGTCCATCAGGCGCATGCCGTCCTTCTGGCTGATCTGGATCTGGCCGGGCAGCATGAAATTCTTGCCTTCGCGGATCAGGGCGCCGATAGCGGGCTTGTTGGTCATGATTTCCATCGCCATGACGCGGCCCTTGCCGTCAGCCCGCGGGATCAACTGTTGGCAGATGACACCGCGCAGGGATTCGCTAACCATCGTGCGGATCTGCGCCTGTTGTTCCACCGGGAACACGTCGAGCAAACGCTGCATGGTACGCGCGGCGTTGCTGGTGTGCAGGGTGGCCAATACCAAGTGACCGGTTTCCGACGCGGTGATGGCGAGGGAGATGGTTTCCAAGTCGCGCATTTCACCGACCATGATCACGTCGGGATCCTGACGCAAGGCGGTTCTGAGTGCCGAGGCGTAGGATTCGGTGTGGGTGTGAATTTCACGCTGGGTCAAGCGGCAACCGGCGCTGGTGAAGACGTATTCGATCGGGTCTTCCAGGGTGATGATGTGATCTTTGCGGTCCTGGTTGATTTCCTGTACCATTGCGGCGAGGGTGGTGGTTTTACCGCAACCGACCGCGCCGGTAACCAGAATCAAGCCGTTGTGGTATTTGATCAATTCATACATCACCGGCGGGAACCCGAGTTCCTTCATGCCGCGAATGCGGTGTTCGATCACGCGAAACACCGATTCCCAACCGCGCCGCTGGCGCACCACGGAACTGCGGAAACGGCCGACGCCTTCCTTGGAATAGCTGAATTCGATGGAACCGCGCTCCTCGACCTGCTTTTGCTGGTCGGGGGTCAGGAACTGGCGGGCCAGCGCCTCGGTCTGCCTGGCGTTAAGGATGGGCAACTCCGTGTTTAGCGGCATGAGCTGGCCGTGGTAACGCACCAAAATCGGGGCTTCGGGGCCCAGATGGATGTCGGAGGCGCCCATGCTGACCGCCATGCCGAGCAGATCGTGGATATTGTAGGGCAAGCCTTCAACGGGCGCACCGGGGTTGACGACGGAAGCGCTGCTGACGGACGGAGCGGAAGAGGGAGGAGCAACCTGCGGCTGCGCGGCCTGCTGGGCCTCGGCCTGGGAGATCAGGCTTTTCAGCATGTCGCCCTGCTCGGCAGTGAGGAGGTTTTGTTCCAGCATCAAATCGAGCGCGGCCGCGCCGGGCAGGCGCGCCAATGCCGCTTCGATGAATTGTTTTTGTTCCTCGGTGATCCAGTGCGTTTGCAAACTGGCATTCAACACGTAATCGTTATAGGCACTGGTGTTCATGTTCATGCTTGGTCCACGCTCAAACAAGCGCGTGAACGTAAAGGCAATAATTTATGTGCAGAGCGACACAATACCAGCAGAATTTTCCGAAAAAGTGAAAAACTTGGCTGTCAAAAATCCGTGTGAAAATGTCCCGGGACATGGTTTAATCGGCGCATGACCAATGCCGAAGTTGCCGAAGTTTTACAGGAAATCGGGACCCTGCTGGAGATCAAGGGGGAGAATTCCTTCAAATGCCGGGCTTACTTCAACGCGGCGCGGACGCTGGAAACCTGTCCCGAGGATGTGGCGGTGCTGGTCCGGGAGGAACGGCTTGGCGAGTTGCGCGGCATCGGCGAGGCCCTGCAGGAGAAAATCACCCGGCTGGTCGTTAGCGGGTCCTTGCCCTATTACGAGGAATTGAAGGCGTCGTTGCCGGCGGGGGTGCTGGATTTGCTGAAGGTGCCGGGTCTGGGGCCGAAAAAGGTCGGGGCCCTGTACCAGGAACTGGGAATTGATTCACTGGAAAAATTGGCAAAAGCCTGCCGCAACAACACCATTTCGTCGTTAGCGGGTTTTTCGGAGAAGGGCGCAGCCAGGATTCTGGAAGGCATCGCGCAACTGCAAACCTACGCCAACCAGCACCGCTATGTGGACGCCCTCGCCGTTGCCGAGGATTTGGTGGATACCCTGCGACAGCATCCGCTAATCGCGAGGGTTGCACTGGCGGGGAGCCTGCGACGGGGCAAGGAAATCATCAAGGATATCGACATCGTCGCCTCATCCAGGAAGCCGGAACAGGTGATGGAAGATTTTGTGCAGTTGCCCGAGGTGCAGAAAATCGTCAGCCAGGGCCCGGCCAAATCATCGGTTATCATTGGCGGCATCGGTTGCGACCTGCGCGTGGTTAGCGACCGCGAATTCGCCGGCGCATTGCATCATTTTACCGGCAGCAAGGAACATAATGTCGCCCTGCGGCAGCGGGCCATCGCGCAAGGTTACAAGCTCAGCGAATATGGTCTGGACGCCGACGGTAAGGTGACTTGCCCGCGCAGCGAGGAGGAATTGTTCAAGCTGCTCGGCCTTGATTACATCCCGCCGGAATTGCGCGAGAACATGGGCGAGATCGAGGCCGCCGCCAACCACGAGCTGCCGAGGCTGGTGGAGTGGACGCAGTTGAAGGGCTGTTTCCACAACCACACCGTTGCCAGCGACGGCCAGAACACGCTGGAGGAAATGGCCGACGCCGCAGCCAGTATTGGCCTGGAATACCTGGGCATTGCCGATCACTCCAAATCCTCCGTGCAAGCCAACGGCCTGAGCGCGGAACGATTGCTGGCGCAGGTTGAGGAGATCAGAAAAATCAACGCTAACCGTGATGACATCTCGCTGTTGGCGGGTTTGGAATGCGATATTCTGAAAGACGGCAGCCTGGACTTCGAGGACGACATCTTGTCCCGGCTTGATTATGTGGTCGCCTCGGTGCATTCCAGCTTCAGCCTTGACGAAAAAACCATGACCCGCCGCATTATCAAGGCGATGGAAAACCCGCATGTCACCATGATCGGCCATCTGACCGGACGCTTATTGCTGCGCCGTGAGGCGTACCAGGTGAATGTCGGTAAAATCATTGACGTGGCGGCGAAGACCGGCACCTGGATCGAACTGAATGCCAACCCGGCGAGGCTCGACATGGATTGGCGTCACTGGCGGGCCGCCAAGGACAAGGGCGTGAAATGCGTCATCAATCCCGACGCGCACGCGGTCAATCAGCTCGGTTACCTGAAACCCGCCGTGCAAATCGCCCGCAAGGGCTGGCTTGAGGCCAAGGATGTCATTAACTGCCTTTCACTCAAGGACATATTAAAAATTCTCGGATAAATCCGGATAATCAAACCGCCGCTAACCGCGAGATTCAAATATCGCGGTTAGCGGCATTGATATTAACCCAAGGAAAATCCGTCAGGCCGGCTGGGCGTCATGGTACTCGTGATACTCGGTCACGCGGTTCACGATTTCCGCCAAGGCTTCGTCCGAGATGGATTCGGTGACCGACAGCTCCAGCTTGTCGTGCAGGAACTGGTCGAGCTTGACCCATTCGTCACCGATCTTCACCCGCTTGGTCACGGTGCACAGCGTCAGCGGCTGGCCTTGCAGGCGGCGCACCTCCGAAACCGATTTCTCCAGCATGGTCATGGTCTGGCGCAGGCGGTAATTGAGTTCCGACTCATGGCGGAACTTTTTCTGCAGCAGCGAGACACTAACCGCGATCGCCTGGAAGGTGGCGAAGGTGGCCACGATATTGCCGGCGCGGTACCATTCGTGCGCGTAGTGGTGCCCGGCGAGGAAATCGTTCAAGGCCCAGCCCGCGGTGCAAACTGCTGCCATGACAATGCCGCCGGTCATGCCGAGATTCCAGGCCCACAGGGCGACCGGAATGAAATACAGCACGGACAGGTTCATGTTGTAGGCGGATTCCCGGTCGACCAGGCCGACAAAGAACAGGATGAACAAACCCAGTGCCGCAGGCAGCACCGGTTGAGGTTTAACAAGTTGCTTCATGCCCTACTACGAAGCATAAGGCATGCCAAGGGCAACGAGACCGGCAGGATGCCGATGGTCCGCCTAGGGCTGGGGAGAGGACTGGTATGATGCCATTGGTTCGTGGAGCCGGGAAACAGGAACAGGAACGACAAAACAAGGCTTTGCAAAAAAGTCCTAAATCTCTCCCTTCTCCACTCATGCTGAGCGGATGAGTTTTTTGCACTTTTTGTGCAAAGCCACAAAACAACAAAAAAGCGGCCGGGTTGCCCCGGCCGCTGGTTGAGTAGCCCACCGCCAGAAAGCGGAAGGCAGAGAATGGAATCAAACGTCGTAGTACATGAAGAACTCGTACGGATGCGGACGCAAACGGATCGCGTCGAAGTCGCGTTTGTGGCTCGCCAGGATGGTGTCAATCAAGTCCTTGGTGAAG
Source organism: Verrucomicrobiales bacterium (assembly GCA_031256975.1). Taxonomy (GTDB): domain Bacteria; phylum Verrucomicrobiota; class Verrucomicrobiia; order Methylacidiphilales; family JAAUTS01; genus JAIRPN01. Next base: position 19,309 of record JAIRPN010000015.1, on the reverse strand, counting down.
ACGTCGCCCTTGAGCAGGAACGCGTGGTCTTCTTCCAGCGCCTTGATCGCGCCCTGCAACGAATCCGGAGCGGTCGGTACCTTGGCCAATTCTTCCGCCGGGAGTTCGTAGAGGTTCTTGTCCATCGGGTCGCCCGGATGGATGCGGTTTTGAATACCGTCCAGACCGGCCATCAATTGCGCGGCGCAGGCCAGATACGGATTCGCGGCCGGATCGGGCGTGCGGAATTCAACGCGGATGGCTTTCGGGTTCGACGAGTAAGTCGGGATGCGGATCGCGGCGCTGCGGTTGCGGGCCGAGTAGGCGAAGGTCACCGGAGCCTCGAAACCCGGCACCAGGCGCTTGAAGCTGTTGGTGGTCGGGTTACAGATCGCGGTCAACGCGCGCGCGTGCTTGATGATGCCGCCGATGTAGAACAGGGCGGTTTCGCTCAGGTGCGCGTAGCCATTGCCGGCGAACAGCGGCTTGCCGTCTTTCCACAAGGACTGGTGGGTGTGCATGCCGGAGCCGTTGTCTCCGAAGAGCGGCTTGGGCATGAACGTGGCGGTTTTGCCGTACTTTTTCGCGATGTTTTTGACGACGTACTTGTAGATCGCCATCTTGTCGCCGGTGCTGACCAGCGTGTCGAAACGGATGTCGATTTCCGCCTGGCCGGCGGTGGCGACTTCGTGGTGCTGGCGCTCGATGGTCACGCCGAGGGATTCGAGAACGAGGGTGATTTCGTTACGGATGTCCTGCTGTGTGTCGGCGGGAGCCACCGGGAGGTAACCTTCCTTGTGGCGGATCTTGTAGCCGAGGTTCGGGCCTTCGTCACGGTCGGTGTTCCAGATCGCTTCTTCCGAATCGACGGTATAGAACTGGGTGTTGGAGGAACTCTTGTAACGCACTTCGTCGAAGATGAAAAATTCAGCTTCGGGGCCGAAGAACGCGGTGTCGGCGATGCCGGTGCTCTTGAGATAATTCTCGGCACGGATACCGATACTGCGCGGGTCGCGCTCGTAGGTTTCCTTGGTGATCGGGTCGATCGTGGTGCAGGTGAGGCTCAAAGTCGGCTCGGCATTGAAGGGATCAATGAACGCCGTGGCCGGGTCCGGAAGGACCAGCATGTCGGAGTTGTCGATGGCCTTCCATCCGCGGATGGAGGAACCGTCGAAACCGAGGCCGTCTTCGAATACTTTCTCGTCTGTGTCACCGATGGTGGTGGTGAAATGCTGCCATGTTCCCGGAATATCGAGAAACTTGTAGTCAACTAACTTGACGCCGTGTTTCTTGGCAAAGTCCAGGACTTCCTTGCCGCTTTTCGCTCTGATATATTTGTCTGACATAAATACTGCTTGATTGTTGATTATATGGCTTTGTCGCCAGTTTCCTCCGTGCGAATACGAATAGCTTGTTCGACAGGTAATACAAACACTTTTCCATCGCCAATTTTACCCGTTTTCGCAGAAGTTATGATCGCCTTAATCGCCTGCTCAAGGGCGGCCTCGCGGACCACCACTTCGATTTTCACCTTGGGGAGGAAATCGACGGTATACTCACTGCCGCGATAGATTTCCGTGTGGCCTTTCTGGCGTCCGAAGCCCTTGACTTCGATGACGGTGAGACCTTCGATGCCCACCTCGGTCAAGGCTTCCTTGATTTCTTCGAGTTTGAACGGTTTAACGATTGCTTCGATTTTTTTCATAGTAAGATTCTTTCTTTAGAGGCTGGGGCGGCCTGTTTCATTGGGCAGGCCGCCCCTCTTTCAAATGTTAGAGAATGTAACCTTCTTCGCCGTGGTCGGTGATGTCCAGGCCCTCGGTTTCCTTTTCAGGAGTCGGGCGCAGGCCAACCACAGCCTTGGTGATCAGGGCCGCGATGACTGTGCCGATCACCGAGAGGGCGATGGTCACCAGGACGGCCTTGAGTTGCTCGAAGGTCAGTGAGCTAACCTTGGGAACCAGCGAGTTGACACTGGAATCGGCCAGGACACCGGTGAGGATGGCACCCATGGTTCCGCCAACACCGTGCACCCCGAAGGTGTCCAGAGCGTCGTCGTAGCCGATCAGGCCCTTCAGCCAGGTTACCGCGAAGAACGGCACGATACCGGCGGCAAGGCCGATGATCATTGCGCCGTTGGTGTTTACCCAGCCGCAGGCAGGGGTGATGACAACCAAGCCGGCGACCGCACCCGAGCAAAAGCCGAGCACGCTGGGCTTGCCCTTCAGGAGCCATTCGACCATTGCCCATACAAACGAGGCGGTGGCGGTGGCGAGGGTGGTCGTGGTGAAGGCACTGCCGGCGACGCCGTCCGCAGCGAGTTCGCTACCGGCGTTGAAACCGTACCAGCCGACCCAGAGCATGCCGGTGCCGATCATGCAAAGCACCATGCTGTGCGGAGCCATCTTTTCCTTGCCGAAGCCCAGGCGCTTGCCGAGGATCAAGCAGAGGATCAGGGCGCTCCAACCCGAGGACATGTGCACCACGGTACCACCGGCGAAGTCGATTGCCTTGATGGCCGAGTCAGCATTGCCCGCGCCGTTCATGAAACCAGTACCGCTCCACACCATGTGGGCCAGCGGGAAGTAAACCAGGAACATCCAGATGGCGATGAACAGCAGCACCGCCGAGAACTTCATGCGTTCCGCGATGGCACCGACGATCAGCGCCGGGGTGATGATGGCGAAAGTCAGCTGGAAGATCGCGAACACGTCCTGGGAAACCCAGCCCGGGCCCGATCCGCCTGTTGCGCCGGTCACATCCTTGAAGAAGGCAAAGGTCTTGAGGCTGCCCAAGAAACCGTTGCCCGGAGCGAAGGCCAGACTGTAACCGCAGATCCACCAGAGGATGGTGACCAATCCGGCGATACCCAGACACTGGGCCAGCACCGAAAGGACGTTCTTGCGGCGAACCAGACCGCCGTAGAACAAGGCCAAACCCGGGAGGGTCATGAATAATACCAATGCGGTGGCGGTCATCATCCACGCGTTGTGACCGGGCCCGGCGCTGCCGGCCAGCTTGCCGTCGGCACTGGGTGCGCCCGAGTTCAGCACGTACGCTTCCAGGTCGGTGACGCGCTGGTCAATGGTCGGTTCCTTTTTCTTTTCAGGCTCGGCCGCAGCCGGTGCGGCGGCAGGAGCCGCTGCCGGAGCGGGCGCCGCTTCCTGTGCCTTGACAGTAGAGACGAAGCCTACCCCGACGACTAACATTGCCGCTAACAGCGACATACGAAATCTGCTTAAAATTTTCTTCACAATGTTTTCCTTTTAGTTGTTTTGTTATTGTTGTTTGTTGTTGTTCCAGTTTATTTAATTTTTTACATCCCACACTCGCTCCAACCCGCCGGGGGTGGAGCTCTGTCGCCATTGCGGCTCTCATACACAGTTACTGCCAAAAAATTAACCATGAACAGAGGAAGAAGCAGGAGCCATGCCAACACCATGAAAAGCTGTACAGGCTTAATGATTAAAACCCATGTACAGATGTAATTCATTGATTATAAGTTAATTATAGAATTCATAATAATCGCATCAAAGGCCGCATAGGGGTTTTAAACCGAAGAAAGGGCGGTGGATTCAATTTTCTTTTTAAATTTTCCGATTAAGTCATATTGAAACACCAATCTTATGGCGGATCAGGAAAACAAGATGATGAAACTCGGGTTGCTGTCGATCGGCACCAACGTGGTCCTGATGTTCGTCAAGATCATCACCGGTTACGTCGGCAATTCCTACGCCCTGATTGCCGACGGTATTGAGTCGGCGGGCGATATCCTGACTTCCCTCATTACATGGACGGGTTTCAAGCTGTCGTTGCGGCCCGCGGACGCCAACCATCCCTACGGCCACGGCAAGATCGAATCGCTGGCCGGCATGTTTTCCGGCCTTGCGCTATTCGCCGCCGCGGGATTCATCGCGCACCACGCCATCCAGGAAATCAAGCTGCCGCACCATGCCCCGTCCTGGTTTACCCTGCCGGTGCTCATTATCGTTATTATCGTCAAGGAACTGATCTCCCGCAAAATCAGCGGCGCCAACCGCGAACTGGACAGCAAGGCGGTGCAGGGCGACGCCTGGCACCATCGCGCCGACGCGCTGACCTCGGCCGCCGCCGCGGTTGGCATTTCCATCGCCCTGATCGGCGGCAAGGGTTTCGAACCCGCTGACGACTGGGCGGCATTGGCGGCCTGCGCGATCATCAGCTTCAACGGTTTCCTCATCTTCCGCGCCGCGCTGCACGATTTGCTCGACGGCAATGTCTCCGCCGCCATCAGCGACAGCATCCTGCGCCATGCCGCGTCGGTGGACGGCGTGTGCAAGGTGGAAAAGTGCCGCATCCGCAAGAGCGGCATCGGCCTGTTCGTGGAACTGCACATCGAGGTCGACCCCGCCATTAGCGTCGCCGCAGGGCACAGCATCGCCCACCGCGTGAAGGATTTCCTGATCGCGCGAAACCGGCAGATTATTGATGTGTTAGTCCACATCGAGCCCGCCGGCCATTGCAATTGATGGTGGTCGGCAAATTGTCACCCGAAATCCGGCTTTTAGGCTTTGAGCTTTTGGCATCCTGCCGTATCTTGTGACCCATGGGTTTATTGCAGGATTTTGCCGTGGTGCTGGTCTTCGCCGGCATCGCGGGTTTGTTGTTCCGCCGCTTTGGGTTGTCGGCGATTGTGGGGTATCTGATCGCGGGGATGATTATCGGGCCGCACACGCCGCCGTTCTCGCTGGTCGGTGATGTGGAGCGGGTGCACACCTTGTCGCAATTCGGCCTGGTGTTCCTGATGTTTTTTGTCGGCCTGGAATTGAGCCTGAGCCGCATCCGCACACTGGGTTTCAGCCTGGTGTGGGCGACCGCGCTGCTTTCCTGGCTGGTGTTCAATCTTTGCCAATTTTTCGCCTACATGATGGGCTGGAACCAGGTTTCCAGCTTTGTGTTCGCCTCGATGTTCGTGGTGTCCAGCTCGGCGATCATCAGCAAGATGCTGATCGAGGGCCGCCTGAGCCACGAGCGTTATGCGCAGAATGCGCTGGGCATCACCATTCTGGAAGACGTGGTGGTGATTATCCTGCTCACGCTGCTGTCGTCGCAAGTACATATCAGTGCCGGCGATCACGGTGACATTACCGGCGGACCGGGGAAAGTCCTCGGGTTGTTCGCGGGTTTTGTGGTGTTGAGTGTGGTGATCGGAATCCTGTTTTTGCCGAGGCTTCTCAAGCGTTTCAACCGCACCGGCGACATGGATTTGAAGGTTATCATTGTCGCGGGACTGGTGTTTTCGGCGGCGGTGGTGACGGGTAAGGTTGGTTTCTCCCCGGCGCTTGGCGCGTTCCTGTTCGGTGTCGTCGTTAGCGGCACCTCGTTCAAGCACAAGATCGAGAAATCCCTGATGGGCACGCAGGATATTTTCAGCGCGGTGTTCTTCGCCTCGATTGGCATGTTGATCGACATCAAGACCGTGCACCATCATCTCTGGCTGGTGCTCGGGGTGACCGCGTTCATCGTGCCGATCCGCATCTTCGCCGCGTCGCTGAGTTTTTTGGTCACCGGCAGCGAATTCAAGACGGCGATCCGCACGGCGCTAATCCTGACGCCGATCGGTGAGTTTTCCTACATTCTGGCGCAGGCGGGAGTCGGCGCGCCCGGTTCCGGGGTGCCGGATTATTTTTATGTCATCGCCGTGGGCAGCTCGATTTTGACGTCGATCATCTCGCCGTTCCTGGTGCGGCATGCGGACATAATCGCCGATTTCACCGCCAACCGCCAACCGGCTTTTTTGCGCAAATCACTGGGCGCCTACCAGGTTTGGTTGCAGGAAATTGTCCGCAAGCAGGATCGCATTTTTTGGTGGAAGCTCACGTCCAAGCGCCTGGGGCAATTGTCGATTGAGCTGTTGCTGTTGGCTGGCGTGTTGATTTACTCGGTGACCATCCAGCAGGGGATCAAGCAATTGCTTGTCGACCTGAATTTGGATTTTTCCTTCAGCCCGTATTTGTACTGGCTGGTGATCGGCGTGGTGTGCCTGGTGCTGTTTGTCGCCATCTGGCGCAATATCGGGGCGCTCAGCATGATTTATTCCGAGGCCTGTGCGGGGCGTGAGGCCCAGGCGCGACGCCTGCGCCCGGTGATCGAACTGGCGATCCAGACCGTGGGCACGGTGGGCTTGTTGTGGATGGTCTGGATGCTGTTCCCGGTTCAATTGAACGGGCCGTGGGCGGGTATCACGGTGTTTGTCATCGCGGTGATATTCGTGGCCCTGTTCTGGCGCAAGCTGATTCATTGGTACAGTCATTTCCAGTATTCATTGAACCAGGCCCTGTCCGGCCCGTCGCCGTCGATCAGCAGCATGGTGACGCCGCAGCAATCCGAATTCTGGCGCGTGCAACTGGCCGAGTGCGTCCTTCCCGACCATGCCAGTTGCCGGATGAAAACCATCGCCGAACTTGGCCTGCGTCCGAAGTTCGGTTGTACCATCGTGGAGATTGAGCGGCACGGGGCGCTGATTACCAATCCGTCGCCAGACACGCTGCTGTTTAGCGGTGACAAGCTCCTGCTGTTTGGCGCCAACAACCAGATCAAGCCCGCGCTGGATTTCCTGCAAAGCGAGGACGAGCCGGTGCAATCCGCCTCGTCGATTTCCGAAAGCCAGCTGGAGACCATCGGCGTATTGCCGGAAAGTGCCCGCATCGGCCACAGCCTGGCGGACCTGCAAATCTTCGCCAAGACCGGGATGCAGGTGCTCGGCATTGAACGCGAGGGACAGTCGACCCTCAATCCCGCCGCCAACCACCAGCTCAAGGCCGGTGACAAGCTGCTGGTCCTGGGTTCCAAGCAGCAGGCGAAGAAATTCCGCCAGTGGTTGAACGAGCAATCGTAACAATAAAAAACCCGCTAACAGCCAAGTTAACCGTTAGCGGGAGATGAAATTCAGGCTTGGCTTAGAACGAAAACACTTCGTTGGCGGCAAAGAAGCGCTTGATCTCGCTGGCGGCGCTTTCCGGGGAATCGGAGGCGTGCACCACGTTGCGCATCTTGTCGGTGCCGAGGTCGCCGCGAATGGTGCCTTTCGGCGCCTTGGCGGAGTCGGTCGGGCCGAGCAAATCACGAACCTTGTTGATGATATTGTCACCTTCCAGGACCAGGGCGATCACCGGGGTTTCCTGCATGAATTTCTGGATTTCCGGAAAAAACGGCAGGTGGGCCACATGGGCATAATGTTCCTTCAGGATGGCGTCGCTCAGGGCGATCATCTTGGTGGCGCGGATCTTGCCTCCGGCCTGCTCGAAACGTTGGATGACTTCGCCGCAACGGTTATTTCTCACACAGTCGGGCTTCAACAAAATAAGTGTCTTTTCCATAAATTTAGCTTACGAAGCCTAGAGGGCCGGTTCCTGAAGGCAAGAGCAGAATTTATTCACCGCAGAGGCGCAGAGAACGCGGAGATTTTTATCCGGTTCGCGTTTGCGAGTTAGCAGTATTTCAATCCAAAGGTTGTATTTTCTCAGCGTTCTCTGCGCCTCTGCGGTGAATAAATTCGTTATTCCGCGGCGGGACGGAGCTTGAGCGTGATGCTCTTGAGACGGGCGTCGGTGTTTTCGCTGACGCTCATGATCAGCGGGTCGCTGGCGAACAGGTTGTGCACCAGTCGGCGGTCAAAGGAATTCATCGGCGGCAGCACCACTTCCTCGCCGGTGGTTTTGACCAGTTCGGCCTTCTCGGCGACTTTTTTCAGCAGGTTGACGTGCTGGCTTTGGCGGTAGTTTTCCACGTCGATGGTGATGCGGTGCAACTCGTCCTCGTCGTTGGAAATGATGCGGTTGAGCAAGTATTGCAAATCCTCCAGCGTCTTGCCGTTCTTGCCGATCAGGCGGGCGGAGTCGCCGGTCAGGATATGCAGGGTCGGGCCGGTCGGGCGCTGTTCCTCGCGCACCTCGAACACGAAGCCGAGGTGGCCGAGAATCAACTCCAGCGTTTCCTTTGGTGAATAACCCGACGCCATATATCTTGTTCCAACCGTTTCGTTATCAGCGTTTCAACTGTTTCTTCTTGCGGGCCTGCGCCTGGGCTTTCATCGCCTCGAGCGTGGGGGCAACCTGTTTCAGATTATACCGCATTTGAATAATGGAGAGAATATTTTGCGCCGTCCAGTAAAGAGACAGGGCCGAGCTGAAGTTGTAGCAGAAGATCAGGAAGAACAGCGGCATGAAGCGCATCATCTTCATCATCGGGTTGTCGACGCCCTGCGGTTGCGGGGTGATGCGCATGCTGATGTACATGGTCAGGGTCATGATCAGCGGCATCGGGTTCAGCGGGAACGAGAAATTGCCGCCGAACGGGATGCGCAGCACGGTGTCGGGCTGCGACAAGTCCTTGATCCACAGGAAATGCTCGTGGCGCAGTTCGATGGAGCTTTGCAGCATCCAGTAGAACCCGATGAAGATCGGGAACTGGATCAGCATCGGCAGGCAGCCGCCGACCGGGTTGACGCCGTAATCCTTGTAGATTTTCAGCATTTCCTGGTTGAGCTTGTCCGGCTTGTCCTTGTACTTCTCCTGCATTTCCTTCATCAACGGCGCCACGGCCTGCATGCGTTTCATGCTGCGGTTGGCGGCGGATTGCGGCCACCAGAGGATGGCGCGCAGGATGATGGTGACAAAGATGACGGCGACGCCGTAGTTGGGGACAAAGCTGTGGATGCTGTTCATCAGCCAGAGCAGGGCGCGGCTGATGATGCCGAACCAGCCGAATTCCATGACGCGGGCCTGATTGTCGGGCAATGCCTGCAGGCGGGAATTTTCCTTCGGCCCGGCGTAAAGGGTGAATTTCTGCGCGGTGCTGGTGTTCGGGTTCACCGTGATGCCGCTAATGGCGAGGTCGCCGACGATGCCCGCCGGCACCGCGGTGTTGGCGACGGTGCGGATGTCGGGGAAATACTGGCGCGCGCCCTCGACTCCCTGCGCGTCAAAGCCGATGCAGTCGACGATCAAGGCGAAAAACTGCGACTTCACCGAGGCCCAGCGGATGGCCTGGCCCTGGCTGCTTTCGATCAGTTTTTTGCCCGACCAGAATTTCATGCCGGCGAAGCTGGTGTCGTTGAACTGGGCGAGATGGCCGGAATCATAACTGCCGTTGGTGGTGTACCACGACAAGGTCACATAACGATCCTCGGCGCTGCCGTTTTCCGGATGCAGGGCGGTGACCGCGCCGATGTTCAACCGGTAAGGCGGCAATACCTTGATTTCCGCGGTGCCATTGGTGACGGTTTGTTCCAGCGTCAGGCTGTAGTCGCCGCTAACGGTGAACTTGCGGGTTAGCGTGATGCCGGGCTGCAGTTCGCGGGTAAAGGTGACGCTGTTGGCGTCGCTGTTGGCGATCTGGTAGCCGATCAAATTGACGTTCGGAGTCCAGCCCTGGATGTTGAACACCGGCAATTGCGCGCCATTGTTCAAAATCACTGGATGATCGTCATTCAGGGTGTGTTTCTTCAACTCCACCCGCTTGATGCCGCCGCCGTGGGTGGTGGCGATGACGCGGAAGAAATTGTTTTCCAGCGTGACCAGTTGTTCCGGGGCGAGATTGCTTTCGGGAACCAGCGTCTCGGCGGCAGGGGACAATTGTTCGTTGGCGGGTTGCGCCGGGGTCAGGGGCTGGCTGTTGGCGGCAGGTTGGGCTGCCGCTGCCGGGGCTGCGGCAGTGCCGGAGGCTTGCTGTTGCGCCGCCTGGGCCTGCTGCCGGGCGAACTGGGATTTTTGGTTCTGGTTGGCGTAGTACAGGTTGGCCCCGAACAACGCGACGCAGACGCTAATAACGATGATTGCTGTTTTATCCATGATTAAAATTTCCGGTGAACGGTTAATTGCGGCGGTACGGGATCGTAACCGGCCGAGCCCCAGGGATGACAGCGCAGGATGCGCCGGGCGGCCATGATGCCGCCGCGCCACGCGCCATGGCGGCGCAGGGCCTCGATGGCATAGGTGGAGCAACTGGGGGAGTAGCGGCAACAGCCCATGCTGCCGCCGATCAAAGGTTTCAACGGGGAAAGCGCCACCTGATAGAATCTCACGGCCAGAATCAGGAGTTGTTTCATATTGCCTTTCCCACCCCGGCCTTGGCATACAAGGCCAGCATTTCTTGTTTCAAATCCGCCTGGGCGACTTCCGCCGACCCCCTGCGGGCGATCCAGACGGATTGCAAGTCCCCGGCCAACTGGTGCTGATAGTGGCGGTAAATCTCGCGCAACCGGCGCTTGATCTTGTTCCGCTGTACCGCGTTGCCGCAAGCCTTTGGCACGATGAACCCCGCCCGGCGATCAGTGTCGGCCAGACGGAGGAAATTCAGTGCCAGATGACGGCTGGCGACACGTTTTCCCTGCTGCCGCACCGTGTCAAAATCGTTCCGGTGACGGAGAATCCTGACCCGCGGCAGCGAGGAATCCGGCATGCTTATTTCTTCTTGGCGGCTGCCTTGGCTTTGGCCTTGCGGGCGACTTGCTTCTTGGCCTTGACCTTCGGTACCGAATGTTGCTGCTTGTGACGGTCGAACTTGCGCTCGGTCTTTTTCGGCGTCAAGCGCTTGCGTCCCTTGGCGCGACGGCGGGCCAGCGTGGCGCGGCCGTTCTTGGTGCGGGTGCGGGACAGGAAACCAAACTTGCGTTTCCGGCGACGGGTCGAAGGTCTGTATGTAGGTTGCATAAATTAATCCTTGTTCAATTTTTCCAATTGGAACGGTAAAGGCTATCAGCTTGGCTTTTCAAGTCAAGCGGTCGGGAAGGGGAATTTTTGTCCGCTGTTTCGCGGTTAATGGCTGGCTACGGCGAACAAAACCAGTCCTATCGGTACCGCGAGCCCGGCCAGCAGGCAGAGCAGCGCGGTTTTCCGGCGGCCTGTCTTGCAGGCCATCACGATGCCCAGGATGATGGTAAAAATGAATACCACGCTCATCAGCACCACGAACCAGTGCATGGCGGCGGAGGACAAGGTTTGCACAGGCAGGTTGGGATTTTTAAACGCGGAACCGGTGTGGATGGTGGACAGGTAGCCGAGGATGGAGGGACCTTCCGCCGAACGGTGATCATTCCAGCGAAACACCTGCCAGATGCCGCTAACAGCGAAAAATAAAAGCATGGGGGCGAACAGGCAACCAAGATACAGGTGCAGGGAGCGCAGTAATTTCATGCCGTCATATAAGACGGGGCCAAGGGTTTGGCAACAGCTTTTTAGCGGTTAGCGTAATGGAATGCCGTTGAATTTTACGCCGTCACTACTTTGAATCTGGTCATTAGCGGGTGTTTCATCCTGCTTGGGCGGATGCGAGTCGGCGCCGTTGAAGACCACGTAGTAACCGCCGTCCCTGGCCTGGGCGATGCCGAGCCCGATGCGGTCGATGCGGTCTTTCAGCATGTTGCGGCGGTGGCCGGTGCTGTTCATCCAGGCGGTGACCACCTGTTCCGGCGTTGGTCGGGAACCGGTGCTGCTTTTGGCGTAGAACAGGTTTTCGTTGATGTAGGAATAATTGAAATCGCCCATGAACGAGTTCAGGTTCTTGCGATGCATCATGTTGTCGGCCTGCGCGTTCTTGACCGCCCATTCGCCGGCGATCCGGGTCAGTTTTTCGTCCAGGGACACCGGTTGCAGGTTGGCCTTGGCGCGCTGGAGGTTGATTTGTTCCAGCGTTTTTTCAAAAAACGCGTCATCGGCGGCGTATGTCGCCGATGCTAATAACAGGAATGCCAGCAGGCCGCGAAACAGGCGATTCATGCACGATCAGACGAACTCAATTTCCCTGGGTTCCGGCAGCGCGCCGATGGCGTGGCCGCGTTTGAGGAATTCCCGGATGCCGTCACGCCCGCGCTGGCCGTAGTCGATGGTCAGGTCGTTGACATACATGCCGATGAACTGGTCCGCCATCGCGGTGTCGAGCCCGCGACCGAGCGGCAGCGCATGGTCGACCCCGGCCTTGCGGTTGGCGAGTCCGTATTGGATGCTGGCGCGGGTGATGTCGGTGACCTCGCGCACCACCTTGGGGCCGAGTGATTTCTTGACCACGTTGCCGCCGAGCGGCAGGGGCAGGCCGTTGGTTTCCCGGAACCACCATTGGCCGAGATCCTCGCAGAGTTCGAAGCCTTCCTGTTTATAGGTGAGCTGGCCTTCGTGGATCAGCAGGCCGACTTCCGCCTGTCCGGCTTTCACCGCGTCGAAAATCTGGTCGAAAGGCACCACGATATAATCCAGTTCGCTTTCCTTCTTTCCGGCGTAGATCATCAGCGCCAGAAACGCGCTGGTCAGTTTGCCGGGGATGGCGATTTTCTTCTTCAGCAGCTCCTCGCGGGAGAACTTTTGCTTTGCCACCAGCATCGGGCCGTAATTGTCCCCCATGCTCGCGCCGCAGGACATCAGCGCGTACTTTTGCGTCAGGTAGGCGTAGGCGTGGATCGACACCGCGCTGGTGTCCAGTTCCTCGCGGAACGCGCGTTCGTTCAGCGTCTGGATGTCCTGCAAAGTGTGTTCGAATTCATAATCGCCGAGCGGGATTTTGTGTTCCGCCATGGCGTAGAACATGAAGGCGTCGTCGGGATCGGGGCTGTGACCAAGGGTGATTTTCTGTTTCATTTAAAAGGGAACGCTAAGGGTGAACTTAATTGTAATCCTCGTGCTCGATCGACAGCGGCGCCCGCGCGGCGAGGATTTCAGCCTGGGCGACCACGGTTTCCGGCGACTCGTCAAAGCGGTAGGCATTGCAATTCGGGCAGACGTCGGCCTTTTTCATCACGATCGAGCCGCAGCTTTCACACACCTTGAACTTGTTCGGCGCGGCAATGATTTTCGCCGCCGCTTCCTTCCGCGAATTTTCTTTTTCGCCCATAAAGCATCATTGTCGCGGAATCCTGCGGTATTTCAAGTCGCAACATGCCGCGTGAAGGCATTTGGTCATCGCGGCATTGCCGAATTGCGCGGGGCTGCTAAACATGGGACATGAACACGATCAAAACAATGCTGCTGGTTGGGTTGTCCGGAATTTTCATGCTGGCCGGTTGCGGCCCGGGAGCGGAATCAAAAACCACCGCCAAGGAAACCTTCGCGCAACTGGCGGGCAAATCCTGGAAGCTGGACCGCTGGGTCGACGCGGCGGGCGCCACCCAGGAGGTCGGCGCGATCACGTTCGCGGTCAGCGAGGAAAACCGCGTCGGCGGCAATGCCAGCGTGAACCGCTACATGGGGCAGGCGAAATTCACCGCGGACGGCGCGCTGGACCTGAGCTCCGGCTTTGCCACCACCATGATGATGGGGCCGCAACCGGCGATGGAACGCGAGGTGCGTTATCTCACCGCCTTGCGGCAGGTTCGCCACGCGAGCCTGGAAAAGGACCGGCTGGTGTTGACCGGCGACGGCTCCCTGCGCTTGGAGTTTTTGCCCGACGTCAAGTCAACTCAGGCGAAGTAATGCGCGAAACTGCGTTTCTGGTCGTAGTCGAACACGTGGCCGTGCAGGTTCTCGATGATAAAGGCGGGTGACACCTTGGACAGGGGCGCCGACAGGGCTTTCACCACCAGGCGGTCGGCGGCGGCGAGATCGTCGTTGGCCACCATCGACGCCAGCGGGTTGATGTTGGTGTAGATTTCCGACAACTCCACCCGCCGGGGTTCGGCGCCCGAGACATAGGCCAGCAGGGTGTCGTGCAGGGCCGCCAGCAATTGCAGCCGCGGCGACTCGCGCAGGAAATCCAGCACTTGGTAGCCGCAGGCCAGTTGCAGCTCCTTCGGGTCATTGAACTTTTTCTGCCACCAGCCCTTGAAGCCCTTGCGCGGCTGGATGAAATCGGCGTAGCCCTTGGCGACACGCTTGGCCTTCAATTGCTTGCGCAGCTTGTTTTCCCGCATCAGCAGCAACAATTTCTTGGCGTCCTTTTGCGGGGCGAACCCGGCGGTCAGGATTTCCGGCGGCGAGGACCAGTTCAGGAATTCCGCCAGCGATTGCGGCGAGGCGGCGTGCGACAATAATTCCTCCGCGCTGCCGGCCAGCAGGTTGGGATTAATTGAAACCCGGTGCGGAGTTAAAGTGAGAAGCATCGCCACGCACATACTTTTGCGGAATCCGCGATTTTGGCAAGCGCAACCGTGCCGGTCCGTTGAATAACAGGGGGCGCAATTAGCCTTTGGCAAAAGACCGATCGCCGCTAGAGTGTGCCCATGAAAATCTCCACGCTGTTCTTCGACCTCGGCAAGGTGCTGGTCGATTTCGATTTCAACATCGCCTTTGACCGCGTGGCGCAGCGTTCCCCGCTGGACCTGGAGCATTTGAAAAGCAAGGCCTACTCCGAATACCCCCTGATCGACGATTACGAAAGCGGGCGCATCGACACCGCGCAATTCTTCAGCGCCATGAAGGAGCAATTCCAGTTCGACGGCAGCATCGGGGAATTGGAACTCATCTGGTGCGACGTCTTCACCCCCTTGGAACAAAACATCCATTACGTCCGTTCCCTGGCGAAGCATTACCCCTTGGGCATGATCTCCAACACCTCCGACGCCCACATCCGTTTCCTGGAAGCCCGTTACGACTTCTTCGGCCTGTTCCAAAAGCGCATCTACTCCTACCAGGTGGGCCACATGAAACCCAACGCCGAGATTTACCGCATTGCCCTCGAGGAAATGGGCGGGGTCAAGGAAGAGAGCCTGTTCGTGGACGACCTCGAAGCCAATATCATGGGCGCCTCCAAACTGGGCTGGCAAACCATCCACCTGCGGCCCGACGTCGATTTGCGGCTGGCCCTGCGCAGCTACGAGCTGGACGGCATATAAAAAATGCCCCAAACGATAAAAACAGGTTGAAATTTATCGTTGGCTGTGGTTTCCTTTACGTTCCACTATCTCATCCGGAGTAGCTCAGTGGTAGAGCGGTCGGCTGTTAACCGATTGGTCGTAGGTTCGAGCCCTACCTCCGGAGCCACTTTGACAAGTCCTTGATTCCCAAGGATCATTTTTCAAATACTCCGCCGAAAAAGGCGTTTTCTGGTCGATTTGCCAGTAAAATTGCCAGTAGCGCGGTAAGTTTTGGTGCTAGTGCGGTACTATTCTGTCACTAATCCGATACTACTCTCTGACTACTCGCTAACGCGAATACTCAGGTCACGATAACCTTGTTTTGTGAAAGCAGCCATGCAGGAACGTTATCGTCTCTATTGCCGTTCGAACGGTATTTATTATTTGGAAGATGGTATTACCGGCAAGCAGGAAAGTACCCATACCAAGGCTTTAGGAATAGCAAAACAAGTGGCTGCTGCCCGTAACCAAGCGGCTTATCAACCGGCTTTGAATTTGCTGATGGCAAAAACCTATTTGCAGGGCAAATCACCGGAATTTTTGACGCGGACTTGGGATGATGTGCTTAAAGACATTGAACAGACCTATCATGGTAACACCAAGGATCGTTGGCAGCGTTTTGCCAAAAGCCGGCCTTTGGAATTGATTCGCGCTATTCCATTGGCCTATACCGAGGCCAGTCACTTATTAGCAGTCCTTCGTCATCCCAAGGCCGGTACCTCCACCAATGTGTGGTTAAGGCGCTTGCATAACTATGCCATGAATCTTGGCTGGCTATTAGCCCCGGTTTTGTCACCTAAGGCATGGCCGCCGATCCGTTATAAGACATGTTTTGCTGTTACCGCAGAAGAACATCAGCAAATTATTGCCGCAGAACATAACCCTGAACGTCGGTCGTATTATCAAATGCTTTGGGAGACGGGCGGTGCGCAAAGTGACATTGCCTTGCTTACGCATGAACACGTGGACAGAGAGCAAGGCATTATCTGCTTTCAACGGCATAAGTTGGCGGGAAGAGGATTTGATCCAGTGCAGTTGCGCATGGGTGAGAGGATACTGGCATTGCTCGCACAATTGCCAGGCACAGGCTTATTGTTTCCAAAGATTTCTGCTGAACAGGCCAAACATCGGGCTTCAGAGTTTAAGCGCAGGTGCACTATTCTCGGAATTAAAGACCGGACACTCCATTCGTATCGCTATGCTTGGGCGGAACGCGCCTGTCAGGCAGGAATGCCAGAACGAGAAGCCATGGCTCATCTTGGGCATAAGAGCCCTGCAGTTCATCGGGCTTATGCTCGAAAAGCCAAGGTGATAACCATGCCGTTAGAGCATTATGAGCGACAGAAAGCTAAAGTTTTGGAATATCGTTCCGGGTTATTCGAACAAAAGGTAGCTTAGTAGATGGAGTGAATGGATAAGTTTGTGATACAGGTTGAGTTTAACAGCAATTCTATGTACCGCTTTCGTAAAGCGGAACATGCCGGTGCAAATCCGGTCCGAAGAAGTGCAGATCTCACGTCAAATGATGAATGAGTGGGTGTTCAGCAGGGCTCGCGTTGAACGCGGTGTAATACCGGGGCGAGCCACCGATTTCAATTCCCGTGTTGTCTAATAGGCAGGACATCAGACTTTGATTCAGGCCCAGACTAACTCCAACCGTGGAGCGGAAAAGCTAAGTCACGTCACAATGACTATGTCTTTACGTGAGCATCGATCGGTATTTTTTGTCATCCACTGAATCCGCGATGAGAATATCCTTAGTGGGTTTATCGCAAAAATCGGTCAACGTAACTTTGTGTAACCCTTGGAGGAATGTTAGTGTCGGGATTTCGTATTACCGAGAGCCTGTGACATTCCACAAATCTAGTCATGAATGAGATTCATGATTGGAATGAAAATTCCGAGGCTATTCATTTGATTAGAATTTGAATATTGGCATATACGCTGCTGAAAAATCTGTGTTGATCCCAGATCAAAGAATCCAAATGGTTGAGGACGTGATTTAAATTGGATTCAGTGACCGGGCGATGGATTAAATCAAACCTATTGAAAGAATGGATGAAATTATGGATTACGTTAAACCCATTGAAGTCGTAAAAACCATGCTGGCAACGGCCGAAGCCAAAATCAGTCTGTCAGTGAAAGACTTATTATTGCGGGGCATTTTATCTGGCGCGATACTGGGATTTGCCACCAGTCTGGCTTTTACCGCCACTGCGCAGAGCGGAATACCTCTGGTCGGTGCCGTATTATTTCCGGTTGGCTTTGTAATGATTGTTTTACTCGGATTAGAATTGGTCACCGGTAGTTTTGCGGTGGTGATGCTGGTGGGAGTAAAAGATCCGATCCAATGGTCGCGGGTGTTTGTCAATCTGTGGTGGGTGTTTATTGGTAATCTTATTGGCAGCTTGCTGTACGGTGTATTGCTATATGTAGTATTAACCGATTGCGGTAGTGAGTTGCCAACCGGCATTGCGTCAAAAGTAATTGCTGCTGCCGAGGCCAAAACCAATGGTTATGCCGCTCACGGCATGGCGGGTTTGGTTACCGTTACAGTTAAGGCCATTCTTTGTAACTGGATGGTTTGTCTGGGATTGGTAATGGGCATGACTTCTCGATCCACCGTAGGCAAGATTATTGCAGCATGGTTGCCAGTATTGACCTTTTTCGCTCAAGGGTTTGAACATTCTGTAGTCAACATGTTCGTAATTCCAACCGGTATGTTGCTAGGGGCCAAAGTTTCATGGTTGGACTGGTGGATTTGGAACCAGATCCCGGTAACCATTGGAAATCTTATCGGCGGTTTTCTATTCACCGGACTTTTTCTCTATTGGACATATTCGCCTGCGAAGAAGGAAGCTGAGGCTGATGTGGTTGCGGTAACAGAAGACCTGGCAAAAATGTAAGAATATGTATTACGTATTTCCGTAGGTTTCTTCCATTTAGGAATTTACACAAAGGTTGGTACTTACAGTTATGTTAAAAATCATAAAGATAGCCCTTATTTGTGGTTTCATATTGACCCTTTCACCTTGGGTGGTTAGTGCCGTGAGTATGGTATACTTGATATTGCGATACGGCTTATCTCCAGTTGACTTTAGGCTTACGTCTACAGAAAACGGCATTGCACTATTTATTAGTAGCGTCGGAGTGATTGTGTTTATTGCCGCCGGAACGATCTATGCGATCATGCAATTTTGGCAAGGGCAGCGCATTTAACTTGATTCCCATCTTATCCAAAATTCATTGAAATTGGGATGGCATTACGGTTTCATAAATTATTATTCATATTTATAATATTAAATATATAGTATGCAATTTTCCATTTGCATATTGCGTTCGTCAATCATTGCCGGATTATCCATGAATCAAATTCATTTAAGCAATGAATATGTTGATACATCTATTTTGATGCCAATTAAATATGTGGATTGATTTCTGCTTTTCCCATCGGCATGAGCTACTTCATACAAAAGAGGCTTGCCCTCCATATGTCGGTTCGTCGAATTGCGACGATTATTCATCACTATATTAAAATACTGCAAAGTAATCTGCCGCAAAAATGCCAAGTAAAACCTTGGTATTTAACTTGGGTGAAGTTTGGCGGAAAAACGCGTGGGATGGTTTGTCTTGCTAAATGCGGACTGTGGATTGCCACGCTGTTTTTAACACTTAACGGATTACAAGCAGGAGTAAATGCGAAAGAAGCGACGGATCTATCTTCAGTTTCAACCAATCAAGCGTCAGCAGGCAGTAATGCATTGATCGATGTCTTAGTGAAAAAGGGCATACTCACCAATGATGAGGCGCAAGGCATTGAGGAGGATTTGTTGCAACAAGAGCAAGCCCATCCGGGAGGATTTTTGCAATTGGGGTCCAAGGCGGACATCGGTCTGTTATTTTATGGTGACGCACGTTTGCGTTATCAGTGGAATAACGCACAGACACCGGCTAATAATAACGATCAAAGCCGCTACCGCCTGCGTGTGCGGTTAGGAGCGGATTATCAATTCGCAGAAAACTGGAAGGCCGGGGTGCGGCTGGAAACTGGCACCAAGAGTGACAGTGCCAATACTGATTTAGGTGGTTATTTCAGCAAGGATAATGCTGGTATTTATGTTGGGTTGGCTTACTTGGAATATGAAACTGCCAAACCGACGTTGTTCGGTGAAGGGATAGCCGACTATTTGGATTTTCGTGCGGGCAAAATACTTCAGCCTTACTTTAATAATGATCTGTTGTGGTATTCCGAGGTTAATCCGGAAGGTTTTGCCGAACAAATTGGCTGGAAGGATGTAAGCGTGGATGGCTTTGATGTGAATCTAAGAGGCGGGGAATTTATCACATCAAATGTTGATGAAACCAAGGCCACGGCAGGGAGTGATGCTTTCTTGTTTGTTGCCCAGGCCGAAGGCAAGTATCACTTCGAAAAGGATGCCTATGTCACGCTTGCACCTTCGTTTATTAGCGAGACCAATGACCGGGCTGATACTCAGGATGGCGGTGGCGCCT
>JAIRPN010000005.1 GCA_031256975.1 Verrucomicrobiales bacterium | reverse complement strand
CCACGGCGCTGTTGTAGATTTTTGCAACCTGCGGAAAGGGATTGCGGCCAATGATCGGATTGCTGTTATAACGCCAAATCGGCAGTTCGCTGTTAGTGGGCATTTCCTGCCACGGGAATATGGGTTGCATCTCAATATCCTAAGAACCCGGGTCTTGCCGGTGAATGGACAACGCAAGGATTTTATTGCACTTTTTTTCGATTAAACAAAGTCAACCATTGTGCTGTCACCTAACAGAATCTGCTTCAAGTCATGTGCAGGCAGCGATTCGGAGCATCCTCCAGGCAGTGATCTGTCGCATGATTTTGCCCGCTCCAGATTTTTTTCGCGGTCCAGTCGCAGTCCCTGTCTTTCCAAAATTTGGCCTTGGGTGACAGTCCAAGAGGCAGGAAACTGCAAAGGGCGAGATAAGGACTTCCGGTGGAGTTATAATAATCGCCGAGGGCCGGCTGTTCGCCGTGCAAGCCGATGGTCAGCCAGCCGTCGTTGCCGACAGTGCCGGGAGCCAGCATGGTTTGCCGCATGACCGCGGTTAGCGCGCAGCGCACTTGTGCGGCCGGCAAGGTATCGGGTAAATCCTGCCGCCAGGCCAGTAAGGCCAATAATTGGAACGCGCCGAAACGGTAAGTAATGGAACGCCCCAAGGGAGGAAAGGTTCCGTCCGGGGCGATCAGGCGTTCTTGGATTTCCGCGTAACGCCGTGCGCGTTGGCGCATGGGTTCACGAAATTTGTCCAAATCCGCGCAGTTTTTGGCACCGCTAACGGCGGCGAGGGACTCCAGCAACATCGGTTGGATGACGTAGCCGTTGTAGTAATCCCAATGGAAATAAGGCCCGTCGCCATAGG
The DNA here is from genome assembly GCA_031256975.1 of Verrucomicrobiales bacterium. Taxonomy (GTDB): domain Bacteria; phylum Verrucomicrobiota; class Verrucomicrobiia; order Methylacidiphilales; family JAAUTS01; genus JAIRPN01. Next base: position 184,173 of record JAIRPN010000005.1, on the reverse strand, counting down.
CTCCGTCACCCAGGTACCATTGTTCATGCTGGCGGATGGCATAATCCAGGCGCATCGGATCATAGGATTCGCCGAGGTGGCAAAGACAGGCCTCGACAGTTGCCGCGAAGAGCAGCCAGTTGCTGAAATTGGGTTTGTGAGCCCGGATGGATTGCATGGATTGAACCAGATTTTTCCGTGTCCTGGTGTTTAGCGAGTTCCAGACCACCGGTTCCGAACGCAACAGTCCGAGTGCGAGATAGGCCGCCTCGACAATGGCCTGTCCGCCGCCGCTAAAATCGAGAAAATCGGCGGATTTGGGATTGGCAGCATGCTCAAGGGATTGCAACACCAGGGACAATGTTTTCCGCCGTACTTGCTCCTCGTTTTTTGGCAGTCCCTTGGCCGCTAACCACGGGGCCGCACCTGCGAAACTGCGGCAGAACGCTTCCATGGAAGCGTAACGCGCGCATTTCGGCAGTCTGGCCGCCGGAATATTTTTGCCAAGTTTGCCAACGGACATGTGATGGAAAACCGGGCTGCTGATGCGGGTGAGGGTGTCGCACCATAATTGGCGGGTGGTCATTGTGTTCATAATGGGTTTCAACCGAGTTGCAAGGTCGCGCCAAACTGCAGTTTTTTTCCGGCGTGCTTGGGAAGCATCACCAAACGGTGGACAAAGGCGCGTTCGCCGCGATGGGCATCGTATTCGTGCCGTTCAATGCGCGACCAAAACGCTTCCTCGTTGGCGGTTAGCCTGAGGACAAGGCCGTTTTTCCGGATCACTAGGAGCGCCGGGTTTTCGATCCGCACATCCCCGGCGTCGGTGATGAGACATTCCTCGCAGTCGCCATTGGCGGACAGGTTGATTTCATCCCGCCAGACCAGCTTGCCGTCGTGTTTATGTAGGGTGAGTTGGCGGATGAACTTTTCACAGTTGGCGGCGTTCGGATAGGCCTTGGTGAGGTCTGCCGTGAAGGTAACGGTGTCCTTGTTGGTTTCAGCCTTGAGAATTTCCGCCCTGTATTGTTTGCCTTCTTCCTGTTCCCGGCCGCTAATGACGGGAACGGAATGCCCGAGCGAACGGGTTGCCAGCAATTCATAACGGCGCGGGCTGAAAGTTTGGGCCGTGTACATTGGGGCGCCAATTTCGCTGATCAGCGAGATGCCGTCAATGTTGAGGATAAAGCTGCCGAGGTCGTTGTGGTTGTGCGGTACGCCGTTATTGCCACCCTTGGCGGCGAATTCCCAGGCATGGCCGCTGGCGTCAGTACCGTTGACCATCCATTCCTGCAAATCGCGGAAATAGGCGTCCGGCTTGGTATTCTGCTGGGAACAATCAAGTTGTTGCGGGCAATACAGGAAAAAGCGCAGCCAGTAGAACAGGTCCGAACGGGCCTCATCCAGATTGATGGAATGATTGAGGATGTAATCGTAGTTCAACGCGGCTTGTTGCAGGCAGGCTTGGTTATGCAGTTGCCCGCCGAGATACTGCAGGATCGCAGGGCGCAGGTAGGCGTCGGGAATGCAATCGGAAAAATTGACCACCCGGCCATTGCGCCAACTCACCGCCGGGCCGTAGGTGGCGATGGCGGCGATCTTTGGATGCGACGCTAACAGCGAGAGTTCGTTGTTGGTGCGGGCTTCGAGTTGTTCGCTCAATACGGCGAACCAGCCGAAGCCATAATTCCAATAAGCGGGGCCTTCCTCGCAGGCCCCGTCATCGCCGAAACTGCCGATGTAACGATTCAGGTAATTAACAGCGTGTTCCAACATGGCGGCGACGGTATCGGTGTCGCTAACGGCGAGCGCCGCTCCCAGAATTCCTTGATGGCAGACCGACACCCAATTGTTCATCCACTGCGTCCACCAAAAACGGGCGGGCCCGGCAAGGTAGTTGGCAAAAAAATCACGATGCAGGCGGGCTTTGATTTGTTCCTGCAATTCGGCGGGGATGATGTCGGCAAAAATGGCGAGACATTCGCCCATCAGGTTGGCGGTTTCCGCGCCGAACAGATCGATTTCCATGGGGTCGCGGCCGGTGGGAATTTTATCCCCGTCCTTGATGTGCGCGGGCAGGCACCAGGATTCATCGGCCAGGATTGCCCGCAACTTGGCAATGAAACTTGACTGTACATCCCCGGGTTCGCCGTTAGCGGCCAACAGGCAAATGGCCGCCCGGGCGAGGCGTCGCCGGCGTTCGTAATAAGTTTTTTCAAAGGGCAGACGCTGCCCGGTAAGGTGGTAGCTGCGGTACAATTCATCGGTCAGTTCCGGCAACGGCGCATGACGTTCTTCCGTTTCGCGTTGCCGGATGGATTCCAGCACCTTCGTTATTAGCGGATTGCCAAAGGCCCTGGCCCAGCGTTCATCACCTAAAGGGGGCAGGGGGGATTTTACGGGGTGACGGCTCAGGATTCCTGATAATTCACTGCGTGACAGCTTGGTGGTGAGCAGATTTTTCATGGCAGGGCAGAAGGCGAAGATAATAACAAAAATCCGGCCCCGCAAACGGAGCCGGATTTTTGTGCGTAAACATGGGAAATCAGTTCTTGGGCAGGTTCAGTTTTTCGAATACCGGAGTCAGGACTTCCGCAAGCTTGGGATAACCTTTTGCCTTGTTCATGTGCAGGAGATCCTTTTCGAAATATTCTGGATTCGGTTCGTCATCGGCCCCGACGAATACCGGATACAAGTCCACGATGGTGACGTTCTTTTCCGAGGACAGGCCGCGGATACCCTGGTTCACGTCCAGCAACCATTGCTTGTCAATCGGCGCCACCGGGCTTTTGCGCGGGGTGATGGTGCAAAGGACGATGGGCATCTCCGGTTTCACCTCAGCGGATTTGCCGATGATCGACTTGATGTTGGCAATCACTTCCTCCGCTTTCGCGTGGGCTGACAGGTCGTTGGAGCCGACAAGGATGACCAAGGCCTTCGGATTCAGGCTGAGGGCGTCTTCTTGCAAGCGCCACAGCACGCCGCGGGTGGTGTCGCCGCCAATGGCGCGATTGACGATTTTGTAGCCGGGGTAATAGCTGGATTTGCCTTCGGGATTGGCCCCCATGTTGCCGAACAAAGAATCGCCGACGAACACGATGCCGTCCTGCGACGATCCTTTGATGGAATCAAACCAGTTGCGGTTGTCCTTGAACCAGCCGTTCACGCCGGCTGGCGGGGGAATCGAGTGGCTGCCGACGCCCGGCCAGGCGCTTCCATCGCTGGGGCTGGGCATCGGTGTGGCTTCAGCATGCAATATTCCGCTCATCACGACTGTGGCAAGGCAGACGGCGGACCATTTGATCAGGGTTTTGTTTGACATAAATGATGTTTCTTCGATTTACCACCAAGATAATAAACGGGAGGTTTGCCAACAATGGATAAACGCGCGAATGTTTTGCACTTTTTTTTGATAAAAATTATTCCATTTCAATGGAAGGTTATTTCCCGGAAAACGGTTCCACCGCCACCTTGGGGGCCGGTTTGCCTGAGGGAACCGGCGAGGCAGTGACCTGGAATATCGGAAGAACCGGACAGAGATCTTTCCCGCCGGGTTGCGGCGGATAATTCACGCCTTGTTTTTGGATGAGCAGGAAGGCGTTGAAATAACCGCCCGGGCGTTCGCCGATCAGGATGTCGATAGCATAAGTTTGTCCCTCGCTCAGCTGGAACCAACTGCCGCCCAACATTTGATAAAGCGCTCCGGCGCCCGGGTAGGCAAGTCCCAGCTTGGTCCGGGGTGCGTTTTTGGCGGCCGTGAACAATGAGCCATCCATGACGGTGTTGTTGTTAAGCCGGACGACGAGAATGTCGTCACACATGCCGACGAAGCGAAAAGAGCCGTCTTCCGGGGCGACGAAGCTGCCATGGTAGATAATAATCCAGCGCTTGGGCTTTACATATTGCTCCGCCTTGAACGCTGCGGGGGCCGCGTCGGCCGTCATGGTAGGAATGAAGAGCTGGTAATTGCCAAGCGGTTTTTCCACCTTGTAAAAGCGGTTCAGCAGGTTTTGATTCCAGCCGCTGTCGATGAATTTTTGTATGAATTGCTGGTATGCATCGTTGGCGGTGTCCGGTGTGAACTCGGTGGGTTTGCGGTCAGTGGTTTGCTTCAAGTCGTACATGCTGCCGATGAGCGCGCCGCTGGTGACGTCGGAGCTGCCGAACGGATTGGAAATGACCCTGGCGACTCCTTTGGCGCCTTTACCGCTGCCTCTGGAAAGGCCGGGAACGCCGGAGGTGCTGGCGGTGGAAATACCGAGAGTGGGGGCCACATTGAAGGTTGGTGCCGCGGCGTTTGCCGAAATTTGCGTGAGATCCATGGCCGGGGCGGTCGGTGCGGCGTCATCGGTTGCATCAACCATGGACGTGTCGGGTGTAGGTGATTCATCTTGCGGGTCAGGGGGAGGCGGGATATTTTGCATTTCCCCGGTGGGGGCTGCCGCCGTAAAGGGGGTCTTTGGCGCGACGGCCTGGATAATGATGATGCCACTGATCCCCAGAAAGATGAGCAGATGCAAAATAATGGAAATACCCAGCGCTCCCATCGGCAGGTATTTCTGTATTTTCTTGATATTGTTCATGCGAAATGTCCGTTATTTTTCCGGGGAATAACCGCGCATTCGTCCGGCGTCTGTTTCGGGCGGCAGGGGAGCGACATAGTCCCGGTCTCCCCCCTGTTTTTGCCAGCTCCGGTAAAGCGCGATTAACGCGATCAAGGCGATGCCATAAGCGAGGGCGCTCCACAGGCCCATGCAGCAATAGGCGACGCGCTGGCCGAAAAATTTGGTCAGCAAATCGAGATAAACACCGATCAGGGTGCCCGCAATGATTAGCGCGAAGGCTCGCAACATCGCGCCCGCGGAACAAAACTGGCCGTAGCGACTGCGGGGAAAAATGCGCATATATAATGGGGGGTCCATCATCGCCACCAAACAACCGGCCGGCGCGCCCAGGCAAATGCCGACACCCAGTTGCACATAGAAAATGATCTGCGGATCCGGGCGCCAGAAAATCCACAGGATTCCGACCGGAGCGACGAAGAGTTGCAGAAACAATCCCGCGGCCACCACGCGAATGGGATGGAATTTGTCCGCCAGCCAGCCGATGAACGGCATGATCGCCATCGAGGTGAATCCTCCGACCGTGGAAAGGATGCCGACCTGCTTGAGGGAGAGGCCGAGTTCCTGCTGGTAAAGCAGGCTGAAAGTCCAGGTCGCCGCGGTGAAGGCGATGCTCATGACGGCAAAGAACACAAACCAGTAGTGTTTGATGCCCATGCATTCCTTTGCGTAGGTTTTGATCGCGGGGATCAATCCGCTTTTGCCGCCATCGAGTGGCGGCGGTGGCGGGTATTTTCCTTCACGCACCTTGTAGCACATCAAGCCGAAGCCGGCCAAATAGAGGATGGCGGCGCTGATGAAGATTTCCGTATAATGGGAACGGGCGTGCTGCAGGATGAACAGATTGTACAAAGCCATGGCCCCGTAACCCACCACGCGGAACCACGAAATAAAGCGTGCGAGGAATTGTTCCGGTACGACATCATTGAACAAGTACCAGAATACCGAATTGACGAAGAGATTGAAGAAGCCAAAGAGTGTCACCAGGAGGCACATGGCGATCAGGACTGCCGCCGCGGGCGAAAACTCATGAAAATAATCCGGGGCCAGCTGGTGCAACCAAGCCCAGGCATGATCCACCCATCCCATGCCGCGCAGCCAGGCACCGATTTCCTCCACGAAACCCAATGCGACCAGACAAAGTACCAAAAAGGGCATCGTGACCATAACGAACGGTATGCGCCGTCCCCAGCGGCTGCGGTAACGATCACTGCGGACGCTAATGATGGGGTTGAACACCATGGTCATGATGTTGGGGACAGAAATCATGAACATGCCGATCAGGGTCTTGGGAGCGCCGAGGTCGCCGAACTTGACCGGAATCAGGCTGGGAACCACCGCTTCCATCAACACAAAGCAAAAGTCCCCCCACAACAGCCAGAAAAACAGGATGACCAAGGCTCCCTTGGTGTAGGTGAGGGTTCCGGCTTGGTAGGTTTGGGGGGTAGAATTCATGATAAAAAATAAAACGCTAATGGTGATCCGTGGAAACCAACCCGTGGATCACCATTAGCGTTAGTATGAACCACAAAAGGTGAAATTCAATTAACCTGCCGGCGCGATTTGCGCCGCAAGAAAACCAGTGTTGCCAAACCAATGCCAATCAGGACGTAAGTGGAAGGTTCGGGAATAGCGGAAATTTCGAAAATACCGCCACCAAGAATTTGGGAATATTCGTGTGTGGCACCTGAACCGATGCCGCCGATGGTATCTCCAATAGTGCTCCAAATATCACCCCCGATGCTGAAAGATTGCAGATCGTAGGTAATGCCGGAGGTCAGGTTGATTTGCCAGAAAGTGGTGTTGCCAATGACAAGCCCGGAGCTAAGGGAGAGGGCATCAGCATCAGTCAGGGTCAAGGCGCCGCCCTGTCCCAAAGTAATAATGCCGCTTCCCAATGAACTGCCGGCGTCAACGACGACAGTGGTATAATAAGTGGTGTTGTTTGCTGTACTGCTATTGTTGATCAGGATATTGCCGCTATACGCGCTATTATCGCCTTGGAACGTGACACGAAAGTAATTTTGTTGGATAGTGTTAGTATTGGCAATATTTGAAATGAGTAGGCTGCCGCCCCCGGTGAGAGGGGCATTCACCACCAGTTTACCTTCTTTTTTGGTTTCTCCGGCATTGTTATTGGCGTAATTAACGGTTAACACGATGGAACCGGAAGAGACTATTTCAAGGCTTCTCGCTTGAATTGTCTGGGTAATTGGCGTGTTAGAGCCGGAAGTGGCGGCATTCATATTGAGCCAACCTCCGTCCAGTCTGACATCACCTGTCATGATCATGGTATTATCCACCAAACCCTTGAAGGCAATATTACCAATGTTAGATCCATTAACACCCAGGGTAAGGGTATTAAAATAATAAGTGGTACTGGTCCAATTGCTGGCGGGGGTGCGCATGAGGTATGTGGAAATGTAGTCATTTGCCTGTGTGTCGCCGCTGGCATCGTTCATGCTTTTGGCGGGAGCACTGGTACCGTCACTCCAACGGGCAGTTTGCGTGAACGATGAGGAATAATTAGGGGAAGTGCTTGGGTCAGCCGCAGTTTGGTTGTAAGTATTCGCCAGCGTGGAGGATAATCCCAAACACAATAGTCCTAATGTCGTCAATCCTGCTTGTTTTATCATCATAATCAGTCCCTTTATTTAAGTTGTAAAAAAACTACGGAAATACGCCTGTATAAACAATGGACGCAGCCGTGATTCTTTTGCACTTATTTACTATTTATTAAAAGCCATCGGCGGATTCGCCTGAACAAATCCGCCGATACGAACTTAACGCTAACCCGTGAAAGTTATGAAATTTGGCGCGGTGATTTTTTCCGCAGGAGCAGCAAGGTTACAAAACCGATGCCGAACAGGACATAGGTGGAGGGCTCAGGGATGGCGGAGATGATGAACTGGCCGCTGAGGATGTGCGCATCTTCAAAATCCGCGCCGCTGCCGATGCCACCGATGGTTTTGCCGAGTGCGTTGTTGAAGTCGTACACCGTGCCGTCGAGCGCGGTGAAGGATTGCAAATAATAGGTAAAATCGGCGGCCAGGGTGATCTGCGTGACGTTGTCGCCGATGAGCAAATCACGACCGGACAGCGCACCAAGAGCCGCCTCGGTGGTGGCGTTGATAATGAGCGAACTAGCTTTGCCGAGGGTGAGCAGGCCGCTGCCGATGGAATTTTCCAGCGTCAATGTCGTGGCGCGCGCGAGGGTAGCGGTGGCGGGGCTGGTGTTGTTGACGGTGATGTCGCCTGTGAACACCGAGCTGTTGCCGGCGAGGGTGAGCCAGTAGGAGGTGTTGTTTTGCGCGTTGGTGATGAGCAAGGTGCCGCCTCCGTTGAGCGGTGCGTTGATGGTCATGTATTCGGTTTGCTGCGTGGCGGTGCCCATCAAGGTTTGTGATTGCATGAACGTGGCGGCACCGTTGATTTGGATGGCCGCGGCGTTGAGGACCTGGATGGTGCCGTAGTTGGTGCCTGCAGTGGCGGTATTTTGGTTGATTATGGCACCGCTGTTCAGAATCAGCGTACCAGTGAACGTCAGCGTGTTCGTGGTCGCCTGCGATTTCAAAAACAAGGTTCCACCGTTATTGATGGTAAGGCTGTCAGCATTGAAGGTATAGGCAGCGGTCGTGTTGTTCGGGGTGCGAAAAAGTTTATCGGTGATGTAGTGGTTGATAATGCCGTCGCCAGGGTAATTGCTGGGAGCGGTGGGGGGCTTGCTACCGCTGCCATCGGCGCTGGTGTTCCAGCGGTTGGCATCGTTGAGGCTGGACTGCGTGGAGCCATCGCCGACGGTTTGATAATAGGTTTCCGCCTGAACGGAAGCCAGATTCAAGCATAATACGATTGAAAGCACCCAGTAAACAATTTTGATTTTTCCCATATCGTTATCCTTAATTGAACTTACGAACAAGGCTATAAAATCTGCTTAAACGAACAATGGATGCATTTAATTTTTATTTGCACTTATTTGCTATAAACACTTAATGACAAATCCGGTCGAGGATGCGGATTTGTCATTGAAAAGAAGAAATTTCAGGTCTTGGCCTTGCGGAACAGGTGTTTGTGCAAGAACAGCATAATGGCAAAACCGACGAGGAGCAGGACATAGGTGGAAGGCTCGGGAATGGCAGACAGGCTGAAATTGTCCAGATCCACAGTCAGGGTTTGACCTCCTTGCCAAGCAGCCGGGCCATCAAACAAGGCATAACCAAAATTGGTTCCGGTAAATTGGTTGGCCAAAATAATGGCTGAGGCAGTGGCTGATTTGCCGATATTGAGATCCGTGCCGTTTAATACGTTGCCCGTTTGAGTGATGGTATAAGTCAAGGTAAGGTTGCCATCAACATAGGTTCCAGTTAGGGAAGCGGTATAAGTGGCTCCCAAGACCAAGGTGCCGAAGTCACTTGTAGTGGTGAGGTTGGATAGGGCGGCTCCGCTTTGGGTGTTTTGGAGTGCTACCGTGCCATTGGAGTTCAAGAAAGCCCATACACCCCCGTTGGAATTGGTCGGGTTGGAATCGCGTTGCAAGGCACTAAAACCAATTCGATAGCCGCCATTGCCGGTGCTTCCGGTTAATACGTTGAAGTCGGAACTCATGATAAAGCCTCCTTCGCTGGAGAAAGTGGTTCCTGCTCCGACCAAGGACAGTGCTTTGGTGCTTCCCGAATTGGAGTTGGTGATGACAGCGTGCATTACGTTGGTGCCGTTACTACCGGTTTCCACGGTAGTGGTGATTGTTTGATCACTGCTTTTGCCGTTTGTAAAATCAACAGGAGCGGAACCAATGGTAGTAGACTCAAAATTGTTGATGTAAGGAATTGCCACGACAGCGGCAAACGCAGAGCTTTCCCCAATTGCGATGATTCCAATGGTTACCAAAATACTTTTAATGATACGCATATTGTTCTCCAGTTGAATTGATAGTAAACCTAACAATGTAACGGCTGGCGGTGAATGGACTAATCTTGGTTTGTTTTGCATTTTATTTGGTGTGAGTATAAATGATTTAATATTGATTAACAATAGATTACTTTATATATAAGAAAGAGTATTATTGAAATAATTTATATCACATATGTTGATATTTATGGTAATTTTCCCCGCATGCTATCAAAAATAGAGCCACGGGGATTCGTTGTGCGTTTGCGCAATTCGAAGGCGGGGAAGATCATCTTAAGGAAGAGGTGATCGAGTAAAAGAAGAGGAGGAATTCCTGCTTATGAAAGAAATGATGGTGGAGATTGGTCTGTCCCCAAAAGAGACCGGCGACAACTTTTTCTCCTGAGAACCATTGCTCTGGCTAATCTCTATTAATTTCGTTGTTGTTTACTTTGTCTCTTGGCAAAAATTGGGGCTTGTCGCGCGCGTAGCAGCGGAAACAGAATCAGGCCGCCTAAGGTTAATAAAATAGTGGTGCTTGGCTCGGGGATCTGGTTAAAGGCTTCGAGGTACGCTTCCGACAGGAGAGGGTACTGGTCATTGCTCAGCATGCCGGCGAACGCCGCGTTTGAGTTCCAGTAGTTCTGGTAAAGAACCTCAACCGGTGAGTTTTTTAACCAATCGGCGAATGCCTCCATATAGGCCGTGCCATCGGGATTGTTCACTCCCCATTCGCTGTAGGCCACGGGTTTGCCGTGCTCCGCCGCGAAATCCACCACCCATTGCAAGCCGTATTCCTCGCTCACCTTGTAGTTCCATGCGTCCAGTCCGTTGCGGTCGGTTGAATCCCATGTGACGTCATAGTAAAAATCCATGCCGATCACATCGACATACTCATTGCCCGGATAAGCCTCGGCGGGATTCATGCCTTGGTTGCCGATATTGGGACACCATTCGAAAACAAAGCGGTCGCTGACACTGCGGAATGTTGTCACAAAATTCCGGTAAGCGGTGACATAATCGGCGGCCTTGCCGTTGGTTGCCGCCCAAGGAAACCAGTCGGCATTAAATTCCCAGCCGGTACGGATATAGATTTTACCGGTCGGTTGGCCTGTCGCCAAGGTATTCGCTATGGTGGTCCACGCTGTGGTATAGGCGCTGTTGCTGCTGCCAGCCGCCGCCGCAAGGGTACCGCCGGGGTCGCTGCCGTTGAGACTGGCTCCCGGAATCAGCGGAATGGACCAGAATTTTGTCCGGTCAACCGCTGCATAGACACCCTGCAACCAGCCAACCGACCCGGTATAATCAGACCAGCCCCTATAGCCGGTGTGTAATTGCACCCCGTCTGCCTGACGGCCAAACCAGGTTTCAAAGTCGTTCAGGGCGCCAGGCTCGTTGCCCACATACACCGATAGCATTTCGGACTTGGCTGATGCTCCGGCAAGCAGCCAGCACACGATCAACGCTACGGGAAGCAGGGGTATTTTCATGGATAGTCCGGCGACCCCGCGAAGGGGGCAATAATCAGGACTTGGCTTGCATCCTGCGCTTGCGCAGCAGGAACGCAGTAATCCCTATACCAGATAAGGTTAACAGGGTAAGGGTGGAAGGTTCGGGGATGGAACTGATGCTGTAGTCAAAATTGCTGAGGGTGAGGGTGGTGGAGGCGTTATAGATACGGAAGCCGATGGAAATATTTTCCCAACTGGGGATGTTGGCGGAGAAATCGTAGGTTATGCCGCCGATGGTGAAGCTTAAGGATTCCCCAACGACATAGGTGATGGTCCAAGTGTTTGTCAAGGTGGGATTACCGAGGGAGAGGATTGCATTCCAGCCGCCGGAGTTGCCGCCGGTGGCAAGACTGAAGGTGCCGGGGCCGGTGGTGCGAACATTGGTGTTGTTCATCAGGAAGCCAATGGCCTCGCCATTGTTTCCGCTGATGCTGTCTGCATTGACGAAGTAGATGCCGAAAGAAGGAGAATCGGTATTGGCGGAAAGAGAATATTGCCCTGAAAAAGTAAAGGTGTCACCTGTGTTGAGAGAAAACACGCTGTCGGGGCTTGCGCTTTGCCAGTCTTGCACCCAAGGAACCATGTTCATAGAACCCGTCGAGGTGTTGTCGATGTTGGTGGCGATGAATTTACTGGCATCGCCGCCATATTGAATGGGGTTACTCGCTCCGACGCTGATTTTGCCATCGTAATAGGTAGTGGCTGCTTGCGTGGATAACAATCCCAAACTCATCACACAACCGAGAATAAATAATTTTTTCTTCATAACGCTCTTTATTTTTCTTCTTAAAAAAGAATAACCAACGTCTAGATTATCGATAAAGCCACTCAAACGGACAATGGACTGTGTTCACAAAAATTTGCACATATTTACTATTTTTGCTGTTTTTGGGGAAATGACTTGCTTTTGAAGGAGCAAAATCTAAGTCTCACAACTTGTATTTTATGAAGGGGAACTTTTTCCAGCCAGGTGCCTTGTGGCTCGATGACGCGGGTATTCCGATCAATGCCCATGGCGGGGGAATCCTGTTGCATGGGGGTGTTTATTATTGGTTTGGCGAGCACAAGGTGGGCGGAGAGCCTGGTAATTCGGCGCAGGTGGGAGTGCGTGTTTACTCCTCGGAAGATTTGGTGCATTGGTCAAACAAGGGGATTGCCTTGCAGGTATCCGGGGACGCCAACCATGATCTGGCCAGAGGTTGTATCCTGGAGCGGCCCAAGGTGATTTATAACGCAAGGACCCGGCAGTTTGTCATGTGGTTTCATCTGGAACTGTTGGGACAGGGTTATGGCGCGGCACGCTCTGGGGTGGCGGTGGCGGATTGCGTGACGGGACCTTACCGTTACCTGTCGAGTTTTCGGCCGAATGCCGGAGTCTGGCCGAAGAACGCAGCGGCCGGGGAGTGCGGCGCATTGGATGCAGGTGAACAACGATTGATTGCGGAATGGCTGCCCAACGCAGATGAAATGCGGGATTGTTACCCCGGGAACATTTTTTGCCGTGATTTTGCCGGGGGGCAAATGGCGCGGGACATGACCTTGTTCGTTGATGATGACCAAACGGCTTATCAGGTGTACGCCTCGGAGGAGAACGGCACCCTGCATATCTCGCAGTTGAGTGAAGATTATTTGCGTCCTGCCGGGAATTATGTGCGCATTTTCCCGGGGCGCTTCAATGAGGCTCCGGCGTTGTTCAAAACCAAGTCGGGGGATTATTATCTGATAACTTCCGATTGCACCGGTTGGTCGCCGAATCCGGCACGGTTGAGTCACGCAAAATCGATCTGGGGGCCTTGGGAGGAACTGGGGAATCCGTGTCGCGGCAGCCGGGAGGAAGTGGCGACCACCTTTTGGTCGCAGAGCACGTATGTTTTGCCATTGGCGGGTGATCGTTTTATTTATCTGGGGGACCGTTGGAACCCGATGGATGCAATTGACGGACGCTATGTCTGGTTGCCGATCGAATTTGAGAATGGACTGCCGGTTCTGCGTTGGCGGGAGAAATGGAGCTTGGAACAATTATGAATATGAACAGCAAAGTCACGGCTGAACAAATCAGCAAAATGATCGACCATTCCTTGTTGCATCCGACCATGACGGATGCCCAGATCCGGGAGGGATGTGAATTGTCGAAAAAATACCATGTCGCCACTGCCTGTGTTAAGCCATACTCGGTACCGCTGGCGGCGGACATCCTAGCCGGTTCGGATGTTTTGGTGTGTTCGGTCATTTGTTTCCCGCATGGCAACGGGCAAATTTCCTCACAGGTCGCCGAAACTGCATTGGCCATCCGGGAGGGTGCCAGCGAAATCGACATGGTGGCGAATGCCGGGAAAATTCTTGGCGGCGACTGGGATTTTGTGACGGCACAAATTCGTGCGATGAACGAAACGGCGGTTAGCGGCGGAGCCATCCTGAAGGTCATCTTTGAGAACGATTATTTGCAACCCGAACACATTGTCAGGCTTTGCGAAATCTGTTCCGCGCTTGAAGTGGCTTTTATAAAAACTTCAACTGGTTATGGCTTTGTCAAGCAGGCCAACGGGGATTATAACTACCGAGGTGCCACTGAAAATCATCTTAAACTCATGCGGCATCATGCCGCTGACAAGGTACAGATCAAGGCGGCAGGCGGTGTGCGGACTTTGGATGATACCTTGGCGGTGCGTTCTTGGGGGGTGACGCGTATTGGCGCGACAGCGACTCAGGCCATTATCGAGGAAGCGAGGAAACGTGAAGCCGCCGGAACTTTGCTGATGCCCGGGCCAACTGGTTCCTTGGCGGCCGGCAGCGGCGGATATTGATTGGCCGCCAGTGTTGCTATTTCAGACGGAGTCAGGAAAACGGAAAAAAGATTTTGCGGTGGCCGCGGTTGCAGTGAGGAAGCCGGGGAGAGATTGGTTGCGTAAATCGGCGATGGATTCGGCGGTGCGGCGGACGAAAGCGGGTTCGCAGCGTTTGCCGCGATGGGGAACCGGGGCCAGATACGGACAGTCTGTTTCCACCATGAAGCTACCGTCCGGCAGACTTTTTGCCACTTCCCGGACGATCTGGGCATTTTTAAAGGTGATTATTCCGGTGAAAGATACCAAATGCCCGTTGACTAACAATTGTTCCGCCCTGGCTTGGTTTTCCCCGAAGCAATGGAAGACGGCGCGTAATTTTCCGTTCCATGGGAACAGGACTTCAAGTGTGTCATCCCAACTGTGTCGCTGGTGAATGATGACATTAAGCTTGTGGTTGGCGGCCAGTTCAAGCTGCTGGTTGAAGAACAGCTTTTGCCTCGCTTTCCAAGGGGCTAACCGCGAAGTGTATTCGGTGTCGCTTTCATGTTCAGGGCGCTCGGGCAGGTGATAATAATCGAGACCGCATTCGCCAATGGCAACGACTTTCGGATGTGACAATAACGGCGCTAACCGCGAGACCGCATCATCGGTTTCGTCATTGGCGTTGCAGGGGTGGATGCCGATGGCGGCGTACACCATGTCATATTGCTCGGCCAGCACGAGTGAACGCCGGCTGGAGGCCACGCCGGTGCCAATGGTAATGATGCGTTCCACGCCGGCGTCCTTGGCGCGTTGCAGAATGGCAGGCAATTCACCCGCAAAGTCGGGGAAGTCGAGATGGGCGTGTGTGTCGATAAGCATGGTGTTTGATTACAACAAACTACCAGATTACGTTGCAAAAGCAAAACCTGCGACGCTAATGGCGGTTATGTCATTAGTCCGAGCCTTGGGAGATAAATCCCTTTTTGTCCACGGCGGGGGCTTCGTTCTCAACGCTGTATTTGGGTGGATTGACCGGGGACATTTGGAAGATGGGCAGTAGAGGGCCGGCATTTTTGGCGCGCTGGTCGTAGTTCCTGCCCTTCTGCTGGACTTGCAGGAAAGCGTAGAACACACCGCCGGGTTCCTCGCCGATGATGACCTCGATGGGATAACTTTGCCCGGCGTTGAGTTGAAGCCATTCGCCACCCCAGGTGGTACCGCTGGAGCCGCGGGCGCCGCCAACTTTTTCGCGGGCAATACTGCCGGAGACGACCTGGGTTAAGCTGCCATCCAAAACGGTTTTGCCGCCAAGGCGAACCACCAGGATGTCATCGCAGACGCCAACGAAGCGGAAGGTGCCGGTGGCGGGGGCGGTGAAATTGCCCTTGTACACGATGATCCACATCTTGGGCTGGACATATTTTTCCGCGTTGAAAGCCTTCGGGGCGTCATCCGCCTTCATGAGGGGAATAAATATTTGATAGGCGGCGAGCGCCTTGTTGACTTTGTAATATTTGGCAAGTGTGCCGTCATCCCAGCCGCTGCTAACAAACTTGGCAATGGCCTTGCGGTAGTCAGGGATGGTGAGGCCGGAAGGCGAACGGCTCGGGGTTTGCTTGAAATCATACATGTAGCCGACCAGCGCGTTGTCGCCTTGTTGTACATTGCCGCCGAAGGGATTGGCCATGGTGCGGACCCCGGTTGGAACCTTGTTGGGCTTGCTTTCGCTTTCGGGAACGCCGGAAGGCCCGCTGGAATTGCCGCTAGAGATGGCGACGGGAGGTGCCGCGGAAAAGTTCGGCAAGGCGATGGAGTTGGGGCTGGAAATTTGCTCAATGCTGAAGGAAGGGGCCGCCGGAGTATCGGGTTTAATCTCCGGATCGGTATTGGGAACATCAGGGGTTGGTTCCTCGGGAGTATCCGGCGGGGTTGGAATATCCTGCAAGTTGGCTGAAGACTGTTCGGTTGGCATGAATGCCGTTTTGGGAGTCACGGCCTGGATGATAATGATGCCGCTAATGCCGAGGAATATGAACAGGTGGAAAAGGATGGAGATACCCAATGCGCCAGCCGGTAGATATCGCTGAATTTTTGATAACCGATTCATATGTTTAATATATCACCATATTATCTGCTTCGAAGCAGATAATATTCAGCATAATAGCGAGGTTGGGAATTGTCCAGACATTCTATTCAGTGGATTAAATGTAGTAGCGCCAATTGATATTGGGGAAAATATTGTCGCGCCATTCGCAGTTGGCGAGGAAGGGCTCGTCGATGCGGTTGGATTTGATCTGCTCGTAGAGGCGGTTAAAACGCAACAAGTGGTCCTTGGTGCGTTTGACGGCGTAAGGAACCATGGTGCCGGTTTTCATGATGAAGGCCCAGTCGCTGGACTGGGCCAGCAGCAATTCGCGGGCAGCCTGTTTCATGGCACGGTCCGTGAGGCCGTAGCAGTCGCGGAACTGGCGGGCCAGTTCGGTCATGCGCTGGGCGGCGACATGCAAATGCGGGTAAATCCAGGCGTTTGAACCGTCGAGCCAGACGTTCCAGTAGCCCTCAGCGCCCCAGGAGGAGGCTGACGGCGTGGTGACTTGCTGGGTCGGGTGTTTTTCCAGATATTCAGCCGGGGTGATGGTTTTGAAAACATCCTGGTCATAAGCGACTTTGCGCAGCAGGTCATTCAGGAAGTCCGGGCCCTCGAACCACCAATGGCCGTAAAGTTCCGCGTCGTAGGGCGAAAGCACCACCGGCGGCACGGTGAGGTGGGCGGCGAGATGCTCGATTTGTTTCTCGCGGTTGAACATGAAATGCCCGGCGTGTTCCGCGGTGCGCTGTTTGGCGACTTGCGGCAAATAAGGTTCCTTCCAGTCGGACTTGCCGGTGATGCGGTGGTATTTCAAGCCGGTGAATTTGCGCCAGCCGTTGGACTGGATGTAGGGCTTGATGTATTCAAAATCGAGGTCGTAGCCGATGTCGCGGTAGAAATCGCGGTAATAGACGTCGCCCGGATAGCCTTCCTTGGAACTCCAGACCTGGCGGCTGGATTCGAGGTCGCGGGCGAACGCCGCCGGGCCGCTGGGGGTGAAGATCGGCGCGTAGACGCCGTTGCGCGGGCGATGATCGGCGAACATCACGCCGTGGGTGTCGACGATGAACCAGCGGATTTCCGCCTCGCGCAAGAATTTCTCGATGCCGGGAACGTAGGCGCATTCCGGCAGCCAGATGCCGCGCGGATCGCGGCCGAAACATTCGCGGTAATGGTCGCGGGCGATCATGATCTGCGCGCGGATGGCCTCGGGATATTCGGCCATTAAGGGCAGGAATCCGTGGGTGGCGCCGCAGGTGATGATTTCCAGTTTGCCGGCGTCCTGGAATTTGCGGAAGGCGCTGACCAGGTCGCGGTGGTATTTGTCGGCGAACACTTCGCGGCAATTGTTGAGCCGGTGGTGATAGAACCAGGCCACTTCGCGGAAATGGGCGTCATTCTCGGTGCGCTTGATTTCCTTGACGCTCAGTTCGATTAATTTGTCGAGGTTGGCGAGATAACGCTCTTGCAACAACGGATCGCGCAGCATCGAGCAGAGCGGCGGCGTCATCGACATGGTCAGCCGGAAATCCACACCGTCGTGCAGCAGGCCGTCCATCATGTTGATCAGCGGGATGTAGGTCTCGGTAATTGCCTCGTAGAGCCAGTCTTCTTCAAGGAACTCGTCGTATTCGGGATGGCGGACAAACGGCAGATGGGCGTGGAGGACGAGGGCTAGATAACCTTTGGGCATGGCAAGTTTCCTTGCTGTTAGGGTAGCGTTGTTGGTGCGGGAATGACAAGGGTTTTATGGAAAACACTTGCCAGCCGCGCCGCGCTGCACGCTAACGGCGGGATTTTTACCCGACCTTGCCCAGGGGTTCCGAGCGCGGAGCCTGCGGGGTGTCCTTGATCTCGCCGACCTTGTCGGTCAGGCGCAGGAAAGACAACAGCACCGAGCGGGCTTCCTTGCCGTCGGGCGAGGTGAATTCGATCGGGATGTGGTATTTGCCGTCCTTGTAATTGAAATGATAATGGAAATCGCCGTTGCCGTTGAGCTGGATTTCCTTGCCGTCGACGCGCACCTTGGCGTTCGGTTCGGTGCCGCCGTAGATGATCAGTTCCGCGTTAATGTGGGCGCGGAACCCGCGCTCGGCGCCGAATGACGCGCCGAAGGGACTGCTCGGGCTGCTGCCCATCATGCTGCTGAGTTCGGCGAGGTCGAGGCCGACAGGCTGGGCGGAGTCCTTGCGGCGGCGGAAAATCTCGGTGATTTCATCCGAACCCATGCGGATGCGGCGGGTGATGTCGCCGTTAATGTAGTCCAACAACGCGCGGTGCGACTCGTTGCTGAGGTGGCGCAGGGCGCCGATCTCGAACGGCAGCGGGAAGTCGGTGGTTTGCAGCCGCGCCAAAGTTTCCGCGACTTCCTCGTTAGGCAGGGCGTGGTCGCGGATGATCTCGGCCAGTTCGCGGAAGGAGAACTTGAACGGAATGGTGGCGAAGCGGGCCTCGGTCCGCCAGGACAACCCGACGCGCGGTGCGGTGACGCTGGCGGAACGGGTGACCGCCTCGAACTTGCCGTCGTGGCGGTAATAGCCGACCTCGGCGTAAAAGGTTTGGTCGGGGCGGTTGGCGCCGATGTACCATTCGCGGGTCCAGGGCGAAATGTGAATTTGCTGCAGGCGCTCGCCGTTGGCGGAGTAAACTTGCAGGAAGACCTTGCCGTCGTGGGATTGGCGTTCGGCTTGTCCGATTTGGTCGGGGGTCAAATCCCAGTAGGCATAAAGCCAGTGCGGGTCACGGGCGGTCAGGTACAGTTTCTTGGTGCCGTAAGCCTCGGGCAATTCACCCAGGTTTTCGTATTCGGGAACCTTTTGCTTGGGAGCCTTTTTGTGCGCGGCAGCCGGGGTCTCCAAGGCGAACTTGGCGGTCTGGCTGGCGTCGAAATCCTCGGCGGAAACGCTAATGACGGGATCCTTGGCAGCGGGGACGATCTTCTTGCCTTTGGCGGTCTTTGCGGTTGGCAGGATTGGCTGGCGTTTTTTGGTCGGGGCCTTTGCGGCTTTTCCGCCATTGGCGAGTTTTTTGCCGCGAATGGTTTTTTTAAGTTTGGTGGCGGCACGGGTCAGGAGGCTTTTTTTCTTGGTCGCCGTCTTTTTGGGTTCTTTAGCCATAAACTTAATCTCCGGATAAGGGTTAATATTAGTTAAGCAAGTTACGGGCCCTTTTCGATATAAGGGCTATTCTGTTAAATTTTTCGGCATATGGCTAGGGTTAAATCCGCTAAAAGTGAATTACCGAACCTGTGCCCGCGAATTTTCTGATGGATTTTGACCATGGGGCGGGGCAGACTGATTAACTTATACTATCATGCTGGCTAAAAGAGTCATACCTTGCCTGGATGTTGACGGCGGACGTGTCGTCAAGGGCATCCGTTTTGTTGAAATCCGCGATGCCGGCGATCCGGTGGAAGCGGCAATCGCCTATGACAAACAGGGCGCCGACGAACTGGTTTTTCTGGATATCACCGCCTCGAGCGACGGCCGGGCGACCATGCTGGACGTGGTGCGCCGCACGGCGGAGAACGTGTTCATGCCGGTGACGGTTGGCGGCGGTATCCGTTCTGTCGCCGATATGCGGGCGATGTTGCAGGCGGGGGCAGACAAGATCAGTGTTAATACCAGCGCGGTACAGCGTCCGGAATTGATGAGCGAGGGTGCCGATGCCTTTGGCTGCCAGTGCATTGTCCTGGCGATCGACGCCAAGCGCAGGCCCGGCGGCGGCTGGGAAGTTTACACCCACGGCGGTCGCAAACCGACCGGCATTGATGTGCTGGAATGGGTGCGCGAGGGGGAAAAACGCGGCGCCGGTGAGATTTTGCTGACCAGCATGGACGGGGACGGCACCCAGGCGGGCTACGACATGGAGTTGACACGAGCCGTTTCCGAGGCGACAGTTTTACCGGTGATTGCCAGCGGCGGTGCGGGCAAGCTGGAGGATTTTGCCAGGGTGCTGACCGAGGGGAAAGCACAGGCGGCCTTGGCGGCCAGCCTGTTCCACTTCGGGCAGTTGACGATTCCGCAGGTTAAGGAATACTTGGCGGAACAGGGGATCGCAGTCAGGAAATAGCATGAAGTTTGCAAGTTTGAGCATTGGAGTTGTTGGTAGTGGGCAACGTTTGACGGTTAGCGGCCGATGGTGGCGCTAATGGTCAACCCGGCATTCAACCCAATTTTAAAACAAACAGACTTTAGTTATGATTTTTCCAAGCAAAGAACGATTTATTGAATTATCCAGGCAGGGCAATTTGATCCCTGTGTACCGCGAGATTGTGGCCGATCTCGAGACCCCGGTTTCGGCCTTCATCAAACTCGACTCGGACTCGCACACCTTTCTGCTCGAATCGGCGGAGGGGGTGGAACGCTTCGGGCGTTACTCCTTTGTCGGCAGCAACCCGCATATTATTTTCTCCCAGCGTGGCAAGCGGGTGAAGATCGAGGAAGGCGGCAAGGTTCGCGAGTTCGACACGGAGGAAGATCCGTTGGTCGAGCTGAAAAAGCTGATGGACGGTTACCAGCCGGTTGAACTCGAAAATCTGCCGCTGTTCACCGGCGGCGCGGTGGGTTACCTGAGTTATGAGGCGATCCGTTATTTCGAGCCGACCGTGCCGAAGGCCGCCAAGGACGACTTGAATTTGCCGGACGCTTACTTCGTAGTTAGCGACACCCTACTGATCTTCGACCACTTGACCCGGCGTTTGCGGATTCTCGCCAACGCCCATATCAAGGGGGACGCGTCGTTAGCGTACGACCAGGCGGTGCAAAAGATCGAGGCCATCGAGGCCAAGTTGCGCGGCACGATTCATCATCCGTTGCTGGAAGCCCGCGGCGATCTCGCCACCCCGGCGAACACGCCGAACATGACCAAGGACGAATATATCCGCATGACCGCCAGGATGCAGGAATACATCGGTGCGGGTGATATTTTCCAGGTGGTGCCGTCGCAGCGTTTCGTGGTGCCGTTTAACCGCGAGGCGATCGAGTTGTACCGCGCCCTGCGTTACATCAACCCGTCGCCGTACATGTTTTGCCTGAAACTGGGTGACATCGCCTTGGTCGGTTCCTCGCCGGAGACCCATGTGCGTTGCGAGAACGGCAAGGTGGAGATGCACCCGATTGCCGGAACCCGTCCGCGCCAGGCAACTCCCGAGGAGGATGACGCCACCGCGCAGGAATTGCTGGCCGACCCGAAGGAACGCGCCGAGCATTTGATGCTGGTTGACCTTGCCCGCAACGACGTGGGCCGCGTCTGCCGCTACAATTCGGTGAAAGTGACGGACTTCATGACCATCGAAAAATACTCGCACGTGATGCACATTGTGTCGCACGTGGTCGGCCAGTTGAATGACGGTTATTCGTCCTACGACGTGCTGCGGGCGACCTTCCCGGCGGGTACCGTCAGCGGCTCGCCGAAAGTGCGTGCGATGCAGATCATTGCCGAATTGGAGCCGACCTGTCGCGGTTCCTATTCCGGCGCGGTCGGTTACTTTGGTTTCTCGGGCAACCTGGACTCCTGCATTTTGATCCGCACGGTGTTGCTGAAAAACAAAACCGCCTACATTCAGGCGGGCGGCGGACTGGTGGCCGATTCGACGCCGGAAGGCGAATACAACGAAAGCTGCAACAAAGCCAAGGCCGCCATGAAAGCTTTGGCATTGGCGGAGACTTTTAAATAAAATAAGGAGAGACATATGTTGCTCGTCATCGATAACTACGATTCCTTTACTTATAATCTGGTGCAATATTTCGGCGAACTCGGCGCCGACTTGTACATCAAGCGCAACGACCAGATCACGCTGGATGAAATCCGCCAACTCAAGCCCTCCCATATCGTCATTTCGCCCGGCCCCGGCACGCCGCTGGATTCCGGGATTTGCAACGACGTGATCAAGGAGTTCGGCAAAACCACGCCGCTGCTTGGCGTTTGCCTTGGACACCAGTGCATTGGCCATGTGTTTGGTGCCGAGGTGGTACGGGCGGGACGCCTGATGCACGGCAAGACCTCTCCGGTGTTGCATGACGGCACCGGCGTGTTTAGCGGCTTGGAAAGTCCGCTGGAAGCGACCCGCTACCATTCGCTAATCGTGAAAAACGGTACCGTACCCGACTCGCTGATCATCAACGCACGGACCGCCGAGGACGAGATCATGGGACTGCGCCACAAGGAATACCCGATCCACGGCGTGCAATTCCATCCCGAGTCGATCCTGACCAGGGATGGCAAAAGCCTGCTGGGTAATTTTTTGAAAATGTGAATATGAAATATTGGATTGTCTGTTTGTTGCTGGTCTTGCCGCTGACGGCAAGCTTTGCCGAGGATGCGACCAAGCCCGATGCCCAGTTCAAGGGTGAGTTTATTTATCTGCGCGACTACGGCACCGACGATATCGGTTATCTGTCATTGCCGCAGGAGCCGCCGACCGCCGGCATTATCCTGGTTCCCGACGGGCACGGCATCGATTCCTGGCTCAAGATTACCGCCGATGTCATCGCGCAGAAGGGGTACATCGTGCTGGTGCTGGATTTGTACAATGGCAACGCCAATACCGAGGAAAAGCAGGTGGAACGGATGGAAAACGACCTGATGGAGAAGGGCGTGCTGGACGCGATGAAGACCTCGACCGTGTTTTTCCAGCAAAGCCCGCGTTTCAAGATGGACAAGGTATTCGTGGTCGGGCCCGGTTCGATGGAACATTATTTGCTGGCTTTCGCGGCGCAAAAAAAACTGTCGCTCAACGGGCTGGTGGTGGTCAATCCCTCGAAGCCTCCGGTTGAAGACGAGCTCAAACGCGTGCGTTATCCCGTGTTGTTCCAACTGGGCGAGGGCTCGCCGGTGACGTCCGGCCTCGACGCGATGGTCAAGAATCTCGGTTACCAGGACCTGTGTGAAATCAAATCCGTCGCCAAGCTGGACCCGAAAAGCCGCCGTCTTGACGAGGCGCAGTGGCAGCAAGTCAGCGACTTCATGCAGAAGAATTCCACCGAGGAACGCAAGAAGGGGTTGTTGCAAAGCCTGAAGGATATTTTTTAATCGTCCGGGGCGCCATCGGTGACTTCGGATTTCTCAGTTCATGTTAAGGTGAATTAACATAGAATTTTGGCACGCGCGGGGTGATGTGGCAGAAGATTTCGTAGGAAATTGTGCCCGCCAACGACGCCATTTCATCGGCGAGGATCCGCTCTTTTCCTTGGCTGCCGATCAATACTGCTTCGGTGCCGTTTCTGATGTTTTTCAGGCCGCTAATATTGACCACGATCTGGTCCATGGTTACCCGTCCGAGGATTTTGCAGCGTTTGCCGCCAATCAGGATGCTGCCCTTGTTGGACAAGGCGCGGAACAATCCGTCGCCATAGCCGACGGCAAGCGTGGCGACGGTCATTTTGCGCGGTGCGACGAAGGTGCAGCCGTAGCTGACCGGCGAGCCCTTGGTGATTTCCTTGGTAAAGGTGACCCGGGTTTTCCAGGTCAGCGCCGGGCGGAATTGTTTTTGCAAGGACGCTAATGGCGAGGAACCGTAAACAACAATGCCGGGGCGCACGATGTCGTAAAGAGGCTGGTCGCCGCGCAGGATTCCGGCGGAATTGCAGATATGGCGTGGCAGGAAATCCGGGGTGATTTTTTTGAACAACGTTTTTTGCCTGGCGGTAAAGACGGCGTTTTCATCGGCACTGGCGTAATGGGAAAACACGCCTTCAACGATAAGTCGCGGTTCGCGCAGGCAGAATTGCAGCAATTGTTCGAAGTCTTCGTCATTGGCGCCGAGGCGGTTCATGCCGGTATTGAGTTTGAGGTGGATATGCGCGGCGCTTTTTTTTGTGCGTGCGGTCTTGGCGATAAGTTTTGCTTCCGCCAATGACGAAACCGGAATGAGAAAACCACCGGCAATGATGCTGGCATATTCCGTGGTTAGCGGCGCGCTAAGCAGCAGGATCGGCAATTTTACGCCGGCCTTTCTCACGGTTAGCGCCTCCTGCAGGTTGGCGACGCCGAGCATTTGGCAGTCGCTAACGGCGAAATGTCTGGCGAGCGGGACAATGCCGTGTCCATACGCGTCCGCTTTGACGAGGCAGAGAATTTTCGGGTTGGGACCGATTTTTTTACGGATGACCCGCAGATTATGGGTGATGGCGCCAAGGTCGATTTCGCACCAGCTGCGAAGTTTGTCTAGCTTCATAAAGCAACTTATTTAACCACGGAACACACGGAATACACGGAAATTTAATCGGGTGCTTTTTCCGTGTATTCCGTGTGTTCCGTGGTTAAAATAATCCGAGTCCATGAAGAAGCCTGAATTACTGGCCCCGGCGGGGAATTGGGAGTGCGTGAAGGCGGCGGTTGCCAACGGTGCGGATGCGATTTATTTCGGTCTGCCGCGTTTCAACGCCCGCCTGCGCGCAGACAATTTCACCGAGGAGGATTTGCCAAGGCTCATGGACTATGTGCATTCGCGCGGGGTGAAGGCGTTCGTCACCATGAATACGCTGATCTTTAGCGACGAAATGGCGGATGCCGAGAAGTTCCTGATTTTGCTCGCCAATAACAAGGTTGACGCGGCGATTGTGCAGGATATCGGCTTGGTGCATCTGGCACGGCAGGTGGTGCCGCAATTCGAAATTCACGCTTCCACGCAGATGACCCTGACTTCACCGGAGGGTGTCGAGTTTGCCAAGAAGCTTGGCATTACCCGGGCGGTGTTGGCGCGCGAGTTGAGCTTGCGCGAATTGGGAAAATTCCATGCTGATTCGATTTTGCCGTTGGAAGTTTTCGTGCACGGCGCACTTTGTGTCGCTTATTCCGGTCAATGTTTGACCAGCGAGGCGCTTGGCCAACGCAGTGCGAATCGCGGCGAGTGTGCGCAGGCCTGCCGTTTGCCGTATCAATTGGTGGTGGACGGCATTATCAAGGATTTGGGCGACAAGCGTTATTTGCTGTCGCCGCAGGATTTGGCGGCGATCGAGGAGGTGCCGAAGTTGATGGCGCTGGGGATTGAGAGCTTCAAGATCGAGGGACGCCTGAAGAGTCCGGAATATGTGTCGGCGGTGACCCAGGTTTATCGCAAGGCAATTGATGCCTGTTTGGCACAACAACGCGAGACTTACCAAGTACCCGCTAACGACGAATATAAATTGGAGATGACCTTTTCCCGCGGCTTGTATTCCGGCTGGATGCATGGGGTGAACCATCAGGAATTGGTGCATGCACGTTATGGCAAAAAACGCGGGGCCTTTGTCGGGTTTATCGACGCGGTCGGCAAGGATCATGTCACCGTTAGCGTCGAAACCCCGGTGAAACCGGGTGACGGCGTGGTGTTTGATATCGGTGGCGACACCAATAACGAACAGGGCGGGCGCTTGTACCAGGTGCGGGGCGGCAACTTGTATTTCGAGCATGGCAAGATTGATTTCACCCAGCTCAAACGCGGCGACCGGGTATGGAAAACCGACGACCCGCAATTGGACAAGGAACTGCGCCAATCCTTTCGCAATGATCCGCCGGCACGCGGGAAGGGGCTGGAGTTGCTCATTAGCGGTGAGGAAAATACACCGTTGAAACTGGATGTTCGTTACGGTGATTTCAGCGCCGTGCTGTATTCGCAGATCCCGCTGCAACGTGCGCAGAAGCAGCCGCTAACGGCGGAACGTTTGCGCGAGCAACTTGGGCGTCTTGGCGGGACCAGGTACCAGCTCGACACACTAACGGTGAAGTCGCTGGATGGTTTGATTTTGCCGGTCAGTGAA
Source organism: Verrucomicrobiales bacterium (assembly GCA_031256975.1). Lineage (GTDB taxonomy): Bacteria > Verrucomicrobiota > Verrucomicrobiia > Methylacidiphilales > JAAUTS01 > JAIRPN01. The sequence goes on along the minus strand of JAIRPN010000005.1, from coordinate 158,577 downwards.
TTGAACCGCCTGCGTCGTGAAATGGTGGCGGTGTTGGATGCTGTGCCGGAGACCGCGCCGCTGGTCGTTAGCGCCAAGCCGCGTTTGACGGAATTGCTGGCCGGACTGAAACCAACCAAGTTTGCCGTATCCGGGGAATCGGCGCTAACGGTGACTTGCCGTTCCATGGCGCAGATTGATGCCGCACTGGATTGCGGCATCAAGCATCTGTATGTGGATTTCGAGGACATCCGTCGTTACAAGGACGCGGTTGCCGCGGTGCGTGCCAACAAGCTCGCCAATGCCGTCGTGTTTCTCGCCACGCCGCGTATTCAAAAGGCGGGAGAGCAGGGATTCTTCAAACTGATCGAGAACGCCAATCCCGACGGCGTGCTGATCCGCAATCTTGGCGCGTTGTCCTATTTCAAGGACTCGCCCTTGTGCAAGGTCGGCGACTTTTCGTTGAATGTCGCCAACCCGCTAACGGCGAGCGTATTGATGAACGAGGGTTTCGAGTGGCTGACGATTTCCTACGACCTCAATGCCGGGCAGGTCATTTCGCTGTTAGCGTCGGCGCCGCCGTCGTGGTTCGAACTGACCCTGCACCAGCACATGCCGATGTTTCACATGGAGCATTGCGTGTTCGCCGCGTTTTTGTCCAACGGCAAAGACTTCATGAGCTGCGGTCGTCCCTGCGACCGGCATGAAGTGAAATTGAAGGACCGCATTGGTGCCGAGCATCCGCTCAAGGCTGACGTTGGCTGCCGCAACACGGTGTTTCACCAAAAGGCCCAGTCAGGCGTGGCTTTTTACGAGGATTTCTTCAAGGCCGGCCTGCGTCGTTTTCGTCTGGAATTTCTCAACGAGGACAGTGCAAAAACCAAAACCATCATTGGCGTCTACCAGCAATTCCTCGACGGTAAATGCACGGCGGCAGACTTGGTGGAACAGCTCAAAGTGCAAAACCAACTCGGCGTCACCAGCGGCACGCTGACGGTGCTGGCTTAATACTATTTACGTTTTTCGCGGATTGCTTCAAGCTCCAAGACTGTGTGAAGATCGCGGGGACGCCCCATGGAACGTTTGGCTGTGATTAGGGCATCCAGTGAAAGAATGCGAAGTTCAGGTGTTTCCGGCTGCAACGCGACGCTAACCGCGAGACATTGAGAATAATTTCCTAATCCTTTGATTTCACCAAGGCAGTCCAATTGTCCCCAATCGGTGGAAAGATACAGATTTTTGAATCCCCCTTGCTGGATTTGTTCTCGGGTGAACGGGAGTTTATCGGGAGTCAGACGATGCACAGGATGAAGCTCTGCCACGGCGTTGAGCAGTTTGGTGAGATTATCGACGGACATTGGGCAGACGATATCGACATCTTGTGTGGTCAGGCTGCTGCCGTGAATGAGGGCTGCCCACCCGCCCGTGATGATGAATTCAACGCGATGTTCAATCAAGCGTCGGGTGATGCGTTCAAGATCTTGCATGGGCGATGGTGAATTTATTCCGCAAGGAATTCAATTCATTGACGATAGAGTCGTTGCGACGAATACGTTCCAGAGGGGTAAGGCGCAAATTTTCCTCAAGCAAGGATAAATCGATGCCGTAAGCCTCGGCGCGCTGGCAGGCGGTCAGACCGTCATCGATGCGCCAAAATTTTTCGAGTTCCGGAGGAAGTGTTGCTTTTTGATCCACGTTGCCAAAATATCAACAAGTGACGCTAATGACAAGGTTGCAAAGGTTGGTTAATCCTTCCAGCGACCGTGTTGCAGGATGGCGGGTTCCGGGCTTTGCTCGGGGTATTCGTAGATATCGCCCTTGTAATTGCGCAGGACGAAACGGTCCTCGGTTTTGGCCACGATGTAGTTCGGGTTGAGCGGAATCTTGCCGCCGCCGCCGGGGCCGTCGACCACGTATTGCGGCACGGCGTAACCGGTGGTGTAACCGCGAATCTGGTTCATCAAGTCCAAGCCTTCCTGGATGCTGGTGCGCAGGTGGGCGGAACCGCGGATCAGGTCGCATTGGTACAAATAGTACGGGCGGACGCGGCACATCAGCAGTTTTTGAAACAATTCCGTGAGCACCTTGGCGTCGTTGTTGACGCCTTTCAATAACACAGCCTGATTGCCGAGGGGTATGCCCGCGTCGGCGAGGCGGCCCAGGGCATCGCGAACCTCGGTGGTCAGTTCTTTCGGGTGATTGGTGTGCACGCTGATCCACAACGGATGATATTTTTTCAGCATCGCGCAGAGTTCGGGCGTGATGCGTTGCGGCAGGAAGATCGGCACGCGGGAGCCGATGCGCACAAATTGGATGTGCGGGATGGCGCGGACGCGGGAGAGGATTTGCTCGAGCTTGGTGTCGGACAGCAGCAAGGGATCGCCGCCGCTAAACAGCACGTCGCGGATTTCCTCGTGTTGTTCGAGGTAGCGGAAGGCTTCCTCGAAATCGGTTTCCAGTTCCTGTTCGCCGACGCCGCTAACGACGCGGCTGCGGGTGCAGTAACGGCAATAGGAAGCACAACGGTCGGTGACCAGGAACAGCACGCGGTCGGGGTAACGGTGCACCAGGCCGGGCACCGGCATATTGCCGTCCTCGCCGCAAGGGTCGGCCATCTCGTCGGGAGCGTAGGAGGATTCCTCCAGCCGCGGCACGACCTGTCGCCGGATCGGGCAATGCGGATCATTGATATCGATCAGGTTGAAAAAGTGCGGCGTGATGCCAAGCGCGAGCTTGCTGCCGGTCAGCAAAGTGCCGGCGCGTTCCTCGGGTGTTAGCGTCATGTGTTGCTCGAGTTGTTCGAGCGTGCCGACGCGGTTGCGCAATTGCCAAGTCCAGTTATTCCAGTTTTCTGGTGAAACGTCGTGCCAATAGCCGGGATACGATGCAGTGAAATTAATTTTACTCAAGGTTGCGGCTTTCTTATGATTACTGATAGAAAAGTAGTGGCAACGGGGGGATTGTCAAATTTTTGTTACAATAAAGGAAGAGACCGTAAGTATCTCGCCATTAGCGGTTTAATTTTTTAAAAAAGCCGACTGTTCGAAAAAAGCTGAACAGTTCAGGAGGATTTTTCCTGCCATTTATGACCGCAGTCGCGGCAGAGCAATTGATTCTTGAACGGGAGGGGAATGCCGAGCATGACCACGATGGCTTTGGCCCAGTTGTGGGTGGAAAAATCGCGGGCGGTATTGTGGCTGCCGCAACTCGGGCAGGCAGGGGTGACGATTTGCTGCTGTTGTTGGTAGTAATCCTTGAGCACCAATTTGGCGTCTTCGACATCGTCGTTAGCGACCTGGATGCGCACGCCGCCGATGGCGCTGTTCCAGACCGGCTGGATTTGCGAGGTGTTTTCGTCCGGGATAAACGTGTTGATACCCTCGGCTTCAAGCCGTGATTTGACCAGATAAGCCTCGTTGATATTGGTGACGTTGGCGATGGTGATCATGGGATAGTTTGTTCCTGGGCGGGCGGGGTGGGTTTTCCGGCATTTTCCACAAAGCCAAGGCAGCCATTGGCAAAAAACTGCACGCCAAGACAGATCAGCAGAAAGCCCATGATTTTCTTGAAGGCCTCGAGGCCGCTGGAACCGAGGGTGCGCGAAATGCGGATCGAGGCGCGCAGAATCAGCCAGCAACTGACGCTGATGGTGAGCACCACCAGGACGACGACCAGATAGTCGATCAGCTTGCGGGTCCAGCCCTGCACCTGGGCGATTTGCGCCGAGCCGGTCATGATGATCGACAGTGTGCCGGGGCCCGCCATGCTCGGAATGGCCAAGGGTACCAGTGAGGGATCAATTTTGCCATGGTCGGTGGGCTGTCCGGGCGTGTCATGCGACGGGGAGGAACTGATCTCAAACAACATGCGGAAGCCGATGAAGGTGACAATCAGGCCGCCCGCCGCCCGCACGGCGTCCAGCGAAATGCCGAGGAAGGACAGGATCAGCGTGCCGATGAAAAAGAAGGTCAGCATGATGCTGCCTGCCCAGATACTGCTGCGCAGGGCGATTTTTTCACGCTCCTTGTTGCTCATGCCGCCGGTTAACGACAGGAAAACCGGGATGGTGCTGAAGGGATTGACGATCGGGAACAAGCCGACAATACCCACAAAAAACACGCTGATGAAATGTTCCAGGTTCACAGGGTTCAGTTTAGCCCAGCCAGGCGGTGCGGCAATGGAATAATGGTTATCGCTAACCGTGAAATTCTTGACTTGGCGGTTAGCGACGCGCCAGACTGCGGCATTATGTTTATCACGACCACGTTTGATATCGAGGGTTATAACATCGTTGAATACAAGGGTTTGGTGCGCGGCATCATCGTGCGCGCCCCCACCATTTCCCAGGGCATCCTGGGCGGACTAAAATTCATCATCGGCGGGCAGATTGGTTCCTATACCGAAATGTGTGAGCAGGCCCGCCAGCATGCCTATGATTCCATGCTGGCCCATGCGGCGGAACTCGGCGCCAATGCGATTGTGGGGGTGCGCTATGATGCATCGGATGTCGGCAATGCCCAATCCTCCGCCACGGAAGTGTTGTGCTACGGCACGGCGGTGATTATTCAGAAGAAATAAAGGATGGTCGTTAGCGGACGGCCAACGCACGCAGGATTTGCAGGTAACCGTCCTTGCCCTTTTCCAAATCGGCAAGCTTGATAAATTCATCGGCGGTGTGGGCCTGCTTGATGGAGCCGGGGCCGAGGGCCACGGAGGGAATGCCGCGCAAGCCGAAGATGGCGGCATCGCAGAACCACGGGGCGGTTGTTAATCCCTTGCTGTGCGGCAAGATTTTTTTGATCAATTGGTGATTGGCGTCGGTATGCAAAGCGGAGGAACTGCTGATGACGCTAACCGTGGCATCCAGTCCCGCTTGCTTGAGGTCCTGACGAATGAAGCCCAGCACCTTGTTGACGGTCAGATTGGGGGTGAAACGCAAATCCACTTCGATTTCACAGTGATCGGGAATGATGTTGGTTTTGCTGCCGCCGTGAATGACGGTGGCGACGATGGTGGAAGCGCCGAGTTGCCGGTGGGTGAACGAGCTGATTTTTTTCGATAAAATGGTTTCGACATAAGCCAGCACCGGCAACATGGCATTGATGGCGTTCCTGCCATTAGCGGGGGTGGAGGCATGGACGGCCCTGCCCTTGGTGCTGAACTTGAGCCAGGCGCAGCCTTTGTGGGCGTGGACGATTTTGAAATCGGTGGGCTCGCCGATAATGGCGAGGTCGTAAGCCGGGCATTTTTTTGCCCAGGCGTGTGCTCCATAGTTGCCGGCTTCCTCACCCATCAGGCCGACGAAGGTAATTTCCAATCCGCTGTTTTTAAAAGTATCGCTAACGAAGAATTCTTTGACCGCTTGCAACATGGCCGCCATTGGCCCCTTGGTGTCGGAAGCGCCGCGGCCATACAGTTTCCCGCCTTTGACTTTGGCGGCGAAGGGGTCGATGCTCATGCCGAGCACGCTGACCGTGTCGGTGTGAGGTGCTAACAGCAAACGGGTGTTGATTTTGCCCTTGGGTTTGAAAACGCCGATGACGTTCGGACGGTTTTTAAAGACAGGTTGAAGTTGAACATTAGCGCCGGCTTGGCGTAAAAACTTGGCGATAAACTCGGCGCAAGCCTGTTCGCCGGGATTGGCGACACCGGGATTGCCTTCGGGATTGACACTGGGGATTCGCACCAGCTGTTGCAACAGTTTCGCCGTGGGTGTCATTCCGCTAATGGTCATCCGGTTATTTAATCATGGAATCAGGCAAAGTCAGGCGCAAATCTCCGGAAATGATGTTACTATGAACATTTTCGTAGGCTTGGCAGCCCTTGGACCGTGACTAGTGTCGCTGCATGGACACGAAATTACCGCTTAATTTTTCCGGTGTGGTTCCCTCCCTGGCACAAGTCGCGGATTTCGGGCCGCCGCGCAGCGAGATTGGCGTGGGTTGCCTGATGCCATGGCTGGGTAAGTTATATGTGCTCAATTACGTTTCCCACCGGAGCTGGACCGGTACCGGTTCCGGGCTCCGGGTGATTGACGAAAATTTTCAAATGACCCGGCACCCCCGAGCGGTTGATGGAACTTACGCAAACCGGTTTGTCCATCATCCCTCCGGTCAATTGATTATCGGGCCGCACCTTATCGATACGAAACATCGCGTGCGCACGGTGAAGGAGTTGATTGATGTCCGGATTTGCGGCACGGCGCGGCATTTGAGCAATCCCGATAACCTGGTGTACATGCTGGGTATGGAAGGGGAATTGTTCGAGCTGAATGTCAAGACCTTGAAAATCAAGTTGCTGTTCGATTTAACCAAGGCGCTCGACACGCCCGGGGAAATGAAATGCCATTTCAAGGATTGCTACACCGAGGGTGGACGCTTGGTGGTGGCGAACAATGATTACAGCGAGCCGGATTTTCTTGGACAGCAAAGCGAAGGCACGCTGGCGGAGTTTGACGGTAAAAAATGGACGGTATTAGAGCGCAAGCCATTTGTCGGCATCGGCGGACTTGGTTGGTATGGCAACACCATTTTCGTCACCGGCTGGGACCGTGCGTCGGCAATCTTGAAGGTATTTACCACACCGGACCAAACCTGGCGAACCTATCGTTTGCCAAAGGCCTCGCATTGTTTCGATCACAAATGGCAGACCGAATGGCCGCGCATCCGTTCGGTGGAGCATGAACGGTTGCTGATGGATCATCACGGGATGTTTTACGAATTGTCACCGTGGGCTTACGGTAACCGAATTTGGGGAATCCGTCCGATCTCCACGCATTTGTGGGTGCACGGGGATTTTTGTTCGTGGAAAGGCATGATGGTCATTGGCGCTGACAATGCCAGCCACGAAAGCGGCGGTAATCTGCAATGCGCGGAACCGCAATCCGGGTTGTGGTTTGGCCGCACGGACGATTTATGGAAACTCGGCAAACCCAAAGGCTGGGGCGGGCCGTGGTGGAACACGCCGGTGCGGACTGGTGAGGAGTCGGATCCGTATTTGATGACCGGCTTCGACAAAAAAGTTCTGCACCTGAGTCATGACTCGAACAAGCCGGTGGGCTTTGATATCGAGATTGATTTCCAAGGCGACGGCGCATGGAAGAAATACCTGACCGTCAAAGTTCCCGCGCGCGGCTATGTTCCGCACGTGTTTCAGGATGGCTTTAGCGCTCATTGGGTACGAGTCGTTGCGGGCGCCAAGTGCAATGCCACGGCGCAACTGCATTACACATGAGTTTTTTTATTGTTAAACAAAAAGGAACAAGAAGGACAAAAATATGAACCCCCGTTTTTTCGCAAGAATTGTTTTTCTGACACAAATGTTATCGTGGTGTTTGCCGGCACCGGCAAACGCGTCGGGAAAACGAACAAACAGTAGCAACGACGTGCCGACCTTTACGGTGACGGACGATTTGATTGTCAATGAAGCGCTGGTGCTGGGGCCGTTTCCCAATCCCGCACCGGCGGCCGCCGGTGCCCGGCGCGGCGGGTTTGATGCGGATTATTTGCCAGCCTTGGGCGGCGAGGCCAGGGCCGGGGTGAGCGCCGGCACAGTCGTGGAAGTCAGCGGCACCTGGCGCGCGACGGCGAAAATCATCAAGGGCAAAAAATTGGATTTGCAAACAACGTTTTCTCCCAACGAGTATGTTGTTGCCTATGCTTTCGTTAATCTCCGTTCCGACCGGGCCAGGAAAATGACGTGTTACTTCGGTTCGGACGATTACGCCAAGATTTGGCTGAACGGCGAATTGGTGTATGAAATTTACCGGAACGAAGGACGTGGCGTAAATCCGGAAGAGGATAAGTTTTCGGTGCAACTCCGGCCGGGAATAAACCGGCTGACGGTGAAGGTGGAGCAGGCGCTCTCAGGCTGGGGTATGGCGCTGCGGTTGACCGATGAAGGGCTGGTTGTCAAGCGGGAGCGCAACGAGCGTTTTATGCAGCGGCCGTTGTCGGTGAAGACGCCTTACTCGAGCCGGTTGCTTGTGCCGGGGAAACTGCCGGAACTGGTGTTTGAGAATCCCGAGTTGGCGGAGTTGTTGTTGGACCTTCGCACGTTCAAGACAAGATGGTTTGATGCGGATTTGAACGAGGTTAGCGAGGCGAAGACGCCGGGTTTTTATTGCGCTTATGCTGAAGCGAAGGCGAAGAACGGTTTGATGTTTCGTCGCGTGGTGCCGGTATTTGTGATGGAGGATGCGTACCGGTGGAGACGGATAGCCTGGTCGGAGCGAAATCCGGGAGCGAAGGATTTTTTCGCGTGGCAACCGGCGTATGGAGACTTTGATCGCACGGCTTGGGACGCACATCGTAATTTGGTGCAGGCGACGCTGTCGTTTGGCCGGGACGAAGCTTCCACACTGGACGAAATGCCGATGTTCATGGCGGAGTTGGCATTGGACAAGGAGCCGGCCGGCGCTTGGCGTGAAACACCGTACGGTCACGTGCATGCTTATTTGACGCAACTGCGGCGCAAGGTGATGGAGCGTCCGCCGGTGCGGGATTTGCAGCCGCCAGTGGCCGATTCCACGGCGACGGCGCTGCGTGCCGGTACTGAGGCGGAAGCCGGATTCAAGCCGGGCAGCGTGAAGAAAATGCGCGCGTCGTTGACCGAGTGGAGCGAAAAGACCGGTTACGGTTTTGTCGCCTTGGTGGCGCGACGGGGCGTGATTGTACTGCACGAGGCTTTTTCCGGAAGCAGGGACAACACGGACGACGGCGTTGATCCGCAGGAATTAACCGGCGGACGGCTTACGATTGCCTCGCGCCTGGAAACCGCATCGGTCACCAAGTTGCATACCGGTGTTTTGTTGGGGCGTTTTATTGACCAGGGGCTGGTGTCATTGGACGATCCCGTGTCGAAATATTTTCCGGATTTTCCCGCTACCGGAGCCCAAGCCATAACAGTCCGGCAATTGATGAACCATACCACGGGACTCAAGTTGCATCGTTACCACATGGGATTGCAGGGCATGGCCAATCCGTTTTTGGATACCCCGGCGCGGTGGATGATCGAGACCGCCGCGTCCGACATGGCGTATGAAAATTACAACGGGTTCGGCATCGACCTCGCCGGCAAAGTCATGGAAGATGTCACCGGCAAGCCCGCGTTTCGCATCATGCGGGAAGGATTGTTCGAGCCGCTCGGACAGGACAAACCGACCATTGTTGACCTCGGCTACGGATTGCGTTGCATGGCGATTGATTTGGCGCGTGTGGCGGAGATGTTGCGGCAGGAAGGGGCTTACGGCGGCAAGCGTTATTTCAGCCGCGAGACTTTTGCGAAGCTGTTGCCGATTCCCATTGGGCGTTACAATCCGTTCATGGACGCGGAGGACGGCAAGCTGGAGTATGGCGTCGGCATATCTTGGATGCGCGATCCGAAAGAGGGTACCCGCCATGAGCCTCTCGGCAAAAACGTGTTCGGCCATGGTTCCGCTACCGGTGCCGTAATGCGAATTGCGCCGGATCATGAGCTGATTGTTGTCATGGCGCGTTACACGACGGGTGGTCCGAGTTACTATGAATACCTCGGTAACTTTTTACAAACCGTCGCCGACGGGATGAAAGTTGCGGCTGAATAAGCGATTGCCAGGACATCATGGTTTTTCGGGAAATACCCAGGAACCGCGCAGGGCGACTATTTTCGGCTCGGGCGGCAAGCCGTATTCGTGACGCAGCAGCAAGTAATGAAGCAGGCGCACGCCTTCCGCGCCGATCTGTCCGGGGCTGAGAGAATAGTAGGGGACATTTTTAAATCGGGCAAAATCGTTCAGCAGTACGGTGCGAATGCCGGCGGTTTGCGCAATTGTACACACTTCGCAGTGAATGGTCAGGATGCCGTCGACCCGTTCCTGGTGAAGCCATTTTTTTAGTACCGACGCATCGGCAGGTGATTCGCGGTAAACCAGTCCCTTGCCGATAACGATGCGTTGTGAGCAGTAACCGCCCAGCCAGCGTCCGCCGGTTCTGTCTTCCAACGCAGGTTCGATGATTAAGGCCGGACGCTGGCAGCCTGAGCGTTGCAGCATCCGGCAGCCTTGCGCCGCCCCGTCGAAATAATCCATCGCCACCGCGTGCATGGGCGGTTCGTGTGACAAAGCGCCCAGCGATACCATGGCGAATTCATCCCAATCCCAGTCCTCGAATTGCCAAGGGGAATCCGACGGACCGAATAACAACCCGCGCACACCGCGGTGAAACAGGCTGCGAGTCAGTTTCTTTTGGTGGCTGGGATTGCGAGGCAGCGAAAATCGTTCGGTGCGATAGCCCAGCAGGCTGCCTTCCCGCATGACGCCGTCCAGTACCTTTGACGAATATTCCGTGCCGTCGCGGTCAAGAAACGCCAGCAAATTGCCATGTCCGCTTCCCTTGCTCCGGTAGGCGGCCAGGGACGAAAGCACCGGATCCGGCTTGTAGCCCGATTCCGCAATGGCACGGTTGACTTTTTCCCGGGTGGACGGACTTACTGTTAGCGTGCCTCTGACCACCCGTGAGACGGTCATATGGCTGACTCCGGCCAGTTTGGCGACATCCTGCAAGGTTGGGCGCTGCATGGATGTTACTGTGAACATCAAGGCGGTCTTGGCAAGCGTTGATTAAGGCTGTTTTTCGTCGTTTCCGGGGTCATTTTTTGTTGTCAGTCAAAATCGCTTCCCTTTAATTAACCGGATGTATCTGAAGTCTTTGGAAGTGGTCGGTTTTAAGTCCTTTGCGCCACCGACGATCGTGAACTTTCACCGTGGCGTCACGGCGATTGTCGGGCCGAACGGCTGCGGCAAGAGCAACGTCCTGGATTCGATCCGTTGGGTGCTGGGCGAGACTTCAGCGAAGGCCTTGCGCGGTTCGAGCATGTCGGACGTCATCTTTAGCGGCACCGATTCCCGCAAGCCGATGGGCATGGCGGAAGTGGCGCTGACCTTTGCCGAGTGCGAAAAGGAGCTGGGCGTGGAGTACAACGAGGTGCGGATTTGCCGTCGGGTGTTCCGTGACGGCCGCAGTGAGTACGAAATCAACAAAACGCCCTGCCGTTTGAAGGATATTCACAAGCTGTTCATGGACACGGGAATCGGCCGCAGCGCCTACTCGATCATGGAGCAGGGGAAACTCGACCAGATTTTGTCATCCAAGCCGGAAGACCGTCGCGCCATTTTCGAGGAAGCGGCGGGTATTACCCGGTTCAAATCGCAGAAGAAGGAAGCCTTGCGCAAATTGGAACTGACCGAAGCGAATTTGCTGCGCGTCACCGACATCGTCAAGGAAGTCAACCGCCAGATCGGCTCGCTGCAACGTCAGGCCAACAAAGCCCGCCGTTACAAGGAAGTGTTTACCCGTTTGCAGGATTTGGACACCCGCCTGGCGCACCATGATTACGGCACGCTAAAGGCGAAGCTCGACGAGGGAGAGGGTTTGGTGCAAAACCTGCGCGGCCAGTACGACGAAATCCAGAGCACGGTGGAAGTGCGCGAGGAAACGGTGCGCCAGCGCCGTGCCGAGGTGGAGCGGCTGGAACAAAACATCCGTTCGCTCGACCAGGAACGCAATGCCGCCGACAGCAAGGCCCTGCGTTCCCGCCAGCAGGTGACTTACAATACGCTGCGTATCGAGGAACTGGAGTCGCTGAAGGTCCGCAACAGCGCCGAGATCACCGTTAGCGAGGACAAGTTGAACGCCGAACGCAGCCAGTTTGACGCGGTGAATGCCGAATCGTCGAAATTGGAAGCCGAGTTGCAGCAAATCCGCAATGAACTGGCCGAGCACAAGGAACGCGCGGAGGCGAGCAAGCGTGCCGTTGCCGACAATCTGGCGCAGCGCTCGAAATTCGAATCACAGATCAACGCGCTGGACAAGGCACTGAACGAGGCGAAAAACCGCATCGCCGGAATCGAGATCCAGAAAAAGAATTACAGCGTGCGTTTTGCCAAACTGGACGAAGACGAAGAGTTGTTCAAGGTGCAGAAAGTCGAACTGGAAGCGACCTGCGCCAAGCTGGCGGAGAAGAACGCCGGGTTGAAGAAGGAAATCGAGACGCTAACGGCGAAATTGACGAGCGACCAGCAGGCGCTAACGGCGAGCGAAGCGCAGTTGAAGACCGTGCGGGAGAAAGAGGAAAAAGCCCGCCGTGCTCTGGAGGAAAACCAGAACGGCATCCGTGCGCTGGAAACCATGTTGCAGGTGCATGCCGGTTATTCCGAGGGTACCCGCAAGATTTTGGAATCGTACCGTGGCAAAGGCGTGGTTGGCACGCTGCTGGAACATTTGAAGGTGCAGGCTGGTTATGAGAAAGCCGTTGAAGCGGCGTTGGGGGCGGCCTGTGAAGCGGTAATGGTGGAGAATGCCGAAAGTCTGGAAAAAATTGTCGCCGAACTGGGCGAGAGCGGGGCGCTGGCGTTCACCGATTTGTCGGCCGCTAACCGTGAAGTGACGCAGACTGTGGTTGACGCCAAGCCGGTCAAGTCGTTCTGGGGCAAGATCGCGGGCATGTTCGGCAGTGCGCAGAATGAAAAAGTGCCGTCGTTTGAGGATTCCCATTCAACGATTCCGACCATTGCCAATTATGTACAATGCGACGAGCTGGTAAAGAAACTGGCGACCCGGATTCTCGACGGTTTCCTGTTCGTGGAAAATGCCGACGAGGCGCTGACCATCAGCCGCATCCGTTCCGACAGGCACATCGTCACCCGCATGGGCGAGGTGTGGTACAAGGAAGGCTGGCAATTGCGCGGCCAGGCCAAGGATGGCAAGCAGTCGGTCCTGCAGTACGAGAACCAACTTGCCGAATTGAAGAAACAGACCGATGCGCTGCAAAAGAATCACAACGACGCTAATGGTGAAGTCTCACGACTGGCGTCCGATTTGGACAACAAGCGTAACGGGGTTGCCGCCCTGCAAAAGCAGAAGCAGGAAGCCGAGGCGCAACTTTCCGCCGCACAGTATGAGGAGAAAGGTTTTCTCCGCCAGCGCGAGGACGCGGGCAACCGCTTGCAGGCGGTGATGCATGAACGTACCAGTCTGAACGCGCAGACCGGTACCGACGGTGATGATTTCAAGAAGTTGAAAGAAACGCTGAAACAGTTCGAAAGTGAACGCCTGCAAAAGACCGAGGCCCGCGAGTCGCTGGAATTGAAGTTCGGTGAATTAAATGTCGAGGTCGAGCAATGGACCCAGGCCTTGACCGAATGCCGCGTCAAGGAAGCGGCGGCCTTGCAACGGATTGATTCAATTCGCCAGCAAAACGCCTCGCTAACGGCGAGATTCCACGAGCTGGAACAGGCGGTGGAACGCTTGCGCAATGAGATTGCTGATTACGAAACCAAGATTGTGCAAAGCCGCGAGGGCATCGTGCAGGCCGAGGAAGCGATCAAGCTGGCCGAGGAAGAAGTGCAGTTGCACGGCGTGAAGATCGGGGAAATCGAGGCGATCAAGAAGGGGATTTTGGAAGAGCTGGTCGGTATCGAGGAATCGCTGCGCAGTGACCGCAAGCTGGCGACCGAGTTGCAAACGCAATACAGCCGCGCCGAGGTGCAGGCTGCCGAGCAGCGGATGAAACTGGAGGCGCTAACGACCAGAATCAGCCGCCAGTACCAGATTGATTTGTCACTGTGGACGCCGCCGCCTTACAACCCGAATGCCACGCAGCCGGTTGCCGAAGAACCGGCGGTTAGCGGCGAAGCGCAGGAAGCTCCGGCTGAAATAGCGGAAGCGAATGCCGGGGACGCCAATGGCGAAGTGGCGGAACAACCCGCTGAAGAGCCGGTTGCCGAACAGCCCGCTAACGATGGGATTCCCGCTGAAGTGGAGCCCGTGGAACTCGATTGGGCGCAAGTGGAAGCCGAGGTCGCCGAATTGCGCGAAAAACTCGACCGCATGGGCCCGGTCAACGTGGACGCCATTACCGAGTTCGAGGAACTCGAACAGCGCCAGGTGTTCCTCAACAAGCAGGAACAGGATTTGATCCAGGCGCGCGACCAATTGCACGAGGCGATCAAGAAGATCAACCAGACCACGCAGGTGCTGTTTGCCGAGACCTTCGAAAAAGTGAAAGTGAACTTCTCCGAGATGTTCCTGGAGATTTTCGGCGGCGGCAAGGCCGAGTTGAAATTGCAGGACGAGAACGATCCGCTGGAATGCGGCATTGATATCATCGCCCGCCCGCCCGGCAAGCAGTTGACCTCGATTTCGCTGCTCTCCGGCGGTGAACGCACGATGACCGCGGTGGCGTTGATGTTTGCGATTTACATGGTCAAGCCAAGCCCGTTCTGTTTCCTCGACGAAATGGACGCGCCGCTGGACGAATCGAACATCAACCGTTTCATCCGCATCCTGCAACGCTTCGTCAAGCAGTCGCAGTTCGTGGTCATTACCCACAACAAGCGCACCATCAGCAGCGCCGACGTGTTGTACGGCGTGACCATGGAAGAACACGGCGTGTCGAAGATTGTCTCGGTCAAGTTGTCGCGCAAGGACGAGGACCCCTTGTTCAATGGTGAGGAAAAAGCGCCGCGTTCCATCGCGGATTCCATCCGTGGCGAAAGCGTGGTGCCGGACTCGATTATTTAAGATTATGAATTTGGATTTGATTTTGCGGACAGCGGAGGAAGCCGCGCGGTTGGCGGGTGATTCCTTGAGGAAAGTGTTTGGCGAGGAAGTGGTGGTGAATGAAGCGAAGCATCATGACTTGAAAATCCAGCTCGACAAGGACACGCAGGAATTACTGACCAACTATATTTTGTCGAAATTCCCCGGCCACGCCATCCTCGGCGAAGAAGGCGGCGAAGGCAGCGGCGGCAAAGGCGTGGAATGGATTCTCGACCCGATTGACGGTACGGTGAACCTGGCTTATGGCATCCCGCATTTTTGTGTGTCGGTGGCCTGCCGGGTTGACGGCAAGGTGGTTGCCGGAGCCATTTACGATCCACAACGAGACGAATTATTCAGCGCCGCCAATGGCAAGGGCGCCACGCTCAACGGCAAAAGGATCACCGTTAGCGCCCGCAAGGACATCGAGGAAGCGATCATGGCGATTGGTTTTTCCAAAACCGTGCAATCGGTGGAGAAGTGCCTCGAGCTTTACCAATATTATGCCCGCCGAGCCCGCAAGTTACGGGCGATGGGCTCCGCCGCCTTGGATATGGCCTATATCGCCGCCGGGCGCATGGATGCCTATATTGAGCAGAGCATCCAGATTTGGGACATCGCCGCCGGCATCGTGATTCTGGAAGAAGCGGGAGGCAGGATTGATCTCAAGCCGATCGAGGGCAAGCCGAATGTCTATCACGCCTGCGCGTGGAACGGGCGGCTGGAACTGCCGCACCGCTAATCGCGATTTTTCAAGGTGTTATTGTTACAGCGTTCCTTGAGCTCATCTTCTGACAAACCTTGGGCACCGGGATCTTTCGGGCCAATCAGAAGATATAAAATTGCACCCAAAATGTTTAGCGTGCATATAACCACGGTCCAAACAACCCTGTCGTCGCCGTTCCAATTTTTACGGGAAAGCACAACTACCAGCGTTGCAAACCAAAACACAAATAAGGCGATGACAACAGTGATAAAAGTTTCAGAGGTCATGCTTACCACTGTTCCTTCTTGATGTTGTAAACTTCCTTCATGTTGCTGTTGTTGATGTCGACGGTGATTTCGTCCTTGTCGGACTTCACGGTTAGCGGCACCAGCCAATAGGCGACGGCGTAACGGCTGCGGTATTGCGAATAGAGCAGGTAATCGCCGGGGGCGATTCCGCGGATTTGGTATTTGCCTTCCATGTCGGTTGTGACGGTTTGCAGGGCATTTTTCACGGCGATCCCGCCGATGGCGTCGAGGTCGAGGTTGCGGAAGCCGTCTCCCCAGTTGGCGCGGGAGGCGCGCAGGCGCCACTGGTCGTCGCGAACCTTGGTGATTTCATCCGCCACCTTGGCGGGGACCACGGCGATGCCCATCTTTGAAAGATACTGGTGGGTGCCGATCTTCAGTTCAATGGTGCAGGTGCCCTTGATCAGCGATCCGGTGACGGGTGCGGTGCTGCCGCTGGAAGTGACCAATGTCCCGCTGTTGGCGGTTGCGGCGGTTCCGGAATTGGCGGTTGTTGCCGGCTTTTCTCCCGCAGCCTGGGCATGGTTGAAAAACAGGACGCTAACAGTGAGGGCAAGGATGAGGCATGTTTTCATGACAATTTACTTATAACTCCGAATTAGCATATAAACCAGCCGGATTTTCGGTATTAACCACGGCCAATACAAATTCGACAAGCGGCAAATTGCTGGCATGTTTAACCAACATGAAAGATTCTCGTTTGGACTTGTTGGCGCGCGGCTTGGTGCGGTATTCGACGGCAGTGAAAAAAGGGGAGAAGGTGTTGATTGAGTTGTTCGACGCACCGGAGGAGATGGGGGTGGCGCTGATCGGTGCGGTACGAGCGGCGGGCGGGGTGCCTTTCCTGAACGCCTACAATGCGAAACTACAACGCGAGTTGATGGTTGGGGCAACCGAGGAACAATATAAATTCCAGGCGGCGGTGGAATTGAAGCGCATGCAAGGGGTGCAGGCTTACATCGCGATCCGCGGGGCGAACAATATTTTTGAATCGTCCGACGTTCCTTCCGACCGAATGAAGCTGGCGATGAAGATCATGCGCCCGGTGCTGGATCATCGGGTGAAAAAAACCAAATGGGTGGTGTTGCGCTGGCCCACCTCGGCAATGGCGCAGCAGGCGATGATGAGCACCGAGGCATTCGAGGATTTCTATTTCAAGGTTTGCACGCTGGATTACGCCAAACTGGTGCCCGGCATGAAGGCGTTGAAGACGTTGATGGACAAGACCGACAAGGTGCATTTGAAAGGGCCGGGGCTCGATCTGCGTTTCTCGATCAAGGGTATCGGTTCGGTGGTCTGCGGCGGTTTGCGCAATATCCCGGACGGTGAAGTGTTCAGTTGCCCGGTGAGGAATAGCGTGGAAGGCGAGATTGCCTTCAACACGCCGACGGTTTACCAAGGGACTTCGTTTGACAATGTGAAATTGAAGTTTTCCAAGGGCAAGATTATTGAAGCAACCGCCAATAACACCAAGCGTTTGAACCAGATTCTGGATTCGGACGAAGGGGCGCGTTATATCGGTGAATTCAGCCTGGGCTTTAACCCGCACATCCTGCAACCGATGCGCGATATCCTGTTCGATGAAAAGATTGCCGGTTCGTTCCATTTCACGCCGGGCCAGGCCTATGAGGAAGCTGACAACGGCAATCGTTCGCAGGTGCACTGGGACATGGTTTACATCCAGCGCAAGGATTACGGCGGCGGCGAGGTATGGTTTGACGGCAAATTGATCCGCAAGGACGGCATCTTTGTCGGCGGACCGTGGACGGCGTTGAATCCGGACAAGATTTTGCAGAAGAAGTGAAGATAACCGCAGAGGCGCGGAGACGCTGAGTTTTTTATCAGCGGATTTTAAAAGCTCTGTGTCTTTGCGTCTCTGCGGCAAAAAGCCTATTTGTCTAAGGCTTCGACCTTGTTCATACGGCGTTCATGGCGGCCGCCGCCGAAGGGGGTGGTGAGCCAGATATCAACGAACTTTTCGAGTTTGTCATCGGAAAATTCCTGTCCGCCGAGGCAGAGGACGTTGGAGTCGTGGTGTTCGCGGGTGTCATGGGCGGAGGTTTCACTGTAGACCACGGCAGCTTTCACGCCGTGAATCTTGTTGGCCAGCATGCCCATGCCGATGCCGTTGTTGCAGATCAAAATGGAACGGTCGACTTCGTGGTTGGCGACGCCCTTGGCGGCGGGAATGCCGAAGTCGGGATAATCATCGGCCTTGTCATAGTCGTGCGGGCCGTAGTCCTTGACCTCGTAACCCTGTTTCCGCAATTTTTCGATGAGTTTGCCCTTCAGTTCGAAGCCACCGTGGTCTGCCGCAATGCCGATTTTCATGTGGGTCAAAGTTTAACTCGGCCCGGATAAATGGCAAGGTCAGAGGCCTTTCAGCACATCCTGCGAGAACTTTGCCACGTGCTGCTTGATCAGGACGGCCGGGGTGAGGGAATCGTTCGTCATGAGCGGGGTCAAATCCATCGCCCAAGTGATGGCCTTGGTCTGGTCGGTGGCGCGCGGCTCGGAAAAGGTGGCGTTGGCGAAACGGCGGCCGATGGTGGCCAGGTCGTAACGCTTGCCGCCGGAAACCTGGGATTCAAAGACCTCCAGTAAATTCCGCGTCAGTTCATCGTTTTGATCGACGGGCAGGGCGACTTTCTGGCCGTCAGCGAGCCAGTCGAGGTCGCGCCAGATTTCGCAACCGTAGACCTTTTTCGGCCGGCGCTTGGCGGGCAGGCGACGCAGGGCGATGATGGATTTCAACGCCAGTGAAATATGGGTTTCGTGCTTGTCGGCCAGGTTGTGCAGATAGACCACCCGCGGCTGGCAGGCGTCGATGATGGCGGCTATGTCGTTGACCGATTGCTCGTGCTTGGCGTCCTTGATTTCGGTGCTTGGGTAGCCGAGTTGGTAAACGAAACTGTATTTGCCGATCTCGGCCGCCTTGCGTTGCTCGATCTTGCGGACCAGCTTCATCTGGGTGTTGCTGTAATTGGCAAAGGCTCCCGCGCGCGGGCTGCCGGCGCCGTCGGTGACCACCACTGCGCCGAACCATTGGTCCGGTTTTTTGTAGCATTCGGCAATGCCGTGAAACGCCATGATTTCCACGTCGTCCTGGTGGGCGGCGATGCACAAATGGGTGGTGCGTTTGCAGGCCTGTTCGATCGACGAACCGTCCGGGACGAACAAGTCGAGGTTTTTGGAGGATAATTCAGGGGCGGCACTCATGACGGTGCCAATCATTTCAAATCTGCGGCACGGCGTCGAGCAATTTGCGGGTGTAGGGATGCTGTGGCGACTGGTAAATCTGTTCCGGGTCGCCATGCTCGACAATCTTGCCTTCGTTGAGCACCAACACGTAATCGCAAAGATGCTCGACCACCGCGAGGTCGTGGGAGATGAACAGATAGGTGAGGCCAAGCTTTTGCTGCAAATCCTGCAGCAGGTTCACGATCTGTGCCTGGACGCTGACGTCGAGCGCGCTGACCGGTTCGTCACAGATGATGAACTCCGGTTCCACGGCGAGGGCGCGGGCGATGCCGATGCGCTGGCGCTGGCCGCCGCTGAACTCGTGCGGGTAACGGTCGATGTGTTCCTTCTTCAGGCCGACCAGTTCCAGCAATTCCTCGATACGGACACGGCGTTGCGGCTTGGACATCTGTTTGAAATGGATTTCCAATGGTTCGCCAATGATCTGTTCCACGGTCATTCTCGGGTTTAGCGAGTTGTAGGGGTCTTGGAAAATCATCTGGATGCGTTTGCGGTAGGGCAGGAAATCCTTACCGTGCAAAGTGGAGATTTTTTTGCCGTCGTACTCGATTTCGCCGCCGCTAATGTCGACCAGTTGCACGATGCTCTTGCCAATGGTCGACTTGCCGCTGCCGCTTTCGCCGACCAGGCCCACGGTCTGGCCCTTGCCGACGGTGAAGGAAACCTCATCGACCGCCTTGACCTGATCAACCACGCGGCGCAACAGTCCGCCGTAGACCGGGAAATAAACTTTCAGGTTGCTGACAGTGATTAGCGGGTTCATACGATTTTGGAGTAGTCAATGGTGGTAAGCCGTTCTTTTTTCTGGCCGAGTTGGGGGATGCATTCGATCAAGGCCTTGGTGTAGGGATGCTGCGGATTCTTCAAAACTTCCTGCGTGGGCCCTTCCTCGACGATCTTGCCGCGGAACATCACGATCACACGGTCGGCGAAGCCGCTCACGATACCGAAGTTATGGGTGATGAGCAGCACCGACATGTCGGTTTTCTGTTTCAATTCCTTCAGCAAGTCGATGATCTGAGCCTGGATGGTGACATCCAGCGCAGTGGTGGGTTCGTCGGCGACCAGCAATTGCGGCTGGCAGGCCAGCGCCATGGCAATCATGGCGCGTTGCTGCATGCCGCCGCTGAACTGGTGCGGGTAATCCTTGAGCCGTTGGCCGGGATTGCGGATGCCAACCAGGCTCAATACGCGGACAATCTCGGCGTTGATGTCCTTAACCTCGGGGCGGTGCAACTTGATGGCCTCGGCGATTTGGTAGCCGATGCTGAATACCGGGTTTAGCGAAGTGGAGGGTTCCTGGAAGATGTAGGCGATTTCCTTGCCGCGCACGGCGCGAATCTCCTCGTTGTTGGCGGTCAGCAGGTTCTTTTCACGGTACAGAATCCGCCCGCCGATGGCACAGGCCGGAGGCTGGGGTAACAGGCGGGTGAGAGCCAGGGCGGTCACGCTCTTGCCGCTGCCACTTTCGCCGACCACCGCCACGGCTTCGCCCTTGGCTACCGAGAATGAGATGTCGTCCACGGCCTTGTTGCCGCCTTGGAATTCGATGGTCAGGTTCTTAACATTGAGCAGAGCTTGGGTCATAGGCGGTTCTCCGTCTTGAATTTCGGATCAATCAAATCGCGCAACTCGTCACCGAGCAGATTGAAGGTCATCACGACCAGGAACATGGCTACGCCGGGGATGAACAACCAGCTAAACCCGAGCATGAATACCTTCATTTCCTGAGCCTGCGAAAGCATCAAGCCCCACGATGCGGAGGGCTCCATGATGCCGAGGCCGAGGAAACTGAGGCTGGCTTCACCCAGGATATAGCCGGGGACGCTCATGGTGGCGCTAATGACGAGATAACTGGCGATGTTGGGCAGTACATGCTTGAGCAGGATTTTCAACCGGGACTGCCCCATCGTCTCGGCGGCATGGATGAACGGCAACTGGCGCACGGAAAGGGTCATGCCGCGAATGACGCGCGCGGTGCCGGTCCAGCCGATGAAACTCAATACCACGACGATGAGGATGAACATTTCCGAGGGGTCGAAGAATTTGTACAAGGCGGCGCGCAGGGCGATGAGCAGGTACAGTCCCGGCACTGACATGATGATTTCCGTCAGGCGCATGGCGATGCTGTCGAAGCTGCCGCCGAGGTAGCCGGCCAGCCCGCCGATCAGGAACCCGAGCGACATGGTGATGGTCACGCCGATCAAGCCCAGTGTCAGTGAGATTTGCGAACCGTAGAGCAGGCGCGAGAAAACATCGCGTCCGGTGGCGTCGCTGCCCATCAGATAAATTTTGTTGGGCGACTCGACGCCGAACAGATGGGTCTTGAGCGGGATGAAGCCCAGCAACTTGTAGGGTGTCCCGGCAACGAACCATTTTACCGGGACTTCGCCATTGGCGACCGGTTCATATTTGGCGATGCTGCGGTCGGCATTGTGGTAGGTTTTGACTCCCAGTCCGCCGTTCTTCCAGACAAACACGGTCGGCGGGTGGAAGGTTTTGGTCAGGTCCTGGTCGCTGGTTGAATAGGGGGAGACAAATCCCGCCAGGAGCGCCAGTCCGTAGAAGATGGCGAGCACCGCCAGCGTGATGGCTCCAATCGGACGCCGGACCAGCTTGGGGATAATCTGCCGCAGCACCGGCCACGCGGTGTAGATGACGAACAATCCGCCGATGACCAGCAGGATGACCCCGGAAACTTTCACGTCCTGCCAGAACGATTTGTTCTCCCACGGCAGGAAGCGGGCCAGATAAAACAGGACGATGATTAATGCCACGGTGCCGAGCCAGGCGAACAACTGCCTGAAGCGGAACGCCCCGCCGCGATTCAAGCGGATGCGCGGGTCGGAGAGCGAGAGGAGGATGTCGGCGAGCAGGTTGCCGACGATCAGCATGCCGGCCCCCAGCACGACGGCGGCAAGGACGAGGTATTTGTCCTGGCGCAGGAAGGCCTGATAGGTCAATTGCCCCAAGCCGGGATAGTTGAAAATATTCTCCACGATCAACGCGCCGCTGAGCAGGCCGCTAAAGGCGAAGCCGAGCGAGGTGATGAAGGGATTGATGGCGTTGCGCAGCGCATGCTTGAACATGACGCTGAATTCTGACAAACCCTTGGCGCGCGCGGTGTTGACATATTCGGCGCGGATTTGGTCGAGGAAATTGGCCCGCATCACGCGCATGGTTCCGGCAATGCCGCCAAGCCCCAGCACGACGGCAGGCAACGCCAAATGCCAGAAGTAATCGGCGATCTTGGCGCCCGGCGAGAAGAAATCGGAAGTGATGGAAGTCAGGCCGCCGACGGGGAACAGGCCGGTGACCGAGGCAAAGAACAGCGCCACCAAGGCGAAGAAAAAGTCCGGCAAGGAGATGGCGGCATAGGCCAACAGCGAGGAGACGCGGTCAAAGACCGAGCCTTTGTAAATCGCGGCAAGAACGCCGAGCGGCAGGGCGATCAGCCAGGCCAGCAACATGGAGCTAATGGCGAGCCCGATGGTGGCGGGGACGCGTTGCAGGAGGATTTCGCTGACGTTGACCTTGTAGGTCCAGGAATAACCGAAGTCGCCGGTGACGGCCTTGGTAAGCCAGCGTTCGTATTGGATATACCAAGGCTTGTCGAGGCCGTACTGTTTTTCCAGCCGGTGAATGGTTTCCTCGGAGATGTCGCGTTGCGAACGGGCGGTATCGAGAAAATCGCCCGGTGCCAAACTCATGAGAAAAAATACCAGCAGCGAGATAACCAGCAGCATCGGGACGCTAATGGCGAGGCGGCGGAGAATGTAACCAATCACGTTGACCTCCGAATTTTGCCGTGAAAACACTGTAACCGGCCATCAGGGAGATTGTTATGGGTTATAGCATCCCACACCGTTGAATGCGCGGTTCCGTACCGCTTAAATGCCGCCTTATTCATGCCGCACCTCTTTCTCGTCAGGGTCGGCCCAGAGCTCTTCCTGCTTGAATACCAGATAGCCGCGCAGGTCTTTCTTGGTGTTGTGCCATTTGTCTTTCAATCCGAGATAGGTATTGGGGGTGACGAGGAAGATCAACGGGCGTTGTTCGGCGAAGATGACCTGCATTTCGTCGATCAATGTCTTGCGCCGCGCGGGGTCGAAGGTTTTTTCCTGCAGGCTCATCAGTTCGTCAATACGCGCCTCCCAGGGCGTGGCCGGGGTTTTCTGGCTCGGGTTCCAAAGGTGCATGCGGCCCGATGAGAGATAGATGGCCTTGCCGCCGGACGGATCACCGCCGCCGGTGAAACCCATGATGCCGGAGTCGTAGTCGAAGGATTGCCCGGTGCGGGCCATCATGGTGCCGAAGTCGATGTAGGAGATTTTGACGTTGATGCCCAGATCCTTCATGTTTTCCTTGAAGCTGGTCATGATTTGCGGGCCGGTGGTGCTGGCACTGGGGACGAGGATTTCAAATTCGACCGGATTGCCGCTGGCGTCGTAAAGGTTGCCGTCGTTCCGTTTTTTCATCCCCATGTCCGCGAGCAATTGCGCGGCCTTGGAGGGATTATAGTCGAAGCGGGGAGTGTTGGGATTGTGCCATTTCAAATTGCCCTCGCTGATGATGCTGTGCAGTTCCGTGGCGCGGCCGAAGAACACACCGTCGATGAGACCGCGACGGTTAAAGCCGTAAGAGACGGCCTGCCGGAAACGGACATCCTGGAACCAGGCGAGGCGGTAGGAAGGAATGAACGGTTCGCCTTTTTTGTTCCTGCCGGGGTTCTGGTTGAACCAGATGAAGCCGATGCTGGCGGCAGGGCCCTGGTTGTAGATGGTGAAATGATAGGTTTTTTGCGCATGTTGTACCCAGCCGACATCGGCGGCGCTAATGGCGGAAGCCTCGGTCTGGCCGGTACAAAAATTGACCAGTTCGGCATTGGTATCCTTGACGAACTTGACCACATACAGGTTGATGTAGGGCAGGCGCTGGCCATTGGCGTCGGCCCGCCAGTAGTGAGGATTCGGTATCATCAACAGGCGGTCGCCGGGACGGTAGGAAAGCAGCTTGAACGGGCCGCTGCAGGGGATGGAATCGGGCGTGTTAATTCCGGTGGCGACGGTCCATTGTTTTTGCAACGAGCCGTCCCGGTAGGACGCAAACAACGAGTGTTTCGGCAGGATGGCGACACCAATGTCATTCAGGAACGGGGAATACAAATCCGGGGTGATGAAGCGGACGGTGTAATCGTCGATTTTCTCATACTTCAAATGTTGCCCGGCGATGGTGAATTGTTGCTCGTTGCGGTTGGGGTAACGCTGGTCGTAGATGCAGTCGAAGGTGAAAATGACGTCGTCCGCCGTTAGCGGCTCACCGTCGCTCCACTTTACGCCGCGGCGCAGATGGAAGGTGTAAGTCTTTTTGTCGGCGGAAATTTCCCAGGACTTGGCGAGGCCGGGGATAATATCCTGTGTGACCGGATCCATGTCGACCAGACCGGAAAGCATGTTGCCGACGATATCGTTGGAATAGGCGTCCTCGATAACCAGCGGGTTGAAGCTGCTCGGTTCGCTGGACATGGTGGTGATAAAGGTCGCGCCGACCTTGCCGGGCGGGCAGTTGGCAATATCAACATCCTCGGGGAGGGGAAGATTCTGGCGGGCGGGCAATTGGACGCGGGAACAGGAGACGAGCAGGGGCAGCAACAGGACGCTAATGGCGAGGATGATTGGCGTGCGTGGTTTCTGCATAGTTTCGGCTTCGCTTCAACATAGGGAAGGAGGCGAAAAATCCAAATAAAAAGCGGACGCTAATGGCGGGCTTAATCAGGACGGTTCACCGGGCTCGAACGAGGTGCCGCAGCCGCAGGTTTGCTTGGCGTTGGGGTTGCGGATCTTGAAACCGGTGTCGGTCAGGCTGTCGGTGAAGTCGATGGTGACATCCTTCAAATAACGCAGGCTTTCCGGGTCGATGAACACGCGGCCGCCTTGGTTCTCGATGACCTGGTCGTTGGCGGCGGCCTTGTCGACCTTCATGTTGTATTGCATGCCGGAGCAGCCGCCCTTGTCGATAAAAATGCGCAGTCCCTCGGCGGCTGGATCATCCACCAGGATGAGGATTTGCTTTGCGGCTTTGTCGGTCAATTGGATCATATGTCTGGGGTTAATTTAAAATACAAAACGGATTGTGCAAAGTCCAATCCGGTGATGTCGCTAATTCCCCTTCGGTGCGAAGGGGTGGCGGCTTTAGCCGACGGGGTAGTCAGGGAAGATAACACAAAATACAGACTACCCCGTCCGCTTCGCGTCCACCCCTTCATTTTGAAGGGGAATTTATAACGCATTATTTACGATTCCTCGTAGATGAAGTTGTGCGCCTTCAACTCGTCGATCTTCTTGCGGAATTCGTCGCGTCGCGGCTCCACCAGGCGTTCCAGGATGCGGTAAACCTGGATTTCCCCCTTGATGTCGCCCTTGTCCTCCAGCAATTGCGCGGCGGCGTCGCCGGAACGGACAAACCAGTAATGCTCGGGTTCGGCGGGCAGGCTGGTGACATCGCTCGGCAACAGGCGACCGTACACCACGTCGAGATAGGCGGCGAGGGCCTCGGTTGGTTTTTGCTGTTGCTTGAGGATGTCGCCTTTCAGGCAACCGGCCTCGTTGCGCTGGGCGAGGGTGATGTTCTTGGCGGCAAGGATTTGGTTCACGATGACCAGTGCGGCGTCGTATTGCTTGGGGTCATTGGCGGCAAGGCGGTAGAGGCAATTCACTTTGCGCAGCGAAGCCTCGGCCCAAGTGGGGTCCTGCGGGCGGTTGGCGATGACCGAGTCGGCAATGCGCAGCGCGTCCTGCCATTTTTCTTGCGAGATGAAGCAGCGGATTTGCGCCACGCGGGCGTTGGGTTTCAGTTGCGAGTTGTCGGGGATTTTTTCCAGCGTGGTGATGGCCTCGGTGTAATTGCCGAGCTTCATGGCGCAGAGTCCGGCGAAGTATAACGACATCTCGGTGAAGGAGCTGTTGGGATACTTGTCGGCGATTTGCTGGAAGCTGACCTGGGCCTGGGCGAAGTTGCCCTGGTCGTAGTAGGAGTTGGCGATTTGGAACCAGGCGCGCGGAACCAGATCGTCATTGGCGGGGAAGCGGGCGATCAATTTATTGAGCTGGTCGCGGAAATCGTCCGGTTTCAATTGACTCTTGCGGTTTTGGATCAGGATACGCAGGTAAACCGCATTGGCCAGATTGTTGTATTTCGGGAAACCTTTTTCCAGGGTTTGCAGATTCTTCAACGCGTCGTCGGCTTGCCCCGCCTGGTATTGCGACTGGGCCAGGCGGAACAGGGCCTCGGCGGCGACCTCGGGATGGTCTTTGTTTTGCGACAGGCCTTGGTAAATCTTTTGCGCGTCGGCGGCCTTGCCGGTGGATTCTAGGATGCGCGCCTGTTCCATGGCGATGTCCGCCAACCGTGAACTGTTCGGGAACTTGCCGGTGAATTCCGTCTGCACGGCGGTGAATTCGTCGTTTTTGCCGGTGCGGGCCATGATCATCAGGGCCTGGAAGTAAGCCTCTTCCGACTGCTGGCTGTTGGTCGACTGGCGCGCGACGGCAAGGAAGTTCTGTTTGGCGTTGTCGAAGTCGGAATTTTGCGACTGGATTTCCGCGAGGCGGTAGGCCGCCGTTAGCGCCAGTTGATTATCGAAAGTCTGGGCACGAACCTTGTTCAAGGTTTTGGTTGCCGAGGCCAGGTCGTTTTTCTTCAGGAAACATTCGGCGATCAAGAGCTGGGCCGGCCAAGTCCATTCGCTGTTCGGATTGTTCGAGCTTAGCCCGTCCAACTCGGTAATGGCGGCGTCGAAGTTGCCGGTGTTGTAGTAGAACAGACCGATGGCATACAAGCCTGACAAGCCGGCCACGCCATGGTCCTTGGCGGCCTTGCGAATGTTGAGCGTGCCTTGGGTCAGGGTGTCGTTCTTCAACTGGGCATTGAGGTATTCCACCACCGAGGCCTGCATGATGTCGGGGTCGTTGGAAACGATGTAGGACTGCTGGAAGGCATCCGAGGCTTCCGGCCATTTCTTTTGGTCCTTGTACACCTGCCCGAGTCCGAACCAGGACTTGGCGATCAGGTCGGCGGGGAAGGCGCGCGGGTCGCTGGTGATTTTCTGGTAATTCTCCACCGCCTTGGCGGTCTTGCCCGCCATGCGGGCCAGTTCGGCGATCCAGTACCACAACTGGTACTGCACCTTGCGGTCAACCTTGCCGCGGGCCATCTGGTCGACGATAAGGGAGACTTCCTCCAGTTTGTTGTCGCTGATGAGGATGCGGGCCTTTTGCAACAGGGCCTGTTGCTGGTCGGCCGGGTTGTCCTTGTTTTTCAACAACGGATCGAGCGCCGCCAGTGCGGCATCCTCACCCTCGGTTTGCAGCAGCGCGACACTTAGGTTGAGACGGACCTTGGTGTTGTATTGGAAATTGGGATAAGTTTTCAGGATTTGGCGGTACAAAGTGGCGGCGGCGGCCCAGTCTTTCAGCGAGAAATTGGCTTCCGCCTGCCAGTACAGGAATTCGGGCTTGAGGCTGTCTGGCGTGCTGTCGGGCATTTGCGCCAGCAAGGCCAGCGCTTTTTTCGGCTGGGCCTGGAACAGGTAGCACTGGGCGAGAAAGATTTTTGCCTCGGCTTCCAGTTCGCTGTTGGGGAAGTCCTTGAGGAACTTGTTGAGGTTCAGCGCCGCCACATCGTAGATGCCGTCCTGGAAGGATTTCTCGGCATAGGTCAGCGCCCGCGACTCCTCCTTGCCCGGCTTGGCGTTGGCGGACGGCGACGCTAACAGCGAGACCAGCGCAAACGCGAGGCTAAAGCAGGCGGTCGCCCGTATGTTTCCGAAACTTCTGTTCATTCAGTTTTAACTTCAAAAATCTTCCCGTGTGGCTGGCTTCGTTGTTAGCGACCATTTCCGGTGTTCCCTCGGCAATGATGCTCCCGCCACCGTCGCCCCCCTCGGGGCCGAGGTCGATGACCCAGTCCGCACACTTGATCACATCCAAGTGATGCTCGATAATGATGATCGTATTGCCCGCATTTCGCAAATTGAAAAGCACGGTCATCAATTGCTCGACATCGGCGAAATGCAAGCCGGTGGTCGGCTCGTCCATGATGAAGCAGGTCTGGCCGGTTGAACGCTTGCCCAGTTCCGCCGCCAGCTTGACGCGCTGCGCCTCGCCGCCGGACAGGGTGGTGGCGGATTGTCCCATCCGGATATAGCCGAGGCCGACCGACATCAGCGACCCCAGCTTGTCGGCAACCGCGGGGATGGCCTTGAACAACTCCAGGCCGTCGCTAACGGTCATTTCCAGGATATCGGCGATGTTGAAACTCTTGTAGGTGATTTCCAGCGTCTCGCGGTTGAAGCGTTTGCCCTTGCAGACTTCGCAGGGCACATAGACATCGGGCAGGAAATGCATCTCGATTTTCTTGTAACCGTCGCCCTCGCAATGCTCACAACGTCCGCCCGGCGTGTTGAAGCTGAAACGGCCCTTGCCGTAGCCGCGGATGCGCGAGGCGGGGAGCTGTGCGAACAGGTCGCGGACGGCGTCGAACGCGCCGATGTAGGTGACCGGGTTGGAGCGCGGTGTGCGGCCGATCGGCGACTGGTCGATGGTGATGACCTTGTCGAGGTGGTCGAGTCCCTCGATGCGCTTGTGCGCGCCGGGACGTTCCTTGGCTTGGTAAAAATGGCGGAACAAGGCCTTGCTCAACACGTCATTGATGAGCGTGCTTTTGCCGGAGCCGCTAACGCCGGTCACGCAGGTGATGCAGCCGAGCGGGATTTTGACGTCGATGTTCTTGAGGTTGTTTTCCGTCGCACCGATGACTTTCAACAGATAACCGTTGGCGGGAACCCGCACGTTGGGGACGCTAATGGCCAGTTCGTGCGACAAATATTTCCCGGTTAGCGACTCGCCATTGGCGGCGATTTGCTGCGGAGTGCCTTCCGCGACGATGCGTCCGCCGAGCACGCCCGCGCCGGGGCCGATGTCGACCACATGGTCGGCGGCGCGGATGGTGTCCTCGTCGTGCTCGACCACCACCACGGTGTTGTCGAGGTCGCGCAGGTGGAACAGGGTTTTCAACAGGCGTTCGTTGTCGCGCTGGTGCAGGCCGATGCTGGGTTCGTCGAGGATGTACAACACGCCGGTCAAGCCAGCGCCGATTTGCGTGGCGAGACGGATGCGTTGGATTTCACCGCCCGACAAGGTGCCGGTTTCCCGGTCGAGATTCAGGTAGCCGACACCGACATCATTCAGGAACGCCAACCGCGAGGAAATCTCGCGAACGAGTTCGGCGCTAATGGTGCGCTGCTGTTCGGTCCATGGGATTTGCGAAATGAATTTCACCGCCCCGCTAATGGTGAGATGACAGAATTCATGGATGTTCAGGCCGCTAATGGTGACCGCCAGCACTTCCTTGCGCAGGCGCTTGCCACCGCAGGCGGTGCAAGGCTGGCGGCTCATGTATTGCTGCATGCGGTGACGGGTCAAGGGGCTGGAGCTGCTTTCGTAAAGGTTGGTGATTTGCGCCAGCACCCCGGCGAAGGGTTCGGGTGTTTCGCGGATGACACCGTTGCGCACGCTGGTAAAGGGGATTTCCTTGCCGTCGGAACCATTTAGCACCAACTGGCGGAATTTCTCCGGCAACTCGCTCCACGGCGTGTCCATGTCCACCTTGGCGTAGCGTGCGAGGTCGCGCAGGATGCTGTTGTAATGGCCCAGCATGCGTTTCGGTACCCGTTTCCACGGCGCGACGGCGTGGTCTTCCAGCGATAAACTTTCATCCGGCACGACCAATCCGGCGTCGACCACCAATTCGGTGCCGAGACCGTGGCAGGTCGGGCAGGCGCCTGACGGACTGTTGAAGGAAAAGTCCCGCGCGTTGAACTGCGGGAAATGATAGCCGGTTTCGGGATCGAAATTCTGGTTGCTGAGAAACCACTCGTCCAAATCCTTGCCGTTAGCGTCCTGCCAGCAGACCTGGATCACGCCCTGGCCGAGTTTGAGCGCGGTCTCGATGGAATCGGTCAGGCGCTGGTGAATTGCCGGAGTGACTTTCAAGCGGTCGATCACCGCCTCGATCTTGTGTTTCTGGGTCTTGGCCAGCTTGACCGGTTCGTCGAGCTGCTTGAATTCGCCGTCGATGCGGGCACGGACGTAGCCGTCCTTGCGCAGTTTTTCCAGCACGTCCTTGAACTCGCCTGCTTGGCCGCTAACGACGGGCGCGAGCAGAATGAAACGGTCACCCGCCGCCTCGTTGAGAATCTTGTCGACAATTTCCTGGATGCTCAATCGTCGTAACGGTGTCCCGGTTAGCGGGTGGTGCGGTTGTCCGCAGGCGGCGTACAACACGCGGAGATGATCATAAATTTCGGTGGTGGTGGCGATGGTGGATCGGGGGTTGCCCGCGCCACTGCGTTGCTCGATGGCGACGGCGGGGGAAAGTCCCTCGATGAAATCCACGTCAGGCTTTTCGATCTGGTCGAGGAATTGCCGCGCGTAGGACGACAGGCTTTGCACATAACGGCGTTGTCCCTCGGCGAATAAGGTATCAAAGGCCAATGACGATTTGCCCGAACCGGAGGGGCCGGTGATGACAATCATCTTGTTGCGCGGCAGTGACAACGTCAGATTGCGCAGGTTATGCTGCCGTGCGCCGATGATTCTGATTTCGTCCTGGGACATTGAAAAAGCAGTTTAAACCGCAGAGACGCGGAGGCACAGAGATTTTTTATGAGGCAAAACAAACCCAAATACTCTCTGCGTCTCCGCGTCTCTGCGGTGAATCAATGAATTTCCAAGAACTTTGCGGCTTTGGTGAGATTCTTGTTGCCGTTGGCGGTGAGGACGACGAGGTCTTCGATGCGAATGCCGCCGATTTCGGGAATGTACAAACCGGGCTCGACGGTCATGATGTGGTTCTTTTTGAATGTTCCGGCGGCGAAGCGCGGGGCTTCGTGGATTTCCAATCCGAGGCTGTGTCCGGTGCCGTGAAAGAAACCGACCCAGCGGCCTTTGCGTTGTTCGGTGGGATAGCCGCTAATGGTGAAGTAGTTTTTCACTTTTTCGTGCAGTTTGGCGCCGTCGACACCGGGCTTGAGTTTGCGCAGCACCATTTTTTGCGCAGCGAGGACGGTGGCATAAAGACGTTTGATTTGGTCGTTAGCGTGTCCTTTGACCACGCTGCGGGTCAGATCGCCGAAATAGCCGGTTTTCTGGTCGCGCGGGAAGATGTCCATCACGATAGTCTGGTTCGCCATGAGCGGGCCGTGACCCTTTTCATGCGGATCGCAGCCCTGGATGCCGCCGGCGACGATGGTGTTGGCGGGCAGTCCGCCATGACGCATGACGGCGGCATCAATCTCACCGCGCAGGATTTCGCTGGTGAGTTTTTTGCCGTTCCAGACGATGAAGTTGTTGCGATTGATCTTCGCGGCGCGCAGGACTTCGATGCCGCGGGCGAGGCCGGCTTCCGCGTGGCGCTGTCCCTCGGTGATGTGTTTGATTTCCTGCGCGGTCTTGAATTCGCGCTGCGGGAAGAAGGGAGTTTCGACGCTAACGGCGATCCCGGCCTGTTGCAGGGTTTGTGCGTAGGCGAAAGGGAAGGAGGTGGGGACGGCGACGCGCTTGATGTTTTTCTTTTTCAACAGGAAAGCGGCCAATGACGAAAGGCCGGCCTTTTTGCCGCAGGCTTTTTCCAGGTCGGTCAGGGCAATGAATTCATCGCAGTTGGCGGATTTGCGGGCGCGGTCGATTTCCAGCGGGCTAAACACGGCGCTGGTCTTGCCGTGGTGTTCCAGCCAGATGATTTCATCCGGGACGAAGAATCCGGTGGCGTAAAGGAGGTCGGCGTTTTGCTCGCTGTTGGCGATGATCAGGCGGCTGATTTTTTTGCTCATAGGTCTTTAATGGGTCGATTTTTGCGCCAGGACCGGATTGTGTCAATTGCTACACGAATGATGTACCGTTAGGATGTTGTTCTTTTCATGGCCTCTTAGCGTTCGAGGACGAAGTGTTTGGTGACTTCACTTTTGGGAATGGTCTTGCGGAAGGTGTCGCGATAGGGGCCGATGAGGTCGAAGGGAACCGGTTGCAGACCGGTGAGGCGGTAGAGCGGGGAATCTGCGGGCAGGGAATATTTTTCCGGTGATGAAGTTTTGACCAACAGATCCGGGAGCCAGGGCAGGGAGAAATTGCCGGAGAAATAATTGTCCGTGTTTTTGTGGCGGGTAAAGGATTGCGAACCGAGGGCGAGGTTGCCGACGATGAAATTGCGGTTGATGTCTTCGTTCAGGCGGGAGTAGTCGGGATATTTGGATTTAAACAAATCACTGTCCGGCGCGTAACCTTGCTGTTTCATGCGGTCGCCGAATTCCCCCGGCTTGACCAGCATTTCACGCCAACGGGCGGGTTCCCAGGGACTGAAGGAGAAAGCGTAGCGGCAGTCGAAAAACAAATTGTTGTCGGCAATGTTGTCTTTGCCGCCGTGAATCTGGATGCCACCGAAACCGCCGCAGGCGGCTTGGTAGAAGACATTGCCGTACATCAGCACGGAAGAAATCATATCGTCAAGACGAATGCCGTTTTGGCCGGCGATGTCGCGGCCGCTGCCGATATGGTGCCAGTAGTTGTGGCGGATCACGATGCCGCGCATGAACGGATTGCCCCAGGCATCAAGGCCGGCCTGGTCGTCGGATTCATAAACAACGCTGTGGATTTCATTGTATTCGACCAGATGATCCATGCCCTCGACGCGGATGGCGTGGTGCGGGGAATCGTAGATCAGGTTGTGGGTGATTTTGTTGCCGACGCCGTTGACGAGGACGGCTGGCGTGTAGGCGCGGTCGATGCGGGAGAAGTCGGAAATCACGCAGTTTTCCACGACATTCCCGCCGGGAGCGAGGTCTTTGATTCCGCCGCCTGCCAGGTCGATCCCGCCGCCGCCGAGGGTTTGCAAATCACAATCGGCAATGACGTGATTCCTGCCGGAAACAGCCATGGCCCAATTGCCGAAACGGCGGATGCTGCAGTCTGCGAAAACAATGTGCCCGCCGCCGGAAATCCTGGCGGCAGTGCCGGTTCCTTCCTCAAAATCAAAGCCGGAAAAGGCAATGTATGAGCTATCGCGCAGGATGAGGAACGGCTGTGGGAACAAGGACAGACGGACTTTGGCGGCGGTCAAATCGACAGGTTTTCCGCTGGCGTCATTTGGCGGGTAGAGATACAGAATGCCGGTTCTGCGGTCAAGGTACCATTCACCGGGTAGGTCGATTTCTTCAAGCAAGTTGAAAGCATAGTAGGGCATTTTTTCCCGGTAGCCATAGGGGCTGTCAGTGGCGAGGGAAATTAATCGGCGTTCCGGGTCGATGTGGTCGATCTTGCAGCTGGTCGCGGCCCAGAGATAGCACCAGTAGCCGAACAGCCAGGCATCCGGGGCTTGTTGCCAGCGAAGGACCCGGTCATAGTCAAAGGAAAAGACGCCCATTTTTTTTCGTTCCTCCGGAGGGGCGGGTTCTCCAAAGCCTTGAAGAATTTTACCGGTCGTGAGGAATGAATTATTGGGGTATCGCGCGATTTGCATGGCCTGGTCATTGATGAAGAGATCGACCTCTGGTGCGGCATCGGGGCCATTTTTGCCGCTGCCGCGCGGTGCGACAGGCGGGATTTTTGCGAGTTCGATGCCAAGAGCCGTCAGATCGGCCTGCCAAACTTTGCCCCGAGATTCGGCCGGCAACCGGGCGAGGACTGTGGGGTCTGCAACCGGTTTAAAACCGGTCACGGTCATGCCACCGGTGATGATGTGCCGGGTTTCGGCGCGATAAACGACCGGGGCTTCGGCGGAACCGGAGTCTTGTGCCGTGAATTCGACGGGTTCGGCAATTGCCTTGGTTCCGCCGGTAACGATCACTTCAATCCCGCCGGCAGGAAGAGGACGGAGTTTGCGGACGGCATCACGGCCGGCAATCAAACTGTCGACATGAATGGTTTTGGCCGGGTGAAAATCTCTGCCGAACCATTGGCTGAATCTTTGATCCGCTGTGATGCCCGGAAGATTGGCGAGACGCTGGCGTTCGGAGGTGATTTCCGCGATGAAGCGGGGACGATAGGAAAGATTAAGGTGGTTGGATTTACCGGCAGCGACGCGGGCAGGGGTCTGGAGAATTTGCATATCGTCGCCGGAGAGGGATTGCCGGTTGGCGAGAAACCCGGCTTCGATCAGGCATTTTTGTACGGCGAGCTTTTCGTCGGGAGTCAATGGGTAATGATTCAGCAGGGTTTGGTAGATTGCTGCCGGGGCCGAGAGCGTCGGAGTGTCGAGGTCGACCGGCAGGCAAAGCGCGGCGAGGTAATCGCGAAAATAATTGTCTCCGGAGACCTGGGCGGCAAGTTCCGCATAATGGCGCGGATCGCCGGAGAGGTCGGCTTGCAGGATGCGGAAAGCAGTTTGTTGCCCGGCATCCAAGTGTGGCGAAGCGAGGAGTTGGGAGAGTTGATTGTTTGCCGCGGGGAGATTTTTTTTGCACAAGTCATGGATGACATTTTCGTATAATCCGGCTGTGGCAGCGCTCAATTTGCCGACCGGCAGCGCGTGGTGCATGATTTCAAATGCTGGCAGCGCGGCGTCGTAAACGGCAACTTCCGAGAGATTCATTTTCAAGGAACCGACGCCGGAACCGCTAAAACCGATACGGAAGTCGTCGGGAGACGGAGTATAATCTCCGGCATAGGCAGTGACGGCATATATGATGCCGTTGACATAAATACGCATGGTCGAGCCATCCCATGTGGTGGCGATATGGAGCCAAACATTATCCGGCACCGGAGCCGTGCCGATCAAGTTGATGGATTTTTCCCCGCCAGGACGACCGATGCTAAAAATCAGGTTGCGCTGCGGATAATCGGTCGTGAGGCGGACGCCGCGATCCCAGCCGTTGCCCATGGCGAAAATCATGCCGTTGGTACCTTGATCGTTGCCGCGTTCGGTGCCCTGGCCGAGTTTGCGGAGGCGGATTTCGACCGTGAAAGATTTGTTATCGATCTTAAAAGATGGTGCAGCGAAGCGGTCTTGATCGAGGCAGATGCCTGGAATATCAGGCTGAGCGGACTGTTCGTTGAAGTTGCCTTGATGAACAAAATCAGTATTGGGGCGATCCGGGTTGGTCGCGAGATTTCGGGCGGGTGTGCCGTCCGGAAAGGGGAAAGGGTCGAAACGATAGAGCCGGATCAGATGCGGTGTGTCGGGTGTTACTTCGGACATGACCGGCATGGCAAAGAATGTACCGGCTATGAGCGAGGCAAAGATTTTACAAATACGGTTCAAGGGCTTTTTGCCAAAGCTTATAACCGTCGGAGTTTATGTGAAGCATATCTTTGACGAAAAGCTCAGGGAGAAGTTTGCCGTTATTGGTGGTGACCAAGCGGCTGATTTTTTTGCTCATAGGTCTTTAATTGATCGATTTTTGCGCTAGGGTCGGGTTATGTCAATTGCTACACGAACCGGTGATGAGGGGCAGACAGGGCTGATGTATGGCAAACGGATTCCCAAGGACGATATACGGGTCGAGGCCTATGGCACGGTGGATGAGTTGAATTCCGCGTTGGGCCTGGCACGGGCCACCGCGCATCACGAATGGGTGAAGCGGGAAATCCAGGCAACGCAGAAGGAACTGGTGGCATTGATGGGCGAACTGGCAGTATCGGACGCGGATTTCCAAAAATACCAGGACTCGAAATATCCCAAATTGACCGAGGAGATGCTGGTGCGCTTGGACAAGAATGTGTCCGACATCGAGGCGCAGAATATCCGTTTTGAAGGCTGGGCCACGCCGGGAGCGACCCAGCATGCCGCCGCGCTGGATTTGGCACGTTCCGTGTGCCGCCGAGCCGAGCGCCGGGTGTTCACGCTGAGTTGTTCCTCCAGTTGCATCAGGCCGCTCATGTTGAAATACCTGAACCGGCTTTCGGATGTTCTCTGGCTGTTGGCGCGCAAGGAAGAGAGCTGATTTATTTGGCAAATACCGCCGTGGCGGTTTTCAGGAATTCGTCGCGGGCTTTCCATTGGTCGCCGCCGGTGCATTGGACCATGAACAGGGCGACCATGCCGGTCCGGGGATTCACTGACAAATCCGTGCCGTAGGCGCCGTCGTGGCCGAACATGCCGTTGCGCAGGTGGTAACCCAGGCTGTAATTC
Source organism: Verrucomicrobiales bacterium (assembly GCA_031256975.1). Lineage (GTDB taxonomy): Bacteria > Verrucomicrobiota > Verrucomicrobiia > Methylacidiphilales > JAAUTS01 > JAIRPN01. The sequence continues at coordinate 122,566 of JAIRPN010000005.1, read as the reverse complement.
ACCTTGGTCTTGCCGGTTTGTTCCTTGCGCAATTCATCCATCGCCGTCGCTGACAGGTAGCGTTTGCCGTCGAGTTCGCCGTTGTTGGCGAGCATCAGGCCATAGCGGAACATGTCGTGGGTGGTGGAGAACAACCCGCCGCCGGCCTCGGGGAAGCGGTGCAAGCGATCGCTGTAGGGCTTGGTGAGGAAAGAGATATCGCCCTTTTGGTAGCCGTTCTTTTCCTTGTTCGGGCCATAGGCTCCGGCAAGGCGGGCGATTTGTGCGTCGTTTGGCCAGAAGGTGGTCCCGGTCATGCCGAGGGGGTCGAAGAAACGCTTCTGCAGAAATTCCTCGTAAGGCATGCCGCTGACGATTTCCACCACGCGGGCGGCGATGTTCATGCCTTGGTTGCCGTATTGGTATTTCTCGCCCGGCTGCCATTGCAAGGGGCCGGTGACCGAACTCAGGGCGCGGGCTTTCAACGGCGTGGTGTCGGCCCCGACCGTTTGTTGCAATTCGGAAAGAAAGGTCAGGCCGCTGGTGTGGCTCAGGAGATGCCGTAATGTGACCGGTTGTTCCAAGGGTTTTAGCAGGACATGGTTGTTGTCTTTTTCGGCAATCACCATCCATTTGCCGAGTTCGGGAATGTATTTGGCAACCGGGTCATCGAGGCTGACCTTGCCCTCATCGACCAGCATCATGATCGAGGCGCCGACAAACATTTTCGACATGGAAGCGCACCAAAAGACATTATCCTCGCTGATCGGTTTTTTGTTTTCCACGTCGGCATAACCGAGCAGGTTGCGGTAATGCACCTTGCCGGTTTTGTCGGCGATGATGGTGACCATGCCCGCCAACTTGTAACTGTCCAGGTAGGGCTGCAACGTGGCGGTGACTTCGGGGCTGGCCGGAGCCTCGTCGTTAGCGGCTTGGTTTTTCGAACAGGCGGCCAAGGACAGCAGCAAGGCTGCCGCCAGAATACAATACCGTTGTTTGGTCATAAGGATTTTACAGGTAGGGAGCCAGCACCTTTTGCCAGAGTTTGTAGCCTTCCGGATTCATGTGCAGCATGTCCTTGGTGAAAATGTCGGTGCGGAGTTTGCCGTTGGCGTCCTGCATGCAGGCGGTGATGTCGGCGTACTTGGCGTTGGGTTGTTGGGCGAGCCAGGCCTGGATTTTTTGGTTGGCTTCGCGGACCACCGGGAAAAACTTCTCACGCGAGGGACTGTATTTGATGGAGAGGTAGACGATCTCGCAGTCGGGCAGGTTTTTGCGGACTTGGCGGAACCAGATTTGCAGGCGGTCGAGGACCACTTCGCTGTTGGCGCCACCCGCCACGTCGTTCTCGCCGCAATAAAGGATGATTTTTTTGGGCTGGTATTTCAGGACCACTTCCGGCAGGAAGTAAATCTGGTCGGTCAACCGCGAGCCGCCGAATGCGCGGTTGAGGATTTTTTTGTCGGGGAAGTAAGCGCCGACGTCCTGCCATTTGGTGAAGGAGGAACTGCCGATGAACAAGATCGGGTTCGCCGCTAACAGTGAGCTTTCAGCCTGGTCTTTGGCGGCGAATTTGGCGACATCGGCGGTGAAAGAAACATCCTGGGCGTGGCTAAATTGAATTGCCGACAGGACGCTAACGATGAGCAGAAGCTTTCGCATGACAGTCGATGTTGCGGAATCGGTCAGCAAAGTCGAGATTGCAATTTTCACATATTAAATAAAATGTTTACCTTGCAAACATATTTAGTTTACGGTTTCATTGTTGCTTCTTAAATCTGTTTGAATTTGTACATCAAATTTGATACTTTCTTATGTAAGGGGTTAAAGCAGTGGGAGCTGAAGATAAAAAAATTCAATCGCTATCATCCGTGTTTATGCTGCGCGATGTGCTGCAGCATTACGGACAAAGCGGGCAGACCGGCAAGTTCATCGTGAATTGCGGCGATCAGCCGGGTGAAATTTATTTGGTTTCCGGAATTGTCGCGCACGCGGAGATTGGGGTGCTTACCGGTGACGCCGCGATGTGTGAGATGCTGGGCTTCAACGGTTCCGAACACGAGTGGGTTGACGCCGTGACGCCGCGCCGCATGACCATGAGCAGCCAGGTGCAGGATGTCCTGCTGCGCGTGATTCAGATGCAGGGCAATGGCGAATTCCAGCGCATCAAGTCCGAGGCGGAGAAATTGCATGCCGTCAAGTCTGTGCCGGAGAGCGACGCGGCCTATATCATCCGCCTGAATATTTCCAGCGCCGAAATCGAGCCGTTTGGCTACACCATCCGCCAGAAACAAGTGCGGGTCGGGCGCAATGCCGACAATGATTTGCCGCTCAATGACAGTTCCGTGTCCCGCCGTCACGCCATGCTGATCCAGAATTACGAGGCTTTGCTGGTGCGGGATCTGGGGTCCATGAACGGGTTGAAGGTCGACGGACAGCCGGTGACCCAGGGCTTGGTTCGCGACGGGCAAACCTTGCTGATCGGTGAGGTCGAAATTCAGGTTTCAGTGACCAAGGTTGATCCGATCATCGAGGATTAGTGTCTTTTGAAACGCCACCAGTAAAAAAATCCTGCCAGTGCAATCAAGCCGAGGGACAACAATTGCCCCTGCGTGGCGAATCCCCAATAATAACCGATCTGCGGGTCCGGCTGGCGGAAGCATTCGGCGATGATGCGAAAAATCGCGTAGCAAGTGAAGAACGCCAACAGCGGGACACCCGTGGCGGCTTTCTTGTGCCGCAGCCACAGCATGATGCCGAACAGCACCAAGCCTTCCAGAAAGGCCTCATACAATTGCGAGGGATGGCGCGGTTGCGGACCCGCCTCGGGAAAGATGAAAGCCCAGGGGACATCGGTCGGCCGGCCCCACAATTCGCCATTAATAAAATTGGCAATGCGGCCGAAAAACAAGCCGATTGGCGCCACCGTCACGATGTTGTCCGCCAATTGCCAGAAATTCAATTTGTGCCGTTTGGCGAATAGGGTGATGGCAATCACGATGCCGATCATTCCGCCATGGCTGGCCATGCCGCTAATGCCGCCCTCGCGCCAGAACGCGATGATGGAAACGGGGTCATGGATTGTGTGATTGAAGTCGTAAAGCAGGCAATACCCCAAACGTCCGCCCGCCAGCGTGCCGATTACCACCCAGGTCAGCAAATCGGCGACCTGGTCCTTGTTCAGGGTGGACCAGCCTTTTTTGTGGAAATACATGAAGCCGAAATACACCGCGATAAAGCCCAGCACATAGGCCAGTCCGTAATAGCGGATGCCCCAGTTGCCGGAAAAATGGATCAGGAACGGATTCAGATTATGCGTGTAATAAGCCAACATGGGTGATTAAATTAAGCAGAGCAGGGGAAATCTGGCATTACAATTTTTCACCGCGGGCGGCATTGAAACCGCTAAGCGTAAAAAAAAACCGAAAAAACCGCATTTTCTGCTTGTTTCAAAGAATAATTCAGGCAGTTTAGAGAGCTTTTCAGGAAGGATTTACATTATGTTCGCAGTAATACGCACAGGCGGTAAACAGTATAAAGTGGCGGCAGGCGATGTGATCGACGTGGAGTTGATCGACGCGGAAGCCGGAAAGACGGCCGTTTTTAACGAAGTCTTGATGATCGGCAACGGCGACACTGTCACCGTCGGCAGCCCCACCATTAGCGGTGCGACCGTTAGCGGTGAAGTCATTGACGAAGCCGTCAAAGGCGAAAAAGTGATCGCTTTCAAATTCAAACGCCGCAAAGGTTACCACCGCACCGTGGGCCATCGGCAAAAGCACACCCGCGTCAAGATCGGCGCGATTTCCGCTAAATAAGGAGTAACAAGTTATGGCACATAAAAAAGGTCAAGGTAGCACGCAAAACGGACGCGACAGCGTCAGCAAGCGCCTCGGCGTGAAAAAATTCGGCGGTGAACTGGTTATCGCCGGCAACATCATCGTCCGCCAGCGCGGCACCAAGTATCGCGCCGGTGTCAACGTTGGCATGGGCCGCGACCACACCCTGTTCGCGCTCAAGGACGGCGAAGTCAAATTCGACAAGCCGAACCGCCGCGTTTCCATCGTGGAAAAAGCTTAAGCGACGCTAACAGCGAGATTTTCACAACGCCGAATCGGGCAACCGGTTCGGCGTTTTTGTTTTGTAAGGTAGCACAGACATTCCTGCCTGTGCGTTTTACAGAGATTACACAGACAAGAATGTCTGTGTTACCTTGCTAGCGATTTAACACCCGCTTGGCCGTGAACGGGCCGCGGTAGATGAAGCCGGTGTAGAGTTGCACCAGACTGGCCCCGGCATCAATTTTTTCTAGGAAATCATCGTGGGTGAAGACACCGCCGACGCCGATGATCGGCAATTTACCGCCGGTTTCCTTGGCGATAAAATGAATGATATCGGTGCTTTTTTTGCGGACAGGAACACCGCTCAGGCCGCCGGTTTCCTTCAATGTGATGGCGCTGTGGTCGATGGTGGTGTTGGTGGCGACGATGCCGTGCAACTTCAATTCGGTGATGAGCGACAGGATGGCGGCGATGTCGTCCAGTGCCAGATCCGGCGCGATTTTCAACAACAAGGGCTTGCTGCCAAGCTTGTCATTAGCGGCCTGCAAGGCAGACAAAATCGGGCGCAATGATTCAACGCTTTGCAGGTTACGCAGGCCGGGGGTGTTGGGCGAACTGACATTGACCACGAAGTAATCGCCGACCGCATGTAATTTTTCGAAGGAATAGAGATAATCGTTAGCGGCTTCATGGAGTTCGGTGACCTTGGATTTACCGATGTTGACGCCAATCGGGTAATCCGGTTTGCCCCACACTAACCGCAATCTGGTCAGGCGTTCGGCAATGACATCCGCGCCGCTGTTGGGGAAACCCATGCGGTTGACCAGGCCTTGTTCGGAGGGACAACGGAACACGCGCGGTTTCGGATTGCCGGGTTGTGCATGGCGGGTGATGGTGCCGACCTCGGTGTGGCCGAAACCGAGGCGATAAAAGGCCTTGATCAGCGTGGCTTCCTTGTCGAAGCCGGCGGCGAGGCCGAGACGGTTGCGGAAAGTCAGGTCCCAGAGTTTGACGGGTTCATCTTTCGGCTGGAGCAGCGGCGCGATTAGCGGCAGCACCGGGCTGTATTTGAGAATGAATGACGCGGTGTGATGGATCGACTCGGGATCGGTGGTCTTGAACAAAATGGGACGTAGAATTTTTTCGTAAATCATGCGTTGCGGCGAGTTTAACGCAACCGTGCCGAGGGGCAAGGCCGCAAAGTTAGCAAGAAGCGGGTTGAGCGGGACCGGATGGCGGGTTAGTTTGTGTTCATGAACGATGTGAATTTCAAACGGGTGGAGAAGGCCATCGGTTATCTGGTGGAAAATTTCAAGCGGCAGCCGTCGCTGGAGGAAATTGCCGCCAACAGCCATGTCAGCCCCTTTCACTTCCAGCGGATTTTCAGCGAATGGGCGGGCATTAGTCCGAAGAAATTCCTGCAATTTCTTACCTTGGAGGAATTGAAAAAGACGCTAATGACCAGCCGGGATTTGATCGAGGCGGCGGATATGGTCGGACTGTCGGCGCAGTCGCGGGTCTATGATCTGTTTGTCAAAATCGAGGCGGTGACGCCGGATGAATACCGTCGTAGCGGAAATGATTTGTTGATCGAATACGGGGTACATTCGACGCCGTTTGGCGATTGTTTCATCGCGGTCACCGAACGGGGAATTTGCAGCATGAGTTTTGTCACAGTTAGCGTCGCGGAACTGGTGGATGAATTGAATCGCAAATGGGTGAACGCGAAAATTGTCCGTAACCAACAAAAGACTTTGTCATTAGCGTCGGCGATCTTTGCCGGAAAATCCGGCCAGCCCTTGCGCCTGTTTTTGCAGGGCACCAAGTTTCAAATCAAGGTGTGGGAAGCTTTGTTGAAAATTCCATTTGGCTCGCTGGCGACTTACCGGACAATCGCCCAAGCCATTGGCAAGCCGAGTGCCAGCCGTGCGGTCGGTTCCGCCGTTGGCGACAATCCGGTGGCTTATTTGATCCCATGTCACCGGGTCATCAGGGGCGAAATCAATATCGGCAATTACCATTGGGGAAGTCCGCGCAAGGCGGCGCTGATCGCTTGGGAACGGGCGAAAAATAGCAATTAAACGCAGAGACGCGGAGGTCGCTGAGAAATACTCGTTAATAAAAAACTCCGTGTTCTCCGCGCCTCTGCGTTTAATCTTATTATTTACCGATGCAGAAATTTTTAAAGAGACGGTCGAGGATGTCCTCGTTGGTGACTTCACCGACGATCTTTCCACAGGCATCGAGGGCTTGCCGCAGGTCGCTGCTGACGTATTCCGGCGCGGCGTTTTGTCCGATGGCGTTTAGCGCGTTACCCAGGCATTCGTCGGCTTCCCGCAGCAAGGTTTCGTGCCGGACGCTAATGGCGATGTAATCCAAGTTGGCACTGGTCTCATTCAAGCGTAACAAGCGGATCATTTCATTTTTCAATTCGGCAATACCCGTGCCGCTAACAGTGGAAATAGGCAGTTTGCCGTTAGCGTCCTGTTTTGGCGACAGGTCGCATTTGGTCAGGCAGGTGATGACCGGGACGTTTCCCGGCACTTTCACTGTTAGCGGTTTATTAACCGGTTCGGAACCGTCAACCAGATGCAACACCAGATCGGCCTTGTCCAGGGCCTGCTGAGTGCGGGCGATGCCGAGTTTTTCGATTTCGTCGTCACTCTCGCGCAAACCCGCGCTGTCGATCAAACGAATGACCACGCCTTCCAGGATGATTTCCTCCTCGATGGTGTCGCGGGTGGTTCCGGCAATCGGGCTGACGATGGCGCGGTCGCGTTCCAGCAGGACATTGAGCAGGCTGGATTTTCCGGCGTTCGGTGCGCCGCTAATGACCACGTTCAAGCCCTGTCGCAGCATCGCCCCTTCGCGCGCGGACGCCAACAGCAGACGGATATTTTTTTGTGTCTGCGTAATCTTGCTGCGGAAACTTTCGCCGACATCGGGTGAAATATCCTCGTCCGGGAAATCGATGTAGGCCTCGAGATGCGACAATACCTGCAATAGATTTTCACGCTCGACCAGCATCATCCTGCCGAGTTTGCCTTCCTGCAGGGCGCGGGCCGCGCGCAGGGCGCGTTCGCTGCGGGCGTGAATCAGGTCGATGATGCCCTCCGCCTGCGACAAGTCCATTTTGCCGTTGAGAAAGGCGCGGCGGGAAAATTCTCCCGGTTCGGCTAAGCGCGCACCACTGGCGATTAGCGACTGCAGAATGTTTTCCACAATCAGCATGTTGCCGTGGCAGGAAATTTCCACCATGTGCTCTCCGGTGAAAGAGGCGGGCGCTGACCACGAAGTTAAAACCACGTCGTCGAGGATTTTGCCGTCGGTGTCGCGCAGATTGCCATGTGTTGCCATCCGCGGGGCCGGAGCCTTGCCAAAGTGTCGTCCCGCCAGTTCATGCGCCTGCGGGCCGCTAATGCGGATGAGGGCCAACGCGGACACTCCTGGAGGAGTGCTCAGGGCGATGATAGTGTCGCTGCTCATGGAATGATTATTTAATCATGGAACCGGGCAAAGTAAAAAGGGGATTTTCCCTTAGCTCCAAATTCCCCGCTAACGGTGAATAGAATTTTACTCGATTTATTTTTTACAGCAGTTACAATTAACGCTTTATGAGCGAGTATTTCATTGGTGTCGACAGCGGCACGCAAAGTACCAAGGCAATTGTCATCGATGGGAAAAATGGCAAAATTCTGGGATCGGCATCCTCTTCCTACGGTTTTATCGAGGGGCTGTCTTCCGGTGCCAAGGAACAACATCCCAAGACCTGGGTGAAAGCGATGGAGGAATCCATCAAGAAGGCGATTAGCGTTTCCAAGGTCAAGGCCTCGGCGATCAAGGGCATCGGCGTTTCCGGACAGCAGCATGGTTTCGTGCCGCTCGATGAAAAGGGCGAGGTGATTCGTCCCGCCAAGTTGTGGTGCGATACCAGCACTTCCTCGCAAGCCGATTCACTGGTCAACAAGCTGGGCGGCATGGACCGCACGGTGGCGCTGACCGGCAACGGCATCCCCGCCGGTTTTACCGCCTCGAAAATCGCCTGGCTCAAGCAAAACGAACCGCAGAATTTCAAGAACCTGCATACCGTGTTGCTGCCGCACGATTATCTGAATTTCCACCTGACCGGCAACCGCCGCATGGAAGCGGGCGACGCCTCGGGCACCGGCTTCTTCGACGTGAAGACCCGCAACTGGAGCGATCCGGTGATCAACGCGATTGACTCGTCATTAGCGTCGAAACTGCCGCCGATCAGCCCTTCGGGCGAACCGTCCGGCGAATTGAAGGCCGATGTGGCGAAACGTTTGGGTTTGGACGCGGGTATCGTGATTTCCTCCGGCGGCGGCGACAACATGATGGCCGCGATCGGCACCGGCAATACCAAAATCGGCATGGTGACCGCCAGCTTGGGTACTTCCGGCACCATTTTTGCCTATTCCTCACGCCCGGTGGTCGACCCGCAGGGCGAAGTCGCGGCATTTTGCGACAGCACCGGCGCGTGGCTGCCGTTGATCTGCACCATGAACGTGACCGTGGCCACCGAATTGTTCAAGGCGGCCTGGAAATGGGACAATGACAAGCTGACCGCCGAGGCGGTAAAAATCGCGGCGGGTGCGGACGGCTTGGTGTTGCTGCCGTATTTCGAAGGAGAGCGTACGCCGAACCTGCCGACTTCCAGCGGTGTGTTCTTTGGTTTGAATTCGCGCAATTTCACCGCGGCGCACATGGCGCGCGCAACCCTCGAAGGCGTGGCCTTGGGCCTGAACTACGGCCTCGACCGCCTGAAAGACCTCGGCATTCGTCCGAAGCAAATCCGTGTCACCGGCGGCGGTTCGAAGAATCCGCTCTGGCGGCAAATTCTGGCCGATGTGTTTGATACCGAAGTCATCGGTCTGGCCACCGCGGAAGGCGCGGCTTACGGCGCGGCAATCCAGGCGAAATGGAATTACGCGGTCGCCAATGGCGAACGTGTCCGCGTGCAGCAAATCACCGATGATTTTGTCAAAACCGATGCCAGCACGCGTGCGTTGCCGAACAAGAAGAACCTCAAGCTGTACAAGAGTTTGCAGGCGTTCCATAACAAGCTTTCCAAGGCGAATGCCGGGGTTTTTGCCGATCATGCCGCATTCAAATAAAATCCTTTGACCGTCGTTGTGGCGGCTGCGGGACGGCCAATAATTTTAATGCACAGGGGCGGACTTTGCTCTAAATTGATTCGTTATGAGTTTGATTTGTGAGCCTTGGTTCATTGCAGGCCGGAAGTTCCAGTCCCGCCTGTTCGTGGGAACCGGAAAATTCGCCTCTCCCGCCGACATGAAGGAAGCCTTGGAGGCCAGCGGTGCGGAATTGGTGACGGTGGCCCTGCGCCGGGCTGATTTGAGCGGCAAGGACGATCCGTTTGCCGATATCCTGAAATACATCGACCGCGAAAAATTTCTCATCATTCCCAACACCAGCGGGGCAATGAACGCCGAGGAAGCGATTCGTTTGGCGCGTCTCGCGGCGGCGGCCGGTTTGCCCAAATGGGTCAAGCTTGAGATCCATCCCGACCCGCGTTATCTGTTGCCCGACCCGATTGAGACGCTAAAGGCGACCGAGATTTTGGTGAAGGAAGGTTTTACCGTGCTGCCCTATATCAACGCCGACCCGGTACTGGCCAAACGTCTGGAAGAGGCGGGAGCGGCAACGGTGATGCCGCTGGGCGCGCCGATTGGTTCAAACCGTGGCTTGGAAACCCGTGCGCAGCTGGAAATCATCATCGAACAGGCGACAGTGCCGGTGATTGTCGATGCCGGACTGGGTGCGCCGTCACACGCGGCGGCGGCCTTGGAACTCGGCGCTTCGGCGGTATTGGTGAACACGGCGATTGCCATCGCCAACCAACCGGCGTTAATGGCCAAGGCTTTTGCGGCAGCAGTGGAAGCGGGGCGTACGGCTTATGAAACCGGCTTGCCCGGCGTGCAACAGACCGCCTCGGCAACCAGTCCGTTGACCGGTTTTCTGGATCTATAAACAGGGACGCTAACCATGAGCTTTCTTGAACAACTGGAAAAATTGGACACACACAAGTCCACGACGCTGCGGCGTTTCGAGGAGTTGCTGAAGTCCGATATTCCGTTGGAACAATTGGCGGCGCAGGCGGCGCTAACCACCCGCAAGCATTTTGGCCGCACTATGCGGATGTTCGCGCCGTTGTATGTTTCCAACGAATGCGTGAATATTTGCAAATACTGCGGTTTTTCGCGTGATAATCCAATTCTGCGCGTGACACTGGATTATGAACAGGTCGAGGCCGAGGCGCAGTTTTTGATCAGTCAGGGATTCCGCAGCATTCTGATCGTGGCGGGCGAACATCCGAAATTTGTTTCGCCGAATTATCTTGAGGAATGTGTCAGACGCATTCGCAAGCTGGTGCCTTCCGTGTCGCTGGAAGTCGGGCCGATGGAGGTGGAGGAATATCGCCCCATCGTTAGCGCCGGGGCGGACGGGCTGATTGTGTTCCAAGAGACCTACGATCCCGAGCTTTACGCCAAGCTGCACACCGCCGGGCCGAAAAAAGATTTTGCCTGGCGGTTAGCGTGTCCGGAACGCGCTTATGAAGCGGGATTTCGCCGCATCGGATTGGGTGCGTTACTTGGCTTGGGCGAATGGCACAAGGAGGCTTTGGCCTTGGCGGCACACGTTGAATATTTGCTCAAATATTGCTGGAAATCACACGTCACGGTTTCGTTCCCGCGTTTACGTCCTGCGGCTGGGGAATTCCAGCCATTGGTGCATTTGGATGAGAAAGATTTGACCCGCCTAATTTGCTCGTTGCGCATTGTGTTTCCGCAGGTCGGCTTGGTAATGTCCACCCGTGAGCGTCCGAAGTACCGTGACGGCATCGCGCCGTTGGGTATTACTTTGATGAGTGCCGGAGCGCATACGGAGCCCGGCGGCTATACCGGGGCCGGCAAGGAAAAGTTGCACCTTACGGAAAAAGGCAAAGCTGTGCCGATCATCAAACCTGAGGACGAAAACGCGACACCGCAATTTATTATCGGTGATAACCGTTCGACTGTGGAAGTGGTTTCACGGTTGAAGGAAATCGGCCTTGATCCGGTGTGGAAGGACTGGGAATACGCCTTTGCGGAAAACGCGGCATGAACGAGATTGCCATTAGCGTGAACGGCGAATTGCGCCGGGTGGCATCGACGACGAAAATCGACGACTTGTTGCAAGTTGCCGGTCTCGATCCGAAAGCAATCCTGGTGGAACTCAATCAAGTGGCCTTGCAGCGCCGTGAAATTCCCGGCGTGATATTGAAGGACGGCGACAGGATCGAATTCATCCGCATTGTGGCAGGGGGATAAGATTCAACGCGGAGACGCAGAGGGCGCAGAGTTTAAACAAAAAACCCGCTAATGACCAAGTGATCATTAGCGGGTTTTTAATTGTTTAAAAATAGACTCCGTGTTCTCTGCGTCTCCGCGTTGAAAAATTATTTCTCCTGCGCGCGCTTGTTGTAGCCGGTGCTCATGGCGGCCTTGACCAGGTTGGTGCCGAATTCGAGCATCGGGCCGCTAATGCTGGCGATGTTTTCCAGCACGTCGTCCAAGGCGGCAATGAAACGATCGATTTCCTTGTCGCCGATGGTTAGCGGGGGCAGGATCTTGACCACGTCGGTGTTGTGTCCGGCAACCTGGCTCAGGATGCGGTGCTTGTCGAGCAACTGCGAGGTGACGATTTGCGGGAACAGGCCCTTGTCGACCGCGTGCAAGGCTTTCCAGGCCATCATGGCCTTGAGACCCCTGGGTTGCTGGAATTCGATGGCCAGCATCATGCCTTTGCCGCGGACTTCCTTGATGATGTCGTGCTTCTTTTGCAGCTCGCGCAAACGGTTGAGCAATTGCTCGCCGCGTTTGGCGGCATTTTCCACCAGGTTTTCATCGTCGATGACGCTGAGCGTTGCCAGGCCGCAGGCCATGGCGAGGTTGTTGCGTCCGAAGGTCGAGGAATGCACCACGCAGCGGTCGAGGGTGGAGAACACCTTCTGGTAGATGTCGCGGCGGGTGACAAAAGCGGCGCAGGGGACGTAACCGCCGCTCAGGGCTTTTGCGAGGGTCACGATGTCGGGGTCGAGATTCCAGTGCTGGTAGGCGAACATCTTGCCGGTACGGCCGAGGCCGGTTTGCACTTCGTCGGAAATGAACAGGGTGCCGTATTGGCGGCAGAGTTCCTGTGCTTTCGGGAAATAGTCATCCGCGGGGATATTGACACCCTTGCCCTGGACGTGTTCGACGATGAAAGCGGCGACATCCTTGCCCTTGAGTTTTTCCTCAAGGTCGGCGAGATCGTTGTATTTGACGAACCCGGCACCGGGCAACAGCGGGCCGAAGCCCCTTTGGAAATTGGCGTTGTTGGTGACGGACAATGAACCGTAGCTGAGGCCGTGATAGGAACCTTCCAGCGCGAGAATTTTGTCGCGACCGGTGGCGCAACGGGCGAATTTGAGCGCGCCTTCATTGGCCTCGGTGCCGGAGTTGCAGAGGAACACGGCGTCACGTTCCGGGCCGGTGCGTTTGACCAAGGCTTCGGCAAGCAAACCGCTCATCAGGGCGCAATCGAGCTGCACCATGTTAGGCAGGTCCATTTCCAATACGTCCTTGATGGCCTGCTGAATGGCGGGGTGGTTGCGGCCAATGCTGTACACCGCGTAACCGCTGAGAAAATCGAGATAATCGTTGCCTTCCTTGTCGTAGAGATAGGCGCCCTGGGCGCGGGCGTAAACCTTGTCGAAACCGATGGTGCGCAACACCTTGACTAGGGTGCGGTTGACATACTTGTCGTGCAGGTCGTAATTTTCGCCAAGACGGTTGGCGACGATTTCTTTCAGATTAATAGGCATAGTTGAAGGATAATAATGCTCCATTGAATGGACGTGGCAAGCGGATTTCGATGGCTGGCCAGCCGGCTATTTCAGGTCTTCTTCCTTGCGAACACTGATAACCTCGACCTCAATCACTTCGTTGTTAGCGGACTTTTTGGAGGAGGAGGGAGGAGTGCCGCCATTGGCGGATTTTCCGGGGCTGGCTGGCGGAAAAGATTTTACCTTGGAACTGAACAGCGAGGAGAACAGCTTGAACAGCACGGCGAGGAAGCCGAAAATGGCGAGAAAAACAAAAACGATGAAACCGAAGATGATACGGAGCAATGTCATGTCATTGCCTCAGCGCTAATGGGGAGCCCAGCACTTCGCTCATGATGATGGCTTTCCGGATCGAGTCGCGGTTGCGGAAAAGGGCGTGAACAGGGTGTTCGACAGGACGGCGCTCCGCATTGGTCTCGCGCAATTCCACGGAAGCGATGTTGCCTTCCAGCGCGGTGAATTTTTCCGCCAGATTGCGCTGTACCTCGAATTCACGCTGGTCGATTTGGTCGAGGGGCCGCGAAGAAAAATCCGAGACGCGTGTGAATTTGTGTTCAGGTGTTGGCGTGCTAATGGTGGGCGCTAACGGTGGGGGCGGAACGCTAACCGTGGGAATCCTCGGCGGCACCACTGCGGGGCGGGGCGGCGGAGTCGGATAATCGTCGAAATGATCGGGAGGGTTTTCGTTGTCAGCGTCTTTTTTTTGCCCCAGAGCCTCCAGCAAATCCTCCCAGTCGTCACGGGAGGTTGGCGGATTGGAAGAGGGCACAGGCGGAGGGGTCCGGTGGCGGACGGGTTGTTGCGGTTGCCCGCCCGCTTTTTTGGCCGCCGAGACCACCTTCACGATCGCGAAGATGATGATCAGCAGCGGAACGATAAACTGGCCGAATCCTTCCATGTCAACGAATCGTTATGACTGAGGTTTATGCGGGTTTTGGGTGCCTTCACCGGCAATCGAGGAACGCATTGAGGTGTCAGCCTGGATGTTCCGGTATTTCATGTAATCGATCACACCCAGATTGCCCTGGCGGAAGGCTTCGGCGATGGCCATCGGTACTTCGGCCTCGGCTTCGACCACTTTGGCGCGCATTTCCTCGACGCGGGCTTTCATTTCCTGTTCGGTGGCGACGGCGGCGGCGCGACGGACTTCGGCCTTGGCTTGGGCGACACGTTTGTCGGCCTCGGCCTGGTCAGCCTGCAGGCGGGCGCCGATGTTTTCACCCACGTCAACGTCGGCGATGTCGATGGAGAGAATTTCGAACGCGGTGCCGGAGTCAAGGCCGCGACTGAGCACGTTTTTGGAAATACGGTCGGGATTTTCCAAGACGTCCTTGTAGGTGTTGGAGGAACCGATGGTGGTGACGATGCCTTCGCCGACGCGGGCGATGATGGTTTCCTCGGTGGCACCGCCGACGAAGCGGTCGAGGTTGGTGCGCACGGTCACGCGGGCGCGGGCGCGCACGCCGATACCGTCCTTGGCCACGGCGTCGATGGTGATTTTGCCGGCGGCGGGGTTGGGACAATCGATAACCCTGGGGTTGACGCTGGTACGCACGGCTTCATAGACAGTCTTGCCGGTGCCGGTGGTGGCGAGGTCGATGGCGCAGGCGCGGTTGAAGTCGAGGCTGAGCTGCGCCTTGTCGGCGGCGATCAGCGCGCGAACCACTTCATTGACGTTGCCGCCTGCGAGATAGTGGGTTTCCAACTGTTCGGTGCTGAGGTGAATTCCGGCGCGCACGGCGGTAATGCGGGCGTTCACGATCAGTGAACTCGGCATTTTGCGGAAGCGCATGGCGATCAGCGTCATCAGGCTGACCGGGGCGCCGGACGCCCAGGCGCGGATCCACAGGTTGATGAAGTTGGCGATGATCAATACGAAGACCAGGAGCAGGACTCCCAACACAATATAAACGATACCCATAATAATTTCCTTATTTTACCGGTTTCTAGAGTTGTCTGACAACGATACGTGCACCCTCCACTTTGACAACTTTAATGTTGCGGTTGGCGGAGATATGCGAGCCTTCACTGACGGCGTCGTAGCGCTTGCCGTCGATGTTGATATTGCCGGCGGGACGCAGCATGTTGACGGTCACGCCGTACTTGCCTAGCAAGTTATTAAATTCAACCGGGGCCGAGGTTTGTGTCTCCTGCTTGTTCAGGCTGAATTTTTTGCCGAGCGGCGAGGCGGGGAAGAATTTCATCCAGCACATGAACAGGATGGCGCAGGTGACCAGTTCCGCCATCAGCAGCATGAATCCCGCGTTGGCGCCGTATTGGTAGCTGGTGGCGATTACTGAACCAATCAGGCATAATGCGCCGAGAACGCCGGCGATCATGCCGGGCAGGAAAATTTCCGCGGTGAGCAGGATAATGGCGGCAAGGATCAGGCTGATGATCAGGATCATGCGACCTCCACGGTTACCACGTTGCCCTCGATTTTGACCACGCTAATGACGGCGCCCGGCTTGATGAAATCACCCTGGGTGATGACATCCACCGGTCCATGGCCAAAGTCAGCGGTACCTGCCGGGCGCAGCATGGTGAGAGCCTTGCCTTTGGTGCCAATGGCCAATCCAGACGAACCTGAAACGACTTGGTCGTTAGCGGATTCCGGAGTGCGGTTGGGATTGACCTTATTGAGAACCAGCGCGCCGTACAACGGGGTTTTCGGCAGGACTTTGGCGAGCAACAGGATGCCGATGACGCTAATGACGAGGGCCAGTCCCATGTTGCGCAAGGGAAGTTCCAGTTGCGGCATGGTGGGAATGGTCGGGTCCATCGGATATTTGTCGACCATGGCCTTGAGCAGGGAATACAATACCATGCCCGCGCCGATGACGCCGGGCAAAATATGTCCGGGCAAGAGGAACAGTTCGACCGCGATCAGCGCCACACCGATGATGAAGATCACCAGGTTTTCGTAACCGGACAATCCGGCGATGTAATGTCCGAAGAAATAAATCACCGCAAATACGACAGCCAGGATGCCAAAGACGCCGAAACCCGGGGTCTTGAATTCGATGTAACCGCACAGCATTGCCGCGGCGATCAGCAGGGGGGAAATCAGGACGATCAGGCGCGCCAGTTGTTCAAACCCGGTGGGTTCTATTTTGACCACCTGCGGATGGCCGGGATCAATGTCGCCAATGACGGCGTTGAGATCGGCCCTGGTGCCATGGCTGAGCAGGTTTTTCGGCGGTTTGCCGTACCTGGCCTCGGCCTCGACATTGGTGAGGGTGAGTAATTTGCCCTTGGGCACGATTTCCTTGCCGTCGATGGATAAACCTTGGTCCTTGTCCACCATGGCCTCGAACACGGCGGGATTGTGTCCGTGGTTTTGCGCCTGGGTGCGAACCAGTCCGCGCACCGCGGAAGTCATCTTTTCCTCCACGGTCTTCGGCATTTCTTGTATTCCGCCACCACCGGGTGACATCAGGATGGGAGCCGCCGCGCCGATTACCGAGCCGGGTGACATGTAAATTACACGGGTTGCCGCGGAGATGAAAGAACCGGCGGAAAAGGCCTTGGTGTTGACGAAGGTGTACAACTGGTCCTGATGCGGGAATTTGTTGAGAATGGCGATGATTTCCTCGGTGTTATCCACCCGGCCGCCATTGGTGTCCATGTCAAGGATGATCGCGTCGGCCTTGGCTTCCATCGCCTCCTTCACGCCGCGTCGCACGATGTACACCATCGAGGGATCGATTTCATCACGAATCGGAATAACGTAAATGGTTTTGCCCTTCGGCATGGTGGCGCTAATGGCGACATTCGGGGTCGTGGGGGCGGGTTGGTCGGGCGACTGGCAAAAACCTTGTGCCGCACCAAGGGTCAGCAAGAGATAAACCAAGTATTTCATGCGGGGTTATAGCATTGAAGATAAGCCAACAAGGGGGACTGTAAAGTGAAATGCGCCTGCCGGACGATATTTTGACAGGAGCAGTTGATAGGCCGGTGATTTGGGATAGCTTAGGGGCATATGAAAATAAATTCTCGTTTTCAATTATTCCTTGGGCGGGAGTCTGTCATCATCTAACCTTGATTCATTCCATATGAGCAAGCAACCACATATCAATACTCTGTTCACCGACATTGGCGGTGTCTTGTTAAACAACGGCTGGGACAGGAAACGCCGCGCCATCACGGTGGAGAAATTCGGCCTGGAAGGGCCGGAGATGGATGAACGCCATCACCTGACCTTTGACACGTACGAGGAGGGAAAGATTTCCCTGGATGAATATCTGGACCGCGTGGTGTTTTACAAGAAGCGTCATTTCAGCCGGGCGGCCTTCAAGAAATTCATGTTTGGTCTTTCCGAGCCGTACCCGGAAATGATCAACCTGATCAAGTCGTTGAAGAAAAAATATGGTTTCCGCGTTGCCGTGGTCAGCAATGAAGGTCGTGAGTTGAACGACTATCGCATCCAGAAGTTCAAGTTGAACAGTTTCGTGGATTTTTTCATTTCTTCCAGCTTCGTGCACATCCGCAAACCCGATGCCGATATTTTCAAACTGGCCTTGGACATTGCCCAGACCAGGAGCGGGGAAGTATTGTACATCGATGACCGCCCCATGTTCGTACAGGTGGCCCAAGGGCTTGGGATTCGCGGCATCTGCCACAAGGATGTTGCCAGCACAAAAAAACAACTGGCCTTCCACGGGTGGAAATAGTGAGAGAATCTGCGCGCTGAGGGGTTCGAACCCCCGACCCCCTCGGTGTAAACGAGGTGCTCTACCACTAAGCTAAGCGCGCGGTGTGGCAAGATGATAAGCGGATTTGCCGAACTGCCAAGTAAACTTTGCAGGTTGGATTTTCACGGTTTTTCCCTAGTCTGGCGCTAATCATGAAACATTGGCCGGTTGAGGATGGTAAATTGGTTTATGAGCACCCCGTAAGGGTCGCGTCGGCGGACATTGACGCCAACAACCATGTCAACAACGTGGTCTACATCCGCTGGGTGCAGGAGGCGGCCGAAGCGCATTGGCGCGCGGCGGCGGGCGCGGATTTAGCGGCGGAAATCGCCTGGGTGGTGATGAGCCATGAGATTGAGTACAAGAAACCCGCCCTGTCTGGTGAGACGCTAACGGTGAAAACCTGGGTTGAAACGGGGACAGTGCTGACCAGCGAGCGGCAGAGCCGGATTGTGCGCGATGGCGATGGGGCGCTAATGGCGAGGTGCAAGACTGTGTGGTGCGCGGTGAATCCGGCCAACGGCAAACCGCGGAGGTTGCCTTCACAGGTGAACGAGATTTTTGTGCGTTGAGATTTGGGTTGCCTGAACGGTGATGGTGGTTAGCGTAATTCCATGACCATTGAACGCTTGGCGCACGCTTGTTTGTTTTCAACGGATCTGGATCGTACGGAAAAATTCTATTGCGGGATGCTTGGGTTGAAATTGAAATTCCCGTTCATGGCGCGGGAGAAGCGCATCGGGTTTTACATGGAAGTCGGCGAGATGCAATTCATTGAGGTTTTCCTGCGCGATACGCCGTTGAAAAACCAGGAGCCGTACATCGGGCATATTTGCCTGGAAACCGACGACATCAAGGGGCTAACGACGAAGTTGCATGCCAACGGGATCAAGACCACCACGCCGGAGCCGGTCATGGGTTCGGACGACAGCTGGCAGATTTGGTGCAAGGATCCCGATGGCACCGACATTGAATTCCATCAATACACACCGGCCAGTTCGCAGTTGACCGGCAAAACCTGCATCGCCCATTGGTTGTTATGATTCGCGATGAGCGGGCCGGAGACGAGGCGGCCATTGAACGCGTCATCGTCGGGGCCTTCGCCAAGCATCCGCACAGTTGCCAAAATGAGCATTTGATTGCCAGGCAATTAAGGTTGGTGGAGGCCATGAGTGTGTCGTTGGTTTCCTTGGACGCTAACGGTGAAATTGACGGGCATTTGGCTTTCTCGGAAGTGACAGTCGATGGGAGGCGTTGCGGTTGGTATGGATTGGGGCCGTTGGCGGTGCGCCCCGACAGGCAGAAAACGGGAATTGGTTCGGCGTTGATGCGGCATGGGTTGGCTGAACTGGATCGCAAAGGGGCGTGCGGTTGCGTGGTGCTGGGCGATCCGGATTTTTATCAGCGCTTTGGTTTTGCCGCTAACAACAAACTGGTATTGACCGGAATGCCGCCGGAATATTTTCTGTTGCTTGCGATGCGCGGTGAAATTCCAGGCGGTATAGTGCGGTATCACGAGGCATTTGCAATTTAATACAAAGGTAGTTCTCGACATTTTTTCTGTCCAAGCGTATTTTTTCAATCAAAGGGTGCGTTTATGGAACCGCAGGATGTTCGTAAATTGGTTGAGTCTTACTACAGGGAAATCTGGAACGAGCGGGACAAATCCAGGATTCCGGCTCTTCTGCATCCTGAATTCAGTTTCTGCGGGGCCCTGCGGCATCAATGCGTCGGTTACACGGCCTTCGAGTCCTATGTTGACCGCATGCATGAGTCGCTGGATAATTACAATGCGGCGATTGTCGACCTGGTGGTGGAAGGGGACAAGGCTTTCGCGCGCATGCATTACGACGGCACCCATTCCGGCGAGTTTTTTGGCTATCATCCGACCGGCAAACTGGTGTCGTGGGAGGGCGCGGTCCTGTTCACCATCAAGGAAAACAAAATTGATAGTCTGTGGGCGGTGGTGGATGAACGGGGTTTGTTGAGGTTATTGGACGCCCAGGCCTGATTGGCGGAAATATTCTGTTGTTGTTTGCGGTTCGCGCTGGTATTGCTTAATCACATGAAATTGTTGGGCATTGTTCATCAGCTATACGGCACCGAGAACCATGAACTGCATTATTCCTACATCAATGCCGACCACATCGCCTACATGAGCAAATTTCATTCCGGCGACATCAAGACCCTGATCGTGCTGACCACCGGAACCTCGTTCTACAGCACCCAGGACATCAGCGAATTGCAGCGCGATCTTAGCGTTCGCGAGGAAAAGAGCACTTCCAGTCCGTTTTTGGTCTGAGTTCAGTCATTGACTTTCGCCCGCCAGAATCTATTTTCTATAACGGTTCTTTACGAGATGCCGCGTCGGCGAAAGTCGCGCGGCGGTGTGCAAGTGCCGCTAATCATGGTTAGCGGAGAATAGGGAAGCGGGTGCAAATCCCGCGCGGTAGCGCCGCTGTAACGAGTGACGAAGGCCCCACAATGCCACTGTTTCGCAAGAAATGGTAAGGCGGGGCCGGTAGGGTGAACTCGAAGTCAGAAGACCTGCTTGTATCACGCTCATCAAGTCCCGGTTCGGTGAACCGGGCAGCTGTCGCGCCAACGACAGGATGGGGGAGAGACGAGTTTGCGTGATGATTAGCGCCCGCCTTGACTCCTTTGCAGAGCAATGCGGGATTTTTTGTGCCCGCGTCCGGCTGCGAGGGTTTCCCTTGAAAATAACCGCGGCCCGGCAGCCGCGATGGAAACATGAATGAAAATTCTAACGCACAATCTCGGCTTGCCCCGCATCGGCGCCAAGCGCGAGTTAAAGAAGGCGCTCGAGTCCTTTTGGGCCGGGCAGATTACTGAGGAACAATTGCAAAGCGTCGCGGGTGAAATTCGCGAACAAAATTGGAAGATGCAGCAGGTCGCCGGTATCGACCTGATTCCCTCGAACGATTTCAGTTTTTACGACCACGTGCTGGATACCAGCGTGCTGGTTGGCGCGGTGCCGGAGCGTTTCGGACATCGTTCCGGCCTGGTCAAAACTGAGACTTATTTCGCCATGGCGCGCGGCAGGACCGCCGCTAATGACGAAAAATCCTGCGATTGCTGTGCGGGGGAACATTCTGGCGCGGCGTTGGAAATGACCAAGTGGTTTGATACCAACTACCACTATCTGGTGCCCGAATTCAAGCGCGGGCAGGAGTTCTATTTGGCTTCAAGCAAACCCTTTGACGAATGGCTGCAAGCGAAGGCGCTGGGTATCGAAACCGTGCCGGTGTTGTTGGGACCGCTGTCGTTCCTGTTGCTGGGCAAGGGCAAGGAAGTAGGCTTTGAACCGTTGTCGCTGTTAGCGTCGCTGCTGCCGGTGTACGAGGATATCGTGCAAAAACTGGCTGGGCTTGGCGTGAGGCGCATCCAGTTTGACGAACCGTTGTTAGCGACTGATTTGACCGCGGAACAACAGATGGCCTTTGCGCCGGCTTATCGCCGCTTGCGGCAGGCGGCGGGTTCTGTGCAAATCATTCTGGCGAATTACTTCGGCGCACTGGGTGACAACCTGGTGACGGCCCTGGCGTTGCCGGTTGATGTGTTGCATCTGGATTTGGTTGCCGCGCCGCAGGAATTGGATGAGGTATTGAGATTGTTGCCGGATAATCTGTCACTGTCCTTGGGAGTGGTGGAGGGGCGCAACATCTGGCGCAATGATTTTGCCGTCTCGATCAGGTTGTTGCAGCAGGCGCGGGAAAAGCTTGGCGACCAGCGGCTGTTGGTGTCGCCATCCTGTTCACTGCTGCATGTCCCGGTTAGCGTGGTGCATGAGACGCAATTGAACGAGGAATTAAAATCGTGGCTGGCGTTCGCCGAACAAAAGCTGGAGGAAGTTGTCGATTTGACGGTGATTCTGGCCGCTAATGGTGAACTGGAAAAATTTACCAACAACCAGCGATTGATCCGCTCTCGGCGTTACAGCCCGCGCATTTACGATGCCGGGGTGCAGACCCGCTGCGAGGCGGTTACGGAGCAGGATACCCACCGCCAGCACGATTATCCGGCACGCCGCAAGGCGCAGGAACAGTATTTGCAATTGCCGTTGCTGCCCACCACCACCATCGGTTCCTTTCCGCAGACCAAGGAAGTGCGCGCGGCGCGTGCCAAGTTTAAGAAAGGCGAATTATCCCTCCATGATTACGAAAAGTATCTAGAACAGGAAACCGGTCGTTGTATCAAATTGCAGGAAGAACTCGGGCTGGATGTACTGGTACATGGCGAGTTTGAACGCAACGACATGGTGGAATATTTCGGCGAGCAACTTTCCGGCTTTGCCTTCACCCAGAACGGCTGGGTGCAAAGTTACGGTTCCCGTTGTGTGAAGCCGCCGGTCATTTTCGGCGACGTGCGGCGTCCGGAGCCGATGACGCTGCGCTGGTCGAAGTTTGCGCAGTCGCTAACCACCAAGCCGATGAAGGGGATGTTGACCGGTCCGATCACCATCCTGCAATGGAGTTTTGTGCGTAACGACCAGCCGCGCTCGCTAACGGCGAAACAAATCGCCTTGGCGATTCGTGATGAGGTCAGCGATTTGGCAAGCGCCGGCATTGGCGTGATCCAGATTGATGAACCCGCGTTGCGTGAGGGTTGTCCGTTACGCCGCAAAGACTGGCCCGCTTACTTGGAGTGGGCGACCACCGCGTTCCGTCTGGCAACCTCGGGCGTGCCTGATCGCGTGCAGATTCACACCCATATGTGCTATTGCGAGTTCAACGGCATCATGGAAGCAATCGCCGCCTTGGATGCCGACGTGATTTCCATCGAGACTTCACGCTCCGGCATGGAATTGTTGCGCGCTTTCACCGATTTCTGTTATCCGAATGAAATTGGGCCGGGGGTCTGGGACATTCACTCGCCGCGCGTTCCCGCTATCGGGGAAATTGAAGCCCTGCTGCGCGAAGCGCTCAAAGTGATTCCCGCCGAACGTCTGTGGGTCAATCCGGACTGTGGTTTGAAAACGCGAAACTGGCCGGAAGTCCTGGCCTCGCTGCGCCACATGCTGGCGGTGGCGCAAAAACTTAGAAAGGAACTGCAACCGGCGTCCAGTGCCCGGGATTCCTGACACCCCTGATCATTCTACCCCTATGAAATATGCAACTTACTTGTTCTTTGGTTCCCCGGGTTCGGGGAAAGGGACTCATGGCAGAATCCTGGGCACCGTGCCGGGATTCTGCCACCTGGCCTGCGGTGATGTATTCCGTTCGCTGGACATGCATACGCCGCTGGGCCGGGCATTTGCCGATTATTCGGCGGCCGGCAAACTGGTGCCGGACGGATTGGTGATGGAACTCTGGCAGTCCCAGATCCAGGCGATGATCGCGCTCGGCAAGTTCAACCCCCGTCGCGACCGCCTGATCCTGGACGGCATTCCGCGCAATCTCAGCCAGGCAGGGATCCTGGACGATTATCTGGACGTCATCAAAGTATTCCACCTGACTTGTTCCAACGATGATGAACTGGTCTCCCGCATGCGCCGTCGCGCCTTGAAGGACAACCGGATGGACGACGCCAATGAGGAGACCATTCGCCGCCGCCTGCAGGTTTACCGCAAAGAAACGTTGCCGGTGCTGGAGCATTACGGGACGAAGAAAACCGTCACCGTATTTACCGCGCAAAGCCCGAGCGAGGTGTTTGCCGAAATCCTGACCAAAATCAATTTGCTGGAGGCCGGGGAACTGTCGACAAGACAGACGGAACATTTGCGCGCCGGGGCCAAAGTATGCTAAACATAAAAAATGGCAGTTTTGCCACACTTATGACGGGGGGAGGAGCACAGGATTTTACGGAACCGGAGCAGCGCAAGCTGACGCGCTTGTGCATGCAGACGGCGCAATTGCTGATGCAGCATGGGGCGGAAAGCGCGCTGGTAGAAAACGTGACCGTGCGGATGGGCGAGGCGTTGGGACTGGAAAAAATCCAGTTGGGCATTACCGCCAATGCCTTGTCGCTGACCACGCTGACCGACGAGCATTGCATCACCACGGTGCGGCGCAATATCGACGGCGGCATCAACATGCACGTGGTCACCGAGGTGCAGCGCCTGATGCTGCGCGCGGAAAGAAGGGAGATCACCCTGGGGCAGGTTGAACGGCAGTTGAATGAAATCAAACCCCTGCATTACAACAAGTGGCTGTTGTGCGTGATGATTGGTTTGTCCTGCGCGAGCTTTGCGCGATTGATGGGGGCGGACTGGACTTCCTGCGCGGTGGCCGGAGTTGCCAGTGCCTTGTCAATGCTGGTGCGTCTGACGCTCAGTATCTGGCATTTCAACCCAATGCTGAATTTCACCATCACTGCCTTTGTGGCGACCAGCCTGGCCGGTTTGTCAGTACCGCTGGCAATCGGAGAACAACCGCGGATGGCCATGGCGGCCAGCGTGCTGCTGTTGATTCCCGGCTATCCGTTGATCAACGCGGTTTCGGACATGCTGAAGGGTTATGCCAATACCGGACTGTCACGCTGGATCGTGGCCTTGCTGCTGGTGCTGGCGGCAAGTGTCGGCATTTTTATGGCCCTGAGCCTGTGGAAGATCAAGTTATGGATCTGAACATTGTCATGGTGTTGCAGGACATGGTGCTGGCGGCCATTCCGGCGGTCGGGTTCGCCTTGCTGTTCAATGTTCCCAAACATTCCCTTGGTTACTGCGCAATGGGCGGGGCGATCGGGCACGGTCTGCGTTTTGTGCTGACTCACGAAGGCATGCGCATCGAGTGGGCGACACTCATAGCCGCCACGCTGGTGAGCTTTATTGGGGTTTACTGGGCACGACGATTGCTGGCGCATCCAAAGGTGTTTACCGTGGCCGCCATCATCCCGATGATTCCGGGCAAGCCGGCTTTTACCGCCATGCTGGCGCTGTTTGAAATCAGCCGCAGCGGGTTTAGCACCGATCTGCAGGCGACGCTAACGACCAACTTTTTGCAGATGTCGTTTATTGTCGCCGCGTTGGCGCTTGGTCTGGCGATGCCCGGTTTGATTTATCGCAAGCCGATCATCTAGAAGGGTGAATTTTGAAAAGTGAAGAGTGAAGTGAATACAGCCCCTGCGTAAGCGTATTTTATTTCACTCTTCATCATTCACTCTTTTCAATTCCCGATACCCGGTTGCGTATGCCTCGAAAACCAGTTTGATTTGGTCACGAACATCGCGAAATATCTGCAAAACCTGTTCGTCGTTTCCTTGTGCCTTGGCGGGATCGGGGAAACCCCAGTGGTAGCGGTTTACCTGGCCGGGAAACATTGGGCAGGCTTGGTCGGCGTTGCCGCAAACGGTAATCACCGTATCGATCTGTTGATTTAAAAATTCGTTCAGGTGCTTGGAACGATGTGCGGAAATATCAATGCCGATTTCACGCATGACCTGAATCGCCTTGGGGTGGACGTATCCCGCGGGATTGGAGCCCGCGCTGTGGATGTTGAACAAATCCCCGGCGGCATGGCGCAGCACACCCTCGGCCAAATGGCTGCGACATGAATTTCCCGTGCACAGAATCAGAATGTTGGGTTTGGGCATAATTAATTTGCCAGCGCGCTTAATTTTTCCATTCCTATTGGCTCCGCTTTTTGCAAGGGAACCAAGGCCATGCGATTTGCATGCCTGGTGACGACAGCGTCGATTTGCGGCAGTTCGCGCCGGGCGCGGGTGCTTAACAAACTGGAGCTGGTGTGGGCGTTTGTCAGGCTGTTGTTTACAATCCAGGCCCAGGGTTCAATCTTTGCCCTGCGCAAATCCTCCTGTAAATTGGCGGCTTCCAGTACCGGTGTGGTTTCCGCCAAGGTTACCAGGATGACCCTGGTCTGTTGCGGGTCTTGCAATTGCTCCAGCGGCGTCAACGGCATGCTTTGCTTGTCCGTGTTTAACCTCACCACTTCACGGTGGTAGGCTCCCGTGGCATCCAACAAGAGCAGCGTGTGTCCCGTCGGGGCGGTGTCCATGATGACAAAGCGCTTGTCTGCTTCCCTGATAATCCGTGAGAATGCCTGGAATACCGCGATTTCCTCGGTACAGGGAGAGCGCAGGTCCTCTTCCAACAAGGAGCGTCCGTCGGCATCCAGGTTTTTTCCCCTGGTTTCCAATACTTGCCGGCGATAACGTTCGGTTTCTTGTTCGGGATTAATGGCGCTAACGGTCAAGTTTTCCAAAGTTCCGTTCAAAGTTTCCGCCAAATGCGCGGCGGGATCGGAAGTGCTCAGATGTACGGGAAAACCTCTTTTCGCCAAGGCGATGGCCAGGGCCGCCGCCAGTGTTGTTTTGCCAACGCCTCCTTTGCCCATAAGCATGACCAATCCATGCCGCTGCTGCGCCAGTTCATCGATTAACAGAGTCAATTTTGGAAAAGCATTTACCGGCGGAATTTCAGCCGGGTCGTTTGGCTGCAAGCCATCCTCTTGGTTGAACAACCCGCGCAAGGCGTTCAAGCCGACCAGATTGAAGGATTTCAATGGCAAAGTGTCGGACGGCAGAGTTTGCAAAATACCGGGTATGTTTGCCAGGGACTCTTGTTCCCGATGGTAAACCGCCTGGGCCAGTTCGTCGTTAGCGGCTTCCTTTGCCGGCAATACGCCGTTAATCACCAGATATTGCCGTTTCAACCCGATATTAAAGAGTTCCTCATGAGTGCGGGCGACTTCCCGCAAAGTGGCGGTTTGCGCTCTAGCAACGAGTACCAGTCTGGTACGGGAGGTGTCCGCCAGTACATTGACAGCCGTTTGATATTGTTGGCGTTGTTTTTCCAGCCCTGCCAAAGGTCCCAAACAGCCGGTTCCGTTGCCGGAACTGGACTCCAGGAAGCCGCTCCATGCTCCTGGTAATTGCAACAGCCGGATGGTGTGCCCCGTGGGAGCGGTGTCAAAAATAATGTGGTCGTAGTCCTGAATAAGCGCCTCATTGGTAAGCAGAGAAGTGAATTCATCGAATGCGGCAATTTCCGTGGTGCAGGCCCCCGACAACTGTTCTTCTATCCCTTGTACGATGTCATCAGGCAAGACGCCGCGCACCGGATTAACAATTTTATCCCGGTATGCCTGGGCTGCTTTTTGCGGATCAATTTCCAGTGCGGATAACCCGCTAACTGCGATAATGGGAGTAATGATATGGCCGATTTTTTGTTCAAAGACCTGGGAGACATTTGAGGCGGGGTCGGTGCTGACCAGCAATACCTTTTTGCCTTGTTCGGCAAAATGAATGGCAGTCGCACAGGAAATCGAGGTTTTCCCGACACCGCCTTTGCCTGTGAAAAAGAAAAAACGGGGTGCTTCGGTGATAAATTTCATGCGCTCTTTCGGTTTAGCAACAGCCGGTGTTTCCACCGCAGCATCCGGAACTTTTCTGCGAATCAATGGTCAAGCCCGTCCAGCGCGCCAGTTCCAAGCGGGTCGGGTAACGTCCGGCCAATACCACCTCATCATCGATCAGGATTAGCGGCAGGGATTCCTTGCCTGAACGCTGAAGGAAGTTCTTTACCACGGCATTTTCGGCGAAGGCCAAAGGCTGCTGGGCAAGATTGAACCGTTCAATCTGGACGTTTTGTTTTTTCGCCCAGTCGACATTGGCGGCAAAATCGACCAAATTCTGGTCAACTTCGGTTCCACAAACACCGGTACTACAGCACAAGGCGGGATCATATACTTTGATTTTCATAATAGGGTTTATTTGGTTTTGGTTATTTTTTTGGTTTTTAAAGGAGGCATGAATTTTTCAATTTGCGGCTTGGCCTTGCGGTAGTCCCGGCACTTTTCAGTGTCGCCACAACAGCATTCTTCTGTCAGGTAAGCCACAATATCCAGCATCAGGGGAATGTTGGCCTTGAATCTCTGGAAACGGCCTTCCTGCTCAACCGAAAGCAGGTCGGCTTGGACCAGGGCTTTTAGGTGGAAGGAAAGATTGGTCGGCGGCACATTCAGTTTCTTGCCGATTTCACCGGCCACCAGGCCATCGGGGCCGAATTTGACCAGCAGGCGGAAAATATCCAGCCGGATACCTGAAGACAGTGATTCAAATACGGTGGTGGCGATCTGCTTGTTCATTTCAATACAACTATTCAACAATATTTGAAATATTCAAGTATTTTTTGGGAGAATATCCAAAAATCATTTTCGTGAATGTTGGTGCCGGGGCTTTCTTTAAATTCTTGGCAGCGTGATCTGGTGCTTCTGGTTCTGATACTTGCCGGTGCGTTGGTGATAACTGGTGGCGCAGGCGTCACCGCTGAAGAACAGCATTTGCACCACGCCCTCGTTGGCATAGATGCGGCAGTCGGCGGCGCTGGAATTGGAAAATTCCAAGGTCAGGTGGCCTTTCCAGCCTGCCTCGGCAGGGGTGAGGTTGGCGATGATGCCGCAACGTGCGTAGGTGCTTTTGCCGACGCAGATGGCGGAGACGTTGTCGGGCAGGTGGAGCTGTTCCACTGCCACACCCAAGCCATAGCTGCGTGCGGGCAGGATGAAATACTGGCCGTTAGCGTCCTTGTGCAAGGGGGTCTTTTCCAGGTTACCGGGATTGAATTTCTTCGGGTCCATCACCGTGCCGGGGATGTGGCGGAAAATCTTGAATTCCTTCGGTGATAGCCGCAGATCGTAGCCGTAGCTGGACAGGCCAAAGGATAAAATCGGATATTGTTCCGTGCGACGGATGAGTTTCGGAAAGAAAGGTTTGATCATGCCTTGCTTGGCAAAGGCGGTAATTTGCAAATCGTTCAGTATCATAAGTTGTTCATTACGGGTTCACGCAGTGTTTGAATCACCACGGAATCGGCCCCTAGTTGGTTTAGCAGTCCGTTGATTTCTGTCACATCGTTTGTGTGGTGAAATTTCGGGTCGAAGGTCAGGCGCAACTGGTAGGGTTTCCTGGCCGCTAACAGCGAGTCGAGGGATTGCCTGACTTTCGCGGCGGAATTTTTCATCCGCGTTAGCAGATCGTATTTCTCATCGAACGGCGCCTTGATATCGAGTCCAACCCAATCGACCAGTGGTAGCACGGCGGCGAAATTTTCCGGATAAACTCCGGAACTGTGCAGTCCGATGAGAAAGCCCAGTTTTTTGATTTTGGACATGGCCTCCGCCAACGTTGCATGGGCGGTCGGTTCGCCGCCGCTAAAGACCGCAGCTTCCAGCCAGCCTTGGCGGGTGACAAAGAACTCCATTACTTGCCGCCAGGGCATGAGTTTGGAGCTGCGGTCAAATGCGAGCAGTTGTTTGTTGTGGCAATAAGGACAACGCAAGGGGCAACCCTGTGAAAAAATCACCGCCGACAGGTGTCCCGGATAGTCAATGGTGGTAAACGGGGTCAGTCCGGCGACTGGTAATTCTTTCGCTAAAGCCGACATGGCGGTTAGCGTGCCGATTCGCAGTTGGCGGGTTCGACAAACTCGGTGCGCTCCGCGTATTCGCTTTTCTTGCCGGCGTTGAACTGGTCGACGGGGCGATGGTAGCCCATCACGCGGGTCCAAACCTCGCAGGGTTGGCGTTCGTTGTCAGTTAGTGTGATTTCAGTTTGATTTTCTTGCATAGGGTTCCTTTATTGGGTTGATACTGTCGGAATCGTGCCGCCCTGTGCTGGATGGCATGGGCGCTTACCCCGGACAACACGATTCTGTCCGGCCTGTTTCATGATTGGCGGGCCGAAGGGCTTTGGTTCGGTTCTGTTGATGCGCAACAGGTAATGCGTTTTTGCGTGATCAGTTCCGCATCGCATTTCGGACAAAATTGATGTTCGCCGGCCAGATAACCGTGTTTGGGGCAGATCGAGAAGGTCGGTGAAATGGTGATATAAGGCAGGCGGAAACGGGTCAGCACGTTTTTCACCAGTGTCTTGCAGGCGCGGGCGCTGGAAATCCGTTCGCCCATGTACAAATGCACCACGGTGCCGCCGGTGTATTGCTGCTGGAATTCCTCCTGATGTTGCAAGGCTTCGAACGGATCGCTGGTGTAACCGACGGGCAGTTGCGAGGAATTGGTGTAGTAGGGATGTTCCTTGGTGCCGGCTTGCAGGATGTCGGGGAAACGTTTCTGGTCCTCGCGGGCGAAACGGTAAGTGGCGCCCTCGGCGGGGGAAGCCTCCAGGTTGTACAAGTGTCCGGTTTCCTGCTGGAACTCGGCCATGCGTTCGCGGATGTGGCGCAGGATGCGCAAGCCGAAAGCCCGGCCGCGCTCGGTGGTGATATCTTCGCCATTAGCGTAGAAATTGCGGACGCACTCGTTCAGACCGTTGATGCCGATGGTGGAGAAATGATTGCGCAGGGAGGGCAGGTAACGTTTGGTGAAGGGGAACAGCCCCTTGTCGGCCAGCCGTTGCACGAATTTACGTTTGATTTCCAGGCTGGTCTTGGCCAGTTGCAACAACTGGTCCAGTCTCGCCATTAGCGCCGTTTCACTGTTAGCGTAGACGTAACCGAGCCGCGCGCAGTTGACGGTGACCACGCCGATGGAACCGGTTTGTTCCGCCGAACCGAACAGGCCGTTGCCGCGCTTGAGCAGTTCGCGCAGGTCGAGTTGCAAGCGACAGCACATTGAGCGGATGTCCTGCGGGCGCAGGTCGGAGTTGATGAAATTCTGAAAGTACGGCAGGCCGTATTTGGCGGTCATTTCGAACAACAACTCGGTGTTGGGATGCTCCCAGTTGAATTCACGGGTGATGTTGTAGGTCGGGATCGGGAAGGTGAAGACACGGCCCTTGGCGTCACCTTCCATCATGACTTCGATGTAGGCGCGGTTGATGAGATTCATTTCCTCCTGCAACTCGCCGTAGGTGAAGCCGACTTCCTTGCCGCCGATGACCGGCACTTGTGATTTCAAGTCGTCCGGACAAGTCCAGTCGAAGGTCAGGTTGGTGAACGGGGTCTGGGTGCCCCAGCGCGACGGCACGTTGAGGTTGAAAATGAATTCCTGCATGGATTGTTTCACCTGCTTGAAGTCCAGTTGCTCCAGGCGGATGAAGGGCGCCAGATAGGTGTCGACCGAACTGAAAGCCTGCGCGCCGGCCCATTCGTTTTGCAGGGTGCCGAGGAAGTTTACCATTTGTCCCAGCGCGGTACGGAGCCGTTTCGGTGGCGCGGCCTCGATCTTGTTGGCGACGCCATTGAAACCTTCATGTAACAGAGTGCGCAGCGACCAGCCCGCGCAGTAACCGGAGAGCATGTCGAGATCGTGAATATGGAAATCACCGCCACGGTGTGCCTCGCCGACTTCCGGCGGGTAAACATGGCTGAGCCAGTAATTGGCGGTAATTTTGCCGGAGCCGTTGAGGATCATGCCGCCGAGCGAATAGCCCTGGTTGGCATTGGCGTTCACGCGCCAGTCGAGTTTGTTGATGTATTCCTCGATGGAGGCGGCGACGTCGACAAAGGTTTTCTTTTCCTCACGCAATTGGCGGTGCTGTTCGCGATAGCGGATGAATACTCGCGCCGTCTTGAAATGCCCGGCCTGCATCAGGTTTAATTCCACCGTGTCCTGGATGTTCTCGACGCTAAACACCGGACCCTGGCTCAATTGCAATTGTGCCAGCACGCAGGACGCTAATGCTCGCGCACGGTCGATGTTGAATTCACCAGTGGCTTGTCCCGCCTTGGCGATGGCCAGTAGAATGCGTTGTTCCTCGAACGGCACCGTCGAGCCGTCGCGTTTGACGACTTGAAAAACGGGGCGGGGTAATTGGTGCGGATTGATAAGTTCCAATTGGGCGTCAGCATTGGCGGACGCCGCTGCGGGGGCAGGGTTGGTCATGTCTTCAAATTTCCAAAGCCGCTGCCAAGATGCGGCTGGTCTTGCATAGCTCCTGTTTATGGCGAACAGGGCCGCGGCTCTACGCCGTGGCAGTATTATTGAAAAGCAGGTCTTCTGGCTCCGAGTTCAACCTATTGACCCAGCCTTCCCTTGCGCCCGGATTGCCCGGTACGAAAAGTGGCTTATCAGGTCCTCGTCACTCGTTACAGCGGCGCTACCGCGCGGGATTTACACCCGCTTCCCTATTCTCCGCTAACCGTGATTAGCGGCACTTTTCAAGTCACATCATACAATATATGGTGTGACTCAGATAAAAATGCCCATCTAATTGGATATGGCAAGAGTAATCTTAATCTGGTGAAGTTTTTGTTGTAACTGCCTGGGTAACTTAAAATTGGCAACGAATGACATTCGGGGTATGCTGAAATCTGGCAGATGATCGCTCGCTAACCGCGAGAGGAAAGTCCGGACACCATAGGGCAATCCGCCGTTTGTTAAAAACGGGCGCCAGCCGTCAAGGGTTGGCGATGGACAGTGTCACAGAAAACAAACCGCCTGTAAAAGGGTAAGGGTGAAACGGTGGGGTAAGAGCCCACCGCGCGAAGGGCAACCGATGCGGCACGATAAACCCCGGATGGTGCAAGGTCGAACAGGAAGCAATGGCGGCCCGCCATGTCGCAAGGCAGCTTCCGGGTAGACCGCAGTCGCAAGACCGCCGCAAGGCGAGATAAATGATCGTCACCCGCAAGGGGACAGAATCCGGCTTACCGCCAACCATGAAGGGCGCCCGGGAATACCGGGCGCCCTTCTCTTGCCGGGCAAGCAAGGTAGCGCAGGCATTCCTGCCTGTGTTTGATTCTTGAAAGACACAGACAGGAATGCCTGTGTTACATTACTATTTACCTAGTAACGAACTATTGATGGTGACGTTGGAGGAAGTGGCACTGACGGTTAGCGCCAGTAAGGTGACACCGGGGTTTGCCACATCAAAATCATGCGGGCCGGTGGCGGGATTGGCGCTGATTTTGGCAGAGCCGCCGTTCACGGTAAATTTGACATGCAAAGTCTGGCCATCCTGTTGCAGCAAGGCTTCGTGGTCAGTGTCGGAAATGCTGACCTTGGCGGTGGTTGCCATTTGCCAAGTGACTTGGTCCCTGGCCTTGAGACCGGAGAGTTGGTCGTCGATCTGGATGCCTTGGTTGCCGAGGATCTTGAAATACCGCTGCACTTGTCCAGCCTGGTTCTTGAAAATATCGCTCAAGTCCACCGTGGCGGATTGTTCGTTGAATTCGGTGACCGATGCCTTGCCCTGCACATTGTGCAACTGGCCGTTGATGGTTAGCGTGTTGTGGCTGAAATTATTGATGCGGAAAACCTGCCAGCGGCCCTTACCCCAGAGGTCAACGCCCTTGGATTCGAGCGAATTGTAATCCTGCATGCCGAGGTCCTTGGCCCAGCGCACGCCGTTAAGTTCGAACACAAAGGAACCGACATCCATGTGGCCGTGACTGGCGCTTGGCGAACCCGCCTTGATCGCCAGATACAAGGCCTTGGGATCATCCCAGGAACTGCGGAACACGGCGATGGGATTCCTGCCTTGGCCATTGGCGGTGGCACTGAAGCCCGGGATTTGCCCCGGTGTTCGCCACCATACGGCCGCCAGTGGCAGCATGCGGTTTTTGTTTTCGCGGTTGGCGGCGAGGATTTTTTCCAGCAGGTGCTTTTGCGGGAACAGAAAACCGTTTTCATTATAATGGGTGGCGAACCAGAACAAGGCCGGTTCGAATGCGGCACCTTCGCCGCAATCGGAAAAGTTGAAATATTTGCCCAAGGGCGAGGTTTCGCGGGTTTGCCATTCGGCGCTTTGGCGCAAGCCGGGGCTGTCGGCAAGTCCACAGTCGGTGCCGAGCGCGGACTGCAGCGCCGCAATCATCAGCACTTGGTAACTGGTGCCGTAACCCCAATAACCGGGTCCTTCGGGATACACGCCTTCCGGGAGATAAGCTTCCAAGCCATGGTGAATGCTGGTTTTGGCCTCGGCCAGAATTTGGCGGGCGAGTTCCGGCTCGTCATTGGCGACCGCCAACGCGCCAAGAGTCATGCTGCCCCAGCAAACCTGGTTCCAGTTGTTGGTCATTCTTTTCCAGCCGGAATTTTTCGGGTCCTGTCCGGCTTGCAGTCCTTTGGCAACAATGGCCTGCCGGATGGCGGCACGTTGTTCCTGGCTCAATTGGTCGTACAGCCAATCGTAACCGAAAGCCATGGCGGTAGTCATCTCGGCGACGTCGAGGAAGTGCGCGGGATGCCAGTCGTTGAACGAGGCGATTTGTTCCATCTCGCCAATGGCGCGCTTGGCGAAACGCGGGTCGCCGGTCAGGCGATAGGCGGCGCTTAGCGTTAGCGTGCGGTACAAGGCCTCGCGCGAGACTCCCAGCAGGCGGCGGCCTTCCAGCTTGTATTCAACCGGGGGTTTAGTCAGCAAGGATTCGGCATTGCGCTGCATCAGCTTGAGCAGGCCGTCGAGTAAGGGATCGTTCCGGCGCTGCTGTTGGATTTTTTGCCAGGTGTCGCCGCTAATAATGAGCCGTGGATGCTCCGGTTTTAAATTATTGAGGATGTCGTCGTTAGCGTGAAGCAAGACGGTGGTTATGAGTAATGCCAGCAGAATACGCATGACTAGATGATATGAACGAAGGAAACAAATTAAAGAGGAAAGAAGGATGCTGGTGTTTGTTTTGATGATTGATAGTTTTAATGTATGAACCTCAAAATAGGGTTGGGTTTGCTTGTGGTAGTTGTTCTGGTGGAGATGTCGGTATGGTATGTGACGACCCATGCCAGGCAAGTGGAGAAGGCGTACAGTTCGCGGATAAAGTCGCAGGCATTGTCCTTGATGGATGAGGGAAATAGTGCTGCTGGTCGAAAGGATCAGGATTCCGCGATCATTTGCTATACGGCAGCAATCAATCTGCAGGGGCTGTCGCCGGAAGTCACGGCGAAGGCGTTAATTAACCGAGGTATAACGGAGGTGGCATTACGTCGATTGGATAATGCCTTGTATGATTATTCCACTGTGATCGGCATGCCAGATGCATCGGTAGGGCAAATGTCCACGGCTTTGTTGAATCGCGGTTGCGTGTACGGTGAACAGGAAAAATTCATGGAAGCGGCAACGGACTTTACGCGCATCATTGACATGAAAGATGCTCCGGCGGAAACCTTGACCAAGGCGTATTTCAATCGCGCACAGGCCTACGGAGAACTTGGGGATCGCGACAAGGAAATGGCGGATTTTGCCAAAGCGATTGAATTACCGGATGGCGCGATGGAATATGTGGTCAAGTCGCTGTATTTTCGAGGACGGTTACAAAATGAATTGGCATTGAAGATGGCGGATTTCAAACGTGCACTAGATTTATCAGAAGCGTGCCCTGATGTGCCTTCCGATCTGAAAGCTAGAATACTGATCAGTCGTGCTACGATTTATGCAGATCAAAATGATTTGCCAGCGGCGATTGTGGATTTGACACGAGTAATTGAAGGAGGCAAGGCGAGTCCGGAATGGATTGCAGGGGCGAGGTTGAACCGTGGTCAGTATTATCGGAAACAAGGGGAGCGACATAAGGCGATTCTTGATTTACAAGCCGTTTGGTCGATGATGAATATTCCGAGAGATATTTCACGAGAGGCGGAGAAGGCATTGGATGAAATGAAAGCGATTGGGGGACGTCATTACGATTAATTATTGTCGCCGTGAATAAAAAGCCGCTAATGACGAAGTTGTCATTAGCGGCTTGGTGATTTTTTGGCGATTAAAATTCCAGCTTGTAGCTGGATAATCTGGTCGTTAGCGCCTCGATGACGCGCTTTTCGTCCTCAAGAGTCGGGGCTTGGAAGGTGACGCTGAAACGGACGAAATGTCCGGCGTCGTCCCAAGGAACGGTCGAGATGCTGTGTTCGCGGATCAGCCATTGCGAGAAATCCTCGCCGCTGGTGAAGTCGACGGTCTGGTCCTTGCCCAAGGCGCGTTTCGGCGCGGCGACATAGAGAAAGAACGAGCCCTTCGGCTTCCTGGCGCTAAAGCCAACCTTATTAAGGGCGCCGACCAGCAAGTCCATGCGGCGCGAATACTTGGCGGCGATTTGCTCGGTGATTTCCGGATGGTCGAAGGCGTAGGCCGCGGCATTCTGGATGCCGAGGAACTGGCCGGAGTCGGTGTTGTCTTTGACGTCGCCGTAAGCCTTGACCAGCAGTTCATTGCCCGCGACGAAGCCGCAACGCCAGCCGGTCATGTTGAATGACTTGCTGGTGGAGTGCAGTTCGATGCCGGCCTCCAGCGCGCCCGGGGTGGCGAGGAAGCTCAGCGGCTTGCCCTCGAATACCAACGCGGCGTAGGCGGCGTCGTGTATCACCACGATGTTGTTTTGCTTGGCAAAGGCGACCACCTTGGCGAAGAATTCCGGCGTGGCGCTGGCTCCGGTCGGGTTGTTCGGATAATTGATCACCAGCACTTTGGCCTTGGACAGAATGTCGGCGGGGATGCTGTCGAGGTCGGGCAGGAAGTTGTTATTCGCGGTTAGCGGCAGGTTGTGGACAATGCCGCCGTAGTATTTGGCATGAGTGCCGAACACCGGATAACCGGGGGTGGTCATCAACACCACGTCGCCGGGATTGATCAACGCCGCGGGCAGGATGCTCAGCGCCGCCTTGGAGCCGATGGAGTGCAAAATTTGGGTTTCGGGATTGAGTTCCACGCCGCATAGCTTTTTCAGGTAACGGGCTGCAGCCTGCTTGAGCACCGGGCCGCCGTTGTCTGCGTAACCGCGGTTTTCCGGCTTGGCGGCTTCAGCACCGAGGGTTTGCAGCACTTCGGCGAAGGCCTTGTCATCGGGTTCGCCCACGCCCAGGTCGAACAATTCCACATCCGGGCGCTCCTGCTGGGCGGCGCGTTTGGCGCGCTTGATCTTCTCGAACTTGTAAATGGCGGTGTCCAGGCCGTAGCGTTTGCCGCCAATTCGGTCTGCAAATAAGTTTTGTATGTAGCTGGTTGACATCTATGATCTTTCTTTAATCAAAGATGAAAACTATATCGAATCCGGCACTTATGCAACGGGAAGCTTTGCGTTTGAGGCGCCAAGGTAAAAAAATTGTGCTGGTGCCGACCATGGGCGCCCTGCACGAAGGGCATTTGAGTCTGGCCCGGCTGGCCCGCAAGTGCGGCGATGTGGTGGTGGTGAGCATTTACGTCAACCCGATCCAGTTCGGGCCGAAAGAGGATTTTGCCAAGTACCCGCGCCCTTTTGCCAAGGACCGTCGGCTCGCCATTAGCGCCGGGGTGGACATTATTTTTGCCCCGAAAAACCTTTATGCCGGTGACGCCTCGACCACCATTAGCGAGTCTTTTTTCTCCCAAGGACGTTGCGGCGCGTTTCGTGCGGGACATTTTGATGGCGTGACCACGGTGGTGGCCAAGTTATTCAATATCGTGCAGCCCGATGTGGCAATTTTCGGGCAAAAGGACGCCCAGCAGTGCGATGTGTTGGAACGGATGGCCCGTGACCTAAACTTCCCGGTCAGGATTGTCCGTGCCCCGATCATCCGCGATGAAAACGGGGTGGCGCGCAGTTCCCGAAACGCCTACCTCAGCGCCGCGGAATACCAAGTCGCCGTGCACTTTGCCAAGACCCTCAAGTCGGCAGGCTCTGTTGCCGAAGCCAAGCGCAAGCTTGGCAAGGTGCCCGGTTTGAGATTGCAATACGTCGAGGCCGCTAACGGTCAACTTTGTGCTGCGGTCTTTGTTGGCAAAACGCGATTAATTGATAATGTCCCATTGAAAAAATAGCCTGAAATTCGCTGAATGATCCGAAATTGCCTCATTGCCAGCCTAGTTTTGTTCTCGTCGTTAGCGCCTGCGCTGCAGGCTGCCGCGCCGACATGGCAGGAAAGCAAGATTGGCAATTTGTCCTATGTTACTTTCGATTCGTTCTGTGATTTCTATGAATTCAACAAGTCTCCGGTGCCGGAGCAGGACGCCTTCACCATCAAAAGCGTTTACGGCAGCCTGACGCTAAAGGCCAACTCGCGCGAGGGCTTTTACAACGGGCGGCGCATCTGGCTGAGTTTTCCTTTCGTGCGTGATGACAAGGGCAATGCTTTTGTGTCGCGGCTCGACGTTATCAAAACCTTTGATCCGCTCCTGCGCCGCAGCGAGATGGCCCCGCGCAAACCGGTGCAGGGTGTGGTGATTGACGCCGGGCACGGCGGCACCGACAACGGCACGCGCAGTCGCGCCAATTATTTTGAAAAAGTGGCCACGCTGGACACCGCCAAGCGGCTGGAAGCGATCCTGAAAGCGCAGGGGATTCCGACCTTCATGACCCGCACCGATGACGTGTTCATCACGCTGGAAGAGCGTTGTGATATTGCCAATGACCACAAGAACTGGATTTTCGTCAGCCTGCATTACAACGAGGCCGGTTCAAGCGCCAACGGCGTGGAGACTTACTGCCTGACCCCGCAATATTCCTCGTCGACCGCTGACGGCGGCAGCGTGAAGGTCGGCGACCGTGAACAGCAACCGGGCAACAAGAACGACACGCTCAACGTGCTGTTGGCGGATTACGTGCATGCCGAGATTACCAAGTTGCACAGCAATGACGGCGACCGGGGCGTAAAACGCGCCCGTTTCGTGGTGCTGCGCGGCACCGAGATCCCGGCAATCCTGGTGGAAGGCGGTTTTCTCAGTAATTCGGTGGATGCCCGTCTGATCACTTCCGGCGCTTACCGCCAGAAACTGGCGGAATCCATTTCGCGGGGCATCAAGAATTACATGGCCTTGATGAACAGTCCGGTTGGCAAAGCACCGACCGTGATCAAGCCGGTCGACAAGGACAAACCCAAGTTCCGCGAGCCGACCGTCACACCGGCGGCACCAGTGCCAAGTCCCGCGCCGAAACCGGCACCTCCGCCCGCCAAGCCGGAAACCCCGGTGCCGGCCCCGGTTGCTCCAACGCCGATTCCGGAGAAAAAACCGGAACCTGTCGCGCCACCCCAACCGGCGGTTTCCTCCACCACGCCTTCCTCGCCGGCCCGTGTTCCGGTTGTACCGAATTTGAATGAAGTGACCCGCCCTGCGCCGGACAGCGGAACATCGGCAGCCCCGGCACCGTCGGGCACTGCCGCTCCCGAACCACACCCGGCCCCGGCAGAACCGCCGAAACACGATGCCGAGCCGCCCGCCAACGAATCAAGCGCGCAACCGCAATCCAGCGGTACCGCAGCCGACGCGCCTCACACAGCACCGGACACTTCGCAAAGTGGAACGGAGCATCCAAAATAAGAGTTTCATTATCAGTTTGAACGCTGTAAATTGAATGTTTACCCCGTTATGGACAACCGACCCTTAGGCATATTTGATTCCGGTATTGGCGGACTGACCGTGGTGCGGGCCTTGCATGAATTGATGCCGCACGAACGGTTGATTTATCTCGGCGACACGGCGCGAGTCCCTTACGGCAACAAATCGGCTGACACGATCATCCGCTATTCGCGGGAGATTTCCAACTTCCTGCTGTCAAAGGACGTCAAGGGCATCGTGGTCGCCTGCAATACGGCATCGGCCTACGCCCTGGACACGCTCAAGGCGGAGTTGCAGGTTCCGGTGTTCGGGGTGATCGAGCCCGGCGTTAGCGCCGCGCTGGCTGCTACCCGGAACAACCGGGTCGGTATCATCGGTACCATCGGCACGATCAAGAGCGAGGCTTACCAGAGCGCGCTGAAAAAACAGCAACCGGAGTTGGAGATCATTGCCCACGCCACGCCTTTGCTGGTGCCGTTGATCGAGGAGGACTGGCTGTCGCACTCGGCGACCCGTGCGATTTTGGAGGAATACCTTTGGCAATTCCGCCTGATGAAGATCGATACCCTGGTGCTGGCCTGCACCCATTATCCCTTGCTCAAGCCGACCTTGACCAATTTGCTGGGGCACAACATCGAACTGGTGGATTCCGCCGAGTCCTGCGCCCGTTTCGTGCGCGACGCCTTGGCGAAAACAAACCAACTCAGCGACGCTAATGACGAGTCATCGATCGAAGTTTACCTGACCGACATGCCGGTGCATTTCAAGAAGGTTGGCGAACGCTTCCTGCGCAAGAAATTACACAAGGTCGACCTAGTCTCGGTCGACGGTTTGTCTTCAACGCAGCGACGTTGAGGAAAAACTGAGCAGAAAACCGATTTTTTTTAATGCCGCTAACAACGCTTGGTTGATCGGCAAGGGAGTCCAGTCGAATTCCGCATCCAACCCACTGATACGGTGGTAAAATTGCTCGAACAACGGCATCTGGTCGTTAGCGACCGCTTTTTCCGGCTGAATCTGCTTGTGAACCTCACAGGCATTCAACTGGCGTTGTCCGTACTTGTTGATGCGCCCGGCGAAACCGAATAGACGGCAGAGCGAGGGCCTGATCTGGTAAACCGAACAATAACCGAGTTCACGGTTAGCGGGTTGCGGACGGTAGAACACGCAGACTTTTTCATCGGGATTGTTTTCCAAAAAGGCGATGTACTCCTCGGCTTCGCCGCGCTGCCACAAATCCGCCGCCAAGGGCAGCATTTCCGGCATGGAAACTTCCACCGTATGCCGGGCACAGCAGCGGCCGCAATTGGCGGGACAGGACAGCCCGCCGGATTGCTGGAAGGCCGTGGTCTGGCGGTCGATTTCAACCCATGCAGCCTGTAATTCGGAGATGAACTGGCGGGTTCGTTCCGGCAAGGCTGGTTGATTCATATGGGTGGAAGGAAAGAACTAGGGAATCGCCGGCCCGCGTCAATGGAAAAGCAAGGATCGGGACTGTCTGATACTTGCCAAGCTCCCGCCATCTCTCTAGTTTGACAATGACATGAAAGTCGTCCACGTTGCCCTTTGTCCCACGGAAGCTTCCGCCAAGGCAGGTCGCCCGGCGTTAACCCCCGAACTCCTCGCCGCCAGTGGTGCACGTTATTCCCGTAACAACGAGGGACTGGAAAATATTCTCGGCAAAATTGACCCGAATAATCTGGATAAATCGGTCGACGGCATTTTCAAGATGATCGACTACGGACACCAGTCGATCGCTGACATGGCGCCGGTGGCGATGTTCATGGACGACATGTCCCTGTGGCTGGCCTACCATGTCTGGTCCCTGTGTCCGGTGGCAGGCGGGCAGGAATCCTCGACCCGTTATATTGGCCTGTCCGAGGACTCGCTGTTAGCGCCGGAGGACTTGGGCATTCCGCAGCAGGACCGGGCCGCTTGGCAGGCGCTGATGGCGGAATGTTTTGCCTCCTACCAAAAATGCCTGTCAGTCTGGGATGAAATGGCAGTTAGCGACCCGACTATCATGCGCATCCCACGCGAGGTTGCCGAGGACCAATCGGAAAAGGGGCAGAAGAAACTGGCCCGCATGCGCCGCAATTACGCTTTCGACCGCGCCCGTTATTATCTGCCGGTCGCAGCCAAGACCAACGTTATGCTGGTGATGTCGGCCCGTGCTTGGGTAAATCTTTGCCAGCAACTTTTGTCCCATCCTTTGCCGGAACCGAAAAAGCTTGGCACGCTAATTGCCAAGGAACTGGAATTGTGCGCCCCGCGCCTGTTGCGTCATGCCACGGCGAAAAAATACACCGAACAGGGTATCGAATCCGGCTTCCAGCACGTGCGCCAATTAGCCCGCAATTTGCCGAATCCCTTTGTTCATGAAACGGCTTCCCAGCATCCGGCCAATGCTTATCTGGAAGTTTTTCCGCCCAGGGACGCTAATGGCCAAAGCATCGCGCGTTCCCTGGATCATCATGAAAACCGTTATGCGTGGTTTGGCGAGGACATTCAGCGAACCGCCGTGCGTTTTGGCTGGGAAGCCGTGGCGATTGCCGAGATTCGCGACCTCAACCGCCATCGTACCGGGACCAAATACTGTCCCTTGGTGCCGAGAGGCTTTTATGGTGCTCAGGATCAAATCCCCGCTGACGCTAACCGCGAACTTCGCGACAATCTGCAAACCGGTTTCAAAGCCACCGTTAACGGCATGGAGAAACTCAAGGCTGGTGATTGGTCCTACATTTACTGGACCGTGCTTGGCACCCAATACCCGTTCGAACACACCACCACGGCTGACAAGTTCATCTATGAAGCGGAACTCCGCACCGGTCTTGGCGCGCATTACAAATACGCCGAGCATCTGCGCGAATCCTTGGCGCTGTGGTACCAGAAGTATCCCGCCACCAAGGGCAAAATTCTCGAAGGTTCTGCCGAACCGGAATAAGAATCATTTCGCGCCAAGAACGCCAAGCAGACGCAAAGACCGCTAATTTTAAACTTTGCGTACTTGGCGTCAGCTTTGCGGCCTTTGCGCGAGATTTTATTTTAAGGATTTCAACTGCTCACTGAGCTTGGTGATTTGCGCCTCGGCGTCGGCCTTGAGGGCCTGCCATTCGGCAACTTTCTCCGCAGGGGCCTTGGCCAGCATGGTGCTGTTTTGCAGCTTCTTGTTTTCGCGTTCAAGGTTGGCTTGTGCCTTGGCCAGTTCCTTTTCCAAGCGTTCGCGTTCCTTGTCGAGGTCGATCAAGCCTTCCAAGGGCATGTACAAATCACCCAATGGTGTGATGGCTACCGGGGTCTTTTCCAAGGCTTGGGAAATGATGGTGAGCGTTTCAGCGCCAATCAGCGACGGCAACAAGGCGCTTTCGCTGGTGCTGAGCGCCGTGTCACGCTTCAGCTTGAAGTTGAGCTTCTTGTTCAGGGCGATTTGGAATTCACCACGCAGACGGCGCGAGGCGTCGATCAGCACGTAGGTGTGCTGCGCCTGTTCGACGGCACTATTGTCCAATGTCTTGCCGCTAACAGCGGGCCAGGGAGCAAACTGAATGGTGTTCTTGCCGAAACCGAACTCGGTCCAGATTTCTTCGCTGATAAACGGCGTGAAGGGATGCAACAGGCGCAGAACCTTGGACAACACATAGTCGATGGTCGCCAGTGTGCCTTCGCGGGTGGGCGAATTGGCGTCGGCGAAGTCGGCCTTGGCGGTTTCCAGGAAACGGGAGCAGAAATCATCCCAGACGAATTCGTACAAGGCTCCGGCAACGGCGCTAAACTCAAACTTCTTGAAAGCCTCGTCCACCTTGAGGATGACTTCATCCAAACGCGCGAGAATGTGCGCAGCGTAAGGAGTCAGTTGCTTGCTGAACGGATCGGCATGGGCGTCGATGTCGCCCTGCATGGCGCGGAAACGACAAGCGTTCCACAGCTTGTTGCAGAAGTTGCGGCCTTCTTCGATTTGTTTTTCGTCGAAGCGGATGTCGAGCCCTTGCGGTGCAATGCGCATCAAGCCGAAACGCAAGCCGTCGGCGCCGTATTTGGCGATCAGGTCGAGCGGGTCGGGCGAGTTGCCGAGTGATTTCGACATCTTGCGGCCCTGGCGGTCACGGATCAGACCCGTGAAATACACGTCCTTGAAGGCAATGTTGTCTTCCAGTTTTTCGCTGTTAGCGGGGTTGAATTCCAAGCCCGCCATGATCATGCGGGCGACCCACAGGAAAATAATATCGGGACCGGTGACCAACGCGGAGGTCGGGTAAAACTTCTTGCGCGTGGTGTCGTCCATGGTGGCATAGGCCCAGAGCCAGGACGAGGCCCAAGTATCCATCGAATCAGGGTCCTGTTCCCAGCCTTTGCCGGGACTGCTTTCCTGACAGGCGACTTCCGCGCCCTTGTACCAAACCGGGATACGGTGACCCCAGTACACTTGGCGGGAAATGCACCAATCCTGAATGTTTTCCAGCCAGTGGCTGTACACTTTTTCCCAGCGGTCGGGATGGAATTTGATGTGTTTGCCGAGCACCATGTTGAGTGCCTCGGGAATCATCTTGCCGTTCAGCATCTTGCGGTAATCGAGGAACCACTGTTCGGACAAGCGCGGTTCGATCGGCACCTGGCCGCGTTCGCTGAAGCCGACGTTGTTCTCGTAGGCGTCTTCCTTCACCAGCAGGTTGAGTTCCTGCAACATTTCGGCGGATTTTTTGCGCGCGTCGAAACGGTCGAGTCCGTGTAGCTCCGGCACGTCAGGGCAATTGATCTTGGCATCGGGTGTCAGCACGTCGATCACCGGCAGGTTGTGACGTTTGCCGATTTCAAAGTCGGCCTTGTCGTGTGCCGGGGTGACTTTCAGCACACCAGTGCCGAATTCGAAATCCACATGCTCGT
Source organism: Verrucomicrobiales bacterium (assembly GCA_031256975.1). GTDB lineage: Bacteria > Verrucomicrobiota > Verrucomicrobiia > Methylacidiphilales > JAAUTS01 > JAIRPN01. Next base: position 78,929 of record JAIRPN010000005.1, on the reverse strand, counting down.
CGGCGACAATCGGGATCTGCGCCTTCGGGAAGGGACGCCAGACGTGTTTGCCGTGCAGGTGCTGGTAACGTTCATCGTTCGGGTTCACTGCCACGGCGGTATCCCCCATCAAAGTTTCCGGACGGGTGGTGGCAATCTCGATGAAAGTGCCGGGCAGTTCCACCACTTCGTAACGCATGGTGTAGAGTTTGCCTTTTTGCGGGGTCGGGATCACTTCCTCGTCGCTAATGGCGGTGTGGGAAGCCGGGCACCAGTTGACCATGCGTTTGCCACGGTAAATGTAGCCCTTGTTGTACAAATCGATGAAGGCATTGATCACCGCCTTGTGGTAATCGGTGTCCATGGTGAAACGCTCGCGTTCCCAGTCGCAGGAACAACCGAGCTTTTTCAATTGCTGGATGATGATGCCGCCACGGTCCTTGGTCCAGGCCCAGATCAGTTTGAGCAAGGCTTCACGACCGATGTTGTAACGGGTCAACGCCATCTTCGGTTTGCCAGCATCCTTGTCCCAGACGTGGTCGAGGGATTCCAATACTTCACGCACGGTCTTGGGTAATTCATCCGGCTTGCGCAGGGCTTTTTCCACGGCGGTTTGCGTGGCCAGTCCGGCATGGTCGGTGCCCGGGAGCCAGAGAGTTTCGCAACCTTGCAGGCGGGCGTGGCGGATCAGCACATCCTGGATGGTGTTATTCAACACGTGGCCCATGGTCAGCACCCCGGTCACGTTCGGCGGCGGGATGACGATGGAATAAGCGGGCTTGCTGTTGTTAGCGTCGGCATGGAAATAGTTTTTCGCCAACCAATCGGCGTAAATGCGGTCTTCAACGAGTGAAGGGTCGTAAGCTTTGGCTAAGTCAGTCATAGGAAAGAAACAGGCTAGACGAGGACGCAGATGATGACAAGGAAGAGTGAATGGTGAAAAGTGAGTGGTGAAATAAGAGTCAGTTTCCGCGTCAGCCGTAGCTCATTTCACCATTCACTCTTCTTCACCTCCAGCTGATCCGGTGGTTGACGGGCTTCTTTTGCTCGGCAATCAGAGGGGGCAGGGTGAGGACGGGTTTGAGTTGCTGGAAGGTCAGCCATTGGCGGGCTTCGCTTTGCAGTTCCTGCCAGCGGGGCGGGCCTTCGGTGTTGGCGTGGGTGATTTGGTTGAGCAGGCTGAGCCATTCGGTGAGCAGGCGGTCGATGTCGCCGATGCCGCTGTGTTCCCCGGTGAGTTGGCCCTTGCGGCGGGTTTTGTTGAGCAATTCACGCAAGACGTCATTGGCGCCGTAGCCGTATTGCGGAGGAACTCCCCATTGCAGATAGCCGTCGATACTGAAACGCCCGTAAGCCTTCTGGCAGGCTAACGCCAATCTCCCGGACCAGCGGGGTTCATTGCCCGCGAAACGGTCGGCGGAAAACAGGTTCGCCAAGTCGATGATCAAGTCCTGGATGTGGTAGCTGTCGTCTTCGAGGGCGGCGCCAATGGCGAGGCCCTCGGCGGTGGCGAAGTAGGAGACGATCCGGCCACGCGGTGTGACGTTTAGCGTCTTGTCGAGAATGCCGATTTTCTGCCATTGCCAAAGCAGGGTCGGTGCCGGATCGAGTTCGAGGCAATGCGGACGCTGGGGGCATTGTTTGCAGGGTTTGAAGGGACGTTGTTTGCGGCGCACCAAGCGGGTGCGTCCGGTATCAGTGGCGAGTTTGCAGGGAAGTTCGCTAACGATCAACTTGGAGGTTTCGTGGCAACCAAGGGGGATATTTTGACGGGAGAAGAATACTTTTTCCAATTCACCGCAGTTGTGTGGGGAATCGTTGATGAATTTATTGAGGATGAAGGACCACGGCAGCGGGGTGGCGCGTTTTAGCCGCATGGGCTGGGCCTCATTCATGCGTGGAGTGTCCTGGCTGACAAGGTAGTAGCCGGTTTCGTCGAGACCGCGCCGTCCGGCGCGACCGATCATTTGCAAGAGGTCGTGCGGTTGGATTTCCTGTTCGATGCCGCCGATGCTGTAGCGGCGCGCGGTGATCATGACGGAGCGCAGGGAGAAGTTGATGCCGGAGCTAAGGCCAAGGGTGGCGACCACAACCCGAAGTTGCCCGGCTTTTGCCAAGGGTTCGATGATTCCGGCGCGTTGGGAGTAGGTAAGGCCGCTGTGGTGGTAGGCGACGCGCAGGCGCAGCAGGTTTCCCAATTCCGGTGTGAGCAGGGCTTTTTGTTCGTCGCTAATGGCAAGAGGTTCGCAGGGAGGCAGTTCGCGCGCCGCCTGGCGGGCGATGCGTTCGGCTTCGCGGCGGTGCGGGGCGAAGACCAACACCGGGCCGAGGTTGTCGCGCAAGGCGGACGCTAACCGTCGTGTCCAGAATCCTTCGATGGAACTGGGCGCGCGCTTCGCGAGGTAGTCGGCGTTGACTTCTTCCAAGGGCACGGGACGTTCCTTGTGGGAGACAACGGCGACGTCGCGGCCAAGCCGTTGCAGCCATTCTGCAACTTCCTGCGGGTTGGCAATGCAACCGCTCATCAGGAGCAGGCGTACATGCGGCGGAGCCGCTAATAGCAAGCCTTCGTAGTGGTTGCCGCGATCGAAGTTGCCGAGCCATTGATATTCGTCAACGACCAGCAGTCCGACGCGGTTACTGCGCAGGATGCGGTGTTGCAAGGCTTCGAGGGTGCCGACCACGACCGGTGCGTCCGGGTCGATGGTGATGTCGCCGGTGATGATGCCGACGCGCCAACCTTGGTTCTTCCATTCGGCAAATTTGTCATTGGCGAGTGCGCGGGTGGGGACGCTGTAAACCGCCTGTTTTTGCAAATTGGCGGATTCGATGTATTTCTCGAAGACAAAGGTTTTTCCCGCACCGGTGGGGGCGCTAATGATGACATCCCGATTGCGGCGCAAATGCTGGATGGCCTCGGCCTGCCAGGCATCGGGCAGGACCAGGTTTTGCAGGATTTCAAAGCCGCCGCGCATGTTCGAGTTTAGCGGCGGGAACCGCTAATTGCTATTGATAATTCCGGCGGCGATCTGATCGTCGACGCGGATGGTCAGCAGGTTCCACTTGTTGTCCTTGTCGACAGTGAACACGAATTGCCAGCGCAGGGTCTGCAACTCGAGGGTGCTGAGATAGGTGAGCAATCGCAGGTTTTTGCCCAAGGGTCGGTTGTCGAACAATTCGTACTGTTTCATCGCGCCGAAATTGGCCAGCGCCAGGTTGGTTTTGGAAATGAAGGCGGAAATTTGCTCGCCGGAGCCGTCCAGTGAGGAACCCTTGGTGATGTCATTGAAGGCGTTGTCGATCGCGCGGTTCTGGATCGAGAGGAAGAATTTTTCCATCTTGATCTGGATGTTGTCCGGCGGCGGCAGGTTGGTGGGATAGGACGGCAGAAAGGCGCGCAGGTCGTCGACCGCCATGTTGTTCAACAGCCAGTCGCTGCCGTTGGCGGATTGGTAGATGAACTGCCAGCGATAGAATTTGTCATGATGGCGGGTGAGATAGGCAACCGCCAGCAGGCGCGAGCCAAAGCTGCGGGTGTCGATCAACTCGTAGGAATCGATGTTGCCGAATTTGCCGATCGTGTTGTTGGTCATGGTGACGAAATCATTGATCAGGTCACTGTCGGACGATTGGCGGGTGCCCTTGAACAGGTCGTCGTAGGCGTGCTTGACGTTGTTGTTCTGGAGATTGGTGAAGAACAGGCCGATTTGCTTGGCAATCGGCAGGGGCAAGGCTTCGCCCGCCAGATTGGGTTTGAGCCGTCCGGCGGAAGTTTGCGCGGGGAGTGGCAGCGTGGCCAGCAAGGTGGCCAGGCAGAGGAACAACAGTTTTTTCATCAGGCGGCGAGCAGGGTTTTGAGTTGCGCCGCCGGGTTCTTGATCGCCTTGCCATGCGCGAAGGCAAGGATGGAGATATCCAGCGACAGCAACTTGGTCAACGAGGTTTTAAGCTGCTTGGAATCGGTGCAGTATTTGTCCGGCAACACCACCGGTCCGTCGGGCAGGTTCAGGATGGCGTCGCCAAGCACCAGAATCCGGCTTTGCGGGCAGTAGTAACCGTGTTCGCCGATCCCCGCGCCGGACAAGGACACCGGGTTAATGCCGTAGATTTGCTTGAGGTCGTCGACGATGATGTCCGGCTTGAAACCGAATTCCTTCACCGCCAGGGCGGGGGAAGCCACCGGGATATGCAGGAATTTCGCCACTTCACGGGCGGAACGCTCGTGGTTGCCGCTGGTCAGCAGGATCACCCCGGGAGTACCGAGTTTGTTGATGGCGGTCAGTGTCGCGGCGTCGGGCAATACCGGGTCGACCAGCACGACTTTCTCATCCGAGACCAGGGCGTGGGAGTATAATTCGGTTTTGACCGTTGGCGAATAGACCGACCACTCGAGCAAATCGGCGGCAACCAGCGTGTGTGTGATTTTTTCGGACATGCAGCCAATGTAGACCAATTTTCCGCTTAGCCAAGCTTTGCGCTGTAAGCGGCGGCGTCCAGCAGTGAAGAAAGCTCGTTGGGGTCGGAAATTTTCAATTTGAAGATCCAGCCTTGCTCGTAAGGCGACTGGTTGACCAGCGCAGGGTCGCTGCTGAGGGCGGTATTTACTTCCACCACTTCGCCGGCGACCGGGGCATAGATGTCGGACGCGGCCTTGACGCTCTCGACGATGGCGGCCGGGGACTTGGCGGCCAGTTTCTTGCCAATGGCGGGCAGTTCGACGAAAACCACGTCGCTAAGCTCGGCCTGCGCGTGGTCGGTGATGCCGACGGTGGCGATGCCGTTTTGTTCCAAAACCCATTCATGGGTCTCGGCGTATTTCAGATTGTCAGGGGTGTTGTTGCTCATGATTATTTCTGGATGTTGTTGTAGAACGGTTTTTTCACGATTAGCGCCGGATAACGCTTGTCGCGAATCTCGATCTCGATTTTGTTGCCGACCTTGGCGTGGGTGCTGGCGACCAATGCCAGGCCGATATTCTTTTTCAACGTGGGCGAGACGCCGCCGCTGGTGACCTCGCCGATCTTTTCGCCGTTGGCGTGCACCGCGTACTGGGCGCGGGGCGGGGCGGAAGGGCCGCTCATCTCGAAAGCCACGCTGCGGCGCGGGATTCCCGCGTCCTTTTGCGCGCGCAGGCTTTCCTTGCCGGTGAAACGTTCGGGTTTGTCAAAGCTGACGAAGTAGCTGAGCCCGGCTTCCAGGGGCGAGATGCCCTGGCTCAATTCATGGCCGTATAACGGGTAACAGGCCTCCAGCCGCAGGGTGTCACGCGCGCCGAGTCCGGCGGGTACGCAGCCAAACGGCGCGCCCGCGGCGAGCAGATGGTCCCACAGTGTCGCGGCGATCTCGGCAGGACAGAAAAATTCATAACCTTCCTCGCCGGTGTAACCGGTGCGGGCGACCAGCACCGGATGGTCCTTGTAAGTCGAGAGCATCAGCTGGTTGCGCTTGATACGGCGGAATTCGCCCTCGAACACACGGTACAAAATCAGCTCGGCTTTCGGGCCTTGCAAGGCCAGCCCGGCGTAATCCTTGCTGACATTCTCAAGGCTTACATTCGGTACCAGTTTCTTTTGCAACCAGGCGAAATCCTTGTCGATTTCCGAGGCATTGACGATGGCCAGATAAACCTGGTCCTCGAGGCGGTAAATATACAGGTCGTCCACCACACCGCCGGCCTCATTGGGCATCAGGGTATACTGGCCGTGGCCCGGTGAAATGGCGCGGATGTCATTGCTCAGCACGGAGTTAAGCCAGGCCTCGGAGCTGGGACCCTTGATCAGGAATTCGCCCATGTGGCTGATGTCGAACAAGCCGGCAGCGGTGCGCACCGCCTGATGTTCCTGCAGGATGCCGGAATATTGCACCGGCATCAGCCAGCCACCGAATTCCACCATTTTGGCGCCAAGGGACTGGTGTTTTTCGGCGAGCGGAGTTTGCAACAGGGAAGATTGATCAGCCATAAGGGCAAATACTAAGGGACGACAATGGACTGTCAATGACAGGTAGCATTTGTCCTCGAAATGTTGTTTTTCCAAAACTTTTCTACGCTCCTTCCAAAGAGGGGTGCACCGCGTACAAAACCTGTGGAAAGGGCTACCAAAGGTGGTGCAACTCTTCCAAAGGGTCTGGAAACCGTTTTCCAAGCCTTTTGTATGGGTTTCCAAGGGTTGTGTACGGTTTTCCAAGGATTGATGCAGGATTGCACCGGCTTATGGGCGACCCTTCCAAAGACTTTGGAAAGGGATGCTATTGGCTTTGGTCAACCTGCAATTGGCCGATGGCAGCCATGACCTCGTCGCTGATCGCCTGGTAGTTTTTCCCTTGAACATGAGGGGAATCCTTGAAGGAAATGGGTTTGCCGTAAACCACGGTGATCGGCTTGAACAGTCTGGGTTTGCCATGGCGCGGCCAGGCGGCAAAGGCGCCGAAGATGCGGGCGGGAATCACCAGCGCGCCGCTCTTGGCGATGGCGAGGCCGAGGCCGGGGGCGGCGGGTTGCAGGTTGCCGTCCTCGGTACGGCTGCCCTCGGGGAACAACAGCACACCGTCGCCGTTCTTGGCGATGTCGATGATGCGCTTGAGCCCGGTCATGTCCGGTTTTTCCTGGTCGACCGGCAGGGCGCGAATGGTCGGCAAAAGTTTGTCCATGATCGGCGGTTTGAACAGGGACTTGCGGGCGAGAAAGAACATCTTCCGCTCGACATCACCACCCACGGCCGGCGGGTCGAAGAAACTTTCATGGTTGGACGCGATGAAAAAGCCGCCTTCCTTGGGAATGTTATCGAGACCGATATAACGGATGTGATGGAACAGCCGGAAATAAATCTGGCACAGGCCACGGCAAAATCTGAACCAAAGGGCGCTCATGGTTGGCGGGTATTATAAGGCGTCCACCTTGGCCTGCGACAAGCCTTTGTCGCGGCAGATTTGCAGGATTTTGCCGACGATGGCGTCGGCGTCGTCGTAGGTGGCGTCGACCAAGGTGGCGTCGGCGGCCTTGGTGAGCGGGGCAACGGCGCGGTTGCTGTCCTGTTGGTCGCGCTTGGTGATGGCGTCGGCCTGGCCCTGCAGTTGGCGGCGCTGGGCGCGGATCACCGGGTCGGCGTCGAGGAAGAACTTGAAAATAGTGTCGGTGAAGACCACGGTGCCGATGTCGCGGCCTTCCATCACCAGCGGCGAAAGGTTGCGCAGTTTGCGTTGTTCGATGACCAGGCGTTCGCGCAATTCGGGAATGGCGGCGATCTTGGACACCGCGGCATTGATGCGTTCCTCGCGGATGAACGGTGCCGGGTCAGTGCCGTTGAGCTTCATGGCAATCGCGCCGCCGCTAATGGCGAGCTCGAATTTGACCGATTCCAATAAGCCGCTAATGGCGGCGCGGTCGGCGGGATCGATATTTTTTTCCAAGGCCAGCCAGGCGAAGGCGCGGTACATGGCGCCGGTATCGACGTACACGAAATTCAACTTGGCGGCCAGTTTGCGGGCCACGGTGCTTTTACCGGAGGCGGCGGGGCCGTCGATGGCGACTACGGGATTCAACATGGGTTTTATTCCTTCTCGGAGGTTTCGTCGTTGGCGGCCTTTTTCTGCGGGCCGGATTTTACCAGCCGTTTCACCTTGTTGACCAGACTGGCGCCGATGCGGAATTTTCCGGCGACGTCACCGGCGACGACCTGCGCGAGATGCTGTTCGAAAGTCGGGTAGGAGGTGGCGATGCAATCGGTGTCCTCGATCAGCGACGGTGCGTCGGCGAACAAGGCGAGGATGCTAAAGGCCATGGCGATGCGGTGGTCGTGACGGCTCTCGACCTTGGCGGAACGGATCGGGTTGCCACCATAAATGATCATGCCGTCCGGTTTTTCATCAACGGTGACGCCGAACTCGCGCAAGTGATGCGCCACGGTGGCGATACGGTCGGATTCCTTGACGCGCAATTCCTGCGCGTCCTTGATGATGGTGGTGCCTTCCGCCAGTGCGCCCGCGACGGCGATGATCGGCAATTCGTCAATCAGGTTCGGAATTTCCTCGCCGCCGATGGTGGTGCCTTTCAGTTTGCCGCCTTCCTCAATGCGCAAGGTGCCGTAGGGTTCGAAATCGTTGCATTCGACGTTTTCCTTGATCTGCGCGCCCATGCGCATCAGCACGTTCAGCAGCGCGGTGCGGGTCGGGTTCAGGCCGATCTTGTTCAACACCAGGCGACCGCCCGGCATTGCCGCCGCGGCGACCAGCCAGAAAGCGGCCGAGGAGAAATCGCCCGGCACATGGAGGTCTTTCCCGTTTAGCGTGGTATTGCCGTAAATCTCGATGCGTTTTTCACCGGGACGGATGCTGGCGCCGAAATGTTGCAACATGCGCTCGGTGTGGTCGCGGCAGACTTCCGGTTGTTCCACCACGGTCTGGCCGTTGGCCTGCAACCCGGCCAGCAGGATTGCTGATTTCAACTGCGCGCTGGCCACCGGCATTTTGTAATGGATCGGCTTTAGCGCTCCGCCTTTCACCACCAGTGGCGGGCGCAGGTTTTCACCCTCGCAGGTGAGGATGGCGCCCATCGTGGTTAGCGGGTCGACAATGCGTTTCATCGGGCGCTTGCTCAACGAGGCGTCGCCGAACATGCGGGTGGTGAAGGGTTGTCCCGCGACCAAACCCGCCAATAGCCGGATGGTGGTGCCGGAGTTGCCGCAATCGAGGGATTCGGCGGGGGCGCGCAGCTTGCCGCCGCGACCGTGCACGATGTAGCTGGTGCGGTCGATGGTGTCGATTTCCACTCCCATCGCCTGCATCGCTGCCAGGCTGGCAAGACAGTCGCCGCTGGGCAGGAACCCGGTGATGCGGGTTTCCCCGTCGGCGAAACCGCCCAGGATTACCGAACGGTGGGAAATGCTTTTGTCGCCGGGAATCTCGAGTTCCGCGTCGATGCGTCTGATGGGATGGACTTTCAATTCAGCCATAAAATAAAGGCACTGATTAAAGGGATTACCGGGCAAATAGGCAAGCCTGCAAAGCGTGGGCGCCCGTGGGGAACTCTAGATGGAGCGACGCTTCTTGCAGGCATCCGCCAGCAAGGATTGCAGTTTGCCCGTGTCACCCTGTTCCAGGATTTCCAGTGCGCGCTGGGTCTCGGCCTGCACCTTTTTCAAGGCGCTAATGACCGCCTTGTTGTTGGCCTTCAGGATATCCACCCACATGTCCGGCGGACCGGCGGCGATGCGGCTGGTGTCGCGAAAACCGGGACCGACCACTTGCAGGCTTTCGGGGGAAACGGCGTTGACCAGGATTGCCGCCAGCAAATGCGGCATGTGACTGATTTGCGCCACGTAGGCATCGTGAATCTCAGGAGTCAGGGTGATGGTCTTGGAGCCGAGCATTTCCCAAAAGGAGCGCAACTTGTTTACCGTCTCGCCGTTGGCGTCCGGGGTGGGGGTCAGCACGGTGATGGCTTTGTCGAACAAATTGTCGCGCGCCGATTCAATGCCGGAATTTTCCCCGCCGGCCATCGGATGCGAGCCGATCCAATGTGCCTTGCCCTTCAGCACCGGAGATAATGCTGTGTGTACCGGTGCCTTGACGCTGCCGACGTCGGTCACCACGGCGCCGTTCTTCAACACCGGCAGAATTTGCTGCACGATTTCCGGCATTACCTGGATCGGCGTGCACAGGATGACCAGATCACTGTCCTTGACCGAATCCTCCAGCGTGGAGCAGATGTCGTCAGCCAACTGTTCCTCGCCGATGGTTAGGCGGGTTTCCTCGCGGCGAGCGTAAACCTTGAGTCGTGTCTGCGGTGATTTCTTGCGCAGGGTTTTCAGGATTGAACCACCGAGCAGACCGGGTGCGATGACAGTGATGGTGTTGAAATTTTGCATGGGACTCCCTGCCGTTAACTATAACACATCCAGCAGGGCTTGCTCGAATTTCTCCATCTCCGCCGGGGTGCCGATGGTGACGCGGATCCACTCGGGCAGACCGTAGCTTTTCATCGAGCGCACGATCACGCCGCGCTTTTGCAGGTCGACAAACACGCGATGAGCGTCCTTGACGTTGAGCATCATGAAATTGGCGTGCGAGGGGACGCTGGGAATGTTGTGCTGCTTGGCGAATTTTTCCAGGCGTTCCAATCCGGCAAAGTTCAACTGACGGGTGTTTTCCTCGTGGTTAGCGTCGCTCACGGCGGCCAGTGTGGCGGCTTGTGACATGGCGTTGATGTTGAACGGCTGGCGGCAGCGTTGCAACACGCCGATCAGTTCGCTGTTAGCGAGCCCGTAACCGATGCGCAGTCCGGCCAAACCCTGGATTTTCGAGAAGGTGCGCATGGCCACAATGTTGGCGCCGCGCTTGATCCAGCCGACGGTATCCGGCGGGTTCTTGCAAAACTCGTAATAAGCTTCGTCCAGCGCGATTACCACGTTCTTCGGCACGCTAAACACGAACTTCTCCAGCTCCTCGTTGCTGACACGGGTGCCGGTGGGGTTGTTCGGGTTGGTGACAAACACCAGCTTGGTGTTCGGCTTGATCGCCGCCAGCATGGCGTCGAGGTCGTGGCCGAAATTCTTGTCGGCAACCTCGATAAACTCGACGTCGAATAATTCCGCCATGAGTTTGTAAATGGCAAAGCTGAAACGGCTGGCCACCACGCTGCTTTTGCCGCGCTGGGTGAAGCCATGGTACAGAAACTCGATGATTTCGTTGGAGCCGTTGCCAAGGATCAGGTTCTTGTATTCCACGCCCTGTTTCTTGGCGATGGCGCTGGCCAGTTCGAACGACGCGCCGTCCGGGTAGATGTGCATCTTGTCGGCGGCTTTTTTCATCGCCTCAATCGCCAAGGGCGAAGGGCCGAGCGGGTTTTCGTTGGAAGCCAGCTTAATGATGGAATCGGGGTCAAGGCCGAGTTCCCGGGCGACTTCCTCGATCGGTTTCCCCGGCTCGTAGACATGCAGGCTCTTTAAGTTCGAATTGGCAAAATCCCAGACTGACATAGAGATTCGACATTAGCGGCCGACAGGCGCTTTGTCGAATTTGAACTTTGTCATCTGTCGCCGAGCGACAGGGTGTCGGTACGGAACGGTTCGGCTGGTAATCCGGCGTCGTTGTACAGATTGCAAACCGGGCTGTCCGACCAGGCGTAACGTACCGCGACCGGGTTCGGCACCTCGTCGGCGCTGACGACGACCGTGTCCTTGCCCTCGATCACCGCCTTGGCGGGAACAAATTTGTTGTCGCTGCCGCTAATGACGAAGCCCTTCAGTTCGGCGGGTTTTTCGGTCGGCAGTTTTTGCCGTATGGAATGGTAAAAATGGTCGGGCGGATTGCCGATGATGAGTCCGCCGGCGATATTGTCGAAATTCAGGCGGATTTTGCTGCCTTCGATGGTCTGATTCTTGAAAGTCGGGCCGGAGGCGATGAGGTCGCTCTGGCCGTAAACTTGTTTCAACGCGATGAGGGCGAGCCGTTCGGCCACGTCGTACTTGTCCCAAGGATGGATGTCGCGGTCGATGCCGATGTCGATAGTCACCGCCATTCCTGTGTTAGGGACTGAGCGGGTGGCCAGTTTTTGCGCCTCGCGCATGATCGCCCAGGTGGTGTCCTCGGCCTGCGGCTTGTAATTGGGCAGTTGCACGACGAGGAACGGGAAGTCGCCCTGTCCCCACTTGGCTCGCCAGTCATTGATCAGAGCGGGCAGGGTGGCCAGGTATTTCATCGGTTCGCCCGCGTTGGATTCGCCTTGGTACCACAGCACGCCCTTGATGCCGTAGGGCACCAAGGGCGAAATCATGCCGTTGTACAGCACGGTGGAAGTTTGGTTGTTGTTGGCCATATCGCGGGGTTCGCGCGGCGGTTGTTCCGGACGGGGAGGCACGGGTTTGCCTTCCGCTTCCAGTTCCTTGGCCTGTTTGCCCCATTGCTTCACATTGTAGGCGTACATGTTCAGCGGGAAGCCGACTTTCTTTTCCCATTCGGCGACATCGGCTTTCCATTTTTCCATTTCTGTAGCGTACAGGACTTTGTTCTGTTCGTAATTCTCGCGGTACTTCGGCACGGAATCGGCGGCACCTTTCAACTTGGGTTCGGTTTGCAACCCTTCCAGGCTCATCCACGGTGTCGCGGGAGTCCCGCCCCAGACCGAGGAAATCATGCCGACGGGTTTGTTGGTGGCGTTGTGGATGCGCAGGCCGAAGTAATAACCGACCGCTGAAAAACCTTTCCAGCGGCCGTTGTTCAGGACGTTGTCAACGGTGGCGACCTGCCATTTGCCGGTTAGCGGCGGATCGTCGGAGGTTGTCGACATTTCACCATAGGAGGGAAAGGGCTGGATGTTGCGAGGCACGGTGAACAGGCGGATTTGCGGTTCATCCTTCAACTCGATTTTCTCACGCGAGGCGGCGCCCACGCCGAATTCCATATTGGATTGTCCCGAACACAACCAGACCTCGCCGACCAGGACGTCGCTAACGGTGAGTTTGTTTTTGCCTTCGACGTTCATGGTTAGCGTCCCGGTGCCGCTGGCGAGAGGTTCGAGTTGCAAGCGCCATTTGCCATCCGTGCCGGTGGTGACGGCGGCTTCCTTGGCGGCCAGTTTGACCGTGACCTTTTCCCCGGGTTCCGCCCAGCCCCACACATGCACGGGGACATCGGATTGGATCACCATGTGGTCACTGAAAATGGGGGGCAGTTTGACGTCGGCCTTTGCTAAGCTGCTAACGGCCAAAAACAGGGTGACAATGAGGAATTGGGATAAGCTTCGGTTCATATTGCTTCGAAGCAGTTTAAATGAACAGAATGGCAATTGTCACGTTTTAATTGGGTGGTGGACTCTAATCCAAGAACTTGCCCGGATTCAGAATGCGTTTCGGATCGAGGGCGTTCTTCACCGACTGGTGCAGGGAGCGGAGTTCATGATTAGCGGCGAGCTTCCACCACGGTTTTTTGGCGAGGCCAACGCCGTGTTCACCGGTGATGCTGCCTTTCCAGGCCAGGACTTGCTTGAACAACAGGTCCAAGGCTTGGCGGTTTTTGGGCGAGTCGGCGGTCTTGGGGTCAACCATCAAGTTGACGTGGATATTGCCGTCCCCGGCATGGCCGAAGCAGGCGACGCTAACGGCGAACTTTTTCTGTAATTTCTCGGCGAAAGTGAACAGGTCAACCAGGCGTCCGCGGGGGACGACGACGTCTTCGTTGAGTTTCTTCAACCCGGTGGACTTGAGTGCGTAGGAGAAACCGCGGCGGATTTCCCAGAGTTGCTCGGCATCCTCGTCGTTGAGGGCTTTTTTCACGGTTAGCGCCTGGCAATCCTGCAGGATTTTTTCCAGCGACTTGACCTCGCTGATGACTGAATTCTTCTGCCCGTCGATTTCGACCAGTACGAAGGATTCGCCCTGCGGGGCCTGTGGATTGTAAGCACGGGCGGCGGCGAGGGTGAATTTATCGGCGACTTCCAAAACGGAAGGTAGGAATCCGGCATTAATGATGGCGTTGACCGCGGCGGCGGATTGCGGGGCTTTTTTGAAGTTGGCGACCAGCACCGCGCGGGCAGGCGGGTAAGGGATCAATCTGAGCGTGGCGCCTACGACGACGCCTAACATTCCTTCGGAACCAATGAACAGATCGGTGAGGTTGAAGCCTAGCTTGTTTTTGTGGGTGCGTCCGCCGCAATGAACCAGGTCGCCATTAGCGAGGACCACGTCGAGGCCGAGGATGTAATTGCGGGTGACGCCGTATTTCAGGCAGCGCGGGCCGCCGGCGTTGGTGGCGATGTTGCCGCCGATGGAGCTTTCCTTGGCGCTGGCGGGATCGGGCGGGTAGAACAGGCCGATTTTTTTGACGGCGTTTTGCAGGTCTTTGGTGATGACGCCGGGTTCGACGATGGCGACGCAGTCGGCGGGATTGATTTCGCGGATTTTGTTGAGTTTTTTCAGGGAGAGGGAGACGCCGCCGCTAACCGGGACGCAGCCGCCGACATAACCGCGTCCGGCGCCGCGCGGCGTGACCGGGATATTGCGGGCGTGACAAAAACGCATGAGCTGTTGGATTTGTTTGACGTTGCGCGGGGTGACGACCACGTCCGGCATGGCATGGGCGAACCAGGCATCGCCGCCATGTTCGCGACGGGATTCCTCCGAGACGCTAACGACGGTCTTGCCGAGCAATTTGGTCAACGCGGGAATCCAGGATTTGTTTTTCATGCAGGATTAATGTTAGCTGCGTATGTTTTAAAGTAAAGAAAGGTGGATTCACCGCAGAGACGCGGAGAACGCAGAGTTTTTATTAATTAAAGGGAACTCAGCGGCCTCCGCGTCTCTGCGGTGAAAAATTATCCGCGTTTCATGCGGTTGGTGATCGCCCGGCGGATTTCACGGTCGGTGTCGCGCTTCTTGATGTCCTGTCGTTTGTCGCCGTGGGTTTTGCCCTTGCAGATGCCGATCAGGATTTTGAAGCGGCTGTTTTTGTCGAAATAGGCCTTCAGCGGAATCAGGGTTTTGCCCTCGGTGGAGATCATGCCCTGCAGCTTGAAAATCTCCTGTTTATGCAACAACAGGCGACGGATGCGCTTGGGTTCGTGATTCTCGCGGTTGCCCTTGTCGTAGGGCGAGATGTGGAAATTGTACAGGAAAGCCTGACCTTTTTCGATGCGGGCGAAGGCGTCGCTCAGGTTGCCCTGGCCGCCGCGCAGGGATTTGACTTCGGTGCCCTTGAGCTCAATACCGGCTTCAAGGGTGTCGAGTACGTGATAATCGCGACCGGCCTTGTGATTTTGAATTTGTACGTCCTGTCCACTCATGATGAGTCGGGCTGGCGATTAGCGGCGGACAGTGAAACGCTCGCCGTTAGCGTCAGGCTTCTTGCGGAATATTGTTTTCCTCGTCGATGTACTTGTAGGTGAGCTTGCCATCGGCGATTTCCTTGAGCGCGACGTCCATGAAGGTCATGCGCGGCTCGACATGAATGAGCGGGCGGAGGCCTTGTCCGAGTTGACGGACGCGCTTGGATACCATATTAATAAGGATCTGCGGATTTTCCGTTTTGCTGAGGGCGGCCTGTACCAGTTCGTTCTTTGTCATATAAATCTGCTTACTTTGAAAAATTAGCCCTTCACAATGCCATTAAGTCTGATAGGGTGCAAGGGTTATTTTCATAAATAATCGGTCGCTAATGATCGTGTAATCGGGTTGACTATTAGCGGCAAGTCTTTGACGGAGCGTAGCTTAGCTTGGTAGAGCGCGTGGTTTGGGACCACGAGGTCGCAGGTTCAAATCCTGTCGCTCCGATTTTTTTCTCCGGCACGCTAATGACGGGGATGGCTGTCCTCGATGAAATGTTCAATGCGGCGGTCCGGAATGAACCACATAATGGCCACCAGCACATAGATACCGCCGCCGATCCATGGTTCGATGAGCGAGGCCAGAATGCCCAACGCATAAAATAGCGGTGATAATTTTCCCTTGAAATCAGGGCCGATGGCCCTGGCTAATTTGGAGTCGCAACCCACCGCCGCGATGATCCGGTGCTGCAGCAGGTAATAGGCACCTGCCGAGCACAACAGCACGCCGCCATATAAGGCCGACGGTGCGGTGGTGAAATGATTTTCTCCCATCCAGCCGGTGACAAAGGGCAGCAACGACAGCCAGAACAACAAGTGAAGGTTGGACCACAGGATCGCCGCATTGACATGCGGGCAGGCTTTCAACAGGTGATGGTGATTGTTCCAGTAAATCCCGACATAGATGAAGCTCAGCACATAACTCAGGAATACCGGCAGGACCGGTTGCAATGCGGACCAATCGGAGCCATGCGGCACCTTCATTTCCAGCACCATGATGGTGATGATAATGGCGAACACGCCGTCACTAAAAGCTTCCAGTCGGTTGGTTTCCATAAATGCAAGATGGCGCACATCACGGCGCCGTTTCCCCATGAGGCAAAACTATAGCGGATGACCGGATAGTGGCAAGTTAGGCCGAGGCAATAAAAAAGATCACAGGATTCGAACCTGTGACCTCGTGGTGTTTCCCATGATGTTTTTCTTAACGCAGAAAAGCTTCGTGCAGCCCGCCGTCCACGGTGATGACCTGACCGGTGGTCTTGCTCAGGCGTTGGGTCAGCAGAATGAAGTAGGCTTCTGCCTGGTCGGCGGGGACAATCGGCGACTTGGTCAGGGTGCGGTCGGCATAGAACTGCGCCAGCTTGTTGACCAGGGAATCGGTGGCCTCGTCCTCGGTGTAAGGAATGTTGTATTTCGCCAGCGAACCGATGACACGGTCGCGCGGGAACATGGCGCTGCCCTTGACCACGGTGGCGGGAGCGACGCCGTTGACGCGGACCAGCGGGGAAAGCTCGATGGCCAGTTCACGGATCAGATGATTGGCAGCGGCCTTGCTGGTGTCGTAGGCGAGGCTGCCCTTCTTGGCGACGGCGGCATTGGCGCTGGTGGTTAGCACCAGATTGCCGCGCAAGCCTTGTTCCTTCCAGGTCTTGAAGGCTTCATCGGCGACCAAGTAACTGCCGGTCACGTTGATGTTGAAGGTGAGCGCCCATTTGTCGTCGGGAATGTGGCCGGTGGTGTCGCTCGGTACAAAAATACCGGCGGTCACGGCGATGGAATCAAAGCCGCCGTAGGCCAGCGCGACTTGATCGAGCATGTGGCGGATGCTGTCACGCTTGGTAATGTCACAGGACAGGCCAATGGCCGGGCCGCAACCGGAAATGCCGCTGCCGGCGACTCCGATACCGAGTCCGTATTTGTCGGTGATTTCCTTGGCGGTGGCATTGGCAGCGTCTGCATTCAGGTCGACACAAACAATATGCGCGCCGTCCTTAACCAAGCGGTGCGCGGTTTCCTTGCCGATGCCGCTGCCCGCGCCAACCACGATGATGATTTGGCGGGCGAGTTCTTTTTCAGCGGGCATTCGCTGCAATTTGGCTTCTTCCAGCAACCAGTATTCGATATCAAAAGCTTCCTGTTGCGGCAGGGCGATGTATTCATCGATCGCTTCGGCGCCACGCATGACTTCTACGGCGCAATTGTAGAACTCAGCGGTGACGCGCGATTCGCTCTTGTCCTTGCCCCAGGCGATCATGCCCAATCCGGGAATCAGGATGACTGTGGGATTGGCGTCACGCATGGCTGGGGAATTTGAGTGTTTGCACTTGTTGTAATAAGCGGCGTAATCCTCGCGATATTTTACCAATCCGGTTTCAAGTTTCTGTTTTAACGAAGCGACATCCTCGGCCTGCGGGTTCCAGTCGACATACAGCGGCTTGATCTTGGTGCGCAGAAAATGGTCGGGGCAACTGGTGCCGAGTGCTGACAAGCGCGGAACCTCCTTGGAGTTGACGAAACGCAGGATTTTTACGTCGTCCTGCACAGTGCCGATGAAGCGTTTGTGCTGGCTGACCTTGCCGCGCAGCCAGGGCAGAATCTTGGCGAAAACTTCCTGGCGCTTGGCTTGGTCCAGGGACTGGCATTTGGCACCGCCGAAGGCCTTGGTATCACCGCCCTTGGCAGCGTATTTGGACTCGATGTAAGTCGCGGCCTTTTCAATGAAAGCCAGGGTTTTTTCGTAGCATGCCTTGTCGTCATTGTCCCAGGAAATGAAACCGTGCTGGCCCATCATGATGGCCTGGATCTTGGGGTTCTTCCGTTCGATTTCCTGCATGGCAAGGCCGAGTTCGAAGCCGGGACGCATCCAGGGAACGTAGGCCATTTCACCGCCGAAGATTTCCTTGGTCAATTCCTCGCAACGGCGGCTGGCGGCGATGGAAATGATCGCGTTGGGGTGCATGTGGTCGACATGCTTGCCGCTGAGGAAGCTGTGCAGCGGCGTGTCAATCGACGAGGCGCGGGGATTCAGGTTGAAGGTGGTATGGGGGTACATGCCGACCATGTCGTCCTCTGCCTGCGACTTCAGCCCTTTGTCAGCGCGTTTGGCATAGTTCTTTTGCAAATCGATGAGTTTTTGCTGGTAGAGCGAGGAAAAATTGTCCTTTTTGGCGGTGCGCAAATCGCCGCCGGAACCCTTGACCCACAAGACCTCGACCTGTTCACCGCTGAGCGGATCTTGTTCCATCAGTTTGGAGGATGTGTTTCCGCCTCCGGTGTTGGTGATGCGCTGGTCAGAACCGAGCAGGTTGGAACGGTAAACCAGCCGTTCGGCCGGTGAAAGCTTGGATGCCGAGGCATCATCCCATGAATAGTTGACGTATTGATAGGCGGATTGTTTGTTTGTCATAAGTATGCGTAAGTTCAACTGACATTAAACCAATCAATATGATTAGATTCAATCATATTTTATTTTAACTGACTCCTGTCCGGTGAATTAAGCGAGAAGGCGGGCTTGGGTATTGGCAAATGCAGCGGGGATCCCTGACATCAGGGCTGCAACAACAGTTCGTCAATTTCGTGCATCGCGTATACAAAAACCCATCGCGACTATTGTGTTATGACGGTCCCGGTAACACGCAGGCTAACGGTCAATAACCCCAGCCTTGTTTTGTTCGCTAGCGGCATTTCGCCGTTAGCGTTTGCTTTACTGCATTTGTTGCTGTTCCGCCGGCTGGTTGTCCGTCGGGGTTGAGGGTGTTGCCGGTGTGGAGGGCTGGGTTGCCGGAGCAGGGGCTGGTTCGTTGTTTTTCTTTTTGTTGAACATGTCGCTAAGTCCGTTGATCAGGTTTTGATTTTTTTCCTGCTGGGTTTGCGGAGCATTATTATTTTGGTTGCCGGTGTCCAGGCTGATTTTGGGATCGTCGGTGGTCCCGTCGACAGCAAGTGGAAACTTGATCTTGCTGGGAGTCTTGGTTTCGTTGTTGACGGGTTGTTGCGCATCGGGATTCTTGATCGCATTGACGGCGCCGATGATGTTTTCCACAGTTTGCGCAACTTGCAGGAGGCCGGGAGCCAGATCGACCTCTCCCTTCAGGTCGAGACTTTTGTCAAAACCCAGGGGGCCGCTCAGGCTGATGGAAATATTCTGGGAATTGACTTCCAGGGGAGTTAACTGGATTTTCTGTTCGGCCATGGTGAAGGAAGTTTTGATGTTGTCGAATTTGCCTTCCTTCAGGGCGGAAACTCCGCCAATGGTACCGATGATGCCGGTCAAGTTCTGGTAACTTTTCAGTTTGCCGATAACCGGTGAGGGGATCAATAGGTTGCCTTTACCCGTCAGATTCTTGGGCGCATCCAGGTTGCCGTTGCCTTCGAAATTCAAGTCAAGTTTGCCAATGATGGTGTTCGGGTCGCTGCCGAGATCGGCCAACATGGCGCTAAGGTCGGCCTTGCTGATGGCGACGTCCGTACCGAAGGTGGCGGGAGTAGCGCCGAGATTCACATTGGCGTTGCCGGTCAGGGCACCGTTGTAAACCGACCCCTGAAATTTGCTGACAGTCAGCTTATTGTTAGTGAATTCCAGCGGCAGATTGAGATCGGTCACGCTAAGCCCCGGCGTGACGGTGGCTTTGCCGATTTTCAAATTGCCCTTGGCCTGTTGTGAATTGCCCAGCTTGTCGTAGGACGCCTGCAGATTGGCGTCCTTCACGGCGAACAAGACCGAGTTGTCGGAAGCGAAGATCGTGGCGCTGGCGTTGCGTACATAAATCTCGGGCAGGGAAAGCGTGAGCGGTTTGCCAGAGGGTTGCTCCGGTTGTGCGGCGGTGCCGGGAGCCTTTTCAATCGGCAATTGCAAAGCGCCGCTGCTGTCCTGCCTCACGATCACGGCCGGGTTGTCGATTTCGATTTTAGCGACGGTGATGGGAGAGCGCAACAATTGCAGGATGCTGTAATTAACAATGACATCCTTCACCTGCAGGAATTTTTCGCCATTGGCGTTGCCCTTGGCCGCCGGGATGCTGATGTTGTCGATCCGTGTGGAAAACAGGCCGATGTGCAATTTTTCAATCTCAAGGTCAATGCCGGTGCTTTCGCTGATTTTGGCGATAATGAGTTGTTTGCCTTCCGGACTGTTGACTTTGCTCAAGCCCCAGTAGGCTCCGGCGCCAATTACTATCAGGATTAACAGAACGATGATGCCGACGATAATGATAATCTTCTTGAGCATGCTTGTAATATAAGCGAAGCTAACAATCTGTGCCACGCAAAAATCAATGCATGGTGCGTTTTATGTCCGATCTTCATTGCCGATACCTCAAACAGAATCCGTATGATTTGCTGATTGCCGCGGAATTATTGACTGTTCAGCAACCCGTGCATATGGCGCAGAGTTGGTTGCCGGAGCCGGATAAACGATTTATGCCGGCGTCGGTCTGGCCGTTTTGGACTGACGATTCGATCGGTGTTTACGCTGAATTACAAGACCGCGACATTGCCAACTCCGCTGACGGCGAAAATCAAAAATCGTGGAAAACCGGCGATGTGCTGGAATTGTTTTACCGTCCGCTGCCCGGTGAAGCCTATTGGGAATTCCATGTCACGCCGGAGAATCATCATTTGCAATTGTTGTACCCGAGCGAGAAGTTTTTCCGGGAGCTGGGTAAACAACAGGCAGGAAACTGGCTGGACGGCATCGGCTTGCCGCCGCACTCATTCAAGTCGGAGACGCTAATCACGAGAGAAAAAAATCTCTGGCGGGTGCTGGCGTTGATTCCACAGTCCATGTTTTGTTTGCCTCGGTCACTGAGGATCGGAGACGAATGGCTGGCGAGTTTTTGCCGGTATGATTACACCCGCGGCGAGGACAAACCGGTGGTCTCGACCACATCAACGCCGCCGCGCCCCGATTTTCACGACAACAGTTCCTGGCGCAGGTTGAAATTTGCCGAATAGCTTTGTCATTAGCCTCCGGTTGGGTAACATGAAGCCATGCGCAATCAAGGTTTTACGCTTTTGTTGTTAGCGTCCCTCGCGGCGATTTTTACCCTGTTATCCTGCAAAAAGAGCGGGTCTGTGGAGTCATCCGCCAAGCAAGCTGATTCACCTGCCTGTTGCAGTATGCTCGGTGCCATGACTACCGACGCGTTGCTGTTGACCGAGAAAGACAATGGCACCCGCGTTGCGGTCAAGCGGGGACAAACAGTGGTCATCAGCCTGCCGTCAAATCCCACCACCGGTTTTAATTGGTACTTGCGTCCCTTGCCGGAGTTTTTGTTGAGCGAGCGCAATCCGGAATATCATCCTGAAAGCGACAGGATTGGCGGTGGCGGATTGTGGATCTTGAAAGTCAAATCCATGGGTGCCGGCAATGGTGCCGTCAACATCGATTACAAACGCTCGTTTGAGGACGACAAGGAACCGACCAAGATTTTCACCATTAGCGTCGAGGCAAAATAGCGTGAAAGCGCTCCCGGCAGGGTTCGAACCTGCGACCAACGGATTAGAAATCCGCTGCTCTATCCACTGAGCTACGGGAGCCTGCAGATGGCTGCGATAATGCCCGTTTCCGACACCAATCGCAAGCAATGTATTTATTTCAAGTTTGACGCTGTAACGGATTGCGGCAGTTTGGAGCCGTGCATCGTTTTGTCGAATTGTTCATCGCGTTGCGATACCTGCGGCCCAAGCGGAACTTTGTTTCCGTGATCACGGTGCTATCACTGTTAGGCGTGTTGCTGGGAGTCGGCGTGCTGATTCTGGTGTTGTCGGTGATGGAGGGTTTCGAGAAGGAACTGCGCGACAAGGTTGTCGGGTTTAACGCTCATGTCACGGTCACCAATTTCGGCATCATGCGCAATTGGCAGGAGATTGACGAACTGGTCAAAAAACAATCCGGAGTGGTGGCGACCACGCCGTTCGTGCTCGGACCTGTTTTGGTGGAAGCCAACAACCGCATCTCCACGCCGTATATCCGCGGTATCGACCAGGAAAGCAGCGAAAAGGTCATTCCCATGAAGAACGCGGTGATGGGCGGCAGCGCAACGCTGACGCCGGACTCGGTATGGGTTGGCGCCGACTGGGCGATGCGCAACCATGCGCGGATTGGTGACAAGATCGTGGTCTATTCGCCGCGCAATATCAGTCGCATGACCCAGTCGAAAGATGCCAAGGAGCAGGAATATTACCTGCCGAGCGAATATACCATTGCCGCGGTTTTTTCGACCGGATTCTACGAATATGACGGTAATTTTATCCTGCTTAACCTGAGCGAAGCGCAACGTTTATACGATTTGGGCATGGGAGTACATGGCCTCTTTGTCTGCACGGATGATCCGATGAAGGCCTTTCAGTTGAAAGATGAGTTGAATGCCAAATTGCCACCGCCTTACCAGGCGCTGACATGGATGGACCAGAACAAATCCTTGTTCGGCGCGGTTGCCGTTGAGCGGCGGGTGATGGCGTTCATTTTGTTTTTTATCATTATTGTCGCCGCCCTTGGCTTGAGCAGCACGCTAATCACGGTAACGGTGCAAAAGGCGCGGGAGATTGGCTTGATGAAGGCACTGGGTGCCAGTGACCGGCAGATCGTCAGTATTTTTACCCTGTATGGTTTTGTGATTGGCGTGGTTGGTTCCGGCCTTGGGGTGGCGGTGGGTTATTTGGTATTGTCGTACCGCAATGAATTCAGCCTGTGGTTGAGCAATACCTTCCACGTCGATGTGTTTCCTCCGGAAATTTATCATTTTGCGCAGATTCCCGCCGTGGCGGACGGCTGGATGATTTTCTGGATCGCGATGTCGGGTATCGTGCTGAGTACGGCGGCGGCATTGTTCCCGGCTTTTGCGGCGCTACGGGTGGATCCGGCGACAACCTTGCATGCGGAGTGACGCTAACGACGATGAATTTCCTGGAGCTTAAGAATATCAGCAAGGCATTTCCCTTTGGGCATGGCCAACAGATCGAGGTGCTCAAGGACGTGTCGGTTTCCATTCCGTTGTCGGGCACGATCGCCATTAGCGGCAGTTCGGGGTCGGGGAAGACGACCTTGCTTAATGTGATCGGAGGCTTGGTGCAGCCGAGCCAAGGAGAAGTGCTTTGGCGTGGCGAGTCGATTTACGCCAATGGCCGGAATGGACTGTCCCGCTGGCGGGCGGACTCGGTTGGCTTCATTTTCCAATCCTATCATCTGATGCCGGAACTCAGTGTGCTGGAAAACATCCTGTTGCCGGCGGCTTTCCAGCGTCGGGACCGTTTGTCGTTGGCGTTGGAATTGATCGAGCAAGTCGGTTTGCAACAACGAATGGATCATCGCCCGGCGGAGCTGTCCGGCGGTGAACAGCAGCGTGCCGCCATTGCCCGGGCGCTGGTCAATGACCCGGCGATCATCCTTGCCGACGAACCGACCGGGAATTTGGATCCCGCTAACAGCGAAGTTGTGCTAGGTTTATTGCTTGATTTGGCGCGGAAACGGGACAAATCGGTGGTATTGGTAACTCATGACGAGGCGATTGCGCAACGAATGGATTTGCGTTATCGGCTGGTTGGCGGCAGACTGGAAGACAAGTAATGAAAATTTATCTCGATGGGAAGTTCTATAGTAGGGAAGACGCGAAGATCTCGGTTTTCGATCATGGATTGCTTTATGGCGATGGCGTGTTTGAAGGCATTCGCGCCTACAGCGGACGGGTGTATCGCCTGAAGGAGCATGTCGACCGCTTGTTCGATTCGGCAAAGGCGATCATGCTCAATATTCCGCTGACCCATGCCGAGGTGGAGGAAGTGGTGCTGGAAACCTGCCGCCAGAACGACCTGAAGGATGCTTATATCCGTCTGGTGGTGACTCGTGGTGTGGGCGATTTGGGCCTGAACCCGAACAAATGCCCGAAGGCGACGATTTTCTGTATCGCCACCGGTATCACTATTTATCCCGAGGAGGTTTACGAGAAGGGTTTGAAGCTGATCACCGCCGCGACGCAGCGCATTCCGCAAAGCTCGCTCAGTTCGGCGATCAAGTCGCTCAATTATTTGAACCAGATTTTGGCGCGTCTTGAAGGCAACCTCGCCGGCGCGGACGAACTGATTGTCATCAATCACGAAGGCTACGTCGCCGAATGCTCGGCTGACAACATTTTCGTGTTGAAGAACGGCAAGATCACCACCCCGCCCATCAGTGCGGGTGCGCTCGGCGGCATTACCCGCCAATCGGTGATGGATTTGGCGCCCGAAGTGGGTATCACCATCAGCGAGGCGAACCTGACCCGTTACGACCTGTGGGTGGCCGATGAGATTTTCCTCACCGGCACCGCCGCGGAAGTCGTGCCCGTGCGAGAGCTGGACGGCCGTGTGATTGGTTCTGGCAAGATGGGCCCGTGGACCCGTAAATTCATCGAAGCCTACCGCAAGTTGACCCGCAGCACCGGCGCGCCTATATTCAAATAGGCCATCGCTAATGGCGATCTTGCGGTTAGCGTGAGGCTGAGGAGCAGAACATGATTTGCGAAAAATGCCACGCGTCAGAGGCAACGGTTTTTTTAACGCAGATTGTCGAGGGCGAGATGCGCAAGGTCGACCTGTGTGAGAAGTGCGCCCGCGAAATGGGGGTGAACCAATCCGCCGGATTCAGCCTGACCGATCTGTTGCTGAAAGGCTCGACTTTCCAGGCCAAGACCAAGGTCAAATCCTGCCCGGTTTGCGGTTTTAGTGAGCAGGAACTGCGCAAAACCGGGCGTCTGGGTTGCCCGAAATGTTACGAGGTGTTTACCGATATCGTGAAGGAAGCCTTGCATGACGCCCAGCGGGCGAGCCATCATACCGGAAAAATTCCGCACAATTTGCAAAAGCAGATCGAGACCGAATCCCAGCGACAGGATCTGGAGCAGGCGTTGGCCGAGGCCATTCATTCCGAGAACTACGAGCAGGCCGCACAATTGCGGGACCAGTTGAAAAGCCTGTAATGCCTTTAATGCCAGGAATGCCGTGGCGTTGTCAGCGGCCTTTTTCCCCGCCAAACACGGCGAAGCGGTAGTATTTGAACCAGCAATCGACGTTTGTGAAACCCGCGGCGCTTAACCAGTTGAGATTGTCCGCCAGCGGCGCGTTGAGGTCTATTTTGACTCGTTCCAAGGCTCCTTGGATTTTTTCTTCCGTGTTGCCGGAGTTGTAGATGTGAGTGAGCCAGTGCTCGTGGTATTGCCGTTCCAATTCCGGCGTTGGACCGAGCACTTGATCGGCGTTGATAAAAATGCCGTCGAGTTTCAGGGCGCGATAAATCTTTTGATACAACGCGGTCTTTTCGTCATTAGCGAGGTGGTGAATGGATAACGCGGAAACCACCGCGTCGAATTGGCTGTCGAAAGCCAGATCGAGGCTGTTCAGGATTTTGAACTGGTGCCGTTCGCTGTTAGCGAAACGTTCCCGTGCCTGCGACAGCATTTTTTCCAAAATATCCGTCAGCGTGAAATGCGCCCAGGTGAATTTTTGCGACAACATGCCGGATACCAGGCCGGTACCGGCACCGATGTCGAGGATTTGCACGGGCGCAGATTCAGGAAAGGGAATCTGCGCCGTTAGCGTGCCGTAGAAATCGTCGAACCGCGGAATCAATTTTCGACGGTCTTCATCATAAGACTGAGCGAAGCGGTCGAAGGTTTCCGCGACTTTCATCATTAGCGGACGGCCATGTAGCCGACTTTGTCGGCTACCTCGTCGACTTTCTTGCCGCTTTCCAGCAATTCGGCGATGGGATCCCAATGTCCGCTGGTCAGGGCCTGACGGGCGCTTTCGCGGATGTCACAGGGGAATACCTTGCCGTTGGCGGTGACGGTTTTCTTTTCGAGATCCACGGTGATCTCGGTATTGGCGTCCTTTTCCACCATTTGTTGCAGGGTCTCGCGGTCGGCGCGGCTGACGCTGACGCATGGCAGACTCAGGGTGGTGGAGTTGCCGAAGAAGATTTCGGCAAAGCCTTCGGCAATGACGGCACGGATGCCGTAGCGGTAGATGGCCTGCGGGGCGTGCTCGCGGGAGCTGCCGCAGCCGAAATTATTGCCGCTAATCAGGATGGTGGCGCCTTTGAAACGTTCCTCGTTCAAGGGATGTTGTTTCTGGTTGCCCTGTTCATCAAAGCGCACATCGTAAAACATGAATTCGCCGAGACCATCGAAGGTCACGCATTTCATGTAACGCGCGGGAATGATGCGGTCAGTGTCCAGATCGTCGCCGCGTACGGGAACAGCCCGTCCGCTTACTTGGGTGATTTTTGCCAATGCCATAATGTTCTTTCAGTAAATAGTAGTTAGTGAGTTGTGGTTAGCGTTTATGCCTTGAATACTTCGCGGGCGTCGCTGACTTCGCCAGTGACGGCAGCAGCGCAGACCATGACGGGGCTCATCAACAGGGTGCGTCCGGTGACGCTGCCTTGACGGCCCTTGAAGTTACGGTTGCTGGAGCTGGCGCATAATTGGTCGCCGACCAATTTGTCGGGGTTCATCGCCAAGCACATGGAGCAACCCGCGGCGCGCCATTCAAAACCGGCTTCCGTGAATACTTTGTCCAAGCCTAATTTTTCGCACAAGGCGGCGACGACTTGAGAGCCGGGCACTGCGATAGCCTTCACGCCGGGAGCGACGTGACGACCCTTCAAGTATTTCGCCGCTTCCTGGAAATCGCTCAAGCGACCGTTGGTGCAGGACCCCAAGAAGGCGACGTTGATCTTTTTGCCTTTGATCGGAGTACCGCCTTCGAACTTCATGTGTTCCAAGGCTTCCTTGATCAAGGCTTTTTCACTTTCGGGTGAAGCCTCGATAGTCGGGATATTTTCACTGATGAACACGCCCTGGCCGGGGGTGATGCCCCAGGTCACGGTCGGTTCGATGCTTTCAGCCTGAATGACAACGATGTCGTCATACTTGGCGTCCTTGTCGGAAGCGAAGGATTTCCAACGTGCCACGGCTTTGTCCCATTCCGCGCCTTGCGGGGAATAGGGACGGCCTTTCAGGAATTCAAAGGTTTTTTCATCCGGATTGACGTAGCCGACGCGCGCACCGCCCTCGATGGACATGTTGCAAACGGTCATGCGTTCTTCCATGGTGAAATTGTCGAACACTTCGCCGGCGTATTCATAGGCGAAGCCGGTGCCGCCATTGACGCCCAAGGTGCGGATGATGTGCAGGATCACGTCCTTGGCATAAACGCCGGGACGCAATTTGCCGTTCACTTCGATGCGGCGGACTTTCAATTTGCCCAAGGCCATGGTCTGGGTGGCCAACAGGTCGCGCACCTGGGTGGTACCGATGCCGAAAGCGATCGCGCCGAACGCGCCGTGGGTGGAGGTGTGGGAGTCGCCGCAGGCGATGGTGGTGCCGGGTTGGGTGATGCCTTGTTCCGGCCCGACGACGTGGACGATGCCCTGTTTGCCGGTGTTGCGGTCAAAGAAGGTGACGCCGAATTCGGCGCAGTTCTTGCGCAATTCCTTCATCATCGCGTCGGCCAAGGGGTCGGCGAAAGGCTCGAACATCACGTCGGTTGGGACGATATGGTCGACCGTGGCGAAGGTGCGGTGCGGGAATTTGACCTTCAAGCCCAATTCGCGGATCATGGCGAAGGCCTGCGGGCTGGTGACCTCGTGGATCAAGTGTGTGCCGATCAATAATTGTGTCTGGCCGTTCGGCAATACCGTGACGGTATGCGCGTCCCAAACTTTCTCGAATAATGTTTTACCCATAAAAATCCTTTTGCGTTTGTTTGCGAAGATTGTGCGGTGTTTTGTGATAAATTAGAAGTAGTATTTTTTTATTTTGTGATAAATTTAATGCATCAATGAATATCGAGCTCAGATTGTTGAAGTCATTCCAGATGGTGGCCGATCATCTGAATTTCCGTCGTGCGGCAGAGGAGTTGAATTTGACCCAGCCGGCCCTGTCGCGGCAGATCCAGCAATTGGAGGAGGAAATCGGCAAGCCGTTGTTTGACCGTGACAAGCGCAGTGTGAAATTGACGCATGCTGGACGATTCTTGTACGGACGTGTGGCGGAGCTGTTGAATGATGTCGAAGCCTTGGTCAAGGAAACCCGTGAGGCCGCCAATGGTGAACGGGGAGCGTTGGCGTTGGGTTACACGGAATCGGCAATGGCGAGTTTTTTGCCCTCGCTGCTGCGCAGTTTGCGGCAGCGGCTGCCGAAGGTGTTGTTGCAACTGAAGCAGGAACACTCCGAGCAACTGGCGCGCGAGGTGTCGTTGCAGCGGCTGGACGCGGCGATTATTTCATTGGTCGGCAATGTGCACGGCATTACCAGTACGCCGATTGCCACCGAGGCCATGGGCATCGTTTTGCCTGACAATCACCCGCTAACCGTGAAAAAGGAAATTTCGTTGTTGTCGTTAGCGAAGGAGAATTTCATCCTGTTTCCGTACCAGGTGAATCCGGGCTTGTTCAGCAATATCATGAGCAGTTGCCAGAATGCCGGGTTCGTGCCGAAGATCATCGAAGAGGCGCAAAGCCGTATTCTGGCGGTCAACATGGTGGCGGCGGGGTTGGGGGTGACGTTCCTGAGCGAAAATCTGGCGTACTATTGCGGTCAGGGAACAGTATTCAAGCCGTTGAAAAATCCGAAACCGCTGATGCAATATTATCTGGTGGAACCCGCTAACGGCGAAAATCCCTGCGTGGTAGAGCTGAAGAAGATTTTGAAGTTGTGACGGGACAATGTCTTGCCGCGCCTGTCCGGGAGGCTATTTTTAAGGTTTATGGTGGCTTATGAGTCGTTGCAAGTTGGGAGATCGTCATTGGCGTTTTGTTCGATGCCGCATGTGGATAGCGTGTCGGTGGGGTTGTGGTTTCGCACGGGGTCGTTGTTTGAGAAAAAAGGACTGTATGGCGGGGCGCATTTTCTGGAACACATGCTGTTCAAGGGAACCCGGCGGCGCAATGCCCTGCAAATTTCCCAGGAGATCGAAAGCCGTGGCGGTGATCTGAACGCCTTTACCGCCGAGGAGATGACCTGTTATTACGCACGGCTGGATGCCGATCATCTCGATCTGGCGCTGGACGTGTTGTTCGACATGTTGTGGAATTCCAATTTTCCCAAGGAGGAAATCGAACGCGAGCGTGGGGTGATTTTGGAGGAAATCCGCATGTATGAGGATCAGCCCTCGAGCTTGGTGACGGAAAAGCTCAATCAGGCGATCTGGCCGAAGTACGGCATTGGCCGGCCGATTGCCGGTTCGCCGGAATCGGTGACGGAGATGAGACGAGCGGATTTGATGGATTTTTGGCGTCAGCATTATAGTCCGGAATCGTTGGTGGTTAGCGTCGCCGGTGGTGTTGATGAGGAGAAGGTGAGGAAACTGCTTGCCAAGTACCTCAAGATGTCACGTCACGGAGAAGACGAAAAAATTCCTGCCTACAGGCCGCTAACCACCAAACAGGTGACTTTGGTACCGATCGACAAGCCGATCCAGCAATGTCATCTGGCGCTCGGGGTTCTGGCTTACCCGAAAACCGATCCACGGCGTTATGCCTTGAAATTGCTCAGTGTGATTCTCGGCGAGAATATGAGTTCGCGCCTGTTCCAGACGGTGCGTGAAAAGCACGGACTGGCTTATTCAATCAATTCGACCACCGCGCATTTTCGTGAGACCGGGGCTTTTTACGTGCAGGCGGGCGTCGATTCCGCCAAGCTGGGCAAGGCGTTGAAACTGGTGGCGGCAGAATTGCAAAAGACCGTTGAACGCCGCGTGTCGGACAAGGAGTTGCGGCAGGCCAAGGATTATTTGATCGGGCAGATCAAGTTGCACTTGGAAAGCACCACCAGCCGCATGATGTGGATGGGGGAATCGTTAATCGGCTTGGGTTATATGCTGCAGCCGAAAGAAATGTTGCAGGATTTGGAAAAGGTAACCACGGAGGGAGTACAAGCGGTGGCGCGCGAGTTGTTCCGGCCGGGCAGGATGTCGCTTGGCGTGGTGGGGCCGGGAGTGGATGAAAAATTGCTCCGGGAAGTCAGCAAGCCGTTTTATTTATGAACGGGGCGCTAACAGCGGCGTTGTTGCGGCACGGGATAGATGATTGCGTCTATCTGTTCGACGAGCCGGAATATCGTTTGCGCGGCAGTTGGCGGGACTGGGATTTGCTGGATGCGGAACTTCGCAAGCGTTGTCGCGGTGGCGCTAATGACGAATTTCATCCACCCGGTGCGGCAGTGGGTTATTTTACCTACGAGGGGGATTTTGACTTTGCCTTTTATCCGCAATTGCGTGCGGCATCGGCGCGTGAATTCCTTGGCGAACGGGTGAATCCGGCGCTTGGCGACGGCGAATTATCCGGCTGGGGTGAGGCGATTGATTTGCGGCAGTACACGCAAATGGTCAGGGCGGCGCAGGAATACATCCGCAGCGGGGATATTTACCAGGCGAATCTGGCGCGAACCTTTGTACGTGAGGTTCGCGATTTCGATGCGTGGGCTTTTTTCAAGATTTTGTGGTCGCTGACTGCCTCGCCGCTGGCGGCTTATTGCATCGGGGCCGACCGAACCTTGTTGAGTGCTTCGCCGGAATTGTTCCTGGCCATCCGGGATGGCCGGGTGGTGACCAAGCCGATCAAGGGCACGAAGCCGCGCGGCGCTAATGACGAGGAAGACCGCCGGAACGAAGCTTCGCTGTTAGCGTCGCCGAAAGAGCGGGCGGAGCTGGTGATGATTACCGATTTGGAGCGCAATGATCTGGGGCAGATTTGCGAATACGGTTCGGTACGGGCGGACGAGTTGCTGGTTTGCGAAAAACTGTCGCATGTGTTTCATTTGGTCTCCACGGTAGAGGGAAAATTGCGAGAGGGAATTTCTCCGGTGCAGGCGTTGCGGGCTTGTTTCCCGGGAGGTTCGATCACCGGGGCGCCGAAGAAGAGGGCGATGGAGATTATCGATGAGCTGGAACCTTTTGAACGTGGTTTTTTCACCGGGGCGATCGGGTATTTCGGTTATGACGGCAGCGCACAATTTAACATCGCGATCCGCACCGCGGAATGGCGTGACAATTGCTTGTCATTCATGACCGGCAGCGGGATTACCAGTGGTTCGGACGCTAATGACGAGTTCGCGGAAACCGGGCACAAGGCACGGGCCTTGAAGGAAGCGTTTGCTGTTTATGAAAGGCTGAAAACCGAAATTGGAAGACAGAAATAAATTTATGACGGACGAATCGATTGGCGGGTTTGGACAGTTGAAGGCGGAGTTGAAGGGCATTTATGAAATGTTCGGCAAGAAGGCGTCGGTTGGAATTGAAGATTTGGGATTTCGTTACGGTTTGGGAACTTTTGAGACGCTAATCGTGAAATCCGGCACGGTGCAGTTTCGCGACTGGCATGAGCAGAATTTGCGCGAGGCGGCGCAAGCCTTGGGAATCAAGTTGCCTGACTTGTCGGCGTTGACCATGACGCCGCGTGGAACCGGAATCTGGCGGTGGTTTTTGACCCCGTCGGCATTGCATGCGTCGTTTACTCCCGGATTGCCGGCGTTGCCGGAAAGTTATCGCGTTGCGGTCTCGCCGTTGCGGCTTTCGTCGTTGGCGTGGGAATCGCGTTACAAGACATTGAGTTATTTGTTGCACTATCAGGCTTGGCTGGAACGCGGTTCCTGGGACGAGATGTTGTTATTGAATGAGAACAGTGAAATCGCCTCGGCGGCGATGGCCAATGTGTTTTGGTTTAAGGACGGAGTGTTGTTTACCCCAGAGCTGGCTTGCGGCTGCCGTAGCGGGGTGATTCGTCGCTGGGTATTGGAGAATTTTTCTGGAGAGGTTCGGCAGGTCAGATCGCCGTTAGCGGCGTTGCAAAGTGCCGACGAGATTTTTTTGACCAATAGCAGGATCGGAGTCATGCCGTTAACAGAGTTTGATGGCGAACCATTGGTTGCCTGTCCGCTAACGACGAAATTGCGCGACCAATTGACGGCGTCGAAACATTGAATATTATTGCGCCGGTTTTGCCGTGGTGCCACTGGCGGAAGGCTTCGGAGCCGTGTTGGGATCGGGCAAATCCATCATCAATGCGTTGCTGTTAAGCGAAATGGGCAGTTTGTAGGTCAGGTCTTTTGGCGTGGTTTCCCCCTTGAGGATGAAGGTCATTACCATGGGTTTATTTTGGTCTTCCAGGCTGGTCTTTTCGTTGAAATAGCGGCTGCGGAAATCCTCCAGGTTGGCGAGGGGCTTGCCATTCATGGCACTTAGCGTGGCTCCGGCGCTAATGCCGAGCTTTTCGGATTGTGATTCCTTGCGTACCGCGAGCACGGTAATCTTGCCGTTGCTTTCGCCAAGGAACAGGTCTTGCGGGAATGAAAACAGGTCGACGGTCAATTGCTCGGAACCGGGATGTTGAAACACCAGAATGTTGTTGGTCAGGTCCATCCGGTCGATGTAACCGCGGAATACCATTTCATTTTTCCAGACAGTCTTAGTTGAACGGTCGAGTGCCGCGCGATAGATGGCGGATTCGGTGTACTCGTCGTCATGGCTACCGATCTTGCTGGGTTGACGGGAGAACGTGCTTTCCAGGTTTTTCTTGGAATTTTTCATCCGCACGTCCCTGTCGTTAACCTCGGGGCGGGGAAATATCACGCGAATCTGGTCGCCGGGTTGGATGATGACGTTGTTGTTTAATAAGAATTTTTGAGTGACCAATACCTGCTCAGCTCCTTGTTTCAACGGAATGGCGAGACCTAGTGAGGGTTCAAACGGCGACTGCAACGCATCATCCTGGGCGGGGCATTCATGGTAGGCACTCACAGTGAGAAGCAGAATGCCAAGGGAGATGCGGAATAAGTTGCCTGTCATTCAGGAAAGGCTATACTGTTAACGTCTAAATGACAAGGGGGCGCTCGGTTTCGACTTTCTCGAACGTGCGTCTGTGGCAAGCCGAGGACTGAACTGGTTGGCCTCGTTAATCACCCGGTTCAAAAAATTAAATGCTAACGAAGAGTTGGCTCTCGCGGCCTAAGTTGCCGTGACGTCTTATCTCCAACCCCTGCTAGGGGAATAAGACGCTATTAGCAGGGCTGTCCGCAAAGTGAGTCGCCGGCTTGCGGAGTGAATTGACGCGGAGGCTAAGGTTTCGGAGCGTGTGGTTGCGCAACCCGTGACTCGAAAATCAACCAACCACTAAGCTTGTAGAGGCAGGCGTTCTCTCGATTAAGGACGTGGGTTCGAGTCCCACCGCCTCCACTCTAGAAAATTCATTATTTTCTTGTTTTGCACACACTTTGCACACAAAATGTGCAATATGACACGAAAATCCGATGTTGAAGAAGTTAAAGAAGGCTCGGTCATTGTTAAAATTTATACCGTAAATCGGGGTCAGCGAAAAGTTTTCAGTGTGGCAAATTACTATGAAGGCAAGCGCAAGATTCAACAATTTACCGACTATAAAAAAGCCAAAGAGGAAGCCCGTAAAATCGCCCGCCAGCTAAACGAAGGTCAGCACAAAATCTTATCCTTGTCCGATGATGATGCATGGACTTATACGCGGGCCTTGGATGCCATAAAGAATTACCCCGTTCGATTGGATGCGGCGGTTAATGAATGGGCTGCTGCCAATAAAATTCTCGGTGGTATCGCAAATATTCAGGAAGCGGCGCGTTTTTACGTCAAACGTCATGGCAAAGTTACTCAACGCATGGTGCCGGAAATCGTGGTCGAACTTATTAGACAACGGCAGCACAAGAGTGAACAATATCGTCGGGATTTGAACTTTCGTCTGGGGAAATTCAAGGACGCTTTCAGCGGGTATATCAGCAATATCAGTTCCAAGGAAATAGCTGACTGGCTGCATGCACTCGGCGGGCACTCTCGCTCGCAGGATAATTATCGTCGTGTAATCGTCACCCTGTTTCGCTTTGCAATCGAGCGCGGCTATTTGCCCGAGGGAAAAACCGAGGCTGAAAAAGTCAAAATCAGCGTTAACGACGACAGCGAAATCGAAATCTTTACCCCCGAAGAAATGAGCCGGTTGCTTGACCGAGCTGGGGAGGACGTATTGCCGTATCTTGTCCTTGGAGCTTTCGCCGGAATCCGGACGGCTGAAATCATTCGCATGGAATGGACAGAGATCAATTTCGCTGGGGGCTACATTGAGATTAAAAAATCCAAGGCCAAGACCAAAGGGCGACGGTTGATCCAAATGCAACCCAATCTCGTTGCTTGGTTGAAAAAAATAGCCAAGCAAGATGGCTTGGTTAGCCCGTTGACACGTCCCGAAAAAACTGCGGCGGAAGTGGTTGGGGCGAAATGCGATCCCATTGTGAAATGGAAGAAAAACGGATTACGTCATTCATTCTGTTCCTACCGTTACGCGATCTTGCAGAACGAGCATCAAGTCAGTGCGGAAATGGGCAACAGCCCACAAATGGTATTTGCCAATTATCGGGAATTGGTAACTAAGGAAGATGCACAAAAGTGGTTTAATATCTTTCCTAAATAACATGATATTGGATAAAATCGCAAAGCATAGGCAATAATTAATACTTTACCTACTCATAATGAGCGGGTAATCTATATCTATGGCCAAACTAAGTACAGATTCCTTGGAGCGAGCTTTGCAACTACTGGGAGAGCGTTTGGAGCTGCAAAGTTCCCAGCCATTCGGTTTGGTTGTGAGTGGTGGCTCAGCTTTGCTTGCCCTTAACCTGATTCAGCGCAGCACCCGGGATGTGGATGTACTGGGGCGGTATTTTTCGGATAAAGAAGTCATTGTTGACCCGCGTCCGTTGCCGGACGAACTTCTGGCGGCGGCCAAGGATGTGCAAAGGGCATTGAGCTTGCCGGAAAATTGGCTTAATACGGGACCGTCCGATCAATTGAAAACAGGCGTTCCCGATGGCTTTGACAGTCGGCTGGTACGCAAGGATTACGGCTTGTGCCTGACAGTTTATTATGTCAGCCGGTTTGACCAGATTCATTTTAAATTGTACGCCGCCTGCGATCAGGGGCCGGGGAAACACCTGATGGATTTGCTGGAATTAAAACCGACGGAGGGCGAAATATTAACCGCATCCCGCTGGGTATTGCAACAGGACGATTCGCCGGGGTTTCGGGGGCAATATCTGGACATGCTAAAGCAACTAGGTTATGAACGGATTATTTCCCAACTCACCTTTTAATTTGTCTCCCGACTCCAAACGGCTCTTTTTGGAGGGGATGCTTAATCTGCTTTGGCGGCAGTGGTCGGCCTTGGGGGTAAGCGGAGCAGTTTATTCCACCGACCGCCCGATCATTGACCCGGAAGCGTTGCTGCTGTTCAGCACGGTGTTTGCCAGATATGACGCACGGTTGTTTGACGAAATGCTGGATTGGCTGTTGAGCCACGGCAACTTGCTCAATATGCAGCGACTGGGCAACGTGCGCAAAAAATATCCCCGGTTTGGGGATGACCGGGTATTGGCGGCCTGTGCGGAATTACTGGGGGAAAAGGCCATCTTGAAGAAATGGCAGTCGGTACAGGAACTGGTTGAGCAATATATCGGCCGGTTGCAAGTGGAACCGTTGTTCAAGTTAAAAACGGGAGAATCGGCACCCCACTTTGGCAGCGTGGATTACCGTTTCCAAAAATACGGATTATCCCGGTCTCCGTATGTGCGCTCAACCAAGAGTTTGCGCCCCTTGGACAACCTGCCGGCGTGTTTATTGGTCAAGTTGCGTGCACTATTCGGGGTGAATGCCAGGGCCGAGGTGATGAATTATCTGCTGACTCACGATGAAGCACATCCGGCGGCCATTGCCAAGGAAACCTACTTTTTCAGGAAAACCATCCAGGACTGCCTGAATGAAATGGAAGTATCCGGGCAAATCCGTTCCCGGATGCCCGGCCGGGAAAAACAATTTCTGCTGACCAAGGAATGGAATTTTTTGTATGCGCAGCCGTCTTCTGACTTGGTACCGCAATGGATTGACTGGCCCGCATTGTTTAATTTGCTGACCCAGGTATGGAAACTGGCTGGTGATGACAAATGGAGCCATGTCGATCCGCTGTTGCTGGTGGTTGAGCAGAAAAAACTCACGGAATCCGTTTCTCCGATGTTGCTCAAGCAGATCGGCATTGACGGAAGCAACACGGTAGTTGGGCTAAATTTTTTATCCAATTTGACGAAGGGCATCGGCAACAATTTGTATGACGGTTTGTTGTCAGATTAGACGGTTAGGTTGCTTGCTCCCAAAAGTATAACTCAGCCTGCACGCTGTTTCCCTCGATGTCGGTCATAAAATTACGGATTTCATAAGAGAAAGGCGTATTGGCTATAAGCGGAGTAACCCAATTGCGGATATTTGCCTCCATGATGGTTTCATTGGTTTGCCAGCATTCCAAGCCGAAAGACTGGCCTCTGGGCTTGGCATTAAATTTGCCGATGTTGTATCCCATGAGGTCGTTGCGGTCTTCCAAACGGTCCAGTTCCCGAATGACCCGATCAATAAATTCCTTGAACTGTTCATCACGGACTATCTCCTGTTCCTCGGCAGTCAGCAATTTTTGGGTGGAACGATAATAGATTTTCAGCAGATTTTCCGGCTCCAGGGTGAACCATACCCGTGAATAATCAAAACCGTTGGGAGCGCTGTTTTGCTGCCGGAAAAACTCGGACAACGAATGATTGAGCAGCTTGCGCTCGGTGATTTTGTCAGAACAACTCAAGACCAGTTCAAAATCCCAGAAAGCCCTGGTGGAGGAATTGGTCTGTGAGGAATGGTCTGCATGCCAAGCCAGGGGAGCAAATTTTTCATTGAGATGACCGGCCAGTTCCAGTCCCAATCTTCTGGTGTCGTCAAATTGCCGCATAAAAAATCAATTTAACTATCCTATATCACATAGTCCAAGTGTGGGCAATTGATAGTGTTTTTTTGTTTGAATGGGGAATTTAACCCGTTCGTAATTCGCTCGGCACCAGGCAAATACGGGCAAAATTTCCCGGCCCTATTGACGGAACCGGCAAGCTGTGATTCCATTGGGTAACAATGGAAAACAATGTATTTAGAAAGCTGCTGCGCCAGGATGATTGCAAACGGTACCGGATCAACGATACCGGCACGAAGATAGCCTGTGCGGACGGGGCCTGGGTCGCTTATGCTACCTATGCGCGGCGGCTGGCCCATTACCGGGAAATTTTACCGGAATTGCACCGTTACCAGTATATTCTGGGTGAATCATTGTCCCGTATTGCGGAACCATCAACCGCCAAACGTTATCGCATTCACGAGGGGAAAACGATTGAAGCCCCGCAGGGAGCCTATGCCAAATACAACGATTGGTGGGCACTTCAGAAGCAAATCCATGCCCTAAGAAGGGAACTTGATGCCATCCTGCCGAGGTACCGGGAGGCGGTGGAAAAAGCCCGGATCTTTCTGGTCGCCAACCCACAGATACGGGAGGAAATCCGCCCCATGTTGAAGGGCTTGCTGGGCACGGCCCACGCGGACGAGGAATTAAAACAAACCCTGCTAAAAATCCCCAAGACCGTCCTGAGCCCAGCCTTGGAGTTATCTTCCTGTTACGAGGAAATCAAGGCCGGGCCGGGTCGTTACCGTTGTGAGATTGTGCGGAACGACGACCGGGACGCCCTGCTGGCGGCGGTCGGCAAAGACGGTTCCTTGTTATCCATCCCACCACTCGGCGACCAGTTGGCCGGCAGCAAATACTTTTTGGTTGGGAACCGGGACGGGGTGCAGCACTTTGTGGCGGCCAGAAGTCTGGCGGCGGCCCGCCTGATCCGCCTTGCCAAACGCCTGACCGACCGCCACCAGACCTATGAAATCTGCCCCGCCACCACGGTGAAATTTGCCGTGACCGACCCGCAGGGGCGGCGCTGCCTGTTGACCAACAACCACTATGAGGCATGGAGCACGGCGGGCGAACTGACCCGCAACCGTAACAACCTGCTGCACAAGATCACCGGCGAAAAACTGGCCGAATATATCAGGAAGAATTTCAGCCGGTTGAAACCTGAATTTGAGAAGCACGGCATAGTCGCCGGGGTCGGCGGCGTGGACGACCTGACCCTTTTACCCATTGATAAATATAACCGGTACGCCGTCTGCCGCATGACGGAAGGCAGGCCGACCGGTGTTTTGACTGTGGCGGACAGCAAGGAGCGGGCCGACACGTTGCTCGGTGAGTATGCCGGGGGTAAGTGGGTGTTGCCTGTCAACGGCGGCGAATATCGTCTGGAAGTCAGGAAAGTCGGGCTGTACCTGCAGGATGCCCGGTACCGGGACTATTACCCGCTGGAGAATTTGAATTACCAGGAACAAACCAACCTGTTGCAGCGTTTGCAAAGTATCACGGCCAAGCCAGCCGAGACGCAGAAAATCAAAGCCAACCGGCTCGGTGTTTAGAAAGGAAACGAGGACTCCATGTTGATCAAAAACAAACCAAACGAAGCGATTGACCGATTGCGGAACTTGCCGCTGAACCAGGTGGCCGGACAACTGGGACTGACAGGAAAACGCGAGGGCGGGGCGGTGATGTACCGTGATAAAAAGTTCGCCATCAATATCAATGGGGAAAGATTTTTCGACCACAAGAATGGCACCGGGGGCGGTGGGGCGATTGACTTGGTAAAACACATTCGGGGCTGCGATTTTAACGCGGCGGTGGCTTGGCTGGGAGGCAGTCGGGAGCAGATTGAGCGGCAATATTCCTTCCCGGTAGCAGTCTCGCCGAAGGAGGAAAAAGTTTCGTTTGAAACGCTGCTGACGGTGCAGGGACGCAGCAAAAAAGCCTGGCCGAAAGTCAGAAAATATCTCATTGATGGCCGTCATCTGCCGTCAAAACTGGTGGATGAATTGCACGAACAGGGCCTCATTTACGCCAACGATCACCGCAATTATGAGGGCTATCCCGCTCCCGCCATGGTGTTTTTGCATCGTTCCTGGAGCGGTCATGTATGGGGAGCCTCGCTGCGGGATTGTCTGCCGCAGGCGGTATTCCGGCAGACCCTTGGTGACAAGAAAAACGCCTGGTTCACCGTGGGAAATTTGGCGGAGGCGAACTGGATTACCGCCGTGGAAAGTCCGATAGACGCGCTGAGTTATTACGCGATAACCGGGCAGTCCAACAAACAGGCGGTGGTCAGTTGCGCGGGCAATTATGTGCCGCTGGAACTGATGCGAACGGTCTATTCAAACCGCCCGCAGTCGTTGTTTATCGTTGCCTTGGACAACGACGCGGCGGGGGAGAAGGGGTATCAAAAAGCGTGGGAGGATACGGCGGAATGGACGGGATTCAACCTCAAGAACCAGCCGCCCAAACTGAAGGACTGGAAC
Source organism: Verrucomicrobiales bacterium (assembly GCA_031256975.1). GTDB lineage: Bacteria > Verrucomicrobiota > Verrucomicrobiia > Methylacidiphilales > JAAUTS01 > JAIRPN01. The sequence continues at coordinate 39,841 of JAIRPN010000005.1, read as the reverse complement.
CTCGAATTACGCCAGCTTTATGTGCAAAACCGGCAAACGCCGGCGATGAGGATAACGCCATGAGGCAGTGTGCCAGCCCCGCACAACATCCCCGATCTGTCTCCGGGTCCGGCTTAGTGGACTACGCCGAACCGCTGCGATGGTCGGGCGTGTTGCCCGGCAGAACCAGTTTGCATGACCCAAACCACCAAGCCGGGGGCTTGACGGTTAGCGTCATGGAGGAAGGCCGAAAACGTGGCAAGACCGCTTTTTTCGGAACGCAGGATAGTAAAAAAGTTAACTTTTTTACAGAGCGTAGTTTTCCGGGGGAAAACTACTACCGCCACGCCGCCACCCAAGGTGGCTTTGACCATGAAAAAACTCAAGACTAGCAAGCCTATGGACACAGTAAGGATTAAAAAACATGTGGTGATTTCCGCAGAAAGCTGTGGGCTGTTGGAACAACTGGCGCGGCAAATCGGCAGGACCCGCAAGGCCGTTTGCGAGCAGGCGATTGAGCATTATGCGGAGCGCCTCCGCAACGGCGAACCGGACAAAGTCAGCGTGCGGCTGGAGAAATTGTTGCAAATTTTCAACCACAAACTGGAGGAATTGACCCAATGAAAAACGGGATAATGATTGTCAAAAAAAAGACCTGGCGTTCCGCGATTCGGATTAACTATCTGGACGAGACTTCGCCGGAAAAGCAGCGGCAGCAACGACAAAAAGCCGAGATCAAAACCATCGGTGAGAAGTTGCAACAATTCAACGATTACGCTGACAAGGACAACCTCGGACGGGTGCATGTCGGCGGCTTTTTTCACCGGGCGGTAGCGCAAAATCCGGACGGAACTTTCACCGCGCCGGCCAATCTGCCGAAGGATGAAGTCAAGCGGCGTTTGCTGAAAAACTGGCAGCAGCACTTGAAAAAAGCGGGTGCGCCGCGCGGTATTGTGCAGCACCGTTTTGTGCTTTCCATGTCGCGGGAACAACACGATTTGCTGGTCAAATACGGCATCAATCCCGACACGGTATTGCATGAGCGGGTGCGGCTGGTGATGAAGGAATTCCGGGAAAAATTCCATGCCGGGGACTCGGTCGGCTACGCCTACGGCCTGCACCATGACACCGATAATTTGCACGCCCATATCGCCGTTTGCCCGCGCAGCGAACGGTTGAATTATGTCGGGTTAAGCGACCAACTGGGCGGGAAACAAATTGCCAACGGGCAGAAGAACCAGTTGGGCTTTTTGAAGAAGATCTGCGAGCGGGAGAACGGAAAACTGGCAAAATCCTTCTCGACCTTTGCCGAGCGGGAACGGCTGCTGGAACAGTTGAAGCAGCAGCGCAACGCCGCCGATTATTTTTATCTCAAGGCCAAGCTGCCGCCGCCCCTGCCGGGTCGGGAGAACCGGAAGGCTTACGACGAACTGAAGCGGAAGCACCGCCAAGTCCGCCATCATTCCCGCCAGTTTCACGGGCAAAGAACCCTGCTGCGCAACGCCGCCGCCGCACTGGCGGGCATGGCCAATCCGCTGCCGCTGGAACCGCCGCAGGTCAGAAAATTTTGCACGGCGGCGATGAGTTTATTTTCATTGGCGGGACGGATGAGACAGTCGCAACAAAGATTGTTCCGCAGCCGCGCCCGTTATTTCCACCTCCATCAAACCTATTACCAACCGATTCGTTATGCCGTTAGTGCCCACATCCGCCAAACTCGCCAAGCTCAACGCCAATCCGTCCACATTTAGGACGGTGCGCGGTTGGGTTATTATCAGTCAATTTGCTTTTTGCCCCGACAAGGTGGACGGCTTTTTGCGCGTACCCGAACACATGGTGGGCGACTCGCCGGTGCCGGACATCACGGTGGTGTTTTTCGGCGGGCACAGGGCCGAGGTGCGCGATCCTGAAGGCGAGTTGTTCCAATATCTGGCGAAATACCGGGAGTTGCAATGCGAATGACCTGGTTCATTGTCAGCGCCTCGCTGCTGGTATTTTACCTGACACAAGGCGCATTTCAGGGGGCGGCGGTCTGCATCCCGTGGTTGTTTTTGGCCTTGGCCTGCTGGCTGACGGTTGACCTGATCCCGCACCCGAAGGGGCCGGTCGTCATGCGTTTTGGTGGGTTGAAGTGGCGGCTGGAAGATTTTGTGCGCGGCTGGCTGATTACCGGCAGGACCGGATCGGGCAAAACGCAGGCGGCCATCAACGCCATCACTTTCCAGTTGTTCAAGCACGTCAAGGATTTCGGGGCGGTGTGCCTCGACCAGAAGGGGCTTTATTGGGAAATCCTGGTGCGAATGGCGAGGTTTTTTTGCCGCGAGGAGGATTTGATTTTGTTGCAGGTCAGGCCGTCAGACGCCCCCTATGATTGGCAGCCCAAATATACCATCAATCTTACCGGGAACCCCGATATTCCCGCCTCGACCTATGCCAAGACCATCGTGGACACGGCCTCGTCTTTGTCGCCCGGTGCGTCGAAAGGCAACGTGTTTTTCACCGTCAAAGCACAGTTGGCCATTGAGACGGCGTTTAAAATATTACGCCATTTGAATTACGCTTGCACTATTCCGGGCGCTTATTCCCTGCTGCTCGACCAGGAGGAACGGGCGGTGGTGCTTGACGAGTTAAAGCGCGACCTCAGTTCCAGAGGCCGGGAATTGCTGATCGAACTCAGGGACAATTACCTGGGACAACCGCCCGAGCAGTTGGGAGGGGTGCAGGGCACCATCCAGAATTATCTGGCCTACTTCCTTGACCGGGACATCGCGGAAGTGTTTTGCAATTCCGAGCCCAATTTCAGCATTGACCGGATTGACCGGGGCAAGATTGTCTGCATCGCCATGCCGCAGAAGTTCCAGACCGAGCGGCTGTATGTGAACACAATGATGAAATTGTCGTATTATTTTCACGTTTTATGTCGTTTTGACAAGACCGGGGCAGAGCGGCGGAAGGATAATTTACTGGTATTGTTTGCCGACGAGGGACAGGAAGTGATTACCGGGGCTGAATCCGCCTTTGCCGACCACCGCATGGCGGGAGTGATCCGCGAGGCCAAGGCGACGATTGTGCTGGCGACCCAGGCTTATACTTCGATTTTTGGAGCCTTAGATCCGAAGCACGCCAAGGTTTTTTTCGTCAACATGGCCAATGAAATCATCTTTCAAGTGGCGGACGACGAATCGGCGAGGATGGCCAGCAAGCGCATCGGTGAGCGGGAAATCATCGAAAAAAGCTGGGCCTATTCCCGCGGCCACAGCGCCTACAATTACACCAAAAAAATCAGAGCCTTCATCGAGCCGTATGTATTGCGGGGCTTCAAAAAGTTCGAGGCGGTGGTTTGCCATGCCGAGCTTGGGTACAAGCGCATGAATTTAACCCCGATTACGCCGGAAGGGAAGATTTCCGACTGGTATCAACCTGAGCGCTAAAATATGAATGAAAAATTGTTGTCATTGGCGGCTGAATTAAAACACCGGATTCGCGGGCAGGAGCAGGTGATTACGCCTGTCGTTGGCGTTTTGCAGCGTGGTGAACTTGGCTTGACACCGCAAGGCAGGTCGAAGGGGAGTTTCCTATTCCTGGGGCCGACCGGAGTCGGGAAAACCAAACTGGCCTTGGTTTTTACCGAATTGCTACTGGGAAAGGAATACCTGCATCGTTTCGATATGTCCGAGTACCAGCATGCCGACCAGATCAAGAACCTGATTGGCGATGAAAGCGGTTACGAGGGCCGACTGGGGGAGGTGCTGGCAAAATGGGGCAAAGGCACCCTGCTATTTGACGAGATGGAGAAGGCGCATCCGAAAATAATGGATGTTTTTTTGCAAATGATGGATGCGGCACGAATTACCGTGGGCAGAAACAAACGACATGACCTGTCGAATTTTTACATCGTGTTTACCTCCAACCTGGCGGCGCGGGACTTGATGGAAGTGCAGAATCTGCCGCAATCCCGTTTGAAGAACTACGTCCTTGAAGTACTGAACGACCAATTGCGGCCCGAACTGGTGGCCCGTATCAATGAGAAGCAGGTGTTTAACAAGCTGACTTATCCGGTGCAGCGGGAGATTGCCCAACTGACTCTTGACGAAGAACTGTTGCGATTAAGGCTGTTGGGTTACGACCTGAAACCCGAACCGGAAGTATTGGAGTTTTTAGTGCGGCATGGCATTGACAAGGTGTACGGGGCGCGGCCCCTGCGGGACACCGTGGAACGTTTTGTACAGGGGGCGGTGGTCAGGGCTTTGCTGGAAAAACGGGCGGCAAGCGGTTGTCTGGGCGTGGGTCAGCTTGCCGATGAACTGATCTTGATGAATGAAGCCGTTGTTATTGATTAATCATAATTACACGATAAAATTAAAGCATGCTCATCGACAACGATCCCCCTGCAAAAGTTCAGGGATAAAATCTACCGGGATAAAGAGGAAGGTCGGCGGTTGGCGGCCAAACTACCGATAGAAGTCAAATTTCGTCGTTTGGAAATGATGCGGTAGGCGGAAATCCTGATCAAGCCGGCTCGTGATAAGTATCTTGGTATTCTTAAAAATTGATTCCGTTAACGCGTTAAGCCGAATGAAAAGGCTCCATTCCGCTTCTTGGTCTGGCGAGAGAGGAAATTTCCTTGTCGCCCCCCATGCCTGACAGGTATGAAAGATGACTAAGAGAGTATTTGGTGTTTTGGGGAGTCTCATATTAGGATTTTCAATCATCAACGTCATGAATCTGACTCGCATCACTACTCCCCAACATAGTACCCACCAAGGGCGGGTTCATGGCGTTGATGTTTTCCCCCTCTTTTACATCTGTAATAGATAATTAAATGTTACCTTTTTTGATTTCGATGGGATATCTGGGCGTTGTGTGGGCGCCTCCACCGCGGGTAATGCTTGTCTGCGGCATAGTACCAAGTAATTCTCATGCGAATGACTAGGTTTTGACAGTGAACGTCCATATCTTCCAACATCTGCCAAGCGAGGGCTGCGGCAATATCGAACGATGGGCGCTTCGTCACGGACATCGCATCACCCGCACCCGTTTTGAACTTGGTGAACTACCGCCCACTTATGGAGAGGCAACCCTGCCGGACTTGCTCATCATCATGGGTTGTACCCTGAACGCATACCAGTACCGTGATTATCCCTGTCTGGTAGCTCAGCGTGAATACATCGAAAAATATCTCGCCCGTGGTGGCAGGGCATTGGGCATTTGCCATGGCGCTCAAGTCCTGTCCGACATCCTTGGTGGCCGTGTCCATCAGAATCCCTGTTACGAAATTGGCTGGTATCCGGTTTACAAGACTTTCGCCGCCCTGCAATCCCCGCTTGTTTCCATGCCGGACGGACAGCTGCAATTGTGCTGGCATGGAGACAATTTCGAATTGCCGAAATCCGCCACCCTACTGGCATTTAGCGAAGCCTGTCCGCATCAGGCATTCAATTACGGCAACCAAATCCTTGGCCTGCAATTCCATCTTGAGGTTGGGCCGGGTGACATCGGCGCCATGATCAGGGATTGTCGCGCCGACTTCAAAATCAGTGGTCCGTGGATACAGACCGAGGCTGAAATCCGTCGTTTGGCAAGACTTTATGCCGCCGCCGTGGAGGAAAACTTTGGCAAGATCATTGACGCTTTTGTTACAATTACCTAATTGGTCTTTGGAGGATCAATCAACCGACAGGTTCAGTCCATGATCCGGAGCAGAGCAGGGCATCGCGGCGAGCTTTGATGGCGATGCTCTTTGGCCTTGGGTTCGCCGTATTTAAGTATGGCAAGCCGGGAGGCTTGAACTTTGGTTACCGGCGCCAGTTCTAACTACGATTAACGCGGAACAAAACCAGGACGACTTCACAATGAGTCGCCCTGATTCTTTTCTCGTGAAAAGTATCGTTGTTGACCTTTTCGATCCATACCCAAGGGATATGAAAAAGGGCTAAGATGGTATTAGAATATATGACATTAACTATTATTATCACACTCATGCCATGAGGTGTGACATGATACATAACCCAAGAAAGGTAAACAACTGAACCCGGTCAACTTCGGTTACCGTTACTATTCAATAGTCACCCTGAAAACACTAATTATCAAAGAATTAGTAGCTAAAATCAAAGAATCTTAACGGTAAGAATTGTTGTGCGAGATTTTTTTATGAAAAAAAGATCAATAGTATACCAAAGCAACCCGATCCCGGTTCGCTTGTCAGCCGAACAAGACAAACTACTGACCGCTTATCAAGCCAAGACTGGTCTTGGCAAGTCCTTCATCATCAGGCGTTGCATTACCTATGCCATGTCAAAGTTCGATAATGGCGGGATGAATATCCTTACTTTGAAGTAACAGAAATTGTGTCTCTAGATAATGAGAGGACTTGCCGCTTGAGTTTTTTTATTGCGTGGTGTGTCGTTGTTGGTCTTTTGCGTTAGAAATTTGCCCCGACTGGGCAATTATGCTAGGGTTTTCACTGTTTTGGGTAAGGTGAGTATGTGTCACTCCGTCCGCCAAACGATGGGTTGCGGGAAGAAGGGTGGGAAAACCGACCGGTTGCGCCGATGTGTGTGTTCCAGATAGTGATTCGATGATGTCTAATCCAGTCCGTACAAGGAGGGGAGTATGAGAATCTTGAGAATTATGCTGTGTGTTGCATGTGGTACGCTGACCGTCGCCGGGGAGGCGCGTGCGCAGGATGTTTGGACTTTTTCCGGCACCGGGGATTGGTTTACTTCCGCCGACTGGAGTCTTTCGGCGGTACCCACTAGCAGCGACGCGGTGACGATTGGCATTCATGCCACCGTCATAATAAATAGCGGCAGTCTGGCACAGGCAGGCGGGGTGACTCTTAGCGGCAGCGGTTCGTTGCTGGTGAACGGCGAACTCGACAATACCGGCAACGCCTATGTCGGCAATCTTAGTTTGGGTACCGCTACTGTCAGCGGGTTGTGGCAGAATACCGGCGACATGAACGTGGGTTATGGTCATGGTGGCCAAGGGGCGCTCACCATCAGCGGCACGGTTACCAGTGTCAACGGTTTCATCGGTTATGATCCTGTTAACAGCGCGGGCATCGCGAGTGTGGGCAATGTCAACGTCACCGGGTTGTGGCAGAACTCCGGCGGGCTGATGATCGGCAGTGGTTACAGCGGTGCCGATCTGGGGCAGTTGAGGATTTCCGGCACGGGACTGGTTATCAGCAGCGGTGGCACGGCCGGTTATGGGAGTAACAGCGGCGGATTGATCATGGTTAGCGGCAGCGGCCGGTGGCAGAATACCGGCGGACTGGTCTTGGGTTACAATACCGGCGAGGGGGTGATGACTATCGCCAATACCGGCATTGTCACCACGGGCGGCGACATTTTGTTCGGTCAGAATACCGGTGCCACCGGCACCGTCGGAGTCAGCGGCAGCGCCCTGTGGCAACAAACCAGCGGCAATTTCTACATGGGCGCGAGTGGTGGCACAAGTGTTATGGGCATCACGAATTCGGGCAGTGTCCTCGTCGCAGGCACCAGTTTTGTCGGTTACAACAGCGGGCAAAGTTCCGGGGCCGTCAGCGTCAGCAGTCAGGCCTTGTGGCAAAGCGGCGGCGACTTGGTTCTGGGGTACAATGGTGCCAAGGGCACGCTGGCCATTTCCGGTTCCGGTACTGTCATTGATGCTAACGGCGTCATCGGCCAATATGGTTCCGCGATGGTTACCCTGAGCGACCATGCCCTGTGGATCAATCAAGGCAGCCTGTCCCTTGGCGGCTCCGGTTTCAGCACGGGTGGCACCCTGTCCATCACTGACAGCGGCAGTGTGAGTGTGGGAACTGCCTTCATACCCGCCCCCAACAACACGCTGATCCTCACGCTCACGGGCACGCGCGGCGCGTTCATCACGGCGCAAACCGCGTCGCTGCTCGGTGGCAACCTGGAACTGGTCGGTTTCAGCAGTTCTGCCAGCGGCACCAAGGCCAGCGAGATTTCGCAAAACAACCAGGTGCTGATCCATACCACCGGCGGCATCACCGGCGATTTCTCCACTAAGACCGTCGTCGCCGGCTCCAATTCGGTTGATTACCTCACGGCGGGCGGGGCGTTCATCTCCGGCGGCACCGATTATGTGGTCGGTACGCAACTGACTTGGTACAGCGGCACAGCGACGGCGCACGGTAATTTCACCATCGGCGCGGGACAATCGTTCGAGATGGACGTGGCGCTGGTTGACCAGAGCCAACTCGGTACCTTCCAGAACGGCTGGGACGGGAGTTCGCTGACGGTGACCGCGAGCAACAGCGGTACGCTCATTCTTAGCGCCAGCAACAGTTACACCGGCACCACCGGCGTTCTCGGCGGGCAGTTGCTGGTTACCGGCAACGGGGCTATCGCGAACAGCAACGCGGCGATCATCAACGGCGGCAGCGCCACGGTCAACGGCTCGGCCTGGTGGAATGCCACCGGCAGCTTCGTCCTTGGAAGCGGTGCGCTGAAAGTCATGGATACTGGCAGTATCACCGCCGATGGAGCGTATGTCCAAACCGGCAACGGGGCTTTGTCCCTTGACCTCGGCAGTGGCACGCGTGGCGCATTTATCACGGCACAAAGCGCGACGTTGTCCGGTTCGCTGACGGTGACGAACTACACCGGTGCGGCGAGCGGGACGAAGGCGAGCGAGTTGGCAGCCAATGCGCAAGTACTCATCCATACCTCATCCACCATTAGCGGTGATTTTTCGAGCAAGACGATCAGCGGTGGCACCGGCATGGCGGATTATCTGGCTTTCGGCACGTTCATCGTCGGCGGGACGGATTATGTGATTGGCACGCAACTCGCGTGGTACAGCGGCACGGCAACCGGCAATGGCAATTTCACCATCGGCAGCGGCAGTTCATTCGAAGTGGATGTGGCGCTGGTTGACCAGAATCAACTCGGCACTTTTCAGAGCGGTTGGGACGGACGTTCATTGACAGTGACCGCCAGCAACAGCGGCACCCTTATCCTCAGCGCGTCGAACACCTACACCGGCACCACCAGCGTTCTCGGCGGCGTGCTGAGCGTCACCGGCTGGACCGGCAGCAACGCGGCGGGCTTGATTGGCGGCACCTCCGGAACGGCGAACGTGACCGTCAGCGGCAGCGGTTACTGGGGCATTGTCAACGGCGGGACTTTGCAAGTCGGCCAGACTGGCGCGGGCTATTTGCACATCACCGACAGCGGCAGCGTCACCGTCGGTGGTGCATACCTGCAAAACGCGAACTCCACGCTGGTGCTGGACCTCAGCGGTTCGCTTGGCTCACGCGGCGCGTTCGTCACGGCTGGCACGGCACAACTCAGCGGTACGCTGACCGTCAGCGACACCGGTGCTACGGCGGCGTTTGTCAATGGCGGCAGTGCCTCGGCCCTGGCGAATAACGCACAAGTGCTTATCCACACCAGTAGCACCATCAGCGGCGACTTTACCAGCAAGATTGTTACCGGCGGTACCAGCGCGCGCGATTTCCTCACTTTCGGCGCGTTCATCGTTGGCGGCACGGATTACGTGCTGGGTTCGCAACTGACTTGGTACAGCGGCACACAAACCGCACATGGCAATTTCACCTTGGACAGCGGCGAGAGCTTCACCGTTGACGTGCCGTTGAGCAACGTTGCCACGCCGAACGCCAGCGGCTGGGACGGCCAATCATTAACGGTCACATCGAGCAACAGCGGCACGCTGATTTTGAGCGCTTCTAACACCTACACCGGCACCACCACGGTCAACGGTGGCGTGCTGAACATCACCGGCTGGACCGGCAGCAACGCGGCTGGCGTCATTGACAGCGCCGGCGCCGCGACGGAAGCCAATGTCACGGTCGGCGGCAGCGGTTATTGGGGCATGGCGGGCAACCTGCAAGTCGGGCAAAGCGGCACCGCGTGGCTGCACATTACCGACAGTGGCAGCGTCAGTGTCGGCGGCACCATGTTTATCGATGACAACGCCGGCACCGTTGAAATCGGTGGCACGTCCGGCACCGCCACGTTGAACGTCGGTGGCGACTTCATCGTTGGCACCGCCGGTATCGGCAATCTGCTTACCGGCAGCAACGGCGTGGTCACCGTCGGCGGCAACAGCGTCATTGGCCAAAGCGCCGCCGCCACTGGTAGCGCGGCGGTGACCGGCAACGGCTACTGGAGCAGCACCGACGGCATCATGGTCGCCAACAACGGCACCGGCGCGCTGTTGCTCACCGACAGCGGCTCCATCGTCAGCGGCGGCCTGACCATCGGTAACAATGGCACCGGTACGGTCACCGTTAGTGGCAGCGCGCTGTGGCGCGTGCAGGCGGGTGGCGATTTCTTCGTCGGCGAGAGCGGCAATGCCACGCTGATTATCAACCAAAGCGGCACCGTCACCTCCGCGGGCGACATGATTATCGGTTTCACCGGAGACGCCACGGGCCGCGTCACCGTTAGCGACACCGCGTGGCTGAATGTCGGTGGCAACCTCACTGTTTCCAACGGCGGCACCGCCAGCCTCGTTGTCGCCGGCAGCGGCAGCGTTGTTGCCACGGCCGTTTACCAGCAAAACGCCAACGGCGCGCTGGCGCTGACCTTGACCGGCAGCCTCGGTTCTCGAGGCGCGTTCATCACGGCGGCGGACGCGAACCTGGACGGTACGCTGACGGTGAACGCCAGCGGCACGGCGACGGGTACCAAGGCGAGTGAACTGGCGCAGGATTTGCAAGTGTTGATTCACACCACCGGCAGCATTGACGGCTGGTTCTCTGGCGTGACGGTCAATGGAGGCACCAGCACGGCGGATTATTTGACCTTTGGCGCGTTTGTGGCCGGCGGGACGGACGTGGTGCTCGGCACGCGGCTGACGTGGTACAGCGGCACGGCCACCGGCAGCGGGACTTTCACGGTGAACAATTCCTTTGATGTGGACGTGCTGCTGGCCAATCAGGACCAACTCGGCACCTTTGCCACCGGTTGGGACGGGCAGAGTCTGTACAAGGCGGGCTCGGGTACGCTGGTGCTCAGCGCCAGCAACAGCTTCACCGGCAGTGTGGGCGTCGGGGCGGGGGCGTTGTACGTCACCAATGCCAACGCCATTACCAACGCGGGCGCGCTGACGGTGGACAGCGGCGCGGCCGCGTATATCGCGCCCGCCACCGGCGGCAATTACACGCTGAACAACAATCTCTCCGGCGGCGGCCTGCTGGAGGTGAACTTGTTCGCGGCGAGCGACACCCTGGTCCTGAGCGGCAGCAGCCTGGATTTCACCGGCACGGCGAATTTGCGCAATGGCGTTTACACGTTGAACAACAGCGATTTCAACAACGCCACAGTGATCAGTTCCAGTGGCAATCTGATGGTTGTTGCCAGCGGCAGCAATCGGACCGGCAATTTCATCTTCAATGGCGGCACGGTGCAGTTTGACATCAGCGGCAGCGGCCCGCGGGCGAATGGCTGGATTGACACCGGCGCACTGGCGTTGAGCTCCGGTGCGGTGCAAATCGATCCGAGTTTGCTGGGAGTTAGCGGCTCTGCGCCGTTGTTGCAGCAGGACGACGGCGGCGCGCGCATCCAGTTGATCAATGCGTCGAACGTGATCGGCTCGGCCGGCAACCTGGAGTTGCTGGACCTGAGCGGCAACTCGATCCAGAATGTCGGCTTTACCAGCGCAATCGTGCAGGGCGGCGGCACAGTGGCGACCGGTTATTACGCCGGGGCGGCGCTGACGCAGGACGCCAACGGGCTGTATGTGAGCAGCGGGGTGTTGACACGCCTGGATTTGCTCACCGGCACGACCACGATGTTTGCCAGTGACACGGTGCCTCCGGCCGGTGGTGACGACATGAAGGCGCAGATCACCGGCGGCGGCAATTTGGCGATCAACGCCACCGGGGCCATCACGCTGACCAACAGCAGCAACAGCTACAGTGGCACGACTTTCGTCAACACCGGTACGCTGATCGCGGGCACTAATCATGCGCTGGGCGACACCGCGCTGCTCGATCTAACTTCGGTGTTCGACCTGAACGGCAAGACGCAGGTGGTCGGTGCCTTGAGCGGTTCCAACGGCAGCGCCTTGAACCTGCACGGCGGCGATTTGACCATTAGCGGCAGCACCGGTAACAGTGTGAGTAATGGCGTGCTGACCGGCAGCGGCGCCTTGACGGTGCAAAGCAACACGCTGACGGTGAACGGCACCAACGGCGGCATGAGCGCGTCGGTGACGATTGACCAGCCGGCCACCGTGGCGCTCAACAGTGTGCTGGGGATCGGCACGGGCGCGATCACGGACAACGGGTTGTTGCTGATCGACGGCGCCAGCGGCACCCTGGTCAACCAGGTCGGCGGCAACGGCACGGCGACCCTGGACAATGCCGCGCAGGTGACGGTTGGCGGCAGCAACGGCGCCTTCAGCGGCACCTGGAATATCGCGGACAGCCTGGCATCGCTAACGGCCGGCAGCACGGCAAACCTCGGTACTGCGCAGGTGGTGATCAACGGCACCTTCAACCTGAACAACGCTGACGACGAAGTGCTGGCCAATGTGCTCAGCGGCACCGGCTGGTTCGTCAAGGACGCGGCGGGCAATCTCGCCATCAACCAGGCCAACAGCGGCTTCAGCGGCACCACCATCATCAACGGCGGCACGTTGACGCTCGGCAATCTGCTCGGCACCGGCACGGGCAACGTGATCAATAACTCGGTGCTGGACCTTGCGACCGGCGGCACCTATGGCAACAACGTCAGCGGCAGCGGCACCAACGTGATCAGCGGCGACGGCGTTGTCATCAGCGGCAGCAATACCCAGGCGGCGTGGAAGGTGACTGGCAGCGGCACCATGACCTCGCAGAACAACCTGGGCGTTAGCGGCTCGACCGGAGTGAATATCACGGGCGGCGACCTGAGCCTGTTGTTTGGCGGCACCGATTACCAGTTCAACCAGCCGTTGACCGGCTCCAACGGCACCTTGCTGGTGCAGAACAGCGGCACCTTCGGCTTTGGCAGCGTGACCGGCACCGACTATCGCGGCGCGGTGGAGTTGCAGGATAATCAATTTGAATTGAGTGGCGGCAATACCCAGGCGCTTTCACACGCGACCCTGGTCATCGGCGACAACAACTTCACCAACGTCGGCAGCGGTACGCAAAGCATCGGCAACCTGATCCTGCAAAGCGGCACCATGCAATTCACCCTGGCCGGCAGCGGCTCCAGCGCCGAGGGGGTGGTCAAGACCGGCACCTTGAACATCGGCAACACCGTGCTGGTGATCAACACCGCCAGCCTCGGCGGCAGCACCCTGCCGTTGTTGCAGCAGGATGAGGGCAGCGGTATCAAGCTGGTCGATTACACCGCCTTGCTGGGCAACACGCAGATCAGCGGCACCAACCTGGTCGACCAGAACGGCAACCAGTTGGGCAATGCCACCGAGCTTGGCATCGTGCAAAGCAGCGCCACCACGGCGATCGGCACCTATGACTTCGCCGCCACCGCCTCAGGCGGCAGCCTGAATCTGGCTTACACGTTGACCAACCTGAACCTGCTGGCGGGACAAACCACCGTGCTGGACAACGATGTGGCCAACGCGATTCTGCACGGCGCGGATGAATTGCACGCCGCGATCACCGGCTCCGGTAATTTGCAGATTGACGCTACCGATTCGATCACGCTGAACGGCGCCAACACTTACACCGGCACCACTTTCGCCGACAGTGGCACCCTGATTGCCGGGGTGGACCATGCGCTGGGACAAACCGCGGAGCTGGCCGTTAGCGGCAGTGCCACGGTGGATTTGAATGGCAAGACGCAGACCATCGGCAGCTTGAACAACGATGGTGCGCTGGACTTTGGTGGCGGTGCGCTGACCATCAGCGGTTCGAACGGCAATAGCACCTCAACCGGCGCCTTGAGCGGCAGCGGCGCATTGCCCGTGCAAAGCAACACGCTGAGCATCAGCGGCAGCAACGGCACCACGGTGAGCGGCACGATCAACAACGGTGCGGCCATCGTAGTGAACAATGTCGCCGGTCTCGGCACCGGCAGCGTTACCGACAACGGTTTGTTCCTGTTTGACGGCGCCATCGGCACCAACGTCAACGCCATGAGTGGCAGCGGCGTGGTTAGCGCCACCAACGCGGCGAATGTGGTCCTGGGCGGCAGCAACAGCGCCTTCAGCGGTACCTGGGCGATTGCTGATGACAGCAATTTCAAGGCCATTGGGGTGGACAGCCTGGGCAATGGCACCGTGGCTGACAGCGGCACGCTGACCCTGGGCGGAACTACTGACTACTCCCTACTCTCTACTAACACCATCAGTGGCACCGGCATGCTCGTTAAGGAAGATGCCAACACCGTGACCATTTCCAGCAGTAACAGTTACAGCGGCGGCACGCAGATCAATAGCGGCACGCTGAAATTGACCGATTTGCAGGGCACCGGCACCGGCGCGGTGCTGAACAACGGCGGGCTGGATTTGGCGGCCGGCGGCACTTACGCCAACAGCATCAGCGGCGCCGGTGTGAACACCATCAGCGGTTCCACCGTCACCATCGGCGGCAGCAACACGGCGTTTAGTGGCAGTTGGAGCGTAACCGGCGCGGGTGTGGCGACCACGCAGGACAATCTCGGCCCGGCGGCGGTGGACATTGCCGCCGGCGGGATCCTTTCGCTGCTGCCGGTGAGCGGTGGCTGGAGCTTTGACAATGCGCTGACCGGCAGCGGCACCCTGTATGCGGCCTTCAGCGACACGACCGGCGCGTTTGATTTCACCGCCGGCAGCGGCACCGGTTTTGCCGGAACGGTGGAACTCGGCACCGGCAGTTTCAATTTAAGCGGCCAGAATGCCGCGGCGCTGGCCAATGCCACCTTGCAAATCGACGGCGGCAATTATACCGCGGTAGGCAGTGGCACCCAGTCGGTCGGCAACCTGACCTATAACGGCGGCCGCATGGATTTTGCTGTCAACGTGCCCGCCGAAACGCAGGCCACCACCTTCATCAGCACCAACACGCTGACTTTGTTGTCCGGCTCGGTTGGCGTGAACATGAACAATTTCGACCATGATCCCGCTGCGCCGACCAATCTGAACTTGCTTGATCAGGACAACGGCAATCCGATCGTGCAACTGATCGCCGCCAGCACGGTGGCTGGCGGCGCGGGTAATCTGACCTTGATTGACACGGTCACCGGCTCGGCGATAGACGTTAGCGGCAGCACGGCCACGGCAGTGACCATCAACGAGGGCGGCACCGCGGTGGCGACCGGCTATTATAATTACGGCCTGACTACCGGCGCGAACGGCGTGGATGACGGCCTTTACGTTAGTTACATCCTGCGTGAGTTGGATGTCTATGCCGGACAGGTGGTGACTCTGGATAACACCACCGCCGGCGATACCGAACTCTCGGCCTACGTTACCGGCAACGGTGGACTCGATATTGTGGCGGGGCCACAGGGGATGATCACGTTAAGCGGCAGCAACGATTACTATGGCGCGACCACCGTTTTCAGCGGCACGCTGCGGGTCGGCAATTTGAATGGCGACCAGATTTTTGCCAACAGCGAGGCGATGATCATCCATGACGGCGCGACACTGGATTTGAACAATCAGGATGAAATCGTCAACAACCTGCAAGGGCAGGGCACGGTGATGACCGGCAGTGCGGCGTTGACTGCCAATAACACGACGGATACCGCCTTTACCGGCGTGGTGGATGGCGCCAATGGTGAACTGGTGAAGACCGGCTCCGCTGCGCTGGATTTAAGCAATGCAGTCGCCGTTTCGCTCAAGGGTGTGACGGTCCGCGACGGTGATTTGGAAATGGGAACCACCGCTAACATCGCGGCTGACACCGATCCCGCCGTCACCATGCAGGGCGGCACCGCCGGATTCAACGGCAGCCAGTTGAGCGGCAACGGGGACTTGATCGTGGCCAACAACAGCGGCAGCTCCACCTTGAATTTAAGCAATATGCATGTCACCGCCACTGGCGGCGATTTGATTAATATCGAGGAGGGCAGTACCTTGATTGCCAATGTCAATGGTAGCACGCTGGTTGGCGACATTACCGCGGCGGGGGACGGCACGCTGAACTTATTGAACAACAGCATCCTGACCGGCAAGATCGATCCGCTCAATGTGAATATCGATAACACCTCGGCATGGAACATGACCGCCAGTTCCTCGGTCTTGCAATTGTCGAATAACGGCTTGGTGAACTATGTTACGGACGGCAGTTACAACAAGACGCTGACCGTGACCGGTCTCAATGGCAGTGGTACCTTCGGTATGAATGTCAATGTGGCCACCAATGAAAGTGACTTCCTGCGCATCAATGGTGCCGCGCGGGGCAGTTTCACCATCAATATCAAACGCAGCGCCGCCGACCAACTGGTGGTGGTCCCGCAACTGGAAATCCCGATGGTCTATGTGCAGACGGATGGCGGGGTTAATTTCAACGGCAGTACCGACGTCGGTATGCGCAGTGCACACGTCCAGCTTGGTGACCTCGGCGGCGGCAACCTCGATCAATGGTATCTGGTGCTTGCGCCGGAAAGCGGAGGTGGCAACACCCCGGGTGAGGGCGGTTTGGCGGTGTTGTCCTCTGCCGCTGCTCGCGAACTGGCCTGGTTTGACAACAACACCCTGACTAAACGCATGGGCGATTTGCACATGGATCAAAACGGCCACGACTGGGATGTCTGGGTGCAAAGCTACGGTTCCCAATACAACATGGGCGGCCAGGTTACAGGTCACACTTGGGAGTTGATGACCTACGGTGTTAATATCGGCGCCGACAAGGCTTGGAATATTGACAAGCGCAATACGCTTTACACCGGTGTATTTGGCGGCTACGACAGCGGTGATTTGGACTTTAAACAAAACAGTGGCACAGGCAGCAACGATGCCTATTCGTTGGGCTTCTACGGTACTTGGATTCATGATAGCGGTTGGTACGCGGATTGGATTGGCAAGGCTCAGTATTACAGTAACAACTTCAAGGCCTACGATGACAACAGGAACGAAACCTCCGGTGATTATGACAACTGGGCGGTTGGCACCAGCCTGGAGCTAGGCCGCCAGTTCCGCTTTAAGGATGGCTGGTTCGCCGAACCGCAAGTCCAGGCCAGCTATGTGCATTTCTTCGGTGGCAGCTATACCACCGGCGACGATAACGTCTTTGGTGTGAACCTGCAGGACCGGGATGTGCTGCAGTTCCGCTTTGGTTCGTTGCTGGGCCGCAACATTCAATTGACTCCGAACAACACCTCTTCCTTCCTCCAGCCCTACGTCAAGATTTTTGGCGTGGAACAGGTGAGCAATGGTGGCGCGGTCAGCAGCGGGCCGGACAGCTGGAACCCGAATTTCGACGGCGCCTCCGCCATCATCGGCACCGGTCTCGTCTGGCAGATTGGCCCCGATGATCAGATCCATCTGGATTATGAGGCTCAGTTCTCCGACAAATACACCAAGCCATTTGGCATCAACTTTGGCTTCAATCACCGGTTCTGATAAGTCCCTCAGCGAATTACTGGCTTCCGTGAAGTGACCAATAAATAATGACTTTATAATATTCCCCAAAGATCAAAATTATCAATAGCACCAATGTATTTTATCCTGACAATAGGATAATACTTAATGTAACCTCTGTATTTTAAAAAGAGAAAGAAAACTCCATTAGTTAGATCAATGGGGCCTTTTCATAATTTATGGGCCAACTTTGACTATCAATACCAAATGATAACTTACCCATCGCGCCTAAAATGAGCCAGATAAAACCAGAAAATATTGTGTCTCGTTTCTGATTATTTTTGGTAAAAAATCGTCCATGAACAACAATGAAAAAATTATCGCCGTGCTGATTGACGGGGAAAATGTCTCCTTCAGGCTCGTGGATGAAATTTTCGAGGAAATTTCTTTGCTGGGCCGGGTGACGCATCGCCGGGTTTATGGCGATTTCAGTACGCCCGCCATGGACGGCTGGAATACGGTGGCTAATGATTTTGCTCTCCGGCAAGTCACGCAGCGGCACAGCAAAAGCGGCAAGAACAGCTCCGACATCGTGCTGGTCATTGACGCAATGGACATTTTGCACGCGGGCCGAGTGGACGCGATTTGCGTGGTCTCGAACGACAATGATTTTACCCGCCTTGCCATGCGCCTTGCCGAGGGCGGTCTGGAAGTCATCGGTATGGGCGAGGAAGGCAAAGCCGGCAGTTCGTTCGTCAAGGCGTGCTCGACTTTCAAATACATAGCGGATAAAAACAACGGCCCCGCCGCGATTGTTCCCGCTGCCGGCGAACCAGCAATCCAAGAGTCGTTGACGGTAAAACCACCGGCGCTTACCCGGAAAAACGTCATAGCCGCCATCAAAAACGCCATCGCCGGCATGGATGCCGACCCGGACGGATGGGTGTCCATCGGTAGCATCGGCAATGTTCTCCACAACCGTTGGCCGGATTTTGACCCAAGAAGCATTCAAGGCATTGACGTCAAAACGAAACAACTCAGCACCTTTCTGAAAGTGCTGCCCGACTTTGAAATTATTGCCCGTGACAAACAACCTTACCTGCGGCTGAAAAAGAATTGAGCAATGGCTGGTACCGTCAATTAAAAAAGGCACGCACAGACTTCAGCCAAAGAATTTCCCTGCCGCGCTCCATATTTCCCGCTGCCGTTGTGACCGGAAACTTTTTATCCACTACTAACGATGACCTCCCCCTATAGATGGTTTTGATCATCATTAAGTTATCGTAGGTAATTTATGAGCATTCAAATCAAAAAGATCATCGCACTTTCCAGACCTCGTTGTCTCTGGTTCCACTATCACTGAATCCGGCATGGGGTTGAACCTCAACAGTTACCATGCGTTCTGGGTCGATTCCGGCAGCATGACCATATCATTTATACCCGGTGAGTATGGGAAAGGACCAAGATGGTATTGGAATATATTAGCATTAGCTATTATCAATAAAATGTGATTCTGATTGCTAAACAGAAGTTGATTGCTAGGGGATCTCACTTCAAGGAAACAGTTCGTCGTTATTGGTCGCTTATGGCTCAGGGGGGTGTCGATGGACATAAGAATAACGATTCCACGATAAATGAAATAAAACCGGATGTGGAAAATAAAAGCGAGGTTACAATGCGCCTTGCCCAATCTTCTGCAGTCAGACCAATCAATTGGAAGGAATAAAGATGCGATATGCCAAGGAACGTGGTCATGCAAATCGCGATTAACTGGATACCTGCCATACTTTTACCGTTGCAGATTATTACGACTCAAAGCGTATGGGTTTTCGCAGTTTGCGGGTGATCAATGAGGATTTGGTGCAGCGAATTTTGGTGGGTATCGGTATTTCTCATAGTGAACATAACAATTCTCTCTTCAATCCTCGTTTATGAAATCCAATAACCTTCCCATTCCGGTGCGGCTGGATGAGGAACAAATCAGGTCGGATTATTCGAACAGTTTCAAGTCAAGACTGGACTCGGCAAAGACTTCGTCATTCGCCGTTACATTAACTAAACGCTGGAAAAATTTGCTGGCGAAGAGATTGATATTCTCACGTTGTAGGAGAAGAAAACTGATTAAGTGAGGATTTTCCGTTGAGCGGCGGTCGGGTTTAAGTTCTCCCTTATCCCGCTGCTGCCGCGGTGACAAGGCCGCGGCGACTCCTCAGGGTCGCCTGGTTTTTGGTTTGGCAGGCATCGAAACTCCCATACCTGAAAGATATGGTAGACGACAGAAGAAGTATTGGCGCTCGCTGTATACTATTATTATAATTTGTAATTATATGAAAATACAAATATTAGATAAGCATATCGTTCTTCAAGCCCTGAAAGGGTTGCTGGAGTGGTTGAAGAAAAGGGTTTCGGCGAAGGTCTTGAAATCCCACTTCCTACCGGGTTTTCCATCCCCACCCGGCGGAGAAGCAAAAACCAAGTATGACATTATTAATACCATCACTAATTTTATGATACAGATACTTAACCAACGGCTGCTGATTATAACTAAACTTAGAAATATTGGCGTATTCCTCTGCGCTTTTCTGGCCTGTTTTTCCGTTTTTGCGCAAAAGACCTGGCAGGGCAGCGGCACAGATAATTGGAATAATGCGGCCAACTGGTCGCCGTCCGGAGCGCCAAGCACGCAGACAGTCTACATCAGCAACGGCGGCACCGCCGTTATCGGAGCGGGTGTTTCCGGCAGCGGGGGAACTGTCTGGCTCGGCGCTTCCACGGGCAGCAGCGGTGCGCTTCTCGTCAACGGCGGTTCGCTTGCGGCCATAGGCGATCTTGTCGTTGGCGGCACCGGCTCGGGTGAGTTGACGGTTACCTCCGGCTATGTTAGTAACGTCGCCGGCTATGTTGGCTACGGCCCGGGTGGCAATGGCACGGTTTTGATCAACGGCTCGGGCTGGTGGCGCAATACCGGCTACCTGAGCATCGGTTACAACGCCACCGGTACCGGTTCCCTGACCATCGCCGGCAGCGGCAGCGTCAGTGCCGGGGCCAGCATGGACATCGGCAGTGTCTACGGCGGTAGCGGTGTTCTTAATATTCAGGATCAAGGTTATCTGCTATCCACTGGCTACTTTGGTGTTGGTTACAACGGCAACGCCCTCGTCACCCTTGTTGACAGCGGCAGCCTTTACGCCAGTACTTTCATCAGCCTCGCTTACGGCGCGGGCAGTTCCGGCCAGATGAACGTCGGCGGACAGGCCAGTGTCAGGGCCGGCACTAATATCGATATCGGCCTCAGCGGCGCCGGATTGCTGGCCATCACCGGCAGCGGGCGAGTCACCGCCGCCAGCTACGCCAACGTCGGCTATTACGCCAACAGCAGCGGCGTGCTCGACATCCGCGACCACGGCCAGTTCAGCGCCAGCGGTTACTTCGCCATCGGCAACAGCGGCACCGGCGCGGTCCTGCTTCGCGACTACGCCCGTGTCCAAGCCGGCGACCTCTACATCTACCGCACCGGCGTGCTCGACATCCTGCTGACACCGGGCCGCACCGACCCCTGGTTTACCGCCAACAACGTGGTCAACCTCTCCGGTACCTTGCGCATATCCGGCCTGGGTGACGGCACCGCCTACACCCGCGCCAGCGAACTCGCCGCCGACAGCCAAATCCTCATCAACAGCACCAACGCCTTCAGTGGCACCTTCAGCTCTATTGTCACCGGCAGCCACAACCTGCCCGATTACCTCGTCCTCACCGTCACCAAAAGCGCCGACAACAAACAATACCGCGCTGGCCCTGGCCTCGCGTGGAACAGCGGCAGCGCCACCGGCAACGGCGTCTTCAGCATAGGCAACGGCAAATCGTTTGACCTCGACCTCGGCCTGTCTGACCGCACGGACGTCACCAACTTCACATCGGGTTGGAACGGCAAAAACCTCACCAAGCAAGGCGAGGGCACCCTCGTCATCAGCGCCGCCCAGCAATACAGCGGCATCACTACTGTTAAAGCCGGGCAACTGGAAGTGACATCCGGCGGCTCCCTCGCCGGGGATGTCGCCGTCATCGGCGGCAAATTCAGCAACAACGGCGCCAACCTCGGCGGCAGCCTGACCCTCGCCAGCGGCACGATTGGCGGCACCAATTACCGGGGCCAGCAACTCTCTTTCACCAATGCCGGACAAGTCCTCGCCCCCGGCAACAGCATCGGCGCCTTGACCGCCGACAGTGTCACCTTCGCAGCCAACGGTGTCTTCGAATTGGAAATCGGCGGTGCAACCGTGAACGACCTGCTGATCACCGACACCCTGATATTGGCTGACGGTGGCTTTACCATCAACGTCAGCAAGCTCGACTTTGACGACTTCGATCCTGACGGCGACTATGCTTGGACCTTTGTCACCTACACCACCCTTGACGGTACTGTTGACTCCGATTCCTTTACTGTCAATACCGGCGGCTTCACCATCGCGGACGGAAAAACTTTCACCGTCAGCGTCACCGGCAACACCCTTGTCCTCAACTACAGCGCCGTTCCTGAACCCTCCACCTGGATGTTGCTGTTGGTTGCCGTCCTGCTGCTGTCATTTTGCCGCTTAATACGAAACACCAAAAAGAATTTGCCATGAAGCTTCTTTCCCTGTCGTGGAAACGAGGATTTCTGTTGCGGGAATTGTTTGCCGTGTACAGCGATTCGTCGCTGCAATTGTTTTTTCGCTTTTCATACCCGTCGGGTATGAAAAGCGACCAAAGTGGTATTGGAACAAAACTGTATCAATAATTATAATTTCTAATTGCATGTGATGAATCTATTAGTTGAACAGCATGAATTGGCTGGCCTGACGCCGACGCGTCAGTCGTCAGTCGTCAAAACCCGACCCCTGCCGCCAGCGTTAGCGCTGCGGTCAGGGGAGTCGTTTCACTTTTATTAACAACCAAACAACAAGGGAGAACCCAACATATGAAACATAAACTAAAACTTCACTTCCAACCCTCTGCGCTTTCGCGCGGTTGCTTCGCCCGTCGGCTCGGCGTCAGAGCGAGCGTGTGCTTGCTCGCTTGCTTTACCGTGTTGAACGCATCCGCCCAGAACCTGGTGGTGAGCAATACCACGGTCACCGAGTCGGGGACGCATTATGAAAACAAGTCCACCGGCACGGCGGCGTTGACGGTGACTGGCAGCAACGGCGTTTACACCGGCAGCAATGTCACGCTGACCGGCACCGCTGCCAGCGGCAACGGGCGTATCGGTGCCAATCTCAGCGCTGGCGCCAAGCTCAACCTGACGGATAGTATTATCACGAGCAGTTATTACGGGGTTTTAATAAGCGGCAGCAATTCCGCCATTGATCTGGATACTGTCACCATCAACTCGAGCGTGACCGGTGAGAGTAATCGTACAGGCGTGACCGGCACGGGAGTCAGTCTGACCATGCGGGACAGTACGATTAACAATTACAACAGCGGTATACGCCTTTACGGGTCTTCCGTCATCGAGTTGGAGAATGTCGATATCACAGGTATAACTCAATTCGGTATCACCAATTCATCCGGCACGCTCACCATGACCGGCGGTTCCGTTAGTGGCAGCGCTCGGATGCTGTCGATAACACGCGGTGTGGCCAACCTGCAGGGAACCGTGTTTGACGGCGGGGAGATTTATGTCGCCGTCGGCGGGACCTTGACGGCGGATAACATTACCCTTAGGGCCAGAGCGTATGGCCTTGCCTTGTACGATGATAACACAGTTGTCACTGTCCGCAACAGCACGGTTTATACCCAGGGGATGACTTCCACCAATTACGCTTACAATGCGGCAGTCGTCTGGGGAGGCGCCGGGACAAATTCCAGCCTGCTGCTGGACAATGTCAATCTCACCACCGACGGCACGAATTCCGCTGGTATTTACATACAGAACACCGGCGTGCTAACCATGACCGGCGGCACCATCACCACCAACGGGCCCGGTTCCTATGGCGTGTCCGGCACCACTAATAGCAAAGTTACCATGCAGATGCAGGATACGGTAATCAATTCCTATGCCACCGGCATTCGCCTGAGCAGCACCAACTCCGTTGCCTACCTGGACGGTGTCAATATTACCACTCGCGGCACCAATGCCTACGGTCTTGACCTCGCCAATTCCACCACCGTGACGATGACCGGCGGCAGCATCACCACCGGGACAACCGGGGCGGGCGGGGTAAGGGTCGCTTCCCACAGTGACGTGGTTTTGCAGGATACGGTGATTGACTCTTTTTATCGCGGTGTTGAACTGAGCGGCACTTCGGTTGGCATGCTGGGCAACGTGGATATCACCGCCCGGAACAGCTATGGTGTCTTTGCCGATGTGTATTCGACCCTGGGCATTGATGGCGGCAGTATCGTGACCAATGGTTCGAGCGGCTATGGTGTCGTGGCTTACAACAGTTCGTCCGCCAGCCTGAACAATGTGAGCGTCAGGACGGAAGGGACTCACGCCTACGGTGTTTATGCCATTGCCTCCTCGACCTTGAACATCACCGGTGGCAGTGTCGAGACCACCGGTGCGAATGGTTACGCCGTGACTGTTGCCGGAACCTCGGTCGGTGCCTTGGATAATGTGGACATCCGGACAAGCGGAGCTACTGGTGCTGCTCTCTGGGTCAATACTTCCTCTACCCTGAATGTGGCAGGCGGCAATGTTTCGACCACGGGTTCGGCCGGATATGGCGCCATTACTCAAAGCAACTCAGTTATTACGTTGTACGATGTGAATATCAAGACGGAAGGGAATAAAAGCTATGCAGTTTATGCCACCAGCACCTCTTCGGGTATGCTGGACAGTGTAACCATCGATACTGAGGGAGAAAACGGTCGTGGTGTCTTCGCCGCGCAGGCTTCAACCCTGACCGTGATTGACAGCAGTATCACGACCACCGGCTCACTCGGTTATGGTGCTTATGCCAGCGGCACATCCTCTGTTGAGTTGGCCAATGTGACCATCAGCACCGGTGGGGATGCCGCCGGTGGTGTCGTCGCCACGGGTTCTTCAACCTTGACCATGACGGGGGGCGGTATTGCGACGCAGGGAAACGACGCCGTGGCGTTGTCGGTCAATGGCGCCACCCTGATCGCCGACAGCCTGACCGCGGGCAGCGCGCGGGCCGATGCGGTGAAAATGCAGGGCAACGCGACCGTCACGCTGCTGGACAGTGACCTCACCGCCGGACGGCACGGCATCGTCACTGTTGACGGAACCGGCACCAACACGCTGACCTTCATTGGCGGCTCCCTGGCCGCCACCGAAGACCTGATTAACGCCGCAGGCGGCGAATCGGTGATCATCCTGAGCGGCATCAGCGCGGTCAACGGCGACAATGTCCTTCAAGCCGGCGGCAGCGCCAGCCTGACCCTGACCT
Source organism: Verrucomicrobiales bacterium (assembly GCA_031256975.1). Classification (GTDB taxonomy): domain Bacteria; phylum Verrucomicrobiota; class Verrucomicrobiia; order Methylacidiphilales; family JAAUTS01; genus JAIRPN01. The sequence continues at coordinate 15,023 of JAIRPN010000005.1, read as the reverse complement.
CGGAGGACACCAACCTGACCGGCAACCTGATTGGCAACGATGACTCGGTGACAACCGTGACACTGGGCAACAACAGCACCCTGACCGGCAAATCCACCGTCAGCGACAACGCGGTGCTGAACGTCAACCTGAACAACGGCTCCGTCTGGACCCTGACCGACAATTCCAGCCTGACCACCTTGGACAACAACGGCACGGTGGACTTCGAGACAGTGCAGGGCAGCTTCAAGACCCTGACCATGGAAAACCTGAGCGGCAACGGCAGCTTCCAAATGAACGTCCTGGTGGACAACAACACGCAAAACTCCGACCAGATGATCGTCACCGGCACGGCGGCGGGCACCCATACCGTCATCATCAAACCGCAAGGGAACTTGCAGACCGACGCCTTCGCCCTGCCGATGATCGTCACCGGCAACAGTGAGGGCAGCTTCAGCGGGGACACGCAAGTGGAGCACATCTACAAAGGCACCATCAACCTCGGCACCAAGACCGCCCGGCTGGTGCAGGGCAGCGAGCAATACACCACCTTGGGCGGTGACGACCCGAACACCTGGTATCTGGTACTGCCCGAAGCCTCCAAGTCAGAAACCGGCGGCGGCGGCCACGTGATCTACGCCAGCCAAGCGGCATTAACGACGGCATGGTTCGACAACGATACCCTCGTCAAACGCATGGGCGAACTGCGCTTAAACCCGACCGGCCACGATTGGGAAGCGTGGGTCAGAAGCTACGGCAGCCAATACAACATGGGCGGCAAAGTGACCGGCTTCGGCACCTACGAGCAAATGACCTACGGCGTGGACATCGGCGCGGACAAGGCGTGGAACATTGACCAGCGCAACGTGGTGTACACCGGCCTGTTCGGCGGCTACCAGCGCAGTGATTTGGACTTCAAATACAACGGCAGCGACGGCGGCTTCGACAGCTACGGTTTGGGAATGTACGCCTCATGGCTGCACGACAGCGGCTGGTACGCCGACTGGACCGCCCGCGCCGCCTATCTGGACGGCAGCTTCAAGTCGCACGACGACAGCTTCAACACCATGAACGGCAGCTACCACGGCTGGGCCGCCGGAACCAGCATCGAGTTGGGCCGGCAATTCCAATTCAAGGACGCCTGGTACGCCGAACCGCAGGTACAAGCCAGCTACGTGCACTTCTTCGGCAGCAACTACGCCACCACCGGCGACAACGCCTTCGGGGTGGACATCTCCGGCCAGGACGCCCTGCAACTGCGCTTCGGCTCCATGTTCGGCAGAACCATCAAGCTAAACGGCAAAGGCTTCCTGCAACCCTACGTCAAGGTATTCGGCGTGGAGCAGGTGAGCGACGGCGGGGAAGTGACCACCTTCGACGGCAGCTACCGCCCCAACACCGACGGCCTGAGCGCCATCATCGGTGCGGGTGTTATCTACCAACTTGACGAACGGAACCAACTCCACCTCGACTACGAAGCCCAGTTCGCCGACAAGTACGACAAACCCTTTGGCATCAACTTCGGTTACCGACATCAGTTCTAATCACACTTTGAATCGGAATGGCAGTCGTCTGTCATTCCGGCTCTCACGGGGCACGAGGCAAGCAGGCGGCGGTTTTGAATTAGTTCTTCCTTTCCGCCACCTGTTTAGCCTCGTGTTTTTTTGAAAAGATTTGTTGTTTTTTCTTCCTTCCTCCGTTGGTTGTTACGTGACAGTGAAGGCCGGGCGACTTCTAGAGGGGCGTCCGGTTTTTTGTTTTGAATCATAAGAGGCCGCGTGTGATTGCGGCCTTCCTTTTGTTTGGTGGGTGAATCAACAAGTGGTTGTTCACAATTTGTTGCGTCGGGGAGATTGCCATCCAGTGATGTTCTGACATCTTGACTGCGGGGTGGTAGCACTGTGCGACCGCCGTGCAAATCAGGAGATGAAGATTACGGCGGAGTTGTTCGCGGCTTTTTTGCAGTGTCCGGTCAAGTGGTGGTTACGTTTTCATGCCGTGCCATCGGGGGAGCATGCCTATGCCGGTTGGCTGCGGGAACGCGAAGCAGTTTATCAGGATAAGGCCAGACGGCTGGTATTGGTGGCGGAGACGGAGGGAATGCCACTGCGTTTTTGCGGTTCCAATAAGCCGGGCAAGGAGGAGCGTTTGTTGCTGGGCTTTGACGCATTGGAGTTGTCCTCTGCGAGCAAGAGTCCGGTGACGCAGGGCAGGCTGGTGTATGGGGATGCCTTTGCGGTGAAGAGGGTGAAGCTTGGCGAACTGGCGGGGGAAGTGCGCAAGCGGGTTGGGCAAATGGAGACGATGCTGTCCTCCGCCACGCCGCCGGAACTGGTGTTGAACCGGCACTGTGTGGAGTGCGAGTTTCAAGTTCATTGCCGACAAAAGGCGGTGGAGCAGGACAGTCTGAGCCTGCTGGCAGGCATGGGTGAGCGGGAACGCCTGAAGCTGCGGGACAAGGGAATCTTTACCGTCACGCAGCTTTCCTATACTTTCCAGCCGAGGCGCAAGCCAAGATGGTTGCAGAACCGGGCGGAGAAGTATCATCACGCGCTCAAGGCATTGGCGATTCGCGAGCGGAAGATTCATCTGGTGGGCAGGCCGGAACTGAAGATCGAGGGAACGCCGGTGTATCTGGACGTCGAGGGATTGCCGGAGCGTGACCGTTACTATCTCATTGGCCTGCGTGTCGGCGAGGGGACAGCGGCGATACAGCACAGCCTGTGGGCGGATGATGACGGCGGTGAGGAACGCATCTGGCGGGAGTTTCTCGCCACTCTCAATGCGGTGGAGAATCCCGTACTCATCCATTACGGCAGTTACGAAACCAGTTTCCTCAGGCGGATGCAGGCGCGTTACGGCGGGCCGCAGGAGGATTCCCCGGCGGACCGGGCAACCAAGTCGGCGGTGAATCTGGTCACCGTCATCTTCGCGCGGATTTATTTCCCGACCTATTCCAACAGCCTGAAGGAAATCGCCCGTTACCTTGGCTTTGACTGGTCGCTGCCGGAAGCCTCGGGAGTACAATCCGTGGTGTGGCGGGAGACCTGGTCGCGCGATCCGCTGGCGCACGGGCAGGAAAAGCAAAACCTGATTGCCTACAACAGGGACGATTGCACCGCGCTGGCGGTGGTGACGCAGGGGATTCTCGATTTGGCGATGGCAGTGAACCCCGACGTGGTGGATGCGGCGAGCCTGAAACGGGAGAATCCCTACGGCTTCAAGCGCAACCGGTTTTTCTTCCCCGAACTGGCATCCATCAACCAGGCCGCGTACTGGGATTACCAGCGGGAGAAAGTCTACATAAAATCCGACCGGCGGTTGAAACGGGCTTTGCAAACTTCCGCCGTTTCCATGAAGGACTTGCCGGTGGACCGCCGGGTACAATGCCCCGCTCCCGATCAGTGTCCGCACTGCGGCCCCTCCGCTCTCCGCAAATATGACCGCACAGGCCGCACGGTCTATGATTTGAAATTCACCCGCCACGGTGTGCGGCGCTGGGTGGTGCATTACCAGTTCCACCGCCACGAATGCCGGACTTGCGAGCGGGTGTTTCGTCCGCCGCTGGCCGGATTGCCCGACGGCAAGTTCGGCGCGGGCTTGGTGGCCTATGCCGTTTACCAGAACATCGAGTTGCGGCTTTCGCAGGAAGCTATCGACCGCAGCCTCAACGAATTGTTCGGCCTGCAACTTCCCAAGGGCAGTGCGCGCAATTTCAAGATCAAGGCCGCGCAGGATTACGCCGCAACCTACGAATCCCTCCTGCAACACCTGAAGCAAGGCAAATTGCTGCATGTTGATGAAACCAAGGTCAGCGTGGCGGGTTATCAGGGTTGTGTCTGGGCCTTCGCCAGCATGGACACCGTCGCCTACGTCTACACCCAGAACCGCGAGAGCCAGTGGCTCCAGGATTTTCTCAAGGAATTCAACGGCGTGCTGGTGACTGATTTTTACGCCGGTTACGACGCGCTCAAATGTCCCAAGCAGCGCTGCCTCATCCACTTCCTGCGGGATTTGAACGATGACTTGTACAAACACCCCTACGACCAGGACTTGCAACGCTTGGGCCGCGACTTTGCCGGTCTGATCCGTCCCATGGTTGCCACCGTCGAACAGCGCGGACTCAAAGCCCGTTTCCTGCGCAAGCATCAAATCCCCGTCGAACGCTTCTTCCGTCAACTCGAACGCCTGTCACCGGATTCCGCCATCGTCCGCAAATACCGCGACCGCCTTGCCCGCGAACGCGGCGAACTCTTCACCTTCCTCGGTCATGACGGGGTTCCGTGGAACAACAACAACGCCGAGCATGCCGTCAAGGCTTTCGCCCTGCTGCGTCAGGTCATCAACGGTGTCACCACCGGAAACGGCCTGCGCGAATACCTCGTCCTGCTCAGCCTGTGCGAAACCTGCAAGACCCGCGGGGTGAAATTCCTGGATTTTCTGCGTTCCGGCGGACCGGACCCGCCCATGTTTGCCATGAAACGGCAAAGGGGAGAGAAAATAAATTAGCTAGCATTTAACATCTAGGGTTCTTCATGATTTACAGTGGAACGGGGTGATTGGCAAGAGGAAAGTTTGGTTGGGCGGGAATGTTGAGTTTGGCGGCGGTGAAGTAGAGCATGGCGATGAAGTAACGGGTGGAGCGGTAACCACGGGCCTTGCGCTTGGTGGCGGAGAAGAGGCTGTTAAGGCCCTCGAGGAAAGCGTTGGTGACGGAGGAGGACCAGTGGGCGAGGATGCCGGAGAGATGGCTTTCGACCATGCGTGCGACGCGCAGCATGGGCAGGAGCAGCTGGCTGGGAGCCTTGGCAGCGGCGCGGGAGACCCAGCGGCACCAGGCGAGCAGCCGCTGTCTGGCGCGCAAGCGCGGAAGCTGGTAGATGGCTTGCAGGGCCAGCCGCATCTGGTAAGCCTTGGCGGTCCACAGGCTGTGCTGGTCGATGCGATTGAGCCGCCGTTGCTGGTTGTCGGTCAGGTTGTTAGGATTCTTCAGCCACAACCAGCGGGTCTCCTTCAACAGGGACTGCCGCCGTTTGTCCAGACCGGCCTCCAACCGCCGCACCGTGTCCACGGCAATGCCCGCATGGCCGATAACGTGGAACTTGTCAAACACCACCTCGGCCCTGCCAAAACAGTCCGCCGCGCCCTGACGGTAAGCGGGACTCATGTCGATGGAGATCTGGCTGACAGTGCCGGAATTGCCGCCATGCTCGCGGAAGGCGCGGGCAAAGCGTTCCCACACCGAGGCATCGCGGCCCGGCGTGGCATACAGCAGGCGCCGCGCCGTCAGGTCGCAAAAGACGGTCAGGTAATGATGGCCCTTGCGGCGGTTCATCTCGTCCGCGCCAATCACCGTGACCTCGTTCATCGGCAGTTCCGCATAGGCCGCTTCCACATGGGCCAATAACATCCGCCACAGGCGGCCGTCGTTTACGCCGACGATGTCACTGACCCGGCTCACCGGCATCTCCCGCATCAGGGTGAGGGCGAAAGCCTCAAAGTCGCGGGTGAAGTGCTTGCTCAGGCCCTCCCAAGGCGGGGTGATGCGATAGACGCTGCCACAGCTGCGGCACTTGGCCCGTGGCAGATCGCATTGTAATTCGCAGGCTTGGTTGAAGATATTCAGATGTTTCCAACGGGTCAGGCCGACATGATCGTAGCAATAAACTTTCCCGTCATCCTTGCCGCAACGCTCTTTCTGCCATAGGGCCGGAGTTTCCCGGATCACAATATAAAAGGTTTCCGCCCCTGGTTCATATCGACAACTGGCCACTTCCCACTCCGCGCCAAGCTGCAACATTGCCTGCATGGTTTGTTCGATTTCCATCCCGTGTACTAACCCCTGGCAGCGAAGCTTTCCACTCCAAATAACGAGGAACCGATAAGGTTGGTGGATGTTTGGTTATACCCGTCAAGTATGAAAAAGAGCCGAACGGGTATTAGACTGCAAATGGGGTGTTATATAAATTAGGATTAGTTTTTATGTTGGAACTGCCGCAAAAATTGATTGCCTTCAAGTATTCATGCAAACTCTCCTATCGGAAAGCTGCGAACTACGCGGAACATCTGCTCTACGAGCTCTTGCAGGAAGATCAGGATGAGAGGGGGGACAATTTTGCCGAGCAATACTTCATGACAGGAAAAAAGACCGTCCAACTCACCCGCCGCACCTTCAAAATCGGGAAAGAAAGCCTTTTATGAACCTTTTTGCCGGAATCGGCAACCGCCGGCCTTTCCTAGTCATCATATATCCTCGGTGGAATACCGATTCCGGCAATCTCCTTTCGCTCCGCTCAAACAGGCAGGGCGAAAAACCGTAGGAATACGGGGGTATTCCTGCGGGAATTACGTATGGTGTCCCCGGCCACAGAGATGTGGCCGGGGATTTGCCAGAGCATGCAACATCGGATCTTCGCAGTGGCGGGAATGGATCTACGGGGTTTTCTCAGTGCCGGAACCGTCCGCGTATTTTTTGCTCGGTGCGGGACTGGGACTTATGGGTTTTGTCATTTACCGTCGCTGCTAGTCCGGGGACAATGCCAGGTAAACTCCCAACCCCACCACAAGGCACTGGACGAAATCGTCCGTTACCTGTTCAAGTTGGTGGGGATTCCTGTGGGGGGGGAGTTCTGAAGGATGGTCTATGGGAATAGATCTGGGCACCGTCATCTGGTTCCTGCTGATATTCAGGATGGGACTATATCTGGTTCTTTACCGCTATAAAGGTGTGGAATCGGCGGACAGATTGTTCCGGCATGTGGCCCGCTATTTCCGGTTTTGATTAGAATTTGCGCAATGACTCCTCCTTCCGGTATGGTTAATTCTCTGTGTGTGAGAACCGGAAGGAGGAGTGCCGCCGTGCGGTCTTGCTTTGTCTTGATGTGAAGAGGATCAAGACAAAATCATCCAGGGGGTAGGGTCGCTCAAATGGCCTTGTCGCCGGTTTCCTCGGTACGGATACGGAAGGCTTGTTCCAAGGGCAGGACGAATACCTTGCCGTCGCCGATTTTACCGGTCTTGGCGGTTTTGATGATGGCACTGACCACCGCTTCCACCAAATGGTCACTGACCGTGATCTCAATCTTTATCTTGGGTATGAAATCCACCGTGTATTCCGCGCCGCGGTAGATTTCGGTGTGGCCCTTCTGCCGGCCAAATCCCTTGACCTCGGTGGCAGTCAGTCCTTCCACGCCGATTTCAACGAGGGCTTCCTTGATTTCTTCCATCTTGAATGGCTTAACGATTGCTTCGATTTTTTTCATGGGTTTTGCTTCTGGGTTGTCACCATGTCCCGCCATATGAAGTGACGGGACATGGTGAATCGGTTGTTAGAGATTGTATCCTTCTTCACCGTGGTCGGTGATGTCCAGACCTTCGATTTCCTGTTCCTTGGTCGGGCGTAGGCCGATGGTGAACTTGACGAGGTAGGCGAGAATCACTGTCGCCACCACACTCCACACTGCCACGATGCCCACGCTGTAAAGCTGCTTGAGGAACAATTCCATGCCGCCTGCCTTGCCGCCGACGAATTCCACCGCAAGGATGCCTGTCAGCAGGGTTCCGACCGTGCCGCCGATGGCGTGCACGCCGAAGGTGTCCAGTGCATCGTCATAACCCAGCCACTTCTTCAAATACACGCAGGCGAAGAACGGCACCACGCCCGCGGCGACACCGCAGATGACCGCGCCCGTCGCGTCGACAAAACCCGCCGCCGGAGTGATGACCACCAAGCCGCCCACTACGCCGGAACAAAAACCCAGCACCGAGGGCTGACGCTTGATGATAAATTCCAATCCCGCCCACACGAAGCCGCCAATGGCTGCCGCTAGCGTGGTTGTCAGGAACGCATTGCCCGCCGCGCCGTTGGCCGCGCCCGCGCTACCTGCGTTGAACCCGTACCAGCCGACCCACAGGATTGCCGTGCCGATCATGCAAAGCACCATGCTGTGCGGCGCCATCTTCTCCTTGCCGAAACCGACACGCGGTCCGAGAATCAATGCCAACACCAGTGCCGAGAAACCAGACGACATATGCACCACTAGTCCACCAGCGAAATCAATCGCCCCGATCTCGCCGCCGATCCAGCCGCCGCCCCACACCATGTGAGCGAAGGGGAAGTACACCAGGAACAGCCAGCCCCCGATGAACGCCATCACCGCGGTGAATTTCATACGCTCCGCGATAGCACCCACGATCAATGCCGGGGTAATCACCGCGAACGTATACTGGAACATCGCATGCACCGAGTCCGGTACTCCTGCCAGCATGCTGGAGAAATCAATGTTATTTCCCTCGGGCCCGTAAAGTCCTTTGAAAAACACCTTGCCCAGATCGCCGATGAACTTGCCCTCGCCGCTGAACGACAGGCTGTAACCCACCGCCCACCACAGCAATGCCGCCAGCCCTGCGATGCCGAGGCACTGTGCCAGCACGGAGAGCACATTCTTCCGGCGCACGAGGCCGCCGTAGAACAACGCCAGCCCCGGCAGTGTCATGAACAGCACGAACGCCGTGCTGACCAGCATCCACGCCGTGTCGCCTGAATTGAGCGCGGGTGCCGCCGCTTCCTCCGCGGCCTGTGCTTGTGAACCCATTTCCATTATTATTGTGGTTATTGCCGCCGCCTGCAGCGGCACCTGTAACTTGCTAAAGAATTTCTTCATTTTTGTTTCCGTTATTTTTGATAGTGAATTTTTTCTTGGGGTAATTGGATTTTTTTTCTTCACGACGGCGGACTGCGCTCCGTACGGTTACTATTGCGCCAGATAGTTAATTTCATGAACACATAACGGGATTAAGCAGGAGTCGTGCCAATTTGATTTATCAATATCCTGCTAATATGAGCTAAAAATAGTTTTTAGGTTGTAATCTTCGAATAAATGAATATTTGTATAAAAAATAATACTATAAATCTAAATCATGCTAATACATAGATTTAGATTTCTTCCTGAAAAGGCCTGTAGCATTGGCGTTAACTCTCAATTGGAGATTTATTATGTTGGAATTACTGCAAAAACTGATTGCATTCAAATACGCATGTAAACTCTCCCACTGGAAAGCATCATCTTACGCAGAACACCTGCCGTATGACCGCTTGCAGGAAGATTTGGGCGAAATGGCGGACAATGTGGCAGAACAATATTTCATGGCGGGCAAAAAGACGGAGCAGCTCACTGCCACTGTGTTGGAGCCGAAATATATTGATATCGGCGTAGCCACAGCCATCCGAGACATTCTGGAGACCATCGATAAGGCGGTGGCTTCGGGCGAACTCTCCGAGGGCATGGCATCATTGCTGGCCGACACCGCATCCAAATTCCTCGGTAAACAAGCCCTGATCGGTTTGAAATAATCCGTCTAGTCGATTCCCTGTCCAAACCAAGTGAATAGGGCGCAGGATATTGGCAACCCTAGCCTGATTCTTGTCCGACATGGTCAGGTATCATCGGTTCGTATACTTGGATTAAAATTCCTTTATCAGGTGATGTATGGAAAATTACATATCTCTATTGGGATATAAATAGATAAATTGCAATACAATGAAGGTTGCCGGCTGATTAAGTGAAGATTTTCCGTTGAGTGGTGGTTGGGTTTAAGTTCTCCCTTATCCTATCGTTGCCACAGCGAGAAGAGGTCAGGGCGACTTCACAATGGGGAGCCCTGATTCTTGTTTTGCTTGCCAAGCCATATAGGAGGCCGCGTGTAATAGATAGTGGTCTGTTGCAGAATATCAGCTTTTGGTCTGGGACGCCCGCCTTGCTGCAAGGATGAAGCGTTCTTGCAGGGGGAGTAGTTTCCCTGCGCGGTAGGTGAGACCGACCGAGATTTTGGATGGGGCGGGGTGGAGGGGAATGACCCGCAGTCTTGGTCCGGACAGGGCGGTGAGACTTTCCGGCATGAGGGCCACACCGTGGCCGAGTTCCACCGCGGTGATCAGGCTGGCCACGCTGTCGTGTTCTGTTGCGATCGGCGGAGTCGGCCCGTAGGGAGCGAATATGTGGTCAAGTATGTCGTAATACTCCGGATAATTCTGGTGGGAGTAACCGACCAGCCTTTCCTTCAATAATTGGCGGGTATCGATTTTTTTGGCGCTGGCAAGCGGGTGGGACGGAGCTAGAGCCACACATACAGCGTAACGCTGCAACTCCTCGAACACCATATTTTTTCTTGGAGTCTTGCTGAAACGGACCATGAGTGCCGCATCTATTTTCCCCGCCTCCACTTGGTCGAACATTTCCTTGCTAGAGAGTTCGTGCAACTTGACCCGTACCTGGGGCAATTCTTCTTGGAACGCGCGCAGAATTCTCGGTAGTAATTCCACCGTCAATGACGGTGAATAGCAGATGTGGATTTTCCCTCTGTTCCCCTTGGCCATCGCCTGCGCAGCCTTCACCGCGTTGGTGGCATGGCATAATGTCGCCAGTGCCTCGGTGAAAAAAACTTCCCCGGCCGGGATCAATTGGATGTGCTTGGCGCCACGCTCGATCAGGTTGACTCCGAGTTCGTTTTCCAAGACGCGGATTTGCCGGCTCAGGGGCGGCTGGGAGACGGACAAGCGCTTTGCGGCGCGGGTGATGTTCAATTCCTCTGCGACGGCGACAAAGTAGCGTAGATGGCGTAGTTCCATTGTCCGATAATATACCCTGTGGTGTTTTATCACACAATAAATAGTTAACAATCTTGAATCCATACCCGATGGGTATGGATGAATACTAAAACGGTATTTGGCAGTATTGGTATCAAGTGTTAGGGTTTCCCTGAATCTGCACGAAAGATTTTATGAAGATGCGAAAATCAGCGGTTCTGGTGTGTCCGATCATGTGCCTGTTCGCTTTGCCAGGCGTCTTGCGGGCGCAGAATTTAATCTACAGCGGCAGCAGCACGGCGGGCGACGGGGCGGTGCTCCACTCGGGCACGGGCATTACGGTCAGCAACACCATCAGCGGCACCTTGGCTTATACCAATAACACTGCGGGTGGCAAGGGCGGGGCCTGGTCTTCGCAAGGCGCGGACCCCACCCTGCTCAGCGGCAGTTACGGCGGCGGGGTTCTTTTCACCGGCAACACGGCAGGCGGCAACGGCGGGGCCATCCATGACGAGGGCGGCTCAATCACGCTCAATCTGGTAGCCCAGGTGTTGAACCTCAGCAACAACACCAGCAGCGGCGGCGCGGGCGGGGCGGTTTATGCCAATAACGGGGCGGTCACCATCGGCGGCACGTTCAGCGGCGACGGCTGGCAGTCGGTCACGGTGATCAGCAACACCGCGGCCGGCGGTTCCGGCGGCGCGGTTTACTCCTCCGGCACTTTCACCCTCCGCGCCAACGCCCGCAGCAATTTCAACTTCGATCTCAATTACGCCAGCCAAAGCGGCGGGGCGGTTTATGTCAACAACGGCGATATCCGCATCGCGGATTCCCGCGCCGGGCAAATCTCCATTTCCCAGAATACCGCCAACAGCGGCAACGGCGGGGCCTTCTACGCCAGCGGCGGCATCAACTTCGACAATGTCACCACCGATGTCCTCAGCATTGAGGATAACCACGCCTCGGGCAATGGCGGCGCATTCTACGCGGGCAACGGCAACATCTCGTTCAGCGGGACGATCACCGACACCCTCTATATCATGAACAACAGCGCCGGTGGCAATGGCGGGGCTTTCTACGTCAACAACGGCAGGGTTGCTTTCTCGGACGACGGCGGCCGCCTGGTCTTGATTTCCAATAACACCGCCGGGCAATATGGCGGAGCCTTTTACAGCGGGCAGGATTTCAGCCTGCACGTCGCCGACAATGTCACGCTGCTGGCCTCGGGCAACAAGGCCGCCGCCAATGACAACGGCGGGTTCCTGTTCGTCAACCAGGGCAATGTTACCTTCGACATCGGCACCAGCGGCACCGCCGTCATCGGCGACACGACCTCCATCGCCAACCAGGCCGACTCGATCGGCGGTTGGGGCGCGGCCCTTTACAAGACCGGCGCGGGTACTCTCGTGCTGTATGGTTCCAACTCCTATGCCGGAAACACTTACCTCAATGCGGGCAAGACCCTGATCCATGGCAGCATTTACGGTGACAACGCTTATCAAAGCACCACGGTAGCCGACGGCGCCATCCTCGGCGGCAACGGCAGGGTCAATGGCAACACCACCGTCCAAAGCGGCGGCATTATCACCGCCGGAGACATTGGTGCCAGCGGCACATTGACGGTCGGCAACCTGACGCTGGCCTCCGGCGCCAACGCCGTTTTCGACCTCGCCAGCAGCACCCTGTATGACCGTCTGCTCACCGGCGGCACCATCCAGCTTGTCCCCGGCGTGGTCGTGACTATCAATATTCTCGACGGATTCGATTACCAGGAAGGCCGGGTCTACGTCTTCGATCTCATGCAAGGCGTCACCGGCGATTACACCGGCGACCTCGCTTGGGGGAACATCGGCCGGCAATGGAGCGTTCAAACTGGCAACGCAACTTTCATCAACGGCACTCTCACCTTTCAGGTCACACAAGTTCCCGAACCCTCGACTTGGCTGCTGTTCGGTATCGGCACGATTATCTTTGCGATTTGTTCTTTGCATCAATGGCGAGCAAACCACCTAAAATGATAATGTTTCCTAGCCGCCTCGCCTGTTTGCTGGTTCTTGCCTTGGCAACCTGTGCCGCTCCTCTTCGCGCTGCCACCCATGTTTGGGTTAAGTTCGGCATCGGCGACTGGTCTGACCCGAACAACTGGTCACCAGCCGGAGAAGTACCACAGAAAATTCCCGATTCCTCCGACTGGGCAGTCATCGGCATTGGCGGCACTGCCACGTTGAATACCGAGGCAGGCGTCAACAGCCTCCACATCAGCCGCAACGACTACAAGCCCGGTCCTGGCACCCTGTCCATCACCACCGGAGGCAAATTGACGGTTCAGAATGCCTTTCTTGGTTTTAACGCTCCGGACTTCGGGGTGGCAACTGTGGACGGTACCGGACAACTTCTGGTTACAGGCACCACCATCGGACTCGTAATCGGCCAATTCGGTACGGGAGTACTGAATATCCGCGACCAGGCCAAAGTCACCGCCCCCATGATCTATCTCGGCAAAAACGGTTCGGCAAGCAACGGCACCATCAACCTCCAGGGCGGCACCCTGCAAACCGGCGGTATTGTCAGGCCCGATGGCACCGCCACCCTCAATCTCAACGGCGGCACCATCGTCGCCGACGCCCCGCAAACCGCGTATTACAACACCAGTTCCCATGCCAACTTCTTCAACGGCTTCGACGACCTCACTCTCAACGGCAACGGCGTCGCCAGCAACACCGCCGCTCTCACCTTCGACACCAACGGCTACATCGTCACCGCCACCAACAACTTCACCTTCACCCGTGGCGGCACCGATACCCGAATCGCCCTCAATAAAACCGGCAACGGCACGCTCATCCTCACCGGCACCATCGCCGCCGATTTCGTCGATCTAACAGCCGGAACCCTTCTCATCAATGGTGACGCCTCCGCACTTCATGTTATAGACATCCAAGCCGGTGCCACCCTAGGCGGTACCGGAACCATCGGCGGCAGCCAGAACCATTTTGCCAACGGCACCCGCCTCGCTCCCGGCGCGGAAAATGCCGTGGGGTCCCTGACTCTTAATGGTTTCGTTTCGCTCAATGGAGAAGCCCTCTTCGACCTCGCCAGCAGCACCCTCCATGACCGCCTGTTAAACAATTTCAAAATCGGCATCGGCGGCACCATCACCATCAACTTCCTCGACGGTTTCGACTACCAGGAAGGCCGACTCTACAGCTTCGACCTCATGCAAGGCGTCACCGGCGATTATCTCTCAAACATCCAGTGGCAGAATCTTTCTTCCCAATGGAGCATTCTTGATGACGACAGCCTGACTTTCATCGATGGCACATTGACTTTCCAACTCCAGCAAGTCCGTGAACCCTCGACTTGGTTGCTGTTTGGTATTGGTGCGATTATCTTCGTGATTTGTTCTTTGCATCGACGAAGGGAAAACCTTTTAAAATGAATAGCATGGATAGGCAATTTGCCGTATTTCTCAGACGTCAACGCGGGCGCACACCTTACCAGCATTTTGCGCGGCACATCGGCACTTCTACCTCAACCGCTTTCCGCATCGAAAAGGGTAGGCAGAGCGTCTCCCTGCGCCTGGTCGAACAAATCCTCAACCGGCTCCATTGCCGCATTGACGAGGTCTTTCGGGATAATTCAGCGCCTTAAACCGCAATTAATAAAGACAATTTGGAGTGTAATCGGCATGGGCAACAACAAGCACATTATCAATGGGAAGCTATCGGACATGGTTTCCTATTATGATCCCATGCCGGTTGCCGCTCCTTAATTCCCAAAAAAAGTCCAAATAAATTCATCCGCTCACCTTGAGTGCTGAGTTTACCGAAGCATCGAAGGGTAAATACGTCTCTTGGGTAAAACCCATGCTTGCTTGGGTCCTTGGATAGCGCGTGTAATGGCGCCGTTCCTTTTGACAAGCTCAGCATGAACGGGAAAGGGTGGTTTCAGAACTTATTTATGCAAAGCCGCCCGCTCCTCTCTTTACGGAAAGGGAATGTACGCGCCTGACAGTTGCTAACTTTTGCTGTTTAAAATAAATAGTAAGTATTTTATACGTAACATTTGACATGGAAATGACGTATGTGATAAGGTTTGCATCACTTGTTAGGGAAGTTTGCCCTTTGGGAGGCTGCGAAGAGTGGCCGGTTAAGAAGCGGTAAAAAACCTGCAAGTCCTTGAAAATGAGAGACCTTGACAAACTGACCTGCTGTCCGCGCTCGCGCGCTCGCGCGCTCCAAGCGTAGAGTTCTCTCCCTTCCCTCCAAAAATGCATTTCTTCGTGTATACTTTTTTGCACAAAAGGAATATGTGTTCTCATTTGCGAGAGATGAGTATTCTCCTGCTTCCATTTGTGCTGAGGGTGAGGGAGCTAAGGGTGACCTTTGTCACTTCCCAATGCCGGACTTACAGGGTGTAAGCAGGACACTTATACGTTGTAAGTCCCGTGCTTACCATTTCC
>JAIRPN010000003.1 GCA_031256975.1 Verrucomicrobiales bacterium | reverse complement strand
CTAACTCCGCATCGCAACGAATCGCCCTGGCAAAAGATAAGCATCAAGCGGTTGTCGGGCAAATTTACCCCTTGGGATATTATTGGGGGCCAAATTAATCTGCGACTGGAACTTGATGGCGTCGAACTGGTATTAAATCCATCGTCTAAAATCACCTGCTGTACCATGCCCAATTGTCCTCATGCTGGCAGCGATACGAAAAAATCCTGGCCGCTCGTCATCGTTCAGGAAGTCATTCTCCGTGACGCTTCCATTCAAACTCCTGATGGCTCCCTTGACGCAAGACAACTCAATATTTTCCTCAAAAACGACGGCCAGGATATTTGGGACGGAACCTTGGAATGCCAGTCGCTGGTTCTTCAATCGTTGCAGTTTGGGCAAGGCAAGGCCGCCTTTAGAACAACTGGTCACCAGTTGGAAATCACCAATTACTCATTAGTCGCCGGTGACGGGCAAATCACCGGCACCGGCAAAATTTTCCTGCAAACACCGGAACAAAGCACCCTGCGTTATAAAATCCAGCAGGTTCCCATCAAGGTATTGCTCCCGACCAAGTGGCCCATAACCTTAAACGGCACGGTCAATGGCATGGGTGATTACACCGGCCCACTGTTCACTTGGCAGCAAGGCATGGCCCAAGGCTCCTTGCAACTGAATGGAACCAAGGTGTCCGTTCTGCCATTCGTGGAGAAATTGGCCCTGTTGCCGCCGTTGCAGGAACTGCTTGCCGCCTCGTTGGACGAAGCCAAGGCCAACTATCATTACAACAAAGGCAGTTTTAATTTTACCGAAATCGTGCTGACCAAGACCCAAAAAATATCCCTGCAAGGCAAGCTGGCCGTTTCCGTGAACAACGAATTGGACGGAACTTTCAAACTTGGGATTCCGACCGGATTATTAGCAGTAGCTCCGCCTCTCAAAGAAAAAATCTTCACCCAGGAAAATGACGGATTCTCGTGGACGGACTTGAAAATCTCTGGGACACCTGAACAAATTCAGGAAGATTTGACTCCGCGTTTGGTGGCATTAAGCCAGTCCGAGGGCGGCAAGGTACAGGATGCCATCAAACAGGGTATTGAAAAGGCCGGCGACTTGTTGAACGATTGGTTCAAAAAATAACCCGCTTATTGGTCGTCAGGACAAATCCAACCGTTTTTTCCCAAGAGCCTCGTTAACCAAGGCAACCACTTCGGCATGTTGCTTGAGTGCTTCATCACGGGTGCCGCAGCGCCAGTCAAAGTCCTCCAATTCCCTGACACCCACGGCGATGGTTTCAAAACACGGGGTATCGGTATTGAAAAATTCCGGGTGAAACGGCAGCAACACGGTGGACACACCGATCCAATTGCCTGACGGGGAAACAATCCGGTCCAGCGCCACGCAATTGTGGATGCCGTTGTTGAAATTTTCGGGCAATTCATCCACCTCAACCCTGGCCGGTTGCTGATTTTTGAGTATCCAACACTTCATGTCATATCCCGCTCCTGTACGCTATCACCGGCAGCGGCCCTTGCAAAAAGATATTTCCTGGCTGTCCGGTGGACTATTCCCCGCCCCTCCGTTCCTCCAGGACAAAGTCACACTCGGTAATGTGATGGGCCGCCCTGCCGTATTTCCTGGTAAAGCGGAATTTCCTGCGGTCGATAAAACCAAACAGGGCGGTGATTTGGTCCTCCTGTCTGGTCGAATAAGCCAGCCTGAACCTGAACCGGCGAATAGACATGTCAGGCTGGCTCAGCTTGATGCCAATACCCGGCACGGTTTTGAGTTGCACCTCAATCTTTTTGACGCAGTCGTGGAAAGTCATCCCGGTATTTTGACAAGCTCCGGCGCCCGTGCAACACAGCTTTAATTGCCGTTGTTAAAATTGTTTCCTTGGGAGTCGAACAGCGGCAGGCCCGCCACCGGGGCGCTGAGCAAATCATTGGCCACCGCACCGATAATCTGCATCCGCTCGCAGTCCTCGTAGTGATCGTGACGGGAACTTTTCCACAGCGCCTTGCCAAAAATCCCCTTCCGCGGATCGTCATGCTCCACCCGCCTGGTGGCGGTGACCTGCATCCGGTATTCCTCGCTCACGCCGGGGAAAATCTGCCAGTCCCCGGCCAGTCCGTGCTGGTAAGTCTTGAGCCGGTCAAGCGTCGCCGGCTTGCTGAACACCCACAGCTTGATCGGCCGCACCCTGCCCGCCAACGCGGTGCCGATTGCCGGGTCCACCTCGGTCACGGTGAACATCCGTTGCTGGCCCTCGATGCGGAAGAACGGCACCTCATCCCCCTTCATCGCCTTCCAGTGATAACCCGAATCAATAATATATTGAAACACCTCGGCCTGCCAGTTGCCGGCATCAATCATCACATTATCCGAGTGTACCTCCCAATCCCGCTGCAACTGGCGAATCTCGTCAATGTTCCAGTGCTTGCCGTGATAGAGCAAACGCGAACGCCCGCCGATTCCCCAGGCGCGGATCACCACGTAATAATGGCGGCCTCCGGCCCCCTGCACGTCAATGGTCAAAAAGCGGCGCTTTTCCAGCGGCACAGCGCCCTCCAGCCAGGGCTTGAACGGGTCATAGTCCCGCATCCGTTCATCGAGGAATTTTTCATCGTGGAGATAACGCAATCTTTCCTCCCAAGGCAAACCGCGTGTCTCGGTCTGGTGCTTTTTCATCGGCTCGTGGTCGTTCCACTTGAGCGCTTCCTTGGCGGTCAGAAACTCCCGCACCTGCATGCCCCAGTTGGCCCAATAGGGCAGCAGGGCATTCCACGTATAACTCCTGATATTGCTCGGGGCCGAACGGTGATGAGGCCGCCAGCGCCCGTGTCCCGACAAAAACTTGCGCTGGTCCAGCGTATCGGTGATGCGGTGCCCGCAATATTCACATTCGTAACGAACCGTTTTTAACAACTCGTCAAAATTATAGGGCGCGCCCTTGCCGCCGGGCCGGGTGATGTCGTTGGTGTCCCATTTCAAACCGCCCTTGTCGCCCGGTTCCTTCCACAGCAGTTCCTGGTAATGGCCGCAGCAGGGGCATTGCGTTTCAAAATGCTGCCTATTGCCATCCAGAAAGGCCCGGTGAACCGAGTCATGGTCAAGACCCGGCGTGGTGATGGTGATTTTTTTGTAATTGTGCGAAAAAGCGCGGAAGCGCATGTTCAGCATTTCCACCGCGCCCGGCGGATAGGAACGCGCCTCATCCATGATGATGTAGCGGTACGGCGTGGATTGCAAATCACGCGGGTTTTCCGCCGAGCCGATCACCAGCGGCGCGCCGGGAAAATATACTTCCAGGCTGGTTTTCATGTGCCGGTCTGACGGCAGCTTCGCCGCCACCGGGGCGCAACGTTCCAACAACTGCATCAGTCTGGACTTGGAAAGTTTTCTCGCCTCCTGCTTGGATGACGTCACCCACAGCACCGGCCCCGGATCTTCCGCGATCAGCCAGGCCAGCAAACACAATAAGGTCAAAGTCTTGGCGCTTTGCGCTGAACAAAGAATGACAATTTCCCGCACCGATTCGTCAGCAAAATCTTCCATGAGCTGGCGGACAAAGACGGCGTCGGAACTGTCCCAGCGCTGGCCCGCCGCCGACAGCGGCACTAAAACATGCTGCTCGCACCATTTCCAAGGCTGTATTTCCTGCGGAGGTCGGAGAACTGCGCATAGACTTTCGACCAGAACACTTTTTTTTTAGCCCATTCGCCCAGGGCCAGACGGTTGAGCAATTCCTCCATCTCGCGGCCTATGCGCTTGGACGCCTCGCCCACCTCCACCCCGACCACCTGCGGGGCCAGGTGATGCTTGACACCCCTGGCCGACTGCACCAGTGTCCCGAACAGGTCGCCCAACACCTTGCAGACTTCATCGACATCCGCCAACTGGCCGCGCCTGACCTTGTTCTCAATCTCGATTTTCTCATTGCGCAGCAGCAAACTGCGCAACTCGGCATCAATCTTCGACTCGTTCTTCGGGCGTTTGCGCCTGAGCCTGTCGTGTTCCTCCACCCATTGCTTCCACACGCCGACATTGAACTTTCCCCCGGCATCGCTGCCCGGATTCCCCTCCACCTTCATGTAACGCTGCACGGTTTTCCGGTCGCAGTTCAGGGCAAGCGCCAAAGCCGTCACCGTATCGGCAAATTCCGTGACAAGTTCGGCATCGGGGGATGCGGTGGAATTTTTTTCATGCAGGTATTCATCCAGCCTCGCCTTCTGCGCCGCCGTCAGCGGTTCACCCGCCTGCACCCGGTTGAGAATCGCCCGGACATCCGCCTCGCGGATCTGGTCGATGATCGCCAGCAAGCCCTCGGCTCCGGAATTGTCGTTCCCGGCATTCGTTGAGAGCAAATCTTCCTGGCGCTCCTGGTTCACAACAGGACTGCGTCATGTCAACCTTCATGACCCGCGACACTGTCCCACTTGGCGGCAAACCTGCGGAAAATCCGCCAAACACCCCCAAAAAGTGCGACATCCGGATTTTGCCTGCCGCATCGAAATCTTCAGTGCTGCTTCGCAACCTGCCAAGTCCTTGCGCGGCAATAGATTCCTTCAACCATGGTGGTGGAGTTTCCATCAACACTGCACCGATTGCACCGATAGGCACGCGCTTTCAGCCCCGCGCGGAAATATGGTGTGAAAAAATAAATCTTTTTTTAAAACTTTTTTATTTGATCCAAATAATCGTGTCTATCAGTGCTATCGGTACAAATAAAAGATAATTCATTGATTATTAAAATGTTGCAGCTCCGGTCTTTTTGCAGAGATCGCACCGATAAGCACTGATCCCCGGAAAAAAGCCAGGGGACGCAGGCAATCCGGCGCACCACGGCACAAAAAAGGCGACGCTTGGCGCCGCCCTGCCTGTTCTCCAAATTACCTGTTTCCCAGCCAATGCTGAATGCTTATTTCCGGATACCGAGAATATCCTCCACTTTCCGGGCCGTGGCCGGAACGGGATAATCAAAATCCCCCGCTTTCAATTCCCTGCCGAAAACCGGGTCTTTGAATGTCAGGGTATTCACGGCCACGAAATCGGGAAGCTCCGGCCTGGGATTATTTTTCAGCCGGGCCGCCAGTTCCGGGTCATCCTTTTCCACCTCGGCCGCGATTTTTTGTACATCCGTGCGCCGGATCAGCTTGGTGGTCTTGAACTGGTGAATCACAAGGCTGGCCGGGTCAACCACAAGCTCCATGTCACCCTGATGGCGCGAGGTTCCCGCGATTACCGTGTATTTTTTGCCATCCATTGCCAGTTCCGCCAGCGGCTTGAGGGTGTTGAACTCCACATAGCCGGACTGGCCGCACAGCAGCGAGGGAATCGCGTAGGAAATCCCGTGCGAAATCCCCGCATTGGCGCCAAGGGCATATTCCATGTTCTTTTGCGGCGACCATTTGCCAAACTCGCTCCAGTAAAAAAAGATGGTTTGGTCACGGGTAAAGACGGAATTGACAAATACCTCGCCGCCGGACTTTGTCTCGCTCCAGTCCACCCGGATTTGTTCCGGGCGTGAAAAGCGGATTTTGAAAGTGCCCGTCATTTTATGGGGATACTCGGTTCGCAGCTCCACCAGATACTCGCCATCAGCCGAAAACGTGGAGGCATTCCTATAGGCGTCCTTCACCTTTTGCAGCAGCGCGGCGGCCTGCGGGTCTTTGTCTTGTGCCGTAAGCGGTTGGGTCGACAAACAAAGGCTCAACATGGATATTGCTATTTTTTGCAGACCGGGGGCTTTCATATTGACAAGCCTCCCTGTCATTTTTTCGATGTCAAGCCGTTCAATAAATCATTGCTCAATCCGCCAGGGCAAGGATGAAGCGTTTTTGCCGGTGTTCCCCGGTGCTCCTGAACGTCACCTTGTGACCGTCGGCCAGGTTGTAATTGCGGAACTGCCCCTTGCCCGGCGCCCATTTCGACAGGAAGCGGCCAAAGCTGGTTTTTCCCGACGAGTTGAGGTTAAAATGCCAGCCGTCCTCATCCTCCTCCTCCTTGCCGACCATCTTCCATTCCAGAATCCCCTCGCTCGCGCAAAGATCGACAATCTCCTGGAAGGTGAACGCCTGCTCATGCCGGTTGTTTTCCACCACGATGGAACGCAGCTTCACGACCAGCGCCTTGACCCCTTCCCATTCCGAATCACCGCCCGAGACCAGTTCCGGCATCTCCAGGCAGTCGCCGAACCCGGCAAAATACACCATGCCGCCAATCGCCTCGCCCCAGGCTTCGAACCCCGCGCGGGGCTTTAACCCGTAATGGCTCGCCGTCGGGTTGCCCGCCGCCGACCAATGGCGCACAATCGTCCACAGTGCCGACAATATTTCCCTGCGGTGCGGCTTGTCCTTGAGCCAGTGTTCATCCAGCACCAGGTCCGGCGGCCTGCGTTCCTGCACGTCCGCCTCCGGCACGAACAATTCGCAAAACAGGCAGCGGTGGCACAGATCCGACGACAGGATCAGTTCGTTGCCGGTGAAAAACACCGTCACGTCATTACTCGCCTCGAACATCTGCGAGCGGCCCAGTATCCGGCCCGCCCAGGTCGCCCCGGTCATGAAACCCTCCAGGGTCGGCGAGGATACGAAGCCGCGCACGTTGTCAAACAGCACGTAGGACGATGCCGCCAATACCTCGGAGTCGAGCACCTTGCGCAATTCCTCGTCCTTGGTGTTCCACGACTGCGTTTTCAATAGCCCGTAAACCGGGATCACCGCAAGCTTGGCCAGCAGGCTCTTGCCGGAACGCTGGCAGTTGGCATTGTACACAAAACCCATCCGGTTGGCGTCGCGCGGGATGCAGCCGGGGGCAAACTGCGACAGCATCGCCGCAATCTGCACCGCCAGCGAGCGGGATTTTCTCACCGGGCCCTTCATCGCGGCCTCCTCCTCCCAGTCGGCAAAGGGAAACTCCCGGTGCAAATCCCACAAAATCTGCCGCGCGTCCGCCAGCGTCCAGTCGTTCTGGTAAATCCCGTTGTTGCCGGAAAACGGCTGGGGTGTAAGTTGCTCCGTCATGACAGCCTCCCGTCAGGGGCATCCCTTATCCCCCTTTTCTCACATCCAAAATCGTCACCTTCGGACCGCCCAATATTTTTTCAAACTGCCGCCTGGCTTCCTCCTCATCCTTCATCCCGCAGGCAAAGCAAATCCATTTCCCGTCCTTGCCGTAGGGCCGCAATTCCTGGTCCACGGTCCCGCATTCCCGGCAGGTGCCGTAACTTTCCCGCAAGTTGACCACAAGGTATGCTTGTTTCCTGCCCGTGTTCATGACCTCTCCCTCGCCTCGCGCGCGGCCTTCCTCAATAGCCGGATCAACTCGTCGCGGGAAGCATGCTGTGCCTGTTCCCTGCTCATCAAGCCAAGCCGCCAAACCATCCGTGACAGCTTCTTGTTCGACAACAGCTCGTAGTAGTTGCTCATGACCCTGACTCCTGATAACCAGCCAATTTGACAAGCACCGCCTCGGCCACCCGGTAGCCACGCTGCTGCGAAAACAGCATCACGCGAATCAGTACATCGGCCAACTCGGATTCAACCGCACCAAAACCGGGAATAGAACCATCAGTCGCGTTGCCCCCGCAAAACGCCTCCAATGCCTCGAACAATTCGTTGCCTGAACCCACCGCCAGGGCACCCGCCTGGTACAGGTCGGCGGCGGTCTTTCCCAGACGGTTGAAATTTTCGCAAAAGCCGCCGACTGCCTGTTCCTGCAACGCCTCGTATTTTTCCCGCGCCACGTAATTGCCCAGCATCACCTCCAGCCCGGTCGCGGTGACCGGTTCCCCGCACTCGCTCCGGGACGCCAGCCAGACTTGCGTAAGCTCGCTCATCCGGTAATGCCCGCCCTTGTAACCCTGGAAAACCGCACCGACCGCCGAGCGGGCCGCCGCCAGCATGTCGCCAATGCTCACCCCGGCCCGTGGTTCAAAGGCCAGTTCCGCGTAATTGCCCCGGTAGGAATGCGGGTTGCCAAAGCCCTGTTCCAGCACCCTGCCCGCCGCCTCCCGCTCAAGCCGGTAAATCAATTCGATCAGTGTCATAGGATTATCTCCCCGTTGGCTGTTTTTCATTAAGTGTCACGTGGAACTTTGTTCCATGTGGAGCATCCTCCTCCCAGCCCAGCAGCTTCACCAACTCTCCGGGCAAAATCTTCCCCAGCTTGCGCCGGGTCGGCCCGCCGCTGCGCGAGCCGTTCAGCACCAGGGTCACATGCGCACGGCTGCTGTAGATTTTCCGTGCCAGCGTCTCCGCCGTCTCGCCCCTGGCATGCAACTGTCGCCAAAATTCCCGGTTCTTCATCTCCTCCCCCGTGTTCAGAGGCCGTCAAAGGTCAGCGTCTTGCTCTCCGCGTCGTAGCCGGGCTCCAGCAGTTCCAGCGTCCCGTCCGCCCGCAGCACCGGCATCGGCACCGGATGGCAGCGCTCGATCTCCGGCAACCCCGGCCAAAAATCCCAGGATTCCAGGACAGCGGCGGCCAGTTCCCTCGGCATCGAGCGCAACTCGTCAACCGGGTTGCCCTCCCGGTCGTACCTGGTCCGGTAACAAACCACATGCCGCTCCACCCAGGAGCGGAACGCCACGGCATCCATCGCCTCCAGCCGCCGTCCCTGCCGGAACGGCACCACCGGGATCTTGTCCCGCCGGTAGAGCCCCTTGTCCTTCAATTTTTCCAGCAGTTGTTTGGCAAAATCCAGCAGCAGTTCGTCGTTGCCCGGCAGCGCCACCTTGGGCAAAGGGCCGTATTTTTTCGCCAGCGGCCCTGACAACGTTTCTTCCAGTTCGTTCATAACCAATTCCTCCGTTCACTTCTGATTGCTTCCGGTTCCTTGAAATTTTATCCGTTTTTTACGAACCCGTTTCGCCAGCTTGCGTTGCAGCAAATACACCAGTCCCTCACGCTTGATGATCCCCGACTTGGTCAAATCGTTAAAATCCTTGCCTGTCCCCGCCGACGGCCAGTAACTGACCAGCCGCCGGCAACGCCGCCAGGCCGTTTCATAGAACCCGCCCGGCCGGTTCCATTCCGCCCCGGCATTGTCCCGGTCGGCGATTCCCACCAGCACCGCGTCACGCGAAATGGGATAATGGGCGAGGAATTTTCTCCAACTGCCCGCCCCGCGCAGGCCGACCACCGCCGCGTTGTCCGGCCATTGTTCGTGCCAGCCCAGCAAGTCAATCAGCGCCAGGGCGTCCCACTGTCCTTCCACGACAATCAGGCCCCGTGCCGTGCCTATGTCCCCGGCCACGAAGGGCCAGGAGCCAATTCCCTTGGGATTAAAGCGCCAGCTCGCCTTGGCCATCTCGTTGCCGTTGGTAAAAGATCCCAACCGCACATGCCAGCCCACCGGAACCAGGGTCCCGTCAGGCTCCGGCCGTTCCACCAAAAACGACTCTCGCGGGATGCCGTAGTAAGGCATCAGCGCCAGCAAACCCCGTTCCGCCGCCCATTTCACCAAGGCCACGCTGTAACCGCGCCAGTTGGCAATCCGCTCCAGTTCCACCGGCCTTTGCGCCAATGACGCTGCTGCTGACAGCCAGTTATTGAGCGCCCGTTCCTCCAAACGCGGTGCCATTGGCTCCAGTTCGTGTTGATAGGATTGTGCCGGCGGCGGCAAGGCCGCCTCCGTGCCGGAAACCAGTCCCGCCAGAATCGCCAGTTCTTCCAGCGCCTGCGGAAAACCGGCCCGGTGCACCGCCATCCAGTAGGTAAAGCAATCCCCGCCAATCCCGGAGGAAAAACATTTGAAATAACCCTTGTCCTCGTGGACGTGGCAGGACGGGGTCTTTTCCCGGTTGAACGGCGAGCGGCAGACATAGCTGGAACCCGAGCGCGCCAGCACATGGCCGTCCCGCTCGAACAACGCCTTGAGCGAAATTCTCGATTTCACCAGTTCCGCATTGATTTTAACTTGCGCCATAATCTCCGCTCCGCTCAGGAAACAGCCTGTGGCTGCAATGTCGCTTTCACTTTTTCCGCCAGGATGATAATCGGCTCCACCTGTTGCAGCCAAAGCCGCTTGTTCTCTACGTCCCAGCCCAGTACCGCCTCCTCGCCGCCGACCTGTTTTTTCCAGCGGTCAAAGCTGAATCGCACCCCCTCGATGGTGGTGATGCCGGCATCCCGCCCGCTCAGTTCGTCCACCGCCTCCTGCCTCAGCACCTTGCCCGCCTGGATGCTCTTGCGCAGTTCCAAGGGCGTCAAACCGTGTTGCAGGGCCAGCTTCACCCACTTGGCTTGCATTTTCCGGTTATTCTGCAATTCCATCCCCAGCACGCAAAGATGCTCCGCCGTCAGTTCCGGCAAACGCAGGTCCAGTTCAATCTGGCCGATGTGCATGGCCCGCGAGCAATCCGCGTAGTCAAACTGCATCTGGTCGAGAATTTCCCCGACCTTCCTTTCACCGAAATGCTCGCGCCCGTAAACTATCGCATCGGCCAGGTAAACATGGAAACGGTTCTTCACCTGTTGCAGCGAGGCCAGCAAGTCCCGCCACTGGTCAAGGGACATCTTTCCGTTGAACACGATGCCACGGTCGGTGATTTGCAGCCGTTGTCCGCGGCCCACGCCCTCGCGGGGCGATTGTCCCGTCGTGACCGCCAGTTCGACCACCGGCGTTTCCTGGTGATGGTTGTTCATGACTGCTCCATTGGTTTCCGGGCACTAAGCGCCGGCAAATCCTTCATAATTTTTCCCCTTCCCGTATTTCCGTTTGCGCCAGTGGTTGGTCAGGCTGTTCCTCGCGTATTCCCCGCAGGCTTTTTCGCTCTTCTGGAACACGCTGGTTTCCAGCTCCAGTTCCGTCTGCCAAAACTTGGTGGTCTTGCTCAATGCCTGCCGTGACAAGCCGATCTTCCGCGCATACTCCGCCTGGCTCCCCAGTCCGTTCAAGGCGTTCAATTCCGCCGCAAAGGCCAGCCCCGCCGCCGCCAGCTTCGGGTTCTTGGCCTGCAAAAAACCCGCGATCAGCCGCTGGAACAAAAACGCCCGGTAGCGCTGCGCCTCGCTGGACAGCACCAGCCCGTGCCAGCGCGCCAGTTTTTGGGCCGTTTCCAATGGAATGCCAAAACGCTCGGCCAATTTTTCAGGCAGGCCGTCCAACTCGGTCAAATCCACCGTGACCTGCGCCTTCCAGACTTCCTCCGGGTCGCAGTCCACCTTGTACACCTGGCTGGAACTGTCCGGCGCCAGCACCCCCAGCCGGGTCAGTTCCGCCCGCTGCACCGTGTTCAGCCCCTTCACCCAGTCCCGGTACAAAACCCGGTAGGCCGCGTTCGCCGTGTCCTGCCGCAAACTGTAATCGTCCCGGTTCATGCCGTTGCCAGGGTTGCCGCCATGTTTTTATGGCGAAGTTTTTTCCACTTTTGCGCCCGGTACACGGCCTTTGCCAATTTCACGGTCGCCGCAATTTTCAGGCGCAGCGGCTTGCGGTAAAAACGGATTTCCTCGTGGAAAATACTTCTTGCTTGCAGCACCAAATCCCAGCGCAGTTCAAAGACCTGGTACCATAATGGGCTGCCCTTCCGCCGGAACAGGGCCGGCCGGCCTTTCCCTTCCAGCAAAATCCCGTCGTCAAACCGGAGCTCCTTCAGTCTACGCTGGTGCCCCGTGCCAAACCACGGGGTGATTTTTTCCGGCAGCCACAATTTGGGAAACCATCGTGACCGCGTTTTGAATTTGGTGTTCATGTTTTTTCCGCTCCTTCCGCCGCCAGCATCTTTCGCAAAAACTCCTTGCTCTCCCTGATCACCGGCGCGTCGCCCTGCTGCCTGCTCCAGCACGGCGCGTTGTTGTCGATCCTCGTCTCCAGCAGGCAGACCGTCATCCCCTGCCCCGTTTCCGTCACAATGATTCGCACTATTTTCATGAAACTCCTTTCCTCAGTTGCCGCCAACCGCGCTCTTGCAGCGTTCCAGCCGTTGCAGGAACTGCCCGGTGTCCAGCGTTTGCGGCGACGTGCTGATAACTGCATCGTAGTC
Organism: Verrucomicrobiales bacterium; assembly: GCA_031256975.1. Classification (GTDB taxonomy): domain Bacteria; phylum Verrucomicrobiota; class Verrucomicrobiia; order Methylacidiphilales; family JAAUTS01; genus JAIRPN01. The sequence goes on along the minus strand of JAIRPN010000003.1, from coordinate 111,846 downwards.
CGCGCCGCCGACCTCCACGCTCCTGCCGTTGCGCCGGTCGCTGATTTTCACCAGCAAACATTCCCGCACCGCACTTCGCCTCACTTCCACGCCAAAATCCTTGCAACCGCGCTCTGCCAGCTCGGTGCGCACCAGGGCCGTCATCGCGTCCATGAACTCGCGGTCACCCCGGTTGTTTTCCGGAAAATCTGTTTCCATGGCGTTCATGGTTCCGGCAGTTGCAGGATTTTTTCACGCAGCTTGTCCAGGTCCTCCCCGCACTCGTCCTTGTACAACATCCACAGTTTCGGGCCTGTCCGGCGGGCCTTCACCACCCGCTCCAACAACTCGACCACGTCCTCGAATCTTTCCCCCAGCATGAAGGACACCCGCAGCGCCCCCGGATTGTAGCTGTCGGGGCCCTGGCGGCACACCGCCTTGAGCAGGTTGTGCGTGCCGCTCACGTTCCCTCCTCGCCGGCCTTTCCGGCAAAACGGATCGCCGCTTCCTCTTCCCTTGCCTCCGCCAGCGCGAATAATTCCTCGGATTTTTTTGCCAGTTGCTCGGCGGCAAATTTCGCGTCGTAGGCTTGGTCGCGGATCGCCTTGCCGTCCGCCGCCTCCAACGCGTTGAATTCCCCGATCACCTCGCCAATCGAGCTTTTTCGCGGCCGGTACAGCCGCACGCCAAAGCTGCTGATTACCCAGCCCTCGCCGCCACCCTTGCGGATATCCGAGGAAAACGAAATGTACAGCGACCGGTCAAACCCCCGCCCCTCGTTGGCGCGGTCGGTGATTTGTTGCAGCAAAATCGCAAATTCCCCCAGCCGCTCGCCCTCTTCCTCCGTCACGTATAATTTCCCCATATCTTGGTTCCTTTCCTGATTTAATTTTTCTGGTTCTGTACCCTGATCAGTTTTCTGACAAAACCATTCCACCCACTAACCGCAATACGCCAACCCTGTTTACCTCCTAGATCAATGGCTCCCATTTCACGTTTATTATCGTAAACCCACTGCTTAGTTTTCTTCGCCAGCCTTGCCACTGTCTCAAGTGGTAACAACTCATCTGCCGCTAATCGCTCTACCACCTCAAGTCGTTCTTTTGGTGTTAATACATGCCGCTTCAGCCGCGCTGGTTTTTTATTTTGCTCTGTAAGTTCTTCCGTCATAAACGTGAGATAGATACCCTGTCAGGCACTAATTGTTGATTGGTTGGGTTTAAGTCTGCGTCCCTTGAAATAACTGGGCGGAATGAACTGGCGCAGTGCCTTCCTCATCACCTGGCTGGGTTTTATGTCTTCCTGATGGCAATAATTTGTCAAGGCACTGCCCAGGGCGTCATCAACGCGAAAGGTATATCGTTCCAAGTTTTGGCCAGTTTTGCCACCTCTGCCCGACATAACCGTACAACGTGACTCACATTAAACTACCCGCAATTTATTTTCTTGCCATTATTGAAGATTTGTCAGACAAAGTGTAACACATGAACGCTCATATCACTGTCCGAATGGATAAAAAACTGCTGATCGCCGCCACCCGTTACGCCAAAGCCAAGGGCATCGAGGTGCCCAGCGTCGTTTGCCGCATGGCCTTGGTAAAATTCCTGACCGACGAGGGTTTCTATTCCTATGAAGAAGAGAAAAAATCAAAATCCTAAATGAAAAATTCCCTTGATAACCCAATAAACCAAACCATGGATGCCCGGAATAAAGAATTTTTGTGGTATCAATTAAATTTTAATTAATGATAATTTTTTAGATGTGATAAGCAATTGAATGTTTGTTTTAACGACTATCAATTGGTTTCAACTAACATATAAATACCAACAAACTGGAATACAAAGTTTTTGGTATATGCTCAATTTTAAAATTGGGCGCTCGTAGCAAAAACCGTAGCAAGCACCTTTAGAATTTCGTAAGTACTTGATAATAAACGTGATATTGGAAATATAAAACTGATTTCGAGTCAGGTACTTTAAACCACTCAGCCACCTGTCCTTAATTTGAAGTTAAATGGTAGATAAGCTTTTGTTTTGAGGCAAGAATTTACAAAACAATTTACCGTCGCGGCAAAACTCTTTATATTCCCCGCACCCAGATTATGAAAAGCTACCCCGAATTTCCCAATGTCTTCATCCTGCAACACCCGCTGATCCAGCACAAACTGACATTGATGCGCGACCGCAGCACCTCGACCCTCGATTTCCGCCAGTTGCTGCGTGAAATCACCCTGTTGATGGGCTACGAAATCACCCGTAACCTGCCGCTAACCACCAAAACCATCATGACCCCGCTGCAGCAAATGGAAGCCCCGGTCATCGCCGGGAAAAAACTGGTGGTGGTGCCCGTCCTGCGCGCCGGCATCGGCATGAGCGATGGCTTGTTGGATTTGGTTCCCTCGGCCCGTGTCGGCCACATCGGGGTATACCGCGACCACAAGACGCTAAAGCCGGTCGAATATCTGGTCAGCCTGCCCAATGTGGAAGATCGCATGTTCATCATCTGCGACCCGATGGTTGCCACCGGTAATTCCTCGGTCCATGCCGTCGACGTGCTGGTCAAGCGCGGCGTATCGCCTGAAAACATCGTGTTTTTGGCCTTGGTCGGAGCCCCGGAAGGATTACAGGTATTCTGCAAGGCATATCCGCAGGTCAAACTTTACCTCGCCTCGCTGGATGAAAAACTGAATGATCACGCCTACATCCTGCCCGGCCTGGGGGATGCCGGCGACCGTATCTTCGGCACCAAGGGCTAATCCCAATCCGTTTCCAACACCAGCACCTTGAATTGCACCCCCATCATCACCGGATGCATCAAGGTCTTGTATTGGCGCAACAATCTCGTCATTAGCGCCGGTTCGTCGTTGGCGGCTTGTTCCATCTCCCGAAAGAACCGCAATTGTCCCAACCCGACCAAATAATGGTGCTGGTCTGTGTACTCACGCATGCGCAATCCATGTCTCTCCCCATTCGTGATAAGCTGTGAAAAATTCACATGCGCGGTCAAATCCTGTTCGCCGGGAGATGCCAATACGTCACTTTCCTGATGATGCCTGCGATAGGCCCGCAACGTGCCGGCATTGCGTTCGGCGGTATAGAGTTCCTCACGAAGGCCGCCATAATCAACCGTCACCATCAATCCTGCCGCCAACCGTGAGGCCACCTCGCCCATCCATCTCGCCGTTAGCGGCGAAACTTCAGCGCAATAACCTTCCAGTGCCGGGATATCAAATTCGGCGATCAGCGCCAGCAACTCTTCATCGCAGGGAACTTCCCGCCAGTCAAAAACCTGGCGATTAGCGTCCCGGACAACCCGCATCTCATGCCACTCGCCGTCAAAAAATTTTACGCAGCGAACCGGAAATGCATCCGGCAATTCATTGCTAAAAAACACGCCCCGGACCGATTTTTCCGGCAGCTCCGCCAATGATGAAACCTGACGCAATTGATCAGCCAGCCCTTTCGCTGTCAGCGTCTCCCGCTGGAGCTTTCGCAAAGCCGGGAAAGGTTCAACCATGACATACTCAACAGCCTGCCAGGCCTGCTCATCCAGTTCGCGCAACCTGGCCAGCACGTCGGACGCCAGGTCTCCGCGGTTAGCGCCCTGCTCGACGATTTGCCAGCGCTCCGGCTTGCCGAGCTGTTCCCAAACCTGATAAAACCCGTCCGCCAACAGCCGTCCGAACAGTTCGCCGGTGGATACGCTGGTGTAAAAATCCCCGTCCCTGCCAACCACCTTGCGACCGCTGGAATAATAACCAAACTGCGGGTGGTAAAGACAGTTCTCCATGAACTCGGAGAACGGGATGGAGCCGCTAACGGCGATCTTGTCTACCAGCAACTGCTCCAGGGTCTTGCTGTGCACGCGGCTGAAGCTTAGCGCTTGTTCCAGTCAAACACGCCCTTCTTGTAGGCGTAAAGGTGGCCGACTTCCAAAATGATCACAAACGCCACCATGGACCAGAAGACACTGATCCCGATGCTGCTGATGGAATTCAAATAACCGACCGCCCAAGGATACATGAAAATCACTTCGATATCGAACAGGATGAAAATCATCGCCACCAGATAAAACTTCACCGAGAAACGCGGCTGGATTTTTCCCTCGGCGTCCTTGCCGCATTCATAAGCCACGTTCTTGGCGGCGTTCTTGCGGCCTTTTTTGCCCAACAACATGGAAAGTCCAACGCCTCCGAGGGCAATGCCCAATGCGATAACCAATTGAAAAATAATGGGTAGATATTCGCGAATCACGGAACCCAAGATTAAGGCTTAACAGACCTCTGACAAGGCTAATCTGCCTGCCCGCAAATGGTAAGGACGACATCTCCCGGCTAATGACGGCATAAAAAACCCGCTAATGGCAAACTCACCATTAGCGGGTTGAAATGAAAGCAAACTCGAAATCAGGCGCCAATCGCTTTGAGCGCTTCGTCCATGTAACCCATCAATTCATAGATGTTAGCGGTGGTTTCGTCGCCCATGCTCGAGATGCGGAAAGTCTGGCCCTTGATCTTGCCGTAGCCGCCGTCGATCTGCACGTTCTTGTTCTTCTTCAGCCAGCTGGTCAAGGCCGCAACATCGATGTTGCGGTTGTTCTTGATACAGGTCAGGCCGACCGTGGCGTATTGCAATTCCGGAAACAGCTCAAAACCGTTCTTCTTCGCCCACTCGCGGACGATCATGACATTTTCCAAGTGACGGGCGAAACGCGCGTCCAGGCCTTCGGTCAAAATATCTTCCAACTTGCTTTCCAGCGCGTAGAAGTGCGAGATCGACGGCGTGGTCGGGGTCATGTTCTTCTCGTGGTTGGCGCGATATTCGATGAAATCACCGTAATAACCGCGATCCTTCAACTGTTCGGCTTTCTTGAAGGCGGCTTCGCTAACCGCGAACACGGCGGCGCCGGGCGGCAGGGCCATCGCCTTTTGCAAGCCGGCCAGCATCACGTCAACCCCCAGTTCGTCGAAGGCGATCTTGCGGGTGCTCAGCGAGGACACCACGTCCACGATGAACATCACGTCCGGATATTTCTTCTTCAACTTGGCAATCTCTTCCAACGGGCTCAAAGTACCGGTCGAGGTTTCGCTGTGAATCAGTGTCACCGCGTCAAATTCACCGGTTGCCAGTTTGGCATCAATCTGCTCCGCTAGAATCGGCTTGCCCCACTCAACTTGCAACTTCTCGGCCTGCTTGCCGTTGGCCGTCGCCACGCCGTACCACTTGTCGGAAAACGCGCCGTTCATGCAAGTCAGCACTTTTTTGCTGACCAGATTGCGAATGGACGCTTCCATCACCGACCAGGCGGAACCGGTCGCCATGAACACGGGTTGCCTGGTGTAAAACAGTTTTTGCAAACCAGGCTGCACGCGGGCGTACAATTCCTGAAAATCCTTGGAGCGATGCCCCATCATCGGCTGACTGAACGCCTTGAAAGTTTTTTCTGAGACCTGGATGGGTCCGGGGATGTAGAGTTTGGGTTTTGCCATAATGGTTGTTGTTAGTGTGTGTTCCAGGGGATCTGTTATTTTTTCTTTTTGATGGCCTCGACGAGAGTGTCGCCGATCTCGGCCAAAGTGCGTGCCACGGCAATGCCGCAGGATTGCAGGGTTTCAATTTTCGCCGACGCGGTGCCCTTGCCGCCACTGACAATGGCACCGGCATGGCCCATGCGGCGTCCGGGAGGAGCCGTTTGCCCGGCGATGAAAGCTGCCACCGGTTTGCGGATGTTTTGCTTGATAAATTCAGCCGCTTCTTCTTCCTCGGTACCGCCGATTTCACCGATCATCACGATCGCTTCGGTCGCCGGGTCGTTGTTGAACAATTCGACCGCCTGGCGCTGGGTCATGCCGTGGATCGGATCGCCGCCAATACCGATACAGGTCGACTGGCCATAACCGCGATTGGTCAACTGCCAGACCGCTTCATAGGTCAAGGTGCCGCTGCGGGATACCACGCCGATCGAACCCGGTTTGTGAATATAACCGGGCATGATGCCGATCTTGCAGGCACCGGGCGTAATGATACCAGGGCAATTGGGGCCGATCAAAACCGACTGGCTGTCCTTCAACGCGATTTTCACGCGCATCATGTCCTGTACCGGAATGCCCTCGGTAATGCAAATAATCAGCGGGATACCGGCGTCGATCGCCTCGATAATTGAGTCGGCGGCAAAGGCCGGAGGCACAAACACCATGGTGGCGTTGCAATCGGTCGCCTTCTTCGCCTCGTAAACGGTGTCGAAAATCGGCACTTTGCCCTCAAACAATTCGCCGCCGCGTGCCGGGGTAACGCCCGCGACCAGATTGGTGCCGTACTCCATGCAGCTTTTCGCGTGGAAGCTGCCCGATTTGCCGGTGATGCCCTGCACCACCAGACGCGTGTTTTTTCCAACTAAGACTGACATATTATTTCTGCTCCTTGGCGGCTTTGACCACTTTCTCGGCCGCATCTGATAAATCGTTCGCCGAAATGATCGGCAGGTTTGACTCGCTCAACATGGCGCGCCCCTTCTCGACGTTCGTGCCTTCCAGGCGAACCACCAACGGCACCGGCAGGCTGGTCGTGCGAACCGCGTTGATGATGCCCTGGGCGATGATATCGCATTTCATGATGCCACCGAAGATATTGACCAAAATGGCCTTGATGTTCTTGTCGCTAACGAGGATCTTGAACGCCTCGGTGACCTGCTGTTCGTTGGCGCCGCCGCCCACGTCCAGGAAGTTGGCGGGCTTGCCGCCGTAGTAATGGATGATGTCCATGGTCGCCATCGCCAGGCCGGCCCCGTTGACCATGCAACCGATGTTGCCGTCAAGGCCGATGTAGTTCAGGTTGAACTTGGAAGCGGCGACTTCACGAGGGTCTTCCTCATCGAGGTCACGCATCGCGACAATTTCCGGATGACGGAACAGCGCGTTGTCGTCAAAATTCAACTTGGCGTCGAGCGCATAGACTTCGCCGCCCTTGGTCACCACCAGCGGGTTGATTTCCACCAGCGAGCAGTCATTGGCCATGAACAGTTTGTAAGCCGCGTGGAACAAACGCGAGGCGTCGCGCATTTCCTCGGGCGCGAAGCCCAACAGCTTGGAAAGTTTACGCGCCTGGTAAGGTTGCAAACCAAGCGCCGGATTAATCACTTCCTTATAAATCGCCTCGGGATTCTTGTCCGCCACCGCCTCGATGTCCATGCCGCCCTGGCGGCTGGCAATGATCACCGGCGCGTTGACCGAGCGGTCCATGACAATGGCGAAATAAATTTCACGGTCGATATTCACCGACTCCGCGATCAATACCTTCTTGACCACCTTGCCTTCCGGCCCGGTCTGGTGCGTCACCAGCGTGTTACCCAGCATTTGCTCGGCAATCGAACGGGCCTGGCTGGCGGTCTTCGCGAGTTGAACACCACCCTTGAGGCCGTTGGTAAATGTTCCCTTGCCGCGCCCCCCTGCGTGGATTTGCGCTTTTACAACGAGATTGTTTCCCATGCTGCGCGAGACTTGTTCCGCTTCGTCGGGCGTGAACGCGACTTTCCCGGGCGGCGTGGCAACGGAAAATTTTTCGAGCAGCTCTTTTGCTTGATATTCGTGGATGTTCATACTGAAATCTTAAACAACTGAAAGAATTAGAATCCCAAATGGCAGCCCAAGCGTCAAATTCTTTCCTGTAAAAAACAAAGATAAGTTTTGTTTACAACCCCCGAAGAACAATCATTAGCGGCTGGTATTTTAACAAAACACGGATACCCTTATTCCATGACACGCGTACTCTGGCTGCTGGCGCTTTGGTCACTCATTCCCTGCCTGACAAGCCTGGCGGCCGATGATGACAAAACCTTTGGCCGCGACCCCGACGCGATCTATCTGGTCGATTACCCCGACCAAGCCCCCATCGTGCTCAAGGTGCTCAATTCCCCGACCCGGGTCTACGGCGACAAGATGCTTTCCGTGCAACTGAAGACCTTCGTCGCCGACGATACCGTGCAACTCCTGGCCTATACCCCCAAGGTTTACTACGTGCGCAATTATAAAACCAACTATGAAGGCTGGGTTTCCGCGCGGGACATCTCACCCATTAACCAGGACCAACTCAACAACCTGCAAGCCTCCGTCGAGTGGAACAAAAAAGTGCAGGAGTCCATCAAGCGCAAGGAAGTCATCCCCGGCATGACTCCCGACCAAGTCAGGGCAGCTCTCGGCAAACCCGATACCACCAGTTTCCGGCAGGACGAAAACGGTCGTATGGACAAATGGAGCTATATCACCTACGAAACCCAGTATCGCCAACAACTCGTCACAGATGCCTGGGGACGCAACTTCTACCAGAGCATCCCTTACAAAGTTCCAGTGGGCTCACTAAATGTCGAGTTCAAGAACAACTACGTGACCGCTTTGGAAAAAGTGCAGAATCCCAGCACCCAACAATAACCGAAAATGTATGACATTGTTAGCGTTTGTCATACAAAAAATGCCTCCCCTTGCCCGTATTCCCTGACATAGGATTAGGCATGCCAGAAATCAGAATCCCCATTCCCCGTCTTCCTTATCCAATTCTCGGCCTTTCAATTATATTACATGCCGGATTGCTCTGCCTGATTGGCAGCTGGATCATCAATCGCCCCTCGGAGCCCCGGCTCGCACCCCAGGCTTTCATGGAAAATACCGGCATTGTCCGGGATGAATGGCTGACCGCGCCTCCCGAACCCGAGGACCTCCCGAACACAGAATCGGACACCTCCGTGCCAACGCTAACCCCCAACCCCAATTCCGGCGCTAATGGCGAGACTGTCTCAAATTTCATCGCCAGTGCCCCTTCCGCCATAGGTGTCGCCGGAAGCCTATTGCCTGAATACCCGGCCAGCGGTGGCAATCCCGGCGCTAACGGCGAAGCGCGGGCAACCAAGGGATTGTCCGGGAAAACCACTGTCGGCAATCTCTTCAATACGCGAATCGAAAGTGCCAAACTGGGCGTGCTGCTCGATGTTTCCAGCTCCGCGCACCGCTACTTGCCCCTTGTTGTCAGCGAGATTGAACGCAACTTCAGCGACACCGTCATTATTCTCACCTATGGTTGTGGTATGTATGAAAAGGTCTCTTCCGACTCAATGAACATCAAAGAATTCAACCGCTGCAAACCCGGCATTAGCGGCGACAAAAACACCCTCGGGCAAATCGCCAAGGCCGCAGCTAACAGCGAAGTCGGCAACCTGATGAAACAATTCCAGACCCGGCGCAACATTTATGTCCTTTGCGCCGAAGACTGCGGTCATACTTATTACGGATTCAAGAAATTGCTGGAGGAAAAAGTCGACACCATTTACTGGTTTGCCGATTTTCGAGACAAAATCTCCAACCGCCTCGCCGACAAACTGGTCAAGGACCTCAACCAGAATGGCATCAAAGTCATCGCCCACAACTTCTCAGGAAAACCGGTCCCCGAGGAAGGAGAAAAAATAGCCCTGGCCACAGGCGGAAGCACCATCGCCAAGATTCCCGGCAACCAAAAGAAATAACCGGCGTTATTTCATCCAGGACGCCGCGATGATGGCGTCGATATCAATGTTTTGTTCGATGAGTTGCTGGATCAGCAAAATCTTGTCGCTGTCTCCCGGCTCGGTCTTGACCGTCATGTCGTTGATCTTGGAGGCCACCTCGTAGGCTTCCTGCTGGACGGCAATGAACGGCACATTGTGCGCCTGCATGATGCGGAGAATATCCGGCTGCGGTTCCAAGCCGTGCGTCAGCACCACGCCGGCGATCTGGCGGCTTTCCTGGTTGGCGCTGAGCACCGACAGCACGATGTCCTCGCGATCACCCGCCACGATGATCAGACTGTTCGGATCAAAAAAGATTTCCGCGTTCTTGGAAGTCATGGTGGCAATATGCACCGAGCTGACGCGGCGGCGCTTGCCTTTTTCACCGGCGATGAACCTGCCTCCCAATTCCTGGCAAATCTGGTTCATGGTCGGTTTGCGCAATTCGCCATTGAACGGCACGATGCCCAGCAGCGGCAATCCCAACTTGGCCAACCCCTTCTCGGCATAGGGCCGCAAATCCGCAATGCGCGACGGCAAGACCTTGTTCAGCACCACGCCAATCACCGGCACCTTGTATTTTTCGAACAAAGCCAGGTTCAACGCGATTTCATCGATCGGCCCGCCCACGCCACCACGACTAACAATGATCGCCTTACTCTTGAGAATGCTGGCGGTATGCGCGTTGGACATATCAAACACGCTGCCCACTCCTGCGTGACCGGAACCCTCGATCACCACGAATTCCTGTTCCCACGCCGCGCGGTTGAAAGCTTTTTCCACCCGGGCACGCAATTCGGCAGGATCTCCCTTATCGAGATAATCACGGGTAAAGGTCGGCTCGACGGCAATCGGGCTCATTGCTTCCAACGGCAGGCCGGGGTTGTAGGTGTCGTTGATCAACACCGTATCCTCGTCGATTTTCAGCCCGCTAACGTCGACGTAACGCTGGCCGACGGGCTTGATATAACCAACCTTCTTGAAACGCTTGCGCAAGGCCGCTACCAATCCGAGCGAAGTGGTGGTTTTGCCGTCGTTCTGTCTCGTCGCGGCAATGAAAATGCGCGGTGTGATTTCATTCTCCAGCATACCCAGATCTCCACGCTTGCCGTTAACGCCTTGCCCTTACTGATTGGCCAACCAGTCGTTGTCTTGTTGATCGGGGTAGAGTTTGCGATATTCGATTGCCTGCAATGCGACCAGCGCGGCCACGCCGAGAATATCATTGGAATGAGCACCTCGGGAAAGTTCCGCCGCCGGCTTGGACAAACCGGTGAGTATCTGGCCGTAGGCGGTGGCCTTGGCCAAATGTTGCACGAACTTGACCGCGATGTTGCCCGCGTTCAAGTCGGGGAAAATAAACACGTCGGCACGCCCCGCCACCAAGCTGCCAGGCGCCTTGAGCGAGGCAACTTCCGGCAGCAGCGCTGCGTCCACCTGCATTTCACCGTCAATCTCCGCCTTGAGGCCGGAGTTGTGGGCCTTTTGCTTGGCCAGCGCAGTCGCAGCGATGATCTTTTCAGTATCCTTGGTCTGCGCGCTGCCCTTGGTCGAAAACGACAGCATGGCAACACGCGGCACCTGCCCGGTTAATTGGCGGCGCAAGCGCGCGGTTTCCACCGCGATATCGGCCAGTTGTTCAACCGTCGGGCTCGGCACCACACCGGCGTCGGCGAAGAACAGGATGCCGTTGTCACCGAACTGGCTGTCCGGCACATCCAGGATCGTGGTGCTGGAAATGGTCTTGATGCCCGGCAGCGGCTTGATCAACTGGAACAAGGGACGCAGGATATTGCCTGAAAATTCGCTGGCACCGGCAACCAAGCCGTCGCACTGGCCGTTTTGCAGCATCATGGCGGCAAAGTAATTCGGATTGGTCAGAATTTTGATCGCGTCCACGTCCTTGATGCCGCGGTAACGTTGCAATGCTTCCAGACGGCGTACAAACAACGGCATGTCGGCGGCGGTTTCCGGGTCGATCACCAAAATCCGATGCAGCGCAATCCCTTTCGACTCCGCCAATGCCTCGACTTTTTCCTTCTTGCCCAGCACCACAGCCGGACCAAGTTTGTGATTCACATACTCGCTCGCCGCCTGCAAAACGCGATAATCGTCGCCTTCGGGAAACACAATCCGTTTCGGGTGACGGCGTAATTTTTCGTAAACCGACTCTATGAACTGGGACATACTTGAAACTTTCTAACTATTGATAGCGTTTAACTGTCGGATCCACCTCGACCGACCACGCCTCGATGCCACCCTTGAGATGACGCACTTTGGCATAGCCATTTTTCACCAGATATTCCCCGGCACGCTCGGAACGCATTCCATGATGACAGTACAAAATCACTTCCTCATCCTTTTTTAGCTCCTCCAGCACTCTGGCGGCAAACTCTGATAATGGAATAAGTTCAGCATTCGGCAAGCGGCAAATTTCCCATTCGTCCCGCTCGCGAACGTCAATCAGGCGCGGCTGTGAAGCTCCTTGCTGCAATTCGGCAAGTTCCTTTGCCGTAATGGTTTGGATCATTGGCCTGAGATTATGAGAAATTACACGACAAGGGAAGTCATTTATGGCTTAACGTTTGTCATTAGCGTTACATTCGAAATAAATTTCGCCGCAGTGCAAAATCGTTGTTAGTTTGATGTCCTAAAACGTTAAAGTTGGCAGATTCTGATAATCGCCGTTTCCAACGTCTTTTCCGGATCGGAAGCCGAGGAAACCAGCTGCAGATTGGTGTTGTACAACACATCCAGCGCTTCAAACCATTTCTTCGCCGGTTTTTTTCGTGCTTGGTCGACGGCTTTCGCCAACCGAAACGCGTTGGGCTTCTCGCCTTTTTTACTGACTGGCAATAATTCGTCAGCTTCCGGCGTGAGATCGAGGTTGACGAATGTCCCGCTTTTACGCAGACGCAGTCGATTGGTTTCCAGCAAATGCGTGCCGATTGCCGCCAGGCGGATTTGTCCCGCCAGCAAAATCAAAATACCAACTTCCGATTCATTCTGTGCCAGTAATTGACGCAGCATGTGCACCGCATCCGCGGAATTGCCGCTAACCGTCGCGTCCAGCAAATCCCAAACCAGCAGTTCGCGTGTCGCCGCCACCACCAGTTTTAAATCCTCTTCCTCAATGTTGCCATGCGGGTGACTGTACAGCGCCAACTTCTCAATCTCGCTATTCAAGGCACGGCGGTCATTGCCGATCATCTCCATCAATCGTTCGGCCACGCCCGGCTGCGGCTTCAATCCGGCCTGCTTCATCACCCGTTCGATTTCGCGGCACCACTCCGCCTCACCGCGCGCGCCTTTGATATCGGGCAGGTCATACAGATACACCGCGCCAAGTTTTTCAAACTGTTTGTAAAACGACTTGCGTTTGTCCACACCCACGGCGCTAACCACCAACTGGGCATCGCCCGGAGGGACTTTGTTCAAAACTTCAATCAGCCTCGCTAACCGCGAAGTTACCTCGTCATTCTTGCCGGCCGGCGTGTCCGTCAGAAAATTGCAATTCTTGAAATGCACCAGCTTGGAACCTCCCAAAAACGGCAACGTCAGCAACGCCTCTACCGCCGAATCCAGCTGCTTGCAGGCATTGTCAATCGAGTCCACCTGCGCGTCGATCACCTCGAAATTCATCGGATCCTCCGGCGCCAGTTTTTTCAGCATTAGCGCCGTCTGCTCCTTCACCGCAAACTCGTCGGAGCCCGCGATCAGCGTGTGTTTTTTCGACTTGTCGGTCATTCAGCGGAATACTATGAAGGAAGAAATGGAAGATGGAAGATTTTAGATGGAAGATTTGCAAAAAACATCTTCCATCTTTCCTCCAAAACCTTCCATAATACCTCCATGGAACACCTTTGGGCGCCCTGGCGCAACAATTACGTGAGCAGCGACAAGAAAACATCCGACGATTTGTTTTACCAGATCGGACAGTCCGCTAACGATGACGAGAATTTTGTCGTTCACCGCGGCAAATCCTGTTACGTGGTGCTCAACCGCTTCCCCTACAATGCCGGGCATTCGCTGGTAATTCCCTACCGTCCCGTTGGCGAAATCGAGCAACTCGCCAATGATGAAACCATCGACCTCTGGCAAACTGTAAACCTCACCGTTAGCGCCTTGAAAAAAGCCTTCTCACCGCAAGGATTCAACATCGGCATCAACATCGGCTCCTGCGCCGGCGCCGGACTGCCGAATCACCTGCACGTGCACGTCGTCCCCCGCTGGTGCAATGACGTCAACTTCATGTCCGCCACCGCCGACACCCGTGTGCATCCGAATGACTTGGCGAAAGTGTACACCGATCTGAAAAAAGCCTTCAGCCAATCCTGAAATACATTGCGAACGCTAACGGCGAACTTACTTCAACTCAACCGTCACCGATATCTGGTTCTGGTAAGTCCTCTGCAACTGGACATGCGTCGCGCCCAGCTCCTTCAATTTGGCGCTAACCGCCAACTCCGCCAGTTCATGCGTGTTGCAATCCGAACTTTTGTGCCCCAGGAAAATATTCTCCAGCTTGTCATGCATAACCTGCGCCGCCACCTCCGCCGCCGCATCATTCGACAAATGCCCGTGCCTCGCCATGATACGCTGCTTGGTCGGCCAGGGCCGCTTGGTGTCGTTGCGCAACATGTTCAGGTCGTAGTTAGCCTCCAGCAACAACGCGTTGACCCCCTTCACCCGGTCAAGCACCAATCGCGTGGCATAACCCAGATCCGTCAGGAAACCAACCGAAAATCCCCCCGCATGCGCGACAAAACCTACCGGGTCGTAAGCATCATGCGGAATCGGGAAATTCTCCACCCGCAAATCTCCCAGATCAATCTCCGCCCCCGTCTCGAAAATCCGCCAGTCCTTGTATTTCGGCATGAACGGCTGCACCGCGTTGGCGGTTAGCGTGTTGGCGTAAATCGGGATTTTATGACGGTTAGCCAATACCGGCAGCCCGGTGATGTGGTCCGAATGCTCATGCGTCAGCAAAACCGCGGAAACATCCTCGATTTTTCGTCCCGTCAGCGCCAGGCACTCCACAATCTTCTTGCCACTCATGCCCGCGTCCACCAAGATCGCCTGGCGTGCGGTTTCCAGCAACGCACAATTGCCCGCACTGCCGCTGGCCAAGATGGTTAATCGCAAAAAGTCCATAATATAAATATTTTTTATGGCATGAATTATGCTTGCATATCTGTCAAAATCATTATCTATTATTAATAGATGGTTGGTTTAGGTTTACAGCAAAATTTTTCACTTTCCCAGACACTTTCCCCGCAAATGCAGCAATCCCTGCAATTCCTGCAGGCGCCGGTTCTGGAATTACGCTCCCTGATCCAGCAGGAATTGCAAAGCAATCCCGCCCTTGAGGAACGGGAAAACGAACCCGAGGAGCGCGACGACAGCGCCAATGACGACAGCGAGCTCGAAACACTCAAAAAACAGGATGAAGACTGGCGGGAATACTTCTCACAAAACCAGCCCAGCAAGACCGTCTCCAGCGACCTGCAAAAAAAGCGCGACTTCTTTTTCGAATCACAGGTTTCCGCCGAAACCCTGGCCGAACACCTGCAAAACCAACTGGTACTCAGCACCACCAATCCCCAATTATTGTCCGCAGGCGAAGAAATCATCGGCAATCTGAACGAGAACGGCTTTCTCTCCATCCCTCTGGAAGAAATCTCCATCCGTACCGACCTCGACCTGGCCACAGCGGAAAAAGCACTGGCCCTGATCCAGAATTTTCATCCGCCCGGCATCGCCGCGCGCGATCTCAGGGAGTCCCTGCTAATCCAACTCCAGCAAAACGGCAACACCGACACGCTAACCACCAACCTGGTCGCCAAGGAATTGGACAAAATCGGCCGCAAACGCTTCAGCGAACTGGCCCGGCAATACAAAGTCACTCCGGAACGCATCCAGGAAATCGCCGAAACCATCGGCAAGTTGAACCCCCATCCCGGCGCCGCCTTTTCCACCGACCAGCCGCAAAACATCGTCCAAGCCGAAGCCGCCTTTGTCAAAAACGGCGACATTTGGGGCGCACAGCTTAACAACGAACCCGTGCCCCACCTCAGGATTAGCGACACCTACAAGGACCTGCTCGGCGAACCCGGCAGCGACAAGGACCTCAAGGAATACCTGCGCGAACGCATCCGCGCCGGCAAGTTCCTGATCAAATGCCTGCACCAGCGCCAGCAGACGATCGAAAACATTCTGAACGAAATCGCCCGCCGCCAGACCGACTTCCTGGAAAACGGCGTCAGCCACCTCAAGCCGCTTACCATGAACCAAGTCGCCGCCGCCGTCGGCGTTCACGAAACCACCGTCAGCCGCGCCGCCGCCAACAAATACGTCCAGACTCCCTGGGGCGTATTCCCAATCAAGTTCTTCTTCACCTCCGGCTACACCACCAGCGACGGGCAAAATCTCGCCAACACCAGCATCAAGGACGCGATCGGCGACCTGGTTTCCCGCGAAGACCCTCGCAAGCCATTATCCGACAGCGAAATTGTCGAAATTCTGAAGGAAAAAGGCATCGATTTGGCGCGTCGCACCGTCGCAAAATACCGCTCAGAACTCAATATTCTGCCGTCAAATTTGCGCCGCCAACTGTGATTTTCGTCACCGTTTGAATTTTTTCCGCGCTTCACTCGCAAAAAATTGACAGATTTTTTTGCGACTTATCCCGCGAAAAATAATTATTTATCTTTATAAAATATAATATGATCAGGAATTGAATTTTTGATCGTTTTCCAGCCTCCTGAAAAATTCCAGCCATGGCCTGATACCAATAAGATATAGGTTTTATCAATAGAAAAACGCATTATATACAATACAATATGGCCTCATTCACATTGAACAGTTTTTTAAAATCCCTAAAATCATATAAAATTATTTATTATTTTTTTATATACCAAATACACTTCGATTTTGAACCAAAAAAAATGTTAAGCCAGCGCGCAGAATGTTATTGACGATTTCAACAATTAATTTTAATTGCATAGTCATTCCGCAAGGAAATAAAAATATGTTTACACCAGAACGGAAGGGGGTGAGTTAGGATGCCAGCTAAGAAAAAAGTTGCGAAGAAAGCTGTTAAGAAAGTCGTCAAGAAAAAGGCGGTGAAGAAAGCAGCCCCCAAGAAAAAGGTTGCGAAGAAAAAGAAATAAGCTTTTTCATTTAATAAAAAGCGGAGACAGAAATGTCTCCGCTTTTTTTGTTAGTCGACGCCCAACCCCGGATATTCGCCCCGGCTCATTTGCCGGGCGCAAATTACTGCACCATTAAGCCCTCGCTCGCAGCCCGTCCCGTCCAGTTATTTTCTTCCAAAACTCAAAGTTATTAGTTTTCATTATCGCAGGAAAAAGCATTTTGCTTGACCACAAGGGACAGGGTCGGCTATTTTCACGTCAACTCAATATCTTGTATGAAATGCGTTCGCTGTAGCAGCATGGATGACCGGGTTATCGATTCGCGCCCTCTGAAGGACGGCGCCGCCATTCGTCGTCGCCGTGAATGCCTGGCCTGCGGCTATCGCTTCACCACCTACGAGGAAATCGAACGCGAGGACTTGCGCGTGATCAAGCGCGATGGACGTTACGAAATGTTCGAACGCAAAAAGATTTTCAACGGTTTGATGAAAGCCTGCGAAAAGCGCTCCATCAGCCGCGAGACGCTGGAGGAAACCGCCGACAAAATCACCGATGAATTGGAAAAAAAGTTCAACGGCGAAATCCCCACCACGGAAATCGGCGAGGCCATCATGCGCGCATTACGGCAACTGGATGAAGTCGCCTACGTCCGCTTCGCGTCGGTTTATCGGAAATTCAAGGATATCAACGAGTTCGTCGAGGAAGTGCAAAGCATGCACACCTGACGGCGCTAACCATGAAATGATCGCCATTCCGCAAGACCTTCCCCTGGTGCTCTGGCAAAACAAACGCAACGTGCCTCTGTCGGAAGGTTGGCTGGCCGAAACCATCGACCGCTCCGCCCTGCGCGCCGGTTACGAGGATTGGCCATGGACCGCCGAACTGCTCAAGGCCTTGGTCTATTACCTGCGCAAGGAATTCCAGGGAACTCTGATCGGCTCGTCGGAACTGCAGGATTTGATCCGCACCTCGCTCGAGCACATCGGCTATTCCGACGTGGCGGAGAAATTGACGCTAACCGCGCCGCGCGCGGTGATTTACCTGCCGGAACTGGCCCGCCAATCCGGATTTGAGCTGCTGTTTTTCCAGCGCCTCAACCTCTACCTTGAGGAAATCGCCTGGCTCACCATTAGCGGCGTAAAAATCGAGGGCTTGCGCGAGGCGGTCAAGATTCTGCAGCACGCCGGACGCTGGCAGCACCGCTGTTCGGGACTGAGCGAGGAGATCGTCACCTTCGTTCGCGGCAAACTGGCGCACCGCTGCAACGACGACATCGAACTGGTCATCGTTTGAAAAAGCCGCTAATCGTAAACCATGTCCAAGAGCATCTTTGAAAAAATCATCGACCGCGAAATCCCCGCCCAGATCATCCACGAAACCAGTGAATTGCTGGCTTTTCGCGACATCAATCCACAGGCCCCCGTGCATTTCCTGGTGATTCCCAAGAAACGCTTCCACCGCATCGCCGAGGTTCCCGCCGAAGAAAATGTCCTGCTGGGAAACCTGTTGCTGGCGGCCGCGGCGGTGGCCAGGCAGGAGGGATTGGAATCAGGCGGTTACCGGATCGTGATTAACAACGGCATTAACGGCGGTGAAACCGTGCCGCATCTGCACGTCCACGTGCTCGGCGGACGCGCCCTGCAATGGCCTCCCGGTTAATCCGGTTGTCCCGCGTCATTAGCGGCCTACTTGGCGGATTTTTCAAACTGCTTGGCGTAGTCGCCATAGCCTTCCTTCGCCAGGTCCTTCACCGGAACAAAGCGCAGCGAGGCCGAATTCATGCAATAGCGCAAATGCGTCGGCGCCGGACCGTCGGGAAAGACGTGTCCAAGATGCGAGTCGCTAAGTGCCGCCCGCACTTCCACGCGCGACATCCCGTGGCTGTTATCCTGTTTTTCCGCGATTACGCTGGCGTTTAGCGGCTTGATGAAACTAGGCCAGCCGGTGCCGGAATCAAATTTGTCCTGCGAACTAAACAACGGTATGCCGCTGATGCGGTCGACGTAAATCCCGGCCTCGTGATTATCCCAATAAGCATTGTGAAACGGCGTCTCGGTGCCGTTTTGTTTCATGATGCGGTACTGCTCCGGCGTCAGGAGCTTGCGCAATTCAGCGTCCGAAGTGGGCAGTCCGCATTGGGTGGTACAGGCATTCTTGGTATTCATAGGAGTTGAGGCAGAATCTTCCGCCATTAGCGGCGACAACGACGCCAATAGCAACAGGGTGGTTATGGTTTTATGTTTCACTATTCATCACCTTCCAGATCCAGGTTCGGAATGCGGTTGAAAGCAATCCGCATCGGGGCTGAATCAAGCGCCTCATGGGCACTGCCAAAATATACCGCGTGTTTGCCAAAACGCTCATTCAAGGCATCCAGGGCCTTATTGAGCGATTCCTGACGCTTAGCGGGTGCCTGGAACAACTGGGGCGTATGATTGCCGCGGTGAACCAGTTTCGCCAGGACCATGCCGACATAAAACGGCTTTTTCAGCCCGTGCGGCCGCCGGTGCCACAATTGCTCCATGATCCGCAGCAACTCCATGGTGTCGTCGGTCTCCTGCAGGGTTAGCGAGTCCCCCCACCTTTCGCCACTGGCATACTTGACGCTAATGACCAACTCGCCACTCAGCCATTCCTCATGACGCAGACGCATCATGGCTTTTTGCAATAAACGGCTCAACACCGCGTAGGCGTCCTTTTCATTGCGCAATTTCGGCTCCAGCACATGCGACTGGCTCAGGGTGCGGTGCTGCACCTCGCGTTCCGGCAATACCGCCCCGCGCAAGGCCTCGAAATAACGCTCCCCTTCGACGCTCCCCCATGCCACCCGCATCTCCCGCCGGTCCAAGGCGCAAAGTTCCCTGATCGAATTGATGCCCTGCGACCGCAAACGGCGCTCCATTTGTTGGCCAATGCCCGACAGTTCACGCAATTCCAAGTCATACAGGCATTGCGGCAAATCCTTTTCCTCGATCACCACCAAACCGTCCGGCTTCTGCATATCCGAGGCCGTCTTGGCCAGGAATACATTCGGCGCGATGCCAATCGAACATTTCATGCATTCGCCGACTTTTTCAGCAATTTCCCGCTTGATCTTCGACGCCAATGACAAGGCCGCCTCCCGCTCACGAAACTTGGGTATTAGCGTGCAGGCCATCTCATCGATCGACATTACCTGTTCCACCGGGATTAGCGTGTCGATCAATTCAACCAACTCATTGTGAAAACGCACATAATGCCCGTGCCGGGCGTCGACAATCTGCAAGCCCGGGCACATCTGCTTGGCTTCGCCCACATTGGTCCCGGTTCGCACCCCGAAACGCTTGGCCTCATAGCTGGCGGCGATGCAACAAGTCGTATCCGTCCGCACCGGAACCACCGCCACCGGTTTCCCGCGCAACTCGGGCCGCAATTGCTGCTCCACCGAGGCAAAATAGGAGTTAAAATCAACAAATAAGACCCGGAGCATGTCCTAAACATAAATCACCGGAGTCAAACGCCAACTCTTGTTTTTATCCGCCTTTTACCAATGGGGCATTTCCAAGGCTCCGATCCTGAATACATAAGGATACTTAACACTTAAAATTCTCCTAAAAAAACTTGGCATTCCCCAAAGCGCTGGCAGTTTATTTCGCGTGCCAAAACGTACAGATATCCATTCCATTTTAGTCATCGGTTCAGGTCCCATTATCATCGGTCAGGCTTGTGAGTTTGACTACTCCGGCGTCCAGGCCTGCAAGGCCCTTCGTGAGGAAGGTTACAAGGTCATCCTGATCAACAGCAATCCCGCCACGATCATGACCGATCCCGAGTTTTCGCACCGCACCTACATCGAGCCGATCACGCCCGAAATCGTCGAGCAGATCATCATCGAGGAAAAGCCCGACGCCCTGCTGCCGACCCTTGGCGGACAGACTGCGCTGAATACGGCGATGTCCCTGTTCAAATCCGGCGTGCTCGACAAATACAACGTCCGGATGATCGGCGCCAATGCCGAAGCCATCACCAAGGGCGAAGACCGCCAGATTTTCAAGGAATGCATGTTGCGCATCGGCCTCGATGTGCCGAAATCCGGCACCGCGCACAGCCTGGATGAGTCGCGCAAAATCGCCGCCGACATCGGCTCCATGCCGCTCATCATCCGCCCCGCCTTCACCCTCGGCGGCACCGGCGGCGGCATCGCGTACAACAAGGACGAATTCGAGGAAGTCTGCCAGCGCGGTCTCGACCTCTCGCCGACCACGGAAATTCTCATCGAGGAGTGCCTGCTCGGCTGGAAGGAATACGAGATGGAAGTGATGCGCGATAAGATGGACAATTGCGTGGTCATCTGTTCGATCGAAAACTTCGACCCGATGGGCGTGCACACTGGCGACAGCATCACCGTTGCCCCGATCCAGACCCTGACCGACAAGGAATACCAGCGCATGCGCGACGCCTCGTTCGCCGTTATCCGCGAAATTGGTGTCGAAACCGGCGGTTCCAACATCCAGTTTTCCATCGACCCCAAGACCGGTCGCATGATTGTCATCGAGATGAATCCGCGCGTATCGCGTTCCTCGGCATTGGCGTCCAAGGCCACCGGTTTTCCGATCGCCAAGATTGCCGCCAAACTCGCCGTCGGTTACACCCTCGATGAGCTGCGCAACGATATCACCCGTGAAACCCCGGCTTCGTTCGAACCGGTCATCGATTACGTCGTTACCAAGATTCCGCGTTTCACGTTCGAAAAATTCCCCGGCGCCGATGCCACTCTGACCTCACAGATGAAATCGGTCGGCGAAGCAATGGCCATTGGCCGTACCTTTAAGGAATCGTTCCAAAAGGCAGTTCGTTCGCTCGACCTCAAGGGTCGCGACGGCACCCTCGCCTTCGGCAGCCCCGCTAACCGCGAAGCCGACGAAGTCATCCAGGCCAAGCTGCGCGTCCCGAACAACCAGCGCCTGTGGTGGATCACCCACGCTTTCCAGTGCGGTTACAGCGTCCAGCAGATTTTCGACCTGAGCGCCATTGATCCGTGGTTCCTGGAACACATTAAGCAGCTTCAGGACCTCGCCTTGGAATTGGAAAAGGTTGACCTGCTCGACAAGAAAAACCTGCCGCTAATCACCAAAGCCAAGGAAAACGGCTTTTCCGACCCGCAACTTTCACAGCTTAGCAAGGGTAAATACAGCGACCTGCAAATCCGAGCCCATCGCAAGGGCAACAAACTTGGCGTTTCCTACCGTCTGGTCGACACCTGCGCCGCCGAATTCGAGGCTTACACCCCGTATTTCTATTCGACCTACGACCGTGGCGACAACGAAATCAAAGTCACTCCGCGCAAGAAAATCATGATCCTTGGCGGCGGTCCCAACCGCATCGGCCAGGGCATCGAATTCGACTACTGCTGTGTCCACGCCAGCCTTGCGTTGCGCGAAGCCGGTTTTGAGTCGATCATGGTCAACTCGAACCCCGAGACGGTCTCGACCGATTACGACATCTCCGACAAGTTGTATTTCGAGCCGCTAACCGTGGAAGACGTGCTGAACATCTACGAAGCCGAGAACGCCAACGACGAAGTTGTCGGTGTCATCGTGCAATTCGGTGGCCAGACTCCGCTCAATCTTGCGGAAAAACTCGCCGCCAACGGCGTCCGCATCATCGGCACCAGCGTCGAGGCCATCGCCCGCGCCGAAGACCGCAAGTTGTTCCAGGAAATGCTGTACAAACTCAAGCTGCGCCAACCTGAAAACGCCACCGCCACCAGCGCGGAGGAAGCCCTCGCCTGCGCCCACAAACTGGGTTATCCGATCCTGATGCGCCCGTCCTTCGTTCTGGGCGGCCGCAACATGAAGATCGTCTATAGCGACGAGGAACTGCAAAACTATCTCGCCGTTAGCGGCGTGGAAATCAGCAAGCAACTTCCCGTGTTGCTCGACCGCTTCCTCAACAACGCCACCGAAGTCGATGTCGACTGCATTGCAGACGGCGAAACCTTCGTCATCGGCGCTGTCATGGAACACATCGAGGCCGCCGGTGTCCATTCCGGCGATAGCGCCTGTGTCATCCCGCCCTACTCGCTAAAGGCCAACATCGTCGACGAAATCCGCCGCGCCACCATCGCCATGGCCAGGGAACTCGGCGTCAAGGGTCTGATGAACGTGCAATTCGCCGTGCAAAACGACACCGTTTATATTCTCGAAGTCAATCCGCGCGCCAGCCGCACGGTTCCGTTCGTCAGCAAGGCCATCGGCGTACCGTTGGCCAAGTATGCGTCGCTGATCATGGCGGGACAAAAACTCAAGGATCTCGGCTTCACCAAGGAAGTCACCCCGAAATATTTCAACGTCAAGGAAGCCATTTTCCCGTTCAACAAGTTCCGCGGTGTCGACATCCTGCTCGGACCCGAAATGAAATCCACCGGTGAAGTGATGGGCATCGACCCCGATTTCGGCATCGCCTACGCCAAGACCCAAATGGCCGTCGGCAGCCCCTTGCCGACCAAGGGCAAGGTTTT
This sequence comes from Verrucomicrobiales bacterium, assembly GCA_031256975.1. GTDB lineage: Bacteria > Verrucomicrobiota > Verrucomicrobiia > Methylacidiphilales > JAAUTS01 > JAIRPN01. Next base: position 88,686 of record JAIRPN010000003.1, on the reverse strand, counting down.
CATCAGCGTTCGCGACGAGGACAAGGCCGACGCCGTCCAGTGCGCCAGGGAACTCGACGCCCTGGGATTCACGGTCGTCAGCACTAGCGGCACCGCCAAGGCCATTGCCAACGCCAATGTCAAAGTGGAACTGCTGTTCAAGGTTGCCGAAGGCCGGCCGAACGTTCTGGATTTGCTGAAGAACAACGAAATCTCGCTGGTCATCAATACCCCGAAAACCGCCGCAACCGCACGCGCCGATGAAACCGTCATCCGCACTACCGCGCATTACAGCAAGGTACCGGTCATGACCACCATCGCCGCCGCCAAGGCCACCGTCCAGGGTATCCGTTCCACGCTCAAGGGTGGAATCAAGGTTAAGGCCTTGCAGGATTACCACCGCAAATAGGCAGATAATCCCTATCGCATCTGAACGTGAATCTTGTCTTTAGCGACAAGATTCCTATTATATCCCGATGCGCTACCCCCGCATTTGCGCGGTCGCAACGACCGCATTGCTGGCTTTGGCCCGAATTCAGGCCGAAGACACTACCGCCATTAGCGTACTGCCGGAGGTGACCGTTACCGCCACGCCGATCATTCAGGGCAATGCCACCGACGCTTACGGCAGTAATTCCAGCGTGGTTAGTCAGCAACAAATCAACGACCTCAACGCGCAAGACCTCAGTTCCGCATTACGGACCACCCCCGGAGTCAATATTTCCCGTTACAACAATATCGGTTCCTACGGCGGCGCAGGCGGAGGGGCCATCTTCATTCGCGGACTTGGTGCCAGTCGTCCCGGCAGTGAACTGCTGACCTTGTTTGACGGCGTGCCCCGCTACAACGGCGTGTTCAGCCATTCCCTGCTGGATACACTTTCGCTCGACCCGGCTGATTCCATCACCGTTTACAAAAGCGCGCAGCCGCAGAATTTCGGCAATGCCTTCGCCGCCATCGACGTAACTCCGAAACAAATCAACGATCCCGGCCTTTCTTCTCAAGTGACCGGAGCTTACGGAACCATGAATACCGGCATCGAAAAAGTGAACAGCGGCGGTAAGATCGGTTCCTTCGATTATTACGCCGGGCAAAGCTACCGAAGTTCCGACGGCCAGCGCGACAATGCCGGAGGCACCATTCGCGATTACTTTTTCCGACTCGGTTACCAACTCGACGACAACTGGCACGTTTCCTATTTTGGCGACTTCACCGACAACTATGCTGAGGATCCCGGCGTACAAGGACAGCCCTATCACATGGGCAATTACCAAACCAGCGATTCCATGAGTGTCTGGACCATTGCCAACAAATACGACAACGCCCAGGGGTTTATCAAACCCTACTGGAACAACGGCAACGCGAGCTGGTTTGACCAGGGCATGAACAACAGCGGAAAACCCGTTCAGCCCTCTGACACTAACAATACATTGATCGGCTGGGACTTATATGGCGTCCGCGCCAAGGAAACCTTCCAGCCATGGGAAGGAGGCGAAATTCTCACCGGCATGGATTACGACGTGATTAGCGGCAAATCCACCGCCGAGGCCTATGATCCCGCCTACAACACCTATTTTACCCGCACCGATTTTGAAATTTACTCACCTTACATCGCCGTCAATCATCTGTTTGGCAGCAAGGACGCTTGGTATGCCCAGCCTTCCGGTGGATTGCGCGGGTACGTCCACAGTGTATTTGATTCCGAATTATCCCCGTTCGGCGGTGTGGTCTTTGGCTACAAGGATACCGAATTGCACGCCAACTATGCGCGTGGTGTGAATTATCCCGGCCTCAATGTCGCCGCCTTCTCCCAAGCCTTGATTCCGCCATTAGCGAACAATCCGGCAACTCGCGACGCCTGGCGCAATCTCAGCGCAGAAACTCTCAACCATTATGAATTCGGTATCAGCCATCAATTTAACAAACAACTGAAGGTTGATTCCACGGTTTTCCTTGATGACGGGCATAACCGCTATGTACTCGTGACTCCCGGTTTCGGTCCACCCACCGGATTTGAAAATATCGGCGACTATCACAACTACGGGGTTGAAAACAGCATCAGCTACGCCCCCATCGAGAATTTTACCCTGTTTGCCGGAATGACCTGGCTGCAAAGCTCCGTCACCGGCATGCCCTACGCCCCCGAATGGACCGCCAGCGCCGGATTCAACTGGAATTTCCTGCAAAACTTCCGCCTTAGCGTCGACCTGCTCTATCAGGACCGGATGTACGTCAACCCGGACAAGGCTTACGACCGCAGCACGGCCAATCCTTCAAGCAACCCGCAAGTTTCCTCATTTGTCACCGCCAATGCCAAGCTCAGCTATTTATTCGCGTCTGAAAAGGCCCATCTCAAGCAAAGTGAAGTTTTCCTCGCCATCGAAAACCTGACGGATAGCAGCTACTATTACCGCCCGGGTTACCCGATGCCCGGCATCAATGGCATGCTCGGGCTAACGCTGAATTTTTAGTTTACTTAACTCCCGGCTTTGGCATTATTTCTGTTCCAATTAACCGCGCTCGTGGCGAAATGGCAGACGCGCAAGCTTGAGGTGCTTGTGGGTAACACCGTGGAGGTTCGAGTCCTCTCGAGCGCACTTTTGCTTCCCCTTGGCAACGGATTTGGGCTTTGTCCCCGGGGCTTTTTACGCTAGCTTAGGCATGGGCGTTATGAGTGACTTAATCCGCTTTGCAGTGCCGTTCATTATTCTGGCGATTTATTTTTTTATTTCGCTGTTAGCGTTGATTATTTTGTTCAAACGCATTTCCCGCACCACCCGCTGGCTGGTCTTCTTCCCGTTGTTTCTGTCACTGGCGATTAGCGCCTGGCTGGTGTTGAGCGCCGATCTGGTCAACTCTTTCTCGGCCAGGCGCAGCGATATCATCGGGGCTATGTGCATCACCCTGTTTTACACCCCGGCAATCGCCTTGTTTTTATGGGCTATCCTGTATGGAGCCCGTTTTATCGCCAAACGCAAGTATGATTTTTCACGACTCCTGGGATTCGTTGTCGCGTTGGTTTTGATTTTTCTGACCATTTCCTGGGCCGGCTATATTTTTTCCAAAAATGTTGTCATCCAGCAACGGACTTATTACTCCCGGTTGGTCACCCTGCCGTTTGCCGTCGACGTGCGTTTCGATAATTGGTTGAAAACCAAGCAGCCGAAACTATACACGGCCCTGACCGGTCGCCGAATCCCGCTAACGCCGAAACCTGCCGACTTACTGTTAGCGGCCTCCCGCGCCGGCGATCTGACACAGGTTACCTCGTTAATAGCCGGCGGAGCGGATTGCAACCAACCCAATCAGGACGGCCTGCTCCCGCTGGTGGAAGCTGCTCGTTACGACAATATCGCGGTGCTGCAATACCTGTTGTCCAAGGGGGCCAAGATAAATCAAACCGGCAAAAACGGCGACAGTGCGCTGGGAGCGGCGGCTGATTACAACCGCACCGACAGTGCCCTGGTTCTGATTGATGCCGGGGCCGATTGCAACTGGGTCTCCACCAATGGCAAATTCACCCCGCTCATGCTGGCAGGCTGGTGGCAAAACAACAAACTCGCCGCCTGTCTTTTGAAAAATGGCGCGGATCCCAACGGCAGCAACCACAAGAATACGGCATTGTCCTACGCGGTTGGCGCCAACAATCTCGAATTGGCCAAACTACTGCTCGCCTCCGGGGCAAAGCTTTCTTTCAAGGGCCTGCTGCCCAAGCCCCTGCTTTCCTATGCCGCCGCCAATAACCAGGTGCCCATGATGGAATTCCTGCTGCAACAAGGTTGCACGGTCGATGAGGCCGACAACTCCGGCGCAACGCCGCTAATGGCCGCCGCCCAGCATAACAAAACCGAGGCGATTGATTTTCTGTTGAAACACGGCGCCAGCATCAATCTGGCCGACCACGAAAAATCCACCGCCTTGCTGTATGCCGCGGCATCCAACCGCTCGGCGGCCATCAAGTTGCTGGTTGAACGCGGCGCCAATGTCAATCTGGCGAATCAGAATGGCCGGGTGGCGTTGATGTATGCCGCTAATGCCCGACAGGCCAACGATGGAACCTTAAGCGCCTTGATTGCCTCCAAGGCCAATATCAATGCCCGTGATCACGATGGCGAAAGTCCGCTGATTTACGCCGCAAAGAATCACTCAGGTAACCTGCAACCTTTCGAAATTCTGCTGGCAGCCGGGGCTGATATCAATCTGCAAGACAACCGGGGAGAAACCGCCCTGACCCAGGCCGGCAATCTGGGACTGAATGACGTGGTGGATTATTTGCGCGGCAAGGGAGCCGTCGTGACGGATTTGCATATCATTCCCAATCCTCCGCGCCAAGATCCCCTGCCCAAGGATAAAACCTGGGCCCTCGCTGTTAGCGCCATCTACACGCAAGTCAATGGTTGGGACCAGCAGTATCTGGGCGGTTTGGACAAACGAAGCCGCAGCCTGCAGCAAACCTTGCGCGAGGAATGGAACATCGGCAATAAACAGGACCTGCTGGACACCTTGAAATGGCTCAACGAGGAAGGCCACCGCAAGGAATACCAGGAGTTGGGCAAAAAGAATTCCGCCATGTCCGATTCCCAGTTTGCCGATTACTTGAAAACCCTGCCCGACGACGAAGCCGGCGAGGCCAAGAGCACCCGCGAGATTTATTCCAAATGGGGGGAACGCAGCGCTGTCGCCTGGGACCTTTGCAGTTACGCCTACGTGGTGCAACTGGCTTATGACGCAAAATATCTCAAGGAAGACGAGGCTTGGAATTTGTTGCTGTCAAACGCGCGGGAAATCCAGAAATATTTCTCTTCGTGGCAGGAAATGGGGCAAAATTTCCTCGACGGCCGTTATGTCTGGGCGGGCAAACGGGTTGCCAACCACGAAAACTGCTACAAACTGCTCTCCAATCCCGCCGATCCCAACAGCCCCTGGAACAATGTTCCGTGGGATTACAATTTGAGTTCCCCAAAAACGGCTTCCGGGCAAAATATTCCAGCCACGGCGCTAGACAAAGCCCCCTCCCCCCGCTAAAAACAAGCATCATGCAAATTATGCAAAGCGCCAAGGAGCGGTTACGTCTGGCGGTCCGCGATGTTCAGGACTTCCCCAAGGACGGCGTGGTCTTTAAGGATATCACGCCGATCATCGAGGACGCCCAATTATTCCGCCTGACCGTCACGGTGTTCGCCGATCATTACAAGCGCAAGAACATCGAACAAATCGTGGCGATTGACGCGCGCGGTTTTTTGTGCGGCAGCGCCCTGGCCTACGTGCTTGGCACCGGCATCTCGGTGGTGCGCAAGAAAGGCAAGCTGCCTTACAAGACCATTTCCACTTCCTATGACCTGGAATACGGCTTTAACACCGTGGAAATGCATGTCGATTCGATCAAAAAGAACCAGCGGGTGCTGGTGATCGACGATGTATTGGCCACCGGCGGAACCGCCAAGGCCGCCATTAGCCTTGTCCAGCAACTGGGAGGGCATGTTGTCGAGGCGGCATTCCTGATGGAATTGGAATTCCTCAACGGCAAGGAGGCCATCGCTCCCACTCCCTGTTACTCGATCATCAAATACTAACCACCATGAAACCGACCTTCCGCCAACTCTTGGGACTAACCGTCATTTTCGCCGTTAGCGGCCCGTATGCCGTTTTTGCCAATCCGGCCGATACGGATTACAACAACGAATATGACACCAAGGCGGAATTAAACGGTGACCGTGCTTTCCAGGATTACGCGCCGGAATACCTTGAAATCAAGATTCTCGCCATGCAAGTCAACATGGAAAACGATCTCTTCAACCAAGGCAAAAGCCTGGTCAAAATCCAGGCCGAGGTACGGCAAAGCTATCGCAGCGCCACCGGATTGAAATCCGGCCAACGCATCCTGATCAACTACGAGCGGAAAAACTCGGCGGGTTTCGGTGACACCCAACCGACCGTTCCCAAGGAGGGAAGCGTCACCGCCGCCTTCCTGCGCAAAGACAAGGACGAATCGTTTTATGTGCCGGCCGCCCAGCAATACACCTTCGCGCCGCTAACAGCCGCGCAAATGTCCAGATTGAACCCGCGGAAAAAATTGCTGATCTCCGGCCTGGACGAGACCCCGGCACCGGACGCCCAGACCCAGCCCGCCCCGGCCGGCGATATTCAGCTGCGCCAGGAAGACTCCCCCCAATCGCCAAAGCCGGCAGCCGAAGATGCTTTGCCAAGCAGGTAGCCCATTCCGCTATTTTTTGACGAACACCTTCAGCGCCTTGTTCAGCACGCTAAATTCAACTGGCGTGGCACCCGCCAATTCTCCATCGACTTCCATCGGAACCTGCTGGTTGGAGCTAACGACCAGCTGACGGGTTTGGAAATACTCCACATCCTCAAACTTGGTATGCGTCCGGCACAGGATACCCTGAAAATAATGCAATAAATCCATATGTGAACGACGCTTGAAAACACAAACCTCCAGTAGACCATCATCCGGTTTTGCTCCCGGAAAAAATTCAAACGGGCCGCCGTAATAACGCCCGTTGCCAACCAGTACAAAGCAGCCCTGCTCTTCCCGTCCATCCGAGGTTTTCACCGTTAGCGTCGGCGGTTCCTGTGCGGCGATCCGCGCAGCGGCGAGCACATAACTCAGCGGGCCAATCCTCTTCTTCATTTCAAAATCGGTGGCCTGCACGGTCTCCGCGTCAAAACCGACACCTGCCAGTTGTACAAAATAACGGTCATTGGCGCGGGCCAGATCCACCTCTTTATAATGCCCTTCCATAATGATCTCGGCGGCAGCCTTCAGATTGGACGGGATGCCCAATTCCAAGGCAAACACGTTGACAGTGCCCAGCGGCAGGAGTCCCAGGGTCGCATCCGAACCGGCAATGCCATTGACCACTTCATTAATGGTGCCATCGCCACCGACTGCCACCACCCGGCGGCAACCGGCCCGTGCCGCCACGCGGGCCAACTCTTCGGCATGTCCCGCCTTCCGTGTCACGTGGAATTCCGCTCCCGGAAAGTATTTCTTGATCTCCCCCGCCCATTTTCTTGCACGTTCTCCCTTGGCAGTTGGATTGAATATGATACAAATATCAGCTTGCGTGTGGCTCATTGGATAAAGAAAACTCTATTCTTCGTCTTGCTAGGCTTGTTGGTCGTTGGCATTGCGGGCTTTTTTGTCGCACAGTCATATATCAATAAACCGTCGGTAATCGAGAAGATTCGTACGGTATTCTCGCAAAAATTCGGCGGCGAGCTCAACTTCAAAGATGCCAGCTTCAACCTGTTCAACGGTTTGAATATCTACCAGTTGCGCCTCAGTGCCGAAGAAGCCGGCAATAATACCCCTCCCTTCCTGTCCATCCAAAAGGTTGTCTTGGAATACTCCCCGCTGTCGCTGCTGCGTAAAAAGATCAAGATCACCAACATCACGCTCGACCGTCCCAGCTTGCATTTCATTCACCAGGGCGACTCCTGGCTGCTTCCACAGCCAAAATCCAACTTCATCAAGCACGCCCTGACCCTCAGCACCGGACACAATACCTTCGTCATCCTGCTGGACAATATCAACCTGAACAACGCCGCGGTCAGCATTTCATCGAACGGCGCTAACGACGAATTGTTTTTGGCCGACGGGATCAACGTTAACGGCCAACTGTTGGTGAGCGAAAACCAGGGTTCCGCGGAGGGCTCGGTATCCATCCGGACCATGAAATTCGGCCCGTCACTCACCTTGAGCGATGTCAGTTCCACCATTTCCTACGCTAACGACGAGATTCACTTCACCAAGCTCAACGGCAACGCCTATGGCGGTACTGCCGAGGGAGCCATTACCATCCCCGCCTCCACCGAAAAACCGAACCAGAATTACGGCGTCTACCTGCATTTCAACAACATCGACTTCCCCTCGCTGGTCAAGGATTTCAAAGCCAATCCCGAGCTAATGCACGCCAAAGTGGATTTTTACTGCGACCTGTGGGGCGACATTAACCATCCCAGCCTGATCCAGGGCAAAGGCTATTTTGAATCCAAACAGGTGCAATTGACCGGTTTCAAGGTACTGGATATCATTGGCAATCTGCTGAATCAACCGAACTTGCGCAATACCAAGTTCGATACCGTGCACGGTTCCTTCAAAATCGCCGACGACCAACTCACCTTTTATTCGCTGGAGATTATCTCCCCGAACTTGAAGATTAGCGCCTCCGGCAGCGTCAAATACGACGAAACCATCGATTTCGACGCCTTGCTCACGGTAAACCCATCGCTCATCCAACAAATTCCGGCTAACGTGGCCGAGCAATTCAGCACCCAGCCGGACGGCTCAAAATCGATTTCGTTCAAGGTTAGCGGCATGCCCGGTACACCTATTTGCAATCTGGCTGACAAGCTTTACGGCAAACCGCCGGAACCCGCTCCTGCTCCAGTCCCGGCTCAATGATGATCGAATAACGTTACGGTTACTTCTGCTTGCGGCGTGACCACAATTCAAAGATCTGCAGCAACACCAGGGTGCTCGCGGCGAAACAACAGAACACGCCAAGCGACATCACGGTGCCGAGGCTGATCAATCCGCGGTAATCGCCAATGGTCATCGCACCAAAGCCGACGATGGTGGTAAAGGCCGACATCAAAATCGCCTTCCCGGTGCTGCCGCTAAACAGCACACCGCGTTTTTCTTCCTTGTAGCGGTCCACCACATAAATTCCGTAGGCAACGCCAATGCCGATCACCAATGGCAACGTGATGATATTCGCCGGGTTAAACGGCAGGCCAAACAAGCCCATGATGCCGATCGACCAGACAATGCCCAAGGCCAACGGCAACAAGGCCAGCAACGACTGCCCGATATTGCGGAAATGCAGCCCCACCATGATCACAATGGCCACAAAGGCCATCCAGGCCGCTTGCAGGTAGCTGTCCTTCAGCTCCGAGATATAGGTGTAATTTTGCACCGGCGTACCGGTGGCCTCGGGATCAACGCTGCGCAGGTCGTGCACAAAGCGAACATTAGCTTCCCGTTCCATCACGTTTTCCTTCGGGTACACTTCCAGCAAAATCTTGCCGTTTGGCGAAACATAATGCGCCAGGGCCTGCGGTGGCAGGTCGTCCAAGGTCACCGGGTTGGCAAAGTCGAACCCTTTCAAAAAGGCAAATTGCTTCTGGATGCTGCCGATAAGTTCGACTTCATAACGGTTCAACCTCCTGACAGCCTCGTCCGCCGGCAGATTGTTCAAGGCGGTAATCGATTCGTTCAAGGCAGGAATCAGACGGTCGAAAATCTTCAACGCCTGCTCGATATGCTTCTTGTTTTCTTTACCCGCGAATGCCTTGATCAAGCCCTTGTCGGTGCGCTTGCTCCACTTCTCCGCCTCTTTTTGCCCTTCAAGACTGTACTGCAAAATCGTGTTTAGCGTGGTTTTGGCCTTGTTTAGATTTACCGAGGAATTTGGACTCAGGGTGATTTGGATTTTATCCAGCTCCTTTTTCACATCCTTCAGCGTGGCCAGTTTCGTTTGCTGGTCCTCCGGCAGGATTTTGTTAATTGAAATCACGTTGGCAACGGTCGGCTTGCTTTCCAATTCCTTGGTCAACTTGACCGCCTGATCCATGTTATCGGCAATGATCACGCCGAATGTGAACGGCAGTTTGGGATTGGTGGTCAATTCCGTGGCCAATTGCACCGATTCAATCTTTGGGTTTTGCAGGTTGAGCAGGTTGTAATCGAACTTCACCCGCGGAATTTCCAGCGCCAGCAGCACGCTAACCGCCAAAATCACCGTTAGCGCCAGTACCGGGCGGCGAACCAGGCCTCTGTCAATCCTGGCACCGAGTTGCCCGTAATTCTGCACCGGCTTGATTCCACCGTTCGGACGACGGGAATCCACCACCGTGATCAATGCCGGGTACAACAGCAAACTGGCGCACAGGCAGAACAAAATGCCCGTGCCGGCGATAATTCCCAGTTCCCGCAAACCGGTAAAGTCATTGAAACACATCGTGTAAAACGCCACCGCCGTGGTGCCGCCGCCGGTGACAATCGCCACGCCGGTGTTCTGCATGGTTTGTTCCAGCGCTTCCAGCATGCTGCATCCCTTGTGGCGCATTTCCTCGTAACGCCCGACGAATTGGATGCTGAAATCAATCCCCAGACCCAGCATCATCAGCACAAAAGCCTCGGTGATGATGTTCAAGTGCCCCACCACCAGCGTGGTAAAACCGTATGACCAGGCAATGCCATGCCCCAGCGCGATCATCGCCAATGCCGGACGCACCAATTGCTTGTAAGCCCAGAAGAAACCCAGCGAAATCAGGATCACCGCCAAAATCGAAGCGAATACCATGTCACGGTTGGCCGATTCCAGTTCGTCGTTCATCAACACCGACTCACCGGTCATCCCGATTTGCACCGACGGATGAACTTTTCTTGCCTCCGCTATGATTTTTTGAATCTGCGAGATGCCGGTTTCATACGGTGAAAAACTGTTCTCATCACCCTGCCCGGGTGTCAGGGTGATCAGCAATATTTTGCCTTCATCGAACGAGATATATTCGTTTTGCTCCAGCAAATTCTGGAAATTATCAATGTCGGCGTTGAGCATGTTGCTGCCGCTGTTAGCGCCCGCCTGGTCATTAATCGGGCGCGATAATTCCTTGGCCAGCGCCTCGAGAGTCACGATCATTTTGTCGGAATACGCTTCCAGATCGTCCAGCGTGCCGCCCTTGCCCTGCGCTTTGTCTACCTTGTTAAACTGGTCAATCGCGCCATCGAGCAAACTGTTCAGGTTGACCGACTGCCCCTTATTGCCCATCAAATCCTTTTGCGTACGGATTTGGCCAAGCATGCTGTTCAGTTCTTCCTGGCTTTGGTACAGTAAGAAATGAGGTTTCAGCCTGGACAGGTCGTTTTTGTAATAAATGTCCTGAATTTGCGAGGCCGGAACCTGCGCCTTGATCTTGGCCACCACCTCCTCCACTGCGGCCTTGTTTTGTCCAAAATCGGGCGAGCGAACCACGATCAACATCGGATCGCGAGTGTTAAACTCCTTGAGATAATTCAGATAATAACGCAGCACCGGGGAGTCTTGGCGAATCAACGCATTGGTATCGTTCAATACCCCAAGTTTGGTTAACGAAAGCCAAATGGAGACGACCATTGCGGCGAAAGAAACGCCGATAATCCACCATGGGCGGCGGTAACATAGACCGGCAATCGCCCGCATTATTTTTTGAATGAAACCATGCATACCAGAAGCTTAAAGGGCAAAATCCTAGCGTTTTAACATCCCTAAGCAAGCTCCTTGCATAGGAACTATGCACAATCCTCTTCCCAAATATGCGAAATAAGGGGATTGGATACCTGCATTAAGCTGGCAAATGGTTATTTGGCCTCAACCGGAGCCGGAGCATCAACCCATTTGCCATGCTCGCGTATCAAATCAACCAGTCGCTCAACCGCCTCGTCCTCGGGAATGTTGAATTTAACCGGTTTCTTCCCCACATAGAGGTTGATTTTACCTGGGGCGCCGCCGACATAACCAAAGTCGGCATCAGCCATCTCACCGGGACCATTGACAATGCAACCCATTACCGCGATTTTCACGCCCTTGAGATGCAAGGTAGCGGCTTTGATTCGTGCCGTGGTGGTTTGCAGGTTGAATAAGGTGCGTCCGCAGGAAGGACAGGCCACATAATCCGTCTTGAAAATACGATTACCGGCAGCCTGCAGGATATTGAATCCCAAGCGGATACTCGCGCCGGGCGCCTTTTCCTGGCGGATCAAAATAGCATCGCCAATGCCATCACAAAGCATGGCACCAATGTGCACTGCCGAGGAAAGCAAGGCCTGCAACTGGTCCACCGGCTCATCCGGCAGGAAGGTGTCTTTCAACAGAACCGGATGACGGGGATGCACCTTCGAGGCCAAAATACGGTAAGCCACGATGGGGTTCAACTTGGTACCATCCTTGATCGTAACCACCACCGGGTTATCCAAGTGGTTCACCTTGTTGATTTGCTCCTCATCGTTCAAATCAATCTCCACCACAGCGGACTTTTCATAAACAATTTCCGGGGCGGTATCACCCAAGGCCTTGAAACGGGGTTCCAGCAGGGTGTAATTTTCCTGGGTGGCAAATACCCTTGCCGGGTTTTCACCGCCAACATTGATCCCGTTGACGCTAACAGCGACACTGTTGCGCTTGGCATAGACATAGGGATCAAAGCTCAGGGCGTAATTGTCCTTCGGAAGTTCCTGCTTGTTCAGCGATTGGACATAACTGACCAGCGCCTTGGCCACCGGGACTTCATGGATGCTATCCTCGGTCAATGACACGCGAATGGTGTCACCCAACCCATCCTTCAACAACGAGCCGATGCCAATTGCACTCTTGATACGGCCGTCCTCGCCCTCGCCGGCCTCGGTAACACCCAAATGCAACGGATAATTCCAATCCTCCCCTTCCTCCTGCAGTTTGACTGACAGCAAACGATAGGCGTTCACCATGACCTTCGGATTCGAGGATTTCATCGAGAACAGGAAATTATGGAAATCGTACTTGCGGGCAATACGGGCAAATTCCAATGCACTCTCCACCATGCCCAGCGGAGTGTCGCCGTAACGGTTCATGATGCGGTCGGACAAGGAACCGTGGTTAGTACCGATACGGATCGCCAGCTTGCGTTCCTTGCAAATCTCCAGCAACGGCAGGAAGCTTTCCTCGATACGCCCCAACTCCTCGGCATATTCCGCATCATTGTATTCACGCACCTGGAACTTCTTCTTGTCGGCAAAGTTACCTGGATTGATGCGCACCTTCTCCACCCACTTGGCGGCTTCCAACGCCGCTTCCGGCTTGAAATGAATGTCGGCGACAATCGGCACATCACAACCCGCGGCCAATAATTCACTTTTGATATTCTCCAGGTTGGCGGCGTCTTTCACGGTCGGGGCGGTGATACGAACAATTTCGCAACCGGTGGCCACCAACTCGAGCGTCTGTTTCACACAGGTCGCGGTATCCATCGTGTCACAGGTCAGCATCGACTGCACCCGCACGGGATTGTCGCCGCCAATGGCGACTTTGCCGACGGTAACCACGCGGGTCTTACGGCGTTGATAAACAAAGGGGTTGGAACAATACAGTTTCATGTTGGTGATTATTCAGTTGTCTCGATTTTCTCAAGGGCGTTTTTCTCCTTGGACAAGATACTCGAACTCTTGATATCCCGTCCGACACGCCCTGAATCATAAAAAGTTACCATCAAAAAGAAAAACAACAGCAACACCATCGAACAGGTCATCAAGGCATTGATCACCTTGACGTCCAGGGGGCGGCGGCGTATCGCCTCGATGCAGGAAAACACGATATGCCCGCCATCCAGTATCGGGAACGGGAACAGATTCAGCACCGCCAGGTTGACATTAAAGAACACGCAGAAGCTGAGCAGCAACCTGAAATCACCATCCATGATCATATTGAAGATCATATGGAAAATGCCCAATGGCCCGCTCATTTGCTGGATGCCAATGCCGGACTTCGGCGTCACAAGGGCCTTGATAGTCAGCACCATCATTTCAAGGCTGTCTCTTACTTGCTGCAAGGGATTCGGATGCATCACTTGGTAGGGGCCGCCCTTCCATCTGATACCAACCCCCATTTCTTCCTTTTCAAGCCCCGGAATCTTCACCGCCGACAGGGTAACACTGTGCATTTCACCTTTGCGTTCAAAATCCAAGGCGAACGGCCCCTTGCTTTGCTTGATCAAGTCCTTCAACTGCCATGAACTATACAAGTTCTGGCCGTTAAATTTTTTGAGAATATCGCCTCTCTTTAAACCCGCCATCGCGGCCGGGTAATTCTTCAGCAATGTATCCACTTCCAAGGGACCGGCGACGTAACGCTCGAACCCGACCGTGGGAATCTTGCTGACATCCGGATCCGGGTCGGGGCGGCGCAAAAGGTCGTAAGTAACTTGCTGGCCGTCATGTTCGGTCACCACCTTGAGTTTCGGGGAAGATCCCAGCAAGGTCAAATTCCAGACCGAGTCAGATCCGCCGGACCACTGCTTCACCTGCACGCCATTGATCGACACAATTTTGTCACCCGGCTTGATCCCGGCGACATAGGCCGGGGAATCCTTGTCCACATAACCAATGGTCGTGGTTAGCGTCGCGACATTGACATTCTTGCCAGCGAAAAACACCAGGATGGCAGCAACAAATCCAAGCCCAAGACTAAACAGCGGACCGAAAAAAGCGGTGACAATCTTGGCCAACGGTTCGGCCGGGGGCAAATTTTTCGGCAAATTCTCAACCTTCCCCTCCACCGACTCCATCGGCAACATTTGCGGAATCGATACAAAACCTCCCAAAGGCAGCCAGCGAATGCTGTATTCAACACCGTTGCGGTTGAATTTATAAGCCACAGGTCCCATGCCGATGGCAAAACGGTCGACGTACAACCCCATCCAGCGGGCGGCAATAAAATGACCGAGCTCATGTACAAACACGGTGAGGCCAAAAAGCAACAGCGTGCTGATCACGGTGGCGATTATCAGCAAAATATCCAATACACTCATATTTAATAGAGCCCGGCACAAGTCTCCCTGGCCCATGCGTCAGCTTTCAGTATAGCATCGAGGTCGGCCGAGGCAACGCTTTGATGCCTGTCCATTACCTTTTCTACTGATTCCCATATTTGCGGGAATGTACTCTTGCGCTGCAAAAATCGCTCCACGGCAACTTCATTGGCGGCATTGAAAACCGCCGGCAGGGTTCCTCCCACGGTTCCGGCTTGCCGTGCCAACCGCAAAGCCGGAAAACGGTCCGGGTCCGGTGCTTCAAAAATCAGTTGACCCAGTTTGGCGAAATCGAGGCTTCCCAAGCTGTTAGGCATGCGGTCGGGATAGGTTACGGCATACTGGATCGGGAAACACATGTCCGAATGGCTGAGTTGAGCCAAAACCGAGTGATCCACAAATTCCACCATCGAATGCACAATGCTTTGCGGGTGGACAATCACGTCAATCCGGTCCATTTCAATATTGAACAGCCAGCGGGCCTCGATCATTTCCAAGCCCTTGTTGAACAAGGTCGCCGAATCAATGGTAATCTTGGTGCCCATGTTCCAGGTCGGGTGTTTCAAGGCCTGCTCCACCGTGACATCCTTCAAGTCAGCCTTCGGGGTCTTGCGAAACGGGCCGCCGGAAGCGGTCAAAATCAACCGCTTGACCTGCTTGTCGTTAGCGCCCACCAGACACTGGAAAATCGCGTTATGCTCCGAATCCACCGGCAACAACGCACGCTTGTGCTTGGCGGCGCTTTTCATCACTGATTCGCCGGCCATTACCAAGATTTCCTTGCTGGCAACCGCCAGATCCTTGCCGGTTTCAAGGGCCGCCAGGGCGGGCTTCAAGCCTGCGGTGCCGACAATCGCCACCAATACCATGTCCGCCTCGGTTTCACGCACCAAATCCACCAATCCCTGTGCCCCCTTGAACAGCCTGCCGTTAGCGGGCAGACTGCCCTCAACCTCGGCCGCGGCCTTCTCGTCAAACACCGCCAGGGAGCTAACACCGAACTCCCTGGCCTGTTCCAACATCGGCTTCACGCTGCGTTGCACCGCCAGACCGACAATTTTCATCCGGTCGGGCAAATCGCGCGCCACCTTGCAGGCGCTCATGCCGATCGAACCGCTGGAACCCAAAACAATGACTCGTTTCATAATCTGCCAAATAAAATCACGTAATAATAAAACAACGGGGCGGTAAACAAAATGCTGTCGATCAAATCCAGCGCCCCGCCAATCCCGGGAATGAAAGTGCCGGAATCCTTGATCTCGGTGTCACGCTTCAACACCGACTCCGCCAAATCACCCACCACGCAGGCCACCGGCAGCAAAATGCCCAGCACCGCCGCATGCCACAGTGAAAACGGCCACAATTGCTGGAGCACAAAATGCGCATACAACACACTCACCGTCAGTGACACCAGCACTCCGCCACAAAAACCCTCCCAGGTTTTCTTCGGGCTGGTCTGCGGGCTCATCTTATGTTTGCCGATCCAGGAGCCGACCAGATACGCCCCGATGTCGGTCGATTTGGTCACTGCCACCAGGTACAATGCCGCCAGCAAACCATCCGAACTATTGGCCATGCGCAACAGAAAACTGAACAAATACGGCACGTACAGGAAGCCAAAAATGGTGGTCGCCGCAGTGGCCAGCGAATTGATCTTCACTTCCTTCAGTGCAATAAATCCCAGGACGCTAATGACAAACAAACCGGTTACCATCTCGTTGGCACCAAACAAAGTCCCGCCATTATTTGACAACGGAATCACACCGGGATAATTCAACACCAACAATGCCGTGGCAAATGTCATCGACATTTTTTTGAAAGTGACCACCCGCTTGAATTCCACCATCCGGTAAAATTCCCACAATGCGGCCAGGCAAAAAAGCGCCCCAATGATATACAAGGGCAGATAGCAATTAAACCACGCCAATATCGCGATGGTGCCCACCAAAACCGCTGTTGAAAAAGTGCGCGCTTTCATCGATCAAACTCCGCCAAAACGGCGCTCCCGTTTGTTGTACTCGCTAACCGCGGCAAAAAAATCTTCCCGGCCAAAGTCCGGCCACAAGGTTGGCGTCACATACAATTCGGTGTAAATCGTCTGCCACGGCAAAAAATTACTCAGACGCATTTCGCCGCTGGTGCGGATCAGCAAATCGGGGTCGGGAATACCCGTTGTGTACAACGAGTTCGCGATTAGCGTCTCGTCAATTTGCTCGGGTTGTAATTTCCCGGACTTCACCATTAGCGCCAGCTTGCGCACGCCCTCAACCAATTCCACCCGGCCACCATAACTCAACGCCAATAACAAGGTCATCTTGGCATTCCTGGCGGTTTTCTGTTCGGTGATTTTAATCTGTTCCCGGACATTTTCCGGCAGGTCATCCAAACGCCCGATCGCCTTTAACGCAATTTGATTCTCGGACAATTCCTCGGCATAACGCTTCAGGCTTTCCATCAACAGCAGCATCAGGCTTTTCACTTCCAAGGCCGGACGGTTCCAGTTTTCCACTGAAAAAGCGTAAAGGGTCAGGTATTCAACACCCAATTCGCGCGCGGCCTTGATGGCGGCCTCAACGGATTTGGTCCCCTGGCGGTGTCCCTCAATGCGCGGCAGCTTGCGGTTTTTAGCCCAGCGTCCGTTGCCGTCCATGATAATCGCCACATGGCGGGGCACACGGTCGAAGTTCGGAACTGCCGGGCTGTCCGCCGCTTGCGAGGTCATACGCTAAAGGTTTGCTCCCGCTTGGGACCGACCGAGACAATCTTGATCTTTGCCCCGGCGATCTTTTCAACCGCCTGCAAATAAATCTGCGCGTTGCGGGGCAGTTTCCTGAACGAACGAATCTTGGTCGTGTCGCTCTGCCAGCCCTTGAAGGTCTTGTACACCGGCTTGCAGGCATACAAATCCTCAATCGCCGCCGGAGGCGCGGTTAGCGTCTTGTTGCCCAGTCTGTAAGCCACTGCAATCTTGAGAGTCTTGAGCGTGTCGAGGCCATCCAGATTGGTGATGGCAAATTCATCGATGCCATTAATGATCGCGGCATAACGGATCAACACCCCGTCCAACCAGCCACAACGGCGGGCACGTCCGGTGGTGGCGCCAAATTCACGGCCCAGCGCGTGCAACATGTCCGCAATATCCTGTGATTCTGTCGGGAACGGTCCCTCGCCAACGCGGCTGGTATAAGCCTTCAACGCACCGACAACCTTGCCCACCCTATTCGGAGCCAAACCGGAACCGGTGCAAAGACCGGCAGAGGTCGTATTTGAGGAGGTCACGTACGGATAAGTACCGCAATCGATGTCCAGCAGGGTGCCTTGCGCGCCCTCGAACATGATCTTCTTTCGTTTGGCAACCAATTCGTTGACCTTTACCGCCGTGTCCGTGATGTATCCGGACAGGAATTTCCCGGCCGACAGGTAATCCTTGAGCACTTGCTCCGCCTTGACCGTCTCCCAGCCGTTTTGTTTGGCCAGTTTATTGACTTCCTGCACCCGTTCCTTGACGCTAACGGTGAACTTTTGCTTGTTGAGCAAATCGCCGATGCGCACGCCAACGCGTGAGGCTTTGTCATTGTAAGTCGGTCCGATCCCACGGCCGGTGGTACCGATTTTCTTGCCCTTGGCGGCAGCTTCGCGCCCCTTGTCCAACACCCGGTGATAAGGCATTACCACGTGCGCGCGGTCGCTGATGAATAAACGTCCCTTGGTCTTGATGCCCTGCTTGTGCAACCCCTTGATTTCCTCAACCAGCGACAACGGGTCCACCACCGTACCGTGCCCGATCAGGCAGATACAGCCGGGACGCAAAATGCCGGAAGGCACCAGATGCAGCACATATTTTTTCGGACCGATCCAGACCGTGTGCCCCGCATTATTACCGCCTTGCGAACGGAATACCACGTCATGCTTTTCGGTCAAAACATCGACGATCTTCCCCTTGCCTTCATCGCCCCACTGGGCGCCAACCAACAATGTATTCATCTCAATCTTCCGCTATTAGCGTCCTACGCTGTAATATTCAAAACCAAGCGATTTCATTTCCGACGGATCCAACAGGTTACGGCCATCGAATATCAGCGGCGTGCGCATGGATTCGCGGATCTTTACCCAATCCAAACTCTTGAAATCAACCCATTCCGTGGCAATGATCAATGCCTCTGCGCCATTGGCAGCCTCGTAGGCGGAATTGACCGTCTTAATATCCGGGTGCAGCTGGTTGCACTTTTCCATGCCTTTCGGATCGTACGCTAACAATGAAGCGCCTTCCTTGACCATTTGCTCGGCAATGCGGATACCCACGCTCATGCGAATGTCATCGGTATTGCCCTTGAAGGCCAAACCCAGTTGGCCGATCTTCTTGTCCTTCAGCACCCAGAGCTTGTCGCGCAATTTCTTCAGGAAACGTTCGCCCTGGTCGGCATTAATCTTTTCCACTTCCTTGAGTAATTGGAAATTGTAACCGAGTTCCTCGGAGATCTTGATAAAGGCCGAGATGTCCTTCGGGAAGCAGGAGCCGCCGTAACCCAGACCGGCATTCAGGAACTGGCGGCCAATGCGCTTGTCCGCGCCCATGCCGGCCGCGACTTTTTCCACATCGGCCCCGGACGCCTCGCAAATCGCCGCAACCGCGTTGATGTAGCTAATCTTGAGGGCCAAAAAGCTGTTGGAGGCATGCTTGATCAACTCCGCGCTGTTCAGGTCGGTGACCATGATCGGCGCGTTGAACGGCGAGTAAACTTCATGCATCAATGCCGATGCCTTGCTGCTGTTCACGCCAAACACAATGCGGTCGGGTTTCATCAAATCCTCAACGGCACTGCCTTCACGCAGGAATTCAGGGTTGCTGACCACGTCGAATTCCACGCCGGGCTTGGCATAGCGACGGATGGTTTCCGCCACCTTCTCACCGGTCTTCACCGGCACGGTGCTCTTGTCGACCACCACGCGGTATTCCTTGATATGCTCGGCAATTTGCCGGGCGACAGTTTCGACGTAGCTCAGGTCGACACTGCCATCGTGCTGGGGAGGAGTCGGCACCGCGATAAACACCACTTGCGATTTCTCAACGCCCTCACCGATGGAATTGGTGAAATGAAGTCTCTTGAGTTGGACATTCTTGCGGATCAAATCTTCCAAACCGGGTTCGTAAATCGGGATTTTTCCGGCCTTGAGTTGCGCCACCTTGGCGTCGTCATTATCTACACAAATCACGTTATGCCCGACTTCGGCAAAGCACGTGCCTGTTACCAGTCCGACATAGCCGGACCCTACGATTGCTATATTCATGATTATTGGAGGTTTCCGTGTATAGTCGCCTTGGGGTAAGCCTTCAGCGTCACACTCAGATAGGTTAAAAATTCATTGCCACCGGGGCCATTGTCAATATAGCCAACGGTAAAGCCCAGAATCCATGAGGAAAGGTCACGATACACCGAATAGCGCTGTTCCTGAACACGACCGACGCTGGCTTCCCATGACAAACGCTGCCCAATGCTCCAGTTTTCATTCAAACGCCATTGGGTTTCTTCCGTGATCAAATCCGCATTCGGCAAAGTGAAGAACGGATAATACACATTGTTAAGGGCGTAATTCACGTTATCCAAGTGGTTATACCACAATCCAATGCTCAGAGCCGGGTGGGCCTGCCACTGGACCCCGGTCACAATTTCATTGAAACTGTCATCGGTAATGCCGGTGGCTGAATAGAAGCCGAATTTTAACCAAGGTACGGGGTAGAAATTAATGTCGTTGTAAATTTCCGAGTAAGTCGAATTGGTCAAAATTCCCTCGTAAGTGCTGTGGGTGAAATTGGCCTGGGTGTACAAATCCCAGTCGATCAAGTTGTAATTCATCCCGTCGCGCTTGGTTTGCAGGCGGTTGCTGATGCCCTGCTTGACCGCCCCGACACGGTCAATGGAATCCACGGAATTCCACATCATCTGGTCCAAGGTTGCCAGCCGCGTGGTCGGAATAAAGGCGTCATAACCGCGAATGTCTCCCGGCTGCATGCCTATCGGCAACACATAGGCCGCTTCGACGTAAGGTTGGAACACATGGCGGATGCCGTCGATACCCAAACCGGGATTCTTGATATCCGACCAGGTACGGGACAATTTGAACGATGAATTCAATCCCGCGTTCAGCACCACACGACCCTCGCCGCTGTTCGGATCGCTGTCCATCGGATTATTATTATCCATGTAATAGGTGCCGCGCACACCTGCCATCGGGGTAACCGCCAACCAGCCGAAATACTGGCGGGGATAGCTGAACTGATGGAAACTGTCATAACGCACCGTTTGGTAGGAAGCGTAACTGCCGGTCGCGGTCAAATCGCGGTCATAGGCACGTTCGAAATTCACCGCCGAGGTCTGTCCTTCATAATCTACCGGCAGCCCAAAGAAGTTCTGGCGTTTGAAATCCAGGGTAAATTCCGGTTTGCGTTCAGTGACATTAAACAGATTGTTCGGCTGTTGGATGCGCCCCAGGAATGTCGCCATGAAATTGTCGTCGTAGTAATTGGCGCTGGCGTAATTGTCCGGCTGGATTTCGTTGGTGTACAACTGCGGGAAAAAGTCCTCGGTAACCAAGCGATCGCTCCACACATTGATGTCAGCCATGGTAGTCAGGTTGTCCGTCAACTGGTAGCGCTGCTGGTAGCTGACCCGGTAACGGTTGGAATCATGAATAATGGAACGATCTTCCACTTCGTTGCCGACACCCGTATCCCCGTCGCTGACATAATAGCCACTGAATTTAATCGCGTCATTGTTCGGGTTATTCTTCGGCAAATAGCCGAAATCAATACCGCCGCCGGGACCGCGCCGAGTGTAATAAGCACCCTTGACCGTGGTGGTCCAATCCGATCCCAATGCCGTCGTGTAAGCACCGGTCGCAAAAATACCCCAGTAGGAACTGCTGCCACCACCGATATCAAAAGTATCGGTATCCTTGCCAAGCGGCATGGCCACATAGGGAACCCACATGACCGGGACATCCTCGATATAAACCGTCACATTATTAGCCACGACACGGTCATCAGGATAAATGGTCAGGGTCTTGGCCTTCATCTTGTAGGACGGGTTTTCACGGTTATCAATGGTATAGGTGCCGTCCTTGATCAAATAAGAATTCGAAGTAGGCGATTCGATTGACTTGCCAACCGCGTAAATCCGGTCCCAAGCCGCCCGGAAATCGTTCGAAGTAACCTTCTTGTTATCGAGGTTATAGGTAAAAAATTCACCTCGATAAATCTTCTTCTCGGCGTAAATGCGAACATTGCCCTGTGCGGTGATCAGGCGCTTGGATTTATCGTAGGTAATCTGGTCGGCATCAATGATATCCTCGCCGTAACGAACCGTCACATTACCCTGGGCATAAGCGATCCCGCCCTGATAGCTATTTTCCCCGTCCGCACTGATTTCTATCGGTTGCTCGGCGTTATTATTAGCGTTGCTTTTCGAATTCTGGGTAGAAGACTGCGCCTGCACGGTGAACACCGCCAGCAGAACCAAAATAAAACTGTAACCTATCCTTTTCAAAGGGACAAAATTTTTAGCAGTTAATTTAAGAATCTGCCAACTAGAAAAGAGCTTTTTCACAAAAAACCTATAAAAAGGCCCGCCTGAAGCCTATTTTCCCAAATAAAGTCGTTTTATCCGGATATATTCCTCCACCTGGGCACTGACCAATCCTTCCAAGGATTTTCCCGACCTGACCCTGCACCTGATCTCGCTGGCCGAAACCTCGGGAATCTCATCCTCCGGCCAATGATAAACCGGTCCCTGGACTGGCTCCCCCGGTGGAAGGGCAACCCCTTCCCGCCTGAAGACAAAAATGTCCAATCCCCTGCTCCATTCGGCAAAACGCTCCCAACGCGGAAAGGCATGGTACTGATCCAGCCCCACAATCAAGGCCAAACGGTCATGAGGATGTTTTTCGCGCAGGAATTCCAAGGTTTGCCAGGTATAGGACACCCCGCCTTTGTCCAATTCAAAACGGGAAACCTCCACTCCGTGCAGGCCGCTAACCGCCAATTCCAGCATTCTCACCCGGTCATCCCCCGAAGCCGGTTCGTCGTTAGCGGACAAATCAGTCTTGTGCGGCGAGAGAAAACACGGCATCACCACCACACGCTCCAGCCCCAGCTTGAACGATACGCTAACCATCAACTCGTGCCCGACATGCACGGGGTCGAAGGTGCCGCCAAATAAACCGATCATCGCCATAAGCGACAAAATTAAACCCGGGACACCGGGAACACACGGAAAAAATGGCTTTGTCCCCAACAGCAATTTTTCCGTGTGTTCCCCATATTCCGTGGTTTAATAAAAAAATGCCACGGGAACAGACCATCTCCCCCAATATCGAAGATTATCTGGAGCGCATCTACGAATTGATCGAATTGAAGGGTTATGCCCGCGCCGCCGACATCGCCGACGCGCTAAAGCTCGGACGCCCCAGCGTGTCGATCATGTCCCAGCGCCTCGCCAAGCTTGGTTTCGTGCGCTATGAAAAATACCGCGGGTTGACGCTAACCGCGAAAGGACTGGAAGTGGCCCGCCGCATTCAGCGCCGCCATGTGATCCTGACGGAATTTTTCACCCTGCTGGAACTTGACCGGAATATCATCGCCAAGGACGTCGAGGGCATTGAACACCATCTCAG
Organism: Verrucomicrobiales bacterium; assembly: GCA_031256975.1. Taxonomy (GTDB): domain Bacteria; phylum Verrucomicrobiota; class Verrucomicrobiia; order Methylacidiphilales; family JAAUTS01; genus JAIRPN01. Next base: position 65,472 of record JAIRPN010000003.1, on the reverse strand, counting down.
TTCCGAAAGCCTGGAAAAACTGGAACGAATCCTCGAATACTGGACCGATAGCCCGCAGGAGTTGAAAAAGATCTTTTCCGACAAGTCACGCAAACGCTAACGGCAAGCCAGCCGCTGGCACTTCAGTTTGTGTGCCAAAAGCCGAAAACACCCATCCGCTCACCCTGAGCTTGTCGAAGGGCAAATATATCTCCTGAGTAAAACCCATGCTTCGACAAGCTCAGCATGATTAGGGAAAAGGAATTTCAGAATTTTTTGTGCAAAGTCGCTCAGACCTTGATGAACTTCTCCACGCCCCAGTCGACCCCGGTGATATTCGGGAACACCTGCAGGTAGAGCGAAACCTTTTCCGCCGGAAATTTCTCGTACAGCGCCTTGCACGCCTTCTCAACCTTCGCGGCATCCATGGATTCCGGAAATTCGTCCGCGCAACCGTGACCGTCATGCCCGACACCAACCTCGTCAAGGAAGGTCACCAGCATCGACTCGCCCTCGACCCTCAGCCAGTTGATAATCAGGTTGTGTCCCAACACATCATACTGCGGCAAACCCAGCAACGGCTGGAATAGCTCATGACGGGCCGTCCGCGGCAATTCCAAAATCATCTGCGGCCGGCGGCGCAAGGCTTCGCTGAGATCCTGCACCGCGTGGCGGTACAGGCGTTTTTCATTGAGGCAGGCCACTTCCAGGATCTCGTGGTTCAATTCCTTCGACAATTTCGACCAGATTTCAAATGCGTGCATAAAGATAGTAAGGCTGTCCAGTATGGACAAAAAAAGCGGGCTGACAACGATTTTGCTATTTATGATTTCAAGCCGGCGATTTAGCATTTTTCACCATTAGCTCCATGTTCGCCTCGCTGTTAACCACCCTTTCCTTCGCCTGCTCCGGCCTTAGCGCCGGAAGAGCCAGCAAATTGATCGGCGGCATGCAATCGTTGTTCTGGCGCACCTTGCTGGCCCTGTGCTTCCTGTCCTTGTATGCCAGTCTGTTCGGACAAAAGCTGCATGGTCCCGGCTTGCTGGTTTTCATCGTGAGCGGCGCGGTTGGCTTCGGCTTTGGCGACCTGGCCTTGTTCGAGTCTTATTCCCGCATCGGTGCGCGACGGACCATCCTGCTGGCGCAATGCCTCGCCGCGCCAATCGCCTGCCTGACCGAATGGGCCTGGCTGGGAACCCGCCTCACTTGTTGGGAAATATTTCTCGGCGCAGTCATCCTGTTCGGGGTCGGCATTTCCCTCGCACCCTCGGAACATTTGAAAATCCCGCGTCCCCTGTTTGTTTCCGGCGTCTGTTTCGGTGTGCTTGCCGCCGCCGGACAAGGCTGGGGCGCGGTACTCAGCCGTTACGCCTTTCACCTCAACGACAGCGCCGGCATCCACGTGGACGCCGTCACCGCCACCTTCCAACGCATGCTTGGCGGCGCGATGCTGGTGCTCCCGGTATTCGCCATTTATCTGGCCAACCGGCGAAGGAGGAATTTCGCCAAACCCAACCACAGCGCCTCCGGCTGGCTGTTGGCGCACGCATTGTGCGGCCCGGTAATCGGAGTAAGCTGTTTCCAATGGGCCTTGTCATCGACCCCCAGCGGCATCGTGCTGGCCATTGTCGCCACCACGCCGATTGCCATCATGCCGTTGACCCATTGGTTCGACGGCGACAGGCTAACGACGAGAAACCTGATCGGGGCGGCAATCGCCGTTGGCGGCGTGATCGGGCTGATCCTTTCGTGATTAGCGACCGCTTATTGGGTGCCCAGCTTGGCGAGATAACCCTTCTCACGGGTGGACTGGTACATCCACATGAAGAACCACGCTTCCGCCAGCAAAAAGACCACGTTTAACGACATCGCCCAGAGCAAATGATGCATCGGGAATCCGCCATGCGCCAGCACATCGCGCATGCCCTCGAACACATGGGTGGACGGCAAACACAGCGCCAGCGGCTGCAACCACGACGGCAATACACTGACTGGATAAAACACCGCCGACAAGGGCTGGAACAAGAACGGAATCGCCCAGGCCAGCATCTCCACCGCCTGCCCGAATCTCATGATTAGCGCCGTGGTCACCATGCCAATGCCCCAGCCCATCACAATCAGGTTGGCAAACAATGGAACCAATCCCCAGCCGATCACCGTCAGGTTAAAACCGTACAACAGGAACGCCACCGTGGTTAGCGCCACAATGATAATGGTCACCTTGATCAACCCCACCAATGCCGTGGCCGCCAGAAATTCACGGATTCGCACCGGCGCGACGAACACATTGATGATGTTCTTGGTCCACACATCCTCGAGAAACGACACCGTCATGCCCTGCTGCGAACGGAACAGGACGTCCCAAAAAATCATCGCCCCCAACAAGAACGTCACCGCCGCGGGAATGTCCTGGTTGATCTTTTGCAGATAAATTGTCAGGAAGCCCCAGACCAGCAAATCCAGCATCGGCCAAAACAACATCTCGATGATGCGCGGCACACTGCGCCGGATGATGTAGATGTAACGCAATACCAAACCCAAAATCACCCGACCGTTCATTTCGCTTCCTCCCCGATCACTTCCACATCGCCGCTGCGGGCCACCCGGATGAACAGCGACTCCAACGACTTTTCATGGAACTGCGCCACGATTGACTGCGGCGTCCCTTCGGCAAAAATCCGGCCGTTTTGCATGAACAACACCCGGTCGCAAATCTCCTCCACATCGCGCATGTTGTGTGAGGTGTAAATCATGCCGATGCCCCTCTCCCGCTGCACCTGTCGCAACCACTTGCGCACCTTGTCGGCAATGTCCGGATCCAGGCTGGCCGTCGGTTCGTCCAGCAACAGCAGTTCGGGATCGTTCAACAACGACTTGCACAAATTCACCCGCGCCGATTCCCCCGACGACAAGCGACCACTCACCCGTTTGCGCAGGTGGGAAATTTCCAGCAATTCCAGCAGTTCGCTGATTTTTTGCCGCGCATTCGAAATCGAATACAACCGCGCGAACACCATCAAATTCTCCTCCACCCGCAGGTTCGAGGGCAGCGACGTGTACGCCGAGGAGAAATTCATCCGTCGCAACACTTCCACCCGGTTGTGCTCCAGTTCGCGACCGAATATCCTGATGGTTCCCGAAGTCGGCGTAATCAGCCCCAGCAAAATCGATAACGCCGTGGTCTTGCCCGCGCCATTGGCGCCAAGCAACCCGACAATCTCCCCCTTGCCCACATTGAACGACAAATCATCGATCGCCACCAGTTCCCCGAACTCCTTGCGCAAGTTCTTAATCTCAACAATCGACTCCGACATAAAGGAATAAACTAGATGCTAAACGCCACCGCACAAGGCCTGTTTACTGGACAAAATAATATCTCGCCCAACTGTCACTCCTTCTCTAGCCTTGTTCAACATGTCATTTAGCAATCTAGGACTCGGAGAAGACGTCGTGCACGCGGTGCAGCGGCTCCGTTATATCGACCCCACCCCCATCCAGGCCCAAGCCATCCCCATCATTATTAGCGGCAAGGATTTGATTGGCTCGGCACAAACCGGCACCGGCAAGACCGCCGCCTTCGTACTGCCCATTCTGCACAAACTGCAAAAACACAGCCATACCCGCTGCCTGATCCTGGAACCTACCCGTGAATTGGCCGCCCAGGTCAAGGATGCTTGTAATGACTTTACCGCTTTCAGTTCTGTGACCAGTTGCCTGCTGCATGGCGGTGTCAAATACGAGGGCCAGAACAAGGAGCTTGCCCGCAAACCTGATATCATCATCGCCACTCCCGGCCGCCTGATCGACCATATCGAAAACGGTGCGGTCAAACTGAACCAGATCGAGGTGTTGGTCCTCGACGAAGCCGACCGCATGCTCGACATGGGTTTCATGCCCGACGTGCGAAAGATCATCGGTTACTGCAACGCTAACCGCCAGACCATGCTCTTTTCCGCCACCATTCCGCCTCGCTTGGCAGACCTCATCGGTTGGGCCATGAAGGAACCGCAAACCATCGCCATCGGCCAGCGCAGCAATCCCGCCGCAACCGTCAGCCATGTGCTTTACCCAGTGGCCATGAATCAAAAGGATGAGTTGCTAATGGCCCTCCTCGACCGCACCAACTACGAAAGCGTCATCATCTTTTCCCGCACCAAGATCGGTGCCGACATGATCGGCAACGCCCTGCAAACCAAGGGACACAAGGTCGAAGTCATCCACTCTGACCGCTCCCAAGGCCAGCGCACCAAAGCCTTGGAACTATTTCGCAGTGGCGAGGTGGAAGTCCTGGTCGCCACCGACATTGCCGCACGCGGGCTCGACATCGAGGGAGTCAGCCATGTCATCAATTATGACGTGCCGGAAAACCCCGAAGATTACGTCCATCGCATCGGCCGTACCGGACGAGCCAATCGCACCGGCGACGCCCTCACCATCTTCACCGCGCCCGAGCAGGAACACATCACCGCCATCGAATATCTCATCAACAAGACCATCCCGCGGGTAAAACTGGAAAACTTCGACTACACCTACACCACCTTGCTGCAGGAAAGTGGTGCCAATGACGGTCGTCGCAAGAGCACCGGCAGTTCCCGTCGCAAACGCCGTTAACAGGGTAATCCCGCAAATTCCCGGTCATCTCCCGGTTCATAACCCCGCTGTTATAAGCTAAAATCGACTGAATACTTGGCCAATATGCCATGCATATTTTATTAATATGCATGGCATATATTTTCAATATCCGACGCATATTTTAACTATATTCACCGCATATAATGCCAAAATGCTCAGCATACATTTAAACTATTCAGTGCATATCCATAAAATATGCTTAGCATATCAGAAACATATGCAATACGTGATTGGTTAATGTACCGACCTTCTTCCGTCCCAAGCCCCGCTGGTACAAAGAAAAAGCACAGCCCCAAAAGGAGTTGTGCTCTTCAAGAAACAATGAGTTCGAAACGTCTTACGGAATCACCAGCACTTGGCCGGGATGAATCATCTCGGTGGTCAGGTTATTGGCAGCCTTGAGTTTTTCCACGGTGGTGCCGTTATTGCGCGCAATCTTCCACAAGGAGTCGCCGCTAACCACGGTATAGGATTTGCCGGAATTCGAAACTGCCGGAGTAGCCGCCTCTGGCTTGGCAGGCAATGTTGAATTCTGGTCGCCATACGCCACAGTGCCCGCATTCGGGTCACCACTTGCCGCTGTCGGTTGATTATCCGTTTTCTTACCGCTGTCAGCGCAGCCAATGGCCAGAACCGCAACAGCGCCCATGCAAACCAATCGCTTAATCATGCTTTCTAAATAAACACCTGTTTTGCAAATGACCATACTTATTTTCACAAAAATCCCATCCATATTCACATAAAAATCTTTTTTTATATTTCCAATTTTGGCAAACTATCACCCTTCTAAGATGCAATCTCTGGAAAAAATCAATTGCGCCATATGCGACACCGACCATGTTAGCGTGGTATTTAACAAACAAGCTTCGTCCGGGAAGGATTATACCATTGTACAGTGCAGGCAGTGCGGACTGGTCTACGTCAATCCCCGCCTCAGCCAGGAAGCCGTCCTGGATACTTACCGCGATCCTTCCTATTTCCAGCGGGGGAATAATCAATTCACCGGTTACAGCGATTACGCCTCCGACCGTCACCTGCACGTTCTATTCTTTCAGGAACAACTCGCCAAGCTGGAAAATCATGTACCCAAAGGTAAAATCCTCGATATCGGTTGTGCCTTCGGTTATTTGCTTGAAGAGGCAAGAGAAAGGGGCTGGGAAACCCAGGGTATTGAATTATCCGGCCAGGCCATTGCTTACGCCCGTAACGAATTAAACCTCAATATTCACAATGTACCGTTGCGGGAAGTTAAATTTGCGGACGGTACTTTTAATGCCGTAGTCATGAACGACGTCATCGAGCATTACGGCCAGCCAAAAGCCGAAGCGCGGGAAGTCCATCGTGTGCTCGCCGCAGGGGGCGCATTCATGCTGCATACACCCAACTTTGCCAGTTGGTGGCGTTTCCTGATGCGCCGCCAATGGGTGCACATGAAACCGGAGGAACACTTGTATTATTTTTCGCCAAGGACCATCACTAAGCTACTTGAGGATTGCGGCTTCCAGGTGGTTTACGCCCGCCCCTGCGGCAAGATCACCAATCTGAACTACATCCTCGGCGTGCTGAAAAAATATTCCTCATCGTTCGGTTCGTTGTTGCAAAACACCATTGGCAAACTTGGGCTTGCACACCGGCCCTTCCATTTTCGCGGCGGCGGCATGGAAATTCTGGCCATCAAGCGCTAAGCACCGGCCGTCAGTTTTCCCAAATCCAGCCGTGCACGCAGGCTCGGTATGCAAGCGCCGCCTATCAGCAACAGCCAGGCAATCTGACTGATCAACAGTCCCCGCCAGAAACCACCCGGCTGGTATTCAATCGTGATCACATGGCGCCCCGGTGCCAAGGGGATTCCTCGCAGGGCATAATCAGCAGGTAGCAGATGATAATTGGTCTGCACGCTACCCGGCAAGCCGATCACTTTCCAGTCCTTGGAGTAAGCATCCGTCATCATCAGAATCGCCGAATGGGCAGTCAGGATTTCTATTGTCCAGTGATCCGATGAATAACTGAGCAAACGAATCTGGTATTGCGGTTCACCCGGATCAGGCGGCAGATTTGGTTCCTCCTCAAGAATTGCCTCCTTTCTTGGATTGAACGAGGGATCCATCAAGGTCTGCAGGATTTCATCGCGTTTTTGTAACACGCGATACTTCGACACCACAAAAAAACGCGGGAAGATCTGCTCCTGCAAAGGCTCCACCGAAAGCCCCTGCTGTTTCGGCACAAAGGCGATACGTCCACGCAATAAGGCAAACAGCGGCGAATTTTCCGTGATCTGCAAATTCTGTGAGGCCATGTCCGGATTCTGTTTCTGGCTAAAAAACATGAATTCCGCATAACGCTTCAGTACAAAGGGATCATAACCCCACAGTCCCTCGGAACGTAGCATCACATTAGCCTCCGGATTGAACAAATTCAATGTACGATAATCACCCGGGTTTTTTTTCAACACTTCCGCCACCTGTTGATAGGAGATTGTGTCAACGGAAAAACCGGTAAGAACTGGCCAGATGAACAAAATGGAATCCAGCACGATCATCGCTACGAATATCCAGATGGCTTGCCTCCAACGTCGTATGGCCAAAAAGAGACTGCCAAAAACGCAAAACCAAACGCTGGAGAAAAACAGGCTGTGGGCGCTGAAATTCTGAGCGGCCAGCGCATTGGCATCTTTGGCGAAGAGTTTGCCCGCCAAATAAGATTCCGAACCACCCAAGGTTTGCAGCAAGTCGTTGAACCAACCACTGATTTGTCCCTGCAATGAAAGCCCGATCAGGGCCAGTACCGCGCCAAGTCCTATGCCGGTCCATGCCAGCCAGCGGAACGGGCGCTTGCCCTCGATCAATAGGCTCAAGCCATGTCCGCCAATCAGCGTGCCAAACAATGCCAAAAAAAAGATGAACTTCGATGTACCACGGAACATGCTGTAACCCGGCAAGACATGATACAATACTTGGTACAAGGGTGTTCGCGACCCGACCGCCAACAGCGTAAGGATGCCGAACAGGATCAGGAACTGGAACTTGCGTTGCCTGCCAAACTGGCAGAATCCGAATACCGCTAACAACAGAATGCCAATCCCGCAGTATAGCTGCATTTCCCATAGATAGCATTTACCCCAGTATGGCATCGCTTCCATGTCGCCGAAAAACCAGGGGGACAACAATGTGAAAAGATTCTCAAATGGAAACGCGAACATCGAGGCGAATTCATAGTTAGCGCCCCCCATGCGCACCGACTCGCTGGTGGCGCTCAAACCGGGCAACAATTGCGCCGCCGCCAACAACATAGCCAACGGATAAATCAGCAACAATCCGACTGCCGCCGATTTTTTGTGATTAGCGTCGAACAGGAAGATCAACGAATAAAGGCCCGCCGTAATCGCGGTGTAATAAAAATATTGCGGATGTCCCGCGTAAATTTGCATTGCGGCCGCGGCGGCTGACAACAACAGCCAGCCACCATGACGTTGCCGCAACCAGCCGTCTATGCCCCAGAAGACAAACGGCGCCCAAGCCATGGAACAAATGTTCGGAATGTGACCGGCGTAAACATGCACGAAAAATGGCCCGCCCAACATCATGGCAACTCCGACCGCAAAAGCCGCCAGCGGTTTCAGCCCACGATAAACCGACCAGGCATACATGCCCGTGCCCAGTAACCAGAGGTGCAGGAACACCGTCCAGTTCAACGCCATGGACACCGGCAGAAACGTCAATATCCAAGTCACAGGATAAAGCAACGCCGATTGAAACGGTCCCAAAAAGGGCTGACCGCCATAAACGTAGGGATTCCATTTCACTAGGTGACCTTGAGACAGACCATCCCATGCCAGTGTGTAGGAATAGTAAAAATAATTGGAAACATCCGTGCCTTCCTTGGAAAGCACCATGTCATCGGAAAACAGGTATTTGCCCAGCAGGCAGGCAGCCAAAAGGCCCAGCGCCCAGCACCAACCGATATGAATACGCTTTTCGTAAGCAAATTGAGACAACCGCTGATACCAATCTCTGATCATAGAAAGAATTTCAATTCCTCCAATTAAGGAATCTGCAGGACCTGTCCCGGCTTGATCGTGTCACTGGTCAGGCCGTTTGCCTGCTTGAGAGCGCTAACCGTGACACCGTGGCTGTTGGCAATGCGCCACAGGGAATCACCACTTTGCACCGTATAGGTTTTGCCGGAATGAGTGGAAGCTGTCGCAGCGGAGGCAGACGACGATGCGGAAGAATTCGCCCCCGGAGCCAGACCGATCTGCCGTGTGCTGCCGGGATAATCATAGATCACCGGTTTGCTGTTGGATGACGACACTCCCGATGGCGCCGGAGTTATTGTCGATTGGGACGGTGATTGGACAGCCGGAGCCGCAGGCTGGGTAGTTTGGGGAGCAGTATTATTACCGGTAGTGGCCGGGATTTCACTGTGTTCATATTTGCCACCGCCGCAGGCAGCCATCAAAATCGAAAATGCCAGCAGGCAAAGCGATCGTTTAATCATGTCACTGGACTATACGGGCTAACATGATTTTACCAATCTTTTTTACCGCTAACGGCCAAACTGGCGCAAAAAATTCCCGATCAGTTGCAACCCGTTTGACTGGCTCTTTTCGGGGTGAAACTGAAATGCGGCCAGGTTGCCCTTGGTCACACCACTGGCAAAACGTATCCCTTCGTATTCGGTCCAACAGGCCACCAGCGAGGAATCAGCAACTTCAGGAAAATAAGAGTGCACATGGTAGAAATAAGGTTCCCGGATTCCATCGAACAGGTTTTCCCCGGCTTTCGTCACTTGCACTTCATTCCAACCCATGTGCGGGATTTTGCCGACCGAGGAAGGAAAACGCACCACCCGGCCCTTGATCAGCCCCAAACCACGGGCTCCCGGGCTCTCATCGCCGTCGTCAAACAACAACTGGCAACCCACGCAAATTCCAAGGAACGGTTTTCCGGCCTTGACCCAATCCTGAATCGGCTGCACCAAGCCGCGTTCATCAAGATTTTGCATGGCATCACCAAAGGCACCGACGCCCGGCAAAACCAGCACGTCCTTGGTGGAAAATTTTTCGCCATTAGCGAGCATTTCCACCTCGACCCCAAGGGATTCCAGCGCCTTGTTCACGCTGTGCAGGTTGCCCCTGCCGTAATCAATCAGTCCGACTTTCACAACACGTGTAATTAAAGCTTACCTTTGGTGCTCGGCAAGCCCTTCACCCGCGGATCCCTGCGGCAGGCCATGTCCAGAGCCTTGGCAAAGCCCTTGAACAGCGATTCGGCAATATGGTGCGAATCACGACCGTATAGCAATTCCATGTGCAGATTCATGCCCGCGTTCACCGCCACCGCACGAAAGAACTCTTCCAACAATTGCAGCGGGAAATCCCCTGCCTTGCGCCGTTCCGCCGGCACACGGAATTCCAAGTAAAAACGGTTGCTCAGGTCCACCACGGCGCGCGTCAGGGTTTCGTCCATCGGCAAATAAGCCCAGCCGTAACGCTGGATACCCCGCTTGTCGCCGATTGCCTCCTTCAACGCCTGGCCGAGTACAATACCGACATCCTCAACCGTGTGATGATAGTCCACCTCAAGATCACCGTTAGCGACCACCTCCAGATCAATTAACGAATGCTTGCTGAACAATGTCAGCATGTGGTCGAAGAAACCAATGCCGGTTTTGATCTTGGAAATTCCCTGGCCATCAATGTCCAGTTTCAGACGAATCTGCGTTTCCTTGGTATCGCGCTTAATTGAACTTTTTCTCATTCTTAACCCAACCGTAAACTATTTTGCAAAACGAATCGACACTGATTTTTTGTGCGCGGTCAATCCTTCCACTTCCGCCAGCGTCTCAATGGTCTTCGCACCTTTTTTCAGCGAGGACCGTTCATAACGGATAAAGCTGGTCTTGCGGAAGAACTGGTCGATGGTCAGGCCGCTAAACGCGACCGCCGAGCCATTGGTAGGATATACGTGGCTCGGTCCCGCCGCATAATCGCCCGCCGCAACCGGCGAGTAATCGCCGACAAATATCCCGCCGCAATGATGCACGGTCTCGGCCAGTTTTTTCGCATCCTTGCACGCTAACGACAAGTGTTCAGGTGCGATGGTCTCGATAACCTCGACACCCTGCTTCAGATTTTTGACCAAGACAAAATAACAGCCCAGATTTAGCGTCTCGCGCAAATACTGGATGCGGTCAAGTGACTGGATTTGTTTTTCAATCTCCGCCTTTACTTTCTCAATCATCTTCTCGCTGTCGCTAACCAGGAAAATCCGGCTGCGCGGGCCGTGCTCGGCCTGTGCCAGCATGTCGGCGGCAACAAAGGACGCCTTGGCGTTGTTATCCGCCAGCACCGCAACCTCGCTGGGTCCCGGGATCAAATCAATGCCAACACGGCCGTAAACCTGCCGTTTGGCCTCCACCACATACACGTTGCCCGGCCCGTAAATCTTGTTCACCGGCTTGATGCTGGAAGTACCGAAAGCCATAGCCGCAATCGCCTGCGCGCCGCCAACTTGGTAAACTTCATCGGCCCCCGCCAGCCGGATCGCATAATACAATACTGGATTCACCGGCCCCGGCGTGCAAACAACAATCGACTTAACTCCGGCGGTCTTCGCCAAAGTAACCGTCATGAGCGCCGAGGACACCAACGGCGCAGTCCCGCCCGGCACATAAATTCCCACACGGCGCAACGGCTGGTAAATCTCGCCCACCAACGCACCCTCGGAATTCTTGCTTACCGAGGATTTCGGGATTCGCGCCTTGTAAAATTTCTCGATGTTGCGATGCGCCTTTTTCAACGCATCCTTGATTGCCGGTTTCGGAATCTTGGGCTTGGCCTTCAATTCCATCTCGGCCCGGGTGATCGGTTCCGGGGAAAAACGATTGTTGATTTCCAGCAAGGCCATGTCACCTCCGGACTTCACCTGGCTCAGGATTTGCCGGACCTGCTGCACAATTTCGTGCGGCGGTTCCGCACCTTGATTCAGTTCCTTGACACGTTCAACAAAGTCCGCCTGCTTATATGAGAGATGCTTCATCGGGTTTCCTTCTAATACCTTGGCGTTCAAGGCTCCCGCGCACAGTAGCAGATAATCATCCGATGGAAAGCAGGAATTATGGGCTGAAAATACACGCTAACGGCAAGGGTCCGCCGTTAGCGCCCAATCCTGTTATTCCCACTCGATGGTGGCCGGAGGCTTGGAGCTGATGTCCAGCACCATGCGGTTCACGCCGCGCACTTCATTGATAACGCGGTTGGAAATCTTGGCCAGCAATTCGTGCGGCAAACGGGTCCAGTCGGCGGTCATCGCGTCCTGGCTGTTCACGCAGCGCATGGCGATGGTGTAATCATAGGTCCGCTCATCACCCATCACGCCGACGCTGCGTACCGGGAGCAACACACCGAAAGATTGCCAAACCTTGTAATACCAATCGGACTTCTTCATCTCCTCGACGATGATCCGGTCGGCCTCGCGCAGGATGCGCAATTTCTCCTCGGTGATTTCGCCAAGACAGCGCACCGCCAAACCCGGTCCCGGGAACGGCTGCCGCCAGACCATTTCCTTCGGCAAGCCGAGAGCCTCACCCACTTGGCGGACTTCATCCTTGAACAACTGCTTCAGCGGCTCGACCAGCTTGAACTTCATGTTCTTCGGCAAACCGCCGACATTGTGGTGTGACTTGATCATCGCCGCCGGGTTGCCGTCGATGGAAATACTCTCGATCACGTCCGGATAAACCGTGCCCTGCGCCAGGAATTCGGCCTTGCCGGCTGATTTCTTCGCCGCCTCGAACACACGGATGAATTCCGCGCCGATGATCTTACGCTTCTTTTCCGGATCGGTGACACCCTTGAGCTTCGACAAAAAGCTCTTCGACGCGTTCACCACCACCAATTTCAGGCCCAGGCCGTTGGCAAAGATCCGTTTCACACTCTCGGTTTCATTGGCACGCATCATGCCGTTGTCGACATAGATACAGGTCAACTGGCGGCCGATCGCCTTGTGAATCAAGGCCGCCGCCACACTGGAATCGACCCCGCCGCTCAGGCCGAGAATCACCTTGCTCTTGCCAACCTGCTCGCGAATTTCCGCCACCGTGCGGTCGATGAACGAGGCCGTGGTCCAGGTACCCTTGCATTTGCAGATGCCCTTGATGAAATTGCCCAGGATCTCCTTGCCCCTCGGCGTGTGTGCCACTTCGGGGTGGAATTGAATGCCGTAAATATGGTCGTTAGTGTGCTCGATCGCCGCAAACGGGGCATTCTCGGTCACCGCGATGGCCTTGAAGCCCTTCGGCGCCCCGATCAATTTGTCGCCATGACTGTTCCAGATTTCCAGTTTCTTCGGCAGCTTGGCGAACAGCTTGCTGGTTGACTTCACCGTTAGCGTGCCGCGGCCATACTCACGATGCGTGCTCTTGTGCACCTTGCCGCCAAGGTTCTTGGCGATCAACTGCATGCCATAGCAAATGCCCAGCACCGGGATGCCCAATTTAAACAGTTCCGGATCGACCTGCGGCGCCTTCGGCGAATACACGCTGGCCGGGCCGCCCGACAAAATAATGCCTTTCGGCTGACGCTCGGCGATGGCTTTCGCGCTGGTCGTGTAGGGAAGGATTTCCGAGAAAACCTGAAATTCCCGCACGCGGCGTGCGATGACTTGTGTGTACTGTGAACCGAAGTCCAGAATGATAATGCGTTCCGTTGTTTCCATAATTAAATTCTAATGCCTGCCCCGTTCGAGCAATTCGCCAATGGCGATCCGCGCGCCGCAATGCGGGCAACGCACAAAGACCACCTCGTTCTTGACGCGAATTTTTTCCCCGCAACTGGGACATGCGTAGGCTTTGTGCGCACCCTGCCGGATCTTGCGACAACGCCACGCAAAGCTTAGCCAAGCCCCGAAGATCACCGCAAGGAAAAGTGCAATATACAGCCAAAAGAATGAGGAAATTTCCATGCTCATGGATTGTTCTCCGCAGCAGGGGACGCGCTCTTGCCCTTGAAATGCCAGTAAACGATCGCCTTGCCCCACTGTAATCCCGAACCGGGAGCGAATTGCCAGTTTTTCAATTCCTGCACCGCCAACTGGTCGATTGCCGGATCATCGCAGGAGCTGTCGACCAGCACATTTTCCACCATCCCGCCTGCGTTCACCGCCAACTGGCAAATGGTCACGCGCAAATTGCGGTCAACCTCCGGCTGCGGCAGGTCGGTCTTTTTCACCACCGCGCGTCCCGACAAGTCCCCGCTGATTTCCACCACCGTACCGCTGAGCTGCGGCGGTGTTTCAATTTGCACTTCCTTGGGAGTCGGGCGAAAGGCGAACAGCGATCCCTGCACCTGCTGCACAATCGACGGCAATTCGGTGTTCAACTTCGCCGCCACCGAAACCACGGAACTTCCCGAAGCCAGGGGTTTGGACAAGCCCGACATCTCCCCCGGCAATATCCCGGAAGGCAGCGCCGGCAACGGACCACGCGGCAGAATCGGCGCGCTGGGATCCCGCCAGTCGAGCCATACCAAATCCCCGGCAACCGTGGCAGCAGACATTTTGTCGGGTCCCGATGAAAGCGCCGTCAGCGCCGTGGTTTGCAGCAAGGGAGCCTTGGATGTTAGCGGCGCGGCCTGCCTGATTCTCAACAAAGCAAACGCTGCCAAGTGCAATACCAACACCAGAATAATCAGCCAGGACAACCAGCGTCGTTCCTGCGGAAACAGTTTTTCCCAAAGCTCGTGTAGCGGCAACGCATTCATTTTACGGCGTGGCGGCAGGCACGGCCGGCTGGGTGGCAATCAACACATTGACCCCGGCAGCAAAGGCCCGGTTGAGAATGTCGGTAACCACGCCGTGCGACACATTCTGGTCGGCACGCAAAACCACATTGACCCCCGGTTGTTTTTGGGCGATTTGCTTCAATTCCTGTTCCAGATTATCCATGTTGGTGATCTGGTTGTTGAAGAAAATCAACGGCGGGTCCTGGGCCGTCACATTGATGACATAACGGGAATCCCGCAGGCCGCTCAGGGTCATCGCCGCCGGCGGATTCACCTTGATACCGGGCTGGATGACAAAGGTCGAGCTCAGCAGAAAGAATACCAGCAACAGCAACACCACGTTGATCAACGGGGTCATGTCAAAAGGACCGCTGATCGGCTTGATGCTGCGTCGCAATTTCATGGATTCGGAACAACCCGTCTATTTGGGCCAATAGTTGATGCGCTTTTCCTTGTCGGCATCTTCCTTGACCTCGGGTTTCGCATCGGGTTTCTTGTCCTTTTCCGGCTGGACCATCGCCACGACTTTTTTCTCGGCGGGAGTCTCCTGGCTGGTCTCGGGCTTTTCGTTGACCAGTTGCACAATCTCGATGCCCGCCCGCTCGATGTCGGCGACAATCGCATTCAGCCGGATGGTCAGGTAATTGTAAGCCACGTAGCAGGGAATCGCCACCATCAAGCCGGCGGCGGCGGTCATCAAGGCTTCCCAGATGCCGCCCGACAAATCACTGATGGGCGCCGCGCCCACGCTGATGTTCATCTGCTCGAAAGTCTTGAACATGCCGATCACCGTGCCGAGCAATCCGAGCAGCGGCGCGATGCTGGCGATGGTCGATAATAAAATCATGTTGCTCTCCAAACGGGGGATTTGCAACTGGGCCGCCTCCTGCAAGACCTCGCGCAGCTCCGACTTCGGCAATTCACGCTTGATGATGCCGGTCTGGACCACCTTCACCGCCGGGCCGTAGGCCTCGTCGCAACGCTCAACCGCCTCGTCATAGCGCCCCTGCCGCAGCAGGTTGGTGATGCCCTTGAGAAAATGGTTGAGATTGATCGAGCAGCGATGAAAGAAAATCAGGCGCTCGGCAAACACGCCGATGGCCAGTACGCTGCACAGGAACAGCAAGCCCATCACCGGGCCGCCGCGTTGGATAATCTCAAACAAACTCAGGTTCATGATTGGCGTCCTTTACCACACGTAGGATTTTTTCTGCGCCACGATCTTGCCGTCCCTGACCACCGAGATGCGCCAGGAATTCACGTCGCCATAGGCGCGGTACATGTCCCCGGCAATCACGAACTGCTGCTTGTAATCGCCCTTGGCGCCCTTGAACGGAACTTCCAGCGTATTGACCGTGTCGCGCGACAGCAACTGGCGGAAATCCATGCGAATGCTCAGGTCGGTGGCGGGCCCCTCGTTGGTGAAACTCACGATATAATAATGCCCCTTGCGCGCTTCCCGCTGCGCCTTGGTCACCGCGCCGTAATTGAAATAGTCGAACTCCTCCTGGATCACCTTGTTGTCCCCGGTCTTGGTCAGTTTCGGATCGTTCAGAAAATCAAAAATCTTGCCAATCTGTACCTTGGGATCCAATTGCACCGGCAAATCCCAAGCCTCCTGCTCGGGAGCCTGGGCGTTGGCGGGAGAAGTCAAACTGGCATTGCCGGTATTGGCCTTGGCAGGTGCGGCGGGAGCCGCGGCAGGCAACGGTTCCTGGGACTGGGCCAGCACCTGATCCGCCACCAACGGCGAACCCAGCAAACCCAACACACTCATTAAAATAAAAAATCGCATACTTCTTATTAGGCATCAATGACTTAGCTGTCAATTCCGCTCATTGCGGCCCTGTACCAGAAAAGTGATCTCCCCCTTGGCCTTTCCTTCCCCGCGGAAATACTGCAACACTTCTTCCGGCCTCCCGCGTTTGACCTCCTCAAACTTCTTGGTCAGTTCACGCGCCACGCAAACCACTGCGTCGGGGATGACGGTCACGCAATCCTCCAGGGTCCGCATGATACGGTAAGGCGATTCAAAGTAAATGCTGGTGCTCTCGCGTTCCTCGGCCGCCGCCAGTTCCTTCTGCCGCGCCCCGCCCTTGACCGGCAGGAAACCGCCGAAATAAAACGGCGTGATTTTCAACCCCGACGCCACCAGCGCGTGCAACACCGCCGACGGCCCCGGAATCACTTCCACATCCACCCCTTGTTCCAGGCATTCGCGAATCAACCGTTCACCGGGGTCCGACACTCCCGGCATGCCCGCGTCGCTGACCAGCGCGATACTTTCCCCGTTGGCGAAACGCTGGACAAATTCACCGAGACGCTTCGCCTCGTTGAACTTGTGATAACTCGCCTGCGGAGTCTCGATGCTGAAATGCTTCAACAGCAACCCCGTGTGCCGCGTATCCTCCGCCGCGATCAAGTTTACTTCCTTCAACACCCGCAAGGCCCGCAAGGTCAAATCCTCCAGGTTGCCAATCGGTGTCGCCACCACATACAATTTGCCACTCATATTCAATAATTACGCCCTGCCCAGCACAATCTCCGCCACCTGCTCCGGCCCGATGTCGCCATGCTCTCCCAACTTGGTGCCGCGCTCCGCAAAACGGGCGCGGATCTTCCCCGCCGCCTCCTTTACGTCAATCTTGTAATCCGCCAGCCGGACCGGCATCCCCAGTGATTTTAAAAACTCCTCCGTCTTCGCAATCGCCTGCTCCGCCGTATCCACCCCCCATACCCGCCGGCCATATTGCTCCAGCTTCTCTTTCTTGCGCGCAAACTGGTGCCGCCACACCCCCGGCAGGATAATCGCCAGTGTTTCCGCGTGATCCAGTCCGTAAAATGCCGTCAATTCATGCCCGATGCCATGCGTCGACCAGTCCTGGGGAACTCCCGCGCCGATCAGCATGTTCAACGCCAGCGTCGCGCTCCACATAAATGCCGCCCGCGACTCATAATCCTGCGGGTTGTCCAATGTCACCGGCCCGGTCTCTATCAAAGTCTGCACTACCCCCTCGGCAAAACGGTCCTGCAAGGGGGCCTGCGACGGATAAGTCATGTATTGCTCCATCACATGCATGAAAGAATCGACAATCCCGTTGCGCACCTGTTTCCGCGGCAAAGTAAATGTAGTCTCCGGATCCAGCACCGAAAATACCGGAAATACCAGCGGGGAACCAAATGCCAGCTTCTCCTGCGTCTCCCGGCGTGAAATCACCGAATTGCCATTGGCTTCCGACCCGGTCGCCGGCAGCGTCAACACCGTGCCAATCGGCAGCGCCGACTTCAATCCCTGTCCATGGGCTTGCAGAATCCCCCAGGGATCACCGTCATAATTCACCGCCGCCGCGATGAATTTCGCCGCGTCCAGCACCGACCCGCCACCCACGGCAAGGATAAACCCAATCTTCTGCCCTTTGACCAGTTCCACCGCCTGCATGCAGGTTTCGAACAGCGGATTGGCTTCGACACCGCCGAACTCATGCAGCGCCGGATGATTCCGCAACGCCGCTCTCACCTGGTCATACACCCCGTTGCGCTTGATCGAACCGCCGCCGTACAACAGCAACACCGGCTTATCAGCCGGTATCCGGCTGCCAATCTTCGCAATGGTCCCCTTGCCGAATAATATCTCCGTGGGATTCTTGAAAGTGAAGTTTTGCATCCGCAAATCCTACTCCCCTCCCGCCGGGTCACAAGAAGATATGCAGCCGCATCCGGATTTGCCTTTCGGGGTATGCTGCCCTATCCTGTCCCCGTGAGAAAAACCAAAATCGTTTCTACTCTGGGCCCCGCCACCGATTCCCCCGAAATTCTGCGCGAACTGATCCTGGCCGGCGTCAATGTCTTCCGTCTCAACATGTCCCACGCCGCCCACGACTGGGTGCGCAAGATCGTCCCCGCCATCCGGCAGGTCAGCCAGGAACTCGGGCGCTCCACCGCCATTCTGATGGACACCCAGGGCCCCGCCATCCGCACCGGCGACCTGCCCAACAAGCTCGACCTCAAGATCGGCGACACCTTTACCTTCACCGTGCGCGGGCACATCTCCGTCGAGGAACGCTCCGTCGACACCAACTACGACTCGTTGGTCGACGACATCAAGGTCGGCGACATCGTGCTGGTGGACAACGGCGTCATCGAAATGATGGTGAAGGAGAAACGCAACCAGGAACTGGTCTGCCAGGTCCTCACCCCCGGCGTCATGGGCAGCCGCCGCCACATCAACCTCCCCGGCATCAAGGTCAAACTCCCCGCCCTCACCGAGAAAGACCTGGGCGACCTGAGGGTTGGCGCCGAAATCGGCGTGGACATCGTCGCGCTGTCCTTCGTGCGCGAAGCCAACGACGTCTCCCTGCTGCGACAGGTCCTTGCCGCCGAGGGACGCCCCGACACCTTCATCATCGCCAAGATCGAGGATCAGTCGGCGGTACACAACATCGAGGAAATCATCCGCGAGGCCGACGGCATCATGGTTGCGCGCGGCGACCTCGGCATCGAGTGGCCCTACGAGGAACTCCCCATCGTCCAGCGCAACATCGTCAACAAATGCCTCAACGTCGGCAAGCCCGTCATCGTCGCCACCCACATGCTGGAAAGCATGATCCAGAACCCGCTGCCCACCCGCGCGGAAATCACCGACGTCGCCAACGCCGTGTTCGAGCGCACCGACGCCATCATGCTCTCCGGGGAAACCACCGTCGGCAAATACCCGGTCAAATGCGTGCAAGTGCTGGACAAAGTGGCCAACTGCATTGAAAAGAACGACCAGACCGAATACCACGCCGTCCTGCCGCTGAACGACAGTCGCGACCACGCCGCCGCCTCGGCGGTTAAACTCGCCAACCAGATGCAGGCCGACGCATTGCTGGTCTTCACCCGCAGCGGCATCAGCGCGCAACTCTGCTCCGCACAACGCCCCTCCACCGCCACCATCTTCGTCTTTACCCCCGATGCTGAACTGGCACGCCGCCTCTGCCTGCGTTATGCCGTCTACCCGATGCTGATGGACTTCGAAGAAAGCCACCTAGTCAACGTGGACATCGCCCGCAACATGATCCTCGACCAAAAGCTATTGCCCGAGGGCAGCAAGGTCGTCGTCCTCACCGACCAGATCACCCACGAAAAACGCTACTGGTCGGTACAACTCCGCACCCTGCATTACTACCGGCATTAGGACGTAGGGGTAGGGCTTGCCCTACCCTCACGGCAACATCTGAAAATAAAGTAACAAGGGCAGGGCAAGCCCTGCCCCTACTAAAGTATTTTGAACAGCATCTCCGCCCATCACTTTCCGGGATATTTCACCGCCACGATGGTCTTGCCTAATGTACTGTCGACAATAGCCCCCACAACCAAGACTATGAAGAAAAATCCCGGCAAGTCGCTTCTCACCACGGAATAAGACATTGATTTTGTTATGATAAATCAACCTTTTGGCAACGGCGGCGGGCCATGCTGCGGTGGCGGCAGCCCACGCATATCCGGACCATGCCGTTTAAATCCCTGCGCCCGCTCACTGGCCATGCGTTGCAGTTCCAGCTTTTGTTCCGGTGTCAGAAATTGGCTAATCTTCTCGTCCGTTTGCCGGGATAATTCATCCAATTGGGAAACAGATTGCCGATGAAATTCCTCAACCTGACGTGAAAAATCAGCTATAATCGGCCTGATTTGTTCCTGCTGCTGTTCACTCAGACCCAGTCTTTGGGTTAAAAATTCCAGTATATGCCTCTGAATATCCCCTTGATGCGGCGGCGATGGGAAATAAGGGCGCCAAAAGGTATTCAAGGCAATGCCGCTAACGGCCCCGAATACAAACATGCCAATCAACACCAGCGTCAGCCTGAATTTGGAATTAGTCATGGCCTACTTCCAGTTGCGCCGTCTTGTTGATTTGTGCCAAGGCTTCCATGTAGGGATTCCTGGATTGGGTCAAGGGCAGTATCAGGCTGAGGATCATGCACAATGCAGCCCCAGCCATGATGCGAAAAATAAATTTGCCCTCAATTACCGGAAAGCCCACCAAGGGCTCCTCCCGCAAAGCGGCAAGCATCCGTTGTTCAAACCACGCGGAAGGCTTGGGTACCGGCACCTCGACTCCCTGAGCGGCTATCAGCAGCTTCTGCAATTGATCCTCTGATGAATTTTGATTCATAATCATCCTCTTTCCTGTTTGCTCAAAACTTCATAACGCCGCTTCATTTTGCTTTTGGCCCTGCTAAGCCGCATGGTAATCGCTCCCATGCTCCAGCCGGTGGACAAGCTCGCCTCCTTGATGGAAAAACCTTCAAGATAAACCAATCTTACCAGTAATTGCTCCTTGGGTTTCAACCCTAAAATCAGATTCTGTACCAAGTCCCTGGCCGCCAGCCCCAATTCCCGGTCAAAATCCTGGCCGGAAACCGACAGGGCCTGCACGACCCGTTCCTCCTCTTCGCTGAGATCGGACATGCGTATCTCAGGGCGTCGTTTGGCATGGCGGATCACGTTCAAGCAGGTATTGACCGCCACACGGGAAACCCAATGCTTGAATGGCACCTGACCGGAAAATTGATCCAGTCCCTTGAATACCCTGACCAGCACCATTTGTACCAAGTCCTCTTCTTCCCCGGGACGGGGTAGATTCGCCCGTACCAGCTTATAAACCAATGGATACATATACTGTATCAGGGCACGGATGGCCGTCTCGTCCCCCTGACGCACACGCACCAAGCAGGCCGACACATCCGCGTCGGCCATTTCGGGACAGTCTTGTGCCATTTTCACTAATAAGACACTCCTTGGCCGCCTTTGCTAACAAAAAACCTTCCGGCAATAAAAACCGACTCCCCGCATTATTACCGTGCTCTCGACCCATTGCTGCCACCTCCTCCCCTATTGCCGCCAAAACCACCCGGAAAGTCAGGCGGCCCGAACTCCGTGTTCGTATTCGAATCGGCACCGGCAGCTTCCTGTTGCACGGCCTTCATGTATTCAGGGTAATTCGTCCACCACTTCCGGCGCTGGGACAAATAGTTGTACAGCGGCAGGTTGGTTGACAGCCGGCTCGCCAAGGTTTCACGTTCGGTCAACATACCCCTGATTTTTTCACCATCCGGACGCTTCGCCAGCGCCGCCATGATATCCGTTTTCATCAATTGATATAAGGCATTGTCCTGCGGCACCAGGCTTTGTTCATTGCCAAACCAAAAGTCCCGGCCCTGCAAGGCGGTATAGGCACTGTTGTAATACTCCAAAATACCTGCCTGGGTCTGGGAGTCGGCCTGCTGCTGCTGTCGAAACACCATGGCGGAACGACGCGCCCGGGATTCCGACATCAAAAACTGGTACTCATCGTCAGAAATGCCATAGAGCTGATTGGCAATGCCGCCCAGAATCGGATTCACATAGGCATCGATTTCAGCGATCCGTTTCTTGGCCGTGTCATTTTGTTCGCCGACCTTCTTGATCAATTCACCCACATTGCCTACCGACTGGGACCCCAAGGTAAACTCATTGCCGGAATCCTTGGCAGGCGAAGACGCGGCAGCCGTGGCAGGGGGGCGCATCGTGCCGCTTCCCACCGGATCTCCCGCACGAGGTTCCTGCGCTCCGGCCTCAAGGCAGCCAATCAATCCAAAACTCAAGATCACAACTGGTATTCTCATTGGTATTTCCCCATTGCAGTTTGATAATACTGGATATGCTCCTGGATTAACCGGACTAGATTGGTGACGTCTGGATCGCTGCTTTGGTACAAGCCGAGCAGCCGTTGCAATTCACTGATGGACTGTCCAAGGTCGCTGCGCGCCTTGCTGAACATACCGTCAGGATCCAGATCACTGATTTGCGTCGTAAGGCTATCGAGCTTCGCCTGGTCCGCCTTGGTAAATCCCTTCTTGGCCTTCAGGGCTTCCTGTTGCTCCAGCAACTTCCGCCGTTTGTCAGCCCCTCCTCCCGAGCGGTAATAACGGGCGATGTCGCTCGATTTGGACATCACCACCAGCATCATTTGATGCGTTTGTTCATTGGGCACGGCCTGTGCCAGATACTGGTCCAACAGCTTCATGTTGCGGACAAACGCGTCGGTAATCTGGCTCAGATCAATATTACTGCCATCCTGGATTGTCGCCAGATCCTGCGCTATGACACTTCCACTGCCCGCACACAGCAAAATGGCCGCTAGCCAGATGCCTGCAACCCATCGAAAACCCCGCCAACCCCATGCCAATACTCTGGTGTTCATTTACCTGTAAGACGCCAAGGCCATCCCGATTATCACAAAAATAACTGCGTGGTTCGCGAAAATATCTGTGATGTTTCCCGCGGACGCGGTGTCTTAACTCGGCATGGTTAAAGTCATTTTGATGGGATTCTTGTTATGCAGTCTGGCCTTGACCAATCGGCTCCACGCTGTCGTGGTCGTAACCAGCGGCACAGTCTACAACAGCAATGAGCCTACCACGACGAATATTCGTTATTGGAACACCGGCTGGGGCTCCTCATCCGTCACCGGTTGGGATTACGTCGGCACCGTAGGCGGGGCCTCCGCTGTTTATCTGGGTAATGGCTGGGTCATCAGTGCGGCACATGTCGATTTGTCATCGAACACCTACACCTTGGATGGAGTTACCTACACCATCATCGCCGACAGCGTGACAACCATTGGCAATACAGACTTGGTGCTATTTCAAAT
The DNA here is from genome assembly GCA_031256975.1 of Verrucomicrobiales bacterium. Taxonomy (GTDB): domain Bacteria; phylum Verrucomicrobiota; class Verrucomicrobiia; order Methylacidiphilales; family JAAUTS01; genus JAIRPN01. The sequence goes on along the minus strand of JAIRPN010000003.1, from coordinate 42,406 downwards.
TTCGACCGCGCTGGATTTGCCCACACTCACCATCAGCAGCTCCTCCGCCAGCACCGGCCAGTCCGTTGTCATGATCGGCTACGGTGGCGGCACCAAGGCCTGGGGAACCGGCACTATCAACGGCGTTAATTACGAGTTAACCCTGGATAACGGACACACTTCCACTTACTACTACGTCAAATATAACTCGATCAACAACACCACCCAGGCAATCAGCGGCGATTCCGGCGGGGCCGGATTTGTGTACAATTCCACCACCGGCCAGTGGGAACTAAGCGGCTTATTAGACGCTATCGCCACTGACGATAACGGAGGTTATTATACCCTCCTGATCGATCTCAGCTCTTACAGCGACGATATCAATACCATCGTCTCCTCGGTTTCCTACATCCCGGAACCGGCGTGCTGGGCCTTGTTATTACTGGGTTGTCCCATCATCCTGCTCCTTTGCCAGCGCAAAAAACATTTTGCTGCCAACTAATCCAACGGCATCAAAACCCTGGCCGGCGCCCGGTTCAACCATTCCCAGACAACCGGACGCCGGCTACTCTACTGGTGTTCACTGTTTTATCACCCGCAGAGAAAACAAAGATGGTATTCCCACATCTGCGGCTGCTTGTCCAATTTGCCGGATCGATGTAAGAAGCCTGCAGGGTGGTGCCTTGCGAAGTCGGTTTACCACCGCCGTGATCAACTTAGGAGCGACGACTTGACGCCTTGGCACGCAGCAGGGCGCACGCATCGGCAGTCACCCTTTTGGCACTTTCCCTATGGTACCCCGGCGGCAATTCGCGTCCGTGGATGGAGCGCTGCGTGGTTTCCGGAAACAGCAGGAGGGCATAAAACGATGTTCGCCAGTCCAGCATCTGCTTTTCGGTCAGTTGCGGATAGGCTTGTTTCAATACGGCATTGATTTGATCACAGGCGATGCCGGCAACCTTGAACCTTATTTCTTCGATGGTGGGCACTTCGTCGACAGCCAGCCGGAGTCCCAGCAGGTTTTCAAAGGGCTGTTGTCCTGGGCGGTTTTGATACATGTAGCGCTTGACACACTCCCCGATCAGTTCTTCCAGCAACTGCGGGGTTACTTTCTTCTTATGCGACAAGGGCTCGAAGATGTAATCCCAGCGTCCGCTGTCCAGGATAAAGGTCTTGATCACCGCAAGGTAAAGGTCGTCCTTGGTCACAAAATGGTGCATGATACCGCCCACCTGGGTCTTGGCTTCGGCGGCAACGTCACGAATAGTGGCGGCTTCGTAGCCTTTGGCCGCAAACACCTTCCCCGCCGCCAGCAAAATCCTGGCCCGGGTCTTGGACCCCGCGTTTGTTATTGAATGGTTCCAATCTTCTTCTGCTGCGTGACATGGTTTACCAAGTTATACAACTATGCCCCATAGTCAAACCTCCCAACACCCTCCGGCGAATCCCTATCCGGCTCAGATTAATCACCGCGTATCCGCATATATTCTTGACAGAATAACTGCCAGGGTTACGTTAACGGCGGCAATGGAATCTGCCTGGCCTTCGCAAGGTCAAACCGCTTCCCGGTTCGGGAAGCTGATGACTCCTACCTGAACAGGAGGAGTTATGTTTACAACACCATCATCAGGCAGGCGGGAGTCCCAACTCATCCCCTGTCCCGTGGTCTTTTCCTGTGCAGTTCAACCCAATACCAAAAGGACATTATGAAGACCATCGCCGACATCCACGGGCTGGAAATTCTCGATTCGCGGGGTAATCCCACGGTTTCCGCCACAGTCATTCTCAACGACGGCAGCCAGGCCGGCGCCTGCGTGCCCTCCGGGGCTTCCACGGGGGAACGGGAAGCCACCGAATTGCGGGACAATGAAAAGAACCGCTACGGGGGCAAGGGAGTCCGGAAGGCCGTTGCCCATATCGAAGGGGAAATCGCCAAGGCATTGAAAGGGATGGACATCACCGCCCAGCGGGAGATTGACAAGCGCATGATCGAACTGGACGGCACGCCGAACAAGTCACGTCTCGGCGCCAACGCCATTCTCGGAGTCTCCATGGCGGTGGCTCGTGCCGCCGCGCAATCACTGGGCCAGCCACTCTACCGGTACCTCGGCGGTGAAAATGCCTGCCGACTGCCGGTCCCCTGCCTCAACGTAATCAACGGCGGCAAGCATGCCGACAACAATGTGGACTTCCAGGAATTCAAAATCGCCCCGCACAAGGCAGCCAACTTTGCCGAGTCCATCCGCATGGCCATGGAGACTTTTCACGCGTTGAAGTCCTTGTTGCATGCCAGGGGACTGAGCACCGGCGTGGGTGACGAGGGAGGTTTCGCGCCCGATCTCAAGTCAAACGAGGAAGCCATCGAGGTCATTCTGGAGGCGATCCAAAAGGCGGGTTATCAACCCGGCAGGGATATTTCCCTGTGTCTCGACCCGGCCACCAGCGAGATGTGGGACAATGGCCGTTACAAGTTCTTCAAGTCCGACCAGCACAGCAACAGCAGCGGGGAGATGATCGCCCTGTGGCGCTCGTGGCTGGACAAATACCCGATCATCCTGCTGGAAGATCCGTTGGGAGAAAAGGACTGGACGGGCTGGCAACAGATCACCGCGGAACTGGGCAGCAAAGTGGAATTGGTCGGTGACGATTTGCTGTGCACCAATCCGGCAATCCTGCAGGATGCCATCGATCGCAAAACGGCGAACTCCATCCTGATCAAGCTGAACCAGATCGGCACGGTGAGCGAAACCCTGGATTGCATCGGGCTGGCGCGCAAAAACCACTACGGCTATTACATTTCACATCGTTCCGGTGAAACGGAGGACACCTTCATTGCCGACCTGGCGGTTGCCACCAGTGCCGCGCACATCAAGACCGGCTCCGGTTGCCGCAGCGAGCGCATCGCCAAGTTCAACCGCCTGCTGTCCATCGAGAAAGAACTGGGCGCGCGCGCGGACTTCGCCGGGAATTAAACCATGAAACGCGCATTGCACCTTTTCAGCGCCCTCCTTGCCGGGACTTTTCTCGCGGCATTGGGACTGGCCGGGCTGGACAGTTTTCACCCCGAGTATGCGGGTTTCTTTTACCGCTGGTACTGCTTTGCCTGGGGTTATTGCCTTCCCGCCAGCCTGACCGGCGGCACAGTGCTGCTGATTTTGTGGGCGCTTAACAATCGGGAAAAACGTTAGGTTCCCATGCGTGTCCTTATTTTGTCAGACATCCACGCCAACTGGGCGGTACTGGAAGCCGTGTTGCGGGCGGAATTGACCGTGGACAGGATCATCTGTCTGGGGGATTTGGTCAATTATGGCCCGCAACCGGCCGAGTGCGTGGACTGGGCCCTGCAAGTGGCGAAGGCAGGCAACCTGTTTCTTCAAGGCAACCATGACCATGCGGTCGGCCTTGGAGCCGACCCGAGATGTTCATCTTCCTATCGGTTACTGGCGCTGACCATGCAGAAAATCACCATCCAACTGACCAGCAAGAAGCAGAAAGAATTTCTCTCCACCCTGCAACCGTTGCGACAATTCGTACTTGGGGAACATCGTTGTGTCGCCTGTCATGCCACCCCGCGCGATGCCCTGTTCACTTATCTGCCCAAGGATGCCACAACCTCCGAATGGGAAGAGGAAATTGCGGCGGCAGGATCACCTGATTATTTGTTCGTGGGGCACACCCATGTCCCGATGAAGCTCAAAATTGGCAAAACCATCGTCATCAATCCCGGCAGTGTCGGGCAACCCAAGAATCATGATCCACGCGCATCGTATGTTCTCTGGGAAGACGGGAAAATCACCTTTCATGCCGTGGACTACGATGTTGAAGCCACCATACACGCTTACCGCGGGCTGGGCTTGGAAGCAGGAGTCGCCTCCCCATTGTTCAATGTGTTGCGTTCCGGAGGAAAATTTGCGGCATGACTAAAAAATGGTTGAACCGGACGGTTCTGGGCATTGGGTTGGCTTCGTTATTCAGCGACTGGTCGCATGAAATGGCGACCTCCGTACTGCCAACCTTCCTTGCCGGCATGGGAGTCGCCGCCGCATGGCTGGGATTCATCGAGGGCTGTTCCGACGGGCTGTCCAGTTTCGCCAAGATGTGGTCGGGGTATTACACCGATAAATTGCCGCGCCGAAAGCCAGTGGCCGTGCTCGGCTATTTGGTCACGGCGCTGGGCACCGCTTCGTTCGCTCTGGCAACTTCGGCATGGCATGTCTTGCTGGCTCGTTCAACGGCATGGCTCGGCCGAGGGACAAGAACTCCCATCCGCAAGGCACTGCTAGCGGCCTCAGTCACCAAGGAAACCTATGGCCGGGCATTTGGCTTTGAGCGGATGATGGACACGCTTGGCGCCATTGTCGGGCCGGTCTCCGCGCTGGCCTTGTTGCCATTGCTCAACCACAGCTACCCGGCCTTGTTCATAATCACCCTTGTGCCCAGCCTGATCGCCGTGGGATTAATCGCTTTTGTCGTTACCGAAAAGCAACGGATTCCCGTACCCCATCTGTCATTTTCCGAAAGAATCGGGTTGCTGCCCGGGAATTACCGCAGGTTTGTGATTGGCGCAGGCGTTTCCGGTTTGGGAGCGTTTGCCCACACCATGCTGATTTTATTCGCCACCCAACAGCTGACACCTGTCATGGGAGCGACAAAAGCAGCGGGTATTGCCGTCGGGTTATATGTCCTGCACAATGTTTTCTATGCTGCGTTCGCTTATCTTGGCGGGTTGTTGGCCGACCGTTTCCCGAAAAAACATCTATTGGCAGGCGGTTACCTGATCCTGACTGCCATGTGCCTGTGTTGCATTGTCCTGCCGATTGGCATTTATACCCTGATTCTTATTTTCATTCTGGGAGGCATCAACGTGGCACTGGAAGAAACCCTGGAGGACTCGCTTTGTGCCGAATTGGTGGCCGAAGAACACCACGGCATGGCTTTTGGCGTGCTGGCCACCGTAAATGGTATCGGCGATCTGGTATCCAGCATCGTGGTTGGCGCTCTTTGGTCCATGTACGGCACCGTCGCGGCTTTTGGTTACAGCGCGGTATTATCCATGCTCGGCGCAATGCTGATTTTCAGTCTGCCCAAAAATCGCTGACAACAGGCAACCGTCGGACACGAAGACACGCAATCCCGGCTTGCACTGAAGGCAAAATCGCATAGGATTTTCCCCGCGCCGGCTTAGCACAGTGGTAGTGCATCTGATTTGTAATCAGAGGGTCATCGGTTCAATCCCGATAGCCGGCTCTCCTCATTTGCGATTGATGAGGGATGATTGGGAATTCTTCCCCACCCTTTACCCCATTGACATCATTGGCAGCGGGTGTATAGCTGTTATCAGGGGTTCATGAGGGCTCCTCTTCAAAAGAGGGAAAATAATAATTCAGCAAAACGTGGGGTGCTTATGTTGATTCGTTATGGGTTAATGGTTTTAACGCTCAGCTTGGTAGCATCGGGAAAGGCCGCCGATAACAGCCAGTTCACCAAACCGGATCCGGCAGCACCGGCCTTGATTCAAGCTTACAAACAGCAGCAGGGCTTGTCCGCCCAACCCGGTACCTTGTCGGTTTATTTTTTAACCGATGACAACAGCGTTCATAAACTGGCAGTGCGCTGCCATTGGTCGGTGCCGGCCAACGATTTGGACAGGGCCTTCAATGACGATAAAAACAAGATACGCTCCCGCATTGTAATCAGTAACGCATCGCCAAACCGCTCGCTATTATTCAAGATTAATCTGATCGACGACACCCGCACATCGGAACAAGCGGATTTACAGGCACGGATTACACCTGGCTCCCAGCCCATCACATTGGCAAACTGGAACAGCACCAATGACGGGCAACCTCGCCACAATATCGTGGTAATTGAATATCCCAATTAAATGCCTGCACGGCTTAATCATTGATTTGTTGTTTCAACCTGCGCACCGCATCTTGAATCTCCTGGGCGAGATTGACCAATGGCTTCACGTGGGGAAAAGCAAACCAAGGGGTCAGGCCGAGCACGTCATGAATTACGCGAATCTGTCCGGTTTTACCTGCCCCCGAGGCAATGCCTATCGTCGGCACTTTCAATTGCCGGGTCAGTTCAGTGGCCACATCGCTAACTACCGCCTCCAATACAATGGCAAAGACACCCGCATCCTGGATCAATTGGGCATCGCGATGCAGGCGTGTGACTTCATCATTGGTCTTGCCTTTTTTACGGTAAATCCCTCCCTCTTCCTTGATATGCTGCGGCAACAACCCCAAATGCCCCATGACGGGGATACCCGCCGCCAATACTGCCCGAATTTGCGGCAATATCGCCTCGCCTCCTTCAAGCTTCACAGCGTCGGCTCCCGCCTCGATCAATCGACGGGCATTGTTTACCGCTTGATCTGCAGTCTCGTAAGTCCGGTACGGCAAATCAGCGGTTACCAATGCGTGACGCCGCGCCCGGGACACGGCTTTGGTATGATGGATAATGTCCCCAAGGGTAACCTCCGTGGTATCATCATACCCCAAAATCGCCATACCAAGGGAATCTCCCACATGCAAAATATCCACCCCGGCCTCGTCGAGATGCCTCGCCGTGGGATAATCGTAGGCTGTTAGCGCCAGAATAGGCTGGCTGGTATGCCAATCCCGGATATCTTGCCAAGTTACACGATTCTCAGACATACTTGCTCTTTTCCAAATTTCATCCGGCAGGTATGCAATAATTCCTTTGCGGTCACTGTTGTTCCGGGTTGTTGCCAATCGGGACGGATCTCCGCCAGGGGCTCCAATACAAACAAACGTTCGGTCATGCGTTCGTGCGGCAAAGTCAAGCGCTCTTCTGCCATTCGTTGGTCATCCGCATACAAGATATCCAAATCAATCGGCCTTGGCGCATTGAGCTCTCGCGCCGACTTAAGGCCCCTCCCTTGCTCAATTTCATACTTCTGGAAACTATCGAGCAAATTCAGCAAATCACCTTTATATTCGATCTGGGCCACAGCATTGTAAAAATAATCCGACCCCGGGGGACAGTCAACCGGCTGCGAAACATAGTAGGAAGACAGCAATAGGCACGGAGAAAGGGTTTGCAAAAAATCAACCGCGTCGTCCAACTGCTTGCGACGATTACCGAGGTTCGAGCCAAGAGCGACACCTATTAACACGCATGATAGTATATGGATTTTATTATGAGATTCAAGAATGATGTATACAGGTTGAACGGGGAAGCTTAGAAAGGCATATTCTTGGTTAATAAAGTCACCACGGCCGGCCCCAAAATGACAATAAACAGGCAGGGAAAAATAAACAGCACCAGCGGAATCATAATCTTCACCGGAGCCTGATTGGCTTTTTTCTCCGCCCGCTGGCGGCGTTTCACACGCAAAGCGTCAGTTTGCACCTCGATGACACTCACCAAACTGCCACCCAACTTGGAAATGTAGTTCACGGCCGCCACAAAGCTACGCAAATCATCAACACCGGTCCGTTTTACCAAATTATTCAACGCCTCATCGCGGGAAATTCCCAGGTTAATTTCGCGCAAGGTGCGACGCAGTTCCTCGGACAAGGACCCGCTGGTTCGTTCGGAAACGACCTGCATGGCCCCGTCAAAGGCCATACCGGCCGATACGCTAACACTGATCAGATCAAAAGTAAACGGCAGCGCCAGCTGGATTTCTTTTTGACGTTTTTTGGCCCGGGATTGCACAATACCCAATGGCATCCGATAGCCTAAAAATGCGCCGAATAAACACCCCAGTCCAACTATCGACATGGACACTTTATGTTGCGCCACACTGGGCATGAAAATAATGAAAATAAACGCCGGCATGAAAAAAGTGAATATCCACGATAATGTCATTAATTGAATACCTGTCACCTTTTCCGACAACCCGGCCTGCAGAATATTTTCATCCGCCCTTTTTAACATACTAACAGGCGTAATACTGGAAAATACCCCCGATGAACGACCGGCCAAAGGCAGCAATACGCGGGTCACCAAGCTTTTGTCCATTTCTTCCTCATCACGCAATGCGGTTCCCCCCTTAGTTCCAGTCTTTTCCTGCACCGAACGGGCACGAGCCGCAAGGCTGGTTGGCTTTTCTTGCAACTTAACGATCGCCTTTGCCAGGCTAATGAAGAAAACCAAACAACTAATGCTAATCAATAGAATCATCAGCATCATAATTACACCTCGATATCCACGATTTTCCAGATTAACAACGAACCAATCAACTGCATCAGCAAGGCACCTCCAACCAGACAGTACCCTGGCGTGGTGGTAATCAGGGGCATGAAATACGCCGGGCTGATAACCGACAAGGCACTGCCGATCAAAAAGGGCAGGCCACCAACGATCAATCCCGACAATTTTCCCTGTGTGGTCAAAACCTTGATTTGTCCAAAGATTTTAAGCCGCTCACGGATGGTTGCCGCCGTGGTTTCTAGGATTTCCGCCAAATTACCGCCAACTTTTTTCTGAATGACATAAGCACTAACCACGATCTTCAAATCCTCGCTGGGCACACGCTTTAACATGTTTTCCAGAGAGTCGGCTTCAGGTAGGCCCAAATTAATTTCCTTGATTACTTGCTTGAATTCAGCAGCTATTGGATTGGGTGATTCCTTCACCGCAACTTGACATCCCTGCATGAAAGTTTGTCCCGCTCTCAATGAATTGACAATCAGCACCAAAAATTCGGCCAATTGCAGCTCAAACTTGGATACTCTGGCTTTCTTTCTCCACCACAGCACCGGAAGATGTGCAAACAACATCAACACAAAAATCAACCCGCCCAATAAAATACTCTTGACCAGCAAACACACGAGGGCGCCAGTAATGCCTGCAATTGCAAAACGTAAAATAATAAATTCCGAGACCCTCAAGGGAATATCTGCACGGGCAAGGTCTGTTTCCAAGTTTCTAAAATAGCCCTCATTGGTAAAACGACCAAGCATGGGTTCAATATCAACCGTGCTAAGCAGGCTTTTACGCTCGCTTGGCACCTGTCGCAATTCGTCGCGTATTTCCTCGGGAATTTCCTGTAATTTTTTGACACGCTCCTTGAGTACCGACTGATTCTGCCGAAATAACAAATTGGCAATGGCCATCGCCGCTACGATGAAAAACAACAATATGGATATGGACATTGCAGCAATCATTTAAACCTCCATGGTCGTCTGGAATACTTCAATCGGGATGTTTTCCCCGTGTGCTCTCAAATGTTCAATACACTTTGGGATGATTCCACGTCCGCGGAATACCCCCTTGACCTTGCCTTCCGGCGTCAACCCAGTTTGCTCAAACACAAACAAATCCTGCATGGTAATGGTGGTCCCTTCCATCCCCTGCACCTCGGTGATATGGGTGATACGACGGGAGCCATCCTGCAGACGGCTGCATTGCACGAACAGATGAACGGCACCCGCTATCTGCTCCTTGATGGCCTTTTCGGGCAATTCAACGCCCGCCATCATCACCAAAGTGGAAATACGCGCCAGGGCTTCACGCGGTGAATTGGCGTGGGTCGTTGTCAGCGAGCCATCGTGACCGGTATTCATGGCCTGCAACATGTCCAAGGCCTCGCCGCCACGACACTCGCCAATGACGATACGGTCGGGACGCATACGCAAGCAGGCTTTCACCAAATCACGTATGGTAATCGCCCCCTTGCCCTCAATGTTCGGCGGCTTTGACTCAAGCCTGACCACGTGATCCTGCATGAGCTGCAATTCCGCGGCATCTTCGACGGTAATGATGCGGTCGTCATTGGGAATAAAGTTGGAAAGCGCGTTCAGCATGGTGGTCTTACCCGAGCCCGTACCGCCGCTAATAACGATGTTCAAGGCCCCGCGAACAGCGCATTGCAGGAACAAACTCATGCCACGGGACAACGCCTTGAATTCCATCAGACGTTCGATGGTCAGTTTGTTTTTGCTGAATTTACGAATAGTGATGGTGCTGCCATCCAGCGCGCAAGGCGGAATCACCACATTAACACGGGATCCATCGGGCAACCGGGCGTCGCAGATCGGACTGGATTCGTCCACACGGCGTCCCAGCGGCGAAAGAATCTTGTCGATTACCCGGCGCGCGCTGGCTTCATCAACAAATTTGACATTCGACAGCGTCACCTTGCCCGCTTGTTCAATGTAAATCTTTTGCGCGCCGTTCACCATGATTTCAGTGATTCGGTCATCCTGCAGCAACTCTTCCAACGGACCAAATCCCACCATTTCATTGATGACATCGTTGATCAACTTGTCGCGCAACGCCTTGCCAATCGGAATTTTGTCCGCATTAAGCTTTTCGTCGATCAGTTGCTCGATCGTTTGCTTGAGCAATTCCTGGTTCTCATTGTTGAGCAGTTGCGGGTTAATGCGCTGGATCAAATAAGGCAGCAGGGTTCGCTTGAATTGCAGTAAAAAGTCGGCTGCTGCATTGCTGCCGGTGGAAGGCTGCCCGTGTACCGGAGTCAGTGGAGCAACCGGACGTCCCGGCCCCGGTACTGGGGCAGGAGTCGGCACACTAGCAGGGCGCAACAGCCCGGGAGGCCTGGGCGTTGCCGGCCTGACACCGCTACTACTTCCGTACCCGGGTGGAATTGGTCTCATTTTGCATGCTCCCCTTTAAATCACTATCCTCCGCTGGTAGCCCAGCGAGCAATGGTATATTCCGCCAATTTGTTAATAACTATCGAAAACGGGTGATCCGGCAGTGCGGTAATCAATGGTTTACCGCTATTAATGCTATAGGTCGTTTCCGCAGCACAAGTCGGAAGATACGCGGTAATCGGATGCTGCAAAATTTCCTCAATTTCGTGCTCCTTCAATTCGTCCCCGATCTCGGCATTATTGACAATCACTTTGATTTTTTCGGGATTGATATCGGTTTCCAGATTCTTGATCCACCGGTGCAAGGCCATGAGGCGCGAAAGATCACGTGTGGTCAACAGATAGATGACATCCGCTTCTTGCAAAGCAGCATTGGTGGGCGGCAGGTCATAGGCTCCGGTGTCCACCAATACGTATTCCGATAACAGGCGGCTCTCGATTAATAAATTTTTGGCCTGCTCCAGATCAAATCCATAAAAGTCAAAGTCATCATTTGGACAGGCCAGGAACTTGAACCCCAGGTTGTGTTCAGCGACCAAATTGGTCAATAAACTCACATCCAGAGTTCCTCCTTGGGAAATGGCGTCAGCAATGGTATTGCGAGGAACCTGATCCAGCATGGTATAAAAATCCCCGGCATTCATGCTGTAATCAACCAGGCAGGTTTTTGCCCGCTGCCTTGTCATGGCGATCGCCAGATTCACGGCAAAAATCGTTTTTCCGACGCCGCCACGGGCACCGGCCACGGCAACCACATAGGAATTGGCAGCGGAAGCGCTGACCGCCTGGGTGCTGCTCATGGAATGCTGGGCAGACTGCGTCAAAACTTGCGCGATATTTTGTGCATTAAAAGGAGGCAACAGGACATCACGCAAATTGTACTGCAAAATCTTTTGCCAAATATCCGCCGTCTCATTGCCCTGAAGAATCGGAACTATATAGATGCCCGGCTTCTTGGCAGTAATCTGCCCAATCAATGCCAAGGCATCGGTATCAGATAGGCGCGACTGCAGTAGCAACACCCTGGCATTCGAGCTGCCGATCTTGGACAGCAGCTCCGCACTGGAAGCGGCCTGCCCCACCAGCTTGAACCCACGATTGCTCGCAATCGCTTCCTTGATGGCCTGGCAGACAATCGGCTCCTGATGAACCAGGAAAAATTCGCTCATAACGCAGCTGATCCCAAATCACAAATTACCAATCCCATAAGTCCCCTATTGCATTTTTTGTTCTTCGGGTTTTTGCGTCGAATCCGTGCTGGCAGGAGCTTCGCTACCAGCCGGGGCTTGGTTCCCCGAGGGCTGAGCAGCGTTATTGTTGTCGGCATTATTTGCCGCGGGAGCCGGCGTCTCGACAACCGCCCTTACCGCCTGTTCCGGCGTGACTGAGGCCACCACTTGCGAGCCAGCAATCTGACGCGGCGTGATTTCAGACGCGTTGATGCGGGTCGGCTTGACGCTGTAATAGGATACTCCGCTCTGCGACATCAAATCCTGCATTTCGGAAGATTGCGGGTCGTAATGCCTGCTGCCTGGAGGTGTATAGTTGGCACTGATAATTTCAGGAGTCAGTACAAAGATCAGCTCGCGCCTGGAATTGGTGTTATTGCGGTTTTTGAACAATTCGCCCAGAATCGGAATCTGGCTGATGAAAGGGATGGCCTCAAAATTCTTTTCCGATTGATCGTCAATTAAGCCGCCCAGAACCAATGACTCCTTATGACGCAAAGCCACGCGGGTTTCCATGTATTTACGGTCAAAAGTCGGGAAGTCCTGGCTGACAGTGGTATTGGTATTGACCGGAGCGACCGAAGTCACTTCGGGCCTTACAAACAGCCGGATCAAGCCGTTTTCATCAATGGTATTGGCCGTCTTGGTGGTGCTGTCCGGCGATGACTGTAGGGTATAAGTGTTCAACGCCGTCGGCGTGCTCTCGCCGCCTGATGACGAGGTGGAACCGTTTTGGTAAATACTGGGGTTCATGGCACCATAGTCATCGACAATCGGCGTGATCAGCAGGGAAATACCAATTGCACGATAAGTAGCCGAGGTGGTGCTGTTGCCCGTGGTGCCGATAAACGTGGTTGATTGCAACGGGACGTCCTGGCCGACCAAAAAGTATGCGGGCTGGCCGTTGATTGTGGTCAGGGTCGGGGCCTGCAGTAATTTTGCCACATCCTGATTCATGCGCAGGTTCAGCATGGCAGCCAAATCATCCTGACCCAGCGGGAAGCCCTCGTCATAGAGACGGGTAATATTAAAAAACGGTGCGCTGCCTTTGCCGAAATTCATGAAAGCCAAGCCAACACCCATGCCGTTTATCGGATGGCCGTCCAAGTCGGCCCGGTTTCCGCGGTATTGCATACCAATCGCGGACAGCTTGTTCATGTCCACCGTCAACACCTGTACCTTGATGTTAATCTGCAGGGGATCGGAGATCGTCAAAAAGTTGATGATATTTTTCGAAAAAGCCGAGGCGACCCGTAGGGCTTTTTGTTGGGTGATATCGTCCTTCACCTCTCCTTCCAAAATAACGGACTGCCCGGCAAAACGGACATGCAGATTGGGATCACCAACCAATTGTTGAATCAGCAGGCTTTGGTCGTTTTGATTCGGATCCTGCACGCTGACATGGAAAATCTGGTCTTTGCCGCCCTTGGTTACCTTGATACTGGCGTCTCCGTAACGCAAGGCGGTGAGAATCGGGCGTTGTTCATCCGGTGGCAAATCCTTGGCGTAATCGACGATATCTTTTCGGTCAATCACCACCGTATCCGGACTTTCAACCGGTATCACGATGCTTTGCCCCATGAAAGCCTTGATCTCCTGCACATTTCCTGCCGGAGCGTTATCGGCTGCCTCGGTCGAAAGGATTCCCGCGCAAGTAAGGAACAAACACACGGCTGTCCATTTTAAGTAATTCTTCATATACTACTCCCCATCCCAATCTAAATTTTAATAAAATGCTTTCTTCTTCGGCGGCTCCGGTGCGGCGGGCTTCTGCTCCACCGGCACTTGAGTGTAAGGCTTGATGTCCTCGGTCAGTTGGGTTTCCACATATCCCTTGGTGTCAGCAACCGAGCGATCATCATAACGACGCAGCATCAGCGATATCTTTCCCTTGTTTTCCGCATTGATGATAATCTCGGCATCTTCCGGTGAAACCTCGAAAGTCGCCGTGCTACCCATGCCCAAACGCTGTCCTTCCGGAGCTTGGCCCTTGCCGCCATTCGGATCACTCACCACCACCGTGCCATGATCCACATCAAATACTTTGACGTTTTGCAATAATGTCTTGGTCGCCGAGACGTTCAGCCATTGTCCGTCAGCATCCTTGGTATACTTCGGCACATCCACCGTCAGCAACAAATCCACATAATCACCATTGCGCACCAGATAAGCGTTGCCCTTGGTGTCATCCACCCGGATGGTGACTAAACGGCTACCAACCGTAACCTGCAATGAAGGCCGCGGCAATTGTTCGATGGTGCCAACTTTCACCGACAGCAACAAATCCCCCTGCGGAATGAAGGTCTGCGAAACTTTGCCGTTCAAATCTTCAAACTTATGCAAAGCGGTGGCCGGAACCAATGTTTTCGGAAAATCCTTGGTGTCGACATCTTCCTTTTTAAAGGTCTGGCCAATTGAGATATCCTGCTTGGCAACCAGGATTGTCTCGGTTTCCACCGCTTGGTTGTTACGGGCTTGCGCCAGCGCTTTTTGCGTTTGCTGGTTGGCAGAATCCACCACTTTGATGACTAAATAAATACAGATAGCAGCCGCGATGACTGCTACCACAATTAACAAATTAAAACCTTTATTGAGTGCCATTGATTATTGTCCTTAATAAATAGAACAGCCCACAGCGTCAACGGTTATAACCCCTCCGCATCCCATATTTTGTGAATATCTCACATTCCAAGCAGAAATACCCACTCTTCATATTTATCTAACCCCCAGAAAATGAACTGCTAGCGTTCTTTCTTACGCTGAAAATACATAAAAGTTTGGGTAAAGCAACACCGAAATGGACCATTTCAACGCCAAAATAAGACGCCTGCCAAGTGATTGTCGCAAAAATTAACTTTACTTGGTTAGAGTTGATTCCGGGACTTGCAATTGGTGAAAGTCTCCGGGAATAACGAAGGTATCATCACTAATCGGATCTTGGTTGGCGGATATCAAAATGGATTGTACAGTCATGGGCATAGGATGCTGCACCTCGATCTCGGTTTTTACCGGGATACCCGGCAATTGCCCGATGTCCGGAATCCTGCCTTTTGCGGCATTCATCATAAAACCGGAACTTAGCTTGCACACCTCTTCCTTGATTTGTTCATAATCGGGGTAATTCCTGGCAACCCAATACTTGCCTTTCAAGCGTGGTGTTTCCACGGTGAAAATTTCCGTATCATAATCACCGATTTTTTCTGTCTGGCCCGTCGCCACAAACTGGGCGTCCCCTGCCCGGTTCTCTCCGCCAACCTTCTGCATGGCCGCGGCCAGTGTAGAACCGGCCATCTTCACATAGACCCGCTGCGCCGGCATAATCACAAAAGTATTGCCACTGTTGACGTCCATGATCATGTAATTCATCGGCATGCCGTCAATACGCATCTTGTCACCCTTGATCTTTACCGTCACCCGCTGGGCCTGCTGGCCGTATTGGGTGTCCTGCACCATGGTCAGGTCAGCGCGCGCCACGTTGCTGCCGCTAACAACCAACCCCAAAAGAAGAACCGGCAATAAGGTGATTTTCATAAGACGGCAACGCTAACAACAAACAGGCCGCCTGCGCGAGCATTTATTTCCCGGAACCGTCAAATTGCTTGAGCAACGACTCAGCCAGAGACTGGGCTGTGCTGCCTTTGTCTCCCAGCATCCGGGCCAGCTCCTGCACCCTCGCCTTGCCGGTTAGCGTGTCCAATTGCGTGACAGTCCGGCCCTTGGCGATATTTTTCTGCACCGAGAAATGCTGCTGTCCCGCCGCGGCCACTTGCGGCAAATGCGTAATGCAAAGCACCTGGTGGCCCTTAGCCAAGGCACGTAAACGCTTGCCGACAGCCAGCGCGGTTTCCCCGCCGACATTAGCATCCACCTCGTCGAAGATCAGGATCGGGATCGAATCCTCCTCCGCCAACACACTCTTGATGGCCAGCATCACCCTGGCCATTTCACCGCTGGAGGCGATCGCCTTTAGCGGCTTGGCGGATTCCCCCGGATTCGGCGCGAAACAAAACTCCGCCTTGTCCAAACCATCAACGCTAACCGTGATATGACGTTCCAATTGGATCGACAGGTCGGCTTGTTTGAAGCCCAAATCCTTTAGCTGCCTTGAAATTTCCTTCGCCAACGCCGGAGCCGCCTTCTTGCGATCCTTGCTCAACGCCTCGGACTTCACCATTAGCGATTGCTCGGCATCAGCGATCAATTTTTTAAGCTCACGCGCCCGTTCCTCACGATTGGCGAGCCCCGCGCGTTTGCCTTGCAATTCCGCCAGGCGCTCCAGAATGGCGTTAACGGTGCTGCCATACTTTCGTTTCAAACCCTGCACCAGATTGATTCGTTCCTCGATCTGCTGCAATCGCTCGGCATCCAGTTCCGTAGCTTCCGCCCGCTCGCGAATGTCACGGGCCAATTCCTGCAATTGCGTGACAACCGCCGTGTTTTGTTCCGCTAACGGCGAAATGTCCGGATCAAGATGCTGCCACTCCGCGAATTGTTTCTGCACTGACGCTAACAACGAAAGCACATCACCTTCACCGTCGCTCAACAGGGTTTCAATCGCCCCGGCAATCTCCAGAATACGTCGTGAGTTGCTGCCCACCCGGTAATCGCGTTCCAACTGTTCTTCCTCGGCTTCGTTCAACTTGGCGTCGCTTATCTCTTCGATTTGCCGGTCAAGAAAGTCCAATTGCTGCTGCAAATCGCCAACCGGAGTGTTGTTCAACTCATCCATCTCGGCCCGCAAGCGCTGCCAGGCATGGAACAACGCGGCAACCTCATCGCGCCGGGGCTCCAGGCCGGAATAAGCGTCCAACGCCCGTAGCTGACTGGCATTGGATAACAACGACTGGTGATCGTGCGGCCCGTGCATGTCCGCCAGCACATCGCCGATCTTTTTCAACACTTGCAGCGGGGCCGGACTGCCATTGATGAATTGTTTGCCCCCCTTGCTCACACCGAAGCTGCGCTTCAGGAACAACTCCCCGTCCTGACAAAGTTCCAATCCGTTCTCCTCAAGCAACGGATTCAAAAATCCAGCGTTCGCAATGCTGCCCTCCACCACGCACTCCTCCGCCCCGTCACGTACCAAGCTTTTTTCCGCGCGTTCGCCAAGCAGCAGGTTGAAGGCGTCGATCAAAATGGATTTGCCCGCACCCGTCTCGCCGGTGAGGATGTTCAACCCCTCGCCCAGCTCCCAAGTCAGGTCGTCTATCAAGGCCAGATTTTTGATGCGCAAAGACCGCAGCATCTCGGAAAAGTAGCCAAGCGGGAGGCGAAGACAAAACAAATTTTCCGTGTGTTCGGCCAGTTCCGTGGTTTAATTTCCGGATGCACTTATTGTTTCTAGGAACCGGCACCTCCCAAGGCGTTCCCATGATCGGGTGTGATTGCGCCGTCTGTGCCTCATCCGACCCGAAAAACAAACGCTTTCGTTCCTCCTTGCTGATCCAAAACGACCGGCAGGTTGTCATCGATACCGGTCCTGATTTCCGCATGCAAGCCCTGGCCCATCGACTGCAACAGGTTGATGCGACGGTATACACCCATTGCCACACCGACCACATCATGGGATTCGACGACCTGCGCCGTTTTTGCGAAATCACCGGGACATCGCTGCCTGTCTACGGTTCACAGTTCACCATCGATGCCCTGCAACGCATTTTCCCCTACGCTTTCGATTCCAACCTGAAGGTCAGTACCTACGTGCGCGCGCAACCGCACATTGTCGCCGCTAACGGCGAGTTTTCCATCGGCAATACCGGATTCATCCCCATCGACGTCCCACACGGCAACACCCCGACTTTCGGCTACATCATTCTCGATCGCGGCGTGCGCAAAGCCGCCTACCTTCCAGACTGCGCGGCATTGACCGACAGTATGGCCGGGGCCCTGCGCGATATTCCCCTGCTCATCATCGACGGCCTGCGCGAACAGCCCCACCCGACCCACTTGCACATCGAAGCCGCCATTGCCGCCGGACGCCGGGTTGGCGCGAAAATCACCTATCTAACCCACCTTACTCACAACGTTTCCCATCAGGAACGGCAAAAGACTTTGCCTGATGGCGTGTTTTTGGCGTATGACGGTTTGCGTCTCGAATTATGAACCGCCGGCATCTGTTGTTCCTCTTGCTGTTAGCGTCCGGCATCGCCTGCCGGGCCGAGGAATCCGCCCCACCCGGCGCTAATGACAATTGGGAACTTCCGCAACATGTTCTGGTGGTGTACAACGCCAACGACCAGCAAAGCAAATCACTGGCTGAATATTACGCCGCCGCCCGGCAAATTCCGGCGGACAAGGTGCTCGGCATCGAATGTCCCACCGACGAAACCATTTCCCGCAAGGTTTATCAGGAACAAATTGAAGCACCGATCAATACCTACCTCACCCAAAAAGGATGGTTTCAACGCAGCCATCGCACACTGACCTGGAACGCGCGCGAGTTTGGCATTGAACAGACCCTGAACAACCCGATCTGGTGCATCGTGCTGATCCGTGGCATCCCGTTGCGCGTTGCCGAAGATCCGGCAATCACCCCGCCGACCGGCGTGCCGGACACGCTTAAAACCAATGCCGCCGCCGTGGATTCCGAGCTTGCATTATTACCCTGCCAGGGCGTGCCCCGCTGGGCCTTTATTCCCAATCCTTATTACTCGGCCACGCTGATCCAGCATTTCTCCCAACCCTATGCCGACTGGGTCATCCTGGTCGCCCGGCTGGACGCTCCCCTGGCCGAGGATGTCAAACGCATGATTGACGCCGCCATTAGCGTTGAAAAAACCGAGCTCACCGGGCGGGCCTATTTCGACTCACGCAATATCACCGACCATGCCAGCGGCTATTTCGCCGCCGACGAAGGGATTCGCAACGCCGCCGCCAACACGCAAAAGTCAGGTTTCGAAACCAGTTTGGATACGAATCCCGAAGTGGTGCCGATCAATACCCCGTGGGACAACGCCGCGCTGTATTTCGGCTGGTACACCGGGGATTGCACCGGCCCGTTCCTGCAACCCGGATTCCGTTTCCGTCCCGGCGCCATCGCCTATCACATCCACTCGTTCAGCGCGGAAACCCTGCGCAGCACCGACCGTCGTTGGGCCGGCCCCCTGATCAGCAAGGGAGCCGCCGCCACCATGGGTTGTGTTTACGAGCCTTATGTCAGTTTCACGCCAAACGTGGAGATTTTCACCAACAGCCTGCTGTCCGGGCTTTCCTTTGGCGAAGCCGCCTATAAATCCCAGCCCGTCCTGTCCTGGATGGTCACCATGGTGGGCGACCCGCTGTATCGTCCCTACCCGCATCAACTCTTGCGTGACGTCGCCACCGCCAATGACAGCCACGACCCGAACCTGCCCTGGCTATTGCTCCGCCTGGCAAGGGTGATTGCCGAACAGCCGGACAAGGCGCAGGAGGACAAGCTCCGGCAACTTGGCACTCTCGCCGAGAAAGCCGGCAACGCGGGTTATTTCTGGGAGGGTTATGCCGGGATTTTGCAGGGACTGCAACAACCCGCGGAGACCGTCGTTGGCGCCTATCAAAAAGCCATCGCCAACCCCGAATCGCCGAATGCGGTCATCCGCGTTCCCCTCAAATTGGCGGATTATTATTTGTCACAAAACCGCCTGCAGGAGGCCTTCGGTGTTTACGAATCGCTCATCGCCAGCCATCCCAAGGAAGCACAATTTTTCGATGTTCCCAAAATCGCCCAAGCCAAGGCCAAGGAACACGGCTGGAACAAGCTATCCGCCAATTTGCAACCCGTCCTGCCGCATCCCAACCGCCAGCAATAAGCACTACGCGGCTTTTTATGCAAAGCCCCCGGCAGCCCTGGTAAAATCCAGGCCCACAGTAAAATTCATGGAATCGCCGAACAACAATTATATCAATCACCCCTGATTAATAGAATCAGCAGCCGACAATTCTATAAAATACCCATGATTAATCTAATTATAGGCTAACAATTCTATTATTCATCCATTATTAATATAATTATCCATTGTCAATTCTATAAATTTGACTATTTATATAGAATCGACAAACTTCTCCACCAGTAACCAACCCAAATTTCCCCGTTCAACCACCATGGAAACCCCCACCGACTCCACCGCTTACCCCAAAATTCTTCCCGCCGACGTATTCCTTCCCCTCAATCATCCCGGCGGCACCGCTCCCGCCCGCAACAATGATTTCATCAACCTCTTTGCCGCCTTAATCCATCAGCACGGCAAACGCCCGGTCGAATTCTACGCCCTGCGCATGGCAGTCCAGCCCGGCACCCTTGCCCCCGCCATTCAAGCCATGAGCGGCATCAGCGCCCTGTCCTGGGTGGACGAATATATCCGCCTCACCGCCCGCGACCTGCTTGCCAACACCGACCTGCCCCTGACGGAAATCTCACAACGCCTCGGCTTCGGTTCCCTCGCCGTCTTCAGCCAATTTTTCCTGCGTGTCGAAAAAATCCGCCCGCGCTTCTGGCGCCAACGCCACCGCCGCGGTTAAACCCGCCCGCTTGCCCGCCCCATGCCGGTCCGCTATATTGCCCCAATCACCATGCACCAACATAACCCGTCCTTGCAGGAAGCCATCCGGCTCTTTGATGAAGCCAACAACGCCGATCCCCACCACATCGAAATCAACGGACAAAGCCTGCCGTATGAATTATTTTACGCCCGCTGCCTCAGCGACTGGGTCGAAAAACTCAGCCCAAATGCCTCACCCGCCTTGCGATTGGCCTCCCGCTGCCAGCATTTGTGCCGCTGGGAGATTCCGCGCAACTCCTACCCGCCGACCCGTGCCGGTTACCTGCAATGGCGGACCGAACTAAAATCCTTTCATGCCAAAAAATCCGGTGAAATCCTGCGCCAACTCGGTTTTCCCGGGGAATTCATCGAGCGGGTACAAACCTTGAACCTGAAAAAGAATCTCGCGCAGGATCCCGAAGTCCAAGTGCTGGAAGACGCCCTGTGCCTGGTCACCTTGCAATACCAGCTCGGCGATTTAATCCGCAAGACCGATAAGGAAAAAATGATTTCCATCCTGCAAAAGACTTGGAAAAAAATGTCGCCGTTAGCGCACCAGGAAGCGTTGAAATTATCCTACCCTCCCGACCAACTGGCGCTGATCCAAGAAGCATTGGCTGGCGCATAGCGTCACAAATCCCTGGTAAAATACAGCGACAAATAAACCTTCGGGTCGATCATGCAGCCTGCTGCGGCCTTGGCTTCGAGCCAGGTTTCCAAGGCCGCCAACGGCACGCGATGCAGGGTGATGTTTTCGCCGTCGACACCGCCGCCGTCAGCCACGTGTTCCAGGCCGGTGGCCAAAAACAAAGCCACCACTTCCGAGGTTAGCCCCGGCGAAGTCGGTCCGCACATCAGGAAGTGCATTTCACCGTTAGCGTAACCGGTTTCCTCCTGCAACTCGCGCAGGGCGGCAGTCCCGGCTTCCTCGCCAACCTTGTCGGCATCGTCACCGACAATCCCGGCAGGAAATTCGATCACGTTGCGGTCCACCGGAATCCGGAATTGCTCCACCAGCAACAACTCGCGCTCCCTGGTCACCGCGATCACCACCACGCCCATGCGCGAGTTGATGCGGTCGGCGATTTCCCAAGTCCCGCGGCGGCGCAGTTGCAAAAATTTTCCTGCCGCCAGAATTTCATCATTGTCCGGATTCGTCATGTGGCATAAAGATTGTCCATGCTTTTGGCATTTTACAAACCTTTCTGCGTCCTGAGCCAGTTCACAGCGGATGGTTCCGCCAATGGCAATCTGTCGGCCTTCAAGTTTCCCAAGAATGTCTATCCCATCGGCCGCCTCGACGCCGATTCGGAAGGACTGCTGCTGCTAAGCGACGAAGCAACGCTAACGGCAAAATTGCTGACACCGGAGCATGGACACCAACGCAGCTACTTGGTGCAGGTCGAACGCATACCGGATGACGCCGCCTTGAAAAAACTTGCCAAAGGCGTGACAATCCAAGGCTACAAAACCCGTCCCTGCCAAGTCTCGCTGTTGGCGTCCGAACCCGAATTGCCGCCGCGCAATCCGCCGATTCGTTTCCGCAAGAACGTGCCGACTTCGTGGTTAGCGTTGGATTTGGTGGAAGGGAAAAACCGCCAAGTCCGCCGCATGACGGCGTCGATCGGTCATCCGACTTTGCGCTTGGTGCGTTGGAAAATCGGTGATTTCACCATTGGCGGATTGCAACCCGGCGAGTGGCGTGAACTAACATCCGCTGAACGGCTGATGTTATTTAAGATTTAAGATGTTAGATTTAAGATTTTCACAGTTAGCGCCTCCGGCGAATCAGATGCAAATACGCCGGAGGCGCAACTATTGGGAATCTTAAATCTAACATCTTAAATCTTAAATAACATCAATCCGGAATCCCCAGACGGGCCTTGCCATCCTTGGTGATCATATTCGGATTCCACTGCGGTTCCCAGACCACTTCCACCTCGGCTTCGCCGACTTCCTTCAAGGCCAGAATCTTGTTTTTCGCGTCAGCCGCGATCGAAGGCCCCATGCCGCAGCCGGGCGCGGTTAGCGTCATTTTGACGTTCACTTTGTTTTTGCCGTCCGGCAAGTCGCTAACCACCATGCTGTAAATCAGTCCGAGGTCGACGATGTTGACCGGAATTTCCGGATCGTAGCAGGTTTTCAACGCCCCCCAAATTTTGTCGTCCAGTACCGCATGATCCCCGGCAACCGCCTCCTGTGGTTTCTCCTGGCCAAGCGCGTCGGCATCCTCGCCCGCGACACGGTACAAGCCGCCCAGCTCCGCCACATGCACGGTGAAACTGCCGCCCAATGACTGGGTTAAAATCACGGTCGAACCCTGTTTCAGGATAACTTTGTTCCCGTTGGGAATCTGCACGGCGGAAACATCCCGCAGCAATGTAATGGCGTTTTCAGATGACATGGGATATAGTATATCCGCAAAGTTTGATGAAACCACCTGAATTTTTCACCCCTTCCATTAGCAACGCTAACGGTAAGAAATAATCTTGTAATCCTGGCACACTGCTCCAAATTATTTGGCTTCGTAATCTGAAATGAAGGCTGTTACTCCACTGGAATTTGAAAAACCGTTGGTCGAGCTTGAGAAAATGCTGGCCGAACTGCTTGGACATTCCGCCAAGCACAACATCGACCTGCATGTTGAAATCAATTCGCTCAAGGCTAAAATTGTAAAGACACGGAAACGGATTTACGAAAACCTGACTCCCTGGCAACGCGTGCAAATCGTCCGACATCCCGCCCGCCCTTATGCCCTCGATTATATCGAGCGGATCGTCAGCAATTTCACGGAATTGCACGGCGACCGCCTGTATAGCGACGACAAGGCCCTGGTTGGCGGTGTCGGTGAAATCGACGGCAAACCGGTGCTGGTACTCGGCCACCAGAAAGGCCGCAATACCAAGGAAAACATCATGCGCAACTTCGGTTGCGCCCATCCCGAGGGTTACCGCAAGGCCCTGCGCCTGATGAAAATGGCGCATAAGTTCAAGCTCCCCATCATCTGTTTCATTGACACCCCCGGCGCTTATCCCGGCATTGCCGCCGAGGAACGCCACATCGCCGAGGCCATCGCGGTCAACATCCGCGAAATGTTCAACCTTGAAGTCCCAATCATCGCCGTGGTGATCGGCGAAGGCGGCAGTGGTGGCGCACTCGGCATCGGCGTGGCCGACCGGGTGTTGATCCTGGAAAACGCTTATTACTCCGTGATCTCGCCGGAAGGTTGCGCCAGCATCCTCTGGAAAGACCGCGCCTACGCCCCGCAGGCTGCGGAGGCCCTCAAGATGAGCGCTGAAAATCTGCTGCGCATGAAGTTGGTCGACACCATCATCCCCGAGCCGCAAGGCGGCGCCCATTACAACTGGGACAAGGCCACCGAGTCATTGCGCGGGGAACTGGTCAAGCACCTGGACGAAGTCAGCAAGCTTGGCGCCAAGCAATTGCTCGAACAGCGTTACGAACGCTACCGCCATTACGGCAAGTTTACGGAATAACAATCCCAGGCGGCTCAATACCTTTCAGGTATCACTTCCCAACCAACAAAATATTTTGGTACTCACCGGTATTGGGATAAGTTTCAATTTGTCGGAAGACAACGAAACTTACTAAACAAGCAACCCAAGGAGAACCCATGAGTACAACATTCAAATACAACCGTCTGGATAAAAATAACGCAGCCGTGCTGCTGGTGGATCACCAGTCCGGCCTTGCCAATCTGGTGCAGGATTTCACCCCCGGTGAATTCCGCAACAGTTACCTCGCGCTGGCGGACCTGGCCGTTTACTTCAAGCTCCCGACCGTTTTGACCACCAGTTTCGAAGACGGTCCAAACGGCCCGATCGATCCCGCCATCCGCGCGATTCTGCCGAATGCACCGCTCATCGCCAGGCCGGGGCAAATTAACGCTTGGGACAACGAGGATTTCGTCAAGGCCGTCAAGGCAACCGGACGTAAGCAACTCCTGATCGCCGGCATCCTCACCGAAATCTGCGTCGCCTTCCCCACCCTCTCCGCCTTGCAGGAAGGCTTCGAGGTGTTTGTCATCACCGATGCATCGGGAACTTTCAATGAAGTCACCCGCCACTCCGCCTGGGCGCGCATGACCGCCGCCGGGGCGCAACTCATGAACTGGATGGCCGCCGCTTCGGAATTACACCGCGACTGGCGGAACGATATCGAGGGATTGGGCCAACTGTTCGCCAGCCATATTCCCGGCTACCAGAATCTCATCGCCAGTTACAACGCAGCCAAAAAATAAACTCCTGCGTGGGAGCGGGGATATTCCCTGCTCTCGTCAAATACCGGCCGCCATATGAAAAAATTATTGCGCATCCATCCAAGCCCAGCCATGCATTGGGTTGGCAATGGCTTTCCTGTCCGCTCAATCTTTGATTACAACAACCTGGGGCAAGAGTTGAGCCCATTTCTATTGCTCGATTACGCCGCCCCTTATGAATTCCCTCCTGGCAAGGAAGCACGCGGTGTCGGCGGACACCCGCACCGCGGCTTCGAAACGGTCACCGTGGTCTACCAAGGCGAACTGGAACATCGCGATTCCGCCGGCAATGGCGGCAAGATCGGCCCCGGCGACGTGCAATGGATGACCGCCGCCAGCGGCATCGTGCACGAGGAATTTCATTCCAAGGAATTCGTGCAAAAGGGCGGCCCGATGCAAATGGTGCAGTTGTGGATCAATCTTCCCGCCAAGGACAAACGCGCCAAGGCCGGATACCAGACCCTGCCCAAGGCGCAGATTCCCAACGTCATGTTGCCGGACAACGCAGGCTCCGTGCGCGTCATTAGCGGTGATTTCGAAGGTCAAAACGGGGCGGCAAAAACTTTCACCCCGATCAATCTTTGGGACATCACGCTAAACGCGGGCAAATCCGTCGAACTGCCCCTGACCGATGGACACAATACCGCGGTATTGGTCTTGCAAGGCAAAGTGGACGCTAACGACGGGCAGCAGGCCGGTGCAACCGAACTGGCAGTATTCTCCCGCGATGGCGACCGGATCACGCTAACCGCGAAATCCGACGCCAAGCTGTTATTGATGAGCGGTCAGCCGATTCATGAACCCATTGTCGGTTATGGTCCGTTCGTAATGAACACCCGCAGCGAAATCCAACAAGCCTTCGAGGACTTCCAGGAAGGCCGCATGGGAGATTTGTAAAGTCGTCGCCCTTGCGATGACACAATCCGGGATTATGGTGTGATGCATAAAACCGGGGAGAATCATCATCTGCATACTGGCATTGCTTTGTGCCATCGTTCCGCTGAACCACAGTTCCGCGGCCGACGCCAAGGTGTATTTTTCCCCGGACGGCGGCGCACAGGATGCGGTGGTCGGCGAAATCAACCAGGCTAAAAGTGAAATCCTATTGCAAGCCTACAGCTTCACCAGCGCGCCGATTGCCCAGGCCTTGGTCAACGCCCACAAACGCGGGGTTACCATCACCGCCATCCTCGACAAATCCAACGAAAAAGCCAAATACAGCGCCGCCACCTTTTTGTTGAATGCCGGCATCCCGGTGTACATTGACTACCGCCCCGCCATCGCCCACTCGAAGATCATGATCATTGACCGGGCCACCATCATTACCGGTTCATTCAATTTCACCAAGGCGGCGGAACATAATAATGCCGAGAACCTGCTGGTGTTGAAAAAAGATCCCCAATTGGTCGCCCGGTACCTCCAGAATTTCAATAACCGGCTGTCTCTAAGCCGCCCCTCCCTCTCCCGGCAACAATAACCCTTGGCCTTCCGGTCAAACCGCATCGCCAGACGGTAATAGGGCATGGCAAAAATTCATTTGATGCCACCCAAAAATCAAATAAACTAATACAAGGTCGATAATCCATAAGAAATGCGCAGAAGCTTCAAACGACTGAGAAGAATGGACACGATTACAAAGGCGAACCTGTGTATTCTGCTGTTGGGAATTCTGGTTGCCCTTGCGATTTTCCTGATCGATTACACTTCAACCAACCAAAACCTGTTGGATTTCTGCCGGGGATTTTTTAATCAAAACCCTTCGCAAGGGATACTGCTTCCCTCACTTTGATTGCGGCCAGGCCTGCATGGCCGTGTCGATGGCGGACTGGATCTTTCTGGCGGATGCCCCGTCCTTGGCCTGAATCGACATTCCCTCGATCACGGTTGAAAAGAAAACCGCCAGCACCGCTGCATTGGTATCAGCGGGAACGTCACCCTCCCGCATCCCCCTTTCGATCCGATTCCGGATCCGTACTTCCGAGGCCTTGCGGTGCTTGGCCATGATTTTCTGGATGTGTGCCGATGACTCCGAACAATTCAACGCCGACATCACCACCATGCAGCCTTTCGGGCATTCGCAATCGGTCATCATGCAGGAGATTTCCCTGAGCAGTCTCGCCACCCCCTCGCGCGCCGTTCCCGGATTATCCAGGTAAGATGACAACCTTTCATGGTTGGCGGCCAGATAGCGCTCCACCGCCTCCAGGAATAACTGTTCCTTATTGCCAAAGGCGGCATACAGGCTGGGAGGGGTAATCCCCATTGCCGCGGTCAGGTCGCTGATCGACGCGGATTCGTAACCGTAACGCCAAAAGACTTCCATGGCCTGTTCCAGCGCCTCGTCCCGGTCAAAGGAACGGGGCCGTCCGCGTTGCTTAACCGGCTTAGATATGATTTTCATAGTGTTCGTTATAAAATTATTTGACACTTTACAACATCGCGTTAGGTTTTCCACTCCAAATCCATAGTAAACGCTACAGATTTGCTTGGGGAGTTAATTATTATGAAAATAGATAGATTTTTACGGGTGGGGTATTCCTTGTTCACCATTGGCGGAATTTTGTTCCTGATCAGCGGCTGCAACCGCCAGCAAGCCTCCGCTCCGATGCAAAAACCGCCGGTAGTGACCATCGCCCCGGCACAACAACAAGAAGTGGTTGAATGGGAGGAATTTACCGGAAGAACCGAGGCCGTCGAGGCGGTGGAAGTCCGTCCGCGGGTTAACGGCCATATCGACGAAGTCCTGTTCCAGGCCGGACAACTGGTAAAAAAGGGCGATGTGTTATTCCAAATTGATCCGCGCTGGTACCAGGCCGAGGTTGACCGCCGTCAGGCGGAATACGAACAAGCCAAGGTGCGGCTGGACAATTCCGAACGCGACGCCAAGCGCGCGGCCTCGCTGCTGGCCGACCATGCCCTTTCCATCGAGGAGGCCGACAATGCCGAAGCACAATACCAGGAAGCCAAGGCCGCGCTGTTAGCGACCAAGGCGCAATTGGAATCGGCACAACTCGACCTGGATTACACCAAGGTTCGCGCTCCCATCACCGGCAAGGTTAGCCGTGCTTTGCTCACTGCGGGCAATTACGTCAGCGGCGACGCCGGTTCCGCAACCCTGCTGACCACCCTGGTGTCGGTTGATCCGATTTACGTCTATGCCGACGTGGATGAAACCTCGCTGCTCAAATTCAACAAACTGGCAAGTGAGTTGTCCGCCCAAAGCAACGACTCCAATGGCAAGATTCCCGTGCAACTCGCCCTGACCGATGAAAACGGTTATCCGCACCAGGGCTATGTCGAGTCATTCGACAACCATGTTAACGCCAACAGCGGCACCATTGTCATGCGCGTGGTATTTCCCAATCCGGACGGCCGCATCGTTCCCGGATTGTTCGCCCGCGTGCGCGTTCCCGCCACCAAGCAGTACGCCGCCATCGTGGTGGACGAAACCGCCGTCGGCACCGACCAGGGACAAAAATTCGTGCTGACCCTCAATGACAAAAATGTCGTGCAATACCAACAGGTGCAACTCGGTCCCGTCATCGACGGCAAGCGCATCATCCGCTCCGGCCTGCAACCCGGCGAAAAAATCGTGGTCAACGGCCTGTACCGCGCGCGCCCCGGCCTGCCGGTGACGCCGCAGGAACAGGTCGCCAGTACACCAGTTGCAGCCGGCACCAAAACGGCGCAACAATAATCCCGTTCCGTCATTAGCGATTCCTTACAGTCATGAATTTTTCCCATTTCTTCATCACCCGGCCGATCTTTGCCGGGGTGCTCTCGACCATCATTTTCCTGATTGGCCTGATCTCCATGTTCCAACTGCCGATCAGCGAGTACCCGGAAGTCGTGCCGCCTACGGTGGTGGTGCAAGCCACCTACCCCGGCGCCAACCCCAAGACCATTGCCGAAACCGTAGCGGTGCCCCTGGAAGAAGCCATTAACGGCGTCGAGAATTCCATCTACATGTACTCGCAGTCGACCAGTGACGGTGTGATGTCGCTAACCATCACCTTCAAGCTGGGCACCGATGTCGACAAGGCACAGGTGCAGGTGCAAAACCGCGTATCGCAGGCATTATCGAAACTGCCTGAGGAAGTGCGCCAGCTCGGTGTCACCACTAACAAGCAATCTTCCGACATCGTGATGGTGGTTCACCTCATCTCGCCCGATCATCGTTACAATGAAGTTTACCTGCGCAATTACGCCAACCTGCAAGTCAAGGATGTGCTGGCCCGTCTGCCGGGCGCGGGTTCGGTGCAACTGTTCGGTTCCGGCGACTACGCCATGCGCGTCTGGCTCGATCCCAACAAGATTGCCGCGCGCGACCTGACCGCCAGTGACGTGGTGGCAGCGATTCGCGAGCAAAACATCCAGGTCGCCGCCGGCGCGGTCGGCCAGCCTCCGGTCAAAAGCAAAGTTGCCTTTGAGTTGCAGATCAATGCCAAGGGCCGGCTGATCGACGAGGAGGAATTCGGCAACATCATTTTGAAAACCGGGCCCAACGGCGAAAAAACCCTGCTGAAGGACGTCGCCCGCATCGAATTGGACGCTTCGTCCTACGCCCTGCGTTCGCGCATCGACAATGAACCCGCCGTCGCCATCCCGATCTTCCAGCTCCCCGGCGCCAACGCCTTGCAACTGGCACAAAACGTGCGCGATACCATGAAGGAGTTGAAAAAGAATTTCCCGCAGGGCTTGGATTATTCCATCAACTACGATCCCACGGTATTTATCAAACACTCCATCGAGGCAGTGGTACACACCTTGTTCGAGGCGTTGATTCTGGTGGTCATCGTGGTGATCCTGTTCCTGCAAACCTGGCGGGCCTCGATCATCCCGCTGGCAGCGGTGCCGGTCTCCCTCGTCGGCACCTTCGCGGTAATGCATGCGCTCGGTTTTAGCATCAACGCCCTGTCCCTGTTCGGCCTGGTGCTGGCCATCGGTATCGTGGTCGACGACGCCATCGTGGTGGTGGAAAACGTCGAGCGCAACATCGCGCTCGGCCTCTCGCCCATCGACGCCACCAAGCAGGCGATGAAGGAAGTCACCGGACCGATCGTTGCCACCGCCTTGGTATTATGCGCAGTATTCATACCGACCGCCTTCATCAGCGGCCTGACCGGACAATTCTACAAGCAATTCGCCATCACCATTGCCATCTCGACGGTAATCTCGGCGTTCAATTCCCTCACCCTGTCGCCCGCTCTCAGCGCCTTGTTATTGAAAAGCCATCACGCGCCGAAAGATTTCTTCACCCGCATCATGGACGCCCTGCTCGGCTGGTTCTTCCGCCCCTTCAACAAGGCATTCGCCTGGTCGGGCAAAAAATATTCCGCCGCCGTCGGCGGTGTGGTACGCAAGAGCTTCATCATGCTGCTCCTGTACTGCGGACTGCTGTTCATGACCGGCTGGAGCTTCAGCAAGGTGCCCAGCGGCTTCGTGCCGATTCAGGACAAGCAATACCTGGTGGCCTTCGCGCAATTGCCGGAAGGCGCCTCGATCAACCGCACCGAGGAAGTGTTGAGACACATGAGCGAGATCGGGCTGAAACAACCCGGCGTCGAGCACGCCGTGTCCTTCCCCGGCCTGAGCATCAACGGCTTCAGCGTGTCGTCCAGTTCCGGCATTGTGTTCTTCACCCTCAAGCCCTTTGAGGAACGCACCACGCCCGACCTCAGCGGCATGGCCATCATGTCGGCACTCAACCAGAAATTCGGCGCCGCCATCCAGGAAGCTTTCGTACTGGCCGTACCCGCGCCCCCGGTGATGGGCCTCGGCACCATCGGCGGTTTCAAATGCTACATCGAGGATCGCGCCGACCTCGGCAACGACGCCTTGTACCAAAGCGTGCAGGACCTGATGGGCAAAGGCATGCAGACCCCCGGCTTCGGCGGTTTGTTTTCCACCTTCACCGTCAACGTGCCGCAGCTCGACGCGGAAATCGACCGCGTGAAAGCCAAGACCCAGGGCGTGCCCTTGCAAAATTTATTTGAAACCCTGCAGATCTATCTGGGTTCGTTGTACGTCAATGACTTCAACCGCTTCGGCCGCACCTTCCAAGTGATCGCTCAATCGGAGGCGCAGTTCCGCGAACATTCCGAGGACATCACCCGGTTGAAAACCCGCAACGCCGCCGGACAGATGGTGCCGCTCAGCGCCCTCGTCACCATCAAGGAAACCCACGGTCCTGACCGCGCCATGCGTTACAACGGTTATCCCGCCGCGGAAATCAACGGCGGCCCCGCGCCCGGCTACAGTTCCGGACAGGTCGAGGAGTTGATGAGCAACATCGCCGACCAGAATCTGCCGCAGGGCATGAAGATGGAATGGACCGACCTCACCTACCAGCGCATCCTCGCGGGCAACACCGCCGTGTATGTGTATCCGCTTTGCATCCTGCTGGTGTTTCTGGTGCTCGCCGCGTTGTATGAAAGTTTGCGTTTGCCACTGGCAATCATCCTGATCGTACCGATGTGCCTGCTGTTCGCCATCAGCGGTGTCTGGCTCGATGGCAGTGACAACAATATCTTCACCCAGATCGGCCTGATCGTGCTGGTCGGCCTGGCCTGCAAGAACGCCATCCTGATCATCGAGTTCGCCAAACAAAAACAGGACGAAGGCATGAGCTCCATGCAGGCGGTCATCGAAGCCTGCCGCCTGCGTTTGCGCCCGATCCTGATGACCTCCATCGCCTTCATCGCGGGCGTGGTGCCACTGGTCATCTCCAAGGGCGCAGGTTCCGAGATGCGCCAGGCCATGGGCATCGCGGTGTTCTCCGGCATGATCGGCGTCACCCTGTTCGGCCTGTTCCTCACCCCGGTGTTCTATGTCACGGTGATGAAACTGGGCTGGAAGAAAAAACCCGTGCCCGCGCCACAATCCGAACCGGTAAAAAACGTATGAGAATCCTTTTATTGCTGACCACCTCCGTCCTGCTCGCCGCCTGCGCGGTCGGGCCCGATTACAAGGCGCCGACCGCCGAGCATCTTCCCGGCACGTTCCGCGGCCAGGACCAGGCCGGGGAACGCAGCCTCGCCGACCTGCCCTGGTGGCAGGTATTCCAGGATCCCACCCTGCAGCAACTGCTCAGCGATGCCTTGAAGAACAATTACGACCTGCGCATCGCCGTCACCCGCGTGGAACAATCCCGCGCGCTGGCCTCACAAGCCAAGTCGCGCTTCTATCCCAACCTCAGCTACAACGGCGGGGTCAGCCGCGAACGCAATTCATTCCAGAGCTCGCCGTTCCCGAACAACGGCGACACCAGCAACTACGCGCTCACCACCCTGGACGTGGCGTGGGAAATCGACATCTGGGGCCGTTTGCGCCGCTCCGACGAGGCCGCCACCGCGCGTTACCTCGCCAGCGAGGAAGTCCGCGACGGGGTGCTGACCTCGCTGATCGCCGATGTCGCGCGCAACTATTTCGAGTTGCTCGAGCTCGACCTGGAAAAACAAATCGCCGTCGACACCACCAAGTCATTCACCGAAAGCCTCCAACTGTTCCAGACCCGCCTCAACGCCGGTACCGCGTCCGACCTCGATGTCTCGCGCGCCAGGACCTCGCTCGCCTCCACCGCCGCCGCCATCCCGGAACTCGAACGCCAGATCGCGGTGAAGGAAAACCAGATCAACATCCTGCTGGGCCTTCCCCCGGGGCCTGTCAAGCGCGACAGCACCCTGCTCGGCCAGAAACTGCCGCCGGAAATTCCCGCCGGCATTCCCTCCGCCCTGCTGCGCCGCCGTCCCGACATCCTCGAGGCGGAAGCCAGGCTCCGCGCCGCCAATGCCGACATCGGCGTCGCCGTGGCGCAATTCTTCCCGCAGATCGGCCTGACCTCGCTGCTCGGCAAAGTCAGCCCGGCCCTCTCAACCTTCACCGCCGGTTCCGCCAACGCCTGGTCGCTGGCCGCCACCATGTCCGGCCCGATCTTCAACGGCGGGCAATTGCAGGCGGAATACAAACAGGCCAAGGCCGCCTTCAAGGAAGCGGAACTGACTTACGACCAGACCGTACTCAACTCCCTGCAGGAAGTTTCCAACGCGCTGATCACCCATGAAAAACTCGAATCCGTGCGCCAGCAACAGGCACAGGCGGTCGACTCCTCGCAGGAATCAGTGCGCCTCTCCCTGCTGCGTTACAAGGCGGGCAAGGCCGATTACCTGGAAGTGATCAACGCCCAGCAGCAATTGTTCCCCACCCAAATCCAGCTGGCGCAAACCCAATTGCACCAGCTCACCGTCATCGTCGACCTCTACAAGTCGCTCGGCGGCGGCTGGGAGCAGCAACAACCGGACAGCACCGCAAGCTCGGCGAAATAAAAAATCAGGCGATCCCTTAAGAATCGCCTGGCCTTTGCTTCCCGCTTTCGCGGGGTTATGAGAGGCGGTGTGCAGCTGCCGCCTTACTTTTCATCGTGGCAACGGCAGGATAAGGGGAACTTAAACCTGCCAATTGCTCTGCGGGAAAGAGTTTCAGAATCTCATGCCGAATCGCGGAGTTCGCCGAGGTTTTATTTAAATTAAAATAATCTCCTCGTTCTCCGCGCCTCAGCGGTGAATGTGTTGCTTCAAAACTGATGTCTATAGCCGAAGTTCAGGCCCCACGGCTTGTCGTACTTATCGCCAAAGCTGGCCTCGTAATCGAGGTGCAGTTGGTCGGCGTCGGTGAATTGATAAACGATGCCCGCGCCGATCACACCTCTGGCTCCATCGGTGGTAGGCCGCCATTCATCGCCTTCGGCGCGGACCTGCCCGCCACTGCTGATTTGTTGGATGCCGCCCACTTTGACGTAGGGTTGCAGCCAGCCTTTGTCGTTCAGCTTGATGTTCCGCCCTAACCTGGCACCACCGTAGAATTGAATAACGTCGGCGTCGCTCAGGTCCACCTCCGTGCCCTGCGTAGTGGCGTAATTATCGTTCATCAAGTGGAGATAACTGACTTGCACGCTTGGCTCGGCAAACCAACCGTCGGCGAATTGGAATTGCCTGCCCAGTTCGAGGCTTAGTCCAACACCGTAGCTGTTATAAGAACCGTGGTCTTCCCCGTCAAAACTGGTGTCAAAGTATTGGCCCTTGGCGACGGCATCGGCGTACCAGCCATCCTTATTGATCCAGGTCCCGTACAAGCCGCCGTAGCCGCTGTCAGTAGAACCGTTATAGCCGCTGTGAAAATCTCTATCCGCACCGCCGTATCCGGCGAAGACCCCGGTGTAGAGGGTGTTGTTGTTATCTAACAACCATGCCTTGTCGGTGCCGAGGTCGACACCGTACTGCGTTTCGCTGAAACCCTTCACGCCGCTAATGCCGGTATTGAGGTTGACTTGCTGTCCATAGCTTCTCACCCAGACGTTTTCCACCAAACCCCGCTCACCCTGAGCTTGTCGAAGGGTGTCGTTATAGCGAAGCTCGCCCATGCGCTTGTTCAGGTTGTCCATCTGCGTGAACCAAAAGCCACTGATGGCCGCGGCGGTATTCAAGACCGCATCGCCGGTACTGCTCGGTTGCGAACTGACCAAGGACAGATACCAGTCGCTTGCGTCCAGATTGAGGGCTGCGCCGTTGAGCACGGTATAGTCGAACATGCCGACTCCCACGCTGCCGCTGAAGGTGGCGATACCGTCGGCGGTGTTCACCAGCAGCAAGGCTTGTTCCTTGCCGGTGGGGGTATTGCCCAAGTTGGTGATGAGCAGGCGGTGGTCGCCGCTGCTGCTCCCCTGCACTTCGATGGTGTCGGCGGTGCCGGCGGCGATGTCGGTGTCGATGCGGAAGTCACCGTTGCCACCCAGGTTCCCGGTGACCGTGAGCTTCTTGCCAAGCTGGTTGAAGTCCACCAACCCGTTGTTGGTCAGGTTCGCCACTGTTTGATTGAAACCGCCGAGGTTGAGAACCCCGCCGTTGTTCACGGTCACGCTGCTATGCTGAATGGCATTGCTCACCCCGAGGCTCAGGTTGCTATTTTCAAGGACGGTGGTGTGACCGGTGAAATCGTCGTTGGCGTGGCCAAGGGTCACGTCTTGCAGGACGTTCAGGCTGCCGGTACCCGACAGCAGGTTGCCGCTGTTCAGCGTGCCGGTGAAATCCAGGTCAAGGACACTGTGCAGGCCCACGGTGCCGCTGCCAAGCGCGTTGGCGTCCTGGGCGACGAGGGTGCCGCTGTCGATCAGCGTGCCGCCGCTGTAACTGTTGCTGGCACTGAGTACCAGCGTGCCGTCGCCGAGCTTGGTCAGGCTCTTGCCATCCCAGCCTGATTGGTTGACAGCGTTCTGGTCTACCAGCGGCAGATCAACGGTGAAGGTCCCCTCCACAGTGAAATTGCCGTGGGCGGTGGCGGTGCCGGTGTACCAGGTCAGGTACAGCCCGGCCTCGTAGTTCTTGCCGTCCGCGCTCTTGGCGGCGGTGATGGTGGCGTAGTCCGCGGTGCTAGTGCCGCCGCCAATGATGATGTTGGCAAAGTCCCCGCCGATGCCATCGGTGGTTGCCAGAATCAGGACGCGATCGTTGCCTATTTCACTGGCTGTCTGCGGCACGGTGCCACTGACGCCGCTCAGGTTCAAGGTGCCGTCCAGAATGGCGGTGCCGGAAGTAATGTAAGCGCTGGTGCGACCGTCCGTGAGCGTCACGTCGAGGGTGCCGAGGGAGCTCTGTGAATAGATCTCGTCAGCGTTGACCCGGCCCCAGTCCCGGATGGACAGGCTGCCGCTGCTTACGTAGCCGACATAGAGGGTGTTCGCGCTTTGCCAATAGCCGCTGCCGCTCACTGTCGCAGCACCTTTGTTATAGACGCCGATGTAACTATAGTTACTGCTGACCGAGCCGCTGTCGGTGATGAGCAGACTACCGCTGCCGAAGTAGCCACCCACGTAGAGGCCGTCTCTATTATTCCAATAGCCCGAGCCGCTCACGGTCACAGTGCCCACTCCGGTGTCTTCGTGGCCGATGTAACCCCTCTGGTCACTGACCGAACCGCTGTCGGTGATTGTCAGATTGCCGGTGCCTGAGTAACCAACGTAAAGGGAGCCGCCGTTGTTGTTCCAATAACCGCTGCCACTCACCGTCACGCTGCCGTTAGAGTTGGTGTCATGGCCGATGTAACCATAGTTACCGTTGACCGAGCCGCTGTCGGTGATTGTCAGACTGCCGGTGCCGGAATAGCCAACATTGAAGCCGCCGCCGTCGTTGTTCCAGTAACCGTTGCCGCTCACCGTCACAGAGCCAACCCCGGTGTTATTGTTGCCGATAAAACCCTCGCTGTTCGTGACCAAACCGTTGCCGGTGATCGTCAGATTGCCGGTTCCTGAGTCGCCAATATAGAGATTACCACCGACGAGGTTGTCGGTGTTCCTCCAAGTGCCACTGACAGTGACGGCGGCGCTTTGGCCCGCCAGTTCGCCGATGTAGCCGTACCAACTCCGCAAGTACTTGGTAATGGCAAGAGTACCGCCGTTGGCATAAAGGTTGCCGCTGGCGCCCAAGTCACTGCTGCCGCTGAGGGTCAGGGTACCCGCACCGGTTTTTTCAAAGGCGCGGTTGCTGCCGGTGAAACTGAAATTGTTGGTGGCGGTGACGGTGTAGCCGTTAGTGTCGAATTTCAGGGTGCTTTGTCCGGCATCAACACCGCTGCCGTTGAGAACAAGATCGCCGAGGTTGTTGAAAAAGTTGTTGTTATTGACCAAGGCAACAATGGTACTGCCGTTGAGATTAAGAGTGGCATTCCCCTGCCCTTTGGAGATTCCCCGCGTGGCCAACAGCCCGCCTTGCAGATTCAAGGCGCCGGTACCACTAGCTCCGTAGCCGATAAAAGTGGTGCCCCCGACACGGATACTGCCGCTTTCGGTGACTGTTAGACTGCCGGTGCCGGAGTAACCAACGTAAAGGTTGCCGGAATTACTCCAAAATGCGGAGCCGCTGACGGCCGCGCTGCCAACACCAACGGCATTGGTACCGATGTAACCGGTGGCACTGTTCACGGAACCGCTCTCGTTGATAACCAGGGTGCCGGTACCGTAATTACCGATACTCAGGGTATTGGTATTATTCCAGAAACCGGAACCGCTGATGGTTGCGCTGCCGACGCTGTTATTACTGGCGGCAAGATAGGCGGTGCTATCGCGCACAGAGCCGCTGCCTGCGATAGTCAGCGTGGCGGTACCGGAATAGCCGATATTCAGATAGGCGGAATTATTGTTCAAGTAACCGGAATCCGTGACAGTTATGCTGCCAACAGAAATGCCAGCGTAAGCAACGAAGATGTTGCCTGCACTATTTACGGAACCACTGTCGGCAATGACCAGCGAACCACTGCCACTATTACCGACATAAATAACACTACTACTATTACCGCTATTCCAATAGCCCGAGCCGTTGACCGTCACGGTGCCAACTCCGGTGTTATTGCTGCCGATAAAACTGTTACCAATGGCTTGCAACGAACCGCTGTCGGTAATTGTCAAATTTCCGGTACCACTGTAACCAACATAGAGTGAGCCGAAAGCATTCCCGGTGGCGGCCCAGTAACCGGCTCCATTTACCACGACTGTGCCATTGGCACCGGAATTGTAGCCGATATAACCGGCTTTACCACTGAGTGAACCACTGATGAGGAGACCACCGTTACTGCCTGAGGAATAACCCACGTAAACAGTGTCGGATTGGCCGGAACTGCCGGAAAGGATGACGGCAGTACCAGAGTTGTTGATAATAGCCGTGCCGGAGATGTCGGGAGTGATGTTGCCGCTCCAGTTGGCATCAATATTCCAATCACCGGTGCCGGAAACGTTCCAGTAGGCTTGCGCGGCAGCGGGACTGGGCCTAAACAGGATGGATACCAGCACCACCGCCGCAAGGCAGGCCGGCGTCCGGATGATTTCTACAGTATTTATTTTCATAAGGGGTAATTTTCATTGTATTATACTTTATATACATAATTCTCACGTTGTATCATAAAAATACCTCGAAACAAAGCCTATTTTAATGTCAGGATGTTGACCTCCTCGCTAACGAACTTCTTCAACGCGTAATCAATGCAACGACGGATGACCAACCGCAAAGGCGCAGAGAACACGGAGATTATTTTAATTTAAATAGAACCTCAGCAAACTCCGCGCCTCCGCGTTGAATGTATTGCTTCAAAACTGGTGTCTGTAGCCAAAGTTTAATCCCCAGGGTTTGTCGTATTTGTCGCCAAAGCTGGCTTCGTAGTCGAAATGGAGTTGGTTGCGGTCATCCAGTTGGTAAACAATGCCCGCGCCAATCACGCCCCTCGCTCCGTCAAGATTCGGACGCCATTCGCTGCCGCTGGCCCGCACGTAACCGCCGTTGCTGATCTGCTCCACCCCGCCGACCTTGATGTAGGGCTGGATAATGGATTGGCTTTTGGCGAATGTGATGGTTCGTCCCAGAATCAAGCTGCCACGGAACTGCACCACGTCGGCATCGCCCAGGCTGACCGCAAACTGATTGTCGCCGCCGGTCCGGTAGTTGGCGTCGGTGAAATGCACGTAGCTGATCTGTGCCTGTGGCTCGGCAAACCAGCCGTCCTTGAACTTGAATTGCTTGCCCACTTCCAAGCTGATACCCATACCCCAGTTGTTATATTCCCCGGTGGTACTATTGGTGCTGGCATCCAGCGCGTTGAAACTGTTGTCAAAGTATTGCGCCTTGCCGACCAGATCGGCATACCAGCCGCTGTCGTGCAGCCAGGTGCCATAGAAACCGGTATAATAGCTGTCCGTATTTCCGTTCGAACCGAAACCGTCACGCAGGTCACGGTCACTGCTGCCGTAGCCGATGAACACGCCGGTGTAGAGCAGATTTTCAGCATCAATTTGCCACGCCTTGTCGGTTCCCAAGTCCACGCCGTAAAGTTGTTCCCGATACGGGGTGCCGCTAACCTTGCTGCCAAAATTCACCTGCTGCCCGTAACTTCTCACCCAGGCATTCTCCAGCCAGCCGCCAGTCAGGCTTGCGGGATTGGCTGCATGGTTCAAGCGCAACTCGCCCATGCGTTTGCCCAGTGTGTCCAACTGTGTCAGCCAGCCCATGCTTTGCGCCGCTGCCGCAGCGAGTACATTGGAACCGCCGGAGCTAACCTCGTGAGTCAGGCCGAGGTACCCGTTGTTGGCACTCAAATTGAATTTTGTGCCGTTTTCCAAGGCGTAATTGAACATGCCGATGCCGGCGGTGCCGCTGAAAGCGCCGACTCCGTTGGTGGTCTGTACCACCAACAGGGGGGCCTCGTTGCCGGTAACGTTGTCACTATTTAAATTAGTGATAAGTAATTGATGATTGCCATCGACAACACCGAGCGCGTCAATCCGGTCACCATAACCTGCCGCAATATCGACATCCATCTTGAAGCTGCCGTTTCCACTGAGCTCGCCATCGACGGTAAGAGTCTTGCCAATGGCCGAGAAATTCACCAAACCGTCATTGACCAATCGGCCGACATTCTGGTCGAGACCATTCATGTCAAATAGCGCGCCCTGCTGGATGATCAGCGCGCCGCTGGAGGCGATAGCATTCTGCACCCCCGCCACCAAGGCTCCTCCGCTGACAACGGTATTTCCGGTGTAACTGTTGACCGCGCCAAGCGTCAGGGTGCCGGAACCTTGCTTGATAAGCGAACCGCTGCCGGAAAACACATTGTTGATCGAGATATTATATTCATTGGTATTAATGGTGCCGCCGTCACCAGCAAGGCCAACCGTGGCAAGATTGGCAATAAAATCGCTGTTATCGGACAAGGCGGAAAGCACCCCGCCGTCAAAATCAAGACTGCCGTCACCGGAACCCTTCACAATGCCCTGGGCCGCCAGCAATCCTCCGTTCCGCAGGGTGATCGCACCATTGGCTGTGGTATTTGCAGCGACCACAACGGTTCCCCCGACAAGCACCGCACCCCCGTTCACATTCAAACTGCCAGTGCCGGAATAGCCCACAAACAACCCGTTACTCGTCAACTGCCCGTGGTCAGTCACGGTGACACTCCCAACTCCTTTGCCGTAAACCCCGATTATGCCGCTGCCGGTGTTATTCACCTTGCCGCTACCGCTGATTTCCAGGATGCCGCTGCCCGAATTGCCAACATACAACCCGGCAGTCTGCCATTCGCCCTGCCCGCTCACCAAAACAGAACCCGTACTGCTTGAGCCGGTACCGATAATGCCAAATCCGCCGTTGCTCACAAATCCATTGTCCGTCACGGTCAACCTGCCGGTGCCGGAATTGCCCACATACAAAGTTCCGGTCGTGTACATATTGCCGCTGCCGCCGACCAGCACCGAACCTTGCGAGCCCGTGCCACTGCCAATCACCTCGTTTCTGCCATTGCGAATCGTGCCGCCGGTCATGACCAACGTGCCGCTGCCATAAACACCGACCAGCAGATCATTTTGATTATCCATCAACCCATTGTCATTGACCGTCACAGTCCCCACGCCGCTGGTGTAGTAACCGATATAAGCGCTGTCCTTGTTTAACACCTGGCCTTGCTGATTGATGGTCAAAGCCGCCGTGCCGCCGGTGGCCACATAAAGAGATTGCCTCGTTTCCATCACCCCCTGGTCGTTCACCGTGGTATAACCCGTGCCGTACATGCCCTCATAAGTGTCGCCGCCAATCTTTGCCCAACCGTAAACGATGACTTTGCCATCGTTATTGATTTCCAATGTGCCGGTGCCGCTGCGCCCCACATAAAAATCCCCACCCTGCAACAAACCGCCGTTAATGATCGCAGTACCGCTGCCCACCGGAGCCCCGCTGCTATATCCGCCGATAATCACCGCCCAGTCGGAACCCCCCGCCCCCGCTTGCGCCGTGCCGCTATTGACAACCAAAACTCCGGTCCCGTAGGAACCGACGTTAATGTCCCAGGTACTGTTCAACAGCCCGTTATTATTGACGGTAACTTGCCCGTAGCCTGAATAACCGATATTTAAAAAATTCCAGTAGGAAGTCCTGACCTCGCCACCATTGATTTCGATCTCTCCCGATCCGCCGTCGTAACCGACATGCAGCGTACTGGCAAAAATGGTGGCACCCTCCTCAACCAGAATCTTTCCCGAATTCCCGCTACCGGAACCAACGTAAAAAAGTCCCGTATCCAGAAAGGCATTGGAATCAACCGTCAACTTGCCAGTGGCACCGGTGTTCACCGTCACGGTTCCAACCGAGGTGTAGGACCCGCTGCTAATTGTCGCCAAGTCCTCGGTAAGATAAACCGTATTTCCCGGGCCGGGCACGGAACCCGTGTCCCAATTTCCGCCCGTAAACCAGTTATGGTCATTTGCGTTTCCAGTCCATGTCGCGGCAATCGCCGGAACCGACACCAGACACACGAAGACACACGTCAGCAATCTAAGATAAATACTATTTTTCATATGTTTTACTCCTCACTCTGTTAAAAATTCTTGTTCTTAACAAGCACTTGTATTCAATCCGCTAATATTGTGTGGTACAATAGTCACATAGACAAAAATAATTATGCCAACTGCATAAACTCATATATGAACTGCGTGGATTGACCGTCTTTGGCGCTAAAACAGGCAGTTTTCAAGGGGGTTTGATGGCTGGGCATGTTTTCAGGTGCATTTGACCAACACATTGACGTAGGCAGCGGTGCCGACTTCGCGGCCCTTGATGCTCAGGGCCACCTTGAAGGTCCACAACGTTTCTATTTCCGGCAACTCGGTCTGGTATTCACAGTTGGCCTTCGGTGTTTCCCGCTCCTTGACCATGCCCTTGCCGTCATGCTTGTCCACATGCACGATCTGGCTGTCGGCGGGTTTGGGGATGGTGGTGTGAATCGTGACCTTGGAGCCGTCGCACACGATGTCCGGCTCCGCCACCAGTTGTTCCGGCGAAGGCACCGCATGGGCAACCGGCAGGATTTGCAACTGCCGTTTGATGTCCTCCGAGCAGGCGGGATTGGGTAAAATCTTTTCCTCGATCAGTTCCGCCAGTCGCCAGACATAACCGCCTTCGAGAGTATTCACTCCGGGGAAGATTACCCCTTCTTCGCGCGGCGCGCTTGTCGTCAAATGGTTGCGATCATAGAACACCAAGTCTTTGAAGCGGGTGTTGGCCTTCGCCAAGCCGTCGCTGTGGACATGGCAGTCGTAGGCGTTCTTGAGCGACCCGAAACCCTCCATATATTGCTCATAGTCCTGCTGCTCGATCTGGAACAGGCCGAGCATCGGTTTGAGGCCGTTGAGGAATTGTTCGATCCAGATCAGCAGCAAGGCTTCCTGGCGCGGCATATAGGGAGGGAGATGACGGTTGAGGTTGGGGTTCATACGGGGGGAGTTTTCCTTTCAGGGGTTGGGTTTAAGGTGCCGCCGCCAAGACCTGTGGCGTGGCGGACAAAAGGGATAACAAGCGCGAAGTAACGCACTGTTGAACTGGAAACAAGTTACTGTCAGCAGGAAGCGAATTGCTGTCAGGTTGCAGTAACGCATGGCTGACCGAAAACCAAGGCTTGGTTGACTGAAACAACAGCCGCTGCCGGCGTGAAGTGAGTCCCTGTCAGGTTGAAGCGGAACATAACCGGCAGGCATCAACAATGAACAATGTGGCAAAATGTTTAATACCCATTCCTTTTGTGCAAAAATGTATACACAAGAGAGCGAGTTTTTGGAAGGAAGGGAGAGAACTCTACGCTTGGAGCGCGCGAGCGCGCGAGCGCGCGAGCGCGCGAGCGCGCGAGCGCGAACAACAGATCAGTTTGTCAAGGTCTCTCATTTTCAAGGACTTGCAGGTTTTTTACCGCTTCTTAACCGGCCACTCTTCGCAGCCTCCCAAAGGG